>CAWCSN010000007.1:0-62551 GCA_963798235.1 uncultured Alphaproteobacteria bacterium | reverse complement strand
CGGCGCGATCCTCGAAGCGGATCTGCATGCCCCCGGTATCCTCCGGCTCGCGCCCCCCGCAGGCGGCCAGCAGCACGAGGGCGACGGCCGCGGCGCAGGCCCTGCCGCGCGTTCCGGCGGGGTCCCTGCCCCCTCGGTTCGGTCCGCGCCTGCCCCCGTCCGCCAACCTGCCACCCCTCCACCGGTCCGAAGGATTTAGCGTCGTGCGGTCCCGGGGGGAAGGGGAGCCGCCGCTGGACGCCCTCCGTCGCCGGCGCTAAGCACGGGGTCCGCCCGAAGCGGACCGGAAGCGTGGCCGAGTGGTTTAAGGCAGCGGTCTTGAAAACCGCCGACGGTGCAAGCCGTCCGTGGGTTCGAATCCCACCGCTTCCGCCAGACTGTGCCTTGGATTGCCGCACCCAGCCGGGCGCGACCCTTCGACCTCCACGGCCCATTGTCGCCGAGTGGGGAAGCAGACGTCCCGAGTTCGGATCGGCCGCCCCGCTCCCGCGGGCGAAAATCGGCCATCCATCCGCGATCTGGTCCCCATCGAGCGCCCCACGCGTGCACGGGAGGCCGCTCGCGGGGCCGATGAAGGTGCTCGAGCGGGCGGCGCCCGCTTGACCGCCTCGCCCCGAGGGGATACCGCACAACCGCCCCTCCCCAGCCCTTACGGAGCCTCCCCATGACCCGCCCGACCCTGCTGATCCTTCCCGGAGACGGCATCGGCCCCGAGGTGATGGCCGAGGTCCGCAAGGTCGTCGACTGGCACGGCGCCAACGGCATGGCCTTCGACGTCGAGGAGGATCTGGTCGGCGGCTGTGCCTACGACGCCCACGGACAGGCGATTTCCGACGCGGCGATGGAGAAGGCTCAAGCGGCCGACGCCGTGCTGCTCGCCGCGGTCGGTGGCCCGAAGTGGGACAAGGTGCCCTATGACGTGCGGCCCGAGGCCGGGCTGCTGCGGCTGCGCAAGGACCTCGAGCTCTTCGCCAACCTCCGCCCGGCCAAGTGCTTCGACGCCCTCGCCGATTTCTCCTCGCTCAAGCGCGAGCTGGTCGAGGGGCTCGACATCCTCATCGTCCGCGAGCTGACCGGCGGCGTCTACTTCGGCGAGCCGAAGACCATCACCGACCTCGGCAACGGCCAGAAGCGCGCCATCGACACGCAGGTCTACGACAGCTTCGAGATCGAGCGCATCTCGGCCGTCGCCTTCGAGCTCGCCCGCGTCCGCGCCAACCGCGTCTGCTCGATGGAGAAGCGCAACGTCATGAAGTCGGGCGTGCTCTGGAACGAGGTCGTCCAGCAGACCCACGACGCCCGCTTCCCCGACGTCGAGCTCACCCACATGCTCGCCGACGCCGGCGGCATGCAGCTCGTCCGCGCGCCGAAGCAGTTCGACGTCATCGTCACCGACAACCTCTTCGGCGACATGCTCTCCGACGTCGCCGCGATGCTGACCGGCTCGCTCGGGATGCTGCCCTCGGCCTCGCTCGGGGCGCCGGACCCGAAGACCGGCCGCCGCAAGGCGCTCTATGAGCCCGTCCACGGCTCCGCCCCCGACATCGCCGGGCAGGGCAAGGCCAACCCGATCGCCTGCATCCTCTCCTTCGCCATGGCGTTGCGCTATTCCTTCGACGCCGGCGCCGAGGCCGACCGGCTCGAGGCGGCGGTGGAGACCGTCCTCGCCAACGGGCTGCGGACCGCCGACCTCGTCGGGCCGGAGGGCGGGGCGACCGTCTCGACGGCCGCGATGGGCGACGCCATCGTGGCGGCCCTCGACACGAACGTCGCTGCCGGGCACTGAGCGATGGGCGAGAGCAGCGAGGCCCCGGCCCTCGCCCCGGCGCATCTCGACAACACGCGCGGGGCGCTGTTCGCGCTCTGCGCCTTCGGGGTCTACTCGACCCACGACGTGGTGGTGAAGCTGCTCGGCGGCGTCTACTCGCCGGTTCAGATCGTCTTCTTCGCCAACCTCTTCGGCTTCCCGATCGTCACGCTGATGCTGATGCGCGACCGCGTCGACGGCAACCTGCGCCCCCGTCACCCGTGGTGGACGGCGCTGCGCACGGTCGCGACGGTGACCTCGACGACCTGCGTCTTCTACGCCTTCAGCGTGCTTCCGATGGCGCAGACCTATGCGCTGATCTTCGCGGCGCCGCTGCTCATCACCATCCTGGCGATCCCGGTGCTCGGCGAGGCCGTCGGATGGCGGCGGATGGCGGCGGTCGGCGTCGGGCTGATCGGCGTCGTCATCGTGCTGCGTCCCGGCGCCACCGATCTCACCGCCGGGCACGTCGCCGCCCTGGTCGCTGCGGTCTGCTCTGCGGTGGCCGCGGTCATCGTCCGCAAGATCGGTCAGGAAGAACGCGCCGCGGTGCTGCTCCTCTACCCGATGGTGGCGAACTTCGTGGTGATGGGCTGCCTGCTCGGCTTCGTCTACCAGCCGATGCCGGCGCTCCACCTCGGCGGCCTCGCGACGATGGCGCTGCTCGGCTTCTGCGGCGGGCTGCTCCACATTTCCGCCTATCGCTCCGGCAGCGCCGTGGTCGTCGCGCCGATGCAGTATTCCCAGCTGCTCTGGGCGGTGCTCTACGGCGCGCTCGTCTTCGGCGAGACGCCGAACTGGAGCACCGGCGTCGGGGCGGCGGTCATCATCCTGAGCGGTGTCTACGTGGTCTTCCGCGAGGATACCCCCTCCACCGCCAGCCAGCGGCCGGTGCTCGGGACGCAGAGCCGCCACGTGATCGGCACGATCCCGCGGCCGCTCTCGACCATCCTGAAGGCTTGGCGCAAGGACGCCGGAAGCGACGCCCTGCGCTCGCAGCAGTGACGGCTAGGGGTCAGTCCTTGGCCTTCGGCTTCACCCGCGCGGCGGTCTCGGTGCCGAGCTTCATCATCTTGCCTGCCTCGGACGTGTACTGGTCGACGGCGGAGCGGAAGAAGCGCGACTGGACGTCGCGGACATCGTCGAGCGTGCGGCAGGAAAGCAGCTGCCGCTGGATTTCGACGTCCTGTCGCAGACGCTCGGCGACGAAGTCGGCGATGCGCTTGCGGGCCTCGGTGAAGCCCTCGACGAGGGCGGCGCCGGCGGCCCCGGCACCGGCGACAGCGTCGGTGTGGAGGGCGAGGGCGCGCTGGCCGGCCTGCTCGGCGACCGCGCGCTGGGCCTCGGCCTGCTCGCCGAGCCGGGCGAAGCTCGCCTCGGTGGCGGCGGCGGCCGCCTTCATCCGCGCTTCGAGCTGCTCACCGAGGGTTCCGGCCGTGGTCTCCGCGGTGGCGAGCGCCTTGGCGATCCCCGCCTCGAAAGCCTCCTGCGCCGCCTTGACCCGCGCCCCGACGGTCTCCTGAAGCTTCGCGGCGGCCTTCTCGGCCGCATCGACCTGGGCCGCGACGCGGTCGGAAGCGTCGGCGAGGGCGGCCTTGCGGGTGCCTTCGGCCTGCTCGACCTGGGCGGAGATCTTCGCCGCCATCGCTTCCGCGGCAGCGGTGCTGGCGGCGATCCTCTCGTTCATCCGCTCTGTCGCGCGCGCGGCCGCGTCCTCGATCGACTTGAGGCTCGCCTCGAGCATCTCGCTGGCGCGGGCGATCGCGGTGGCGGCCGTCGCGTCGGCGGTCGCGGCCGGTGCAGGCGTCGGCTCGGGTGCCGCGGCGGTTTCCGGCTCCGGCGTGGACACGGCTTCCGAAGCGGCCTCCGGCGATACGGCAGCCTTCTTGGCGGGGGCACGCCGGGTGCGGGTGCGGGGGGTGGTGGTCTTCTCGGCCATGCGGACTCCTCGCTGTCGTTTCGCGGCGGCGGGTGGACCGGCCGCCGGGGGTGCGGCTCGGGCGGGGCGGCCGGTCAGGCCCCGCGGACGATGAGGCGCGGCCGGTCGAGACCGTGGCGCGCCAGGGTCGTCCCGAGTCCGTACATCCGTGCCACTTGGCGGCCGTACTGGTCAACCGCGGTGCGGAGGTGCGCGAAGCCCACGGCCCGCACCTCGTCCGGGGTGCGGCAGCGCAGAATCGCGCGCTGCGTCTCGAGATCCTCGCGCATCCGCTCGCGGACGAAGTCGGTGAAGATGAGGTGGGCAACGCCGATCCCGGCGACGGTGGCAGTTCCCGCCGATTCGACTCCGGCAATCACCTCCTGCTGCTGGGCGGTCACGGTGTCGATCAGCCGGTCGTGCGGCGATTCAATGGCCTGAAGCGGTGGCAGGACGGTTTCGGTGGCGATATCGGTCATGGGCTTATCTCCATGGAACACGTTTCTGTGGATGAGTTGACCGGCAGCGAATGCTACCACAGCGAGCGGGCGGCGGCTCGATCTGGCACAGCGAACAACGACACGATCGCGCGACCGTCGGTCGAACCCGATCGCCGGGCGCGGATTTCCGAGCGTTTAAATCAGGATTGACCTTCCCGACCAGTTTTGTCATCAATTCTGTCAGCCAGTCCGAACCCGGCCCCCGGGCGGATGAGCCAGAACGAAGCCCGAGCACGGAGCCGCTGGCATGTTTACACCTCCCAAGACTTCCTTCGGCGTGATGTCGGAGATCGAACCCGCCCCTGTCCGCCCCCAGGTCGAACTCCGACAGCGGCCGGTCCACGACGCCCGGCTTCTCACTGCGAGGGGACACGACGCCGAGATCGTCCTCGACGGGCAGCGCTACCTCCTGCGCATCACGCGGCAGGGCAAGCTCATCCTGACCAAATGACCGCCCACCAGAGGAATCCCGGCGGTGCCGCGATCGGCAAGCTCTCCGAACTTCCCCCGCTCGAACGCCGGGTAGTCCGCTGCGTGCGGATGTGGAGCGGCGGACCGCAGGGCAAGACCGCCCTCCGGGAGGAACTGGCGCGGCGGCACGGACGCGGCGCGGTCAGCCTCGCCGGGGCACTCGATGCGCTGCTGGAGACCACGCTCCGCCACGCCCGCCGCCCGCTGATGGGCCATGCCCTCGACTGCCCCTGCGCCGGCAGCGACGAGTGCGTCTTCGCGCGCTTCGTGTCGCTCGCCGCAGAGGGCGCGCGCGAGGAAGCGGTGCTGATCGCGGCGCTGATCGTCCGGGCCGACGTGGCGCTGGCGATCACCGGCCTCGCCGAGACCGTCGGCATCGGGCTGATGCGCGGCCCGGACCTGCGTGTCCTGCAGTAGCCTGCTTCAGTAGTCCGGCAGGCGGCGTTGCGTGACGATCGCGCCGCCGCCCGAGCCCATGACCCGGCTGACGACGGCCGCCAGCGGCTCCGCCGCGACGGCCATGTGGAAGGCGTTGGCGTGCAGCAGCGTCTCGGCGTCGCGCATCATGCCGACGTGACCCCTCCAGAAGACGAGGTCGCCGCGCTGCGCCGGCGTCTTTGCCCCGAGTTCCAGGCCGACGAGCGCCGCCTGCATGTCGGAGTCGCGCGGCGCGGCACGCCCGGTCGCGAGCAGCGCCAGCTGGACGAGACCCGAGCAGTCGATGCCGCGGGTGCTGCGCCCGCCCCAGAGGTATGGCACGCCGAGGAAGCGTTCGGCCACCGCCACGAAGTCCCTGGGAACCGGCGCAAGATGCGCCGTCGGCACGAAGCCCCCGCCGCGGAGCCGGGCGAAGCCGCCGCTCGTCCCCGCAACCGGCACCTCGGCCAGAAACGGAAGATCGTGCGTGACCTCCCCCTGAACCAGCGGCTTCGCATAGAAATGCGACCAGAGCGCGGTAATGCGCCGGCCGGTACCGATCACCGGCCCGAGGTGGCCGGCGTCGACATAGCCGACGTAACCGTCGAGGGCCGCCTGCCCCCATGCCCGCCCGTCGGGGCGCTGTTCGTAGACGGTGAAGGTCTCGCCGTGCAGCAATTGCGTCGCGCGCGTGGCGCCGGGCTCCGCCGTCACCGTCAGATCGAGGAGCGGGGCGGTCACGCGGCGGGCAAGGCCCACCGCGAAGGCCGAGGCCACCACCCTGCCGCGCAGATGCTCGGCCGCGAGATCGGGGCGGGCGGGGACGAGGCGGTCCGCGAAGCGCGTCAGGTCGCCGGGCAAAATCGTCTCTCCAGCATCAGGTGGAGGGCGCGCGCGCCCTGGAAGGCACCGCCCTTGGGACGGCCCGGCTTCGCCTGCGGCGTCCACCCGTAGATGTCGAGGTGGACGTAGCGCGGCGTCTCGGTGACGAAGCGGCGCAGGAACAGTGCCGCGGTGATCGCCCCGGCCATGCCGCCCGAGGGCGCGTTGTCGAGATCGGCGATGCCGGGCTCGATCAGCGGCTCGTAGGGCGCCCAGAACGGCAGCCGCCACAACGGATCGGCCGTCTCGGTGGCCGCAGCGGCGAGGTCGGCCGCGAGCGCATCGTCGTCGGTGAAGAAGGGCGGCACGTCGGGGCCGAGGGCGACGCGCGCCGCTCCGGTGAGGGTCGCGAGGCTGACGATCAGCTCCGGCCGTTCCTCGTCCGCGAGGGCAAGGGCGTCGCCGAGCACGAGGCGGCCCTCGGCGTCGGTGTTGTTGACCTCGACCGTCAGGCCCTTGCGCGACGGCAGGATGTCGCCCGGGCGTATGGCGGGCGCGGAGATCGCGTTCTCGACCGCGGGCACCAGCAGGCGAAGACGCAGGTCGAGCCCCAGGCTCATGACGATGCGGGCGAGGCCCATCGCCGTTGCCGCGCCGCCCATGTCCTTCTTCATCAGCCCCATCGACGACGCCGGCTTGATGTCGAGGCCGCCGGTGTCGAAGCATACGCCCTTGCCGACCAGCGTGACCTTCGGCGCCTCGGGCCGTCCCCAGACGAGATCGAGCAGGCGCGGCGCCTCGACCGCGGCGGCGCCGACCGCCTCGATCATCGGCAGGTTGGCCGCGCGCAACGCGCGTGCGCCGCGGGTGACGGTGACGGTGGCGCCGTGCGCCGCGCCGAGCGCGACGAAGGCCGCCTCCAGCGCCTCGGGCCCCATGTCGCGGGCGGGCGTGTTGATCAGGTCGAGCGTCGACGCGGCCGCCTCGGCGACGGCGCTGACCCGGGCGAAGTCGACGCCCTCCGGGCAGACGAGTTCGGCCGCGGCCGGCTTGCCCTTGCGGTAGCGCTGGAAGCGGTAGCTGGCGAGGAGCCACCCGAGCGTCTCGAGGCCGGGGTCGAGCGCCACCCCCTCTGCTGCGAGCGCGTAACGGCCGGCCGGCAGCTTGTCGACCGCGCGGGCGAGGTGGAAGCGGTCGCGGGACCGCGCCTCCGCCGTGCCCCAGCCGAGGACGGCGCCGCGCAGCGTGCCGTCCGGCGCGGGCAGGCACAGGGTCTCCCCGAGGCTCGCCGCAAAGCCGAGCTGCCGCGATCCAGCCGCGGGTCGCGTCGTCCTGACGCTCCAGCCAGCCGGACAGGCTTTCAGACGAGACGACATGCAGGGGAATGGCCCGGGGATCGGGCGCCGGATACAGCGTCAAGGCGAATTCCATGTACCTCGGGCGGCGGGCGGCCGCGCGTCGGCTTTGGAGGCTACAAGGCGCTTTGATCCGCGTAAAGGATCACCGAGAACAACGAATCCTCACCCAATCGGAGAAGGCGGGCCCCGACCGCACCCATCGCGATGCGATCATCGGCCGCCAGGCAGGCTCCGAGATCGCGGGAGACGCGGGCGAAGTCGGCAAGGCCGACCTGCTCGCTCAGGCTGGCGAGGCGCGCGGTGATCGCCTGAGCCGCGGCCCGGTCGCCGGTGTCGAGCGCCACGCGCAGCGTCCCGAGCCGGTCGGTCAGGTGGAAGACCACCTCCTCGACGACCTCGCGACAACGCTGGTCGCCGAGGGATTGCCGCAGCACGATGATCCTGGAGGTGTCCAACTCCGGGTTCTCGTGCGCCGCGAACTGATAGAGCTCCGCACCCATGCGATCCGTCCCCCCTTTTTCCCGAGGCCACCATGGCGGGCAAGCGTAAAGGCAAGCTTGACGCACAGGCTTGCCGCAGCGCACACAAACCTGAGAATCCTGCCACGGTAAACGAAGCGCTTGAGGAGGGGTCATGGAGAGAGCAAGGCCGCTGCCGCCGAACCTGGTGGACCGCTACCGAGCGTGGCAGGAGCGGCGGACGCCCGAGGAGATCGCGCGGCACGCGGAGACGGCGGCGAAGGCGCAGGATCCGAAGGCGATGATCATCACCTGCTGCGACAGCCGGGTGCTCATCTCCGAGATCTTCGGCGAAGGCCCCGGCGACTTTTTCATTCACCGCAACATCGCGAACCTCGTGCCGCCCCACGAACCGGACGGGCGCGCCCACGGCACTTCGGCGGCGGTCGAATACGCGGTGATCGCGCTCGGCATCAAGCACCTGATCGTGATGGGCCATCACGGCTGCGGCGGCGTCCGCGGCTGCCACGACATGCTTGCCGGCCTTGCGCCGGCGCTGGACCTTCCGACGAGCTTCGTCGGCTCGTGGCTGCGAATCCTCAAGCCTGGCTTCGAAGCGCTTGCGGGGCGCGGCCTCGACTACGAGGCCCGGATAACCGCGCTCGAGAAGGAGGCGGTGCTCGTCAGCCTGACCAACCTGATGACCTTTCCGTTCGTGCGCGACGCGGTCCTCGAAAATCGCCTCGAGCTGCACGGCGTCTGGAAGGACATCCGCGACGGCAGCCTCGCGTTCTACGATCACGCCGCCGGCGACTTCATCGACCTCTGACCGCGCTCAACGAGAGTTGACCATTGGGCAAGGCCCCGTCATGCAACATGCCACGGCAGCGCAGAAGGGAATGTAGATGAAATCACTACCGATCATGCTCGGAGCCCTCAGCCTCTCGGCGATCGCCGCCTTTGCCGCGGACGACCCTATCTCGGCGAGGCAGGCGATCATGGACGCGAACGGCGCCGCGGCAGCGGCTGCGGGCGGGATGCTCAAGGGAGACATCCCCTACAGCCCCGTCGGTCGCCAAGGTGGTCATCGCCACGCTCAACGCGACCGCCCACACCTTCGGCGATTATTTCCCCGAGGGCAGCGCCGATCCGGCGAAGAGCGGCGCGGCCCCGAAGATCTGGGAGGATCCGGCCGGCTTCGAGGCGGCGCTCGCCAAGTTCTCGGCCGACGTCGCCGCGGCGATGCAGGCCTCCGGCAAGGCCGGCCCGGCGGACAAGGAGGCCTTCCAGGCGGCGATCACGCCGGTGCTCGGCAACTGCAAGACCTGTCACGAAACGTACCGGCTCAAGAACTGAGCGCGTGCGGGCGCTCGGCTGGCTGATCGTCGTCATCATCGCGGGAGCGGCGGGCCTGTGGTTCGCCGCCGCGCCGCGGAGCTTGCCCGCGGCAACGCTGGCCGCGCTCCCCGAGGGCGACGCCAGCCGTGGCGAAACGTGGTTCTGGGCGGGCGGCTGCGCCTCCTGTCATGCGGCCGAGGGCGCCAAGGGCGACGAGCGCCTGAAGCTCGGTGGCGGGCGGACGCTCGCCACCGACTTCGGCAGCTTCTCCGTCCCGAACATTTCCCCGGACACGGCCGACGGGATCGGCGCGTGGTCGGTCGGAGACTTCGCCAACGCGATGCTCCGCGGCGTGGCGCCCGGCGGCGTCCACCTCTATCCCGCCTTCCCCTACGCCTCCTACACGCGGATGAAGCCGGCGGACGTGGCCGACCTCTGGGCCTATCTCCGGACCCTGCCGCCTGTCGCCGGCAAGGCGCCGCCAAGCGATCTGCGCTTTCCCTACAGCATCCGCCGCGGCGTCGGGCTGTGGAAACTCGCCTTCCTCAGCGATGCGCCGGCGGTGACGGTCGACACCAGCGACGCGGCGATCGCACGCGGCCAGTATCTCGTCGAGGGCCCCGGGCATTGCGGCGAGTGTCACACCCCGCGCAACTTCGCCGGGGCGCTCGACCTCTCGCGATGGCTCGGTGGCGCGCCGAACCCGGAAGGACGCGGCCGTATCCCGAACATCACCCCATCGGGCGATTTCGCCGACTGGACGGCGTCCGACATCAGTTACTTCCTCGAGTCGGGCTTCACTCCCGACTTCGACTCGGTCGGCGGCTCGATGGTCGAGGTGCAGGAGAACATGGCGATGCTCGAAGCCAGCGACCGGCAGGCGATCGCCGCCTACCTCAAGGCGATCCCGCCGGTCGGACCGTGAAGCCAACGTAGCGGCGAGGCGTCATATCGGGCCCCTCGCGGCGACTTCAGCCTTTCTTCAGAATCCGCCGGCCGAGCAGTTCCGCGATCTGGACGGCGTTGAGCGCCGCGCCCTTGCGGAGGTTGTCGGAGACGATCCAGAGGTTGAGGCCGTTGTCGATCGTCGAGTCCTGGCGGATGCGGCTGACGTAGGTCGCATACTCGCCGACGCACTCGACCGGGGTGATGTAGCCGCCGTCCTCGCGCTTGTCGATCACGAGGATGCCGGGCGCCTCGCGCAGGATGTCGCGGGCCTCGTCCTCGTCGAGGAAGTCCTCGAACTCGATGTTCACCGCCTCGGAATGCCCGACGAAGACCGGGACGCGGACGCAGGTCGCGGTCACCTTGATCGAGGTGTCGACGATCTTCTTGGTCTCCGCCACCATCTTCCACTCTTCCTTGGTGGTGCCGTCCTCCATGAAGGCGTCGATGTGCGGGATGACGTTGAAGGCGATCTGCTTCGTGAAGATCTTCGCCGCGACCTCCTGTCCGGGGACATAGATGCCCTTGGTCTGCAGCCAGAGCTCGTCCATCGCCTCCTTGCCGGCGCCGGAAACCGACTGGTAGGTCGAGACGACGACGCGCTTGATCCGGGCGCGGTCGTGGAGCGGCTTCAGCGCGACGACCATCTGGGCGGTCGAGCAGTTCGGATTGGCGATGATGTTCTTGGCGGCGTAGCCCACGATGGCGTCGGGATTCACCTCGGGCACGATCAGCGGGACGGCCGGGTCGTAGCGATAGAGCGACGAGTTGTCGATCACGACGCAGCCGGCCTTGGCGGCGATCGGCGCGTACTTCTTGGTCGCGTCCGAGCCGATGGCGAAGAGCGCGATGTCCCAGCCGGCGAAGTCGAAGCCGTCGAGATCGATCGACTTCAGCGTCCGGTCGCCGAAGGAGCATTCGGTGCCGAGGCTTTTTCGGGAAGCGAGGGCGACGATCTCGTCGATGGGAAACTCCCGCTCGGCGAGGATGTTCAGCATTTCGCGGCCCACATTGCCCGTGGCGCCGACGACGGCGACCCGATACCCCATTCGATCCTCCGAGGAACTGAAGGCCGGCTTCTGCCGCTTTCCGTGGCGATTGTAAACGCCCCGCGTGGCAGGCGGGCCACGGCCCGCGTCCGAAAGGCCCTGCGGCCGGCCGAAGCGCTTGCAGTCTCGACCCGGCAGTTCCGGGCGGCGATAATGCGGGCGGAGGCGCGTATGGCGACGGGACCCCGGCAGAAGAAGCAGACGCGGCGCCCGAGCGTCGGGCAACGGCTGCGCGCCAACCTGGTGACCGGGCTGGCGGTGGTGCTGCCGGTGCTGCTGACCGCGGTGGTCGTCACCTGGACGGTGCGGCTGGTCGACGCCAGGGTGGTGCCGCTGATCCCGGTGCGCCTGCCCTACGAGCAGGTCGCGGGCTTCGGCGTCGTCGTCTTCATCGCCGTGACCACCCTAGCCGGCGCGGTGACGCGTCACGTCGTCGGCCAGCGCGCGGTGCGCTTCGCCGAAAGCGGCATCGCGCGGATCCCGGTGGCGCGGCGGCTCTATCTCGCGGCGAAACAGATCGTCGAGACGGCGATCGCCCGGCGCGGCAAGGTGTTCCGGGAAACGGCGCTGGTCGAATACCCCGACCGCGGCCTCTGGACGGTGGTCGTCGTCACCACGCCGGTCGGGGGCGAGATCGCGGCGCGGACCGGCGAGGACGACCTCCTCGGACTGCTGGTACCGACGGCACCGAACCCGGTGACCGGGCTCCTGGTCTTCGCAGCGCGGAGGGACATCCGGCCGCTGGACCTGACGATCGAGGACGGCGCCAAGCTGATCATCTCGGCCGGTCTCGTCGGGCCGCCGGGCTACGCGCCGCAGGGGCCGGTGGCGAAGCCCTGATCCCGGCCTATCCGCCGGCGTGATGAAGCTTGCACAGGCATTCGACCGGCTCGGACTGGTTGGCCTCGACCGCGGCGTCTCCGGCCAGTTTGTCGAGGCGGCGGGCAAGGTCGATGTCGAGCTGGCTGAGGCCGTCGCAGGCATGGGTGGTCAGGGTGACGTCGACGACGTTGTAGACGTTGGTCCACTCGGGGTGGTGGTTCATCTTCTCCGCGGCGAGGGCGGCGCGCGTCATGAAGCCCCAGGCCTCGGAGAAGCTCCGGAACTTCCAGATCTTGCGGATGGCGTCGCGGTCGGGGTTCGCCCCCCAGCCGGTGGCGCCGAGCGCCGGAAGGAGCGCGGCGCGGCTGGCGGCGTCGAGGCGCTCGGCCATCGCTCAGCCCTCGCGTTTCGGCATCGCCGCGTCGTCGAGCGCCCGGGCGCGGACGGCGGCGGGGCGCTCGGAGATCCGCGACCAGTAGGCCGCGAAGGCCGGCCGGGACTCGATGGTGCCGAAGGCGAGGCCCCACCCGATCTGGGAGCCGACGTAGACGTCGGCGGCGCTGAAGCGGTCCCCCGCGATGAACGTCGCGGCCGGCGACGGCAGTCTCCAGGGCATCGACGACCCGGTCGAAGTCGCCGTAGCCGACCATGCGCCGACGCTCGGCGGCGACCTCGACACCAAGGGCCTTGTTGGTGACGGCCGCCTCGAGCGGCCCGGCGGCGAAGAACAGCCAGCGATAGTAGGCGCCGCGGTCGGCTGGATCGGGAGCGAGGCCCGCGGCAGGGAAGGCGTCGGCGAGGTAGGCACAGACCGCGGCGCACTCGGTGACCACGGTGTGCCCGTGGACGATCGTCGGCACCTTGGCCATCGGGTTGATCGCGCGGTAGTCGGGCGCCTCCATCGCCGCGCCGTAGTCGAGCATGACGGTGCGGTAGGGCTGGCCGACCTCCTCCAGCATCCAGCGGGCGATGCGGCCGCGGGACATCGGGTTGGTGTAGAAGACGATCTCGTCGCTCATCGGCAGTTCCTCCGTTTCGGACGAGGGTAGGCCGGTGGCGGGCGGCCGCCAAGGGGCGGGCGCGGGGGCCACGAAAATGCTTCGGCTTGCGCGCAAGCGGACAGCGTCAAGGGAAAGGTAATCGAGCGGGGCTAAGCGTGCCCGATCGCGGGCGCAGGCAAGGGGCGAGAGCCGAGGGACGATGGACGGGACGAGCGACAGCCGGATGCGGGCGATGCGGTGGAACGAGCGGATCCGGCTGGTGATCGGGGTGTTCAACCGCTCGGCGGTGGCGGTCCTCGGCGCCGCGGCGGTGGGGTCGGCGTTCCAGCAGCCCGGGGCCGCGCAGGGTGCCGCGGGCGGCGTCGCCGTCGCCGGAATACCCCTGACCTCGCTCGGTTGCGCACTGGCATTGCATCTGCTCGCCCACGTGCTCGTCGGGCTGATCGAGCCGGAGGAGCCATGACCCACCTCGACGCCGCCGCCCTGACACTGGTCGCGCTGGCCGCGGTGACGACGGCCGTGCTGATCGCGCTCCACCGCCTGCGGCACCGGAGCGGCGTCGGGGGAAAAGGCCCGCGGCCTGATCCGTGCCGGACAGATGCGTTGCCGCCGGGCTGGTTTTCGGTGCAACCGGCCCTGTCCCTCCGGCGGCCACCCGCTGGCGCAGGCAGCGGCCTTCGGCCCGTGGACCGCGCTTGAATCCTCAGCGCGTTACTTTCGGCGCCTAAGAACTGATATCAATCTAAGGCAAAGTAGTGTACCTATGGTACTGTCAGGAGCAGCCCGGGTACAGCCGGGCGCCATGAAGAGGGGGAGATCGTGGCACTACAAGTGGTCGGAGCGGGGTTCGGGCGAACCGGAACGAATTCGATGAGGGAGGCGCTCAACGAGCTTGGGCTCGGTCCCTGCCATCACATGGTCGAGGTCATTCAGGATCCCGAGCGCAAGGTCCCGTTGTGGGTGGCGGCGGCGGAGGGAAAGCCCGACTGGGACGCGATCTTCGAGGGCTATGCATCGACGGTTGACTGGCCCTCGGCCGCTTACTGGAAGGCGATCCACGCGCACTATCCGGAGGCGAAGGTCATCCTGACGACCCGGAGCGCGGAAAGCTGGTACGACAGCTTCTCGGAAACCATCGCCTGGCTGATGGCGACGCCCGACATGCTGCCGCCGCATCTCGGCCCGTGGCTGCAGATGGGCCGAGACCTGATCGCGACGAAAACCTTCGGCGGCCGGCCGACCGACCGGGAGCACGCGATTGCGGTCTTCAACGCCTACGAGGCCGAGGTGAAGCGAACCGTGCCGGCGGATCGCCTGCTGGTTTTCCAGGCTTCGGACGGATGGGAACCGCTTTGCCGCTTCCTCGGAAAGCCGGTACCGGCGACCCCCTATCCGAGGACCAACACAAAGGACGAGTTCGTCGCGCGTTTCAAGCAACCGGCCTGACCGGCTGACGCTCGCGGCCTGAATCAGTCCTGCTCGGGAAGGGCGTCGCAACGGCGGAAAGGGCCGTAGGCGGTGAGAACCTCGATCTCCTCGTCCACGGCGCGGGCCTCGGCCACGAGGTACTGCGCCACCGCGCGCGAGAAGCCGGCGTCGGCCATCCAGTGCAGGGAGTGGGTCGCGGTGGGCAGGTAGCCGCGGGCGAGCTTGTGCTCGCCCTGCGCGCCCGCCTCGACACGGGGCAGGCTGTGCGTGATCGCCCAGTCGATCGCCTGATAGTAGCAGAGCTCGAAGTGCAGGAAGGGATGCTCCTCGGTGCAGCCCCAGTACCGGCCGAACAGCGTCTCCGCGCCGATGAAGTTCAGGGCCCCGGCGACCCAGCGGCCGCGGCGGCGGGCAAGGACGAGAAGGACGTCGTCGCGCATCGTCGCCTGGACGCGGTCGAAGAACGCGCGGGTAAGGTAGGGCTGGCCCCACTTGCGGGCCCCGGTGTCCTGGTAGAAGCGCCAGAAGGCGTCCCAGTGCTCGGGTTCCAGCGCGTCCCCGGTCAGGGCAACGATGTCGCCGCCGAAATCGTGGGCGCGCTCACGCTCCTTGCGGATCGCCTTGCGCTTGCGCGAGGCGAGGTCGGCGAGAAAGGCGTCGAAGTCGGGGTAGCCGCGGTTCAGCCAATGGAACTGTTGCGTGGTGCGGCCGAGCAACCCGACGCTCTCGCCCCAGGCGCGTTCTTCCGCGGTGCAGAAGGTGACGTGCAGGCTGGAAACGTCGGCCCGTTCCGCCAGCGTCAGGGCGCCCTGTAGCAGCGCGGCGCGGCCGGTGGCCTCCTCGCCGGGCAGGGTCAGGAAGCGCCGGCCGGTCGCGGGGGTGAAGGGCACGGCCGCCTGGAGCTTGGGGTAGTAGCGGCCCCCGGCGCGCTCGAAGGCGTGGGCCCAGTTGTGGTCGAAGATGTATTCGCCCTGGCTGTTGCCCTTGGCATAGAGCGGCATCACCGCGATCACCCGCCCGCGGCTGCGGGCGACGAGGTGGCGCGGGGTCCAGCCGCTGCCGCGGCCGACCGAGCCCGAGCTTTCGAGCGCGCGAAGGAAGCGGTGGGTGGTGAAGGGGTCGACGGCGCGCGCGCCCTGCCCTCCCCCGCCTGCTGGCGTGCCGGCACAGGCGTCCCAGACGGCGGGCTCGATCTCGTCGAGACCGCCGAGCACGGTTATGGCGATGCTGTCAGACCCGTCCATGCCTGTCTCCTGAACGAGGATGACATGGGTGGATCGCGGCGCCCGTCAACCGGGTATTGCGGCGCGGTAGCCCTCGAAGGTGATGTTGGCGACCACGCGCCGGGCCTCTGCCTCCTGAGCGGCACTGCGCACCGTCCAGGTCAGGATCGACAGCCCCTCGGCCTTCAGGCGCGCGAGGGCGGGGTTGGCGAGGTCCTTGCGGTCGTGGGACACGAAGGCCGCACCGGTGCGCCCGGCATCGGTGAGCGCGGCGAGTTCGGCGCGACGGTAGTCGGGGAGCGACCAGTCCGCGGTGTCGAAGGCGCAGGTCGTCAGCCCGCGCGGGCGGTCGGGGGCGAGGGTCGCGAAGGCCGCGACCGCGTGCGGGTTGAACGACATCAGCGCCGCCGCGCCGCCGTAGCCCGCAAGGAGCGCCGCGACACGGGCTTCGAGCGGGCCGACGGCGGGTCCGAGCGCGCCGTCCTGGTCCTTGATCTCGATCAGGAGCGGCACGCGCCCGGCGACGAGGGCGAGGAACTCGGCGAGGGTCGGCACGGTCTCGGCGCCGTCCTTCAGGGCGATGCGGCCGAGGGCGGCGGCGGTGTAGTCGCGGACGAGGCCGGGCTCGCCGGTCAGGCGGAGCATGGCGTCGTCGTGAAAGACCACGGCCTCGCCGTCGGCGGTCAGCTGGACGTCGAGCTCGATGCCATAGCCTGCCGCGATCGCCGCCTCGGCGGCGGCGCGGCTGTTCTCGATGACGCCGCTGGCGCGGTCGTGAAGGCCGCGGTGGGCAATCGGCGCGCCGAGGAAGGCGGCCGGGAGGTCAGGCGATCTCGAAGACACCTTCCACCTCGACGGCGACCCCGAGCGGCAGTGCGGCGACCCCGACGGCGGAGCGGGCGTGGCGGCCCCTGTCGCCAAAGACCTCGACGAACAGATCCGAGCAGCCGTTGACCACCTTGGGCTGGTCGGTGAAGGCCGGCGCCGAGTTGACGAACCCGGAAAGCTTCACCACCCGCACCAGCCGGTCGAGGTCGCCGTCGCAGGCGACCCGGAGCTGGGCGATGAGCTGGAGGCCGCAGGTCCGCGCCGCCGCCGCGCCCGCGGCCGCGTCGACGCCGTCGCCGAGGCGCCCGAGGATGAGGCCGTCGGCATCCCGGCTGATCTGCCCCGAGACGTAGACGGTGTTGCCGCTCTTCGCCCAGGAGACGTAGTTCGCCGCCGGGGCCGGTGCGTCCGGCAAGGTTATCCCGAGTTCCGTCAGCCGGGCTTCGACCGTTGGCATTTGCGCCTCCCTCTTTCGCGTCGCGGCGGACACTAGTGGAGATCGGCGGGACGGGAAACGGCCTTGTGATGCGGCGCCGGAGCGCACCAGCCTGCACGCGGCGGGTCGCGGGCGGTGGAAACCCCCGGCCAACCCCGCTACATGGGGAGCAAGGTCCGAGGAGGAGCAACGCGTGACAGCGAGCAAGGCGACGATTCTGGTCGCGGCGGTGACGCTTTCGGCGTGCCATCCGGCACCCGACCCGACCAGCCTCGACTGGGACCCCCGAAGGGAGCAGAACCTTGCCGCCCACTCGGTCAACGTGCCGGTCGACCGGGCGGTCTACGGCCCGGTGGCGCGGACCTATGGCACGGTGGTGCCGCAGGAAGTGCGCAAGACCATCAAGAACCTCCGCGACAACTGGCGGCTGCCCGGGCAGATGATCCAGTACACCATCCAGGGCCGGCCGGTGCATTTCGCCGAATCGACGACGCGCTTCCTCGTCAACACCCTGCTCGGTCTCGGCGGGCTGATCGATCCCGCGACCGACATGGGTCTGCCCTATCAGGAAACGAACTTCGACGAGACCTTCTATCGCTGGGGCCTGCCCGAGGGCGGCTATCTCGAGCTGCCGCTGGCCGGGCCGGGAACGGAGCGCGACTGGACGGGTTACGTGCTCGACCAGGCCTTCGACCCGACGTGGTACGTGCTGCCGGTGGCGGCGACCAACGCGTTGTTCGCGCTCGGCAGTCTCGACATCGTCAACGACCGCTACGAACTCGACCCCGTGCTCCAGTCTCTCCTGCACGAGTCCGCCGACAGCTACACGGCCCAGCGCATCAGCTACATCCAGAACATGCGGGCGCGCCTCGGGGGAGGGACCAATGTCGACCAGCTGGAGGATGTCTATGCCGACCAATGACCCGACCCGGCGGGCCGTGCTCGCGGGCCTCGCGGGCGCGGCGCTGCTCGCGCCCTTCCTCGGCCCCCTGTTCGGGCCGGGCGGACGCGCCGTCGCCGATGCCGGCTCCGCCGCCAGCGCCGTCGTCACCGCCCTCGCGGCCGACCTGACGAAACTCGTCAACTCCGGCAAGGCCCGGACCCAGATCTACAGCGGCTTCGAGAGCATCCTCGCGCGCTACGCCGACATGCCGGCGGTGGCGGCCAGCGCGCTCGGGCCGCCCTGGCGCTCGGCGAGCGCCGGGCAGAAGCAGCAGTTCGTCGCCGCCTTCCAGAGCTACCTCGCCCGCAAGTACGGCGCGCAGTTCGACGAGTACAAGAACGCCAGCATCCAGGTGAAGGGCACCAAGGACGGCGGCAAGGCCGGCGTGCTCGTCTCGACCCTCGTCGTCCGTCCCGGCATCGACAACATCGCCGTCGACTGGCAGGTCAGCGACCGCAGCGGCTCGCCGAAGGTGGTGAACCTCGTGATCGAGGGCGTCTCGATGCTCGCCAACGAGCGCGCCGAGGTCGGGGCGATGCTCGAGGCGTCACGCGGCGACATCGACGGGCTGATCGCCCAGTTGCGCGGGCGCTCGTGACGGCGACACCCCGCTGACGGCCGTCGTCGCGCTCAACCCGAGGTAGATTTTGACTTCGCGGGGCGGCTCGACTATTCCGGGAGCCAAGGCTTTGCGGCCGATGGTTCGGGAGTTCCCGCATGTTCCTGAGAAACCTCGCCTCCGGCCTCGCGGTCGTGGCCCTGTCGGTGGCGGGACTGGCTGTGCCGGCCGCCCGCGCCTTCGAGACCGGCGCCCGCGAGGCGCTGGTCATCGACGACGGCACCGGCATGGTGCTCTACGAGAAGAACCCCGACATGCCGATGCCGCCGGCGTCGATGTCGAAGCTGATGACCCTCTACATGCTCTTCGAGGCGCTGCGCGACGGCCGGGTCACCATGGCGACGGAATTCGACGTCAGCCCCCACGCCCAGTCGATGGAGGGCAGCCGGATGTTCGTCGAGGCCGGCAAGAAGGTGCCGGTCGAGGCGCTGGTCCAGGGGATCATCGTCCAGTCCGGCAACGACGCCTGCGTCGTCGTGGCGGAGGGGCTCGCCGGCAGCGAGGCGGCCTTCGCCGAGCAGATGACCAAGCGCGCCCACGACCTCGGGATGAGCCAGTCGGCCTTCCGCAACGCCTCGGGCCTGCCCGAGGACGGCCATCACATGAGCGCGCGGGACCTCGTGACGCTGGCGCGGCACATCATCGACGATTTCCCGCAGTACTATCACTACTTCAGCGAGACCGAGTTCACCTGGAACGGCATCACCCAGCCGAACCGCAACCCGCTCCTCAAGCTCGGGATGGGCGTCGACGGGCTCAAGACCGGGCATACCGCCGAGGCCGGCTACGGGCTCGTCGGCTCGGCCGTGCAGGACGGGCAGCGGGTGCTGTTCATGGTCGGCGGCCTGCCGAGCGAGGCCGCCCGCGCCGACGAGACCGCAGCGGTGGTCAAGTGGGCCTTCGGCACCTTCGAGATCATGCATTTCTTCCCCGCCGGCGCGCCGGTTGCCGACGCCGAGGTCTGGCTCGGCGCAGCGCCGACGGTCCCGCTGGTCGCGCCGAAGGACCTGCAGATGCTGGTGCCCCGCGCCGACCGCGCCGCGGTCAAGGCGCGGGTGGTCTACGACGGGCCGATCGAGGCGCCGATCACCGCCGGCCAGACCGTCGCCGCCCTCGTCGTCGACGTGCCCGGCCACGAGCCGGTGCGCTTCGACCTCGCCGCCGGGGCCGACGTGCCGCGGGGCGGCCTCGTCGTCCGCCTGAACACCGCCGCCCGGCTGGCCCGCGACCGCGCCCTCGGCGCCTTCGCCGGCAACTGAAGCGGCCGGCGGGGGCATTGGCGGCGGGCATGGCGGGGCGTCTGATCAGCTTCGAGGGCATCGACGGCTCGGGCAAGTCGACGCAGGTGCGGGCGCTCGCCGCGCTGCTCCGCGGTCGCGGCGAGACCGTGGTCGAGACCCGCGAGCCGGGGGGATCGGTCGGCGCCGAGGCGATCCGCCGGCTGCTCGTCGAGGGCGAAACCGGGCGCTGGTCGCCGGAAACCGAAATCCTGCTCTTCACCGCCGCCCGCCGCGACCACGTCGAGCGGACGCTGCGCCCCGCCCTCGCCACCGGCGCGACCGTGATCACCGACCGCTTCGCCGATTCGACCCGCGTCTATCAGGGCGTGGCACGGGCCGACCTGCGCGCCACCGTCGACGCGCTCCACGCCCTCGCCATCGCCATGGAGCCCGACCTGACGGTGATCCTCGACCTCGATCCCGCCGACGCCCTCCGCCGCGGCCTCGCCCGGGGCGGCGCCGAGGACCGCTTCGAGCGCTTCGGCGTCGACTTCCAGGCCCGGCTGCGCGCCGGCTTCCTCGCCCTCGCCGCGGAATTCCCCGCCCGCTGCCGCGTCGTTCCGGCAACGGGCCCGGCGGAGGACGTGGCGGCCCGCGTCGCCACGGCGGTGCAGGCATGAGCGACGGCGACGAGCCCGACCGCCTCGCGGGCGCCCCGCATCCGCGGGAGACCGCCGTCCTCTTCGGGCAAGGCGCGGCGGAGGCGGCGTTTCTCGACGCCGCCGCCGGAGGCCGGGTGCCGCACGCCTGGCTGCTGACCGGGCCGCGCGGCGTCGGCAAGGCGACGCTCGCCTGGCGGATCGCCCGCCGCCTGATCGCCGGCGGAGCCGGGCCGAGCCTCGCCATGGCGCCGGACGACCCGGTCTTCCGCCAACTGGCCGCCCTCTCCTCGCCGCAGCTCTTCCTCTGCCGGCGCCCATGGGACGACAAGGGCGAGCGCCTCCGGACGGCGATCACCGTCGACGAGGTCCGGTCGCTGAAGGGCTTCTTCCAGCGCTCCGCCGCCGACGGGGGCCACCGCGTCGCCATCGTCGACGCCGCCGACGAGATGAACGGCGCCGCCGCCAACGCCCTCCTGAAGGTCCTCGAGGAACCGCCGCAGGCCGCGACCCTGCTTCTCGTCAGCCACCAGCCCGGCGGCCTGCTGCCGACGATCCGCTCGCGCTGCCGGACGCTGCGCCTCGCCCCGCTCGGGCCGCACGACCTCGGCCTCGCCCTCGCCGCAGCGGGGGCAACGCCCGAGGCCGCCGCCGTCCCCGCCCTCGCCACGCTGGCCGGCGGCTCGGCCGGCGCCGCGCTGACGCTGATCGCGAGCGACGGGCTGGCGCGCTACGACGAGATCGTCGCGCTGCTCGCGACCCGCCCGCTCGACCGCCGCCGCGCCATCGCCCTCGCCGAAGCCGCCACCGGGCGCGACGGCGCCGAGCGGTACGCCCTCACCCTCGACCTCGTCCGGCTGGCGCTCTCGCGCCTCGCCCTCGCCGGGGCCGGGGCGCCGGTGCCGCCCGCCTCCGAAGCCGAAGCCGCCCTCCACGCCCGCCTCGGCGCGACCCCGGCGCAGGGGCGGCTCTGGGCGACGCTGCTGCCGACGCTGACCGGCCGGGCGGCCCATGCGCGCGCGGTCAACCTTGACCCCGCGCAGGTGATCCTCGATACCTTCCTGCAGATCGATGCGGCGGCCGCCGAGGCGCGGGCTGCGGCTGCCTGACCCTCCTGCCAGACGCGTTCATGTCCCTGCCCGCCTTCGTCGACAGCCATTGCCATCTCGACTTCCCCGACTTCGCGGGCGAGGTCGGCGCGATCGTCGACCGTGCGAACGCGGCCGGGGTGACGCGCATGGTGACGATCTGCACCCGCCTGCGCCAGGCACCGGAGGTCCGGGCCATCGCCGAGGCGCATCAAGGGGTCTACTGGGCCGCCGGCACCCATCCGATGCACGCCGCCGAGGAGCCGCTGGCGACCGTCGAGGCACTGGAGGCGCTCGCCGGTCACCCGAAGTTCGTCGCGATCGGCGAGACCGGGCTCGACTACCACTACACCGCCGACTCCGCCGCCATCCAGCAGGAGAGCCTCCGCCTCCACATCGAGGCGGCGCGGCGCACCGCCCTGCCGCTGGTCATCCACGCCCGGGACGCCGACGCCGACATCGCCCGCATCCTCTCGGAGGAACACGCCGCCGGCGCCTTCTCCTGCGTGATGCACTGCTTCACCTCGGGCCGGGCGCTGGCCGAGACCGCGCTCGGGCTCGGCTTCTCCCTGTCGATCTCCGGCATCGCCACCTTCCGCAGCGCCAGCGACCTCCGCGCGATCTTCGCCGCCGCGCCGCGCGACCGCCTGCTCGTCGAGACCGACAGCCCCTACCTCGCGCCGGTCCCCCACCGCGGCAAGCGCAACGAACCGGCCTTCACCGCCGACACCGTCCGCGCCCTGGCGCCGCACCTCGGGATGGAGCCGGAGGAACTCGCAGCACTCACCGCCGCCAACTTCGACCGCCTGTTCGCCAAGGCGGCGCCCAAGGCAGCCCCATGACCCGACGACCGGCGTCCCCGTACCCGCCCGGCCCGGGGCGCCAGAGCGCCGGCCGAGTGGGGGGCGCGTCTGCGCGCCTCCCCGAGGACGGCGCTACCCCCGGCCGCGGCGGGGCGCCGCGATGACGGCGGGGTTGCGCGTGATCGTGCTCGGCTGCGGCTCGTCGGCCGGCGTGCCGCGGATCGGCGGCGACTGGGGCGCCTGCGATCCCGCCGACCCGCGCAACCGGCGGAGCCGCTGCTCG
This sequence comes from uncultured Alphaproteobacteria bacterium, assembly GCA_963798235.1. Classification (GTDB taxonomy): domain Bacteria; phylum Pseudomonadota; class Alphaproteobacteria; order Rhodobacterales; family Rhodobacteraceae; genus Amaricoccus. The sequence continues at coordinate 40,115 of CAWCSN010000007.1, read as the reverse complement.
ATCGTCGTCGAGCGGACGACCGCGGACGGGACCACCCGCGTCCTCGTCGACACCACCCCCGACCTCCGCAGCCAACTCCTCGCCGCCGGCCTCGGCCTCGTCGACGGGGTCGCCTGGACCCACCCGCACGCCGATCATATCCACGGCATCGACGACCTGCGCACCGTCGTCCAGAACCGCCGCGCCCGCCTGCCGGTCTGGGCGGACGCGGAGACCGGCGACACCCTGCTCTCGCGCTTCGCCTATGTCTTCGTCCAGCCGGCGGGCAGCCTCTACCCGCCGATCCTCGACCTGCGCACCATCGACGGCGCCTTCGAGATCGAGGGCGCCGGCGGCGTCATCCGCCTCGAGCCCTTCCGGGTGCGCCACGGCCGCATCGAGGCGCTCGGCTTCCGCATCGGCGGCTTCGCCTACCTGCCCGACGTCTCGGCGATCCCGGAGGAGACCTGGCCGGCGCTCGACGGCCTCGACACCTTCATGGTCGACGCGCTCCGCCGCGAGCCGCACCCGACCCACGCCCACCTCGCGCTGACCCTCGACTGGATCGCCCGCGCCCGCCCGCGCCGCGCCGTCCTCACCAACATGCACAACGACCTCGACTATGCCGTCCTCGCCGCCGAACTGCCCGCGGGCGTCGTGCCCGCCCACGACGGCCTCGTCTTCGAGACCGGATCGGGCGACGCGTCTTGATCGTCACCGTCGTCGTCGTCATCCTGCCGGTGTTTCTCGTCATCGCCGGCGGCTGGCTCGCCACGCGCACCGGGGTCTTCTCGGCCAGCGCCGTCGACGGCCTGATGGTCTACACCCAGAGCTTCGCCGTCCCCTGCCTGCTGTTCCGCGGCCTCGTCGACCTCGATCTCGGCGAAGTCTTCAACCCGCGGCTGCTCCTCTCCTTCTACACCGGCGCCGTGATCGCCTTCGCCGTGGCGGTGGTGATCGAGCGCCGGGTCTTCCGCCGGCGGCCCGGCGAGGCGGTCGCGATCGGCTTCGGCGCGCTGTTCTCCAACTCGGTGCTGCTCGGCCTGCCGATCATGACGCGGGCCTACGGCGCCGACGCGCTGGCGCCGAACTTCGCGATCATCTCGATCCACGCGCCCTTCTGCTACCTCGTCGGCATCACCGCGATGGAGATCGCCCGCGCCGACGGCGGCGGGGTGATCTCGACCGCCCGCGCCATCGGCCGCGCGGTCTTCCGCAACGCGCTGATGATCGCCCTCGCGCTCGGCTTCGCCTTCAACCTGCTCGGCATCCCGCTGCCCTCGACCGTGCACAGCGCCGTCGACATGGTCGCCGGCTCCGCCCTGCCCGCGGCGCTCTTCGCCCTCGGCGGCGTCTTCACCCGATACGCGATCCGCTCCTCGCTCGGCGAGGCCGGCACGATCACCGTGCTCTCGCTCATCGTCCACCCGGCGATCGCCTACACCCTCTCGGCGCACGTCTTCGGCCTGCCGCCCGAGTTCGTCCGCGGCGCCGTCGTCACCGCCTCGATGGCGCCGGGGGTCAACACCTACGTCTTCGCCAGCCTCTACGGCCGCGGCCAGGCCCAGGCGGCGAGCGCCATCCTGCTCGCGACGGCCTGCTCCGTCCTCAGCATCTCGGCCTGGCTCGCGATCCTCGGCGGCGTGCAGTAGGCCCATGAAAAAGCCCCCGCGCCGGTGGGCACGGGGGCGATCTGGTGCCGAAGCGCGAGGCTCGGCGAGGGCGTCAGCGGCCGGCGGTCTTGGCGACCTCGGCGGCGAAGTCCTCGACTTCCTTCTCGACACCCTCGCCGACGGCGAGGCGGGCGAAGCCGGTGACCTCGACGCCGGCATCCTTCGCCGCCTGGGCGACGGTGATGTCGGGGTTGATGACGAACTTCTGGTTCAGGAGGGTGACCTCCTCGAAGTACTTGTTCATCCGGCCGGAGATCATCTTCTCGATCACCCCCTCGGGCTTGCCGCTCTCGCGGGCCTGCTCGGTGAGGATGTTCTTCTCGCGCTCGATCAGCGCCGGGTCGAGGTCGGCCTGGCTCAGCGAGGCGGGGTTGGTCGCGGCGACATGCATGGCGATCTGCTTGCCGATGCCAGTGTCGGTGCCCGTCAGCGCCACCAGCACGCCGATCTTGCCGAGGTTGTCGGCGACGGCGTTGTGGACATAGGCAGCGACGCTCTCGCCCTCGACCGCGGCCATCCGGCGGAGGTGAAGGTTCTCGCCGATGGTGGTGATCTTCTCGGTCACCGCTTCCTCGACCGACTTGTCGCCGAGCTTGGCGCCGCGCAGCTGCTCGATGTCGTTGCAGCCGGTGGCGACGCCGGCGATGGCGCGGACGATCTCCTGGAAGTCCGAGTTGCGCGCCACGAAGTCGGTCTCGGAGTTGACCTCGACGATCACCCCGACGCCGCCCTTCACCGCCACGCCGACGAGGCCCTCGGCCGCGGTGCGGCCCGACTTCTTCGCGGCCTTGGCGAGACCCTTGGTCCGCAGCCAGTCGATGGCCGCTTCCATGTCGCCGTTGGTCTCGGTCAGCGCCTTCTTGGCGTCCATCATGCCCGCGCCGGATGCGTCGCGGAGCTCCTTCACCATCGTCGCGGTGATCGTCATGTCGTGCTCCTTGAAAAGCGATCTTCTCGAATCAATCCGTCGCGGGGCCGCTCTCCGGCCCCGCGACGCTATCGGTGCGCCCGAAGGGCTCAGGCCTGGGGCGCAGCCGCCTGCGCTTCGTCCGCCGGCAGTTCCTCGACCGGCAGCTCTTCCATGCTGCCGACGTCGATGCCCGAAGCGCCCATCTGCGCCGCCATGCCGTCGAGGGCCGCACGCGCGATCAGGTCGCAGTAGAGCGAGATCGCCCGCGCCGCGTCGTCGTTGCCCGGGATCGGGTAGTCGATGCCGTCGGGCGACGAATTCGAGTCGAGGACGGCGATCACCGGGATGCCGAGCTTCCGGGCCTCGAGGATCGCGAGATCCTCCTTGTTCGTGTCGATCACGAACAGCATGTCCGGGGTGCCGCCCATCTCGCGGATGCCGCCGAGCGACTGCTGGAGCTTGTTCTGCTCGCGCTCGAGGCCGAGACGCTCCTTCTTGGTCAGGCCGCCGGCGCCGCTCGCGAGCTTCTCGTCGATCGACTTCAGCCGCGAGATCGAGTTCGAGACGGTCTTCCAGTTGGTCAGCGTGCCGCCGAGCCAGCGGTGGTTCATGTAGTACTGTGCCGACCGTTCGGCGGCCTCGGCGACGGCCTTCTGGGCCTGGCGCTTGGTGCCGACGAAGAGGATGCGGCCGCCCTTGGCGACGGTCTGCTGGACGGCGTGCAGCGCCTGGTCGAGCAGCGGAACGGTCTGGGTCAGGTCGATGATGTGGATGCCGTTGCGGTCGCCGTAGATGTACGGCCCCATGCGCGGGTTCCAGCGGTGGGTCTGGTGGCCGAAGTGGACGCCGGCTTCGAGCAGCTGGCGCAGGCTGAATTCTGGCAGAGCCATGGTCTGCGGTTTCCTTTTCCGGTTTCGCCTCGGCGGGGAGAAGAGCCTGTCGACCCAACCGGTGGACTCTCGGGGATGTCTCCCCCGGGAGCCGCGACCCCGCCTGTGGATTTGAGTGTCGCGCACATAGAAGCTTTGCGGCGGCGATGCAAGGGCCGCGTCCGATGCGCTACGCCGGCGGCCGCTTCGACCACGGGATGCCGTCCTCGGCCATGCGCAGGCCGAGGGCGTAGACGGTGCCCATGTAGGTCCGGTCGAAGGGCGCGGGTTCGGTCCCCACGAAGCCATCGGGGATCCAGATCGCGTTGAAGTCGACGCCGACCCGCGCGGCGGTCGCCTGCATCTCGTAAAGGTCGCCGAACTCCTTGCGTCTTGACCAGCCCGGCGACCGACTTGCGCAGCACCGGTGCGAGGTTGCCCGACACCGGGCGGTACTCGGGCGTCACCTTGCCGTTGCGGATGACGAAGGCGCTGCGGCGGCGGGCATTGTCGGTCCAGAGGTCGATGTCGGCGCGGGTTATGTTGGCCGGGAACAGGAAGGCCTGGTTCGACACCCCGCCGTCGACGTGGAGTTCGTCATAGGTCTCGCCCCCGGCAGTGACGGTGATCCGCGCCGGCGGGAAGATCGCCGGGAGCGAGGCCGAGGCAACGAGGAGATCGCGGATCAGCGCCCGGCGACCCGGTTGGCCGCTCATGGCTATGGCGCCGATGTCCCAGACCACCGGCCGGTCTGCGTCGAGGTCGGTGGTGCCGATGAGCAGCCGACGGCCCCGGCCATGCTCGCGGGCGATCGCATCGACCATCGCGTCGGTCACATGACGATCGACGAGGCGGCGGAGCGGCGCGTCGTCCTCGAGCGCGCCGCGGGCGATGGCGCCCACCGGGCCGAGCGGCAGGTAGATGTCCCGGGCGCTGACGGCGGTGTAGACGGCGGTGAGCTCGTCGTCCCAGTCGGGCCCGAGAAAGGCGAAGGGCGCGGCGAGCGAGCCGGTGCTGACGCCGGTGACGATGTCGAACTCCGGGCGGGTGCCGTTGCGGGTCCAGCCGTTGAGGATACCCGCCCCGAAGGCGCCGTTGCTGCCGCCGCCGGAGATCGCGAGGAAGAACCAGTCGGGCGTATCGGTGCGGGCGCGCGACTCGACCGCCTCGCTGGTGATCGCGGCGCGGCCGATGCTCTCGGCGTCGTCACCCCAGAAGCGGATGCCTGCCCCGTAGCCGGGCAGCGTCGCCGCCTCGACCAGTTGCTCGGGCACCGGATGGCGCGGTGCGACGCAGCCGGCGAGCGCCGCAGCGCCGACGAGAAACCCGCGGCGCGAGGCGCCGCGGCCGCGACCGCTCGGGGGCGTCATGGTCATGCGCCCCCGGACAGCGGATCGCAGGCACGCATGTCAAACTCCCCTCGCTCCCCGTCCCCGCGCACGATGGGCCGCAGTCCGCGATTCGGTCAAACGGCAACGCCCGACATGATCGGAAGCGCACATCCACGGCTTGCGAATGAGCACGACTGCACGTTCATTCGCGTATTCCGGCGTTGACACCACCGTGATCCGCGGGCTAGCCCGGAGTCAACGCAAAGGGACTGGCCTGAGAATGACCGAGCGGGCCGACCTTGTGGATCTCTTCGTCATCGGCGGCGGCATCAACGGCTGCGGCATCGCCCGTGACGCCGCCGGCCGCGGCCTCTCCGTCGTCGTTGCCGAGAAGGGCGACCTCGCCCAGGCGACCTCGTCGGCCTCCACCAAGCTCTTCCACGGCGGCCTGCGCTACCTCGAGTATTTCGAGTTCCGCCTCGTCCGCGAGGCGCTGGAGGAGCGCGAGACGCTGCTCGTCGCGATGCCGCACATCAGCTGGCCGATGCGCTTCGTCCTGCCCTACAACGCCGACATGCGCTTCGAGGGCGACACGCCGACAGCGCGGCTCCTCGGCACGGTGATGCCATGGACGCGCGGGCGCCGGCCGGCCTGGCTGATCCGCCTCGGGCTCTTCCTCTACGACACCATCGGCGGGCGGAAGATCCTGCCGTCCACCCGCACCCTCGACCTCACGACCGACCCCGCTGGCCGGGCGCTCAAGCCCGCCTTCCGCCGGGCCTACGAATATTCCGACTGCTGGGTCGAGGACTCGCGCCTCGTGGCGCTGAACGCCCGCGACGCCGCGGCACGCGGCGCCCGCGTCCTGGTCGGCACCCGCGTCGTCGCGGCCGAACGCGAGGACGCCGGCGACGGCAAGCTCTGGCGGATCGTCACCGAAGGGCCGGACGGCCGCGTCGAGCATCGCGCCCGGGCGCTGGTCAACGCCGGCGGGCCGTGGGTCGCCGAGATCCTGCACGACGTCGTCCACGTTCCGACCCGCGGCGGGGTCAGGCTGGTGCGCGGCAGCCATATCGTCACCCGAAAGCTCTACGACCACGACCGCTGCTACTTCTTCCAGGGCACCGACGGGCGGATCATCTTCGCCATCCCCTACGAGCAGGACTTCACCCTGATCGGCACGACCGACGTCGATCACCGCGGCCCGCCGGAGGAAGCGGCCTGCTCGCCGGAGGAACGCGACTACCTGCTCGCCTTCGCCTCGCGCTATTTCGCGACGCCGGTGACGGAGGCGGACGTGGTCTGGACCTATTCCGGGGTGCGGCCGCTCTACGACGACGGCGCCTCCTCGGCGACGGCGGCGACGCGGGACTACGTGCTGGCGCTCGACGACGCAGGCGCGCCGCTGCTGACCGTCTTCGGCGGCAAGATCACCACCTACCGGCGGCTCGCCGAGGGCGCGCTCGCCCGCCTCGCGCCGTTCTTCCCCGAGGCGCGGCCGGCGTGGACCGCGCGGGTGGCGCTGCCCGGCGGGGATTTCCCGGTCGACGGGGTGCCGGCCCTGATCGCGGCGCTGCGCGCGCGCTATCCCTTCGTCGGCGCCTACTGGGCGGGGCGGCTGGTCCGCGCCTACGGCACCGAAGCCGAGACGATGCTCGGCGGGGCAACCGCCCCGGCCGACCTCGGCCGCGACTTCGGCGCGACGCTGACCGAGGCGGAGGTGCGCTGGCTCGTCACCCGCGAGTTCGCGCGCAGCGCCGACGACATCCTGTGGCGGCGGAGCAAGCTCGGGCTGCGGATGCAGGCCGGCGAAGCGGAGGCACTGGCGAGCTTCGTCGCGACGCTGGTCGGACCCGACGGAGCCTTGTCGCCAGCGGCGGAGTGATCAGGCGACGACTTCGGCCGTGACCTCCGCTTCCACGTCGTCCGCATCCGCGTCCGGATCGGCGAGCTGGCGGTTCCACATCGCCGCGTAACGGCCACCCCGCGCGAGGAGGGCCTCGTGGGTGCCCTCCTCGGCGACGCGGCCGTGCTCGAGCACGACGATGCGGTCGGCGTCGACCACCGTCGACAGGCGGTGGGCGATGGTGATGACGCTGCGGCCGACCCGCATCGCCCGCAGGCTGGCGAGGATGCCGCCCTCGGTCTCGCTGTCGAGGGCGCTGGTCGCCTCGTCGAGAAGGAGGATCGGCGGGTCCTTGAGCAGGGTCCGGGCGATCCCGACACGCTGCTTCTCGCCGCCCGAGAGCTTGAGGCCGCGCTCGCCGACAGTGGTCTCGTAGCCGCGCGGCAGCGCCGTGATGAAGTCGTGGATGCGGGCGGCGCGGGCGGCATCCTCGATCTCGTCGCGGGTCGCCCCGGCCCGGCCGTAGGCGATGTTGTAGAGGATGGTGTCGTTGAAGAGCACGGTGTCCTGGGGCACCACCCCGATCGCCGCGCGCAGGCTGTCGAGGGTGACGGCGCGCACGTCCTGGCCGTCGATGGTCACGGCGCCCGCGGTCACGTCGTAGAAGCGGAAGAGCAGCCGGGCGATCGTCGACTTGCCGGCGCCGGAAGGCCCGACCACCGCGACGGTCTCGCCGGGCCCGACCGCGAGGTCGAGGCCGCGCAGGATCGGGCGCTCGGGGTCGTAGGCAAAGCCGACGTCGCGGAAGGCGATGCGCCCGGCGGTCACCGCCAGCGCCGGGGCGCCGGGGCGGTCGACGATCTCGGCGGGCTGCTCCAGCAGGTCGAACATCGCCGCCATGTCGACGACGCTCTGGCGGATGTCGCGGTAGACCGAGCCGAGAAAGCCGAGCGGCAGCATGATCTGGATCATGTAGGCGTTGACCATGACGAAGTCGCCAACCGTCAGCGCGCCCGCCTGCACCCCGGTCGCGGCCATGACCATGACGGCGACCAGCCCGGCGGTGATGATGATCGCCTGCCCGGCATTCAGCCAGGCAAGGCTGACGCCGATGGTCACCGCCGCCCGCTCGTAGCCCGCCATCGACGCGTCGAACCGCGCCGCTTCGCGGGCATCGGCGCCGAAGTACTTGACGGTCTCGAAGTTCAACAGGCTGTCGACGGCCTTCTGGTTGGCCTCGGTGTCGCGCGCGTTCATCTCCTCGCGCAGCTTCATCCGCCACTCGGTCAAGGCGAAGGTGAAGGCGACGTAGACCACGATCGTCGCCACCACGACGACGAGATACCAGACGTCGAAGACGAAGCACAGGATACCGGCGACGAGCATGAGCTCGAGCAGCATCGGAAAGATCGAGAACAGCAGGTAGCGCAGCAGGAAGTCGACGCCTTTGACCCCGCGGTCGATCACCCGGTTCAGGCTGCCGGTGCGCCGGCCGATGTGGTAGCGCAGGCTGAGGGCGTGGACATGGCGGAAGGTGTCGAGCGCGAGCTGGCGGAGCGCCCGCTGGCCGACCCGCGCGAAGACCGCATCGCGGAGCTGGGTGAAGCCGGCACCGGCGAGGCGCATCACCCCATAGGCGACGGTCAGCGCCACCGGCCCGGCGACGAGCAGGAAGCCGGTCTGCGCCGCCGGCGCGCCGGGCGCGAGACCGTCGACGGCGGCCTTGAAGAACCACGGGGTCGCGACCGTCGCCAGCTTGGCGACCAGCAGCGCCACCATCGCCAGCACGACGCGGCGGCGCAGGTCGGGGGCGCCGACGGGCCACAGGAACGGGGCGACGCGGCGGATGGTCCGCCAGCCGCTTTCGCGGGAGGTCTCGGGCTGCAAGGGCAAGGGGTCGGGCTTTTCTATTCTGTTCCGCTGGCTGCGGGGGTGTCGATTTCGGGCGCAAGCTCGGGCATGGTGAAGATCTGCCCGGGGTATATCCGCTCCGGGTCGCGGATCAGCGCCCGGTTCGCGGTGAAGATCTGGGTGTAGAGCACGCCAGAACCATAGTGCTCCCGCGCGATTGTCCAGAGATTGTTGCCCGGCTGCACCGTGATCGCCCCGCCAAGCGGCACCCCGGTCGGCGCCGGCGCATCCCCGGACGCGCCGCCCGGGCGCGGCAGCGGCGCGCGCGGGTAGTCGCGCTGGAAGGGGGTCTCGACCCGGCTCGCGACCTTGCCGTCGGCGGAGACCTGATCGATGCGCAGGGTGTAGAGCCCGGCCGCGACGTCATCGAGCGCAAAAGCCCAGCGCCCGGAGCCGTCGACCGTCGCCTCGCGCGAGAGGCGGCCGTCGACGTAGGCACGGATCGCCGATCCCGGGGCACCGACGCCCGCGAGGGTGACGGCACCCGCCTCGGTGTAGGAGATGCTGCCGAGCGCGACACGCCCGCCCGACCCCGGCGCCGGGAGAACCTCGACCGAGTCGGCCCGGATGATGGCAGTGGCCGCGACCTCGGGAGCCGCGGCGGGTTCCGCCGTGGCTGCGCCTCCGGGCGTGGCGGTCGCCGTCGCGACGCCTTCGGGTGCGGATTGGGCGGGCGCGGATGAGGCGGGCGCGGATGGGGCGGACGCGGATGGGGCGGACGCGGATGGGGCGGGTGTGTTGGGCAGCAGGAGGACGGTGTCGTCGGACCGCAGGTCCCCAGCCCCGAGCGTCAGCGCACGCGGCGCCCCGGACGGCTCGGCACGAAACAGCGCGACGAAGTTGCCGTCGGCGTCGGCGGTCGCCGCGGCGAGCGGCGCCGAGTCGGCATAGACCGTCACCTCCGCTCCGGGCGCGGCGGTCCCGGCAACGACGGTCGAGCCGTCAGGCTCGACGCGCACGACGTCGAAGGTCGGCGCCTCCAGGGAAGGCTCGACCGGCGGGGCCGCGCCCGTGTCGGCCACCCCGGCCGGCGCAGGCTCCGCGGTGGCCGGAGCGGCCGGCGCGGCGTCCTCAGCGACCGGATTGGCGACCGGACCAGTCGGCGATCCGGCAGGGTGCAGCCGATCGCGGATCACCGCGAGACCGGCGACCACCGCCGCGATCAGCACGCCCGCCACGATCAGCGGAGCCCGTTTTCGCCGCGGCGCCGGTTCGTCCATCGGCATCCCTTCGGCCCGCGCCTCGCGGGCGACCGTTACTGCCGGAGCGGGGATCGCCCCCGGCCCGGCTGACCTCATGCACCAGCCTGTCACATAAACGGCGCCACCGCAAATTTTGCGGCGGGTTCATGGGGTTGGGGATGGCGCCTGCACCATCGCCTTCCGCCGTCGCAGACCGGGCGTCAGCGGCCGCGAAACTGCGCGCTGCGCTTCTCGGCGAAGGCCGCCATGCCCTCGGCCTTGTCCTCGGTCGAGAACAGCGCATCGAACAGCCGCCGCTCGAACAGCAGCCCCTCGCGCAGCGTCGTCTCGAAGCTGCGGTTGACCGCCTCCTTGGCGGCGCGGACGGCGATCGGCGGCTTCTCGGCGATCTTCCCGGCGGTTTCGCGCGCGTCGCGGAGCAGGTCCTTCGCGGGCACCACCCGGCTGACGAGACCGGCGCGCTCGGCTTCTTCGGCGTCCATGAAGCGGCCGGTCAGGACCATCTCCATCGCCTTGGCCTTGCCGATTGCCCGCGTCAGGCGCTGGGTGCCGCCGAGGCCGGGGATGATCCCGAGGTTGATCTCGGGCTGGCCGAACTTCGCGGTGTCGGCGGCGATGATGAAGTCGCACATCATCGCCAGCTCGCAGCCGCCGCCGAGGCAGTAGCCGGCGACCGCGGCGATCACCGGCTTGCGGCAGCGCAGGATCGCCTCGGATTCCGGCGTGAAATAGTCCTCGACGAACATCTCGGCGAAGCCCTTCGGCGCCATCTCCTTGATGTCGGCCCCGGCCGCGAACGCTTTGTCCGAGCCGGTGACGACGATCGCCCGCACCCGGGGCGAGGCATCCATGTCGCTCAGGGCGGCGCCGAGTTCGCGCAGAAGCTCCTGGTTGAGGGCGTTGAGCGCCTCGGGGCGGTTCAGCCGGATGGTGCCGACGTGCTCCTCGACCTCGGCGATGACGGTCTGGTAGGCCAAGCGCGCGTCCCTCCTCGCAGGCATCCGGTTCCCGAGGCTTACCATCACGCACCCGCGAGGCAAACCCCGGGGCGGGCACCCCTACCCGGCCGCCGGATCCTTCGAGAACAACCCGGTCAGGGCGCGGCCGACGAGCGCCGAGACCTTCGGCCGGGGCAGCGCCGCGAAGGCCAGCGGCCGGCAGACGTCCATCGCGGCCAGGCCGACCCGGGCGGTCAGCGCCCCGTTGAGCACGCCCTCGCCGAAGCGCCGCGACAGCCGGGCAACAACGTGGCCCCCGGCGACCGAGCCGATCATGTCGTCGCCGACCGAGACGATGCCGGTGGCGAGCAGGTGGCCGGCGACGGTGCGCAGCAGGCGCCACGAGCCGAAGAAACCGGCATGGGCGCCGTAGATCTCGGCGATGCGGCGAACCATGCGGACGTTCTGCGACAGCGCCGCGAGCACGTCGAGAAGTGCCAGCGGGATCATCGCCGTCGAGGCGGCGACCGCCCGGGCGGCGACCTCGATCTCGGCGCGGCACAGGTCGTCGAGGGGCGCGAGCGCGGCCCGCTCGGTCATCGCCATGATCGCGTCGGCATCGAGGACCTCGGCCCGCTGGTCGGCGAGCCGTTCGAGGTGCCAGCGAAGCTCGGGCCGGCCGCGGTAGAAGCCGGCAAGGCGCTCCGACAGGGCGACGGCGGCGGCGCGGTCGGCACTGGCGTGGACGGCCGCCGCCTCGGCGCGGAAACCGTCGATGCGGGCCAGCCGGCGGAAGGCCCAGATCTCGCGCACCACATGGGCGAGGGCGAGGACGACGAGCAGCGCCGTCAGCGCCAGCGCGACCTTGCCGAGCGTCGGGTAACGCTGGATCAGCGCCGTCAGGTAGTCGTAGGCGGCGACCGTCACGACAAGGGTGACGAGCGTGCCGGCGACGGTCCAGAGCAGGCCGCCGCCGCGGCGCTTGCGGCCGGCGAGGCGGGTCATGCGGACCATGGCGGCGCCGGTCGGGATCTCGTCGGGCGGCGGCGGCGCGTCGAGGGGGCTCTCGGTCGCCGGACCGAGGTCGTCGGCGGAAATGACGAAAGGCTCGTCGGGACGGCTCATCTCAGGCGGTCTCCGATCAGGAACTCGGCCGCGCGGTCGAGGCGGATGTGAGGCAGGCCGTCGCCACCACCGCGCAGGATCGGCGGCGCGAAGCGGGTGATCCCGAACGACGCGTCGATCCAGGCCCCCGCCCCCTGCCGCGCCGGAGCGAGGATCGTCGCCGGATCGTCGGGCAGGTTGCCCGTGTAGAGCGCGGCCTCGCCGCCGCCCTCGACCCGGCCCCGGACGACGTCGATCTCGCGCCCGTCGCGGGTCACGGTCTGCTCGACCGTGGCACGGAGGCTGGCGATGGAGAGCGCCGAGGTCACGGCGCCGGAGAACTGCGCGCGGGCGCGGGCATCGCGGACCAGCGCCTCGGCGATGGCCGCGAGGCGGGGGTGCTGGCTGTGATGCAGGTAGTCGGCCTTGGTGGCGGCGAAGAGGATGCGGTCGATGCGCCGCCCGAGGATCGGCGCCAGCCACGACCGCGGACCGGGACGGAAGCAGGCGAGGATCTGGGCCATCGCCGCGCGCAGATCCTCGATGGCGCGCGGCCCGTCGGCGAGGGCACCGAGCACGTCCATCAGCACCACCTGCCGGTCGAGGCGGGTGAAGTGGTTGCGAAAGAACGGCGCGACGACGACGCGCTTGTAGGCTTCGAAGCGCTGCTCGAAGGCGCGCCACAGCGAGTCGGACGGCCGGCGGTCAGGGCGGACCAGCGGCGAGAAGGTCAGCGCCGGCGAGCCTTCGAGGTCGCCCGGCATCAGGAAGCGCCCAGGCGCGACCGACGACTGGCCGGCGACGCGCGAGGCGGCGAGATAGCCGGTGAAGGCGGCGGCGAGGCCGCGGGCGACGGGCTCGCGCAGCGGCTCGGCCGGTTCGGTGGCGGCCAGGAGGGCGAGCCAGGCTTCGGCCTCTGCCGCGCGGGCCGGGGCGCGGGCCGTGGCGATCGCGGCCGTCGACCATTCCTCGAAGCTCTGGTTCATCAGCGGCAGGTCGAGCAGCCACTCGCCCGGATAGTCGACGATGTCGAGGTGAACGACGCGCGGGCCGACCATGCCGCCGACGAAGCCGGTCGGCGCGACGCGCAGCGACAGGCGCAGCGTCGAGATCGAGCGGGTGCTCTCGGGCCAGCGCGGATCCGGTCCGGCGAGGGCGTCGAGGTGGTCCTCGAAGGCGAAGCGCGGGATCGTCGGGTCGGGCTGGGGCTGGAGGTAGGCGGCGAGGATGCGGTTCTCCGCCGCCGCGGCCAGCTGCGGCATCCGGCCGCGTTCGAGCAGGTTGGCGACCAGCGAGGTGATGAACACGGTCTTGCCGGCGCGGCTGAGGCCGGTGACGCCGAGGCGGACGACGGGCTCGCGGAAGACGTCGCCGATGTCGGTGACGGCGTCGCCGATGGAGCGGACGAGACCGCCGGTCATCCGGTCGAGATCCAAAGGCGGGCCACCCTTCTTCCTGCGCCGAGATACCTAGTCCCTCGCGCCGGCTGCCGCAACGGGCGGCCTTGGCAAGCGAGCGCGGCCGGGATACGGCCTCGGGCCATGCCGCGCTATGCCCTCAAGGTCGAGTACGACGGCCGGCCCTTCTTCGGCTGGCAGTGGCAGACCGACCGTCCGAGCGTCCAGGCGGCGCTGGAAGCCGCGGTGGCGCGCATCGCCCCGGAGGCGCCGGGGATCACCGGCGCCGGCCGCACCGACCGCGGCGTCCACGGGCTCGGGCAGGTCGCCCACGTCGACATCGCCAGGGACTGGGACCCCGACCGCCTGCAGGCGGCGATCAACGCTCACCTGCGGCCGGCGCCGGTGGCCGTGGTCGCGGCGGCGCGCGTCGGCGACGATTTCCACGCCCGCTTCGGAGCGATCGAGCGCGAGTATCTCTACCGCGTCGTCGCCCGCCGGGCGCCGCTGGTCCACGACCGCGGCTTCGCCTGGCGGGTCGGCCAGGCGCTCGACCTCGCGGCGATGCGGGCGGGCGCGGCGGCGCTGGTCGGGCTGCATGACTTCACCACCTTCCGCTCCTCGCTCTGCCAGGCGAAAAGCCCGGTCAGGACCATGGACGCCGTCGAGATCGAGCAGACGCCGGTGACGGGCGGCCACGAATTCCGCTTCCGGCTCCGGGCGCGATCCTTCCTGCACAACCAGGTGCGCGGCATCGTCGGCACGCTCGAGCGGGTCGGCGCCGGAGCATGGCCGCCCGAGCGCGTCGGCACCGCACTCGCCGCCCGCGACCGCACCGCCTGCGGTCCCGTCTGCCCGCCGGACGGCCTTTACCTCGTCGCGGTGCGCTATCCGGCAGACCCGTTCGGGGCCTGAGCCTTCCCCCTGCCCTCAAGCCGCCCCGGCGATCGCCTCGTTCCGGTCGCGCTCGAGACTGCGGAGGCGGCTCAGCGGCCTCCGGCGCAAGCCCCGCAAGCCACGTCGACGAAGACGAGACGGCAAGGCCGGGTGCACCGGTGAAGCGCGCCGCGGGCGAAACGCCGCGGCCATCGGCCCGCTGACGCGGCGCCTCCGGGAAGCCACGCGCGAAATCGGGAAGAGCGAAAGGGTTGACCGGGACGAGCACAGGGATATCCTGACCCTTACCCATCGGTATGACAGGCAAAGGGAGGCGACGATGAACGTGGACCTCTCGCGGCGCGGCTTTCTAAGGCTGGCGGGCGCGGGTGTGGCGGCGACATCGCTCGGGGCGATGGGCTTCGGAGAGGCCGAAGCCGCAGAAGTGGCCCACGTCAGGGCCTTCAAGCTCACCAGCACCACCGAAACCCGCAACACCTGCCCCTACTGCTCGGTGGCCTGCGGCGTCATCCTCTACTCGAAGGGCGACGTGAAGACCGACCCCGCGGCAAAGGTGGTCCATGTCGAGGGCGACATCGACCACCCGACCAACCGCGGGACGCTCTGCCCCAAGGGCGCGGCGCTGAAGGACTTCATCACCGCCCCGACCCGCCTGACCCAGCCGATGATGCGCGCGGCCGGCGGCGACAAGTTCGAGCCGATCACCTGGGACGCGGCGCTGACCAAGATCGCCCGCGCCATGAAGGACGATCGCGACGCCAACCTCGTCACCCACAACGACGCGGGCGTCCCGGTCAACCGCTGGACCACCGCCGGCTTCCTCGCCGCTTCCGCAACCACGAACGAGACCGCCTGGGCGACCACCAAGGTCGTGAAGGCGCTCGGCATCGCAGGATTCGATAACCAGGCGCGCGTCTGACACGGCCCCACGGTGTCCAGTTTGGGCCCAACCTTCGGCCGCGGTGCAATGACGAATTCCTGGACCGACATCAAGAACGCCGACCTCGTCGTCGTGATGGGCGGCAACGCGGCGGAGGCGCATCCCTGCGGCTTCAAGTGGGTGACCGAGGCCAAGGCGCATCGCGGCGCCCGGCTGATCGTCGTCGATCCGCGCTTCACCCGCACCGCGTCGGTGGCGGACTACTACGCGCCGATCCGGCCGGGCAGCGACATCGCCTGGCTGATGGGGATGATCCGCTGGTGCATCGCCAACGACAAGGTCCAGTGGGAATACGTCCGCAACTACACCAACGCCGCGCTGCTGGTGAAGGACGAGTTCGGCTGGAACGACGGGCTTTTCACCGGCTATGACGAGGAAAAGCGCGACTACGACAAGACCTCCTGGGACTACCAGATCGGCGAGGACGGCTTCGTCCTGACCGACCCGACGCTGGAAAACCCGCGCTGCGTCTGGAACCTGCTCAAGGCCCACGTCGATCTCTACACGCCCGAGATGGTCGAGCGGATCACCGGCACGCCCAAGGACAAGTTCCTGCACATCGCCGAGATGATCGGCGAGTGCTCGTCGCCGACCAAGACGATGACGTCGATGTACGCGCTCGGCTGGACCCAGCACTCCAAGGGCGCGCAGAACATCCGCGGCATGGCGATGCTGCAGCTGATCCTCGGCAACATCGGCGTGCGCGGCGGCGGCATGAACGCACTGCGCGGCCACTCGAACATCCAGGGGCTGACCGACGTCGGCCTGATGTCCAACCTCCTCCCCGGCTATCTCAACATGCCGACGGAGAAGGAGACGGATTTCGAGACCTACATGTCGACGCGGGCGTTCAAGCCGCTGCGACCCAACCAGACAAGCTACTGGCAGAACTACAGGAAGTTCTTCGTCTCCTACATGAAGGCGATGTGGGGCGACGCCGCCACCGCCGACAACGACTGGGCCTACGAGTGGCTCCCGAAGCTCGACGTGCCGAACTACGACATCCTGCGGATGTTCGAGCTGATGCACGAGGGCAAGGTCAACCTCTACTTCTGCCAGGGCTTCAACCCGCTGCTCTCCTTCCCCAACCGCGGCAAGATCACCGAGTCCCTGTCGAAGCTGAAGCTCCTCGTCGTCATGGACCCGCTCGAGACCGAAACCGCGCGCTTCTGGGAAAACCACGGCGTCCACAACCAGGTCGACACCGCCGCGATCCAGACCGAGGTGATCCAGCTCCCGACCTCCTGCTTCGCCGAGGACGAGGGCTCCCTCACCAACTCCGGCCGCTGGCTGCAATGGCACTGGCCGGGGCAGAAGCCGCCGGGCGAGGCCAAGGTCGACACCTGGATCATGGCGCAGATCTTCCTCCGCCTCCGCGACCTCTACCGCACCGAGGGCGGCACGGTCCCCGAGCCGATCCTGAACCTCGTCTGGAGCTACGCCGACGAGGGCGACCCGACGGCCGAGGAACTCGCCCGCGAACTCAACGGCCGCGCGCTCGCGCCGCTGATGGACGCCACCGACCCGACCAAGACCGTGCTGGAGGAGGGCAAGCAGCTCCTCAACTTCAGCCAGATGCGCGACGACGGCACCACCATGTCCGGCTGCTGGATCTACTCCGGCTGCTGGAACGAGAAGGGCAACAACATGGCCCTTCGCGACAACACCGACCCCGACGACACCGGCGCCTATCTCGGCTGGTCCTTCGCCTGGCCGCTCAACCGCCGCATCCTCTACAACCGCGCCTCCGCGGACCTTCAGGGCAAGCCGTGGGACCCCTCCCGCGTGCTCATCGAGTGGAACGGCGAGAAGTGGACGGGCTACGACGTCCCAGACATCGGCGTGACGGCGAAGCCGGAAACGGTGATGCCCTTCATCATGAACCAGGAGGGCGTCAGCCGCCTCTTCACCCGCGGCATGATGCGCGACGGCCCCTTCCCGACCCACATGGAGCCCTTCGAGGCGCCGATCGCCAACGTCCTCAATCCCAGGATGCGCGGCAATCCCGTCTCGCGGGTCTTCGAGAGCGACGTCGCGACCTTCGCCTCGCTCGACGAACTCGACGCCTTCCCCTACGTCGGCACCTCCTACCGCCTGACCGAGCACTTCCACTACTGGACCAAGCACAACCGCGTAAACGCCGTGCTCCAGCCCGAATTCTTCGTCGAGATCTCGGAGCAGCTCGGCGAGGAAAAGGGCATCGCCAAGGGCGACTGGGTCCGCGTCTGGTCCAAGCGCGGCGAGGTCTGGGCCAAGGCGGTCGTCACCAAGCGCCTCAAACCGATGACCTGCGACGGCAAGCTGATCCACGTCGTCGGCATCCCCCTCCACTGGGGCTTCACCGGCGCCGCGCGCAAGGGCTTCGGCCCCAACTCGCTGACCCCCTTCGTCGGCGACGCCAACGTCGAGACGCCGGAGTTCAAGGCGTTCCTCGTCAACATCGAGAAGTCGACCGCCCCCGGAGGACCCGTGGCATGACACACTGCACCGGAACCCCTGACCGCCGTCAGCAACCCGCCGGTGGAGGCCCTCGCCTCCAACCTTCTCCCGACCGACGTGAAGCGCCGGTCGGCGACCGTCGACCAGCCGGTGCCCGACCGGCAGCTGACCGAGGTGGCGAAGCTCATCGACGTGTCGAAGTGCATCGGCTGCAAGGCCTGCCAGTCCGCCTGCATCGAGTGGAACGACACCCATCCCGAGATCGAGGAGAACGTCGGGGTCTACGACAACCCCCACGACCTCACCCCCGAGATGTTCACGCTGATGCGCTTCACCGAGTACGAGAACGAGGAGACCAACAACCTCGAGTGGCTGATCCGCAAGGACGGCTGCATGCACTGCGAGGACCCCGGCTGCCTCAAGGCCTGCCCCGCCCCCGGCGCGATCGTCCAGTACACCAACGGCATCGTCGACTTCATCCACGAGAACTGCATCGGCTGCGGCTACTGCGTCTCCGGCTGTCCCTTCGACATCCCGCGCATCTCCAAGGTCACCCACACCGCCCAGAAGTGCACGCTCTGCTCCGACCGCGTCGCCGTCGGCGAAGGCCCGGCCTGCGCCAAGGCCTGCCCGACCCACTGCATCACCTTCGGCCCCAAGGACGAACAGATCGCCCTCGCCGAGGAGCGCATCGCCGACCTCAAGGAGCGCGGCTATGAGAACGCCGGCCTCTACGACCCGCAGGGCGTCGGCGGCACCCACGTCATGTACGTGCTCCACCACGCCGACAAGCCGCAGCTCTACGCCAACCTTCCCGCCGACCCCCAGATCTCCCCGGTGGTCGACGCCTGGAAGGGCCCGACCAAGATTGCCGGCCTCGCCGCCATCGGCGTCGCCGCCGTCGGCGTGACGCTGCACGGCCTGCTGGCGCGCGGGAACGAGGTGTCGCCCCGGGACCGCGAGGCCGCCCACGACCTGATCGAGCGGGAGGACCCGTGATGGAGCGCGTCTACTCCCAGTCCGGCGACCGCATCCAGACCAAGCTCCCGGTCGAAGTCCGCCGCTACGGCCCGTGGACCCGCGCCAACCACTGGCTCACCGCCGCCTGCCTGATCCTGCTGCTGATCTCGGGCCTCGGCTTCTTCCACCCATCGCTCTACTTCCTCACCGGCCTCTTCGGCGGCGGCCAGACCGCGCGCTTTCTCCACCCGTGGATCGGCGTCGCGCTCTTCTGCAGCTTCTTCGTCCTCTTCCTCCGCATGGTCCGCCTCAACCTCCCCAAGCGCGAGGACGCCGTCTGGATCTCCCACCCCGGCGAAATCCTCGCCGGCCGCGAGGAGGAACTCCCCGAGCTCGGCAAGTACAACGCCGGCCAGAAGTTCGTCTTCTGGGCAATGACCGGCCTGATCTGCGTCCTGATCGTCAGCGGCATCATGATGTGGGAGCAATACTTCGACGGCCTCGTCCCGATCCCGGTCCGCGCGCATCGCCACCATCGTCCACGCGATCGCCGCCGTCCTGATCATCCTCACCTGGATTCTCCACGTCTACGCCGCGATCTGGACGCGCGGCACCATCCGCGCGATGACCCGCGGCACCGTCACCGGCGGCTGGGCCTGGCGCCACCACCGCAAATGGCTGCGCGAACTCGCCCGCCTCGACCGCACCGGCCCGGCAGAGTAGGCCCCGCTCTATCGTCGTCCCACGGCGGGCTGACCAATCCGGTATGCAGGCAAACGCTCCGCCGCGTCGCTTCGCCCTCGGAAGTGCGGTCTGATCCCAGCGGCCCTCGCGGATCATTGCGCCTAAGCCCTCCGATCGAAGCGGGCTCTGCCCGCGAGTTTCGGCCCGACAAGCCGAAGCACTGCTTCGGCCGGGCCGTTCGCTGGAGCGCGCGAGCGCGGAGGCGAAGGGGGGTGCCACCCACGCGTCGGGTTCCATCCGGCCGCGGCCGCCCCGGTGGACGCGTTTCGCGTCCACCCCCGCCAGGGGCGGACGCGGCCGGATTTTGTCGACGGCCAAAATCCGGCGGCTGCACCGTTTCCGCAAGCCACCGGGCCGGACGAGGGCGGAGTTGAGGCCAGGATTTCAGCGGACAAGGCCGCTGGCATGATATCATCGAGCGACTGGCGCCCCCCTGCCCGTTCCCATCTGCGCGAGCTCGCTCGACTCGACCGCCCCGCCCCGGCAGAATAGGCCCCAACGCCACCGCGAACCGTGGCCGGTCCGGCCCGGAGGAACCATGCCTGCCGAACTCGTCCCCGACCCGTCCGCAATCGGATCGATCGCCCAGCCGCCCTTCGCGATCCTCCCCGCCCCCGCGCGCCTCTTCCGCCGCCGCGCCGAGCGCCTGCGCCACCTCGCCGGCGCCAGCCGCCTCGCCCCCTACCTGACCTTCCTCGCCGATCTCTGCGACACGCAAGCCACGCTCGCCGACACCCTCCCCCCCGTCGCCCCGCCGCCGCCCGCCCGCGTCGCGCAGGCCCGCGACGCCCATATGCCCCCGCTCGACCGCCTCGCCCTCGCCGACGACCCCGCCCTCGCCACCACCCTCGACGCCCTTCTCGCCGGCGCCGAATGGATCGCAAAGCCCGAGCCCGCCGCCGCCGCCCTCGACGCCGTGCGCGCCGCCGACCCCGCCACCCGCCGCTGGCTCCTCGTCAACGTCCTCTCCGACGACATCCCCGTCGAGGACGCCGCCGCGCACCTCTTCGTCGCCGCCGCCGTGCAGGTCCACGCCGCCCGCCTCGCCGCGACGCTCGATCCCGCGCGCCTCGTCCCGGTGCGCGTCGGCGTCTGCCCGTGCTGCGGCGGCCGCCCGGCCTCGTCGGTGGTGATCGGCACCCTCCGCCTCGAAGGCGCCCGCTACGCCGCCTGCGCCACCTGCGCGACCCTTTGGAACGAGGTCCGCATCAAGTGCCTCGCCTGCGGCTCGACCAAGGGCATCGGCTACCGCGCCCTCGGCGAAGACGCCGTCATCAAGGCCGAGGTCTGCGACGAGTGCCACTCCTGGGTGAAAATCCTCTACCAGAACCTCGACACCGGCCTCGAAGCCATCGCCGACGACGTGGCCAGCCTCGGCCTCGACGCCGTGATGGGCAAATCCGACTGGCGCCGCGCCGGCTTCAACCCCTTCCTCGTCGGCTTCTGAGCGCCCCCGGCGCAGCCGCGCTGAAGCCCGGTCAACAGGTATGAACCATTGGTTAAGTCAGAAGGCATAATCTCGCAATATCAAGTGTTTGACCCTCTGCGCACGCGTGCGCAGAGGTGCGATCCGGCGTCCTGCGCACACCGCCCGCGGTGCCTTCGATGACCGCCCCCACCCTCCGCGCCCTCCCCTCCGTCGACCGCTTCCTGACCGGCGAAGGCGCCCTCCTCGTCCAGGCCCACGGCCGCGCCCCCGTCGCCGACACCCTCCGCGCCCTCCTCGCCGCAATCCGCGCCGGAGCCCCCGCTCCCGCCGACCTCGCCGGCGCCATCGCCGCCCGCCTGAACGCCCCCTCGCCCCTCCGCCCGGTCTT
Source organism: uncultured Alphaproteobacteria bacterium (assembly GCA_963798235.1). Classification (GTDB taxonomy): domain Bacteria; phylum Pseudomonadota; class Alphaproteobacteria; order Rhodobacterales; family Rhodobacteraceae; genus Amaricoccus. Next base: position 19,158 of record CAWCSN010000007.1, on the reverse strand, counting down.
CAACCTCACCGGCACCGTCCTCCACACCAACCTCGGCCGCGCCCTCCTCGCCGAGCCCGCCATCGCCGCCGCCACCGCCGCGATGCGCGCCCCCGCCGCCCTCGAGTTCGACCTCGACTCCGGCCGCCGCGGCGAGCGCGACGCCCACCTCCGCCCCCTCCTCCGCGACCTCACCGGCGCCGAGGACGCCACCGTCGTCAACAACAACGCCGCCGCCGTCCTCCTCGCCCTCGCCGCCCTCGGCCACGGCCGCGAGGCCATCGTCTCGCGCGGCGAACTCATCGAGATCGGCGGCGCCTTCCGCATGCCCGACATCATGGAGCAGGCCGGCGTCCGCCTGCGCGAGGTCGGCACCACCAACCGCACCCACGCGAAGGACTATCGCGGCGCAATCGGCCCCGAGACCGCGCTCCTCCTCAAGGTCCACCCCTCGAACTACCGCATCGAGGGCTTCACCGCCGAAGTCCCCGCCCCCGACCTCGCCGCCATCGCCGCCGAGGCCGGCGTGCCGCTGATGAACGACCTCGGCTCCGGCACCCTCGTCGACCTCACCGCCTACGGCCTCGCCCGAGAGACCACCGTCCGCGAGGCCGTCGCCCACGCCGACCTCGTCACCTTCTCCGGCGACAAGCTCCTCGGCGGCCCGCAGGCCGGCTTCATCGTCGGCCGCGCCGACCTGATCGCCGCGATCAACCGCCACCCCCTCAAGCGCGCGCTCCGCCTCGACAAGATCCGCATCGCCGCGCTCGAAGCCACCCTCCGCCTCTACCGCGACTTCCGCGACGAACCGTCCCGCCTCGCCGACAGCCTCCCGACCCTCCGCCTCCTCTCCCGCCCCGAGCCCGAAATCCGCGCCCTCGCCAGCCGCCTCGCCCCCCTCGTCGCCGCCCGCCTCGGCCTCCCCGTCGAAGTCTGCCCCTGCGCCAGCCAGATCGGCTCCGGCGCCCTCCCCGTCGACACCATCCCCAGCGCCGGCCTCCGCCTGACCGGCCCCGACCCGGAGGCCCTGTCGGCGCGCCTTCGCCGCGGCCCCCACCCGATCCTCGGCCGCATCGAGCGCGGCGCCGTCGTCCTCGACCTCCGCTGCCTGACCGACGAGGAAGGCTTCCTCGCCGCACTGCCATGATCGCCCCCCAATGATCGTCGGCACCGCCGGCCACATCGACCACGGCAAGACCGCGCTGGTGAAGGCCCTCACCGGCGTCGACGCCGACCGCCTCAAGGAGGAAAAGGCCCGCGGCATCACCATCGATCTCGGCTTCGCCTACACCGCGCTCGCCGGCAGCGCCGCCATCACCGGCTTCGTCGATGTCCCCGGCCACGAGCGCCTCGTCCACACCATGCTCGCCGGCGCCGCGGGCATCGACTTCGCCCTCCTCGTCGTCGCCGCCGACGACGGCCCGATGCCGCAGACCGCCGAACACCTCGCCATTCTCGATCTCCTCGGCGTCACCCGCGGCGCCGTCGCCCTGACCAAGGCCGACCTCGCCGCCCCCGAGCGCCGCGCCGAAGCGACCGCCGCCATCCGCGCCCTCCTCGCTCCAACCGCCCTCCGCGACGCACCGATCCTCCCCGTCTCCTCCCTGACCGGCGAGGGCATCCCCGCGCTCGCCGCCCTCCTCGCCGAAGCGGAGCGCACCACCGCCGCCCAGGCAACGACCGGCCGGATGCGCCTCACCGTCGACCGCTCCTTCGTCCTCGCCGGCGCCGGCACCATCGTCACCGGCACGCTGGTCTCCGGCACCGTCGCCGTCGGCGACCGCGTCGTGATCTCCCCGAGCGGCCTCCCCGCCCGCGTCCGCGGCATCCACGCCCAGGACGCCGCCGTGGACCGCGGCTTCGCCGGCCAGCGCTGCGCCCTCAACCTCGCCGGCGACGGCGTAAGCAAGGACGCCATCACCCGCGGCGACGTCGTCCTCGACCCCGCCCTCCACGCGCCGACCGATCGCATCGACGCCACCCTCCGCCTCCTCGCCACCAGCGCGAAGCCCGGCACCGGCTCGATCCCCGTCCGCCTCCACACCGGCGCCGCTGAAGTCGGGGCCCGCGTCGTCCCCCTCGCCGGCCCGCTCCAACCCGGCAGCGAAACCCCGGTCCAGCTCGTCCTCGACCACCCGGTCGCCGCCGCCGTCCTCGACCGCTTCATCCTCCGTGACGTCTCCGCCCGCCACACCCTCGGCGGCGGCCGCTTCCTCGACCTCCGCCCCCCCGCTCGCAAGCGCGCCACCCCCGAGCGCCGCGCCTTCCTCGCCGCCGCCGCCGAGCCCGACCCCGCCCGCGCCGTCTCCGCCCTCCTCGCCGCCCCGCCCTTCGTCCTCGACCGCGCCGCCTTCGCCCGCGACCGCGCCCTGACCGATCCCGAGGCCGCCGCTGCCTTCGCCACCGCCGACGCCGCCACCGTCGGCAGCCTCGCCATCGCCCCCGCCCGCCTTGCCGCCCTCGCCGCCGACCTCGCCGCCCGCCTCGCCGCCTTCCACGACGAGAACCCCGCCCAGCAGGGCCTCGGCCGCGAGCGCCTCCGCCTCCTGCTCGAACCGCGCCTCCCCCGCGAGCCCTTCCTCGCCTTCCTCCGGGCCGAGGCCGACGCCGGCCGCCTCGTCCTCGACGGCGCCTTCCTCCGCCTCCCCGGCCACGCCCCCCAGCTCTCGCCCGCCGACGAAGCCCTCTACGCCACCCTCGCCCCCGCCCTCGCCGACACCGTCCGCTTCCGCCCCCCGCGCGTCCGCGACCTCGCCGCAACCTTCGCCGCCGACGAGCGGGAGGTCCGCCGCGTCCTCAAGCTCTGCGGCCGCCTCGGCCGCGTCGACGAGATCGCCCACGACCACTTCTTCCTCCGCGCCACCACCGCCGAGATGGTTGCCCTCGCCGCTGCGGTCAGCGCCGCCTCCGACGACGGCTGGTTCACCGCCGCCGCCTTCCGCGACCGCATGGACAACGGGCGCAAGGTCGCGATCCAGATCCTCGACTTCCTCGACCGCCACGGCATCACCCTGCGCCGCGGCGACCTCCGCCGCACCACCCCGCACCGCCTCGACCTCTTCGGCGATCCCCCCGCCTGACACCCGCCCACCGCGAAAGGCCCGCCGATGGAGCTCCGCTTCACCATCCCCGAGATGCACGCCTATATCGCCGAAATCTTCCCCGAGCTCGGCCCCCGCTTCGAGATCCTGGAGATGGCGCCCTACGCGCTGCGCGTGCGCATGGCGACGACCGCCGCCGACCTCCGCCCCGGCGGCACCGTCTCCGGCCCGACGATCTTCGCCATCGCCGACTGCGCCTACTACATGGCGACCCTCGCGATGATCGGCCCGGTGCCCCTCGCCGTGACCACCGGCGCCGCCATCGACTTCATGCGCAAGCCCGGCCCCGGCGCCCTCGTCGCCGACGTCCGCGTCCTCAAGCTCGGCCGCACCCTCTCGGTCGGCGACGCCCTGATCTACTCGGACGGCATCGCCGCCCCGGTCGCCCGCGCCAGCTTCACCTACTCGATCCCCCCCGGCGCCGCCTCCGGCGGCACCTCGGCCACCCAGAAGCGCACCAGCTGATAGAAGACCGCGAGCACCATCGGCCCGAGAAACAGCCCGATCAGCCCGTAGGAAATCGTCCCCCCGATGACGCCCGCCAGAATGACCGTCAGCGGCACGGGCAGCCCCTTGCCCATGAACATCGGCTTCAGCGGTATGTCGATGATCGACACCGGCAGCAGATAGGCCGTCAACAACAGCGCCGGCCAGGTATCCTGCACGATCCACGCCCAGATCAGCACCGGCGCCACCACCGGCACCACCCCGACCTGCACGATCGCGAGCACCAGCGCAGCAAGGGTGAGCAGCCCCGCCGCCGGCACGCCCGCGACGATGAAACCGAGCCCGACCAGCAGCGACTGCACCAGCGCCACGCCGATGATCCCGCGCGCGACGTTGCGGATCGTCGCCGTGGCCAGGTCGAGGAAGGCGATGCCGCGCTGATGCCCGATCACCCGCTCTGCCACCTGTCGCAACGCCCCCGCCAGCCGCGGCGCCGGGACGTAGAGGAACCCCGACACCACCACCGCGCAGAGGATCACCACGACGCTGCCCGCCAGCGCGGCGATCGCGTGGAGCAGCCACTCCCCCGGCCCGATCAGCGCCCGCCCGTAGCGCGCGATGAAGGCTTCGAGGTTCGACGACGCCTGCCCCCAAGCCTGGTCGATCGGAGCCCCGACCACCGGCAGGCTCGCGATCTTCGGCGGCAGGGCGGGGATCTCGTGGTGCCCGGCGGTCCACGCCGCCAGCACTTCCAGCGAATGGATCGCACTCGTCACCAGCACCGTCGCCGGCCCGATCGCCACGAGGAGCGCCAGCGCGGTGATCAGCCCGGCCGCCAGCCACCCGCGCCCGCCGAGCCGCGCCGTCAGCCAGGCATGGGCCGGCTCGAAGGCGACGGTCAGCACCGTCGACCACAACAGGATCGGCAGGAAGGGCCGGATCAGCAGCAGCACCACCCACGAGAACAGCGCGAGAATGGCGAGGCGCACCGCGATGTCGACCGCGACGTGATCCTTCGACCGCTCGGGAAGCTCCGCCCCGGGTTCGTCCATCCTCCACCTCTCGCCAGCAACCCGGCCACCGTCGCCGCCGCAATCCTATGCGGCGACCGGCCGCCCCGCCAACAGCCTTGCGGTCCCCGGTCCCACCGCCCTAGGAGGGGCGATGCGCTATCTCCTCCTCGTCGCCGCCGCCATCGCCGCCCTCGGTCTCGTCACCGGCGACCGCCGCGCCTGGCGCTTCTTCCAGCTGCTCGTCGTCCTCGCCATCGTCTACACGCTCCTCAAGCTCACCGGCGTGATCGACGCCTCCACCCCGATGCGCAGTGGGGTATCCTGATACCTAAATCGCAAATCCATGGTTTTGCAGGACTAATTCCGCCAGACCGCAATTGACGGCGCGCCGCAAACCCGTCAGAACACCCCCCGATCGGAATCGGGACGGGCGATGTGCGCCCGACGCCCGGCCAGACACGGGAACGACAGATGAAGACCTATTCGATCCGCGAGGGCGACATCGACAAGAAGTGGGTGCTGATCGACGCTGAAGGCGTCGTCCTCGGCCGCCTCGCCTCTCACGTCGCCAAGATCCTCCGCGGCAAGCACAAGGCGACCTTCACGCCGCACATGGACATGGGCGACAACGTGATCGTCATCAATGCCGAGAAGGTGCAGCTGACCGGCAACAAGCGGGCCGACAAGCGCTACTACTGGCACACCGGCTTCCCGGGCGGCATCAAGCACCGCACCGCGGGCCAGATCCTCGAGGGCCGCTTCCCCGAGCGCGTGATCACCAAGGCGATCGAGCGCATGCTCCCCGGTGGTCCGCTCTCGCGCAAGCAGATGAGCAACCTCCGGGTCTATGCCGGCACCGAGCACCCGCACCTCGCCCAGAACCCCGAGGTTCTCGACGTCGCGGCGATGAACCCCAAGAACACCCGGAGCGCGTAGTCCGATGGCCGACTTCACTTCCCTCGAAGAACTCCGCGACTCGATCGCCGACCCGGTTGCCGAGACCGCCCCGAAGCGCGAGCCGATGCGTGACAGCCTCGGCCGCTCCTACGCCACCGGCAAGCGCAAGGACGCGGTCGCCCGCGTCTGGATCAAGCCGGGCAAGGGCAAGGTCACCGTCAACGGCAAGGAGATGAACGTCTACTTCGCCCGTCCGGTGCTCCAGATGCTGATCGGCCAGTCGTTCAGCGTCGCCGGCGTCACCGGCGAGTTCGACGTGATGGCCACCGTCAAGGGCGGCGGCCTCTCCGGCCAGGCCGGCGCGGTCAAGCACGGCATCAGCCAGGCGCTCTCGCTCTACGAGCCGGCCCTGCGCCCGGCCCTCAAGGCCGCCGGCTTCCTGACCCGCGACAGCCGCGTCGTCGAGCGCAAGAAGTACGGCAAGCGCAAGGCGCGCCGCAGCTTCCAGTTCTCCAAGCGCTGATCGCCGGCCGACAAGGTCGCGGCTTTCCGCTGCATTATCGAGGGGGCGCCCGCCGGCGCCCCCTTTCCGTTTGAGTGCTCGCCGTCCGATGATAGCATCGGCACCGGCCCCGCCACGTGGGCCCGCCGGCGCCTCCCGCGCCGTGCCGACAATACCGGAGGAAGCATGCATACCCGTCTCCACCGCGGCCGCGCGCTGGCCGCAATCCTCTGCCTCTCTCTCGTTCCCGGCATCGCTGCCGCTGACGGCGGCTGGATCGGCACCTGGTCGGCCAGTCCGCAGCCCGACTGGGGCGCCGACTTCTTCGCGCCGGTCAGCATCCCCCGGTCGCTCCGCGACCAGACGATCCGGCAAGTTGCCCGTGTCAGCCTCGGCGGCGACCAGGTGCGAATCGAGATCTCGAACGAATACGGCGACCAGCCGATGGTCGTCGGCGGCGCACACGTCGGGATGGCCGGCCCCGACGGCTCGGTTGTGGCGGGAAGCGACCATCCGCTTACCTTCGGCGGCGAGCCCTCGGTGACGATCCCGCCCGGCGCGCCGGTATGGAGCGATCCCGTCGACCTAAAGGTCGCGGCGCTCGACAGCCTCGCGGTCAGCCTCTACCTGCCCGAGATCACCCCGACGACCACCTGGCACAACGACGGCCGCCAGACCGCCTTCATCGGCGCGGGCGACCAGACGGCAGCCGAGACGATCAAGGCCGACCTGACCACGAACTCGCGCATCTTCCTCAGCGGCATCCTCGTCGATGCCAAGCCCGACGCGCGCAGCGTCGTGCTCTTCGGCGACTCGATCACCGACGGCGACAGCTCGACCCCCAACGAGAACAACCGCTGGCCCGACGTGCTCGCCGAGCGCATCGCCGCCACCAATGCCAACGTCTCGGTTCTCAACGAGGGCATCTCCGGCGCCCGGGTCCTGCGCGACCGCATGGGCACCAACGCCCTTGCCCGTTTCGACGAGGACGTGTTGTCGCACCCCTACGCCGACACCGTCGTGGTGATGATGGGGATCAACGACATCGGCTGGCCCGATTCCATACTCGTGCCTGCGGGCGAGCCCGCGCCGTCCGCCGACGACATCATCGCCGGCTACCGTCAGCTGATCGAACGCGCCCACGCCAAGGGCTTCAAGATCATCGGCGCGACGCTGACGCCCTTCGAGAACACCTTCCAGGGCGGCCCGATCGAGGGCTACTACACCCCCGAGAAGGAGATGAAGCGCGAGGCGGTCAACGAGTGGATCCGCAACGGCGGCGGCTTCGACGGGGTGATCGACTTCGACAAGGTCGCCGCCGATCCCGCCAACCCCAAGCACATAAACGCGGCGTTCAATTCGGGCGACAATCTCCACCCGAACGACGCCGGTTACGAAGCGATGGCGAACGCCGTCGATCTCAGCCTCCTCGGCATCAACGCTCCCTCGCAATAGGGCGCGCGGCGCCGACCGGTCCGGCCGAAAAGGCCGGACCAACCAAGGTCGGCTGGTTAGGCCGCGGGCTCGTAGCGCATCGCCACCGCGCCGGAACCAAGCTCCTTCTGGCTCACGAGCTTCAGGGCGACGGGTTTCGCCAGCCCCGCGAACAGCGTCGGCCCGTGACCGGCCACCCGCGGATGCACGACGAACTCGTATTCGTCGATCAACCCCAACTCCGCCAGCGCCATCGGAAGCGTCACGCCTCCCGTGAACAGGCCCGCGCCGGGCAGCCGTTTCAGGTCCCGGACCGCACTCTCCAGATCGCCGCGCACGATTTCCGTGTTCCAGTCCGCCCGCTTCAGAGTGTTCGACACGACGTATTTCTTCGCCGCGTCGATCGTCACGGCGAACGGCTTCATCCACGCGGCCATCCAGTCGGGCCGCTTTCCGGTCTCCGCGACCGGCCGCCACGCCGCCTCCATCATCTCGTAGGTCACCCGGCCGAAGAGCAGGGCGTCGGCCCGTGCGATGTTCTCGGCCGCGTGCCGATGCAGCGCCTCGTCGGGGACGATCGCGCGATGATCGCAGCACCCGTCGAGCGTGACGTTGATCGAATACCGAAGCGGTCGCATCGCGGCAGCCTGCCACGCCCGGCTCCACATTGAAAGTTCAGACCCGGACCCGCGTCACCGGCCGGCGGTATGCCACTCCGCGAAGCCGCTCGCCGGCATCGGCCGGCCGAAGTGCCAGCCCTGGCCATAGTCGCACCCCCAGCCGGCGAGCAGGGCGCGCTCCTCGTCGGTCTCGATCCCCTCGGCGACGACCCGGTAACCGAGGTCACGGCCCATCTGCACGATGTTCGACACCAGCCGCCCGCCCAGCGTCCCCTCCTCCACGCCGCGGATGAGGCTCTGGTCGATCTTCAGCGTGTGCGCCGACAGCCGGGTCAGGTAGCTCATGTTCGAGTAGCCCGACCCGAAGTCGTCGATCGCGATCGAAAACCCGAGGCTGCGCAACGCCGCCAGCCGGTCGAGGATCAGCCCGCCCCGCGCCGCCTGCACCCCCTCGGTCACCTCGAGTTCCACCCGCGCGCGGTCGAGCTTGCGCATCGTGCAGCAGAACAGCAGGTATTCGACGAAGTCCGGTTCCTCGAGGTTCTTCGGCGAGACGTTGATCGCCACCGCGACGTCGAGCCCCTCGTGCTTCCAGATCGCCGCCTGCCGCGTCGCCGCGTCGATCACCCAGCGCGTCATCGGCGTCACCAGCGCCGTGGTCTCGGCCAGCGCCACGAACTCGCCCGGCGACACCGGCCCGAACTGCGGATGCGTCCAGCGCAGCAGCGCTTCCGCGCTGTCACAGGCCCCCGACCCCAGCCCGACCTTGGGCTGGTAGTGCAATTCGAGCTGCCCCTCGGTCGACAGCGCCGTCTTCAGATCCGACAGGAGCTTGAAGGCGCGGCGATGCGCGTCGTCGCTCTTGCGGTCGAACCACGCCCAGTACCGGGCCTTGCTCCGGCTGTCCTGCGCCGCCGCCAGCGCCGCGCGCAGGTCCTCGGCCGGGCTGCCCCCGACGATGCCGAGGCCCTTGAGCCCGATGCCGATGCGGGTGTCGATCGGCACGTCGTCGCACTGGATCGGCTCGCGGAACCCGGCGATGATCCGGTCGATCATCGCCGGCGCGTCGGGCTCCGTCCGCCCGGGCAGGCGAAAGACGAAGCTCAGCAGGTTGACGTGATAGATCGCCGTCCCCGGCCCGAGAATCTCCCGCAGCCGCTCGGCACCGGCGCGGAGGAAAGCCTCCGAGCGCGCATGACCGAACACCCGCAGGATCTCGTTGAACGCCTGCGCGTCGGCGAGCGTCACCAGGACCAGCGTCGCCTTCGCCAGCCCCCAGTGCATCGCGTCGGCGCCGTACTGCCGGCGATTCGGAAGAAGCGTGATCGGATCGAGTCGCGGCGGCTCCGGCCGACGCTCCTCCGGCATCCATGGCCGCAATGCTGCCAGCCCCATGAGCCCCCTCGATCCCTGTTCCCCTGGAGTCACGAGGACCCCTCCCACAGGAACCGGAATCGCAGAGCCACGATAATATCGGGTAAACGCCGCCCCGCTACCGGTTAAGAAACCGCGGCGCGGCGGGCCGACCTCACCCCCCGCCAGCCACCCGGGCCTGATCGGCCGCACTCGCCAGCTCCGCATCCTCGATGTCCGCCCGCGACGCCACCCGCGTCGTCTCGCCCTTGGGCGGAGATTGGGGCGGGGTCGGCGGCGGCGGCACCGGCTCGGGCTCCGGCTCGACGGCCGCGGCTGTCGGACCGGCACCGATGATCAGCGGCAGCATCGCCGAGTCGGAGAGCCGGGAATCCTCCGCATGGGACGGCGTCCTCCAGTCGAGCGTGTCGAAGGCGCCGCAATTGGTGCAGACCGGCGCCCAGGTGGCATTGACGTGGTTGCAATTCGTGCACACCCACTGCGGCCCGCGCGAGGCGCCGAGCGCCTTCGCGAGCCAGCCGCGCACCACCTCCTCCGATTCGCCGGTTCCGCGCTCGATCGCCGCCATCAGCGCCAGGCTCCGCGTCGTCGGCTCGGCCACCGCGAGGTCGCCGAGCGCCTTGCGCGCGCCGGGGAAATCCTCGGCGGCAAGGGCAAGCTCGGCTTCGAGCATGCGGCTCTCGCTGCTCCCCGGATTGGCCGCGATCAGCGTCGCGAACCGCTTGCGCCGCGCCGCCGGCGTCTCCTCGGGCTCGATCGCCGCAAAGGCCGACGCGAGTTCGGGGTTCGGATGCGCCGCCCAGACGGTCGTCAGGATCTTGGTCGCCTTGCGCTTCTGCCCCCGCTCCGCCTGCACCCGCGCCGCCAGCGTAGCCGCGGGCACCAGCGTCGGCGCCAGCTTGTTCGCCTGCAGCGCCGCCTCGCCGCCCCGCGCAGTGTCCCCCGAGGCGAGCGCCGCCCGGGCATCGGCCAGCGACAGCACCGCGTCACGGCGGACACCGACGTCCCGCGGCAGCATCCGGGCGTGAACAGACGCCGTCAGTGTCTCCCGCGCCCCGGACCAGTCCTCGGCCTTGGTCTGGAGATCGAAGAGGGTGCGCAGCATCAGTTCGTTGTCGGGCTTCAGCGCGACGGCCTTCTTGGCCAGCGCCATGGCCGCGTCGGTGTCGCCCTCCTCGAGCTTCAGCCGCATCAGCCCCTGGATGCCGAGCGGCCGCGTGCGGTCGTCGGGCAACAGCGCCTTGTAGGCTTCGAAGGCTTGCGCCCGGTCGCCGCTATTCTCGGCAGCCTGCGCGGACAGCAGTCCCGTCAGGTCGCGCCGCGCCAGCAGCCGGTCGGCCCGCTGCGCCTTCTTCGTCGCCGTGCGCGGATCGCCGGCCGCGAGGGCCAGCAGCCCGTCGGACAGCGCGTCGTAGCCGCGCCGCTCACGGCCCCGGGAAAAGTGGCGGCTGATGGCCGTCTCGTCCCCGAGCAGGAAGCGCATCACCGCAACAAGGAGACCGAGGAGCTTGAGAAGCAGCAGCCCGGCAACGACGAGGAGGACGATGCCGATCATGAAGCCGATCGGCGACACGAAGAACTCGCGGGTGCCGAAGGCGATCCTGACCTCGCCCGGGGTCTCGATGATCCAGGACAGTCCGAAGACCAGCGCCGCGGCAACGGCGAGAAAGACGACGATCTTTACGAGCGACCAGAGCATCCCGCGCCTCCCTCAATTCGTCTTGGCGAGCGAGGCATCGAGCGTGCCCAGCCCGTCGATCGCCGCCGCCCGCTTCTTCACCGCCGCGAGCCAGTCGCTCATCGCGGCCGCCGCCTCGGTCGGAAGCTGCTGCGATTCCGCGAGCACGCCGTCGAGATCATCCTGGCGCAGCTTGTCCTCCATCCGCGACAGCACCGCGTCGGTCCCCTGCCCGTCCTCGGGCGTCAGCGACCGGCTCGAAACCTGGGCCTCCATGAAGGCTTTCGCCCGCGCCACCACGCCACTCTCTTCACCGGCCGTGGCCATGATGCTCGCCCGCAGGGCCGCATGCGCCGCGTCGGGATAGGTTTCACGCAGCGACGTCAGCGTCGCCACGCCGGTGTCCGCCGCGGAGGCGAGCCCTTCCGGCGGGGCGCCATTGCTGGGGAGACCCGCCAGCGGCTCCGCGAAGGGCTGGCCGCCCTCGATCGCCGAGTGGATCCGCGCCAGATCGGCAGCGATGCCGGCAACGTTCACATCGGTCTCCGCCTTCTGCTGGATCTCGGCGACCTTGGCCTGCGCCGCGTCGACCTCGCGCGTGGCCCGGGCTTCGATCGAGTCGATGCGCGAACCGAAGCCGGTGATGGAATCGCGCACCGCCCCCATCTCGTCGCGCAGCGCCTGCACCTGCCCGGCATAGGTATCGATGCGGCTCAGGGCATCATCGGAAAGCTGTCCGGCCGTCCCGGCGATCTGGTCCTTGAGCTGGGTGAGCTCGGTCGTCTGGCCCTGCAGCGACGCATCGAGCTGCGCCAGCTTCTGGTTGACCCCCGTCAGGTCGACCTGCCCGGCCGCCTCGCGTGCCGCCGCGATCTCGGCGGTCAGCTTCGTCTCCACCGCCCCGACCGCCGTGGCGATCCGCGCGTCGAGGTCGCTGGCCGCAGGCTGCGCCGCCAGACGGCTCTCCACGTCACCGAAGCCGCTGTCCACCCGCTGCTGGAGCGCCGCGATCTCTGCCTCCGCAGCCGACTGGCCCGGCGTCAGCCACTGCGCCACCGGTGCCATCCCCGACGGAAGCGCCGGCGCGATCTTCGGCGCCGCCCAGATTCCGAGCCCCGCGCCCGCAAGCAGCAGCACCAGCGCCGCGAGCAGCTTCGAGGCGAAGGACCAGCCGGCCTCCTCCTCGTGGAATTCCTCGTGAGGCTCCTCGGCCACCGGCGCGACCGGTTCGGCCACCGTCGCGAAGGTCGGCTCGGGCTCGGGCTGTGGCTCGGGCTCCGGCTCGGGATCGAATTCAGGCGGCAGGACCACCGCCTCCGCCTCTACGGGCGCCGGCTCCTCGTCCAGACGACCCGCCTCGGAGGAAGCCTCCCCCGAAACTTCCGCCACGGAATAGGACGGCTCTGCAGCCTCCGGATCGGCCGCCCCATCGGCCCCGACTCCGGCGGAACGATCCCCGGGTCCCAGGTCTCGGACGGTGCCGAAGGCGCCGACTCGGCGGGAGAGATCGACTCCGAGGCTACCGGCGATTCCGGCGGCGTCGCCTCCGCGGGCGCGCCCGGAGCCCCGGCAGCGTCATCACCTTGGTGAGTCTCGGATTTCTTTCTCGCCATGCTCCGTCCCCGCCGCCCCATTGCAGTGCAAAAGATACTAGGCCAAGCCTTTGGGCGGAACAAGCGGCCGCCGGCCGCCCGCGGCCGGCGCCAACGTCGCACGGTCCTCAGACCTCCGCCAGCGCCGACAGCATCCCCGCCCGCCCCGGCGCCGCCGCCACGATCCGCCGCCCGAAGCCGAGCCCGCCAAGCCCCGCATCCGCCGCCGCGCTCAGCGACACCGCCGTCACCCGCCCGAGCGGCCAGCCCTCGTCGCGCGCCTGCGCCGCAAACAGCCGCGCCGACCGCGGCGAGAACAGCGCCACCGCCGCGCCACCGCCCGCCCCCAACAACGCCGCCGCCGCCCCATCGATCCGCAGCGGTGCCTGCTCGTAGATCTCCGCCGCCCGCGCCGGCACCCCGGCCGCCGCCAGCAGCCCGACGAGATCCCCCGCCGCCTGCCGCCCGCGCACGTGCAGGAAGTCCCCGGCCCCCGGCCTGTAAGCTGCAGCGACCAGCCGCGCGAGGTCGCCCACGTCCCCATCGGCCGAATGCGCCACGAACCCCGCCCCGCGCGCGGCCGCCGCGGTCATCTCACCGACGCAGAAGGCCGGGAGCCCGCGCTCGCCACTCCGCGCCACGAATTCCGCCACCCCGTTCGCCGAACTGAACACCAGCCCCTGCGCCCCGCCAAGGTCGAGCCCCTCCGCCACCGGCGCGATCTCGAAGAGCGGCGCGACCAGCACCGCGAACCGCCCGGGCAGGGCCGCGGCCACCGCCGCCGCGAAGTCCTCGGACTGTCGGCGCGGCCGGGTCAGGATCAGGGTCTCGGGTTCCGCCATCCGCGCCTTCCCGCCGCCCCGGCGTTGCGCGGGACCGGAGGCGGTGTTACCTGCGGCCGGCGCCCGGCACAATCGTGCCGCGCCCCGGAGGGTCTGGTGGACGAGCCCCGCGTCATCCTCGGCATCGAGAGCAGCTGCGACGACACCGCCGCCGCGGTCGTCCGCGCCCGCCCGGGCTCGCCCGTCGGCACGATCCTCGCCTCCGTCGTCGCCGGCCAGGACGCGCTCCACGACCCCTACGGCGGCGTCGTCCCCGAGATCGCCGCCCGCGCCCACGCCGAACGCCTCGACACCGTCACCGCCGCCGCCCTCGACCGCGCCGGCCTCACCCTCGCCGACATCGACGCCATCGCCGTCACCGCCGGCCCCGGCCTCATCGGCGGCGTCCTTGCCGGCGTGATGTTCGCCAAGGGCCTCGCCGCCGGCCGCGGGCTGCCGCTCTGGGGCGTCAACCACCTCGCCGGCCACGCCCTCACCCCGCGGCTCGTCGAGGACATCCCCTTTCCCTACCTCCTCCTCCTCGTCTCCGGCGGCCACTGCCAGTTCCTCGCCGTCGAGGGCCCCGACACCTTCGCCCGCCTCGGCGGCACCATCGACGACGCCCCCGGCGAAGCCTTCGACAAGATCGCGAAGCTCCTCGGCCTCCCGCAACCCGGCGGCCCCGCCGTCGAGGCCGAAGCCGCCGCCGGCGACGCCACCCGCTTCGCCTTCCCCCGCCCGCTTCTCGACCGCCCGGGCTGCGACCTCTCCTTCTCCGGCCTCAAGACCGCCGTCCGCCGCGCCCGCGACCTGACCGCAGCACCCCGGGGCGGCCTGACCCGTGCCGACCGCGCCGACCTCTGCGCCGGCTTCCAGGCCGCGATGGCCGACACCCTCGCCGAAAAGACCCGGCGGGCGTTCCGCGCCTTCGCCGACCGCCACCCCGGCGCCGCACCCGTCCTCGCCGTCGCCGGTGGCGTCGCCGCCAACCGCACCATCCGCACCGCCCTCGCCGCCGTCGCCGACGAGGCCCGCGCCCGTTTCCTCGCCCCGCCCCTCGCGCTTTGCACCGACAACGGCGCGATGATCGCCTGGGCCGCCGCCGAGCGCATGGCCGTCGCCGAACCCGACGGCCTCGCCCTCTCGGCCCGCCCGCGCTGGCCGCTCGACACCAACGCCGCGCCGATGCTCGGCACCGGCCGCAAGGGCGCCAAGGCATGACCGGCGCCCCCATCGAACACCCCACGGGCGGCCCCATCGGCGTTCTCGGCGCCGGCGCCTTCGGCACCGCCCTCGCCGTCGCCGAGGCCACCGCCGGCCGCACGGTCCACCTCTGGGGCCGCGACGCCGCCCGGCTCGACGCCGCCCAGACCAACCGCGTCACGGCCGCCCTGCCCGGAGTCCTCCTCCCCGCCGGCCTCGCCTGTACCAGCGACCTCGCCAGCCTCGCCGGCACCGAAGTCCTGCTCCTCGTCGTCCCGGCCCAGCAGACCGAGGGCTTCCTCGCCGCCCACGGCGCCGCGCTGCCGCCGGTCCCCCTCGTCCTCTGCGCCAAGGGCATCGACGCCCGCACCCTGCGCCGCCAGACCGAGATCGCCGCGGCCCTCCTCCCCGGCCACCCCCTCGCCGCCCTGACCGGCCCCGGCTTTGCCGGCGAGATCGCCCGCGGCCTGCCGACCGCCCTCACCCTCGCCTGCGCCGACCCGACCCTCGGCCGCGCGCTCCAGCAGGGCCTCGCCACGCCGCGCCTCCGCCTCTACCTGACCGACGACGTCACCGGCGCCGAACTCGGCGGTGCCCTGAAAAACGTCATCGCCATCGCCTGCGGCATCGTCGACGGCGCCCGCCTCGGCGCCTCGGCCCGCGCCGCCCTGATGACCCGCGGCTTTGCCGAGATGACCCGCCTCGCCGTGGCGATGGGCGCCCGCCCCGAGACCCTCGCCGGCCTGTCCGGCCTCGGCGACCTCTCCCTCACCTGCGGCTCCACCCAGTCACGCAACTTCGCCCTCGGCTGCGCCCTCGGCGCCGGCGAGGCCCGGCCCGGCGGAACCGTCGAAGGGGTTGCGACCGCCCGCGCCGCCTGCCAGCTTGGCGCGCGCCACGGCGTCGAGCTCCCGATAGCCGCCGCTGTCGCCGACGTGCTCGAAGGCGCCGCGACGATCGGCGAGGCGATGGACACGCTGCTGGCGCGCCCGCTCACCACCGAATAAGACGGGATCGGCACGACAAGGGAAGAGGCCCTCGATGACCGCGCGGCGTGAGTTTCTCGAAGCCGGCGCGGCCATGGCGGCAACGCTCCTCGGCACGGCCGCCGTCGCCCAGGACCCACTCCTGCGCGTAGACTATCGACGCCATCCTGCCCACGGTCGCGCCGTGGCGCTTCACGGGGGCGACGAGTTCCCCGGTCAACCCGCTGGCGATATTCTGAGGAGGCCGCAATGACCTACTGGCTGTTCAAGTCCGAGCCCGAGACCTGGAGCTGGGACGACCAGGTCGCCAGGGGCGCCGCCGGCCAGGAATGGGACGGGGTCCGCAACTTTCAGGCCCGCAACAACATGGTGGCGATGAAGCCGGGCGACCTCGGCTTCTTCTACCACTCCGGCGCCGCCAAGGAGATCGTCGGCGTCGTCGAGGTCATCGCCGAGGCCCACCGCGACTCGACCGCCGACAGCGACCGCTGGAAATGCGTCGACCTCCGCGCCGTCGCTCCCTTCGCGACTCCGGTGACGCTGGAGGCGATCAAGGCCGACGCCCGCCTCGCCGAGATGGTGCTGGTCCGGAACTCCCGCCTCTCGGTCCAGCCGGTCCGCGACACGGAATGGAACATCCTCTGCGCCGAAGGCGGCTACACGGGCTGAACGGGAAAAGAGATCGGGGGGGCCTTCCCCTCAAAGGGCCCCCCCGACCCACACGTGCGGGCGCTGGAACCCCAGGACGCGGAACCTCACGAGCGGCGGGCGCCTTTGACGGCCCCACTTCCGTCGGGGGCGCCGCATCACCGCTGTTGTTGAGGCCCCGCCGACCCGCACGACCCCTCCAGGTACTTGACCTTCTCGGGTGCAAACTCGTGCGATTTCGGTGGAGTGCGACGGTTGAGAGGGGGGCGTTTCTGCCGCGGCCGTCGATGGGATGTGTATGCCTGAACCGGCCCTCCGGGTCAAACCGCAAGTACCGAGAAGTCAACGTGAATCAATGGTTTACGCCCCCTTCACCGGGCGGAGGCCCCACGGGCCGCGGCACGATGCGAACCCCGTCGGAACGCTCCGCAACGCCGATCCGGCCATTTGAGGCGAAGCTTGACCCCGCTCCCGGCCGCAGCCCCGCGTTGGCACTTGCGATCGCCGGCCGCCGTCGCACGTTAATCAGTACGAACTTATGGCTAACGCGCCAGGGAAGACGATGTATTATCAACAGCTTGGGCAGAGTCGCACGCGTGCGACGGGTGTGCAAAGGCACGGCCTCCGGCGCATCGACAACCTCTGGCAGAGGGTGCGTTGCCGGCCATGACCGGCAACGCAAAATCGCTCAGTAGCGGTAGTGCTCCGGCTTGAACGGCCCTTCCTGCGGCACACCGATATAGTCCGCCTGCTCGGGCTTCAGCTCGGTCAGCTTCACCCCGATCTTGGCCAGATGCAGCCGCGCCACCTTCTCGTCGAGATGCTTCGGCAGCGTATAGACCTTGTTCTCGTACTGATCGCCCCGCGTCCACAGCTCGATCTGCGCCAGCGTCTGGTTGGTGAAGCTCGCCGACATCACGAACGACGGATGCCCGGTGGCGTTGCCGAGGTTCAGCAGCCGACCCTGCGACAGCAGGATCATCCGCGTCCCGTCGGCGAAGTGGATCATGTCCACCTGATCCTTGATGTTCGTCCACTTCAGGTTCTTCAGCTGGGCGACCTGAATCTCGTTGTCGAAGTGCCCGATGTTGCCGACGATCGCCATGTCCTTCATCGCCCGCATGTGGTCGAGCGTGATGACGTCCTTGTTGCCCGTGCAGGTAATGAAGATGTCCGCCCGCGCCACGACATCTTCGATCGTCACGACCTCGAACCCGTCCATCGCCGCCTGAAGCGCGCAGATCGGATCGACCTCCGTCACCATCACCCGCGCTCCGGCGCCGCGCAGCGAAGCCGCCGACCCCTTGCCGACGTCCCCGTAGCCGAGCACGAGCGCGGTCTTCCCGGCCATCATCGTGTCGGTGCCGCGACGGATGCCGTCGACCAGCGACTCCTTGCAGCCGTACTTGTTGTCGAACTTCGACTTCGTCACGCTGTCGTTGACGTTGATCGCCGGGAACGGCAGCCGCCCCTTCTCCATCAGCTGGTACAGCCGGTGCACGCCCGTCGTCGTCTCCTCGGAGACGCCCTTGATCGCGTGGCGCTGCTTCACGAACCAGCCGGGCGCGGCCTTCATCCGCTTCTTGATCTGCGCGAAGAAGTACTCCGCCTCCTCGCTGTCGGGGTTCTCGATGAGGTCGGTCTCGCCTTCCTCGACCCGCGCGCCGGTCAGGATGTACATCGTCGCATCGCCGCCGTCGTCGAGGATCATGTTCGCCCCGTCCGCGAAATCGAAGATGCGGTCGGTGTAGGTCCAGTAGTCCTCCAGCGTCTCGCCCTTGATCGCGAACACCGGCACGCCCGTCGCCGCGATCGCCGCCGCCGCATGATCCTGCGTTGAGTAGATATTGCAGGACGCCCAGCGCACGTCGGCGCCGAGAGCGGTCAGGGTCTCGATCAGCACCGCAGTCTGGATCGTCATATGGAGCGACCCGGCGATGCGGGCACCCTTCAGAGGCTTGCTCTCGCCAAACTCGGCGCGGAGCGCCATCAGCCCCGGCATCTCCGTCTCGGCGATGTCGAGTTCCTTGCGGCCGTAGTCGGCAAGGGCGATATCCCTCACGACGTAGTCCCGCTCTTCGACGACGAAGTCCTTGCCCATCGGTGGCACTCCCGCAACTGTTGTTGGGTGCCGCAGTAGCAGGGGGGGCGCCTCCCGACAACCACCCGAAGCGGCGGAGGGACGGAATGGCGATCTCGCTCGATGCTTCGGCCGCGGCCGCCTCCGACCGGGCGGTGTCTTCGCCTGCGACGGCCGCTATGCCCCCTACGCCCTCTTCGCGGCCGAGCGCATTGCCGCCCTCCACCCTGACCGCGACTTCGACATCTGCCTTTGCGCCCTCGGCGAGACGCTGGCGGTGCCGCCGCCCTCGCCCCTCTCGGGCTCCGCGTCTGCGGATCGAGACCGGCGGCGTCCTCTCCGGCCTGCCCGTCGACGCGCGCCGCACCGAAGCGGTCTACCTCCGGCTCGCCCCTCCCGCCGCCTTCGCCGGCCAGTACCGCCGGCTGCTCTACCTCGACTCGGACGTCTTCCACAAGGCGGCGACTGGCAAGCGCTCCTCGGGTTCGATATAGGCGCCCGGGCAATCGCAGCCGTCCGCGACAACCTCCAGTGGCGCGCACCCCTGCGACGCCCCCTCCAGTTCCGCCGCCTCGGGCTCGGGCCGGCACCCTATTTCAACAGCGGCCTGCTGCTGATCGACGTCGCGGCCTTTAACGCCCAGACCGTGCTCGACCGCTGCCTCGCCCTCGCCGCAGCCCGGCCGGCCGACCTCGTCGGACTGGACCAGGAGTCCTCAACGCCGTCCTGCACGGCGACTGGGCCGAGATATCGCCCGCGTGGAACTGGCAATACACCCGCGCC
>CAWCSN010000006.1:0-46395 GCA_963798235.1 uncultured Alphaproteobacteria bacterium | reverse complement strand
ACAGCACGAGTGCGCGCTTGACCCAAATTGATCACAACGTCCTCGAAAAGGCGGTCCGAAGTTTCGAATCCGCGGCTCCCGTGCCAGCTGGTGTGGTGGGGGTGGTCCATGAGGGCAGGACTGTCCTCGATCACGTATGGGGCTACGCGGATTTGGCCCGCCGTAGAACCATGACATCTGGGACGCTCATGCCGATCTGCTCCATCAGCAAGCAGTTCACCTGTGGCGTTCTGCTGGACCTTGTCGGTGACCCGGCGGTCCTCGACGAGCGGGTCGCCGCATTTCTGCCGCGGTTTACCGGCCGGCGGCCGACCGTCGCCGAGCTTTGCCAAAACCAGTCTGGATTGCGGACTACTGGGCTTTGACCGTGCTTCATGGGGCTCAACCCGAGGGCGTCTTTGGCCCGGGAGGATGCGCGACCGCTGCTTGCGCGGATGAAGACGGGGCATTTCGAGCCGGGAGCGTCCTATTCGTACTCGAATGGCAATTTCCGGATGCTCTCCGACATGATCGAGGAGCGCGCCGGACGGTCGCTTGGCGAACTCTACGGGGAACGGATTTTCGGGCCGGCGGGGATGGAGACGGCGGTGCTGACGGCCGATACCAGCGCGCCCGCGGACGGGACGGTCGGCTATGAAGGCAACGCCGCCGTCGGGTTCTTTCCGGCAACCAACCGCATCTACTGGACCGGGGATGCCGGGATCTCGGCGTCGCTGCGGGACATGCTGGCATGGGAGCGCCATATCGACGCGATGCGTGACGATGCGGCCAGTCTCTATCGGCGCCTGTCGGCGCCGCAGAGTTTCGCGGACGGGACGCCGGCGGCCTACGGGTTCGGGCTGGCGCACGAGACGGTGGCGGGGCTGGCGGCGACCGGGCATGGCGGGGCGCTGCGCGGGTTCCGGTTGCAGCGGTTGCATGTCCCGGCGCGGCGGCTTTCGGTGGTGGTGCTCCTCAACCACGAGGGTGACGCGCATGGGGCGGCGGTGAAGATCGCCAAGGCGGCGCTGGGCGAGAGCGGCGCGGAGCCGGGGTCGGAGGCGGTCGGGCCGGAGTGGGCGGGAGCCTACATGGATCCGGCGACGGATCTGGTGCTGCGCGTCGAGCCGGGACATTCCGGCCTGCGGGCGCGGTATGCCACGTCGCCGGACCGGCTGGTTCTCGACGCGGCGGGTGTCGCGCGATGCGCGGACATGACGCTGGCGCGGGACGGCGACGCGATCCGGATGGAGCGGCCGGGCGAGAACCTGCGCACGACGGCGATCCGGCTGGCGGGGAAGGCGAAGCCGGATATCGAGGGGCGCTACTGGTCGGGGGAGATCGAGGGCAGCCTTGAGATCGTCTCGACGGGCGGGGTCTTCTACGGCGGGTTCGAGGGCATGCTGGGCCGCGGCGGGATGTATCCGGTTCTTCCGCTGGCCGAGGATGTGTGGCTGCTGCAATGCCGGCGGTCGATGGACGCGCCGGCGCCGGGGGACTGGACGATCCGGGTGCGACGGGACGCAGGCGGCGCCGTGAGCGGCCTCACGGTCGGCTGCTGGCTGGCCCGGCGCGTGGACTATGCGACGGGCCGACTGAGAGGCAGGCGCCGGCATCAAGCCACGTCGTGATGCCGGCGCTTTGGATCAGTTCTTTACGGTGTCTTCGAGGAAGAACCGCCCGAGCGGGTTCTGGGTGAAGTTCTCGACGTTGCTGCGCGTGACGTTGATGTAGGGGCTGTAGTAGAGGTCGATCCAGTGGACGTCGTCCTTGGCGATCTTCTGGATTTCCATGTACATCGCTTCGCGCTTGGCCGGATCCATCTCGACGCGGGCATCCTCGACCAGCTGCTTCACCTGGTCGTTCTTGTAGCGGGTCATGTAGTTCATGTTGGTGTCGTGCCCGAGGACGAAGGTGGTCTTCTGGTCGGGATCGAGGATGTCGTTGGTCCAGTAGTTGACCGAGATGTCGTAGTCGCCGTCGACCAGCATGTCCCAGCGCTGGCTGGGATCGACCTTCTGCAGGGTGGCGGTGATGCCGGCCTGCGCCAGCTGCTGCTGGAGGAGCACGGCGATCTGCTCGTCGACCTCGTTGCCGGCGTCGAGGAGGTAGTTCAGCGTCAGGTCGGATGCGCCGGCTGCGGCCAGCATCTCCTTGGCCTTGGCCGGATCGTAGGGGCGATGCAGGTTGTCGGGGTTGTGGTAGAGCGCGCCGGCCGGGATGTAGGAATTGGCGACCGTGCCGAGGCCGAAGGTGACGGTGTCGACGATCGCCTGCTTGTCGATCGCCATGTCGAGCGCCTGGCGGACTTCCTTCTGCGCCAGCGCGCCGTGCTCGTGGTTGATCAGCAGATGATCCTCGCGGGTCGAGGGGTCGAGGTGGACGACGAGGTTCGGGTCCTTCTGGAGTTCCGCGACGCGGGAGAAGGGCACGAAGATCGCGGCGTCGAGCTCGCCCGCCTGCACGTTGAGCATCCGGGTATTGTCGTCGGGTACCGAGATCCACTCGACGCCGTCGAGGCTGACCCGGTCGGCTTCCCAGAAGTTCGGGTTCTTCTCCAGGATCACCCGGTCGCCGCGGCGCCATTCCTTGACCGAGAAGGCGCCGGAGGCGACGGGGCTTTCGGCGTAGGCCTCCTCGCCCATGCTCTCCATGCCGGCCTTGGAGATGACCGAGGCGCCGGGCATGGCGAGCGTCGAGAGGAACGGCGCGGACGGGGTCTTGAGCTTGATGACCAGCGTGCGGTCGTCGGTCGCCTCGGCGGTGTCGATCACCTTGTAGCTGTCGGACCAGAGCGAGCGCTCATCGTCGCGAATGCGCAGGAGCGTGAAGGCGGCGTCCGCGGCGGTGATCGGCGAGCCGTCGGAGAATTTGGCGTCGCGGATGGCGAAGGTGTAGGTCAGCCCGTCGTCGGAGACCGTCCAGCTTTCGGCGAGGCCGGGTTCCAGCTTGGTGCCGGTCTTGTCGACCCGGACCAGCACGTCGAAGACGTTGGAGAAGACCCAGAAGTCGGTGTTCTGCGCCGTCATGATCGGATCGAACGTGGTGCCGTCCTCGCGGCGGCCGATGGTCAGGACGCCGGCGGCTTCGGCATAGCCGGTGGCGAGGGTGAGGCCGGCGGCGAGGGCAAGCGTGCTGGCGCGGATCCAACGGTTGGTCATGGGCGGGTCTCCTTGGTTGATCGGAAAGGTCAAGCCATTGCGACCCGAAGCGGCTTGTCGGGGTCGATGTCGGGAATGGCGGCGATGAGGGCCGCGGTGTAGGCGTGCTGCGGACGGTCGAAGATGTCGGCGGCGCGGCCTTCCTCGACGATTTCGCCGCGGTGCATCACCACCACGCGGTCGCAGAGGTTGCGCACGATGGCGAGGTCGTGGGCGATGAAGAGAAGCGTGAGGTTCATCCGCGCCTTCAACTCGCGAAAGAGATCGACGATCTGGGCCTGGATGGTGACGTCGAGGGCGGCGACGCATTCGTCGGCGATGACCAGCCGGGGATCGACGGCAAGGGCGCGGGCGATGCCGGCGCGCTGGCACTGGCCGCCGCTCATGCTGCGCGGCTTGCGGCCGGCGAATTCGCGCTCGAGGGCGACGAGGTCGAGGAGTTCCCCGATGCGCCGGGGGATGTCCCGCGCCGGGGTGCCGTGGACGCGGAGGACCTCGGCCAGGGTCTGGCCGATGGTCAGGCGGGGATTGAGGGCGTTGTAGGGATCCTGGAACACCATGGCCGCGTCGCTGCGGAGCTTCGCGAGGGCGTCCGGCCCCTGTCCGAGATAGGCGCCTTCGAAGCGTTACCTGGCCCGAGGCGATGGGGACGAGGCCGAGGATGGCGCGGGCGAGCGTGCTCTTGCCGCTGCCGGATTTGCCGACGATGCCGACGCTCTCGCCGGGGAAGACGCGGAGGCTGAGGTCCTTCACCGCCAGGAAGTGCCGGGGCAGTCCGCTGAAGAGGCCGCTGCCGGTCGGAAAGCTAACGTTGAGGTCGGCCACCTCGAGCAGCGGCTGCAGGGTGTGCGACGACCTGCGGCGGCGGCGCGGGCGTCGCGGCGGCGGGCAGGGATGGGTGGCTCTCGATCAGGGACCGCGTGTAGGGGTGCTGCGGGGCGGCGAGGAGCGCGCGCTTTGCCCCCTGCTCGACGATGCGGCCGTCGTGCATCACCGCGATCCGGTCGCAGGTCTGGGCGATGATGCCGAGATCATGGCTGATCAGGATGATGGAGAGGCCGCGCTTCTCGCGGATTTCCGTCAGGAGGCGGAGGATTCTGGCTCTGGATGGTGACGTCGAGGGCGGTGGTGGGCTCGTCGGCGATCAGGATTTCCGGGCCGCAGGAAAGGGCGATGCCGATCATCGCCCGCTGGCGCATGCCGCCGGAGAATTCGTGCGGGTAGGCGTCGTACTGCACGCGGCGGGTCGGGAAAGCCGACCTGGGCGAGGATGTCGATGGCGGCGGCGCGGGCAGCACGTGTGCCGAGACCTTCGTGGAAGCGCAGGCCCTCGGATATCTGGTCGCCGATGCGCATGACCGGATCGAGGTGGCTGGTCGGGTTCTGGAAGATCATGCCGATCTTGCCGCCGCGAACGTCGAGCATCTCGGCGGTGCTGGCCTCGACGAGGTCGTGGCCGGCGAGGAGGATCGAGCCGCCTTCGATCCGGAGGCGCGACGACGGCAGGAGCCGGACGATGGCGCGGCAGAGCAGGCTCTTGCCCGAGCCGCTTTCGCCGACGAGGCCGAGGATCTCGCCGCGGCCGAGATCGAACGAGACCGCGTCGATCAGGGTGCGCGTCTCGTGATCGAGATGCGCGCGCACCGTGAGGTCGCGGACGGAGAGGGCGGCGGTCATTCGTTCACCCCGAGGAGATCCGCGAGGCCGTCGCCGAGCAGGCTGAAGCTGAAAGCCAGCATGACGATGGCGAGGCCGGGGAAGAGCGTGATCCACCAGGCGGTGGTGATGAAAGCCTGGCCCTCGGCGACCATGACGCCCCACTCGGCGAGGGGCGGCTGCACGCCGAGGCCGAGGTAGCTGATCGCGGCGCCGTTCAGCAGGACGAGGACGGCGTCGGACATGGCGAAGACGAGGCTGCCGGCGATGGCATTGGGCAGGAGGTGGCGGAACATGATGCGCGCCCGGCCGAAGCCGAGGCTGGCGGCGGCGACGGCGAAGTCCTGGGTCTTGAGGACGAGGACCTGGGCGCGGATCAGGCGGGCGTAGGAAACCCAGCCGACCAGCGCCAGGGCGATATAGAAGCTTGAAAGGCCGGGGCCGAGGATGGCGATGATCGCCAGCATCAGCACGAGGAACGGGAAGGCGAGGACGATGTCGATCAGGCGCATGAAGACGATGTCGACGATGCCGCCGAAGAACCCCGCGATCGTGCCGATGGTGGTGCCGAGCAGGAAGGGGAAGACGACGCCCAGGACGGCGATCTGCAGGTCGATGCGGGTGCCCCAGATGACGCGGGAGAGGATGTCGCGGCCGAAGTTGTCGGTGCCGAGGGGATGGGCGAGCGACGGGGCGACGAGGCGGACGTCCGGATTCTGGAAGATCGGGTCGTAGGGGGCGACGAGGGGCGCGGCGAGGGCTACGAGGACGAAGAAGCCGAGAAGGCCGAGGCCGGTGGCGAGGGTCGGCCAGCGGCCGATGGCGACGTGCCAGGGGACGCGGCGGGCGGTGGGGGAGACGGCGGTCATCAGAGCTTGACCCGCGGGTCGGCGGCGACGGTGAGGATGTCGGCGATGAAGTTCACCAGCACGGTGGCGCAGGCGAAGACCATGGCGACGCCCTGCACCACCATGTAGTCGCGCGAGAATATGGCGCGGACCAGGAGCTGGCCCATGCCGGGCAGCGCGAAGACGGTCTCGACGACGACGGTGCCACCGATCAGCCAGCCGATATTGACGGCGAGGAGGTTGATGGTGGGAACGAGCGAGTTCGGCACGACATGGCGCCAGAAGACGATGCCCTCGGGCATGCCGCGGGCGCGGGCGGCGATGGCGACGTCCGAAGCCAGCGCCTGGATCATCGCGGCGCGGAGGCTGCGGGTGAGGACGGCGGAGAGGGAGAGAGCGACGGTGAGGGCCGGAAGCGCGAGGTGGGCGAGTTTGTCCCCGAGGGTCTCGCCGTAGCCGGACACCGGGAAGATGCCGAGGCGGACGCTGAAGAGGATAATGAGCATCAGGCCCAGCCAGAACGGCGGGAAGCCGATGCCGAGGGTGGAGACGATGCGGACGGCATGATCGGGGGTGCGGCCCTGGTTGCGGGCGGCGACGGTGGCCATGGGCACGGCGATGAGGATTGAGAGCAGGACGCTCGCGAGGACGAGGGCGAGGGTGGGCTCGATCCGGGTGGCGATGAGCTTCAGCACGTCGATCTTGTAGAGGATCGAGCGGCCCATCTCGCCCTTGAAGAGGTTGCGGATGAAATAGAAGTACTGGGTCACCATCGGCTCATCGAGGCCGTACTGGGCGCGGATGTTGGCGAGCGCGGTGGGGGTGGCGCGGGTGCCCAGGAGGACCCGGGCGGGATCGCCGGGAATGAAGCGGACGAGGACGAAGGTGACGACGCTGATGCCGAAGAGCACCGGCAGGAACTGGAGCGGGCGGAAGAGGACGAACCTATAGCGGTGCATGGGGGCCCGGATGGAAGAGGGGGCGCGGGCTGGCTCGTCGGCGGCGCAGACGTGACGGCCGGTGTTGATCGCATCATGCAGCGGCCTCCATCGCGACGAGGTGACCGCCTCCCGCATCGGCGAGGATGAGCCGCGCCGGCGGATCGCCGATGGGGCGGAGCGGGCTCGGCGGCTCGCCGGAGAGGCGCGGCCGGGGCGGGCGGATGTGGGCGGGATCGGGCACCGGGACGGCGTCGATCAGCCGGCGGGTGTAGGGATGGCGCGGGTTGCCGAAGATCTGGGCGCGGGTTCCGGTCTCGACGATCTGGCCGAGATACATCACGGCGATCCGGTCGGCGATATTCTCGACGACAGCCATGTCGTGGGAGATGAAAAGTAGCGCGATGTCGGTCTCGTCCTTGAGCCGGCGGAGGAGATCGAGGACGCGGGCCTGCACCGAGACGTCGAGGGCGGAGACGCTTTCGTCGGCGATGACGAGCTTCGGCTGGAGGGCGAGCGCGCGGGCGATGCAGATGCGCTGGCGCTGGCCGCCGGAGAATTCGTGCGGGTAGCGGTCGAGCTGGTCGCGGGAGAGCCCGACCCGTTCGAAGAGGTCGGCGGCTCGGGCACGGCGCTCGGACGGGGTGCCGATGCCGTGGATCGCCAGCGGCTCGGCCACGAGGGCGCCGACGCGCATCCGTGGGTCCAGCGAGGCCATGGGGTCCTGGAAGATCATCTGGGCGTCGCGGCGGGCGGCCTTCGCATCGGTGCCCGGAGCACCGAGGCTGCGGCCGGCGATCTCGATGGTTCCGGTGAATGGGGTGAGGCCGGCCATGGCGCGGGCGACTGAGGATTTGCCGCAGCCGCTTTCGCCGACGAGGGCGAAGGTCTCGCCGGGATTGATCTCGAAGCTGACCCCCGCGACCGCGTGGATGCGGTGGGTCACCCGTCCGAGAAGGCCGCGCCGGAGGTCAAAGGTGACTTGAAGCTCGCGGATGCGGGCGAGCGCGGGGCCGGGCGACGCGACGGCAGCGGAGTCGCCGCTGCCCATGCGGGGGACGGCGGCGAGGAGAGCGCGGGTATAGGGTTCGCGCGGGGCCGCGAAGAGCGCGCGGACCGGGGCTTCCTCGACCATCCGGCCCTGCTGCATGACGATGACCCGGTCGGCCATTTCGGCGACGACGCCCATGTCGTGGGTGATCAGGATGATGGCGGTGCCGAGGCTGGCCTGCAGGTCGCGCAGGAGGTCCAGGACCTCGCGCTGGACGGTGACGTCGAGGGCGGTGGTGGGCTCGTCGGCGATCAGGACCTGGGGCTTCAGCGCGATCGCCATGGCGATCATCACCCGCTGGCGCATGCCGCCGGACAGCTCGTGCGGGTATTGCGCCATGCGCCGCTCCGGCTCGGAGAGGCGCACGGCGCGCAGCGCCTCGACGGCGCGGGCGCGGGTCTCGGCGCGGGAGAGGGAGACGTGCGCCTCGATGGCTTCGGTGAGCTGGCGGCCGATGGTGAGGACCGGATTGAGCGAGCTCATCGGCTCCTGGAAGATCATCGCGATGCGGTTGCCGCGGATCGTGCGCATCGCCGGCTCCGGCAGCGTGACGAGATCGGCGCCTTCGAGGCGGATGCGCCCGGCGGTGATCCGGACCGCCGGGGGGGGAGGAGGCCCATGATGGCGAGGGCGGTGATGGACTTGCCGGAGCCGGATTCGCCGGCGATGGCCAGGGTCTCGCCCCGCCTGAGCTCGAAGCTGAGGCCGGTGACGAGCGGGCGCAGGCCGGCTTCGGTGTTGACCGACACCGCGAGGTTCTCGACGCCCAGCACCGCGTGCGCTGCGGCGTCGGTCGTCGAGGTCTCGCGGGGTCGCGCCGTTGCGGTCATTCGAAGACGCAGCGGGGGAAGTAGAAGCTAACCACCCAGTTCGGCTGGTCGACGATCTCGGAGATCCGCAGGTCGCCGCAGGTCGAGACCAGCATGTAGGCGTCGAGCGCCGCCATGCCGCGGCTGGCCGCGAGAAGGTCGATCATCGCCGCCACCGCGTCGCGGGAGGCCGCCATCAGGTCGGGACCGACGCCGGTCGTCACCTCGTAGCCCTTGGCGTCGAGGTGGCGGGTGACCGGGCCGGGCGTGGTGAAGCGCGGCGCCCTGAGATTCGCGCCCTTGACGAGGTCGAGGGTGAGGACGGTGTCCATCTGGCTCTCGATGGCGGTGCCGCAGACCTCGCCGTCGCCCTGCGCCGCGTGGGTGTCGCCGACGCTGAAGAGTGCACCCGCAACCTCGACGGGGAGGTAGAGCGTGGTGCCGGCGGCGAGATCGCGCACGTCGAGATTGCCGCCGACCCGCCTCGGCGGGACGACGGAGTGCAGGCCCGGCTCGGCCAGGGCGTTGCCGATGGTGCCGGCGAAGGGCTTCAGCGGCACGGCGCCCTCGCGGCCGAACATCGCCGGGGCGAGGGTCGTGGGGTCGTACTTCCAGAGGACGAGGCCCGGGTCGGGGAACTGGTCCGCGAGCAGCCCGAAGCCCGGGATATTGGCGGTCCAGCCGAAGCCGGAGGGCGCGAAGCTCTCGATGGTGACCTTGAGCGCGTCGCCGGGCTCGCCGCCGTCGACATGGATCGGGCCGGAGACCGGATTGACCCGGGAGAAGTCGAGGGTGGCGACTGTGTCCAGGGTGGCGGACGGGCCGATCTGGCCCGCCGAGCTGTCGATGCAGTGAAAGAGGATGGTCGATCCCGGCGCCACCGTCTCGGCCGGGACAAGCGCGTTGTCCCAGCCGAAATGGTGCTGATGGCGGTGGATCGTGTGCGCGGCGTTACTGGCCATCGGTCACGTAGACGTAGTCGTAGTTGATCGGGATCGAGACCGGATCGACGTAGAGCGCGTCGGCGCCGCCCATGCGCGGCGACTTGAGCGTGAAGCGCTGCTCGTTGAACACCGGCACCCAGGGCGCGTCCTTCATGATCGCCATGTAGACGTCGGACCAGGCCTGCAGCCGGTCGCCGACCTTAGCCGGGTCGGTGATGCTGTCGGCGGCGGCGGCCTTCGTGTCGAGGTCCTCGTTGCAGTACCAGGACCAGTTCCAGCCGCCCTGCACCGCACCGGCGCAGCCGAGGATCGGGCCGTAGAAGTTGGAGGGATCGGGGAAGTCGGCGATCCAGGCCATGCCGCCGGACCAGATCATCGGGGCCTGGTCCTCCTCGCCGCCGGCGGCGATGACGTTGGCCTGGGCCAGCGACTGGATCGAGGCCTTGATGCCGATGCCGGCCAGATCCTGCTGGATCGCCTGGGCGATGCGCGGGTTGGGGTCGGTGTTCATTACGTAGAGTTCGGTCTCGAAGCCGTCGGGGAAGCCGGCCTCGGCGAGCATCGCCTTGGCCTTTTCCGGGTCGTAGGGATAACCGGCATAGTCCTTGGTATAGCCGGGCATCGTCGGCGGCAGCGGCTGGGTCGCGGGCACGGCGCGGCCGTTGATGATCTGGACGATCCGGTCCTTGTTGATCGCCATGTTGACCGCCTGGCGCACCTCGACCTTGTCGAAGGGCGGCATCTTGACGTTCATCGTGATGTAGCCGGTCTGGAGCTGGCCGCCTTCGACGACGTGCGCGGCCTGTGCGGGATCCGCCATCACCTCGGTGAACTTGGCCGGCGGGATGCCGTCGCCGGGGATGTCGACCTCGCCGTTCTGCAGCCGCAGGAGGGCCACGATCGGCTCCTGCCCGACCTCGAAGGTCACGCTGTCGAGATAGGGCAGGCCCTCGCGCCAATAGTCGGGGTTCTTCTCGAAGACCAGCCGCTGGCCGATGGTCCATTCGCCGAGCTTGTAGGCGCCGGTGCCGACCGGTTGCTTGCCGAAATCGGCGCCGGCGGCGTCCACCGCCTCCTTCGGGACGACCGAGGCGAAGTTCAGCGCCATGACGTGGAGGAAGGTGGCGTCGGGCCGGCTGAGGGTGATCTCGACGGTCAGGGGATCGACGACCTTGACGCCCTCGAGCGAGGTGGCGGTGCCGCCCGCGACGGCGTCATAGCCGAGGATCGAGCCGAAGAAGCCGGCGCCGGGCGACTGGGTCGCCGGGTTGGTCACGCGGTCGAGCGAGTATTTGACGTCGTCGGCGGTCATCTCGCGGCCGTTGTGGAACTTGACCCCGGGGCGCAGCTTGAAGGTGAAGGTCTTGCCATCCTCGGAGATGGTGTAGCTCTCGCGCGAGGCCGGGCCGCAGCTCGGTGGTGCCGGGGACATAGTCCATCAGCCCGTCGAACAGCGACTTGATCATCGACCAGTTCTGCCAGTCGTAGCCGATGGCCGGGTCGAGCGTCGCGACGTCGTCCTTGTAGGTGATGACGATGTCGCCGCCGGGCTTGGCGTTGGGATCGCGGGCGTCGTTGTCCTGGGCCAGCGCCGGCATGGCCAGCGCCAGGACCAGCGCGGAGGTGGCAAGCAGTCGTTTCATGGATCGTCTCCCTGTTATGGCGGTCAGCGGATCCGGATGCGCGGATCGATGAAGGGTGTCACGAGATCGGCGAGCAGGTTGCCGAGCACGATGGCGCAGGCCGAGACCAGCGTGACGCCCATGATGATCGGGATGTCGATGCGCTGGATCGCCTGCCAGGCGAGCTGGCCGATGCCGGGCCAGCCAAAGACGCTCTCCACCACGACGATGCCGCCCATGAAGATGCCGATGTCGATGCCGATCATCGCGATGATCGGCAGGATGGCGTTGGGCAGCGCGTGGCGCAGGATGACCCTGCGCCGGGCCAGGCCCTTGGCGCGGGCGGTGCGGATATAGTCCTGCCGCAGCACGTCGATCATCGAGGAGCGCATCATCCGCGCATACCAGCCGGACCCGAGGATGCCGAGCGTCAGCGACGGCAGCACGAGGTGGGCGGCGGTGCCGTAGCCGCCTATCGGGAACCAGTGCAGCCGAACGGCGAAGACGTAGAGCAGCAGCAGGCCCACGACGAATTGCGGCGCGGAGACCGCGACAAAGGAGGTCAGCATAAGCCCGGTGTCGATCGCGCTGCCGCGTCGAAGAGCTGCGAAGATGCCCATGCTGAGGCCGAGGATCAGCTCACACAAGATGGCACCGGCCATCAGCAGCAGGGTCGCGGGCAGCCGGGCGGCGATCAGCTCGGACACTTCCGTGCGCTGGAGGTAGGAGCGGCCGAGATCGCCCTGGACGAGGCCGGTGAGGTAGCGCCAGTATTGCACGACGAAGGGCTGGTCGAGGCCAAGCTGGGCGCGGATGTTGGCCACCGTCTGCGGCGTGGCGGAGCGGCCGGCGATCTGCCGCACCGGGTCGGCGGGCAGCATGTAGAGAAGGAAGAAGGTCACGAGCGAGACGCCGAGCAGGATGAAGACGGCCTGGATCAGCCGGCGGGCGATATAGACCGCCATCAGTTCCGTCCTCGCTCGGTCGGGTCGAGCACGTCGCGCATCGCGTCTCCCACGAGGTTGAACGCGAGCGCCAGCATCAGGATCGCGGCGCCGGGGATGAAGACCAGCCACGGCGCCGACTGGAAGTAGGTCTGGTTCTCGAAGATGATGTTGCCCCAGGACGGCGTCGGCGGCTGCACTCCTATGCCGAGATAGCTGAGCGTCGCCTCGAGGAGTACGGTGGTCGATATGCCGAGCGTGCCCCAGACGATGATCGTGGGCACGAGATGCGGCAGGATGTGCCGGACGAGGATGCGGCCGTGACCGGCGCCGAGCGCCCGTTCCGCTGCGATGAACTCTCGCTCCGAGAGCGAGGTGGTCTCGGTGTAGAGCACGCGCGCGGTCTGCACCCAGTTCACCATCGCGATCACCAGCGCCACGATCCAGAGCGATGGCTGGAAGATGGCCGCGAGGCAGATCGCGAGCAGCAGCGCCGGGAACGCCATCATCAGGTCGGTGAAGCGCATCAGCACCGCGCCGATCCAGCCACGATAGTAGCCTGCGGTGACGCCGACGAGGGTGCCGATCGCCAGAGCGAGGCCGTTCGCGGCGATGCCGATCACCAGCGAGGTGCGGGCGCCGAAGAGGAGCCGGGTGAGAAGGTCGCGCCCCAGAAGGTCGGTGCCGAGCAGATAGACCCGGCCCGGCGGCAGCGGCGCACCCTCCAGCGTCAGGCCGTCGAAGCGCTGCTCGTCCGGCGAGAACGGCGTCAGCACCGGCGCGAGCACTGCGGCGAGCACGGTCAGGGCGATCAGAGTCAGCCCGAGGATCGCCAGGCGATGCCGCGCGAGCCGGGCCCAGAAGCCGCGGCGCGCGACCTCAGGAAGAAGCGGCGTCGGCCATCGCCGGGCTCCTCCTTCAGGTGCGCGACGACGCGGTGGGCGGCCGCCTCGATGGTTTCCCGCCAGGTCATCGCAAGGTGGCGCAGGTGGGCATAGGCCTCGTCCTCGCTGCGGCCGCGCGACGCCAGCAGAGTCACGGCCCGCACCACGGTCTGTCGGTCGGCGAGGCGGCTGCGCAGATGTTCGATCTCGGCGGCCTGGCTGCGCCGGGCCTCGAAGGTGTGACGGGCGATGAGCAGGGCCCCGAACGCGCCGTTGTCGCCGATCGGCTTCAGAAGCTGCGCGTCGGCGCCCTGTGCCAGCGCCCATTCGATCCGACCCGGCGCCTCCGATCCGATCAGCGCGATCGTCGGCATCGGGGCGCTGCCGGGTGCCCAGGGAAACTGGGCCTCGTAACCCATATCCGCGTCGAAGAAGGTATAGTCCGCCGCCAGCGCGGCCGGCCCGAGCTCCGGCCAGTGTGCCGACACCGACAGTCCGATCACCGTGAGTTGCCGCGAAAGGGCCTGAACCGTCGGGTGCGGCCGATGCAGGATCACCGCTTCGGCGCCGCCGAGGTTGGGGATCAGGAGCCGCCGCTTCATGATACCACCGAGAAGGACGGCCGGCTCGGGACCTGGAATGCATCGGGCCGGGAGAGGTAGGGGTCCGGCGCAACGCTCTCCCAGCGGGCGAGGGTGCGGAACGCGCCGTCACGGAACTGGGCGATGACGACCGGAAGCACCGTGTGCTGGGTACTCGGCTCCACGGATAGCGCGCCAGCCGTAGAGCGGGAGAGGAGCGTTGCAAGGTCCACATCGGGCCGACCGGCGGCGAGCTTTGCCGCGAGCGTGCGAACCGCGAGGTAAGCGGCGGCTTCGAAGGAAGACCCGAAGGCCCCAGGGGCGTCCGGATCGCGGAAGTAGGGACCCGCCGAGATAAGGCCATCGGCGGCGTCGCCCAAGGTGTCCAGCTCGCATTCGGTAAGATTGCAGGAGAGCACAGGACAGGTAGCCGCGGTGAAGTGCGCATCCTCACGCCCGAGCGCGGCGTAGGCCTCGAGGAAAGTGTAGGACGATGGCCCGATCAGAGAATTGAGCACGAAGCTCGGGCGGGTCGCGCGGATCTCGGCGATGATCCGGTCGACGTCGGTGTCGCCGATCGGCAGATAGCGGTCGCCCAGCGCCTCGCCCGCGACGTGGAGGATCCGGTCGCGGGCGACGCGGCCAATTTCCCAGCCCCAGATGTAGTTCGATCCCACGAGGTAGCCGCGCTTGCCGAAACGCGGCAGGGCCCAGCGCAGCAGGGGCAGCAGGTGCTGGTTTGGACAGGCATGGGTATAGACTACATGCTCGGAGGCTTCGAACCCTTCGTAGGGGCACGGGTACCAGAGCGTGCCGCCGGCCTTCTCCAGCTCGGGGATCACCTCCTTGCGGCTCCACGAAGTTACGCAGCCGACAATGTGGCGGGCGCCGGTGGTCCGCAGGATTTCGGCGCAGAGCGGCCGGTAGCGATCGACATTGCCGCCCGGGTCGCGTTCCACCGGGACGAAGCGGAACGGGAGGTCGGCGTCGGCCTCGATCTCGGCAATCGCCCGGAGCGCCCCGTCGCGGCAGGTCTCGCCGAGCAGCCGATAACTGCCACTGCGGGAAAACAGAATGCCGATCTCGATCGAAGGTCGCAGCGCGCCCACCCCGCAGAAAAAACCCCCGTTCCCGACTCCTATCGCGGATCGGGAACGAGGGCTCGAATGCCGCCGGCAGAGAAACGCCGGAATTTCAGGCAGGTGACCACCTCGGTTCGGTTGGGTCAAGTCCCGGGGCGCAGATCGGCTTGACGAGAGGACTCCGGGTCTGTCGTTGATCAGTTTTTAACCATGCGATGCCGGCGAAGCACTCATGTTGCCACCAACTCTCGGAGCATTGGCCTTCTTCGCAAGGAGTACGGATGACCGCTTCTGGCAGGGGATTGCAGTGCCAAGGCAGACCCGTGAACGCCTGCTCTCCGCCCTTCACGACGCCGGATCCTATGATCACCCATGGACAGCGTTCCAGAGCCATGCTCGGGATCGTCTCTCGCGAAACGCCGGCTTTGGCTCATCGGGAGTGACGGGACGGGAGAGGCGTTCGGAGCAAGAGATGATAGGTTGATCACCAAGGCTTGTGATTACTCGGATGCGCTTCGGACACCGGCTCGACAGGATTTGTCTTCGCAAGTCATTCAAAAGGTTTATATAAGCTAGAGGAGATGCGCAATCGTCCGAGAAGGATTTGGTGGGGGAGCGACCAAGTGGCTCCTCCGCTACCAACCATTTCAATGTCTTGCGAGGATCGGTCCGGCTGCCGGGCTTCCTCTTGTGCGACTTTTTGGGCGATCGGCCGTCAGACGCGGTGACTTGGCCTGCCCCCATTACGCCGCGTGAGGCATGAAGAGGTCCGACAGGACGTCGATGACATCGGTCGACTTCAGCCTTCGGTCGACCCGGATCGCCAGGCACTCGCGGGTGAACTCGTCGATGACGTTGAGCATGCGGACCTTCCTGCCGTTGTGGGTGCGATCCTCGACGAAGTCGTAGGACCAGACATGATTAGGACGCTCGGGTTGAAGTCGCACGCAGGAGCCGTCATTCAGCCAAAGCCGCCCTTTCTTCGGCTGCTTGCCCGGCACCTTGAGTCCCTCCTGACGCCAGATGCGCTCGACCCGCTTGACATTTACCGCCCAGCCGGCCGCCCGCAGCAGTGCCGTGATCCGGCGGTACCCATAGCGGCCATACTGCGTGGCGAGCGCGACGATGTCGGCGGTGAGCGCTGCGTCATCGGCCCGCCCTTTCGGCGCCTTTCTTTGGTCGACGATGCTGCCCCAGCACGCGGCACGCCAGCCGCTCCGACACGTCGAACTTCGTCCTGACGTGATCAATGCAGCGGCGACGACGGCCGGGGCTCAGAAGTTTCGCTGCGCGGTCCTTCGGTTCCCGAGGCCGCCTCCCTCAGGATCAGCTTCTCAAGGGTCAGATCGGAGACCGCCTTGCGCAGCCGCTCATTCTCCTTCTCCAGGTCTTTCAGCCGCTTCACCTGGTCCGACTTCAGTCCACCGAACTCCTTGCGCCCGCGGTAATACGTGAACGGCGTCACGCTGATCGTCCGGATCGCCTCCGCAGCCGGCCGTCCCTGCGACAATAGCACATCGACCTGCCTCAGCTTCGCGACGATCTCTTCCGGCTTGTGCTTCTTCTGCGGCATTCCTGGCATCCTCCAAAGTGGCTACTTCAGGGAGGACCACTTTCCGAGGAGCAGACCAGCGCATCATGGCGCCGGTGGCGCAGCAGGAGCGCGAGGCAATCTCCATGCGCACAAAGGAGGCGCAGATCGTCGCCTTCCCGATGCTCGGGCTGCATGCGTCGCTCGGGCAGAATGTCTTTCTGGCGCTCTTCTTCACGGTCGTATCGATTGGTCGTAGCTTTCTTCCGAGGCGGTTGTTCGAGGCACTGCGATGATGACACCCAGAGAGTCCCGTTGTCGGCCGCTGCAGCCAGACAAGGCGCCAACTTGCACGATCGACAAACACCTGTTCCTCCTGGCGAGCGTGCTTACCTTGGTGCTGCTGTCAGCCTGCTCTCCCCGAGACTCGCCCGAAGCCGGGGGCACTGAGGTCGACCGCAACCCCCGCAACTCCAGTGGCGTCACCGTGTTCGGCGACGCCCGCCTCGGCGTCAGATTCTGAGGGCCCCACGGGTGTTTCCCCGGCGGGATCGGAGGCCCTTCACTCCGTCGGCCCTGAGCGCGGCCGCGAAGGAACATGCCACGAGACAGCTCCACCATCGCTTTGCTATGGTCCATTCTGTCGCCGTTCTGCGACAAAGAAAATGTGAGGAAATTCCCGATGAAACACATCCTTCTGGCTTCGGCGGTTGCCGTGACTCTGGTAGCGCCGGCGTTCGCGCAGGACGCGGCGACCGCGGTATGCTCCGACTACGCCGCGATGGACAACGCCGGTAAGATGGCCATGACCGCAGAGCTGCAGTCGATGAACGCCGAGATGGCCACCAACATGAGCTCCGACGAGATCGCCGCTGCGCTCAATGACGAGTGCACCGCCCATCCCGACAAGCTCGTCTCGGATGCGATGAAGGAAATGAAGAAGATGTGAGGCTACTGGGCTCATGGCACTACACACGTGAGCCTTGCGGCCGGCGACGGCCGGCCGCTCCCAAGCCTAGTCGAAACAGCAGCAGCTCGATCGGAGCTTAGGCCACCTTCGCCAGGAGGGCCGCAGCGGCCTCGCGCTTTGCCAGTGATGTCGTCTTCACCAGCGCCTCGCCCTCGATGACGACAAGGTCGCCGACCCGGCAGGTGGTTTCCAGAACGACACGGCTCCTGGCGAGGATGATCTCCTTGACCAGAACGGTCGCCTCGACGGTATCGCCGGGGCGCACGGGCGCCTTGAAGCTCATCTGCTGCGAGATGTAGACCGCGCCGGGTCCGGGCAAGCGATTGGCGACGGCGGCCGAGATGACGCTTGCGGTCAGGAAGCCGTGCGCGATCCGCCCGCCGAAAGACGTGGTTTTCGCGAACTTTTCGTTGATGTGAACGGCGTTGTTGTCACCGGAAGCGGCGGCGAACAAAACGATATCCGCCTCGGTGATGGTCTTGGCAAAGATCGCGGTCATGCCGACCGCAAGGTCCTCGATGTCGTATCCGTTCAGATCGTTCATGCCCTGGTTCTCCCTGAACCTTGTCCGTCGGCATGCGCCTCGATTGCGCACCCGCGGCCGCTCACATCCCACCGATGTAGTTCGGCCCGCCGCCGCCCTCGGGGGTGACCCAGTCGATGTTCTGGGTCGGGTCCTTGATGTCGCAGGTCTTGCAGTGGACGCAGTTCTGCGCGTTGATCTGAAGGTGGCGCGCGCCGTCGACGCCGGCGACGTACTCGTAGACCCCGGCCGGGCAATAGCGCTGCTCCGGGCCGTCGTAGCGGGCAAGGTTGATCCGCTCGGCGGCGCTCGGGTCCTTGAGCCGGAGATGCACCGGCTGGTCTTCAGCGTGGTTGGTGTTGGACAGGAACACCGAGGAGAGACGGTCGAACGTCAGCTTGCCGTCCGGGCGCGGGTAGGCGATCGGTGCGCACTCTGCGGCGGGACGCAAGGTCGTGTTGTCGGCCCGGTGCCCGAGCGTCCAGGGCGCATGGCCACGCAGCACGTAGGTGTCGAGCGCCGCGTAGGCCACCCCGGGCCAGAGGCCCCGGTGGAACGCCGGCCGGATGTTGCGCACCCCGCGCAGTTCGTCCCAGAGCCAGCTCCGCTCCAGCCGCTCCGGATAGGCCGTCAGCTCGGGCGCCTCGCTCCCGTCCTTCAGCGCGTCGAACGCGGCCTCCGCCGCAACCATGCCGGACTTCATCGCGGTGTGCGTACCCTTGATCTTGGGCACGTTGAGGAAGCCCGCCGTGTCGCCGATCAGCGCACCGCCGGGGAAGACCAGCTTCGGGATCGACTGGAACCCGCCCTCCGACAGGGCCCTGGCCCCGTAGGCGATCCGTCGCCCGCCCTCGAGGATCGGCCGGATCGCCGGATGCGTCTTGTAACGCTGCATCTCCTCGAACGGCGACAGATAGGGGTTTTCGTAGTCGAGCCCGACGACGAACCCAACCGAGACCAGGTTCTCGTCGAACATGTAGAGCCACGAGCCGCCGTAGGTGCGGTGGTCCATCGGCCAACCGATGGTGTGGATCACCTTGCCCTTGACGTGCTGGGCCGGCGGGACCTCCCACAGCTCCTTGACGCCGAGCCCGTAGGTCTGCGGCTGCTTGCCGTCGCCCAGCTTGAACCGCTCCATCAGCGTCTTGGTCAGCGAGCCGCGACACCCTTCCGCGAACAGGGTCAGCTTCGCGTGCAGCTCCATCCCCGGCTGGAAGTTGGGACCCTCCTCGCCGGCCTTGGTGACGCCCATGTTGCCGGTGGCGACCCCACGCACCCTGCCGGCCGCGTCGTAGAGAACTTCGGCCGCGGCGAAGCCCGGATAGATCTCGACGCCGAGCGCCTCGGCCTCATGTCCGAGCCAGCGCACGACATTGCCGAGGCTGACGATGTAGTTGCCCTTGTTGTGCATCTGCGGCGGGGTCGGCAGGCGATAGGATTTCGTGGCGGTGAGATAGAGGAACTGGTCTTCGGTCGCGGCCGTCTCGATCGGTGCGCCCTTCGCCTGCCAGTCCGGGATCAGCTCGTCGAGTGCGCGGGTCTCGAGGCAGGCGCCGGAGAGGATGTGGGCACCGACCTCGGAGCCCTTCTCGAGCACGCAGACCGATATCTCGGTCCCGCTCGCCTCCGCCAGCTGCTTCAGCCGGATCGCCGCCGCCAGACCCGACGGACCCGCGCCGACGATCACCACGTCGTAGACCATCGACTCGCGTTCTGTGTCCATCGTGCCCACTCAGAACGTCGCGTCCGCAAGCTCGACGATCGGCTCGGCGCCATCGACGACCGTGCGGGCCAGGGCAGCGGCCTTCGGCAGGATGCTGGTCGCATAGAAGTGGGCCGTCTGGATCTTGCCGGTCAGGAAGACCTCGTCACCCGTTCCGGCCGCGATCATTTCCCGGGCGCGCAGCGCGGCGCGATCGAGCTCGTAGCCGCCCAGAACGGTACCCGCGAGTTCGAGAAGCGGCACCGATGACGCCAGCGCCAGGCGCAAGTCGCGTCCGCCGGCCTGGAGCACCCAGCCGATGGCCGTCTCCAGCTCGCCGACAGCCGCCGCGAGCGTGCTTCGCAACGCCGGGAAGGGTTCGTCTGCCTGCGCGGCGAGCGGCTCGTCCAGCGCCCGGATGGTGTCGATCACCGACCGTATCGCCACCCCGCCGTCGCGCAGGATCTTGCGGCCCACCAGGTCAGCCGCCTGGATACCGGTGGTGCCTTCGTAGATCGTCGCGATCCGGGCATCCCGGTAGAGCTGCGCCGCGCCGGTCTCCTCGGCATAGCCCATGCCGCCGTGCACCTGCAGACCCGTCGATGCGATCTCGATGGCCCATTCGGTGCACCAGCCCTTGACGATCGGGGTCAGCAGCTCGACCAAAGCCTGCTGGCTGCGGCGCTCGGCGGGGTCGGGACTGCGATGGGCGCGGTCGACGGCGGCAGCGCAGGCATAGGAGACGGCGCGCATCGCCTCGATCCGCGCCTTCATGCTCATCAGCATGCGCCGGACGTCGGGGTGATGGAAAATCGTCGCACGCTGATCCGCGGGCGCGCCGATGACCCGGCCCTGGACGCGATCGCGGGCGAAGGCGAGCGCCTGCTGGTAGGCCCGCTCCGCGATGGCGAGGCCTTCGATCCCCATGCAGAGCCGGGCAACGTTCATCATCGTGAACATGTATTCGAGGCCGCGATTTTCCTCGCCGACCAGCGAGCCGATCGCCCCCGGCCCATCGCCGAAGGCGAGCACGGCGGTGGGGCTGCCGTGGATGCCGAGCTTGTGCTCGAGAGAGACGCAGCGCACGTCATTGTCGATGCCGGGCGCGCCGCTCGCATCGGGCAGGAACTTGGGCACGACGAAAAGGGAGATACCCTTGACCCCCGCGGGGGCATCGGGCGTCCTGGCCAGCACCAGGTGGACGATATTGGGCGTCAGATCGTGGTCGCCGTAGGTGATGAAGATCTTCTGCCCGGTGATGATGTAATTGTCGCCGCTGCGGACGGCCCGCGTCTTGACCGCAGAAAGATCCGAGCCGGCCTGCGGCTCGGTGAGGCACATCGTGCCGGTCCATTCGCCGGAGACCAGCTTGGGCAGATAGA
This sequence comes from uncultured Alphaproteobacteria bacterium, assembly GCA_963798235.1. GTDB lineage: Bacteria > Pseudomonadota > Alphaproteobacteria > Rhodobacterales > Rhodobacteraceae > Amaricoccus. The sequence goes on along the minus strand of CAWCSN010000006.1, from coordinate 25,788 downwards.
GTTGCCGCTGGGCGTCCGAGCCATGGAACAGGATCGCCTCGATCGCGCCCTGGGTCAGCAACGGGCAGAGGCCGAAGCTCATGTTGGAGGCGTGCCACATTTCCTGCACGGCGGCGTTGACGAGCCAGGGCAATCCCTGACCTCCCCACTCCGGATCGAACACCAGCCCGTTCCATCCGGCCTCGACGAAGGCCTGATAGGCCTCCTTCCAGCCCGGTGTGGTGTGCACCTGACCGTCGACGAGTCTCGCGCCATCGACATCGCCGGCGCGGTTCAACGGCGCGAGAACGTTGGAGGCGAACTTCGCGGCTTCCTCGAGGACGGCCTCGACCAGATCGGGCGTCGCGTCCTCGAGGCCGGGCAGCTCGCCGACCGCGCCGAGCCCGGCGAGTTCGACCAGGACGAAGCGCATGTCGGCGATGGGGGCGATGTAGCTCATGAGTTCATCTCCACGAGAGTCCGCGTCGCTTTGGCCTGCGCGAGTTCCCGCGTCAGTTCCGGGACGATCTGGAAGAGGTCGCCGACGAGGCCGTAGTCGGCGACCTGGAAGATCGCCGCCTCCTCGTCCTTGTTGATCGCGACGATCACCTTGCTGTCCTTCATGCCGGCCAGGTGCTGGATCGCACCCGAGATGCCGATCGCGATGTAGAGGTCCGGTGCCACGATCTTGCCCGTCTGACCAACCTGGTAGTCGTTGGGCGCGAACCCGGCGTCGACAGCGGCGCGCGATGCGCCCACCGCGGCGCCGAGCACGTCGGCAAGGCTGTCGAGCAGCTTGAAATTCTCGCTCGAGCCCAGGCCCCGGCCACCCGAGACGACGATGCGGGCGGACGCCAGTTCGGGGCGCTCGGACTTGTGAACTTCGCGGCCGACGACGCGCGCGAGCCCTGTGGACGCAACCGGCTCCACGACGGTCACTGGCGCGCTGCCACCTTGCGCCGAGGCTGCTGCGAAAGCCGTCGTCCGCACCGTAAGCACGCGCTTGGCGTCGAGGCTCTTCACGGTAGCCAGGACGTTGCCGGCGTAGATGTAGCGTTTGAAGGTATCCGGGCCGAGTACCTCGATCACATCGCTGATCTGCGCGGTATCGAGCAGCGCCGCCACCCGCGGCATGACGTTCTTGGCGGTGGTGGTTGCCGCAGCGACCAGATGATCGTAGCCGCCCGCGAGGCTGGTCAGCAGCGCCGCGACGTCCTCGGCGACCGGATTGCCGTAGGATTCGTGGTCGACGTGCAGGACCTGCGAAACACCCGGCACGGTCGCAGCCTCCGATGCCACTGCAGCGGCACCAGAGCCCGCGACAAGCAGATGGATCTCACCCCCGAGCTTCTGCGCGGCAGTCACCGCATGCAGCGTCGCTTCCAGGAGGCGGACATTGTCGTGTTCAGCGAGGATCAGCACGGTCATCTCAGATCACTCCCGCCTCGATTTTCAGCTTGCCGACGAGTTCCTGCACCGAGGCGACCCTGACACCCGCCTGCCGCTTCGCCGGTTCTTCGAACCTGAGATACTCGAGCCTTGGCGACGGATCGACGCCGAGTGACGCCGGAGTCAACGATTTCCAACGGTTTCTTCTTGGCCTTCATGATGTTCGGGAGGGACGCGTAGCGCGGCACGTTGAGGCGGAGGTCGACCGTCACCACGGCCGGCAGCTTTACCCGCAAGCTTTCGCTGCCCTCGTCCACCTCCCGGACCACGAGCGCATGGCCGTCTTCGAGCGTGATCGTCGACGCGAAGGTCGCCTGCGGCCAGCCGAGGAGCGCGGCCAGCATCTGTCCGGTCTGATTGCTGTCGTCGTCGATCGCCTGCTTGCCGAGAATGACGAGCCCCGGCGCCTCGCGATCCGCCACGGCCTTGAGAAGCGTTGCGACGGCCAGCGGCTGCAGCTCGACGCCGGTCTCGACGAGGATGGCGCGGTCTGCGCCCATGGCGAGTGCAGTGCGCAACGTCTCCTGGCACTTGCTCTCGCCGAGAGAGACCGCGACCACCTCGGTGGCGCTGCCCTGCTCCTTCAGGCGGATGGCCTCTTCGCAGGCGATCTCATCGAAGGGGTTCATCGACATCTTGACGTTGGCAATGTCGACGCCGGAGCCGTCCGCCTTCACACGAACCTTGACGTTGTAGTCGACCACTCGCTTTACGGCCACAAGGACTTTCATAAGGCAGTTCCACCAATTGAATTCTGAATCAGGAACGCTGATTTCGGTCCCATGGTCGGTCTTGACTTCTGACATCGCGGCGTAGGCGGCGTTCAGGACAGGCTCCCGAGAGACTTCGCCCGCTCGCGGAGCGCGAATTTCTGGATCTTCCCGGTCGCGGTCTTGGGCAAGGGTCCGAGCACCACGGTGCGGGGCACCTTGAACCGCGCCATCTGTTCGCGGCAGAAGAGGATGAGTTCCTCCTCGGTCGCGACGGCGCCGTCCTTGAGCGTCACGAAGGCGCACGGGGTCTCGCCCCATTTGGCATCCGGCCGGGCCACGACCGCGGCCTCCAGCACGGCGGGATGGCGGTAGAAGACCTCCTCGACCTCAAGCGAGCTGATGTTCTCGCCGCCGGAGATGATGATGTCCTTCGAGCGGTCCTTGATCTCGACATAGCCGTCGGCATGCCAGACGGCGAGGTCGCCGGAGTGGAGCCATCCGCCGCTGAACGTCGCGGCGGTGGCGGTCGGATTCTTGAGGTAGCCCTTCATGACGACGTTGCCGCGCATCATGATCTCGCCCATCGTCCCGCCATCGCGCGGGACAGGCTCCATGGTGACCGGATCGGCCACCATCAGTCCGTCGAGCATGGGGGAACGCACCCCCTGTCGTGCCTTCAGGCGGGCTCTCTCCTCGAGCGACTTCTCATTCCACGCCTCGTGCCAGGCGCTCACCACGCAAGGCCCGTAGGTCTCGGTCAGTCCGTAGACCTGGATGACCTCGAAGCCGAGCCGCTCCATGCCCTCGATCACCGGCGCGGGCGGCGCGGAGCCGGCGGTCATCACCCTGACCTGATGGGCGATGCCCTCCTTCTGGGCGGGCGGCGCGTTGTTGAGCATGTTGAGGACAATGGGTGCGGCACAGAAATGCGAGACCCGCTCCTCGCGAATGGCGCTCAGGATCGCGTCCGCCCGAACATGTCGGAGGCAGACGCTCGTGCCGGCAACGGCGGCCAGCGTCCAGGGAAAGCACCAGCCGTTGCAGTGGAACATCGGCAAGGTCCACAGATAGACCGGATGATGGCCCATGCCCCACGACAGCACATTGGACACCGCGTTCAGGTAGGCGCCGCGATGATGATAGACGACGCCCTTGGGGTTGCCCGTCGTGCCGGAGGTGTAGTTGAGCGCGATCGCCTCCCACTCGTCGTCGGGAGGGGTCCAGGCGTAATCGGGATCTCCCTCGGCCAGGAGCTGCTCGTAGGTGAGCTGACCGATGCGCTGACCGCCGTCGAACGAGGCATCCTCGATGTCGACGACCACGATCTTGAGGCCGGAAATGTGCACGGCGCGTTCGGCGACGTCCGCGAATTCCGGGTCGACGAGGATTGCCTTCGCCTCGCCGTGCTGAAGCGTGAAGGCGAGCGCCTCGGGGTCGAGCCGCGTATTGAGCGTGTTCAACACCGCCCCGATCATCGGAACGCCGAAATGCGCTTCGAACATCTCGGGAATGTTGCTGGCGATGACCGCCACGGTATCCCCCTTGCCGATGCCCCGACGCGCAAGCGCCGAGGCGAGCTGGCAACAACGCCCGTACGTCTCGCCCCAGCTCCGCCGCACCGCGCCGTAGACCAAAGCCGTGTGCTCCGGATAGACCGCCGCTGCCCGCTGAATGAATGTCAGCGGCGTCAAAGCCGCGTAGTTCGCGGCGTTGCTGTCGAGACCGATCTCGAAAACGCCAGTCAGCGGTACCGTGTCCATCTCGTTCTCCCGTCGTCAGCCCGGACGATCCGGCGCCCGGCTTTCGCCGGTGCTCCGGATCGACCATTCATGGGCAAGTCTCGTCCAACGGCGACCGTCGGACCACTGGCCGCGCTCAGGCGGCGCCGGTCTTCAGCGCGTCGGCCCAGCCCGCCTGCAGCCGCTCGAAGGCGCTCTGCGTGGCGGTCTGCATGTCCTTCCAGGCGGCTTCGTTCGCCTCCCGCACCTTCAGCAGGAGCTTGCCGGTCTTCTCGGCGTTCTCGCGCATGCCGACCACGGCTTTCTCATACTTCTCGCGCCCGTCTGCCCCGGCCTGGCTGAGGCGTTCCTGATGATCCTTGATCTGCCCCTGCCAGACACCGATCTGGCTTTCGATCAGCGTCGCAAAGTCCTGGCTCTTCAGTGTCATGCTGGTTTCTCCTCCTGGTAAGTCACGGTATTTTATGATTTGGGAGACTCTACATAGGCCCTTCGATAGGGTCTCTGCCTAACTTGCATCAGTCGCCCTGGTTTTTTGCTGAATATTCCATCGTATCCGGGACAGGGATCGGGAGGGGCGCCCGCTCCGCGATCTTTCAATCAGGGAACCGGTGAGCGGCGGGCCGTCGTCGATTTGAGCGCCACAAAATCTGGTGCTGCTCCCGATCGACCGCTCAGTGAGACCCGATCATGTTCGGTCCGACAACGTCCTATGTTGGGAACTGAACGCGGCTTGAGGCATCAGGTCATTGGGTGTCCGAGGGCTCGGACGCATGGTGAAAGGTCGCCCAGGCGGGCTCCGCCGTCAGGAAGTGGTCTCTCCCATAGCGAACACAGGGTACGCGTCGATTCGGCCCTCACCGTCCTTAAGACGAGCTCCGAAATCCCAAGCGGAAAGCCCGAACATTATCTGCGAGGTCGGTTCACGCCTCCACGGCTCGATCGAGAAGGGTCCTTCCGCCTGGGCTCGCCCCCTCGAAGAAGGGGCGATAGGGTTCGCCGTGCTTGATCACGGCGTGTACGGTGCGCGCCATCTTGGCGGCGATGGCGGTGTAGGCCTTGCGCCGCAGATGCGGGTTGTGCCGATCCCGCGCGATGTAGCGCTCGAACTTGTCGCGGAAGCTGTTGGCTTCAGCACGGCGGGGGTGGGGTCGCCGTTGCCGGCTGGCGTCCGCTTGGGGTAGCCTCGGCGCGGTCGCTGGCCAGGGGACGGCGGAACGGGGGGCGCGATGTACCTGAACGTGGCGCTGCTGGCGCTGGTCGCCTTTGCCTACGCCCTCCTGTCCGGGCGGGTGGACCGGTCGCGGGTCAGTGGGCCGATCCTCTTCGTGCTCGTCGGCCTGCTCCTCGGTCCCGCTGCCTTCGGCGCGCTCGCGCTGGACCTGAGCATCGGCGACCTGCGCCTGCTCGCCGAGATCACCCTCGCGCTGGTGCTGTTCTCGGACGCCGCCAATGCCGACATCGACCAGATCCGCCGCACGCGCTTCCTGCCGCGGCGGCTGCTCTTCGTCGGCTTGCCGCTGACCATCCTGCTCGGTCTCGCCTTCGGCCTCGTGCTCCTGCCCGGCCTGTCGCTGATCGAGGTGGCGCTCGTCGCCGCGGCGCTCGCGCCGACCGACGCCGCCCTCGGCAAGCCGGTGGTGACGAACCCCGCCGTCCCGCCGGCGATGCGCGAGAGCCTCAATTTCGAGAGCGGCCTCAACGACGGCATCTGCGTGCCGATCATCGTCCTGCTGCTCGGCGCCGCCGCCGGCCTCGAGGTCGAGCACCGGCCGTTCGCCCATATCCTGCTGACCGTGGTCGAGGAGATCGGCATCGGCTTTCTCGTCGGCGCCGCGATCGCCATCCCCGGCGCCTGGGCGCTCGGCCGCGCCCGCGCCGCTGGCTGGATCGGGGCGAACTGGATGGGCGTTCCGGCGGTCGGCCTTGCGGTCGCCTGTTTCGCGCTGGCGCAGGCGGTCGGGGGCAGCGGCTTCATCGCCTGCTTCGTCGGCGGCCTTGCCTTCGGGGCGCGGCGGCCCGACCGCCACGAGTTGCTCCGCGCCGCCGAGAGTTGCGGCGACGTGCTGTCGCTGCTGACCTGGGTGGCGGTCGGCGCGCTGGTCGTGGTGCAGGTTTCGGGCGCGGTGACCTGGGCGGTCGTCCTTTATGCCATCCTCAGTCTGACCGTCGTGCGGATGCTGCCGGTCTGGCTCTGCCTTCGCGGTACCGGCGTCGTCGCGCGCGACCGGCTCTTCATCGGCTGGTTCGGTCCGCGCGGCCTTGCCAGCGTGGTCTTCGGCGTGCTGATCCTGTCCGCGGACCTGCCCGGCGGCGACACGCTCGCCGCGACGATCGTCTGTACGGTGATCCTGAGCGTGGTCTGCCATGGCGCCAGCGCGGCGCCCCTGATCCGCGCCCTCACGCCGGCCTGGGCGCGCGACATGCGCGATCCAGCGTCGCCAACCCCGCGCTGAGGAGGCCGATGTCGACATTCCCGCAACTCCGCCGCTTGTTCCGCGGCCTGGGCGTCGCCTTCAGGGAGCCGGAGGTCCGGGCGCTGGCGACCCTGGCCCTCGCGCTGATCCTCTTCGCCACGGTCTTCTACCGGCTGGCCGAAGGCTGGTCGCTGCTCGATTCGCTCTACTTTTCGGTCGTGACCATCGCCTCGGTCGGCTACGGCGACTTCGCTCCCCACACGGCGATCGGGAAGATCTTCACCATCGGCTACATCTTCGCCGGGATCGGCCTCTTCGTCGCCACGGCGACGAGCATCGCGCAGGCGGTCATCCGCTCGACACCGCCGCGCGAGTGACGGTGTGCCGCGCGGGTGGTCTCGGCCCTGCTCCGGCGCGTCGGTGGCTCGCGCGGCTGGCTAGGGCAGGGTTTCGATCAGCAGTTCGAAGGTGACGCCGACCGGGTTGAGGCCGGGGGCGAGGCGGCCGCTGTGGATGGCGCCGTCGACGTCGACGAGCGAGACGTCGACGGTGGCGGTGCCGGCCTCGACGGTGGCGGCGTCGATGCGGACTTCGGTGGCGCGGCAGGGGACGTGGCGGCCGTCGGCGAAGCGGGGGTCGGCGATCGAGCCGAGGCCGTGGACGCGGGCGCGGTGGATGCGGTTGTCGGCGCAGAGGGCGACGAGGGCGGTGCAGACGTCCTCGTCGGGACGGAGGCGGGCGAGGAGGCCGCCGGTGCCGTCGCTCTCGCCGGCGGGGGTGAAGAGGGTGAAGTTGGTCTCGAGGTCGGGCACGGCGTCGAACCAGGTGTCGGGCGAGCCGATGCCGCGCACGTCGGTGTCGGCGGCGATGATCGTCTCGAACGGCAGGACGTGGCCCATGGCGGTGCCGAAGCCGCCGCTCCACCGGCCGTGGCAATGGAGGAAGGCGGCGCCGTCGCGCCAGCCGACGGTGGCGGTCGAGGCGTCGATGGTGACGGGGCCGGCGGGGGCATGGGTGGCGCTGTACCAGGCGGCGTGGGCGGCGTCGGTGGCGTAGGCGGGCAGGACGTAGCGGAAGGGCTCGCAGACGAGGCCGTCGAGGTGGAGGATGCCGCCGGCGCAATCGGCTTCGGAGAAGAGGCGGGCGACTTCGGCCATTACCGTGCGGCCGGCGGAGAGGCGGCCGGCGAGGGGCACGAGGGTTGCGCCGATGGCCTGGCGGCGGTCTGCGTCGCGCGGGCCGGGGTGCGCGAGGCGGACGAGAGGCGGGGCGTGGAGGGGGGCGGTCATGCGGAGGCGGGCTCGGCGCCGACGCCCTGGCGGTCGAGTTCGGCGCGCACGAGCTTTCGGGTGATCTTGCCGTAGGCGGACCGGGGCAGGGCGTCCCAGAAGACGAAGCGTTTCGGCAGCTTGTAGCGCGCGAGCTGACCGTCGAGGAAGGCGGCGAGCTCGGCCTCGGTGACCGGGGCGGTGGCGACGCAGACGGCGATGCCGACCTCGCCCCAGAGCGGGTCGGGAACGCCGACGACGGCGACCTCGGTGATCGCGGGGTGGGTCAGGATCTTCTCCTCGATCTCGCGCGGATGGACGTTGGAGCCGCCGGAGATGAACATGTCCGAAGCGCGGCCGGTGAGATAGAGGAAGCCCTCGGCGTCGGTGTGGCCGAGGTCGCCGGTGCGGAACCAGCCGTTGCGGAAGGCGGCGGCGTTGGCCTCGGGGTTGTCGTGGTAGCCGGCGAAGACGGCGGGGCCGATCACGCAGATCTCGCCGGTCTCGAAGGGGGGCAGGGCGCGGCCGTCGTCGCCCTGGACCTGGACCTCGATGCCGGTGCGGTCGTAGCCGCAGGTGCCGGGCCGGACGGCGGGGCCGTCGCTCGCGCCGTCGTCTTCGGGGGCGTGGAGATGCGCGGGGAGGACGGTGATCGCGCCGGTGACCTCGCCGAGGCCGAAGTACTGGACGAGGACCGGGCCGAGGGTGGCGAGGGCGCGCTTCTGGTCCTCGCGGTACATCGGCGCGCCGGCGTAGATGACGTAGCGCAGCGAGGAATGGTCGTGGGCGGCGACGCTGTCGTCCTCGACGAGGCGCTTGAGGATCGTCGGGACGGTGAACATCGTCGAGATGCGCCAGCGTTCGACGAGCGCCCAGGCGGCGGGGGCATCGAGGTGCTCGGTCGGCATCAGCACGGTCTTCACGCCGCGGGCGACCTGGGTGAGCGCGTGGACCCCGGCGCCGTGGGAGAGCGGGGCGACGACGAGGCTGGCGTCGGCGGCGGTGAGGCCGGGCATCAGGTCGGCGAGGTGGTTGGTCACCACGAAGGCCATCTGGCCATGGGTGAGGACGGACGCCTTGGGGCGGCCGGTGGTGCCGGAGGTGAAGAAGAACCAGCAGGGGTCGTCCCGGTCGATCGGGTGGTCGGTGGGCCGCTGGCCCCGGTGCTCGGCGACGAGGGTGTCGTAGTCGGGCCCGAAGGGGGCGGGACCGATGGCGATGGTGAAGGGGAGCGCGCAGGCGGCGGCGTGGTCGGGGAAGGCGGCGTTGCAGATCATCCCGGCGGCACCGGAGGCGCGGGCCAGGCGGCGACCTCGTCGGGGGTCTGGCGGAAGTTGGTCGGGACGTAGACGGCGCCGGCGCGGAAGCAGGCGAACATCGCCTCGAAGAGCTGAGTGCAGTTCTGGGACTGGACGAGGATGCGGTCGCCCTTCTGCACGGCGAAGCGGGTCTGGAGGGCGGCCGCCATCGCGTCGATACGGGCGTCCAGCGCGGACCAGGTCCAGGCGTCGTCGCGCCAGACGAGGGCGATGGCGTCGGGGTCGCGGCGGCGGGCCTGGGTGACGAGGTGGGCGAGGTTCATCACGCGGGTGGAGCGGGGGGCGAGGCCCGTCGGGGCAAGGTCCGTCGGGGCAGGTCCGTCGGGGCGGCGGTCACTTTGCGCGCTCGAGGATCGAGACGTAGCTGGCGACGGCGGCGCCGCCCATGTTGAAGACGCCGGCGAGGGCGGCGCCGCCGATCTGCATGGCGCCGGCCTCGCCGGTGAGCTGCATCGCCGCCATGACGTGCTGGGAGACGCCGGTGGCGCCGATGGGGTGGCCGCGGGCCTTGAGGCCGCCGGAGGGATTGACCGGAAGGGCGCCGTCGCGGCGGGTGGTGCCGTCGCGGACCACCTTCCAGCCCTCGCCCGGGGCGGCGAGGCCCATGGCCTCGTACTCGATCATCTCGGCGAGGGTGAAGCAGTCGTGGGTCTCGACGAGGTCGAGGTCGGTGACGGCAAGGCCGGCGGCGTCGAGGGACTTCGCCCAGGCGCGGCGCGGGCCCTCGAAGGCGGTGGGGTCGCGGCGGGACAGGGCGAGGACGTCGTTGACCTGGGAGCGGGCGCGGAAGGCGATGGCGCGGTCGAGCCCGGCGGCGGTCTCGGCGTCGGCGAGGACGATCGCGGCGGCGCCGTCGGAAACGAGCGCGCAATCGGTGCGGCGGAGCGGGCCGGCGACGTAGGGGTTCTTCTCCGACACGGTGTTGCAGAAGACGAAGCCGAGGTCCTTGCGGAGGTGGGCATAGGGGTTGTCGACGCCGTTGGCGTGGTTCTTGGCGGCGATCATCGCCAGCTCCTCGGAGCGGTCGCCGTGGCGCTGGAAATAGGTGTTGGCGATCAGGCCGAAGATGCCGGCGAAGCCGCCTTCGACGTCGGCCTCCTCCGCACGGTAGCAGGCGGTGAGGAGCACGTCGCCGACCGCGGCGGGCGGGATCGCGGTCATCTTCTCGGCGCCGACGACGAGGGCGATGCGGCCGCGGCCGGCGGCGATGAAGTCCATCGCGGCGTAGAGCGCGGCGGAGCCGGTGGCGCAGGCGTTCTCGAGGCGGACGGCCGGGACGTGGGCGAGGCCGGGGGTGCCCATGGCGACGAGGGCGCCCTGGAAGTCCTGGCTCTGGAAGCCGTTGTTGTAGGCGCCGACGAAGATGCCGTCGACGTCCTCGGGCCCGACCCCGGCGTGGGCGAGGGCAGGGGCGACGACCTCGGCCATCAGGGCCATGGTGTCAGCGGCCTCGGACTTGCCGAAACGGGTGTGGGCCCAGCCGACGATCTGCGCTTCCGACATCTCTTCCTCCGATCGGCGCGGCCGGGGCCGGCATCCGCCTCGCGGCGGGCTCCGGTCCGGCCTTCCGTCGCCGGGCCGAAGCCTTTTGCCCGTGCTTTGTCGGTGGGGTCTCCACCGCCTGCCGGCCGACCCTCCGCTCCGGCGCGCCGGGCAGGTCGTCAGTCGTCGTTGCGAAGCTCGAGCCGGTGGCTGAGCAGGAGGGCGATGATGGTGCAGATCGCGCCGGACAAGAGGTAGAAGCCCGAGGAGAAGAGCCCGAACCGGGTGGCGAGGAAGAGGGCCACCAGCGGGGCGAAGCCGGCGCCGAACATCCACGCGAGGTCCGAGGTCAGCGCCGACGCCGTGTAGCGGTAGCGCCGGGTGAAGCGCGAGGCGACGGCGCCCGACGACTGCCCGAAGGACAGGCCGAGCAGGCTGAAGCCGGCGACCATGTAGATGAACTCGCCGATCTGCCCGCCATCGAGCAGCACCGGCCCGACCAGCGCGAAGATCGCGATCGCCACCGCGCAGACGATCAGCAGCCGCTTGCGCCCGAAGCGGTCGGCGAGCGCCCCCGAGGCGACCACCGCCGCGAGGCCGAGCAGCGCCGTCCCGATCTCGATCCCGAGGAAGCCGCGCACGTCGCCGGGGGCCTTCAGCGTCACCCAGGACAACGGGAAGACCGTGACCATGTGGAAGAGCGCGAAGGTGGCGAGCGGGGTGAAGGCGCCGATCAGGATGTTGATTCCCTCGGCCGAGAGCGTTTCCCGGATTCCCTGCGGCTGAAGCTCGAGGCTCTCGAACTGCGCCTTGTATTCCGGCGTCACCACGATCCGCAGCCGCGCGAAGAGCGCCACGACGTTGATCGCGAAGGCGACGAAGAAGGGGTAGCGCCAGCCCCACTCGATGAAGTCCTGGTCCGGCAGCTTGGTCACCAGATAGACGAAGAGCGCGCTCGCCACGAAGAGCCCGACCGGGGCGCCGATCTGCGGGATCATCGCGTACCAGCCGCGCTTCTCCTCCGGCGCGTTCATCGCGAGAAGCGACGCGAGGCCGTCCCAGGCGCCGCCGAAGGCGATGCCCTGCGCCACGCGCATACCGGCGAGGATCAGGATCGCGTAGAAGCCCGCCTGCGAATAGTCGGGGGTGAAGGCGATGCCGGCGGTGGCGCAGCCCATCAGGAAGAGGGCCAGCGTCAATTTGACGCCCCGGCCCCAGCGGGCGTCGATCGCGCTGAAGATCACCGTTCCGAACGGTCGCGCGACGAATCCGAGCGCGAAGATCACGAAGGACCAAAGCATCGCCTCGACCGGCGGCAGCGAAAGGGAAGAGGGTGCGGGGAAAAACCAGCACGGAGGCGATCGCATACACGAAAAAGTCGAAGAATTCGGCACTCCGACCGATCACGACCCCCACGGCGATGTCTGCCGGGTTCGAATGCTGGTCGTCTTCCTCGGGCACGATGCCGGTCTCGTAGGCCATCCGGGCAGCTCCTCCCGCCTTCAAACTCGCTGCAGCCGCGAAGGCCACATCCGAGTCTGCTTATACCCGCGCGTTCTTGTTATGCTAAGGCAAAATCGCCAACTGACGAACGACGGGGGATACAGGACGATGAGACGACAGGTGCCCGGCTCCCTCCTGCTCGCCCTGCCGCTTCTGGCAGGCTGCGACATGGTGGTGCTCTCGCCCTCGGGCCACATCGCTGCACAGCAGCGCGACCTTCTGATTTCCTCGACGCTGCTCATGCTGCTCATCGTCGTGCCGGTGATGGGCCTGACCATCTATTTCGCCTGGCGCTACAGCGAGAAGCGCCGCGCCCGCTACGAACCCAACTGGCACCACTCGACCAGCCTCGAGCTGGTGATCTGGGCGGCGCCGCTGATGATCATCATCTGCCTCGGCGCGATCACCTGGACCGGCACCCACCTGCTCGATCCCTTCCGGCCGCTGACCCAGATCGGCGAACGCCGCTCGGTGCCGGAGAACACGCCGCCGCTCGAAATCCAGGTGGTGGCGCTCGACTGGAAGTGGCTGTTCATCTACCCGCAGTACGGCATCGCCTCGGTCAACGACGTCGCCGCCCCGGTCGACCGGCCGGTGCGCTTCCACCTGACCTCGCAGTCGGTGATGAACGCCTTCTACATTCCGGCGCTGTCGGGGATGATCTACGCGATGCCGTCGATGGAATCGCAGCTCAACGCGGTGATGAACGTCGAGGGCAGCTACGAGGGCTTCTCCAGCAACTACAGCGGCGCCGGCTTCTCCGAGATGCGCTTCCAGTTCCACGGGCTGTCGCAGGCCAACTTCGACGTCTGGGTCGCCAAGGTCCGCCTCGGCGACGGCGGGGTGCTCGACCGCGCCCAGCTACCTCGATCTCGCCCAGCCGAGCATCGGCGACCAGCCGAGGGGCTTCGAGGACGTCGACCCCGACCTCTTCCGCCGCGTCGTCAACCGCTGCGTCGAGGACGGCCGGCTCTGCATGGACCAGATGATGGCGCTCGATGCCGCCGGCGGCACCGGCTTCGCCGGCACCCTCAACACCCTCCCCGCGGCGGGACGGCAGGCGAGCGCGCTCGGGTCCAAGCCCTTCTACGTCGCCGAGTTCTGCACGCCGGCCGAGTCGGTCGCCCAGTACGGGTCCGACAGCGTCGTCCTCCTCGATCCGCCTCCGCCCGCGACCACCGCGGCGGACGAAACCCTCTAGACTGCAGGAATACGCCGATGGCCACCGAAGCTCTCGCCCTGCCGGAGACCAGCTTTCTCTTCGGAAGGCTGACCCTGGCGGCGCTGCCGCTGCACGAGCCGATCCTCGTCGCGACCTTCGCCGGGGTCGCGGTCGGCGGGCTCTGCGTTGTCGCGGCGCTGACCTACTTCAAGCTGTGGGGCTACCTCTGGCATGAGTGGTTCACCAGCGTGGACCACAAGAAGATCGGGATCATGTACATGATCCTCGGCCTGATCATGCTGCTGCGCGGCTTCGCCGACGCGGTGATGATGCGCCTCCAGCAGGCCATCGCCTTCAACGGCTCCGAGGGCTACCTGCCGGCGCACCACTACGACCAGGTGTTCACCGCGCACGGCGTCATCATGATCTTCTTCGTGGCGATGCCCTTCGTCACCGGCATGATGAACTTCGTCATGCCCCTGCAGATCGGGGCGCGGGACGTGGCGTTTCCGTTCCTCAACAATTTCAGCTTCTGGATGACGGCCGGCGGTGCGGCCATCATCATGTCGTCGCTCTTCATCGGCGAGTTCGCCCAGACCGGGTGGCTCGCCTATCCGCCGCTCTCGGGGATGGACGCCAGTCCATACGTCGGGGTGGATTACTACATCTGGGGCCTTCAGGTTGCGGGGGTAGGGACCACACTCTCGGGCATCAACCTGATCGTGACGATCGTGAAGATGCGCTGCCCGGGCATGACCATGATGCGGATGCCGATCTTCACCTGGACGGCGCTGTGCTCGAACATCCTGATCGTCGCCGCCTTCCCGGTGCTGACCGCGACCCTCGTGCTCCTGTCGCTCGACCGCTACGTCGGCACCAACTTCTTCACGGCCGACAATGGCGGCAACGCCATGATGTACGTGAACCTGATCTGGATCTGGGGGCACCCGGAGGTCTACATCCTGGTGCTGCCGGCCTTCGGCATCTATTCCGAGGTCACGGCGACCTACTGCCGCAAGCCGCTTTTCGGCTATTCGTCAATGGTCTACGCCACGGTCTGCATCACCATCCTCAGCTACATCGTCTGGCTGCACCACTTCTTCACCATGGGAGCGGGCGCGAGCGTCAACAGCTTCTTCGGCATCGCGTCGATGATCATCTCGATCCCGACGGGGGCGAAGCTCTTCAACTGGCTGTTCACCATGTACCACGGCCGCATCCGCTTCGAGCTGCCGATGATGTGGACGGTCGCCTTCATGCTGACCTTCGCGGTCGGGGGCATGACCGGCGTCTTGCTGGCGGTGCCGCCGGCGGACTTCGTGCTGCACAACTCGCTGTTCCTCGTCGCCCATTTCCACAACGTCATCATCGGCGGCGTGCTGTTCGGGCTCTTCGCCGGCATCAGCTACTGGTGGCCGAAGGCCTTCGGCTTCCGGCTCGACCCGTTCTGGGGCAAGGTCTCGTTCTGGTTCTGGGTGGTCGGCTTCTGGACGGCGTTCATGCCGCTCTACATCCTCGGCCTGATGGGGGTGACGCGGCGGATGCGGGTCTTCGACGACCCGAGCCTGCAGATCTGGTTCCTGATCGCCGCGCTCGGCGCGGGGCTGATCGCCATCGGCATCGGCGCCTTCCTGATCCAGATCGTCGTCTCGATCCTCAAGCGCGACGAGCTCCGCGACACCACCGGCGACCCCTGGGACGGGCGCACCCTCGAATGGGCGACGTCCTCGCCGCCGCCGGCCTACAACTTCGCCTTCACGCCGGTCTCCCATGGCATCGATGCGTGGTGGGACATGAAGAGCCGCGGCTACGTGCGGCCGCTCGAGGGCTTCCGTCCGATCCACATGCCGAAGAACACCGGCACGGGCGTCATCCTGGCCGGCTGTGCCACGGTCTGCGCCTTTGCGCTGATCTGGTACATCTGGTGGCTGGCCTTCCTCGCCTTCGCCGGGCTGATCGCCACGGCGATCTGGCATACCTTCAACTACAACCGCGACTACGACATCCCGGCCGGGGAGGTGACTGCCATCGAATCGGCGCGGACCCGCAAGCTGGCAGAGGGGGTATGATCCGATGAGCGCCCCCGCTTCCATCGCGCCCGACGTCTTCTACCTCGTCGAGGAGGAGCACCACGCCCCCGGTGGGTTCACCCATCTCGGGTTCTGGATCTACCTGATGAGCGACTGCCTGATCTTCGCGGTCCTCTTCGCCACCTACGGCGTCCTCGGCGCCAGCCTCGCCGGCGGTCCCGGCCCGCGCGACCTCTTCGAACTGCCGCTGGTGGCGCTCAACACCACCTTCCTGCTGATCTCCTCGATCACCTACGGCCTCGCCATGCTGGCGGTCTATGCCAAGGACCAGAAGCGGGCGATCCAGTGGCTGGCGGTCACCGGCGCGCTGGGTGCCGCCTTCGTCGCGGTCGAGCTCTACGAGTTTGCCCACCTGATCCACGAGGGGGCGGGGCCGCAGCGTTCGGGTTTCCTCTCGGCCTTCTTCGCGCTGGTCGGCACCCATGGGCTGCACGTCACCTTCGGCATCGTCTGGATGATCGTGCTGATCGTACAGGTGCAGAAGGGCGGGCTGATCGGGGCCAACGTCCGGCGGCTGACCTGCCTGTCGCTGTTCTGGCACTTCCTCGATCTGGTGTGGATCGGGGTTTTCACCTTCGTCTATCTGCTCGGAGTGCTGCGATGAGCGCCCAGCCCACCCACCCGCTGCACGTTCCGCATCCCGTTGGCCCGCATGGCCCCCACGGCACTGCCGAGGACGAGTCGGGGGCGCCGCACGGCACCTACCGCGACTACATGACCGGCTTCATCCTCGCCGTGATCCTGACGGTCATCCCGTTCTTCCTGGTGATGGCCCGGCCGATCGAAAGCCCGGGCTATACCGCGGCGATCGTGCTGATCTGCGCTTTTGCGCAGATTCTCGTGCACATGGTCTATTTCCTTCACATGACGCCGAAGGCCGAGGACGGCTGGCTGCTGCTCTCGACGGTCTTCACCATCATCCTCGTCGTCATCACCCTCGCCGGCTCGCTGTGGATCGTCTTCCACCTCAACCGGAACATGATGCCGGGCGCCATCCTGCACGAGATGGAGGCCGAGACGCCGCCCTCCCAGTGAGGGCGGCGTCGGCGCCGTCATGAGGCTCCGCTGATGCGTCTCCGCCCGGTTGTCGCCGGCGTCATCGTCGTGGCCGCCATCGCGCTGCTGCTCGTCCTCGGCGTCTGGCAGCTCGAGCGGCGGACGTGGAAGCTCGACCTGATCGCCCGCGTCGACGCCCGTCTCGCCGCCGCCCCGGCCGCCGCACCCGGTCCCGACGCCTGGCCGGCGGTCTCGCGGGACAGCGACGAGTACGCGCGGGTGACGGCGACGGGGTATTTCCGCCACGACCACGAGGCCGCGGTCCTCGCCGTCACCGACCTCGGCGCCGGCTACTGGATCCTGACCCCGCTGGAGACGCCGGACTTTACCGTGCTCGTCAACCGCGGCTTCGTCCCCCAGGACCGCCGCGACCCTGCCACCCGCCCCGAAGGCGAGGTTCCGGGCGAGGTCACCGTCACCGGCCTCCTCCGACTGACCGAGCCCGGCGGCGCCTTCCTGCGCTCGAACGACCCGGCCGCCGGCCGCTGGTTCTCCCGCGACGTCGCCGCCCTCGCTGCCGCCGCGGGACTGCACGGCCCGGTCGCGCCCTATTTCATCGACGCCGACGCCACCCCGAACCCGGGCGGCCTCCCCGTCGGCGGGCTGACGGTGGTCAGCTTCCGCAACGCCCACCTGAGTTACGCCCTGACCTGGTTCGCCCTCGCCGGCGGCCTCGCCTACCTTACCCTCCGCAACCTGCGCCGGCGGGGGTAGGCCCGCGCCTGACCGGCGAGGGAACCGATCCCCGTCAAGTGCGGTTCTCCGGGCAGGCGCTACCCGACTGGGAGGACGCAATGGCCGACGAGATGCCCGCAACCCCGGAGCAGGCCGTCCGGCAAGTGCTCTTCATTCAGGGCGCGGGCGCCGGGACGCACGACGGGTGGGACGACAAGCTGGTCGCCAGCCTGACGCGGTGCCTCGGTCGTGGCTACGACGTGCGCTATCCGCGTATGCCCCGCGAGGATGACCCGGCCTTCAACGTCTGGAGCGCGGTTCTCGAACGCGAGATCGCGCGGCTTGACGACGGCGCCTTTCTCGTGGGCCACTCGCTCGGCGGCACCATCCTCGTCCAGGCGCTGGCAGGACAGCCGCGGCTCCTGCAGGGCATCGCCGCGATCTGCCTGATCGCAGCGCCCTTCGTCGGAGAAGGCGGCTGGCCGGGCGACGACATCCCCGCCGGCCGGGATTTGGCGCGCGCTCTCCGGCGTCAGCGTCTGTCTCTATCAGGGCGACGCCGACGAGACGACGCCTGCGGCGCACCTCGACCTCTATGCACGGGCGATCCCGCACGCCCGGGTTCGCCGCCTCGACGGCCGCGATCACCAGCTCAACGATGACCTGTCCGAGATCGCCGAGGACATGAGGCGGCTCAGCCTTGTCATGCCAACGGCCGGGGCGCCCGGCTCGTGCCGAACCCTTCCCAAATCCTGAAAAGTGGCAAGCCATTTTCCAGCCGCTTTTCAGCCGGGTTCCACCCCAAGAAAATTGCGCCCTTTCAGCCTCTTGCCTCATCTCCCTCCATGCCAGCGGTTTCGCTTCATGTCGCACCGAACCGCGGGCCATGGGTCAGGGACGAAGGCCGTCGGTATCAGAACAGCGACAACTGCTCCGGTCCGGTCTGCGGCACCCTGAAGAGGTCGGTGCGCAGGCGGGGGAAGGGCGTGTCGAGCCCGAGGCGCTTCGCCGCGCCGCGAAAGCGCCGGCCGATGAGGTCGGCGAAGGCGCCCTCGCCCTTCATCCGCTTGCCCCATTCGGGGTCGTAGTCGCGGCCGCCGTGCATGTCGCGGACCTGCGCCATCACCTTGCCGGCGCGGTCGGGATAGTGTTCGGCCAGCCAGTCGCGGAACAGCGGCGCGACCTCGCGGGGCAGGCGCAGCACGACATAGCCCGCCCCCGACACGCCCGCCGCCCGCGCGGCAGCGAGCAGGGCCTCGATCTCGTGGTCGTTGAGGCCGGGAATGACCGGCCCGATCGAGACCCGCGTCGGGATGCCGGCCTCGGCCAGCCGCCGGAGCGCGAGCAGCCGCCGCTCGGGCGCCGCGGCGCGCGGCTCCATCGCCCGCGACAGGGTGCGGTCGAGGGTGGTCAGCGACAGGCCGGCGGAGGCGAGGCCGTCGGCGGCCATCGCCGCGAGAATGTCGGCGTCGCGCTCGATCGTCGTGCCCTTGGTCAGGATCGAGACCGGATGGCGGAAGTCGCGGAGCACGGCGAGGATCTCGCGGGTGATCCCGAGCTTCTTCTCCAGCGGCTGATAGGGGTCGGTGTTGGTCCCCATCGCCATCACCTCCGGCCGGTAGCCGCGGCGCGACAGCTCCGCCCGCAGCACCCGGGCCGCCTCGGGCTTGGCGGTCAGTCTGGTCTCGAAGTCGAGGCCCGGCGACAGCCCGAGGAAGGAGTGCGTCGGCCGGGCGAAACAATAGATGCAGCCGTGCTCGCACCCCCGATAGGGGTTGATCGAGCGGTCGAAGGGAATGTCCGGGCTCTGGTTGCGGGCGATGATCGTGCGCGGCCGCTCGATCGCGACCTCGGTCCGCATCGGCCGCGTCTCCTCGTCGCGCTCCCAGCCGTCGTCGACCGCCACCCGGTCGAGCCGCTCGAAGCGGCCGGCCATGTTGAGCCCGGCGCCGCGGGCCTTGCGGGTCTCCGGAGGAATGCGCCGCGATTCGTCCCCGTTCATGGCCAGACACTAGAACGAAAACGGAACATCGGCCAGCGGCATCGGGGCCGCGGGGCTACGGCGGTCCGTGCCAAACGCCAGGCTGTCGGTGGCGTGCGGCGGCAAGTCGTTTCCGGAAAGGGCCGGTTTGCGGATTTGTCCTAGGCGGGATGGAGGGCGGGACGGGATCCCGGACCGGCGAGGGCGCGCATGGCCGACGAAGACGACGAGATCATCCTGAGCGACCTGCCCGACGACGAGCTCGTCCTGCAGATGCACGACGACCTCTACGACGGCCTCCGCGACGAGGTGATCGAGGGGGTGAATATCCTGCTCGGCCGCGACTGGACGCCCTACGACGTGCTGACCAAGGCGCTGGTCGAGGGGATGCGGGTCGTCGGCATCGACTTCCGCGACGGCATCCTCTTCGTGCCCGAGGTGCTGCTGGCGGCGAACGCGATGAAGGGCGGCATGGCGATCCTGAAGCCGCTTCTGGCGGAGACCGGGGCGCCGCGGCTCGGCAAGATGGTGATCGGGACGGTCAAGGGCGACATCCACGACATCGGCAAGAACCTCGTGACGATGATGATGGAGGGTGCCGGGTTCGAGGTGGTCGATCTCGGGATCAACAACCCGGTCGAGAAGTACATCGAGGCGCTCGCGGCCGAGGACGCCGACATCCTCGGCATGTCGGCGCTGCTGACGACGACGATGCCCTACATGAAGGTCGTCATCGACACCCTGAAGGAGCGCGGCCTGCGCGACCAGTATATCATCATGGTCGGCGGTGCGCCCCTCAACGAGGAATTCTCCAAGGCCATCGGTGCCGACGCCTACTGCCGCGACGCGGCGGTGGCGGTCGAGACGGCCAAGGAGTTCATCGCCCGCAAGCACAACCAGATGGCCCGCGCCTGAGCCTCGCGCCTCACGTCGTCTTGGACGAATGCCACCGCTGTCCCCTCGCTCCATGCCCGCCGCGTTGAACCTGTCCGCCCGCAAGAGCGGTAGGTGCAGGGAGCCGGGCAGGGCGAGGGCGAAGAGGACGAGCAGCCCTTTGCGTGGCGCCCGCCGGCCGCTATCTGAGGAGGGATGACGATCGATGATGGCACGCTCCGCGACGAGGGTCTCGCGCTGCCCGTGGGCACGCCGGGGGCGGTGCTCGTCATCGCCTGCGGGGCGCTGGCGCGGGAGATCCTCGCGCTGAAGGCTCTCAACGGCTGGACGCATCTCGACCTGCGCTGTCTGCCGGCCAACCTCCACCTCTGGCCCGACCGCATCGCCGACGCGGTGGCGGCGGCAGTCGAGGAGGCGCGGCCGCGCTATGGGCGGATCTTCGTCGCCTACGCCGACTGCGGCACCGGCGGCCTGCTCGAGGCGCGCTGCGCGGCGCTCGGGGTCGCGATGATTGCCGGGCCGCACTGCTACAGCTTCTTCGACGGCAACGACGCCTTCGCGGCCCGCGGCGACGCGGAGATGACCGCCTTCTACCTGACCGACTTCCTCGTCCGCCAGTTCGACGCCTTCGTCTGGCGCCCGATGGGCCTCGACCGCCACCCCGAGCTCCGCGACATGCTGTTCGGCAACTACGAGCGGCTGATCTACCTCGCCCAGACCGATGACCCCACTCTCGACGCCGAGGCTCTGCGCTGCGCCGAACGCCTCGGCCTCGCCTACGAGCGGCGCTTCACCGGCTATGGCGACCTGACGGCGGCGCTGGCGGGAGCTTGAGCTGGCGTCCCCGAAGTCTGCGCCGCATCACGCGACGTTTGCCGCAAGCCGCAACAGCGTCGGCCCGACCGGCTCATCGAGCAGAACGCGGGTGCGTGAGTGGCGGGCGACAGTCGTCACGGCGCGCGCCGAAACGCCCGGATCAGGAATGCCGGCCTCAGTCAAGGGAGGCAGCAGCCGGTTCCATGAACAACCCGCCGTCTCGACGAATGATCGCGACGCCTCGCGTTGCGGTTCCGAGCTCGCCGGCAGAGGACAGCACGACCCGAGCGCCTGGCGCGAGCACGACCTCGACACGCATCGGCGAGTCGCCAGCGCCGAGAAGGGTGGCGATGACGTGGAAGCCGTCGGGCTCCGACGTATAGTAGGCGACGCCTGAGACGGCGCCGAGGTCGAGGTCTGCTGCTTCGATCGGCTGAAGGGCGCCGGCATCGGCCGCAGCGGACGTCACGATGAAGGCGGTCGCTGCTGCGAGAGCAATGGAAGATTCTCATTGACGTTGTCCTCAGTCGTGTACGAGTTCGCGCGGCCGCCGCCGCTCCGGCGCGGTAGCGCGTAGCCGGCTCGGCGCGGGAAAGGTTCGGCCCGAGTGCCCGGCGCGCCGCCTCGTAGGCCTCCCAGTCGGCGGCGTTGGGCAGTGCGGGGATGGTGACGACTTCGCCCTGGAAGAGGCCGGCGATGGCGGCGTCGACCATGTCCTCGGCGGACATCACGATCTCCTGCGGCAGTTCCTCGACCGGGCGCCCTGACAGGCGCCAGAAGTCGGTGGCGGTTGCGCCGGGCAGCACCGCCTGCACCTGCACGCCACGGCCGGCCAACTCGTGATGAAGCGACTGGGTGAAGGCGATCACGAAAGCCTTGGAGGCGCCATAGACGCCGTTCAGCATCTCGGGCGCCACGCCGGCGACCGAGGCGATGTTGATGATCTTGCCGGAACCGCGGGCGACCATGCCCGGGACCGCCGCCTGGGTCAGGCCGACCAGCGCCGCGACGTTGACCGCGATCATTTCCTGCATCCGCTCCGCGTCGGAGTCGATCAGGGGTTCGACGGCGCCGACGCCGGCGTTGTTGACGAGCACGTCGATGCTTTCGTCGGTCCGCAGGATGGTCTCGACGCGGACGCGGCGGGCTGGCTCGGCGAGGTCGGCGGCGACGGTCTCGACTTTGCGGCCGGTCTCCAGCCGCAGCCGGGCGGCGAAGTCGTCGAGGCGGGCGCCGTTGCGGGCGACGAGGATCAGGTCATGCCCGAGGCGCGCCAGGCGGTCGGCATAGATCGCGCCGATGCCGGTCGAGCCGCCGGTGATGAGCGCGGTGCCGAGGTGCTGGGTGGTCATTGGGGTTCTCCAGTTTCGCCGGCGGTGGCCGGACTGCATGGATGGGATATACATCGTAGCGGCCGTGTCCTATATGACATAGATACCACCTTTCAGGACACTGCGCGCATGCTCTCCATCGGCTTCATCGTCTTCCCGGGCTTTCAGGTGATGACCTTCGCGGCGGTCTCGGTCTTCGAGTTCGCCAACTCCTCCGCCGGGCAACCGCTCTACGACGTCCACCTCCTGTCAGAGCGTGGCGGACCGGTGCCGAGCTCGCTCGGTATGGCGGTCGAGACCGAGGGCCTGCCGGGAGCCGGGTTCGATACCATAATCGTCGGCGGCGACACCGAGCTGGCACCGCCGTCGCCGGGGCTGACCGCGTATCTCCGCGGTGCGGTCGGCAGTGTCCGGCGCGTCGCCTCGACCTGCACGGGCGCTTTCGTGCTGGCCGAGGCCGGGATCCTCGATGGTCGACGGGCGACAACGCATTGGGGGTGTGCGCGCCTGATGCAGGCGCGATTCCCGAAGGTACGCGTCGAGGAGGACCGCATCTTCATCGTCGACGGCTCGGTCTGGACCTCGGCGGGGATGACGGCCGGCATCGATCTGGCGCTGGCGATGGTCGAGGCCGACCATGGCGCCGATCTCGCCCGGTCGGTTGCCCGGAAGCTGGTGGTCTATCACCGGCGCGCTGGGGGCCAGTCGCAGTTTTCGGCGCTGCTCGAGCTCGAGCCGAAGTCCGACCGCATCCAGAACGCGCTCGCGCACGCCAGGGGCAACCTTCGTTCACCCCTGACCGTCGACGAGCTGGCCGAGGCAGCGCGTCTGAGCCCGCGGCAGTTCAGCCGCGCATTCCACGCCGAGACCGGCCAGTCGCCAGCCAAGGCGGTCGAGCACCTGCGCGTCGAGGCCGCCCGGCTGATGCTCGAACAGACCCGGCACCCGATCGACGTGATCGCCGACGAGACCGGCTTTGCCGACGGCGAGCGCATGCGCCGCGCCTTCATCCGCACGCTCGGCCAACCACCGCAGGCGATCCGCCGCAACGCTCGGGTTGCTGAAGAGGGTGTTGCGGCTGCGTAGGAGCCGCCGAGCACCGGTGGACCGCGGTGGACGCATCCGCCCGATCAGTGCTGCCGCGAGAGGCCCACCCTGCCTTCCGCCGCCACCGCGTTCCAATGGGAGCGTCCCCCGCCGCAACGCGGCGGCGGGGGACGTGGTCTCATTCGGCGGCGGTCGCCTCTGCGGTGCGGGTCTCGCGGTGGTGGATCTCGGTGCCGAGCACCTTCAGGCAGTCGCGCATGAAGGCGGCGAGGGCGGTCCAGCCCTTGGCCGAGACCATGGTGCCGTCGATCAGCGACTCGGTCGGCGAAAGGTCGACATAGGTGCCACCGGCGAGCTTCACCTCGGGCTCGCAGGCGCCAAGGGCGGCGACGCGCTTGCCCTTCACTACGCCGTCGACCGCGACGAGGATCTGGACGCCGTGGCAGATCGTGAAGATCGGCTTCTGGGTCTCGTGGAAGTGGCGGACCATGTCCTGCACGCGCTTGTCGGTGCGGATGTACTCCGGGCCACGGCCGCCGGCGCAGTAGACGGCATCGTAGTCGTCGAGGCGGACTTCGGCGAAGGTCTTGTTGATGTCGGCGAAGTGGCCGAAACGCTCGATGTAGGTCTGGTGACCCTCGAAGTCGTGGAGCGACGTCTGGATCTTGTCGCCGGCCTTCTTGTCGGGGCAGACGACGTGGACGGTGTGGCCGACGGCCTCCATTCCCTGCTGGAACACGAAGATCTCGTATTCCTCGGTGAACTCGCCGGTGAGCATCAGGATCTTGGCCATGGAGCTTCCTCCTTTCATGGTCGTTTTGGAGCGGGCGGGCGCCCGGGTCACGGACGCCCTTCGTAGATCAGAACGGGAACTCGGGGAAATAAAACTCCGCGGCATTGTCCTTGGTGATGAGCGGCGCGTCGAGCTTGAACGAACCGCGGATCGGCGCCTGGCCGTTGAACTGGGCGGCGGTCAGGTAGATCGCGGTCTTGACCATCGACGGGGGTAGGGGGTCTCGACCGGGGTCATCGCGTCCCCGGCCTGTACCTTCTCGACGATCTCCTTCATGCCGTTGCCGCCGAGTGCGAACTTGATGTCGGTGCGGCCGGCTTCCTTGACGGCTTCGAGCACGCCGAGCAGCATGTCGTCGTCGTTAGCCCAGACCGCGTCGATCTTGGGGTATTTCGCGAGATAGTCCTGCATCAGCGTGTAGGCGTCGTCCGAGTTCCAGTTGGCGTACTGGACGTCGAGGATCTTCATCTCGGGCTGCTGGTCGATGACGTCCTTGAAGCCCTTGATGCGCTCGTCGTCGATGACGGTCGGGATGCCGCGCAACACCACGAGGTCGCCGACGCCGCCGAGCTGCTCGACCAGGTATTCCGCGGTGTTCGCACCGACGGCGATGTTGTCGCCGGCGACGTAGAGGTCCTGGATCGTCGGGTCGATCAGGCCGGTCGACGACGGCGACGAAGGTGCCGGCGTCCTTGACCTGCTGCACCGGGCCGGTCAGCTCTTCGGACGAATAGGGCAGGATGACGAGGGCGCAATTGGCGCGTCGCCGAGTTGCGCGGGCTGCCCTCGCACGGAATGCAGCGGCTGCCCGCGGCTGCCCGCGATCGACAGCGGGGTCGCCGACCTCGAGCGGAGGGGCGCCACGACTGGCGGCGCGAGACCTTTCTTGCGGTCGACGGGGAGCGGGGGCTCGGGCCTCGTCCTTCTCCGCGCGATCGACGCGCTCGCTGCGCGGATCGCCGCGACCGGCATCGCGGTTGCGGCGATCCGCAACGCCAACCATATCGGCATGCTCGCCTGGTATGTCGAGGCGGTGGCGGAGCGCGGGCTGATCGGCATCGCGCTGACCACGAGCGAGGCGCTCGTCCATCCGCACGGCGGCACGCAGGCGATGCTCGGCACCAATCCCATCGCCATCGGCATCCCGACTGGGGACGCGCCCTTCGTGCTCGATCTCGCGACGAGCCTCGTCTCGATGGGCAAGGTCCACCACCACGCGCTCCGCGGCGCGCCGCTCGACGAGGGCTGGGCCGTCGACGCCGAAGGCAACCCGACCACCGACGCCGAGGCGGCGAAGGCGGGCGCGATCGCGCCCTTCGGCGGGGCGAAAGGCTATGAGCTCGGCCTCGCGATCGAGCTCCTCGTCGCCGGGCTTTCGGGCGCCGAGCTTGCGCCGCGCATCCGCGGCACGCTCGAGGCGACCGAGGTTGCTACCGAGGGCGACGTCTTCATCCTGATCGATCCGGAGGCCGGGTCCGGCGGGCAGCGTCTCGCGGATTACCTCGACGGCCTCCGCGCATCGCGCCCCGCCGTCCCCGGCCGGCCGGTTGCCGTTCCCGGCCACGGCATGCGCGCCCGGCGCGCGGCGGCCCGGCGGCGCGGCATCGACATTCCCGACCCGCTGGTCCGCCAGCTCACCGCGCTTCGCGCCGCCTGAAACAACAAGAACGAGGAGACATCGCAGATGTACGGCACATTGAGGGCGCCCCGGGAGCTGGTCTTCGGCTCCGGCCAGCGCGCGGCCATCGGCCGCATCGCGCGCCGGCTCGGCACCCGGGCGCTCGTCGTTACCGACGCACGGCTGGCTGCCGACGCAGATTTCCTCGCGATGATCGGCCTGCTGCAGGACGCGGGTGTCGAGACGCGCATCGAGGCCGGGACCTTACCCGACGTGCCCGTCGCCCCCGCCGTCGTCGCCGCCGAGGCGGCGCGCGGCTATGCGCCGGACCTGGTGATCGTGGTCGGCGGCGGGTCGTGCCTCGACATGGCGAAGTGCGTCGCATTGCTCCTCTCCCACGGCGGGCGTCCGCAGGATTATTACGCGGAGCTCAAGGTGCCAGGGCCGGTGCTGCCG
>CAWCSN010000005.1:0-297363 GCA_963798235.1 uncultured Alphaproteobacteria bacterium | reverse complement strand
GAAGCGACCATCCTCGAGGTCGTAGACGCTCGGCCGGAGCGCATCGCCCTCCGCGGCCTCGTCGAGCGCGACGGCAAACTCGGCGTCGAGCACCCGCTCGTGGAAGCGCAGGCGCAGCGCCGGGTCGGGATCGGCCTCCTGCGCGAGGAAGGCCGCGTCGAGCGGCGTCTCGGCCGTCATTGTAGCACCGCCGCGACCCGGGCGCGGATCTCGGGGACGAGGTCGGCCTCGAACCACGGATTCCGCTTCAGCCAACCGCCGTTGCGCCACGACGGATGCGGCAGCGGCAGCACGCCCGCCGGCGCCCGGCGCCAGTCGGCGACGATCGCCGCGACCGGCCGTCGGTCGCCGAGATGCCAGCGCAGCGCCGCCCCGCCGACCAGCAGCGTCAGCCGCACCCGCGGCAGCGCCGCCAGCGCGCGCGCCCGCCAGGTCGCCACGCAGACCGCCGGCGGCGGCAGGTCCGATCCGCGCGCGTCGTAGCCGGGGAAGCAGAAGGCCATCGGCAGCACCGCGAAACGGCTGCGGTCGTAGAAGCCGGCGCGGTCGACGCCGAGCCAGTCGCGCAGGCGATCGCCCGAGCGGTCGTCGAACGGCCGCCCCGAGGCATGGACCCGGGCCCCTGGCGCCTGCCCGCAGACCAGGACCGGCGCCTCCGACAGCCAGGGCACCGGCCGCGGCACATGGCCGCTCGCTGTCGCCGCAAAGCGCGCGGCGCAGATCGGCAGGCGGCGATCTCGGCGCTCAGGCGCGCAAGCGCGTCGCCGCCGGCCTGCTCGGCAAGGGAAAGGGTCTCCGTCGCGGTGAAGCGGGTGTCGGTCAGCGGCTGAAGGTCCAAGGCGCCGGGTCTCCGGGGCAGATGCGGGCGCGGCCGATCGTGCAGCGCCGGCCGCGCGTATTCAAGGCCGGGCCTGCGGCATTGATGGCCCCGCCGCCCGGCCCCGAGCTTTACACCCGGCCCGGGCGCGGGCTATCGAGGGCGGCCAAGGGAGGCGCCGCGATGACCGAAGTCCTGACCGTCGAGATCGGCGCTCTCGCCGTCTCCAATCACACCCCGCTGACACTGATCGCCGGTCCCTGCCAGCTCGAGAGCCTCGACCACGCGCTGATGATCGCCGAGACCCTCGCCGGCGCCTGCGCGGCCAATGGCACCGGCCTGATCTTCAAGAGCTCCTACGACAAGGCCAACCGCACCTCGGTCTCGGCGGCGCGCGGGCTCGGCATGGACGAGGGCCTGCGCATCCTCTCGGAGGTCCGCGCCCGCATCGGCTGTCCGGTGCTGACCGACGTCCACACTGCCGCCGACTGCGCCCCGGCCGCCGAGGCGGTCGACGTGCTCCAGATCCCCGCCTTCCTGTCGCGCCAGACCGACCTCCTCCTGGCCGCAGGCGAGACCGGTGCCGCGATCAACGTCAAGAAGGGCCAGTTCCTCGCTCCGTGGGACATGACCAACGTCGCGGCCAAGATCGCCTCGACCGGCAACCCCGTCTCCTGCTCTGCGAGCGCGGCGTCTCCTTCGGCTACAACACCCTCGTCACCGACATGCGGTCGCTGCCGATCATGGCCCGCACCGGCTATCCGGTGGTGATGGACGCGACCCACTCGGTCCAGCAGCCGGGCGGCCAGGGCGCCTCCTCCGGTGGCCAGCGCGAGTTCGCCCCGGTGATGGCGCGTGCCGCCGTCGCGATCGGCGTCGCCGCGGTCTTCATCGAGACCCACGAGGACCCCGACAACGCGCCCTCCGACGGCCCCAACATGATCCACCTCGCGCGGATGCCGGCGCTGATCGCCGACCTCATGGCCTTCGACCGCCTGGCCAAGGCCAGCCCCCTCGCGGTCTGACCTTGTGATCCGCCCGTCCGTACCCTAGAACAGGCCCGCTTGGGGCGTCGCCAAGCGGTAAGGCAACGGTTTTTGGTACCGTCATCCGGAGGTTCGAATCCTCCCGCCCCAGCCATGCTTTCAAAAATAATCAATGAATCCAAGGGTGGCACCAGCCCTTGGAGCCGCCCGCCCCAGCTTCCGGGCCTGGATGTAGCACACGGTGTCGCACAGGCTGTAGCACACGAGCCCGGCGCCGTTCACCGATCCCGTCGCCCGACTCGCAGTCGGCCGCCCTCGGCCCCCGCCGGGCCGATGCCCTTTGTCGGCGCCGCGGCGGCGTTTACCAGTTCCGCAGACGGCTCCCGAAAAAGCTGACCGAACTGGGCGCCGGCGCTTCTATGCCTTTCGCTGCGTACTGAGGTCCTCCCTGAGGCGATGAAGCGGGCCGCCGCGATCATCGCCGCCGTGGAACGTGTCGAGGCCGAAGTGACGACGAACCCTGTGCGAATGATCACTCCCGCAGCGATGGCGCTGATCGTTCGCGAGTTGGCCCGGGCCGCGCTCGACGAGGTCGTCAGGCGCGACGCCGTCGCCCAGGTCAGGACCGAGGCCGAGGCCGACGCGGCACGGGCGGGCCTCGAGCATGAGATCGCCCGGCTTCGCCGCCCTGCGACTCCGCAATGGCGAACTCGCCCGCGATGCGACCCGACAGGCGATGTCGGCCCTGCAGATTCCGGGAACCGGTGACGCCCCGGCGCTCGTTGAGCGGGAGGTGCTCGGGACGCTGCTCGACGTCAACACCGCCGAACTCAGCTACGAGGATGGCACGACGCTCGAGCAGGCGACCCGGGACCTCCGCGCTCGGCTCTTTTCGGAGCAGACCGTTGCGCAAATCGCGCCCCCGGTGATGCTGAGCGCGGCCATCGCGGCCGCGCACCGAAGCGCGGTGTCCCTCGACATGGCGCGCAAGCTCGAGGGAACCGGAAAGTGCATGCTTGCGTTCGGTGGGGACATGCCCCTCGAGCTGTTCCTCGAAAGGGAAAACATCCTCGACTTCCTGCTCTGGCTACGCCGCCTGCCGAAACCGCATGGCAAGAACCACAAGCGGAACAAGTACAGCAGGATCGGAATGAGCCCGACAAGCACGTCGCCATTGCCGAGCAGGACGAACAGGACCGTAAGATCATCGATGAAGTCCGCGCCCGCACCGATATCGACCTGCGCGCCAAGCGCGCCGAACTCGCGAAACGTCTTAAGCCGCGTCTGACCGATGCCGCGGTCGAGCATCACCATGCGCGCGTCTCGGCGATTGCGCGATGCGCGCAGGACGACCTCGGATGGACCTTGGTCTTCGTCTCGGTCCCGCCTGCAATTCCGGCGTCGCGCCGCAACGGCCGACAACCGCAACCCCGATCCCCTGGCTCTGCGCGTAACGGAAGAGAAGAAGCGGTCCGTCTGGAGTTTCTCGAGCGGATCAGCGATCTGTTCACCTCGTCGATCTACACCGGATGCTTCAGCAAGTTTCGTCGCTGGCGGCCGGGCATCAAGATCATCCGCGACGCTCTCTCACTGGCTTCCTCTGATCCAGTTCACCATAGGACCCCGACCAGAAGAAGCGGCAGCGCTTCGCAAGGATTTAGTTCGCCTTCGCGACGGCATCCTCTGTTTCGCATTCGAGATGCGGCCGGACGCGCGGCAGAAGAACGAGGCGAGCGAACGCCTCGTTCCGGTATCGGACCTCCTCCTCCGCCTCGGCTTCGCAGAATGGTGGCGCGAACAGCTCATGCTGCCGGGCGACTTTTTGTCCCGAGCGGCCGGCCAGCGCCACCGACGGCAAACTCTCGGACCTGTTCGGAAACGGATCGTGATCTTCGACCCCGTCGACGGGACGTCACCGTTCCTGTCCGGGGTGCCCGGACGCCGGCTGATCAACGTCGCGGCCTCCCGCGCCATGGCCCATCTGATCGGAATGACGGTGCCTGCCGATCTGACAAATCCGTTCTTGTCCCATCTCCTCGCCCGAGCTCCTCGCTTGCCATTCGACCCGCGGAAACCGCGCTTCAGGTTCCTGTAGGAGTCCATCGCAAGGCAAAATCGCCCTGCAATCCCGCTGCCTTACTGAACAAGGTCGGCCATTCCAGCAAGGCCTGTCTCGAACGCATGGCGCGGCCAACGTTGTGTTGATAAAATCTTGGTTGCGAGTGGCCGGAGCACTTGCAGTCCCACCGCAGTCCCGGCCGGAAACCAGCGAGGAGGGACCCGGACCATCCCCGCATCTCTCTGAGTTGTTAGGAGAAATTTGGTAGCGGAGGAGGGACTTGAACCCCCGACACGCGGATTATGATTCCGCTGCTCTAACCAGCTGAGCTACTCCGCCAACGGGGCGCTCTTTACGAAGCGGCGCGGGGGGCGTCAAGGTGTCAGGCGACCTGTTGGTGGAAGAGGCGGCCGCGCTCGGTCAGGAGCACGATCGCGAGGCCGAGGGTGCCGCAGGCCGCGAAGCCGGCGACGAGGGGGACGACGGTGCCGTCGAAGGTCTGGCCGATGTAGAAGCCGAGGATCGCCCCGATTGCTGTGGTCACGCAGCCGATGAACGACGAGGCGGTGCCGGCGATCCGGCCCATCGGCTCCATCGCGATGGCGTTGAAGTTCGGCATCAGGAGGCCGAAGCAGAAGAGGTTGAGCGCGAGCATCAGGACGAAGAAGGGCAGCGGCGGACGGCCGAACAGCGCCTCGATGGCGAGGTGCAGGAGGGCGACGCCGACGAAGCCGAGCAGCGCGGCATGGGAGATCCGGCGCATCCCGAGCCGCATCACGAAGCGGCTGTTGAAGAAGGAGGCGAGGGCGATCGCGCAGGCGACGAGGCCGAAGACCACCGGAAACAGGGCGCCGAGCTGGTAGACCTCGACGAAGATCTGCTGGGATGAGTTGATGTAGCCCATCAGCGACCCGAAGATCGTCCCGGTGGCGACGGTGTAACCGAGGGTCTGGCGGTTCGAGACCACCTCGCGGAAGGCCCCGGTCAGCCAGGCGATGGAGAGCGGGTCGCGGGCCTCGGGCGGGCGGGTCTCGGGCAGGCGCAGGCCGGTCCAGACGAGGGCCGCGATCGAGATGACGCAGAGCGCCCGCGAAGATGAAGTGCCAGCTGCCGACGAGCAGGAAAGCGCCGCCGACCGACGGGGCGATGACCGGGACGACGATGAACACCATCATCACGAAGGACATCACCTCTGCCATGCGGCGGCCGCCGTAGACGTCGCGGATCACCGCGATGGCGACGACGCGCGGGGCGGCGTTGGCGAGGCCCTGCAGGCAGCGGGCGGCGAGGAGTCCCTCGAAGCTGCCGGCGACGATGCAGAAGAACGAGGCGACGGCGTAGATGGCGAGGCCGACGATCAGCACCGGCTTGCGCCCGAAGATGTCGGAGAGCGGCCCCTGGAAGAGCTGGCCGATGGCGAAGCCGATGACGTAGCTCGTCACCACGAACTGCTGGCTGTTGGCGTCGGTGACACCGAAGTCTGCGCGCATGTAGGGCAGCGCCGGCAGCATGACGTCGATCGACAGAGCGGTCAGCGCCATCAGCAGCGCCATCATCGCGACGAACTCCGCGAATTGCGGCACGGAGCGCGGGCGCACGGCGGAGGGGATCTCGGTCATGACTTTGAAGAACTCTGGACTGCGCCGTGAGTCGGCGGGGAACGCTGGCGCCTGACTATAAGCCGGCACGCCGCGGCGACCACCCCGGCGCCGCGGCTTTTCGCACCTGCGAGCGAGCCGGGCTCAGGTCGCGGCGGGCACTTCGGCCAGCGTCGCCATGACCTCGGCCGCGATGGCGAAGGAATGCAGCCGGGCCTGGTGGTCGTGGATCTGGCCGGTGAGGATGACCTCGTCCGGGCGATGGCGCTCGATGAAGGCGGCGAGGCCGTGACGCACCGTCTCCGGCCCGCCGGCGACCGAGCAGGACAGGGCGTGGTCGACGGTCGCGAGCACGCCTCGATCGTAGAGGGCGCCGATGTCGTCGACGGGGCGCGGGAGCGGGCCGGCGCGGCCGGTGCGGAGGTTGACGAAAGCCTGCTGCATCGAGGTGCGGAGCCGCCGTCCCTCGGCGTCGCTGTCGGCGGCGAAGACATTGAAGGCGAGCATCAGGTAGGGCGCCGCGAGATGCGCCGAGGGGCGGAAGGTCCGCCGGTAGGTCTCGATCGCCGGCTCGAGGTCGCCGGGGGCGAAGTGCGACGCGAAAGCGTAGGGAAGGCCGAGGTGGGCGGCGAGCTGGGCCCCGTAGAGGCTCGACCCGAGGATCCACACCGGCACGTTGGTGCCGGTCCCGGGAATGGCGCGGACGCCGGCGTCGGGATTGTCGCCGAGGTAGGCCATCAGCTCGACCACGTCCTGCGGGAAGCTGTCGGCGGCCTGCATGTGCCGGCGCAGCGCCCGGGCGGTCGCCATGTCGGTGCCCGGCGCCCGGCCGAGGCCGAGGTCGATGCGGTCGGGGAAGAAGGTCGCGAGCGTGCCGAACGCCTCGGCCACCATCAGGGGCGCGTGGTTGGGGAGCATGATCCCCCCTGACCCGACGCGGATCGTCTGCGTGGCGGCGGCGACCTGGCCGATGACGACTGCGGTCGCGGCGCTGGCGATGCCGGGCATGTTGTGATGCTCGGCCATCCAGAAGCGGCGGTAGCCGAGGGCTTCCGCGTGGCGCGCGAGGTCGAGGGTGTTGCGGAGCGCGTCCGCGACAGTGGCCCCTTCGGGGACCGGCGAAAGATCGAGGAGGGAAAAGGCTGTCATGGCTTGCCATCTAGGCAGGCGGCGGGCGGTGGCAAGGGCGGACCGTCTCCGGGGGCGCGTCCCGGGCGTTGGCGCCATGATCTTGATCTACGGGGGCGCGCTTCGAGCCCCTGCCGCGACTTCGAGCCTATCAGGCCGGAGGCGCGGCGCCCTCTCGCTTGCGCCCGCCCCGCTTCGTGCCTAGCCTCGCGGGGCGGCCCGCGGGCCGGGCGGCGGGGAGTGGGCGGGCTGGACAGCACCTTTCAGAGCAAGGCTTTCCTCCTGCTGCTGGCGGCGATCACCGTCGCCTTCTGCTGGCTGCTGCTGCCGTTCTTCAGCGCGGTCTTCTGGGCGGTGATCCTCGCGATCATCTTCCATCCGCTCCAGCGTCGCTTCGAGCGGCGCTTCGGTAACCGCAGCAACCTCGCGGCGGCGCTCAGCGTCGTCGTCTGCATCGTCATCGCGATCATTCCGATGGCGCTGATCCTCGGCTCGCTGGTCAACGAGGGCGCCAAGCTGGTCGACAAGGCCCAGACCGGCGGCTTCGATACGTCCAACCTCATCAAGGACGTCCAATCCGCGATTCCCGCCTGGGCGCAACGCCTTCTCGACCGGGCGGGCGCCGGGGACTTCGACACGCTCCGCGACCGGGTCGTCGGCCTCGCGCAGCAGCTCGGGCAGCTCATTGCCAGCCGCGCCCTGAACCTCGGGCAGAACACGCTGCGCTTCGTCGTGGCGACCGGCATCATGCTCTATGTCCTGTTCTTTCTCTTCCGGGACGGACGCGGCCTCGCCCGGACGATCCGCGCCTCGATGCCGCTCAGCGACGCCCACAACAACCGCCTGCTCGAGAAGTTCGTCGGCGTCGTCCGCGCCACGGTGAAGGGCAACATCGTCATCGCGATCATTCAGGGCTCGATTGGCGGCGTCACGCTGTGGTTTCTCGGGATCGACGCGGCGTTGCTCTGGGGGGCGCTGATGGTGTTCATGTCGCTGCTGCCTGCCATCGGTGCGGCGATCGTGTGGATACCGATCGCGATCTACCTGTTCGTGACCGGATCGGTGTGGCAGGGCGTGGTGCTGGTGATCGTCGGGGCGGCTGTGATCGGGCTTGTCGACAACATCCTGCGGCCGGTTCTGGTCGGCGCGGACACCCGGCTACCGGACTACGTCATCCTGGTTTCGACGGTCGGCGGGATTTCGATTTTCGGAATCAACGGCTTTGTCATCGGTCCGCTGATCGCGGCACTTTTCGTCGCGGCCTGGACGATCTTCCGCGAGGAGCGCGACGAGGGTCGCCGCGACGCGGCGACGGCGACGCTCATCCTCGATCCCAGGGCGCCGACGCCGGACCCGCCGACGTCGATCATCAAGCCCTGACAGGCCCGGCGTCATCGTTGACGCCGGTGTCTCGCGGTTCACTCCCGCCGGCAGGGGCTGCGACCGCGCCGAGGCAGCCTGGGGGACTGGACTTGATCTGCATCAACCAACGCGCATCGACGGGCGTGTAAGACTCTGGCGAGCGCGAGCGCCTTGATGCCGCGCGGCCGACGGACAGGCCCATCGCGGGTTAGCCTGCGTCGGCAATGGGGAAATCACGAATGAAGCGCATCGGAGCGATTATCGCCACGTGGCTGCTGCTTTCAACCAGCGTGAGCGCTCAGTCTGGTCTGGACGCAGTATACCGGTCACTTGAGCAGCAGGGCTATTCCCAGTTCAAGACAGTGCGGAACGGAAACCACATAACGGTCGAGGGCCATCGCGGTGAGGACGTCCGCGAGTTGGTCTACGACACGCACACCGGGAGACTGATGTCCGACGAAGTGGCGCCGGGGCGTGGCGGAGGGACACACGACAACCAAAACCGGGATCACGACGGCTCCGCCGATCACGGCGGCGCCTCCACGGGGCACGACACCTCCACCGATCACGGCAGCACCTCAACGAGTCACGACACTTCGACCGGTCACGGTGGCACCTCAACGGGTCACGACACCTCCACCGATCACGGTGGCGCCTCCGCGGGTCACGACACCTCTACCAATCACGGTGACGCCTCGACGGGTCACGACGGCCCCACGGACCGCGACTAGTCTGATGCCGAATCCGGCCTATCGCACGTGTCGCACGCGTGCAACTCTGGACAACGTGTTGTAATTATTTATTGATTCTGATCATGTCAATCAAGTGTTCATACTGATCAGCGGAATTTCGTAGCAAGTTATTCAACCGGCGACGGCTCCCCTGACCGACCTTTTCAGGAGACGCCAACGGAAAAAGGCCCGCCTTGCGGCGGGCCTCGGGGTCTCGGAGTCGGTGACGGATCAGGCGGCTTCGACCTGGCTCTCGATCGCCTTGCCGCGGCCGATCTCGATCTTGCGCGGCTTCAGTGCCTCGGGCACTTCGCGCACGAGGTCGATGTGCAGGAGACCGTTCTCGGTCACCGCATCGACGGCGCGGACGTGGTCGGCGAGCTGGAAGCGGCGCTCGAAGGCGCGGGTGGCGATGCCGCGGTGAAGGACGGTGGCCTTCTCCTCGGTCTCGGCCTTGCGGCCGCTGACGACGAGCTGGCCTTCCTTGGCCTCGATCGTCAGCTCGCTCTCGGAGAAACCGGCGACCGCGAGGGTGATCCGGTAGCCGTTCTCGGCGGTCTTCTCGATGTTGTAGGGCGGGTAGGTGTTCTGCGCGACTTCCGACGTAGACACCTGGTCGAGGATCGACGCGAGGCGGTCGAAGCCGACGGTGGAGCGGTAAAGCGGCGCGAGATCAAAGGTACGCATGAGCATCCTCCTGGGAGCGATACAGGGTTGCATAGGCCTTCCGGTGGACAGGCCCCTTGGTTCTTCTCGTCCGACCCGCTGGGCGGCGCCGGACAAGACGAATCTGGGAAGCGGCGCGCGGGGTTTCAAGGCCGTTCGCTTCGAGAGCGTGCCCGCCGGTTGCGCCTCAAGGGCGGGGACGCGGGCCTGCCTCGGCCGTGTCGGAGGGCGGCCCCTCGCCGAGCGTGGCGAGGAGTGGCGCGAAGCCGTCCCCGAGCAGGCGGGCGAAGGTGACGTCGACCGGCGGGTGGATCAGGCGCCCCATCGCCGACACGACGCCGACGAGGCGCCGGGCGTCGCCCTCCTCCTTGGAAAAGCGGCGAGCCGGAGGCGCCGTAGGTGACGGCGCAGTCGAGCGCCAGCACCGGGCCGGTCTGCTCGACGATGCCGCAGGGGCTCTCGACCGAGGGGGCGTGCGGGCGGTCCTGGCCGTAAGAGACGATGGAGAGGACGGCGGCCGGGTCGAAGGCCGCCGTTGCGAAGGGGTTGACGGCCTCGGGCACCGGCGCGTCAAGCCGGCCGAGCGCGAGATCGGTGCCGACACCGGCGTAGGTGGCGCGGCCGTCGAAGGCGTAGGCAGGGTCGACGACGGTCCGGGTCACCCGCCGGAGGGCGGCCCGCTCCTTGATGCGGTAGCCGGCGACGAAGCGAAGCTCGGAGTTGCGGACACGCTTTCCGGTCTGCGGGTGAAAGAGGCAGTGCGCCGCGGTGGCGATGACGTCCGGGGCGACGAGGGTCGCCGTGCAGAAGCGGCTGCCGGCGATGTTGAGCCGCCCGACGCCGTGGAAGGCGGCGGCCTCCCCGGCCTCGAGCATCCGGCGCTCCGGGCCGTCCGCGCGCGTCGCCGCGGGCAGGAGCAGGAGCAAGGCGAGCAGGATGGCCCTCACCGGTCTCAGGCCACGCCAGCCAGCGCGGCGGGCCGCGGGCCGCCGGTCGCCCAGTCGAGGAGCTGGACGGTGTGCACGACGGGAACCGCGGTGCCGGCGCCGATCTGCATCATGCAGCCGATATTGCCGGCGGCGATCACCTGCGGGGATTTTTCCTCGAGGGTGCGGACCTTTCGGGTTCTGAGTTCACCGGAGATCTCCGGCTGGAGGAGGTTGTAGGTTCCGGCGGAGCCGCAGCAGAGGTGGCTGTCGCGCGGCTCGACGACCTCGAAGCCGGCGGCCTTGAGGAGGGCCTTGGGCTGGGTGCGGATCTGCTGGCCGTGTTGAAGCGAGCAGGCGGCGTGGTAGGCGACGCGCATCGGCGGGGCGGAGACCGTGCCGAGGCCGAGGTCGCTCATCACCTCGGACACGTCGCGGGCGAGGCCGGCGATGGTCGCCGCGTCCCCGGCGAGGGGGTCGCGCTCGAACATGTGGCCGTAGTCCTTGACCGTGGTACCGCAGCCGGAGGTGTTGATGACGATGGCGTCGAGGCCGGCGCCGCGGACCTCGCGCATCCACGCGCGGATGTTCGCGGCCGCAGCGGCGTGGCTGTCGGCGGTGCGGCCCATGTGGTGGGTAAGCGCCCCGCAGCAGCCGGCGCCCTTGGCGACGACGACCTCGCAGCCGTGCCGGGTCAGAAGACGCACCGTCGCCTCGTTTATCGACGGGTCGAGCACCCGCTGGGCGCAGCCGGTGAGCAGCGCAACGCGCTTGCGGCGCACGCCTTCGGCGGCGAAGACCTGCGGCGCGTCGACCGGGCTCGGCGGAGGCAGGTTGCGGGGGGCGAGGGCGAGCATCGCCTTGATCTGGCTCGGCATCACTCCGGCGAAGGGGCGCCCGGCCCTGGCCGCGACAAGGGCGGCGCGGAAACGGGCAGGATGGGGCAGGATCGTCGCCAGCAGCCAGCGCAGCGCCCGATCGGCTGGCGGGCGGCGGTAGGTGCGCTCGATGTAGGCGCGGGCCTGGTCGACGAGGTGCATGTAGTGGACGCCCGAGGGGCAGGTGGTCATGCAGGCGAGGCAGGAGAGGCAGCGGTCGATGTGCTTGACGGTGCGCTCGTCGGCGGGGCGGCCGGCTTCCAGCATGTCCTTGATCAGGTAGATGCGGCCGCGCGGGCTGTCGAGCTCGTCGCCGAGCACCTGGTAGGTCGGGCAGGTCGCCGTGCAGAAGCCGCAGTGGACGCAGGTCCGCAGGATGCGGTTGGCCTCTGCGGTCTCGGGGTCGGCGAGCTGCTCGGGGGTGAAGGTGGTCTGCATCAGAATCTCGGCCGTTGCGGCCATGCGGCCGGGATTGAGGATGCCGTTCGGGTCGAAGCGTTGGCGGAGGCCGGCGGCGAGGGCCGCTGCGGCGGGTGGCTCGGGGTGGAAGACGCCGTGGCGCCGCTTCGCTGCATCGCTGGCGCGGACGAGGGTGGCGTGGCCGGGGATGCCGGTCATCGCGGCGCGGAGGTCGAGGGTCTCGGGGGCGAGCGCCCAGACGAGGCCGCCGCCCCAGTCGTAGAGGAGGTCGGCTTCGGGCAGGCGGGCGCCGACGAGCGGGCCGTCGGTGGGGCGGACGGAGATGCGCCAGACGGCGCCGTCGCGGCCGGCGAAGGCAGCGGCGTCGCGGATGGCGGGCCAGTCCCCTGCCCCGTCCTCGAGCCGTGCCGGGGCGACGTCGGCGAGGGTGCGGGCGAGGGCGGCGGCGCGGTGGGCGACGGAGCCGGCGAAGCCTTCGAGGCGGAGCAGCGTGCGCGGGCCGCCCTCGGCGCCGGGGTGGTGGGCGGCGGCGCTGACCTGGTAGGGCGTCGCGAGGGCGCGGGTCATCGTCCGGCCGGCGGTGACGTCGTCGAGGCCGTCGAGCACGAGGGTGACGGTCGTCTCGGGTCGCGGCAGGAGCTTGAACGCGACCTCGGTGATCACGCCGAGGGTGCCGTGGCTGCCGGCCATCAGCTTGACGAGGTCGAGGCCGGTGACGTTCTTCATCACCCGGCCGCCGTTCTTGACGACGGTGCCGCTGCCGTCGACGAAGCGCACGCCGATCAGGCTGTCGCGGCAGGCACCGGTCTGGATGCGGCGCGGGCCGGAGGCGTTGGTCGCGACCATGCCGCCGATCGTGGGGGTGCCGGTTCGGCCGGTGAGCGGGCGGGCGTCCCAGGGCTCGAAGGGGAGGATCTGGCCCTCGGCCGCCAGGGCGGCTTCGACCTCGGCGAGCGGGGTGCCGGCGCCGGCGACGAGGGTCAGGGCGCCGGGCTCGTAGAGGGCGATGCCGGAAAGGCCGGCCGTCGACAGGCGTTCGCCATCGACCGGGTTGCCGAGGCCACGGGTCGCGCCACCTTCGATTGCGAGCGGGCGGCGGGCGACGGCCGCGGCGCGGACCGTTTCGGCAAGCTCGGCCTCGGAGGCTGGCGCCCGGAGGGCGGTCGCGGCTAGGGTCATGGCCGGGCTCGGGAGATGTGGAAATGGTCAGGGGTTTGTGGACGGCGCTGGGGATCGTCGCGGCGGCCCTCGGGCTTGTCGGCCTGGCGCTGCCGGTGATGCCGACGGTTCCGTTCATGATCGTCGCGGCCTTCGCCTTCGGCCGCGGCTCGCCGCGGCTGCGGCGCTGGACGATCGAGCACCCGACCTTCGGCCCGCCGGTACAGCGCTGGGAGGAGGACGGGGCGATCTCGCGGCGCCACAAGACCTTCGCCGTCGTCGGGATGGCGGGCTCGATGATGCTCGGCCTGTTCCTCGGGCTGCCGGCGCTGGCGCTCGGCGCCCAGGCCGTCTGCCTCGGCGGGGCGACGCTCTTCGTGCTGACCCGGCCAGACGGGCCGGCGGACGGGTCGCACGGGCGCTGAGCGCACTGTCCTCACGCCGCGTGCCTCCGGGTGGCGCTGGCGGCGAGCGGGAAGACCTTGGCCGGGTTGAGCAGCCACTTCGGGTCGAAGACGTCCTTGACCCGAAGCTGGGCTTCGAGGTCGTCGGGGGCGTACTGCACCGTCATCAGGTCGCGCTTCTCCACCCCGACGCCGTGCTCGCCGGTCAGGCAGCCGCCGACTTCGACGCAGAGGCGGAGGATGTCGGCGCCGAGTTCCTCGGCCTTGTCGAGATCGCCGGGCGTGGAGGCGTCGTAGAGGATCAGCGGATGCATGTTGCCGTCGCCGGCATGGAAGACGTTGGCGACGGCGAGGCCATAGCCCGCGGTCAGCTCGCCGATGCGGCGGAGCACGAAGGGGAGTGCGGAGACCGGGATGGTGCCGTCGAGGCAGATGTAGTCGGCGATCTGGCCCATGGCGCCGAAGGCAGCCTTGCGGCCCTTCCAGATAAGCGCCGACTCCTCCGCCGAGCGGCTCGGGCGAATGACCTCGGGTGCATGGCGCTCGGCGATGGCGACGACCTTGTCGAGCTGCTCGGCGATCTCGGCCTCGGAGCCTTCGACCTCGATGATCAGCAGCGCCTC
The DNA here is from genome assembly GCA_963798235.1 of uncultured Alphaproteobacteria bacterium. Taxonomy (GTDB): domain Bacteria; phylum Pseudomonadota; class Alphaproteobacteria; order Rhodobacterales; family Rhodobacteraceae; genus Amaricoccus. The sequence goes on along the minus strand of CAWCSN010000005.1, from coordinate 283,607 downwards.
GACGTCGGGATAGCCGGCATGGGCGAAAGCCTCGCAGGCACGGATGCAGGGGCGGTCCATGAACTCGATCGCGACGGGAAGGACGCCGGCGCGGATGATGTCGGAGACGCAGGCGCCGGCGACCTCGTTCGAGGAAAAGCCCATCAGCACCGGGCGCGCGCCCTCGGGCTTGCGGAGGATGCGGAGCGTCGCCTCGGTGACGATGCCGAGCTGGCCTTCGGAGCCGCAGATGACGCCGAGGAGATCGAGGCCGGGGGCGTCGAGGTGGGCTCCGCCGAGCTCGACGACGGTGCCGTCCATCAGCACGAGAGTGACGCCGAGCAGGTTGTTGGTCGTCACCCCGTACTTGAGGCAATGGGCGCCGCCCGAGTTCATCGCGATGTTCCCGGCGATGGCGCAGGCAAGCTGGCTCGACGGGTCGGGGGCGTAGAAGAAGTCGTCGTCCTCGACCGCGCCCGAGACGCTGAGGTTGGTGCGTCCGGTCTGCACGCGGATGAAGCGGTTGTCGTAGTCGGTTTCCAGAACCGCGTTCATCCGCGCCACCCCGAGCAGCACGCAATCCGCGGTGGGGAGCGCCCCCCCGGCGAGGCTGGTCCCCGAGCCGCGCGGCACCACCGGCACGCCCTCGGCGTGGCAGACCTTCAGCACCGCCGCGACCTCGGCCGTCGTGCGCGGCAGCACCGCGGCCAGGGGCGGGCAGCGGTAGGCGGTGAAGGCGTCGCACTCGTAGGCGCGGACCTCGTGGGGATCGTCGATGACTCCGTCCGGGAGCACGGCGCGCAGCTTGCGGACGATCTCGGCCTTGCGGGCGATGATCGCGCGATCGGGTTCCGGCATGTCCATGGCGCGCTTCCTCCGACGCCCGTTCTTTTGCAAGGGTAGGTCGGGCGCTCGGCGAAGCCAAGGGTCAGCGCTTCACCCTGTTGGCCGGCAATCGGCGCTCGGCAAGCCGAGCTCAGTCGTAGGGGAGCCGATCGAAGTCGGCGGCATAGATCCGTCGAATCCTTTCGGACGTTTCCGTCGTGAGGAAACTCGCCGTCGAGGGGAATCGACCGGTGGCCTTGCGGCGCGCCGCAATCTCGGCGCTGGACAGGCGTGTTGCGTCCTCGTCAGGATGGGTCGCGCCGTCCGCCTCGGCGCCGCGCGTCACCTTCAGCCTGCTCTGCAAAATCGGCAGGCAGGTCGCGCCGACCACATCGGCGAGGCGCGTCATCTCCGTGTGCATCATCTCAAGCCGCACGAAGTCGTCGATCCGCTGCCCGTCGAGGACGTAGGTCTGGCGCCGCCAGTGGGGATTGCAGGCCCCCTCGTCCACCGCTTCGAGATAGTCGAGCAAGTCCCGGAAGCTCGGGTCGTCCCGACCGATCGCTCGAATCACCTTTTGGACGAATGGCGGCCGCTGCGCGCCCGCGCAGAACTTGTCGAGATACGCACTCACCAGGCGCTGGGCCGGATGCCGGGTCACACAGATCCGGCGGTAGCCGGCCTTGGAGTCGTCGACCAGCGCCGAAGCGCAATATGCATGGCGATAGAAGGTGAAAAAAGCCTGAAGCCTATGATTGTAATCCAGCGAATCCGGGGTCTCCCGCCGCCGCGCCTTGCCCGCCTGATGGGCGAGCCACCAGCCGCGCCGAAGGTGGGAGACGGCGTACGCCGGCCCGAAAATCCCGAGCAGCGTGGCGGGTCGCCGGTGCAGCGTCGCGAAGCCAAGATTTGCGAAGAACCAAGCTTTCAGCGACGTTCCGCCGCATTTCGCATTGGTGAAGAGGACGAAGCGGTGAACCGGATCGACCAATGGCATCGGATCCAGTGCTTGGGCCAAATCGTGCGCATCCCCAACGTAACGCGGGAATCGTCGCGAAACGCGCCGATTCTGGCAAGCCGCATCGGAAGCGGAGGTTAATAGGGCGTGCCGTCCTTGTGGGTGAAGATCCAATTCCCGTCCGGCCCGAGAACGGCAGCGATGTCATCGCTCGGATAGTTGCCCTCATCGCCCGGAGTGCGGTCGCCGATCTCGAGGTAGACGACCTCCGCCTCCGCTCCGGTTGACGAGTTGGTGCGCGAGGCCGGCCGGCAGGAAAGCCCGCGCACATTCCGGGCGCGAGGACCACCTCGCCGCGGTCGGTCACCAGGGTCGGGGTGCCGGAGAGGATGTAGACGAACTCGTCCTGCCGGCTGTGGCGATGGAGGAGCGCCGACTCGGCCCCCGGGGCGAGCCGCGTCAGGTTGACCCCGAAGTTGCGGAGGCCGAAGCGGTCGCCGAGCGGCCGCTTCTCGCGCCCGGCCATGCGGCTGAAGAAGGGCTCGGGATAGTTCGACGGCTTGGTCCGCGGCGGCAACTCCGCGGCGACGAAGGCGAGCGGCGTGTCTTCCCCGGCCATCACCGTCCCTCGATCCGCCAGGCGGCGAACGCGAGGCCGGCGGCAAGAAGAAGGGTCAGCCAGCCGGGCGCGAGGTCGACCTGCCGGATGTCGCGGAGCTGGTAGGCTTCGCGGTCGGCGAGGCCGATCCAGCCGCGGCCCTCGGCGACCCGACCCTCGCGGACGAGGCGCACGTCGGGCATCCCGTCCTCGAGCCGGCGCACGCCGCCCCGCGTCGCGGCGGCGAGCGGGTCGAGGACGTCGCCGGTCGAGACCGGGTTGGCGAATTCCTTGGGCGCCGAAGGCCCGACGACGGCGACGGCCTTCTGGTCGCCGTTGGTGAGCCGCCAGACGCCGTTCTCGGCGTCGTCGATCCGGCCCTGCCACAGGCCCGGCGATACCTCGGTCAGCGTCACTTCGGAGGTCTCGCCCGACGGGCTGACCGCGGTTACCGGCGGAACGCTGTCGGCAAGGGTGCGGCGCTCGATCGCCACCGCGCCGTTGTCGCCGGTGCCGCGGAGCACTTCCTCTTCCAGTTCCGGCTCCTTCATCAGCCAGTGCGCGAGGCGGCGGAGAAGTTCGGCCTGCGGGCCGCCCCCCTCGAAGCCGCGGCTCCACAGCCAGGCGTGGTCGGACATCAGCACCGCGATCCGGCCCTCGCCCTGACGGTCGAGGACGAGGAGCGGCTTGCCCTCGGGGCCGTCCATCACCGTCTCGCCACTCTTCTTCGTCACCTCGACGGTGCGGAACCAGCGGCCCCAGCCCGGCGTGCCGTCCGCCGCGGTCGGCTTCGGCGCGTGCTCCTCGAGGCCGGCGGTCACCGGATGGCGGTGGCCGATCTCGGAGACCATCGGGTGGAAGCCCTCCTCGATCACCCGCGCCGTCGGCTCGACGGGGAGGATGTCGCGGAGCGGCGAGCGGTAGAGGCTCTCGGCCCCGGCGAAGTCGTCGCCGCTGGCGACCAGCAGCGCCCCGCCGTCGCGGACATAGCGGGCGATGTTGTCGAAATAGTGGTTGGGGAGGATGCCCCGGCGCTTGTAGCGGTCGAAGATGATCAGGTCGAACTCGTCGACCTTCTCCATGAACAGCTCCTGCGTCGGGAAGGCGATCAGCGACAGCTCGAAGACCGGGACGAAGTCCTGCTTTTCCGGCGGGCGCAGGATGGTGAAGTGGACGAGGTCGACCGACGAGTTCGACTTCAAGCAGGTTACGCCACGTCCGCTCGCCCGGATAGGGCTCGCCCGAGACCAGCAGCACCCGCAACCGGTCGCGGACGCCGTTGATCGAGACGATCGCCTGGTTGTTGCGGTCGGTGAGTTCATCCGCGACCGTCGGCGTGGAGATCTGCAGGACGTTGACGCCGCCGCGCTGGAGCGTCACCGGCAGGGTCACGCTCTGGTTCACCGGCACGTCGAAGCGCAAGGGCTCGGTGCCGTCGAGCGAGATCGACAAGGGCGCGAAGCCGCTCCCGTCCGGCGCGGCGCCGATGTCCTCGACGCGGAGCACGAGGCTGACCGCCTCGCCGACGATGGCGAAGGCCGGGGCGGTCTCGACGACGACGTGACGGTCCCAGTCGGCGGCGTGGCCGGTCAGCAGCACCTGCACCGGGCCGGGGAAGGTCGCGAGCGCCTGCGGGTCGTGGATCTGCCCGTCGGTGACCAGGATCGCCCCGGCGATGCGATCGGCGGGGAGTTCTGCGGTCGCCTCGGCCAGCGCAGTCAGCAGCTGGGTTCCGTTCTCGCCGCGGTCGGCGACGTGGACGGTGTGGACCTCGAGCCCGCCGGTCTCGCCGAGGTGGTCGAGACGCGCCTTGAGGCCGTCGAGCGCCGTCTGGAGCTGCGGTCCGCGGTCGCCGATGCGGTTGGAGGCGCTATCGTCGATGACGACGATCGCGATGTTCGGCACCGGGGTACGGTCCTCGCGGCGGAGCGAGGGACCGGCGAGCGCGGCGAGCAGCACCAGCGCCGCGAGACCGCGGAGCCACCAGCCGGTGAGCCCGCGCCACAGCGCCGCGACGACGCCGAGCAGCGCGATCGTGGCGAGAACCGCGATCAGCGGCAGCGGCAGGAGCGGATCGAAGGCGACGGCCTGCATCGTCTATTGCCCGAGCCGGTCGAGCAGGGCGGGCACGTGCACCTGATCGGATTTGTAGTTGCCCGTCATGGCATACATGATGAGGTTGATCCCGAAGCGCAAAGCCATCTCCCGCTGGCGCTCGCCCGCTATGCCGCGGCCGACCGGGAAGAGCGCCTGCCCGTTGTCCTGCGTCGCCCAGGCGGCGGCCCAGTCGTTGCTGCCGATGACCACCGGGGTTACCCCGTCGTTGAGGTTGCGGAAGGGCATCCCCTCGACCTCGGTCGCTTCCGGCGAGGACTCGACCCAGAGCGGGCCGCCCATCCAGCGGCCGGGGAAGTCCTGCAGCAGGTAGAAGGTCCGGGTCAGCACGTGGTCGCTCGGGATCGGTTCGAGCGACGGAATGTCGAGCCGCGCGGCGATGCGTTGCAGCGCCCGGCCGTTCGGCGTGGTGGCGCCAAGCGAACCGCCGAGGTCGGCATCCTGCGTGTCGAAGAGGATCATGCCGCCATAGCGGAGGTAGTCGTTCAGCTTGGCGACCGCAGCGTCCGACGGTGGCTGCTGCCCCTCGGTGACCGGCCAGTAGAGCAGCGGGTAAAGCGCGATGTCATGGGTTTCGATGTCGACTGCGACCGGGTCCGCCGGCTCGATCGCCGTGCGCTCGAAGAGTGCGCGGCTGAGACCGGTCAGCCCGGCGGCGCTGACCTGATCGACGCGGGCGTTCCCGGTCTCGACATAGGCGAGGACCGTCTCGTCCGCGGCGTAGATCGAGTTGGCGTCCGGTCCCGTCCCCGGCCCGTCCTGCGCGTGGGCAGCACCCCCGGCCGCGAGCGCCGCGAGCAGCACCAGCGCCGCCGAGGCCGTCGCCGCGCGCTGGAAGCGCCGGCCGAGGCGGCCGGAGACAATTAGCGTCGCGATGACGTCGAGGGCGAGCATCACCAGCGCGAAGGCGATCAGCCACGGCCCGAGGCGGACTTCCTCCGGCCGGTCGAGGGTCTCGACCACCACGCCATCCGGAAGCGGCGGCATCGGCGCGAGGGTGTCGTCCGCGCGCATGACGTTGAGCGCCACCCGGCGCTCGCCGCTCGCGTAGATGCCGGGGGGCGTCTCGGCCGAGGGCCGCGCCTCGGCCAGCCGCTCTCCGGGGACGCCCGCGACCAGCGTCGGGGGCTCGAGCTCGCCGAAGCCGGAGAGCACCTGCTGTGGCGTCCAGACCGAGCCGGTCAGCGTCTCCGCCGCCGTGGCGAGGCCGCCTGCGCTCTGGGTCAGGCGTTCGAGCATCTGCACGAAGAGGCCGGAGAGCGGCAGGCTCGACCAGTCGGCGCTGGCGGTGACGTGGAAGAGCACCACCCGCCCGTCGCCGAGGGACCGGCCGGTGACCAGCGGCGTGCCGTCTTCGAGGCTCGCCATCACCCGGTCGGGGAGATCGGGATCGGGCTGGGCCATCACCTGGCTCGAAATGTCGACGTCCTGCGGCAAGGGCAGGCCGGCGAAGGGGCCGTTCTCCGGGAAGGGCTTCAGCTTGCGCGGCGCCCCCCACGACATGGCGCCGCCGAGCGATCGGCCCCCGGCGCGGAGGCGGACCGGCAGCAGCGGATCGTCGTCGAGCTGCCCTGCCCCGGATTGCGCCAGCCGCGGACCGGCGAAGCGGATGAGGAGCCCGCCCTTCTCGACCCACGGCACCAGCTCGGCCCGCTCGGCCTCGCCGAGCGTGCCGACGTCGGCGAGGATCAGCACGTCCGGCGCCGCGTTGAGCATCTCGGGCAAGGGCGCCTCGATCACCTCGGCGAAGGGCTGGAGGGCGCTGCGCAGATAGTGGAGCGGATCGACGAGATCCTGCGCCTCGCCCTCCGGCCGACCGGACATGAGGCCGACCTTGCGCCGGCGCACGCTGTCGTCGGCGAGGACGACCCCGGCGGCGGACTTGCCGTCGGAGACCTGCACCCGCGCCACGCGGTTGCGGAGTTCCATCGGCATGTCGAGCCCGAGCGCCACCCTGCCCTCCCCGGCCGCAAACAGCCCGGTCGCCGACCCGAGCACCCGCTCGATGCCGTTCGGGTCCGGCCCGAGGGCCACGACCCCGACCGGTCGCTCCTCCTCGGTGTCGGCCCGCAGCGCCTCGACGTGGAGCGAACCGTCGGCGAGCGTCGGCGGCGTCAGTGCCAGCGCGGTCGCGGGCGGCCCGGCGAGCGTCACCGGACCGTGGTCGAGCAGGGCCTGCGCCAGTGCCTCCTCGCCGCCGGAGCCGATGCCGTCGGTCAGCCACAGCGTCTCGAAGGATCCGTCGCGGGCCGCCAGATAGCCCGCCCAGCCGGCGCGGTCCGGCGCCCACGGCCGCGGCGACAGGCCGGCGAGCCGCTCCGACCACTCCGGCGCCGCGCGCCACGGCAGGTCATCGCCCGCGACCGGCGGCGTCGTCATCAGCACCACCGCCGCCGGGCGCCCGTCGCGCGCCGCCTCGCCAAGCGCCGCCGCCGCCCGGTCCATCCGCCGCGCCCAATCCGGTGCATCGCCCCAGCCGCCGTCGACGAGGACGAGGAGCGGCGCCCCCGAGCTTTCCGGCTGCGGGTTGAGAACCGGGCCGGCGAAGGCGAGGATCGCCGCCGCCAGTGCCGCCATGCGCAGGAGCAGCAGCCACCACGGGCTGTGCTCGGGCATCTTTTCGAGATCCTTGAGCCCGAGCAGCAGGCGCACGCCCGGAAACGGCTTGCGCCCCGGCGCCGGCGGCACCGCGCGCAGCAGCCACCACAGCACCGGCAACGCGACCAGCCCGAGGAGGAGCCACGGCGCGAGAAAGGCGACGGGTCCGATCATCGGGTCACATCCGCTCGCCGACCGCCATGTAGAGCCAGAGCAGTGCCTTGCGCGGCGGCGCGGTGGTGTCGTGGAAATACCAGCGCCAGCCGAGGTGGCGCGCATAGTCGACCAGCTTCGCCCGCCGCTCCGTCAGCCGCGTGACGTAAGCCTCCTGAAGCGCCCGGGCGCGCTGGGTCTCGAACTCGGTGCTGCGGCCCATCGACTGGAAGATCATCCGGCCATCGAAGGGGAAATTCTCCTCGGTTTCGTCGAGGACCTGCACGAGGCAGCCGCGCACCCCCTGGTCGGCGGCGTGGGCGAAGGCCGGCTCGAAAGCGTCGAGATCGCCGAGGAAATCGGAAAAGAAGATCGCCCGCGCCCCATGCGCCAGCCGGTCCGAGGGCGGAACCCCGTAGTCCGGCCGCACGCGATCGGCGCGCTCGGTGCCGAGCGCCAGTGCCATGCGGTTGAGCTGCGCCCGGCCGGTCCGCGGCTGGGCCGCGTCGGTGCCCATCAGCGCCACCCGCTCGCCGGCCTTGATGAGCAGCACCGACATTGCCAGCGCCAGCAGGGAGGCGCGCTCGTTCTTCGAGCGCGCCCTGAAGTGCTCGGCGTCGCGGTAGTCCATCGACTGCGCATCATCGACCCAGATCGAGACCGACTGTGCTGCCTCCCACTCCATCTCGCGGATGAACTGCTGGTCGGACTTGCCCGACCGCCGCCAGTCGACCGACGACCGGGGATCCCCCGGCATCGCCTGCCGGTACTGCCAGAAATTCTCGCCATGCCCGGCCCGCCGCCGGCCGTGGAAACCCATGGCCACCGACGCCGCCAGCTGCTCCGCCTCGGCGAGCAGCGGCGGCAGGGCGCCGGCCACCTTCTCGGCGTCACGCCTCAGGCCGACCGGCCCCTGCGGCTTGTCGCGTCCGCGGGGCCGGCGCGGCTCGATCACGCGGCCGCCTCCAGACCAAGCTCGTCGCCGACGAGCTTCTCGATGAGCTGGGCCAGCGTCTGCCCCTCGGCACGGGCCGCGAAGCCGAGCGCCATGCGGTGGATCAGCACCGGCTGGGCCAGCGCCGCGACGTCGTCGAGCGAAGGCACCAGCCGCCCCTGGATCAGCGCCCGCGCCCGGATCGCCAGCATCAGCGCCTGCGCCGCCCGCGGCCCCGGACCCCAGCTCACCGCATCCCGAACCGCCGGATGCGCGTCGGGCGTGCCCGGCCGCGCCGAGCGGACGAGGTCGAGAATGCGCTCGACCACCTGCTCGCCGACCGGCAGCCGGCGGATCAGCCGCTGCGCCGACATCAGGCTCGCCGAGTTGAAGACCGGCTCGGCCACCGCATCGTCGATGCCGGTTGTGGCGAGGATGATCGCGCGCTCGTCGGCGCGGTCGGGATAGTCGACGTCGATCTGGAGCAGGAAACGGTCGAGCTGGGCCTCGGGCAGCGGATAGGTGCCCTCCTGCTCGATCGGGTTCTGGGTGGCGAGCACGTGGAAGGGGCGCGGAAGGATGCGGCGCTGGCCGGCGACCGAGACTTCCTTCTCCTGCATCGCCTGCAGCAGCGCGGACTGCGTCCGCGGGCTGGCGCGGTTGATCTCGTCGGCCATCAGCAGCTGGCAGAAGATCGGCCCGTCGATGAAGCGAAAGGCCCGCGTCCCGTCGGCGCCGGTCTCCAGCACCTCGGCGCCGAGAATGTCCGCCGGCATCAGGTCGGGCGTGAACTGCACGCGGTTGGCGACGAGGCCGAGCACGGTGCCGAGGGTCTCGACGAGGCGGGTCTTGGCGAGGCCGGGTGCCCCGACCAGCAGCCCGTGGCCACCGCAGAGGATGGCGATCAGCGTCTGCTCGACCACGGCGTTCTGGCCGATGATGCGCCGGGCGATCATTTCGCGCGCCGCGACCAGCCGGGCCCCGGCCGCCTCGATCTCCGGCATCAGGTCGTCGGTGTCCGTCATCTGCCCGCCCCTTTTCCGGCGCGCGGCGTGGACCGCCGCGATTTCGTCTCGAAGCGACTTTAACCCGCCGCGCGGTGCCGACAATGGTGCTTGTGTCTCACAATCCCGACAGCCACGCTTCTCATGTTGCAGTGCAACACGAAACCGCCGGCCGGGCAAGCGCCTTCGTCGCCCCGGCTCCTTGCCCGTCCACGGGATTGCCGCCCCGGTGCCCCGGCGCTACCGTCGGCCTATGTCGGATGACGACCAGACCCCTGCCCCACCCTCCGCCGACGGGATCGCCGCCGCGGCCCGCACGGCCGCCCGCCGTGGTCCGCCGCCGGTGCATCTGTGGAATCCGCCCTTCTGCGGCGATCTCGACATGCGCATCGCCCGCGACGGGACGTGGTTCTATCTTGGCACGCCGATCGGACGTAAGCCGCTGGTCAAGCTCTTCTCCTCGGTTCTCCGGCGCGATGGCGACCGCTTCTTCCTGGTGACACCGGTCGAGAAGGTCGGGATCACCGTCGACGACGCCCCTTTCGTCGCCGTCGACTTCACCACGGAGGGCACCGGCCGCGACCAGCGCCTGACCTTCGTCACCCAGGTCGAGGACGAAGTCACCGCCGGCCCCGACCACCCGATCCGCGTCGTCCGCGACCCCGGGACCGGTGAGCCCGCCCCTTACGTCATGGTCCGCCGCGGCCTCGAAGCCCTCATCGACCGCAAGAGCTTCTACCGCCTCGTCGACCTCTGCGAGACCGAACCCGTCGACGGCACCGACCAGTTCGGCCTGTGGTCGGACGGCGCCTTCTTTCCGGTGATCCCGGCGGACCAGCTCGATCCGGACTGACTACTTCCGGAAGACCACCGTCTTGTGCCCGTTGAGCAGCACCCGGTCCTCGAGGTGCATGGCGACCGCCCGCGCCAGCACCCGGCGCTCGATGTCGCGGCCCTTGCCGACGAGATCGTCGGGGGTGTCGGCGTGGCTGACGTGTTCGACGTCCTGCGAGATGATCGGCCCTTCGTCGAGGTCGCCGGTCACGTAGTGCGCCGTCGCGCCGATCATCTTCACCCCGCGCTCGTGGGCCTGGTGATAGGGCTTGGCGCCCTTGAAGCCGGGCAGGAACGAGTGGTGGATGTTGATGCAGCGCCCCGACAGGTAGGCCGAGAAATCGTCCGACAGGACCTGCATGTAGCGCGCCAGCACCACCAGTTCCGCCCCGCTCGCCTCGATCACCGCCTTGATCGCCGCCTCCTGCGCCGGCTTGGTGTCGCGGGTGACCGGCAGGTGGTGATAGGGAATGTCGGCGTATTCGCTCTTGGCCAGCGTACTGCGCGGGTGGTTCGAGACGATGCCGACCACCTCCATGTTGAGCTCGCCGATCCGGGAGCGGTAGAGCAGGTCGATCATGCAGTGGTCGAACATCGACACGAGGATCACCACGCGTCGCGGCCGGGTCGCCTCGCGCAGCGTCCAGTCGAGGCCGAAGCGCTCGGCCTCCTCGGCGAAGCCCGCCGCGAAGACGTCGCGGTCGCCGTCCATCCGGAAGGCGACGCGCATGAAGAACTGGCCGGTCAGCGCGTCGTCGAACTGCGCCGCCTCGGTGATGTCGCCGCCGTTCGCGGCCAGCCGCGTCGCCACCGCGGCGACGATGCCGGGGCGGTTCTGGCAGCGGAGGGTCAGGATGTGCTCGCTCATGGGCTCCACATGCCGCGCGCCGCGCCGCCCCTGCCGTCCGGACGCGGCATTCCATCGCCGGTCGGCGACCGGGTGGCGGATCGCCGCGGGTTCAGGGGGAGCGGGTCTGACGGTCGCTGCGTGCGGTTCCCGGAGCGGCCTGGGATCACCGGCTTTCCCGCGTCGTGCGAAACCCGATCGATCCATCCCGGTCGATCGTCATGCAAAGCACGGGCGTCGCACGCGTGCGACTCCCGTTATGTATCTGATATTATGGAGAAAGCCTCATTCCGTTAACTGGTCAGAAACCTGTCCCGGAGATCGGCACGAGGCGTGGCGAATGCCGACCCCCGATCAGAGATAGGCGCGGAACGCCGATAGCACCGCCGCGTAGGTCTCGCGCTTGAAGGGCACGATGCGGTCGACCAGTTCGGTGGGCTCGATCCACGCCCAGGCGCTGAACTCGGGATGCTCGGTGGCGATGCCGATCAGCGCCTCGTCACCGGTGAATCGCATCAGGAACCAGCGTTGCCTCTGGCCGCGGAACCGCCCCTTCCACAGCTTCGGGATCAGGTCGAGCGGCAGCTCATAGGTGATCCACTCCGGCGCCTCGGCGATCAGTTCGACCGCCGACTGCGGGATGCCGGTCTCCTCGACGAGTTCGCGGTAGGCGGCCTCGAGCGGGGTCTCGCCCGCGTCGATACCGCCCTGCGGCATCTGCCAGGCCGGTCCCGGATTGTCGAGCCGCTGCCCGGCGAAGACTCGCCCCGCCGGGTCCAGGATCATCAGGCCGACGTTCTGGCGATAGGGCAACGCCAGAATGTCTGCTTCCGTCAACGCCTTGGGCATCGATCCTACTGCTGCTGGTTCTCGGCCGAGAGGTAGGACATGCCGCGCAGGATATCCATCGCGTAGCTGAGCTGGTAGTCCTCGGCCCGCAGGCGCGCGGTCTCTTCCTTGTGCTGACGGTCCTCCTCGAGGATTTTCTTCTCGTCCTCGGTCAGGCTGTCGTTGCAGAGCGACCCGCGGAGATCGGCCTCGGAGCGCAGCTGCGGGCTCCGGCGCCTTGTCGTCGGCCTTGACCTCTTCCGGCGGGCGCTGCTCGACGATGATGTCGGGCGCGACGCCGAGCGCCTGGATCGAGCGGCCCGACGGCGTGTAGTAGCGCGCCGTGGTCAGCCGGATCGCGCCCTCGCCCGGCACCGGCATGATCGTCTGCACGGAGCCCTTGCCGAAGGTCTGGGTGCCGATGATCACCGCGCGGTGGTGGTCCTTCAGCGCGCCCGCGACGATCTCGGAGGCCGAGGCGGAACCGCCGTTGACGACGACCGCGAGCGGCTTGCCACTGGTGAGGTCGCCCGGCGTCGCGTTGTAACGCTCGCTGTCGCGCGGGTCGCGGCCGCGGGTCGAGACGATCTCGCCCGAGTCGAGGAAGGCGTCGACGACCGAGATCGCCTGGTTGAGCAGGCCGCCGGGGTTGTTGCGGAGGTCGATGACGAAGCCCGTCACCTTGTCCATGCCGCCCGCCGCCTCGACCTGCTTCTTCAGGTTCTCCTCGAGCTCGGGATAGGTCTGCTCGTTGAAGGTCTTGAGCCGCAGCACCACGACCCCGTCCTCGAGCCGGGACTCGACCGGCGAGACCGTGATCGTCTCGCGGGTGATCTTGACGTCGAAGGGATCGGGCGTGCCCTCGCGCTGGAGGGTGATGGTGATGTCCGAGCCGACCGGCCCGCGCATCATGTCGACCGCCTCGTTGAGGGTGAGGCCCATGACGCTTTCGCCGTTGACCTGCACGATCAGGTCACCCGACTTGACGCCGGCCCGGTCGGCGGGCGTGCCCTCGATCGGGGAGACGACCTTCACGGCGCCGTTTTCCTGCGTCACCTCGATGCCGAGGCCGCCGAACTCGCCCTTGGTCTGGACCTGCATGTCGTTGAAATCGTCGGGCGGCATGTAGCTCGAATGCGGGTCGAGGTGGGAGAGCATCCCGTTGATCGCGTCGGCGATCAGCTGCTTCTCGTCGACGGGCTCGACGTAGGAGGAGCGGATGCGCTCGAAGATGTCGCCGAAGAGGTCGAGCTGCTCGTAGACCGAACTCTCCTTCTCGGCATCCTGCGCGAGCAGCGGCCCGGCGAACTGCGTGCTGATCACAGCGCCCGCCACGGCTCCACCGATTCCCGCCAGCCAGATCTTTTTCATTGGGCGCTCTTCCTATCCGTTATCGCCGTGGAACAACGGTTCCGGATCGACCGGTCCCCGTCCCTGCCTGATCTCTATATACAGCGTTTCGTTCGGGCCAGTCCCCGCGTCCCCATCAGGGGCCACGCTTTCTTCACCGTCTGGTGAATGTCCGCCCATCAGACCGAGCAGATCGCCCCGCCTGACCATCGCCCCCGTGCGGACCTGAAGCTGGGCCAGGCCCGCCAGAACCACCAGAGTCGCGTCGTCCGGTTCGAGCACCGTCACGTAGCCGTACTCGAGGAAGGGTCCGGCATAGCGCACGACCGCATCGACCGGCGCCTTGACGATCGCGAGCGGCGGCGTCCCGATGACGACGCCCGGCCGGCGCGCGCCCGAGGCATCGCGCTCGTTGAAGTGCCGGACCACGGTCCCGGCCACCGGCCAGCTCATCGGCACGGCCGCCGCGCCCGGGCCGGCAGCCGCCGGCGCCGGAGGGGTGGCGTCGGTCTTGGCCAGCGCCGCGGCGAGCGCCGTCAGGCTCTCGCTGTTGCGGGCCATCATCGTCAGCGCCGTGACCTCGGGCCCCTCGGCCGGCGGCACGGCCGCGGCCATCGCCGCCGCCAGCGTCGTCCGCGCCGGCGCCAGCCGCGCTTCGGCCGCCGCGAGCGCGGCCTCGCCGTCCGCCTGGACGCCTTCGGCCGCGCGCAGCGCCGCGACCTCCTGGCCGAGCGTCGCCGCCTCACCGCGCAGCGCGGGCTCGAGCCGGTCCACCATCGCCGAGGCCCGCGCCGCCCCGAGCGGACCATCGGGGTGGATGCCGCGCTGGGGCACCGGCGTCCGGCTGATCGCCTCGAAGGCCGCGAGCAGCCGCATGATCTCTGTCCGCCGCGCCGCGAAGCCGTCGCGGAGTGCCAGCGTCCGCCCGTCGGCCTCGGCGACGCCCTCGGCCAGCGCCGCGACCGCGGCCTCGTAGCCCGAGACCGCCTCCGCGAGCACGGCGAGGTTCACCGGCTCGACCGTCGCCGCGTCGAGCGCCGACCCCGCCGCCGCCGTCCGCGCCTTCCCCGCCGCGATCGCATCGGCCGCGTCGGCAGAGGCCAGCGCAGCCGGCGCCCAGCAGACGAGGGCGAGAAGGAGGAGGCGCCGCACGATCACCGGACGATCAGGCTCCGGCCATCCATCTCCGGCGGCGGCGCGATGCCCATCAGTTCCAGCAGCGTCGGCGCGAGGTCAGAAAGCCGCCCGTTGCGCAGCGCCGCCCCCTCCGGCCCGCCGACGAGGATCACCGGCACCGGGTTCAGCGTGTGCGCGGTGTGCGGCTCGCCGGTCACCGGATCGACCATCACCTCGCAGTTGCCGTGGTCGGCGGTGACGATGATCGCCCCGCCCATGTCCTGCACCGCCGCCAGCACGTCGCCGAGACCGTGGTCCACCGCCTCCACCGCCTTGATCGCCGCCGCGAGGATGCCGGTGTGCCCGACCATGTCGGGATTGGCGAAGTTGACGACGATAAGCCCGTATTCGCCCGAGCGGATCGCCGCGACCAGATGCTCGGCGACCTCCGCCTCGGACATCTCCGGCTTGAGGTCGTAGGTCCTGACCTTCGGGCTCGGCGCCATGAAGCGCGCCTCGCCGGCCGCCGGCTCCTCGACGCCGCCGTTGAGAAAGAAGGTGACGTGCGGATACTTCTCGGTTTCCGCCGTGCGGAACTGCTTCAGCCCCTTCGACGCCACCCACGACCCGAGGGTGTTGATGATATCGGCCGAGGGGAACATCGCCGGCATCAGCGTGTCGAGATGCGCCGAATACTGCACCATTCCCAGCACCGCCGCCCAGGCCGGCCGGGTGCCCGCCTCATACGCGACGAAGGCCGGATCGACCAGGGCGCCGAGGATTTCGCGCGCCCGGTCGGCGCGGAAGTTGGCGAAGAAGAGGCCGTCCCCGTCCCTGGCACCGGCATAGTCGCCGATGGCCGTCGGCACCACGAACTCGTCGGTCTCGCCGCGGGCATAGCTCGCCGCGATCGCCTCGGCCGCCGTCGCCGCCCGCAGCCCCTCGCCGCGCAGGATCGCCGCGACCGCCGCCGACACCCGCTCCCAGCGGTTGTCCCGGTCCATCGCGTAGAACCGCCCCGCGACCGTCGCGATCCGCGCGCCCGGCGGCAGCGCCGCCTCGAGCGCCGCGATCTGGCCCTCGGCGCTCTTCGGCGGCACGTCGCGGCCGTCGAGGAAGGCATGGATCGCCACGGGCACCCCGGCCGCGGCGATCACCCCCGCCACCGCGGCGATCTGGCGCTGGTGGGCGTGGACGCCGCCCGGCGAGGCCAGTCCCGCGACGTGGGCCGTCCCGCCGCTCGCCTTCAGCGCAGCGATGAAGGTCGCGAGATCCGGGTTGGTCGCAAAACTGCCGTCGGCGATGGCGTTGTCGATCCGCGGCAGGTCCATCCACACGATCCGGCCGGCACCGATGTTCATGTGCCCGACCTCGGAATTCCCCATCTGCCCCTCGGGCAGCCCGACGTCGGGCCCGTGCGCCGCAAGCTGCGCATGCGGGCACTCCGCCCAGATCCGGTCGAAGTTGGGCGTGTGTCCAAGAGCGACGGCATTCGCCTCGCGCGAGGGACTGATCCCCCAGCCGTCCAGAATGCAAAGCACTACCGGCCGCATAGCGTCCTCCGCCTGTCCGACGGCAGGCATAGCCTCCGCCGCCATCGGGCGCAATCACCGCCAAAGATGGTTAACGCAAGATGTGCCGGCTCACCCGAGCCGGAAGACCCGTTCCGGGAGCCCCGGCACCGGGGTCGGAAGGGCGAAGACGCTGCCCGACAGGCGCTCGGAGCGGGTGCCGCCGCCGCGGGCGGTGGTGATGTAGAGGGTGCGGAGGTCGGGCCCGCCGAAGGTGCAGGTCGTCGCGTTGTCGCAGGGGAGCTCGACGATCCGGTCGATCGCGCCCTCCGGGCTCAGCCGCACGACGCAGCCGCCGCCGTAGCGGCAGTTCCAGATGTAGCCGTCGGCGTCCACCGCGGAGCCGTCGGGGGAGCCGCGCTCGTAGCCGGCGAAGAAGGTCCGCGGCGTCCCGAGCGCCCCGGTGGCCCGGTCGACCGGATAGGCGCGCAGGTCGTTGGCGAGCGTGTCGGCGAAGTAGAAGGTGCCACCGTCCGGGCTCCAGCAGATCGTGTTCGAGATGCCGATGCCGGTCTCCTCGACGGTGAAGCCGCCCGCCGCATCGACGCGGTAGAGCGTCCCGAGCCCGGGCGGGACGGGCAGCCCCTCGCCGTCCGGTCCGACGTTGTTGCCCATCGTGCCGATCATCAGCCGCCCCTGCGGGTCCGGGCGCCCGTCGTTGAAGCGCGCCCGCGGCCAGTCCGCCAGCGGCGTGCCGAAGGCCGTCCGCCCGTCGTCGGCCGGCCGCCACAGGATCAGCCGGCTCGCCAGCGCGACGAGCAGCGTCCCCGGCCGGTCGGTCAGCGCCAGCGCCGTCGCCGGCTCGTCGAAGAGCCAGCTCCGCACCGCGCCGGCCGCGTCCATCCGCCGGACGAGGAAGCGGTTGATGTCGACCCAGTAGAGGCAGGCTTCCGCCTCCGCCCAGACTGCCCCCTCGCCACAAAGGTCGCCCGTCGGCGCCACGCACTGGAGTTCCGTATCCACCATCGCCCACCTCCTCGCCCGCACGCGCGCCCGCCGCCCGCGGCCCCCGGGACATTGACACGGGACCCGGGCGCCGCAAAGTCGCACCAACCGCAACCGATCGACGGGCCGCCCGTGCCAGACACCCGCCGACGCGCCGCCCGCCTCGTCCCTGCCATTCTCGCCCTGCCGCGGGCGGCGCTCGCCCATGCCGGCGAGCGCATGGTCATCCTCACCCTGCCGACCGGCCGCACCATCGCCGCGGCCGGGGCCGTCGTCGCGCTCACTGCCGTCGCCGGCCTCGCCTTTCCACGCCTGCCCGATCCGCGGCCCCGCCTCCTCGTCGACCGCCCTCGCCTGCTGCCGGCGACCCTGCCGAGCTGGCTCGGCTTCGCGAGCCTCGTCGCCCTCGTCGCCACCGGCTTCCTCGGCAGCCGCGACCCGCTGGAAAACCCGCTGACCCTGACGGTCTGGACCCTGCTCTGGGTCGGCCTCAGCCTCGCCTGCCTCTTCCTCGGCGACCTGTGGCGGCCGATCGACCCGTGGACCGGCCCGGTCCGCCTCGCCCGCCGCCGCCTCGGCCGGACCGGCGCCATCGGCCTCACCCGCCTCGGCGCCTGGCCGGCCTGCGCCGGCTACCTCGCCTTCGCCTGGTTCGAGATCGTCTCGCTTGCCCCGACCGACCCCGCCGTCCTCGCCCGCGCCGCCGCCGGCTACTGGCTGGTCGTCTTCGGTCTCGCCGTCCTCGAAGGCGAGGACTGGCTCCGTCGCGGCGAGACGTTCAGCCTCTATTTCTCGATGATCGGCCGCATCGCCCCGCTGTGGAGCGAAGCCTCCGGCCCCCGCGTGCGCCACTACGCCGGCCTTCCCGGCGCGCAGAATCCTCCGGATGCCGGCCCTCACTCCATCGGCCGCCGCCTTCGTCGCCCTCGTGCTCGCGTCGGTCAGCTTCGACGGCCTCTCCGAGACCTTCCGCTGGTTGGCCTTCCTCGGCATCAACCCCCTCGAATTCCCCGGCCGCTCGGCCGTCGTGCTCCCGAACACCCTCGGCCTCCTCGTTGCCTGGCCGCTGACCCTTGGCCTCATCCTCGGCGCCGCCGCCCTCGGCCGCCGTCTCGCCGACCGCAGCACCGCCTTCTGGGACGACGCCGGCCCGTGGATGCTCTCCTTCCTGCCGATCGCGGCCGGCTACCATGCCGCCCACTATCTTGTCGCGCTGCTCACCGACGGCCAGTACGCCGTCGCCGCCCTCAACGACCCCCTCGACCACGGCTGGTCCCTGCTCGGCCTGCCCGAGCACTGGGTCTCCTTCGGCTTTCTCTCCGACCACGCCGGCGTCGCCGCAGTCTGGACCGCGCAGGTTGCGCTGATCCTCGGCGCCCACGTCCTCGCCGTCCTGCTCGGCCTGCGCCTCGCCGGCGGCAGCGCCCGCCTGCACGCGCCGATGACGGTGCTGATGGTGCTCTACACCGTGTTCGGCCTCTGGCTCCTCTCCGCCCCCACCGGCGCGTGACGCCGGCGTCCGCTCAACGCGGGGCCAGCTGTTCCACGAGGTCGACCGCCGTCTGAACCATCGCCGGAAAGCCGCTGACGTTGAAGCTGTTCATCGCCACGAACACCCCGACCCCCCGCGTCGGTGCCAGGGCGACGAAGGCGAACATGCCCTGCAGCCCACCGGTCTTCTGAAGGATCAGCGGCCGGTTGCCCTCGGGCATGTTGATCACCCAGCCGAGCCCCATCGCATCCATCGGCGCCCCGCCCTCGTCGAGCCCGGACACGACGCTCAGCCCGTCCCGGTAGAGCCAGGCCGCATGGTCGATCGCCCGCATGTCGGCATCGGTCGTGGCGAGGCGGTCGAGGTTCCACGTCATCCACTTCAGCATGTCGTTCGGCGTCGTGTAGAGCCCGCCCGCGCACTCGATCGTCTCGGGCGTCGGCACCGAAAGCATCGCCTTGCCGTCGAAGTTGTGCCCCTGCATCAGCCGCGGGCCGTCCGCCGCCGCCGGAGCAAAGACGGTGTCCGCCATGCCGTTCGGCGCCAGCACCCGCTCGCGCAGCAGGTCGGCGTAGGGCTTGCCGCCGGTGTGGGCGAGCGCCGCCCCGAGCAGGTCGAAGCCGAAGTTCGAGTAGAGCACCCCGGTCCCCGGCGCGAAGAGCAGCGGATCCGCCGCGAGGTCGGCGATCGCCGTCTCGCGGGTGTTGTAGCCGAAGGGGTTGTCCTCCGGCTGCGGCGTCATCGTCACCTCGCGCGGCAGGCCCGAGGCCTGGGTTGCGAGGTCGATGATCCGGATCGCCCGCCCGTCCTTCTCGGGAAGCGTCACGCCGTCCCAGCCGAGCCGGTCCTGAAGCCGGTCGGTCAGCGCGATCTCGCCGCCGGCCGCCATGCTGGCCAGCGTCGCGCCGCAGAAGACCTTGCTGATCGAGCCGATGCGCATCAGCGTATCCGCGGTCGGCTCCTGGCCCGTCCCGTCGGCGATCTCGCCGAAGCCGGCGAAGGCGGTCTCGCCGTTCTTCACCGCGGCGATCACGAAGGCCGGCGCGCCCGCCGACAGGAAGCCGAAGACCCCGGAGAAGTCGACCGCGGCCGTCAGCAGCTTGTCCTCCGCCCGGCCCCCGGCCGGCACCCCGATCGCCACCGCCGCGACGACAGCCCACGCAATCCGCTTCACCCCGATCCTCCCCGTCCGGTTTCCGCCGAAGGTAGCATCGCCGCGCCAGCCGGAGAACCCTGCGCGCGCGCCCTGCCCCCGGCTGTCAGAAAACCCCGTGGACATTTGGTGCACCTGCACACATGCTCCCGCCACCAGGGGCAGGCACCTGCCGGGGCGCGATGCCTGAAGCCGCAAATGCCTGAACTGCAACGCTGAACCGCAACGCTGAACGGAGGGGGTCGATGACAACGGATCGGATCGGGGCGCCCGGGCGCCGCGCGGTACTGAAGGGGCTCGCCGCCGGCAGCGCGTTCGCCGCCGCGTCGACGCTGCCGCGCTTCGTCCAGGCGCAGACCGCCGCGCCGATCCGCCTCGGCTTCCAGCTCCACCGCACCGGCATCGGCGCCGCCTACGGCCGCTGGTACGAACGCACGGCCCAGGGCGCGCTCAAGGTGCTGAACGAGGCCGGCGGCATCAACGGGCGCCCGGTCGAGATCGTCTTCGAGGATGACGGCACCGATCCCAAGCGCGGCGCCGAGGTCGTCGAGAAGTTCGCGTCGCAGGACATGGATTTGGTCTACGGGACGCTCTTCTCCCATGTCGTCATGGGCTCCGCTCCCCGCGCCGGCGAGCTCCGCATCCCCTATCTCGTCTGCTCCGAGGGCCACCACGTCGCCTCCGGCGCCCTCAATCGCTGGACCGCCCAGCCCGGGATCACCGACGTCAAGAGCCAGGTCCAGTCGATGGCGCCATGGGTGGCGGCGAACCTCGGCAAGAAGGTGACGATGATCTACCCGGACTACGCCTTCGGCTACGACCACCGCGATTTCTTCACCGCGGCGATGGAGGCGCAGGGCGGCGAGGTGACGACGCAGATCGCGATCCCGCCGACGGAGACCTCCTTCACCCGCTACCTGCCGCGGATCCCGAAGGACACCGAGGTCCTCTACCACGTCATGGTCGGGCCGGCGGTGCTCACCTTCGTCAAGGAGCTCGGCGACTTCTACGGCTCCGGCCCCAAGCCCGAGATCTTCGGCTTCATCGACAGCCTCGAGGCCGTCGACATCGCGAGCCCCGGTCTCGCGTTCCTCGAGGGGACCCACTTCTGGGAGGGTCACCCGCGCACGAAGCAGCCGGGCGCGCCGGAGTGGGAGACCTTCTACCGCGCCGCCGTCGGCGTCGACGACAACGGCGCCTCGGTCACGGACGCGCGCGACGTCTCGACCTATGCCCACATGTTCTCGGCCTGGGAGACGCTCTTCGTCATCAAGCAGGCGATGGAGGCGGCGGGCTACAAGGACAAGGCCGACCGCCAGGCCTTCGTCGAGGCGCTGGAGGGGATCACCACCATGCCGGCCGGCACCGAGCATCCGCAGGGCGACAAGGTCTTCAACGGCAAGACCCATCAGGTCTTCGGCCACCAGTCGATCTCGAAGGTCGAGGGCGGCAAGCTCGCCGTCGTCCACACGACCACCATCGAGGACGGGCTCTACCCCGACGAGGTCGACTACACGACGATGAGCTTCTGAGAGGGCTCTGAAAAGGCCTCCGACTCGCCGGGAAGGCGCGCCGGCGCAAGGCTTGCGCACGCGTGCGCAGCGGGTCAACCCGTTGATATTGAATTCTATTCCTCGGCGCGTTAACCCCTCGTTCGTACTTGTGAAATGTGTGGCGCGGGTTGTTGGCCCGCGCTCCCGGCGGCTTCCACGCACTCGCTACCTCCGCACCCGGACGCCCGCGTCCGGGGGGCGATCCTGCCGTGGTGCACCCCCGTCCGGGCGGTGTGGCGCGGCCGCGCGCGTCCCGGAGGGCGGTTTCCGACGCGACTTCGCGCCCGGCCGGGCGCAATCCGGTTGTCCGGCAGGCGGGGCGGCGCTATGCACTTCCGCGTGCCATGGGAAGTCGGAGTGGCCGTTGCCTGTGACGATGCAACCGACCCGAACCGGACCCTGAGGCGCCTTGGACTTCGGACCCTTCCTCCTCCTCGCGACCCTCGAGGGCCTCGTCATGGCGGCGACGCTGGCGGTGACCGCCATCGGCCTCAGCCTGGTCTTCGGGGTGATGCGCGTCGTCAACGTCGCCCATGGCGAGTTCTTCATGGTCGGCGCCGTCGTCGCCTGGTTCGTCGCCGACCTCGTGTCGCAGGCGGTGCCGGGCGTCCCCGCCGCCGGCTTTCTCGCCGCCCTCGTCGTCAGCCCCCTCGTCGCCGCCGCCATTGCCGTCGTCCTCGACCGGCTGGTCCTCCGCCGCCTCGGCTACGAGCCCGAGGCGGTGATCGTCGCGACCATCGGCTTCGGCTACGTCCTCCAGCAGGGCGCGCTCAGCTTCTACGGGCCCGAGGCCCGGTCGGTGGCGCCGCCCTTCGACATCCGCCTGCAGTTCCCGTGGTTCGGCTACTCCGGCTACAAGCTCGCGGTGATCGCCTTTGCCGCGATCGTCATCACCGGGGTCTGGGCGCTGCTCGCGCGCACCCGCATCGGCCTCGTCATGCGCGCGACCCAGTGGGACCGCGAGACCGCCACCGCCTTCGGCATCGACGTCGACCGGGTCTATGCCCTCGTCTTCGGCCTCGGCGCCGGCCTCGCGGCGCTCGCCGCGGTCCTCGTCGTGCCGATCTCCCAGGCCCACTACCTGATGGGCGGCGACCCGCTGCTCCTTTCCTTCATCGTCGTCATCATCGGCGGCCTCGGCTCCTTCCGCGGCACGGTCGTCGCGGCGCTGCTCATCGGCCTCTCCGACGGCATCGTCTCGGTCTTCTTCTCGCCGACGCTGGCGAAGATCCTCGCGACGCTCCTCGTCGCCCTCGTCCTGGTCTTCCGCCCCCAGGGGCTCTTCGGGCGCAAGACGGCATGACCCCGGCCCCGGCCTTCCATCGCGGCGCGTCAGCCGGGCGCGGCTTTCACCGCTCCGCCCGCGCCGCCCCCCGGGCGTCAGTGCCGGTTTCACCGTCTCCCCGGAGGCGGCCTTGACCGCACGCGGCGGCGTCGCGCTGCATCTCGCGGTGCTGGCCGGGCTCGCCATCCTCGGGGCGGTGCTGCCGGCCTATCACGCGACCAATCTCGCTCGGATCATGGTGCTGGCGGTCTTCGCCATGGGCTACAACCTCGCCTTCGGCTACGCGGGCCTCTTGTCGCTCGGCCATGCGCTGTTCTTCGCCGCCGGGCTCTACGCCACCGGCCTGCTCGCTGCCCACGCCGGCCTTCCCGGGGCGCTGACCCTCCCGGCCGGGATCCTCGCCGGCGGCGCCCTCGCCGCCGTCGTCGGGCTGCTGGCGCTCCGCACCACCGGCGTCGCCTTCATGATCGTGACGCTGATGTTCGCGCAGGCGGGCTATCTCACCATCCTCTACTTCGGCACCTGGACCCGCGGCGACGAGGGCCTGACCCTGGCCCGCGCCGCCCGCACCCTCGGCCCGCTCGACCTCACCGCCGACGGCCCGCGCTACGCCGTCGCCTTCGCGCTCTTCGCCGTCGGGCTGCTCGCCAGCCTCGCCCTCGTGCGCTCGCCGACCGGGCGCGTGCTGATCGCGGTCCGCGAGAATGCCGAGCGCACGCGGATGCTCGGCTACGATCCCGACCGCGCCCGCCTGCTGGCGCTTGGCGTCTCCGGCCTCTACGCGGGGGCGGCGGGGGCGGCCTACGGGCTGCTCTTCGGCTATGTCGGGGCGACCTTCGCCACGGTGCAGTATTCGGTGCTGCCGCTGCTCTGGGTGCTGCTCGGCGGGGCCGGCACCACCCTCGGGCCGCTCGTCGGGACCGCGCTCATGTTCTACATCATCGACGGCGCTGCGCGCGTCACCGACGCCACCCTGCTCGTCGTCGGCGTCGTGCTGATGGCGCTTGTCGTCTTCGCGCCGCGCGGCCTGCTCGGCGCGCTCCGCGCCCGGGTGCTGCCTTGGCTGCCCTAGCCGCGCCGCTCCTCGCGGCTCGCGGCCTTTCCCGTTCCTTCGGCGGGCTGAAGGCGGTGGACGGCGTCGACCTCGACCTCGCCACCGGCGAAATCCATGGCCTGATCGGCCCGAACGGTGCCGGCAAGACCACGCTCGTCAGCCTGCTCTGCGGGCGGCTCCTGCCCGACGCCGGCACCATCCGCTTCGACGGCGCCGACATCACCCGCCTGCCGGCCGAGGCGCGGGTCCGCCGCGGCATCGCCTATACCTTCCAGATCACCGCGATCTATCCGCGCCTGCCGGTCTTCGACAACGTCGCCCTCGCCGTCCAGCGCACCGGCGTGCGCCCGCTCGACGCCGCGACCTTCGCCGCCCTCGCCCGCGTCGGCCTCGAGGACCGCGCCGCCGAGATCGCCGGCACCCTCGCCTACGGCCACCAGCGCCTGCTCGAGATCGCCATGGGGCTCGCCCTCCGCCCGCGGCTCCTCATCCTCGACGAGCCGACGCAGGGGCTCGCCGCCGGCGAGATCGCCGGCTTCGAGGCGCTGGTCCGCGAGATCGCCACCTCCGCGACCGTCCTCCTCATCGAGCACAACATGGACGTGGTGATGGCCCTCGCCGACCGCATCACCGTCCTCGCCCTCGGCCGCACCCTCGCCACCGGCAGCCCGGCCGAGAATCCGCGCCGACGCGGCGGTGCAGGCCGCCTACCTCGGCTCATGAGCCCGCCCCGATGACCCTCACCGTCTCCGCCCTCGACGCCGGCTACGGCACCGTCCGGGTGCTTCGCGGCCTTTCGCTGACCGTCGAGGGGGGCGAGGTGCTCTGCCTGATGGGCCGCAACGGCGCCGGCAAGTCGACGGCGCTGAAGGCGATCATGGGCCTCGTCCCCGCCACCGCCGGCGAGATCGCCCTCGACGGGGTGCGCCTCGACACGCTGCCCGCCCACGAGGTGCCCCGCCACGGGGTCGCCTGGGTGCCGCAGGGCCGCCGGCTCTTCGCCGAGCTCACCGTCGCGGAGAACCTCGAGATCGGCCTGATGACCCGCGGCCACGGAGCCGCCACCCGCGAGCGCGCCCTCGCGCTTTTCCCGCGCCTGCGCGAGCGCCTCGGGCAGGTCTCGGGGACGCTTTCGGGCGGCGAGCAGCAGATGCTCGCCGTCGCCCGCGCGCTCTGCACCGAGCCCGAGGTCCTGCTTCTCGACGAGCCGACCGAGGGCCTCCAGCCGTCGATGATCGCCCTGATCCGCGACACCGTGGTGGCGCTGAAGGCGACCGACGTCGCGACGATCCTCGTCGAGCAGCGCATCGACTCCGCCCTCGCCGTCGCCGACCGCATCGCCTTCGTCGCCGGGGGCACCATCGCCGAGACCCTCCCCGCCGCCGCCCTCACCCCGCAGTCGCCCGAGTTCCGCACCTGGGTCGGGGTATAGGGAGGGAGGCTCGCGCCCAGGCGACCGCTGTGGCAATCGCCTCGCCGAGACGGGTCGCGATGCGGCGGGACCTGCGCGGTTCCGAGCGGGGCACGGCGCCCGTTTCACGACGCGACGGCGCCCCCGCGAAAAGCCCTCACTGCACCGCAACAGAAAGGGTGGCATCTTCCCGGCTTGTGTGAAACCGTCGCGCGGCGAGCCGGCAGTGCGGGGGACCACCATGTCGATCAAGGCCAGCATCTACCACCTGACCCACTACAAGTACGACCGGCCGGTGGTGCTCGGACCCCAGGTGATCCGCCTGCGGCCGGCGCCCCATTCCCGCACCCGCGTCCTGTCGCATACGCTGAAGGTCTCGCCCGTCGAGCACTTCGTGAACCACCAGCAGGACCCCTACGGCAACTGGCTGTCGCGCTTCGTCTTTCCCGAGCCGGTCACCGAACTGAAGATCGAGGTCGATCTCGTCGCCGACATGACGGTCTACAACCCCTTCGATTTCTTCGTCGAGGACAGCGCGCAGAAGTGGCCCTTCGACTATCCGGCCGACATCCAGGACGACCTCGTCATCTATCAGCACGCCCGAGCCGGTCGGGCCGCATCTCCAGCGCTTCCTCGCCACCATCCCGCGCGACACCACCGGCACCGTCGACTTCGTCGTCGGCCTCAACGCCCGCCTCGCCGGCGAGGTCGGCTACGTCATCCGCATGGAGCCCGGCGTCCAGACGCCCGAGGAGACCTTCGAGCGCGGCACCGGCTCGTGCCGGGACACCTCGTGGCTGCTCGTCCAGATCCTGCGCAACCTCGGCCTCGCCGCCCGCTTCGTCTCGGGCTACCTGATCCAGCTGAAGCCCGACCTCGTCGCCATCGACGGGCCGGCGGGCACCGACCACGACTTCACCGACCTGCATGCGTGGTGCGAGGTCTATCTGCCCGGTGCCGGCTGGATCGGCCTCGACCCGACGAGCGGCCTGCTGACCGGCGAGAGCCACATCCCGCTCGCCGCGACGCCGCATTATCGCAACGCCGCGCCGATCTCCGGGGCCGCCAGCTTCGCCGAGGTCGACTTCGGCTTCGAGATGAAGGTGACCCGCGTCGCCGAGCACCCGCGGATCACCAAGCCCTATTCGGACGAGGCGTGGACGGCGCTGAACACCCTCGGCCGCAAGGTCGACGCCAGCCTCGCCGTGGGCGACGTCCGCCTGACCATGGGCGGGGAGCCGACCTTCGTCTCGATCGACGACTTCGAGGCGCCGGAGTGGAACACCGAGGCCGTCGGCCCGGAGAAGCGCGGGCTCGCCGACAAGCTGATCCGCCGCCTCCGCGACCGTTTCGCCCCCGGCGGCTTTCTCCACTACGGCCAGGGCAAGTGGTATCCGGGCGAGAGCCTGCCGCGCTGGACCTTCTCGCTCTACTGGCGCCGCGACGACACGCCGATCTGGCAGGACGCGAGGCTCATCGCCGAGGAAGGCGCCGAGACCGACGCCGGCCCGGTCGAGGCCGAGCGGCTGCTGAAGGGCATCGCGAAGGAACTCGGCATCGAACCGGAGATGGTGACGCCGGCCTACGAGGATCCGGGCGAGTGGATCCTCAAGGAGGGCGATCTGCCCGCCAACGTCACCCCGCAGAACTCGAAGCTCAAGGACCCCGAGGAGCGGCACCGCATCGCCAAGGTCTTCGACCGCGGGCTGACCACGCCCTCGGGCTACATCCTGCCGGTGCAGGCGTGGCAGTCGCAGGCCAGCGGCCGCCACTGGCGTTCGGAGAAGTGGAAGCTCCGCCGCGGCTTCCTCTACCTCGTTCCCGGCGACAGCCCGGTCGGCTTCCGCCTGCCGCTCGGCAAGCTTCCCTACGTCTCCCCGTCGAACTACCCCTACACCAACGTCGTCGACCCGACGGTCGAGCGCGGCGCACTTCCCGACTTCCGCCGCCGCGAGCGCCCGGCGCCGGCCGAGCCGCCGCAGCCGGTCAACGGCAGCCGCGCCCAGCCGATGGCGCATTTCACCTCCGACTCCAGCACCCAGCAGACCCAGGTCGAGCAGGAACTCGGCGAGGCCGGCGGCGTCGTCCGCACCGCCCTCTCCGTCGAGCCCCGCGACGGTCGGCTCTGCGTGTTCATGCCCCCGGTCGAGAGCATCGAGGACTATCTCGACCTCATCGCCGCCGCCGAGGCGGCCGCCAAGGAGATGGACCTCCCCATCCACATCGAGGGCTACGCGCCCCCGCACGACCCGCGGATGAACGTCATCCGCGTCGCCCCCGATCCGGGCGTCATCGAGGTCAACATCCATCCCGCGGCCTCGTGGGAGGACTGCGTCTCGATCACCAACACCGTCTACGACGAGGCGCGCCAGTGCCGCCTCGGCGCCGACAAGTTCATGATCGACGGCAAGCACACCGGCACCGGTGGCGGCAACCACATCGTCGTCGGCGGCGCCACCACGCTCGATTCGCCGTTCCTGCGCCGCCCGGACCTGCTGCGCAGCCTCGTTCTGCACTGGCAGCGCCACCCGTCGATCTCCTACCTGTTCTCCGGCCTGTTCATCGGCCCGACCAGCCAGGCCCCGCGCATCGACGAGGCCCGGCACGACGCGCTCTACGAGCTGGAAATCGCCCTGCAGCAGATGCCGCCGCCGGGCTCGGGCGACGCGCCGCCGCCGTGGCTGGTCGACCGCCTGCTCCGCAACCTGCTCGTCGACGTCACCGGCAACACCCACCGCGCCGAGATTCTGCATCGACAAGCTCTACTCGCCCGACGGCCCGACCGGCCGACTCGGCCTCGTCGAGTTCCGCGGCTTCGAGATGCCGCCCGACCCGCGCATGTCGCTCGCCCAGCAGCTGATGATCCGCGCGCTGATCGCCCGCCTCTGGCACGACCCGGTCACCGGCTCGCTGACCCGCTGGGGCACGACGCTGCACGACCGCTTCATGCTGCCGCACTTCGTCTGGGCCGACTTTCTCGACGTGCTCCGCGACCTCCGCGACCACGGCTTCGACATGCGCCCCGACTGGTTCGAGGCTCAGGCCGAGTTCCGTTTCCCGTTCTGCGGCGAGGTCGAGACCGACGGCGTCCACCTCGAGCTCCGCCAGGCGCTCGAGCCGTGGCACGTCCTCGGCGAGACGGGCGCCATCGGCGGCACCGTGCGCTACACCGACTCGTCGGTCGAGCGCCTGCAGGTCAAGCTGACGGCGACCGATCCGAACCGCTACCTCGTCGCCTGCAACAAGCGCCGGATGCCGCTCCAGCCGACCGAGACCGGCGGCGTCTCCGTCGCCGGCGTGCGCTTCAAGGCGTGGCAGCCCGCCAATTCCCTGCATCCGGTGATCCCGGTCCACGCGCCGCTGGTCTTCGACATCTTCGACACCTGGACCGGCCGCTCCATCGCCGGCTGCACCTACCACGTCGCCCATCCGGGCGGGCGCAACTACGACACCTTCCCGGTCAACGGCAACGAGGCCGAGGCCCGCCGCCTCGCCCGCTTCGAGCCCCACGGCTTCACGCCCGGCGCCTACATGCCGGTCGTCGAGACCCCCGGCCGCGAGTTCCCGATGACCCTCGATCTCCGACGCGCACCCGGGATTTGACATGGAGGCGCGCAGCTTGGGTTCCGATGATGCCGTGGCCCGGCTGCTCGCCCACTACACCCCGCCTCCGGGCGCGTCGGACGAACTTCTCGACGCGCACGGACGCATCCGCCCGGTGTGGCAGCCGTTCATCGCCCACCTCGCGAAGCTCAGTCCCGAGGACCTCCACCGCCGCTTCGCCCGCGGCGACCAGTACCTGCGCGACGCGGGGGTCTACTATCGCCAGTACGAGACCACCGGCGCCAGCGAGCGCGCCTGGCCGCTCGCCCATATCCCGGTCCTGATCGAGGAGGCCGAGGGCACCGCCCTCGCCCGCGGCCTCGTCCAGCGCGCCGACCTGCTCGAGCGCATCGTCGCCGACCTCTACGGCGACAACCGCCTCGTCGCCGAAGGCCACCTGCCCGCCCGCCTGATCGCCGCCAGCCGCGAGTGGCTGCGCCCCCTCGTCGGCGTGCCGCCGCGCGGCGGCCACTACCTGCACTTCATCGCCTTCGAGATCGGCCGCGGCCCGGACGGCACCTGGTGGGTGCTCGGCGACCGCACCCAGGCACCCTCCGGCGCCGGCTTTGCGCTGGAGAACCGCGTCGCCACCTCGCGGATCTTCTCCGACCTCTATACCGAGGCCAACGTCCACCGCCTCGCGAGCTTCTTCCGGCGCTTCCGCGACGCCCTGCAGGGCCTGTCGCGCGAGCGCGACGCCCGCGTCGCCATCCTCTCCCCCGGCCCGCTCAACGACACCTATTTCGAGCACGCCTATATCGCCCGCTACCTCGGCTTCATGCTGCTCGAAGGCGAGGATCTCACCGTCGAGCATGGCCGGGTCATGGTGCGCACCGTCGCCGGCCTGCGTCCGGTCAGCGTCCTCTGGCGCCGCCTCGACGCGTCCTTCGCCGATCCGCTCGAACTCGACACCTCGTCGCGCATCGGCACACCCGGCCTTGTCGGGGCGCTGCGGGGCGGCAACGTCACCCTGGTCAACGCCCTCGGCTCGGGGATCCTCGAGATCCGCGCCCTTCTCGCCTTCATGCCGCGCATCGCCGAGGCGCTGCTCGGCGAGCCGCTGATCCTGCCCAACATCGCCACCTGGTGGTGCGGCCAGCCGGCGGAGCGCGCCCACGTCCGCGCCCACAAGGACCGGATGATGATCGGCCCGGCGCTCGCCACCCGCCTGCCCTTCGAGTCCGACGACGCCACCGTC
The DNA here is from genome assembly GCA_963798235.1 of uncultured Alphaproteobacteria bacterium. Taxonomy (GTDB): domain Bacteria; phylum Pseudomonadota; class Alphaproteobacteria; order Rhodobacterales; family Rhodobacteraceae; genus Amaricoccus. The sequence continues at coordinate 254,203 of CAWCSN010000005.1, read as the reverse complement.
CTCGGCGACAGCTTCCGCGACCGGGCGCGGTCGAGCTTCGACGCCTGGCTCGATGCCGACGGCGAGCGGCTCGTCGGCCAGGAAGCGGTGATGCTGTCGACCACCCCGGCCCATGTCGACGGCCGGCTGGTGCCGCGCCCGATGAGCCTGCGCGTCTTCCTCGCCCGCACCCCGACCGGCTGGGAAGTGATGCAGGGTGGCTTCGCCCGCATCGGCAACGCCCCCGAGCCGAGCGCCATCGCCATGCAGCGCGGCGGCAGCGCCGCCGACGTCTGGTTCATCAGCCCGCGCTGGGTCGAGAGCGTCAGCATGCTGCCGACGTCGCAGACCCCCTACACCCGCGCCCAGCAGGGCGTGCTGCCGAGCCGCGCCGGCGACAATCTCTTCTGGCTCGGCCGCTACGTCGAGCGCGCGGAGGGGGCGATGCGCCTGATCCGCGCCTACCACGTCCGCCTCGCCGAAACCGCCGATCCCGAGGCGCCGCTGATCGCGCTCATCGGCGAGCATCTCGACGGCCTCGGCCTCACCCCGGACGAGCCTGTGCCCGCGGCGCTGGTCGCGATGCTCGACAGCGCGATCATCAGCGCCGGCAACGTCCGCGACCGGTTCTCGCTGGACGGCTGGGCCGCGCTGAAGGACCTCGCCAAGACCGCGCGCGGCATGTCCACGCGGGTCACCGCCGGCGACGACGCCGCGCGGGCGATGGGGGTGCTGCTCCGCAAGATCACCGGCTTCTCCGGCCTCGTGCACGAGAACATGTACCGCTTCACCGGCTGGCGCTTCCTCTCGATCGGCCGGTCGCTGGAACGCGCGATCGCGATGACCGGCGCGCTCGCCGTCCTCGCCGACCCGGAGGCGCCGGAGGGTGTCGCTCGACCTCGCCATCGAAGTCGGCGACAGCGTGATGTCGCATCGCCGGCGCTATTCGGTGACGACGACCCGCGAGACCGTCATCGACCTCCTCGCGCTCGACACCCTCAACCCGCGCTCGGTGCTCTACCATCTCGCGGAGGTGCGCGAGCATATCTCCTTCCTGCCGGACGCCGAGATCAACGGGCAGATGTCGCACCTGTCGCGGGCGGCCCTGCGCGTCCACACCGATTTCGCCGTCGCGACGCCGGACACCGTCGACAGCGCGGTGCTGACCGCGCTGACCCCGCAGATCGAGCAGATCGCCAGCCTGCTCGCCGACACCTACCTCCGGTAGCGCCAGCCCCATGATCTACGACATCGGCATGACCATCGCCTACGAGTACGACCGCCCGGCGGTGGCCGGCCGCCACCTGCTCCGCCTGATGCCGGCCGACGTGCCCGGGGTCCAGCGCCGGGTGACGGGCATCCTCACCGTGCTGCCGGAGCCGGCCGAGCGCTGGCACTTCACCGACTTCTTCGGCAACGGCGCCGTCGAGGTCGCCTTCCGCGCCGAACACGACGAGATCCTCTTCCGGGTCGCCGCCCGCGTCGAGGTCCTCGCCCAGCCGGCGACCCTCGACATGTCGCCGCCCTTCGAGCGCCTGCGCGACGAGATCCTCGACTACCGCGCTCTTGACGGCGAGGCGCCCCACCACTTCCTCGGCCCGAGCCCGCGCACCGCGCCGACCCCCGAGATGACCGCCTACGCCCGCGAGCAGCTCCGCCCCGGCATGACCGCCGCCGGGGCGGTCGAGGCCATCGGCCTCGCCCTGCACCGCGACATGAAGTTCGATCCCGACGCGACCACCGTCGACACCCCCCCGGCCGAAGCCTTCGCCCGCCGCCGCGGCGTATGCCAGGACTTCGCCCAGGTGATGATCGCCGCGCTCCGCGGCATCGGCATCCCGGCGGGCTACGTCTCCGGCTTCCTCCGCACCGAACCGCCCAAAGGTCGCCCGCGGCTCGAAGGGGCTGACGCGATGCACGCCTGGGTCCGGGCGTGGTGCGGCTGGGACGCCGGGTGGATCGAGTTCGACCCGACCAACGCCATCCGCGCCGGAACCGACCACATCCTCGTCGCCCACGGCCGCGACTACGGCGACGTCTCTCCCGTCCGGGGGGTGCTGCGCATCGTCGGCGGCCAGAAGACCGAGCAGGCCGTGGACGTGGTCCCGGTGACGTAGCACCGGGTCGACGGCGTCCCCCGCGGCGCATCCCTTGTCGCCTTCCGGCCCCCGGCGCGCTACGCTGCTGGCGACAGAGGGAGAACGTCATGCGCCCGATCCGCCTCCTCGCCGCCCTGCTGCTGACCACCGCTCCGGCCCTCGCCCAGGACGCGCCGCTGCCGGAAAGGACCGCCGAGGTCGCCGTGCACCCCACCGTGACCGCCGAGCACTTCATGGTCGCGGCCGCCCACCCCCTCGCGGCGAAGGCCGGGTACGACGTGCTCGCCGCCGGCGGCTCGGCGGCCGACGCGGCGGTGGCGATCCAGATGGTGCTGAACGTCGTCGAGCCGCAGAGCTCGGGCATCGGCGGCGGCGCCTTCGCCGTCTACTGGGACGCCGCCCTCGGCACGCTGACCACCTTCGACGGCCGCGAGACCGCACCCGCGGCGGCGACCCCCGCCTACTGGCTCGATCCCGACGGCCAGCCGCTCGACTTCTGGGACGCCGTCGTCGGCGGGCGCTCCGTCGGCGTGCCGGGGACGCTCAAGCTCCTGGAAACCATGCACGATCGCCACGGTCGCCTGCCGTGGGGCGGCCTGTTCGCGCCGGCGATCGACCTCGCCGACGACGGCTTCGCGGTGACGCCGCGCCTCGCCGCCGCCATCGTCGACGGCGACGCCCACCGGATGAGCGACTTCGATGCGGCGCGGGCGCTCTACCACCATCAGGACGGCCGCCCCCTCGAAACCGGCGAGATCCTCCGCAACCCCGACCTTGCCCGCACCTTCCGCCTGCTCGCCGCCGAGGGCAGCGAGCCCTTCTACGAGGGCGCCATCGCCCGCGACATCGTCGCGGCGGTCCGCACCGAGACCAACCCCGGCCTGCTGACCCTCGCCGACCTCGCCGCCTACGAGGTCAAGGAGCGCCCCCCGGTCTGCGCCCCCTACCGCGCCTACGAGGTCTGCGGCATGGGCCCGCCGAGTTCCGGCGCGCTGACCGTCGGCCAGACCCTCGGCATCCTCCAGTCCTTCGACCTCGCGGCCCTCGGGCCGGGCCTCGCCGCCACGCACCTCTATCTCGAAGCCTCGCGGCTCGCCTTCGCCGACCGCGGCCTCTACATGGCCGACAGCGATTTTGTCGAGATGCCGCAGGGCCTTCTCGACCCCGCCTATCTCGCCGACCGCGCCAAGCTCATCACCCCGGACGTGACGATGACCACGGTCGCACCGGGCACCCCGCCGTGGAAGGAGACCCGGGCGCGCGGCCTCGGCGCCGACCAGCCCGAGCACGGCACCTCGCATTTCGTCGTCGTCGACTCCCGCGGCGACATGCTGTCGATGACGACGACGATCGAGACCGGCTTCGGCAGCCGCGTCGTCACCGATGGCTTCATGCTCAACAACGAGCTGACCGACTTCAACTTCGCCCCCGAGGCCGACGGCAAGCCGGTCGCGAACCGCGTCGAGCCGGGCAAGCGTCCGCGCTCGTCGATGTCGCCGACGATCGTGCTGAAGGACGGCAGGCCCGCCCTGCTGATCGGCTCGCCCGGCGGCTCGGCGATCATCCCCTTCGTCACCCAGACCCTGATTGGAATCCTCGACTTCGGCGAGGATCCTCAGACGGCGATCGATGCGCCCCACATCCAGAATCGCGGCGGCAAGACCCAGGTCGAGGCCGGTCCCGACGCCGCCGCGACCATCGCCGCGCTGGCGACGCTCGGCGACACCACCGCCGAGGCGGCCGACCTCAACTCGGGGCTGCACGCGATCCTGATCGGCGACGGCGTCCTGACCGGCGCGGCCGACAAGCGCCGCGAGGGCCTGGTGATCGGCGAGTAACCGCGGACGACGGCGGGGCCCGGAAGACGCGACCGCGGTGCCGCAGCGGCTCACGGCTCCGCCTTCACCGCGCCACCCCGGGGCGCTCCGTCGCGCAAAAAGGTGAAGGGGGGCCACCGGCCCCCCTCCCTCGCTTCTGTCGGCTTTTGGTAGGCTGGTCCTGCTCGACCGGTTCCGCCGCAGCCCCCCATTTAATCCCGTCGTCAGCTGCAGCCGCTCGTGCCGCCGCAGGTGTTGCACTTCAGGCAGGTGCCGTTGCGCACCAGGGTGAAGTTCCCGCACTCGCCGCACGGGTCGCCCTCGTAGCCCTGCATCTTCGCCTTGACCCGCGCGTCGATGCCGGTGCTGACCACCGTCGCCGTCGCCGTCTCGACCCGCGTCGCCATCGCCAGGCCCGAGAGCCCGCCGCGCTCGAGGCCGGCGCCGCCCTGCAGCAGCATCAGCTCCTGGGGCAGCCGCTTGCGCAGGTAGCCGGTCGAGCTCAGCTGCTTGATCACCGCGATCGAGCTCTGCGCCACCTCGCCCTCGACCCGCTCCACGTTCCCGGCACGCTCCGCCTCGCCACGGCCGAGGTCGTCGAAGCTCTCGCCGGTCGGCTTGACGTGGGCGAGGTCGGTGCGGTCGAGATAGGACACCGCCAGCTCGCGGAAGATGTAGTCGAGGATCGACGTCGCGTTCTTGATCGAGTCGTTGCCCTGCACCATCCCCGCCGGCTCGAAGCGGGTGAAGGTGAAGGCCTCGACGAACTCGTCGAGCGGCACGCCGTACTGGAGCCCGACCGAGATCGCGATGGCGAAGTTGTTCATCATCGCCCGGAAGGCCGCGCCCTCCTTGTGCATGTCGATGAAGATCTCGCCGAGCCGCCCGTCCTGGTACTCGCCGGTGCGCAGGTAGACCTTGTGGCCACCGACGATCGCCTTCTGGGTGTAGCCCTTGCGCCGCTCGGGCAGGCGCTGGCGGTTCACCTTCTCGATCTCGCGGTAGATGATCTTCTCGACGATCTTCTCGGCCAGAACGGTCACCCGCTCGGCGACCGGCGCCTCGGTCAGCACCTCCTCGAGATCCTCGTCGTCCTCGATCAGCGAGGACGAGAGCGGCTGCGACAGCTTCGACCCGTCGCGGTAGAGGGCGTTCGCCTTCACCCCGAGCGACCACGACAGCTCGTAGGCCGCCTTGCAGTCGCCGATCGTCGCGTCGTTCGGCATGTTGACGGTCTTGGAGATCGCCCCGGAGATGAAGCTCTGCGCCGCCGCCATCATGCGGATGTGGCTCTCCACCGAGAGATACCGCTTGCCGGTCTTGCCGCAGGCGTTGGCGCAGTCGAAGACCGCGTAGTGGGCGGGCTTCAGGTGCGGCGCGCCTTCGAGGGTCATCGTCCCGCAGACATAGCCGTTGGCCGCCTCGACCTGCGCCTTGGTGAAGCCGAGATGGCGGAGCAGGTCGAAGGCCGGGTCGCGCAGCTTCTCCGCCGGGATGCCGAGCACGCCGGTGCAGAAGCTCTCGCCGAGCGTCCACTGGTTGAAGACGAAGCGGATGTCGAAGGCCGAGGGCAGCGCCGCCTCGACCCGCGCGATCTCCTCCGCCCCGAAGCCGTGGCCGAGGAGGGAGGTCGGGTTGATCCCCGGCGCGCCTTCCAGCGTACCGTGCCCGACGGCATGGCCGATGATCTCCTCGACCTCCGAAGCGCGGTAGCCGAGGTTGATCAGCGCCGCCGGCACCGAGCGGTTGATGATCTTGAAGTAGCCGCCCCCGGCGAGCTTCTTGAACTTCACCAGGGCGAAGTCGGGCTCGATGCCGGTGGTGTCGCAGTCCATGACGAGGCCGATCGTGCCGGTCGGCGCGATCACCGTCGTCTGGGCGTTGCGGTACCCGTGCTTCTCGCCGAGCTCCAGCGCCTCGTCCCAGACCGTGTGCGCGAGGTTGAGCAGCGCCGGATCCGGGCAGTTCGCGTGGTCGAGCGCCACCGGCGGCACCGACAGCGCCTCGTAGCCGGTGAGGTGCCCGCCCGCCGCGCGCCGGTGGTTGCGGATGACGCGGAGCATCGCCTCGGCGTTGGCCGGATAGCCGGGGAAAGCGCCGAGCTCCGCCGCCATCTCGGCCGAGGTGGCATAGGACTGGCCGGTCATGATCGCGGTCAGCGCGCCGCAGAGCGCCCGGCCTGCGTCGGAGTCGTAGCCGTGGCCCATGGTCATCAGCAGGCCGCCGACGTTGGCATAGCCGAGGCCGAGGGTGCGGAAGCGGTAGGAGAGCTCGGCGATCCGCGCGCTCGGGAACTGCGCCATCAGCACCGAGATCTCGAGGGTGAGGGTCCAGATTCGGGTGGCGTGGATATACGCCTTGGCGTCGAAGCGACCGTCCTTGAGGAAGGTCAGCAGGTTCATCGACGCGAGGTTGCAGGCGGTGTCGTCGAGGAACATGTACTCCGAGCACGGGTTGCTCGCCCGGATCGGCCCGTCCGCCGGGCAGGTGTGCCAGGCGTTGATGGTGTCGTGGAACTGCACGCCCGGATCGGCACAGGCCCAGGCGGCGCTGCCGACCTGCTCCCAGAGGTCGCGGGCCTTGACGGTCTTGGCCACCTTGCCGTCGGTGCGGCGGGTCAGCGGCCAGTCGGCGTCGGCGCGCACCGCCGCGAGGAAGGCGTCGGTGACGCGCACCGAGTTGTTGGAGTTCTGGCCCGAGACGGTCAGGTAGGCGTCCGAATCCCAGTCGGTGTCGTAGGTGCGGAAGTCGATCGCCGCCTCGCCCTGCGCCGCCTGCTGGAGCACGCGCTTCACGTAGGCTTCGGGGACGTGGACCTTCTTGGCGGCCCGGATCGCCGCCTTCAGCGCCGGATTGGCCTTCGGATCGAAGGCGTCCGCCTCGGCGCCGTCCCAGGCGCGGATCGCGTCGAGGATCGCGTCGAGCCGCTCGCGGTGGATGCGCGAGCCGGCGACGAGGCTCGCCACCTTCTGCTCCTCGAGCACCTTCCAGTTGATGAAGGCTTCGATGTCGGGGTGATCCATGTCGCAGATCACCATCTTCGCCGCGCGGCGCGTGGTGCCGCCCGACTTGATCGCCCCGGCCGCCCGGTCACCGATCTTGAGGAAGCTCATCAGCCCCGACGACTTGCCGCCGCCCGCCAGCCGCTCGCTCTCGCCGCGCAGGCTGGAGAAGTTGGTCCCGGTCCCCGAGCCGTACTTGAAGAGCCGCGCTTCGCGGGTCCACAGGTCCATGATCCCGCCCTCGTTGACGAGATCGTCCTCCACCGACTGGATGAAGCAGGCGTGGGGCTGCGGGTGCTCGTAGGCCGAGGTCGAGCGGGTCATCTCGCCGGACTGGAAGTCGACGTAGAAATGCCCCTGCCCCGGGCCGTCGATGCCGTAGGCCCAGTGCAGGCCGGTGTTGAACCACTGCGGCGAGTTCGGGGCGCCCATCTGGGCCGCGAGCATGTAGCGCATCTCGTCGCAATAGGCGCGGGCATCCGCCTCGGACGAGAAGTAGCCGCCCTTCCACCCCCAGTAGGTCCAGGCTCCCGCGAGCCGGTCGAAGACCTGCCGGGCGCTGGTCTCGCCGACGATCCGCTCGCCCTCGGGCAGCGTCGCGAGCTTCGCTTCGTCGGCGACCGAGCGCCACAGGAACGACGGCACGCCCTTCTCGCGCACCCGCTTCAGCGCCGCGGGAACGCCGGCCTTGCGGAAATACTTCTGGGCCAGCACGTCGGACGCGACCTGGCTCCAGCCTTCGGGCACCTCGATGTTGCCGAGGCTGAACACGACCGACCCGTCGGGATTGCGAATTTCCGACGCCGTGTTGCGGAAGCCGATGCTCCCGTAGGCTCCGGTTTCCTCGGTGGTGAAACGCCGTTCGATCTTCATCGCTCTTTCCCTGGTCCTTGCCCTGACTGCGCCCCCCTGCTCCCGAGGTCGCACCAGATGTTGTGTCCCCGCCTTCGGGGTACCACCAAACAACGCCCAACCCGGCGAAGGGTCAACCGATTTATCTGCCCCAGACCATAGATTTTGTGTTTGACAGGTTTCCACCCACAAGGGGCTGTTAACATCTCGTTAGGGTTCGAGTCGCCGGTCGCAGCAGACCGACCGCGCCGCAAGGGTTTGGCACCCTCTCCTGCAATGCCTCGTCAACCGCCCCGGCGACGGTCCCGACGAGCGCGCGGCCCCCGCCCCTCAACGGTCCGGGCCGTCCTTCGCCGACGCAAAGGCGTTCCGACGACGGGCTGGAGTGCCGGCGGCGAGGGATGAGCCGTTCGTAGCGGCAGACGGCCTGCACTCCGGCGACTCGGCCAGGCAACCTCCCTCAACGGCCTTGTTGGCCTGATGCGGGAGAGACCGAATTCGGGGCTGATCGGAGTGACAGTCCGCGGGCCGCCGCCTACGGCTTCCTGGCGATCTCCACCGAAAGCCGCTGGAAATAGGGAGATTCCGGCGTCCGGATGATGCTCGGCCAGTCGGGCTGGTGGAGGCTGTCGGGGAAATGCTGCGCTTCGAGACAGAGGCCGGCGAAGCGGCCGTAGTGGCGGCCATCGAGGCCCGGAACCGCGATCTCCATGCGCGCCGCGTCGAAAACCTGCAGGCCCGGCTCGGCGGTGACCAGCGAAAGCCCCACCTCCGTGCGCGGGCAGAAGACCGTCGCCGAGGGCTTCGCCACGTCCCGACCGGGGTCGAGGACGAGATTGTGGTCGATGTCGGCGTCGCCGATTTCGCGCGGCTCGCGAAAGTCGAGCGGCGTTTCCTCCACCGAACGGATCTCTCCGGTCGGGATCAGGTCCTCATCGACGGGGGTATAGTCGGGGGCCGCCATCCACAAGATATGGTCCTGCACCGTCCCGTCGCCGCCCAGATTATAGTAGCTGTGGTTGGCGAGGTTGATCGGCGTCGGCCGGTCCGGCACGCCGCGCATCTCGCAGACCAGCCGCGCTCCCTCCAGCCGGAAGCTCACCGCGAAGTCGACCATCCCGGGATAGCCCTCCTCGCCCTCGGCGCTGGCATAGGAGAGCTGCACCGTCCCCGACGCACTGTCGCCCTCCATCTCCCAGATCCGGCTCCCGAGCCCGCCCGGGCCGCCATGCAACTGGTGGCGGCCCTCGTTGGGGACGAGGTCCCAGTCCTTGCCATCGAGGCTGAACCGCGCGTTCGCGATCCGGTTCGCCACCCGGCCGACGAGCGCGCCATGCGACCGCGCGTGGTGGAGATAGTCCTCGACGCTGCGGAACCCGAGCACCATCGGCAGGCTGCCGTCCGGCCCGTCGATCCGCCAGTCGCGGACGATGCAGCCGAGGCTCAGGATCGACACCGCGGCGTCGGCGCTTTCGAGGACGACCTCCTCGACGGCGCGGCCGGCCGCGTCGCGGCCGAACTGGCGCTTCTTCATTCCGTTTCCCCCTGTCGGCGGCGTCTTTTCCTAGCGGAACGCCTGCTTGATCGCCGCGCCCGCCCGCGCGAAGTCCATCTTGCCGGTATGCCGCTCCTTGAGGAGCGCCATCACCCTGCCCATGTCGCGGATCGACGCGGCGCCGGTCTCCTCGATCGCGGCGACGACCGCCTTCTCGACCTCGGTCTCGGACATCTGCTTGGGCAGGTACTGCTTGAGGATGACGATTTCCGCCCGCTCCTGCGCCGCGAGGTCCAGCCGCCCGGCCTCCTCGTAGATCCGGGCGCTCTCCTGCCGCTGGCGGATCATCTTGCCGACGATGCCGAGGATGTCCAAGTCGGAGACGCCATCGGTGTTGTCCTCGGTGCGGGCGGCAATGTCGCGATCCTTCACCGCCGCGCAGACCAGCCGCAGCGTGGAAACCCGTGGCGCATCCTTGGACTTGATCGCGTCCTTCAGATCTCCGGCGAACCGCTCCCGGATCATACGTTAACCCCGATCGTCACGCCGATAGCCCGGCAGAAGCGCGATTATATAGGGACCGCGGCCTCCGACCGCAAGGGAGGACGCGTCAGGTAAGCCGTTGACGGGGATAGGTAATTCTAATCACAGACGGACCGTTGACCTTGGATGGGCGCGGGGGTAGCGTGCGCGCGAAGCTTCAGGATTCGAACATGACCGAACGTGCCGCACCCTCGGACCGGGCGCTCGCCGCTGCGCCGCACCACGCGCTCAAGGCGACCGCCTGCATCGTCCTCACCGATGGGCAGGTCTTCTACGGCCATGGGTTCGGTGCACCCGGCGTCGCCGTGGGCGAACTCTGCTTCAACACGGCGATGACCGGCTACCAGGAGATCATGACCGATCCGTCCTACGCCGGGCAGATCGTCACCTTCACCTTCCCCCATATCGGCAACGTCGGGGTGACGCCGGAGGACGACGAGACCGCCGATCCCTTCGCCGCCGCGATGGTGGTGAAATGGGATCCGACCGAGCCGTCGAGCTGGCGTGCGACCGGCGACCTCGGCCACTGGCTGGCGCAGCGCGGGCGGATCGGCGTCGGCGGGATCGACACCCGGCGGCTGACCCGGGCGATCCGGCTGCGCGGCGCCCCGCATGTCGCCGTCGCCCACGCGCCCGACGGCGTCTTCGACATCGACGACCTCATCGCCCAGGCCCGGTCCTTTCCCGGGCTGACCGGGCTCGATCTCGCCAAGGACGTGACCTGCGCCCAGAGCTACCGCTGGGACGAGATGCGCTGGGCCTGGCCCGAGGGCTACCAGCGCCGCGAGGGCCCGGGCCGGCGCGTCGTCGCGATCGACTACGGCGCCAAGCGCAACATCCTGCGCTGCCTCGCCAGCGCCGGCTGCGACGTGACCGTCCTGCCGGCGACCGCGACCGCGGAGGAGATCCTCGCCCACGAGCCCGAGGGCCTGTTCCTGTCGAACGGCCCCGGCGATCCGGCGGCGACGGGCGCCTATGCGGTGCCGACGATCCGCGCAGTGCTCGACAAGACCGACATTCCGGTCTTCGGCATCTGCCTCGGCCACCAGATGCTCGCCCTCGCGCTCGGGGCGCGGACGATCAAGATGAACCACGGGCACCACGGCGCCAATCATCCGGTGAAGGAGATTTCGACCGGCAAGGTCGAGATCACCTCGATGAACCACGGTTTTACCGTCGACAGCCAGACCCTGCCGCGCGGCGTCAAGGAAACCCACGTCTCGCTCTTCGACGGCTCGAACTGCGGAATCGCGACGGACGATGGGCGGGCCTTCTCGGTCCAGCACCACCCCGAAGCGAGCCCCGGACCGCAGGACAGCTTCTACCTGTTCGAGCGCTTCGTCGCCTCGATGAAGTGAGTCCGCGGGGCGCTTGACGTTCTGTCGTCAAACTTCACGCTTTCTTCAGCACCGCAAGGCTCGGAGCTGGCGTTGCGGCCGCCAAGTTCAGATCAAGATTAATCGTTAAGTGTCAGTGCCCTTAAAGGACTGTTAAAGGTTTCGTATCAAGTCTCCACGTCGGGCAGGTGTGGAGTATCGGTATGGCCCTGGTCCTTCCCTTCAAGCCGGTGGCCCCTGCCGCCTCGGCGGTCGTGCCGCCCAAGCCCTATCTCGGCGACATTCTGGTGCAGCGCGGCGCGCTCGCCCCCGCGGCGCTGGAGGCGGCGCTGGACCAGCAACGGGAGCAGGACACCGCGCTCGGGCAGATCCTGCTCGTCGGCGGGCTGATCTCGACCGAGACCCTGACCGATGCGCTGTCGGAACAGGCGCGGATCGGGCGGATCGACCTCGACGCGCGGCCGTCGGATGCGGCCTTCGTCGCCGAGGCGGACCCGGCCCGCTGCCTCGAACTCGAGGCGGTGCCGTGGCGCACCTTCGGCGGGCGGCGCGTCATCGCCGTCGCCAACCCGGAGCGCGGCGCCGAGGCGCTGGCGGCGTTCCGCGGCGAGGCGCTCGCCATCGCGCCGGCCGACGCGATCCGGCGGACCATCGCCCGCCACTTCGGACCCGGCATGGTGGCAGCGGCCGAGTCGCGCTGCCCGCCCGAGATGAGCTGCCGGACGCTGCTGGTGAACGGCTTCACCGTGCGCAAGGCGATCGTCCTCGCCGCCCTCGCCGTGCCGGTCGCCTGGGCGCCGCTCACGACGCTGGCTGCGCTCTTCGTCTGGGTCTTCGTCGCGCAGGTGGCCACGGTGGCGCTGCGCCTCGTCGCCCTTTTCGCCCGCTGGGGTTCGCAGGGCCGGCCGCCGGCCGAAGGGGCCACGCGGCTCGCCCCGCATCGGCGCAAGCCGCGGGTCTCGATCCTCGTGCCTCTGAAGGGAGAGGCGGCGGTGGCGGGACAACTCCTCGCGGCGCTGCGGGCGATGGACTATCCCGAGCCGCTCCTCGACATCAAGCTGGTGCTCGAAGCGGGCGATACCCGGACGCTGGCGGCGATCGCGCGGGCCGGGTCTGCCGCCGACGGTCGAGGTGCTGACCGTGCCGCGCGGCACGGTCGAGACCAAGCCGCGGGCGATGAACTACGCCCTGCCCTTCTGCAAGGGCGAGATCGTCGGGATCTACGACGCCGAGGACAAGCCCGACCCGCAGCAGATCAGGACGGTGGTCGATCATTTCATGGAGGCAGGCCCCGACGTCGGCTGCGTGCAGGGCTATCTCGACTTCTACAACCCCGAGGACAACTGGCTGTCGCGGTGGTTCACCATCGACTATGCGCTGTGGTTCCGCGTCGTGCTGCTCGGCATCCAGCGCCTCGGCCTGCCGATCCCGCTCGGCGGGACGACGGTGTTCTTCCGGCGGCGGGTGCTGGAGGAGATCGGCTGCTGGGACGCCCATAACGTCACCGAGGACGCCGACCTCGGGATGCGGCTCGCGCGGCACGGCTACCGCTGCGAGATGATCGCCACGACGACGGAGGAGGAAGCCTGTTGCGAACGCCCCGGGCGCTGGGTGCGTCAGCGGTCGCGGTGGCTCAAGGGCTATGCGATCACCTGGGCCACGCACATGCGCCGGCCGGACCGGCTGTTGCACGACCTCGGGCCGCTCGGCTTCGCCTGGTTCCAGGTGCTGTTCCTCGGCGGGCTGACCGCCTACCTCGCGCTGCCGCTGTTCTGGCTCGCCTTCTTCCTCGGCCTCGCCGGGGTGCCGGTCGCCGCCGTGCTGCCGCACGGGCTGGGGCCGGCGCTGTTCGGCGCGCTGATGCTGGGGACGGCCGTCGACTGGCTCGGAGCCGCCATCGCGCTCTCGGAAACCGGGCGGGCCCGGCTCATCCCGTGGATCGCCGGGCTGCCGCTCTACGGCTTGCTCGGCGCGGCAGCGGCCTACCGGGCGATTGCCGAGGTGCTCTACGAGCCGTTCCACTGGCACAAGACCCAGCACACGGGGCTGGAGGGTAGACAAGACGACGCGACGGGTGATGGACCGTCGTCATAGCCTTGTTTTTGATGATTTTCTGCGGCCTGTCCGCCGTGCACGGTCAGGCGTAGCGGTCGGCGTCGGCTTTCAGGCGGGTCTGGAAGGCGTGGCTGATGTGACCGCGGATCGCGGCCTCGGCGGCGGCGCCGTCGCGGGCCTCGATGGCGCGGACGATCGCCTCGTGTTCATCCATCGCCCGGGCGCCGCGGCCCTCGGCGGCGAGCGAGGTGGTGGCGACCAGCGCCATCGAGCGGTTCACCATCTCGAGCTGCTGGATCAGGTAGCGGTTGTGGCTGGCGAGGTGGATCTGGCGGTGGAAGCGCTTGTTGGCGCGGGCGAGGCGGTCGGGCTGGCCGACGATCTCGCGGTCCTTCGCCACCATTTCCCAGAGGACGAGCACCTCCTCGGGCGCGGCGTGCTGGGCGGCAAGCCGGGCGGCGAGGCCCTCGAGTTCGGCACGGACGACGTAGAGCTCGCCAAGCTGGTCGTGGTCGAGGCTGGACACGATGAGGCTGCGGCCGTCGCGGGAAACCACGCCCTGGGTTTCGAGCCGCTGGAGCGCCTCGCGGACCGGGGTTCGGGACACCCCGAAGCGGATGGCGAGCTCGGATTCGACGAGGCGGTCGCCCGGACGGAACTCGCCGCGGTCGATGGCCTCGACGAGGAGCTGGTGCGCATCCTTTTGCTGCGGTACGGGCGGCATCGACCTCTCCTGCTGTCGCGCGCACCCTAAGGCGCCGCTCCGGGAAAGGCGAGCGCCCCCGCTCCCCTCCGATCCGTCAGTGGAGGCGGGCGAGCCCGAGGCGCTTGAGCTTGCGATGCACGGTGGCCCGGCTGAGGCCGAGGGCAGCCGCCGCCGCCGAGACGTTGCCGTCGGCGCGGGCGAGCGCCCGGTGGAGGACGGCGCGCTCCGAGCGGTCGAGCCCATCCGCCCCGTCGCCGCCGCGGCCGCCGATGACGTCGCCGGCCGGCAGCGGACGCGCGAGCGCCTCGGCGGTGATGCCGAGCGCCTGTCGGGCGGCCCGGGTGGCGCCGATGACAAGGTCGTCGTCGTCGACCGCGATCAAACTGGCGCCGACACGCTCGCCCCCGGGGACGACGATCACCCGCCCGTGGGGGAAGGCCCGGCGGAAGCAGTCGGCCTCGATCTGGCGGGCGGCATCGGCCACCGCCATGGCGATCAGCCCGAGGAAGCCCTCGGTGAGATCGAGCCGGCAGGACGAGACGTCGAGCGCCCCGGCGAGCTTGCCCTCCGCGTCGTGCAGCGGCGCGCTGGTGCAGCTCAGCGCCGTGTTGCGGCTGAAGAAATGCTGGTCGCGGTGGATGGTGACCGCCCGGCGCTCGGCGAGGCAGGTGCCGATGCCGTTGGTGCCCTCGGCATCCTCGCTCCACACCGTGCCGGTCCACAGGCCCCAACCGGCGAAGGTGCGGTCGTCGCCAGCGGCGCCGCGACGCTCGAGCGGCACGCCGTCGGTGTCGGCGACGAGCACGCAGCAGCCGGTGCCGCCGACCGCGGCGTAGAGCCGGTCGAGCGTCGGCTCGGCCGCGCTGAGCAGCGGCCCGAGGCGCTGCCGCGCCCGGCGGAGCTCGGCCTCGCCGAGGCGGGCACCGGTGCCGCGCCCGGTCGGGTCGAGGCCGTGGAGGACGGACGAGCGGCGCCACGAGGCGACGAGGGCGGAGCGGGCGGCGGCGCCGCTCTCGACGGCGGCGTGGATGCGCTCGGCGTGGTGGCCGCAGGCGTCGGTCATGGCTTTCTCCCCTCCCCGGCCTCGGATTCCTTGCGGCGGAAGATGGCCGCAGCGGCGTCCGGGAGCAATTGGACCAAGGAAGCATGGGCGTGCCCCCTCCCGCCGGAGGGAGCACGCGGACCGAAGCCGTCAGGCCGGGCGCTTCTCGACGCCCATGACCTTGCCGGCGACGATGGCGATGATCGAGGCGAAGAAGGAGAAGAGCGCGCCCATCTTGGCGGCGTCCTGGACCGGGCCGGGGTGGAAGGCGACGCCGGCGACGAAGAGCGCGACGGTGAAGCCGATGGCGGCGACGCAGCCGACGACGAAGAGGTCGCGCTGGTTCATCCCCGGCGGCAGGCCGAGCCCGAGGGTGCGGGCGGCGAACATGCCGAAGAGGCTGATGCCGAGCGGCTTGCCGACGACGAGGCCGATCATCACCAGCCAGGTGGCGGCGCCGATCGCCGAGAACTCGACCCCGGCGTTGGCGAGGCCGAAGAGGAAGAGCACGACCTCGACCGGCGGCTTCAGCCCATGCTCCATGCGGTTGAGGAGGTCGGGCAGCGCGTCCTCCTCCTCGGCGAAGACGCCGAACTCGATGTCGGAATGGGGGATCGCCGGGATGATCGGCAGCAAGCCCGAGCGCCGGGTGGATGCCGGCGTGCTGGAAGGCGAGCCAGCTGATGCAACCGGCGATGGCATAGGGCCACCAGCTCAGGCGGTCGCGGGCGAAGGTGCACCAGCGCGCGTCGCCGTTGCGCGCATCCATCATCCGCGGCAGCAGGTTGGCGAGCAGGTAGACGCCGACGGCGGCGGCCAGCGCGAGCAGGAGCCAGACCGGCGCAAGGTCGCCCTGCGGGTAGAAGATCGCGAGGATGATCAGGCCGCCCGCGTCGTCGGCGATGGCGAGGAGGAGAAGGAACATCACCGCCGGATGGCCCGCGCCGAAGACGATGCGGCCGACGAGGTAGGAGAAGGCGATGTCGGTGGCGGTCGGGATCGCCCAGCCGTGGGCGAGGGTGGCGAACTGGCCGATGACGAAGGCGCCGAGGAGGTAGACGGCGGCGGGGCCGATCATCCCGCCGGCCGTGGCGATGAGCGGGGTCAGCGCCTTGCGGCCGCGGAGGGCGCCGTCCTTGAGGGCGACGGCCTCCCAGACCTCCTTGCCGGCGATGGCGAAGAACAGCGCCATCAGCACGTCGTTGATCAGGTAGTGCAGGGTCAGGACGCGGTGGGGGGTGCCGTCAGGGCCGACCTCCAGCGCGCCGACCGGTCCGCCGTGGAACAGCGGGAAGTCGATGAAGGCGTGGTAGGCGTGCGGGGCGAGATTGGCCCAGGTGAGGCCGAGGACGGCACCGATGACGAGGAGGAGCGAGTATTGCCCCATGAAGCGCCAGACATGGTACATCCCGTCCTCCGTCCCCCCGGCGACCGTCTTGCCGCCTCCTCCGGACTGCACGTTCACGGGCCCGTTGGCAAGGCCGAGGTGGGCGCCGCGCCTGTAACGCCCGCCAGAGCGCAGGGCGCGCGCACGGATGCGGCGCCATGGTCCGGCGGCGGTCCGGAAGGGTCCGCGGCCGTCGCTGGAAGCTTGCGGCGGGCGCGATTGCGACGCATGGTCTCGCCGCCCCGGTGGGGCGAAAACGGGGCGGGACGAAGCGGGCGGGCAAGGCGCGCGGGAGGGCCGGATGACAGCGCACGAACCTGCGGACGACACCTTCGCCGCGGCGATCCGTCGAAAGATCGACGGCAAGACCAAGCCGCTCGGCGCGCTCGGCCGCGTCGAGGCGCTGGCGGCGCAGATCGCCCGGGTGCAGGGCAACCTGTCGCCCCGGATGGAAACCTGCGGGCTGACGATCTTCGCGGCGGACCACGGGATCGCGGCGGAGGGGGTCTCGGCCTATCCGCAAGCGGTCACGCGGCAGATGGCGCTGAACTTTCTCGACGGCAACGCCGCGGCCAACGTCTTCGCGCGCTCGGTCGGGGCGGACCTGCGCGTCGTCGATGCCGGGATCGCGGGCGAGCCGATCGACGACGACCGCCTGCTCTCGCGGCGGATCGCGGCGGGAACCCGCAATGCGCGGCACGAGCCGGCGATGTCGGGGACGGAGCGCGACCGCGCCCTCGCCGAGGGCCGGGCGCTCGGCGGCGACGGCGCCTTCGACGCGGTCTGCTTCGGCGAAATGGGGATTGCCAATACCTCCGCGGCGACACTGGTCGCCCACAAGCTCGGCGGCCTGCCGCTCGACCGGCTGACCGGACGCGGCACCGGCCTCGACGACGACGGTCTCGCGCACAAGCGGGCCGTGCTGGCGGCGGCGGCGGGCCGCACCGCGCCGCGGCTCGATGCGGCGGAGGCGCTGGCGGAATACGGCGGCTTCGAGATCGCGATGATGGCGGGGGCGATGGTCGGAGCGGCGGCGGCGCGGCGGATCGTGATCGTCGACGGCTTCATCGCCGGGGCGGCGGCGCTGGTCGCGGTCGCCCTCGACCAGGGCGTCGCGGGGACGCTGGTCTTTGCGCATCGCTCGGCGGAGCACGGGCATTCGGCGCTGCTCGACCACCTCGGCGCGGAGCCGTTGCTCGACCTCGGGATGCGGCTCGGCGAGGGCACGGGTGCGCTCCTCGCCTGGCCGGTGGTGCGGGCGGCGGCGGCGATGCTCCGCGAGATGTCGAGCTTCGAGAGCGCCGGCGTCAGCGGCCCGGCATGAGGGGTTCGGC
This sequence comes from uncultured Alphaproteobacteria bacterium, assembly GCA_963798235.1. Lineage (GTDB taxonomy): Bacteria > Pseudomonadota > Alphaproteobacteria > Rhodobacterales > Rhodobacteraceae > Amaricoccus. The sequence continues at coordinate 236,555 of CAWCSN010000005.1, read as the reverse complement.
ATGAGGGTTCGGGCATGAGCGGTTCGGCTGGAGCGGCCCGGCATGAGCGCGCTGCGGCGGGAGTTCGACCTCGCGCTGCTCGCCGGCGGTTTTCTGACCCGGCTGCCGTTGCCGGCACCGGCCGCCTATGCGCCGGCGCGGATGGCGGCGTCCTTCCGCTACTTCCCGGCGGTGGGAATGCTGATCGGCGTGGTGGGGGCGGCGGTCTTCCTTCTCGCCGGCACGCTGTTTCCCCCGGTCCCGGCGCTGCTCCTCGCGACGGCGGCCATCGCCGGACTGACCGGGGCGTTGCACGAGGACGGGCTCGCCGACACGCTCGACGGCCTCGGCGGCGCCAGCCGCGAGCGGGCGTTGGCGATCATGCGCGACAGCAGCCTCGGCACCTACGGGGCGCTCGGGCTCGGGCTGGCGGTGGCGACCAGGGTCGCGGCGCTGGCCGGGATGGCGCCTTTCGCCGCGGCGGCGGCGCTGGTCGCCGGTCAGGGCCTCAGCCGGCTGTCGCTGGTGCTGGTCGTCGCGACCAGCCGCTATGTCCGTCCGGCGGGCGCGGGGCGGTTTGCGGCGGCCGGGGTGGGGTCGCACGATCTCGCCGTCGCGGGGGCGACGGGGATCGTCTGTCTGATCGGCCTCGGGGTGGTGATCGGCCCGCTGGTGGCGCTCGGCGGCGCCGGCGGGATGGTGCTTGGGCACGCGCTCGCCCGGTCGCTCTTCGAGCGGCGGCTGGGGGGGTACACCGGCGACTGTCTCGGGGCGGTGCAGCAGTTGAGCGACGTCGGGCTCTGCCTCGGGGTGGCGGCATGCCTCTGACGCTGCTCCGCCACACGACGCCGGCACTCGGGACCGACATCTGCTACGGCGCGACCGACGTGGGGCTCGGGCCTGCCTTTGCGGCGGAGGCGGCGGCGGCGATGACGCAGTTGCCGCCGGTCGGCCGCATCGTCACCAGCCCGCTCGGGCGCTGCGCGCGGCTGGCCGACCATCTCGGGCGCAAGCTCGGCGTGCCGGTGACGGTCGACGCGGACTGGCGCGAGATGGACTTCGGGCGCTGGGAGGGCCGGCCGTGGACGGAGATCCCGCCGGTCGAGGTCGAGGCCTGGACGGCCGACTTCATGACGGCACGGCCCCATGGCGGCGAGAGTGTCGCGATGTTGCTGGCGCGGGTGCGCAAGGCGGTGGCGCGCTGTTGCCCGGAGGAACGCTGGCTCGCCGTCACCCACGGCGGGCCGATCCGCGCGGCCCTGGTCGCGGCGGGCGGCGGCGCCGAGTGCTGGACCCGATCGGTGCCCTTTGGCGCGGTGGTCGCCCTGAAACCGGCGGTGCGGGTGCGCTGATGGCCGCAGTCGTGGCATCGGTGGCGGGCCAGTTCGGCGCCTTCCTCCACGGCCGCCTCGGCCCGGACGGGCCGGTGGTGGTCGTGGCGCTGCCGGCGCCAGGTCTGCGGGTCACGGCGCACTGGTCGCCCGCCGGACCCTTCCGCCTGCACGCGCCGGGGCGGACCGTATCGCCGGGCAGCCTCCTGCGCCTGTGGCGCGCGCTCGGCGGGCAGGCGCCGCGAGGGCTCATGCGAATCGTGGCCGACATGCCGGCCGGCGGCGGCGCCGGGGCGTCCACGGCGACCCTGCTCGCCGCGGCGACCGTCTTCACCCGCGGCGCCCTGCCCGAGCCGGATCGCCTGGCCGCGCTCTGCCGCGCCATCGACGGAACCTGCGATCCGCTAATGCATCCGCACCCCGACCGTCTGCTCTGGGCGCCGCGCGCAGGCCACGCGCTGCAGGCCCTGCCGCCGCCCCCGACCTTCGAGGTCGTCGGCGCCTTCCTCGGTGGGGTCGGGCGTTCCCGGCCCGAAGACCGGCGCTTCGCCGACGTGTCCGACCTCGTCGCCGCATGGCAAACCGCCGCCGGCGACGCCGGACGCCTTGCGGCACTGGCGACGGAAGCCGCCCTGCGCAACCACGCCCTCCGGGGCGGACCGCCGCTGGCGCCGCTCACCGCCATCGCGGCCGAGCACGGCGCCGCCGGGATCGTCACCGCACCGTCCGGCTCCGCGCGCGGGCTGCTGTTCGTCCCCGGCACCGGCGACCCGACAGCGGCCGCGTCGGCCCTGCGCGCGCTCGGCGCCGCGCCGGTCGTGCGCTTCCGCACCTGATCCCGGCCAGCCGCCTACTCCGCGAGATGCGGGCGAGCCGCTCGCTCCCGTGCCCGTCGGCCGTGCCGGCCGGCTCCGACCGGATGATGAGCGGATCGCGAAAGTGCAGGTCGCGCTGGGGATAGGGGATTTCGATCCCGTTCTCCTCGAAGGCGCTCCAGATCGCCAGCAGCAACGCCGAGCGGATATTGGCGAGCCCGTCGACCGGATCGACGATCCAGACGCGGGCCTCGAAATCGAGCGACGACTCGCCCATTCCGGTGAAATGCACGACCGGCTTCGGCGCGGCCAGCACGCGGGGAACGCGCGCACAGACGCTCTCGACCAGCGCCTTGACCTCGTTGGGGTTAGCCGCATAGCTCGCCCCGAAGGGCACGGAGATGCGGACCTTCGCGTCGGAGTAGCTCCAGTTCACCACGGTCTCGGTGACGAAGGTCTCGTTCGGGATCAGATGCTCGCGCCCGTCACGGGTGACGACCGAGACATACCGGCCCTTCAGCGCGGTGATCCAGCCGAAGGTATCCCCGAGCGAGATCACGTCGCCGGGCTTGATCGACTTGTCGGCGAGCACGGTGATCCCGGCGACGAAGTTCGACACCGACTTCTGCAGGCCGAGGCCGATGCCGAGACCGAGCGCGCCGGAAAAGACCGCGAGGGCGGTCAGGTCGATCCCGACGAGGCTGATCGCGACCAGCGTGGCGACGATGTAGAGGACGACGCGGGTGAGCTTGCCGATGAGCACGCGCAGCGAAGGCGAGATGCCGCGGGTGCGGTAGAGCCAGGTGTCGAGCATCCCCGCGACGACGCCGATCAGCCAGAAGAGCACCGCCATCAGGAAGGCGGCCTGAAGCAGGCGCAGGGCGGAGATCCGCGTCGAGCCGACGCTGAAGGCCATGCGGTCGAGGGCGGCGGTGATCTCGGGCAGGACGCCGAGGATCGACGCGGCCGCGAGGATCCACAGGCCGACCGAGACGACGCGGTAGAGGAAGCGGTTGCGGATCGCGAGGGCGAGAACGTTGATGACGATCCACGCGGTGGTCAGGCTGGCGACGAGGCGGAGGATGACGGTGTTGCCGCTCCACGTCAGCCGGGCGAGGACGAGGAGCGCCAGCCAGATCAGCACCAGGAAGATCACCGGCGTGACCCGCTCGAGGATCTCGCGGCGCCAGCGGCGCAGGAAGCTGCCGCTGCGCGAGTCCTCGGCCATCGCCTTGATGGCGCGCGAGACCCGGCGGTTGAAGAGGAAGGCGAGCGCGAGGGCGACGGCGATGACGACGAGCTGGATGACGATCCAGCGCGAGGAGACGCCGGCGTAGAAGGCGAGCGCCGCCTCGAGGGGGCCGTGCAGCGACGGAAACCATGTCAGGATCGTGTCTATGTCGGGCCCCCTGGCCGGGCCCCCTGCCCCGCCGCCTGTCGGTGGAACGCGGCAAGCGGCAGAAAGTTTCGCGCCGCGGCGGTCGCCGGGCCAACGCTGGGCCAATGCGCGGCTTTGCCGCGCATTGCTGCGGGCGGCCGGCGGGCGTAGAACGCGCATCATGCCCCACGCCGATTTCCTTCACGTCGAGACCTGGGTCTTCGACCTCGACAACACCCTCTATTCCACGGAGGTCCGGCTGTTCGACCAGATCGAACGGCGGATGACCGACTACGTGATGCGCGCGCTCGGGGTGGCGGAGGCCGAGGCCAACCGGCTGCGGCGACACTACTGGGAGACCCACGGCACGACGCTGGCCGGGTTGATGCGCGAGCACGGGCTCGACCCCGATCCCTACCTCGCCGACGTGCACGACATCGACCTGTCGATGGTGCTGCCCTCCGAGGCGCTGCGCGCAGCGATCGGGCGGCTGCCGGGGCGCAAGGTGGTCTTCACCAACGGCTCGCGCGAGCACGCGCGGCGGGTGACGGCGGCGATCGGGCTCGAGGGGGCCTTCGACCGGCTCTACGGGTTCGAGGACGCCGCCTATGTGCCGAAGCCGCAGGCGGCGGCCTTCGCCACGGTCTTCGGGCTCGACGGGCTGGCGCCGGCACGCGCGGCGATGTTCGAGGACGACCCGCGCAACCTCGCCGTGCCGCACAGCCTCGGGATGCGGACGGTGCTGGTGGGGCCGATCGGCGGCCCGGCGCACGGGGGGCTCGACGGGCCCAAGGACGGCGCGGGCCACGGGCATCCGCACGTCCACCACGCGACGGACGATCTCGTCGGCTTTCTCGCACGGATCGCGCCGTGAGCGGGAACCCCGTGAGCGCAAACGCCGGGAGCGGGAACGCCGGCAGCCGCATCGAGGCCGACGTGCTGGTGGCCGGCGGCGGTGTCGCCGGGCTGACCGCGGCGGCGGCCTTCGCGGCGGCGGGGTTCGAGACGATCTGCGTCGATCCGGTGCCGCCGGTCACGGCGCCGGGGACCGCGGGCGCGGACACGCGGAGCACGGCCTTCCTGCTGCCGGCGGTGGATCTCCTCGACCGCGCCGGGCTGTGGGCGGCGCTGGCGCCGGAGGCGGCGCCGCTCCGGGTGATGCGGATCGTCGACGCCGGTGGCGAGGCCGGGCGCATCCGCGAGAGCGTCGACTTCACCGCCGACGAGGTCGGTGCGGCGGTCTTCGGATACAACCTGCCGAACTGGCTGCTGCGCCGCGCGCTGGTGGCACGTCTCGCCGACCTGCCGGGCGCAATGCTGCGGGCGCCGGCGGCGGTCGAGCGGATCACGCCACGGACCGGGGCGGCGATCGTGGCGCTCTCGGACGGAACCACGGTCAAGGCGAAGCTGGTGATCGCGGCGGACGGGCGCGACAGCCTTGTGCGCGAGGCGCTCGGGATTTCGGCGCGGCGCTGGAGCTACGGGCAGAAGGCGCTGGTCTTCATGGTCCAGCACGACCTGCCGCACGAGGACGCCTCGACGGAGATCCACCGCTCGGGCGGACCGTTCACGCTGGTGCCGCTGCCGGACGGGCCGCTGCCGGACGGAACCGAGGGGCACCGGTCGGCGGTGGTCTGGATGGAAGAAGGCCCGAAGGCCGCGGCGCTGGCGGCAATGCCCGCGGCGGCCTTCGATGCCGCGCTGGCGGAGCGGGCCTGCGGCGTCCTCGGGGCGATCCGGGTGGCGGGGCCGCGGAACGCCTGGCCGATCGTCGCCCAGATTGCCGACCGTCTCGACGGGCCGCGCACGGCGCTGATCGCCGAGGCGGCCCACGTCGTGCCGCCGATCGGGGCGCAGGGGCTGAACATGAGCCTCGGCGACTATGCGACGCTGCTCGACCTCTGCGTCGAGGCCCGCGACGGCGGGCAGGATTTCGGCGGGCCGCTGGTGCTCGGGCGCTACCACCGCGCCCGCCACGGCGATCTCGCGGCGCGGGTCGCGGGGATCGATGCGCTCAACCGGGCGGCGATGGCCGGGGCGCAGCCGTTGCGCGACCTGCGTCGGGCGGCGCTGCACACCCTCGCCGCGACGCCGCCGCTCCGCCGGGCGGCGATGCGGCTCGGGCTCGGGATGCGCCGGGGCTGACGGAAAGCAGTCGCCGATCGGCCGAACCGGGGCGATGCCAGTGCACCGCCCCTTTTCCGGGTCGTTCGGTCAGGCCCGCCGGCTGGCGCGCGGCAGGACGACAAGGCCCCCGAGCGCGGCGAGGAGCAGGACCAGCGGCACCGGCAGCGGGACGGGTGCGATCTGCTGGTTGACGACGTCGGCGATCTGCTGGTGGATGATCAGGTTCGGATGCACCGGGTCGAAGAACGCGCGTTCGAGCGACTCGGAGGGCGAGCAGGGCGCGGCTCCCGGCAACAGGCAGGGGATCGTCGCGTTCTTCACCCCGTAGGCTTGGGGATTGGCGATCAGGTCGTCGAAGAGCGTGGCGATATCGATCTTGATGACATTGACCCCGAGCTTTTCGAGCTTCGGGATCTGCCAGTTGAGGGCGTTGTTGAAGGCAGTGCTGCCGCGGGTAGCCCGCGCCTGAGCCAACGGATCGCCCGAGAGGGCATAGAGCGGCACCTTGCCGAGGTCGGGAAGGTTGAAGAGCGCCACGTCGTGGACGCCGTAGGCGGCAAGTGCAGCGGCGCTCGCCGTGACGGAGGCCGCGGCCGCACGGCCGGCGGCGACGGCATGGCCGAGAGGCACGCCGGCGATGAGGTCGTTGGCGCCGCTCCAGATCGAAACCACCGGGCGGTTGCCGAGGCTCCCGGTCGCGTTGAGGGCAAAGAGCCCGACCTGCTGGGGCAGGCTCGGCACCAGATCGCCGACGCCCGGGACGGCCATCGAGCCGCCATAGGCGAAGTTGCCGGTGGCGAGCGACTTCGCGGTGAAGCGGTCGGCGACGTGCTCGGCCCAGACCGGTCCGTTGGAGAAGCGGCCCTCATAGTAGGGCGGCGAGGGCGGGGTGGGCCCATCGGGGGCGTCACTGGTGGCCGCATAGAGGTTGCCATCATCGGAGAGGCTGTCCCCGAGAGCCCAGAAGCTCGTGAACGACGCGGCATGTCCGGCCGACGCCGCGAGAAGCGACACGAGCGCAAGCGAGGATGCGAGCAGGCGGAGGCGAGGACGCGCCATCGGAGGCTCCTGAAACGATGCTGCGCCGCGACGATAAGCACGGCATACAAAAGCAGGACCATTTCCGCCCGAGGCGGACGTGCAATCACCCGATCGTAGCAGACGTCCGCCCGTCACGATAGCGTGTTCGCACTGCCGCGGGCTTCCCGGCTGGCGCATTGGACCGGGGCTCGCGCGAGAGACCTCCGCACGATGGCCCACACCCGTGATTTTGCACGTTAACTTCGATGAACGGTTCCCTAACCCGCCGATGAGTATCGAGCTATATCAATAGCTTGACCCCTTGCGCACGCGTGCGCAGAGCGTGCGCGGGCACGGCCTCCGTGCCGATCGGGGACCTTTGCCGACCCTCAGAGGACGGGGCCCGCGGCCTTTTCCTCGCTCAGCATCACGTTCGACTCGACCGCGCCGACACCGGGCAGGGTCAGGATGCGGCGGCGAAGGATGCGCTCGAAATCGGAGAGGTCCCGGGCAACGACCTTGAGGCGGTAATCGAAGACCCCGAGAACGTGCTGGACGACCTGGACCTCGGGGATCGCCTGCACCGCCCTCTCGAAGGACTCGAGGTCGAGGCGGCCGCGAACGGCAAGGCGGACCCCGAGAAAGACGACCACCGTGAAGCCGAGCTTCGCCCGGTCGAGGACGATCGGCCGGCCACGGATCACCCCCCCTCCTCGAGCCTCCGGATACGCCGCCACGTCGCCGGCTGGCTGAGCCCGACGACCTCGCCGACCTGCTTGGCGTTGAGGCCCGCATCGGCCATCAGCGTACGCAGGATGGCGCGGTCGGTGTCGTCGAGGTCCATCCGCCCCTCAGATCGGCAGCCGCTCGGAGCTCTTGAGCTCCGAAACCAGCATCAACGCCTCGATCTCCGCAATATGAGGCAGCGCAAGGATACGGTCGCGGTAAATCTCCTGATAGTGGGCAAGGTCGCGGGCAAGAACGTCCATACGCACGTCGACCCGACCGAGCAGCGTCTCGATGGCGATGACCTCGGGCAGCGCCCGGGCCGCCGCCAGGAAGCCATCGAAAGCCCGCGCGTGGGTCTTGTCGAGGGTCACACGCAAAAACACCCGAACCTCGAAGCCGAGGGCCCGCCAGTCGACGTCGAGAACCCGCCCGAGGATGACCCCGTCCCGCTCCAGCCGCTCGATCCGCCGCCAGCACGGGCCCGCGGAAAGGCCGGCGCGCGTGGCCAGCTCCGCCATGGCGAGGTCGGGCTCGTCCTGCAGGATGCGGAGGAGACGGCGATCGGTGTCGTCCAGGGCTTGCATGAGGATTGCGATATCGCTTCCCCGGGCGAATTCCAATCCTGCGACGGCCCGCAATTCGGTCGAAATCGGAGAGCCGCGTACCGGCGGGAAGCGTAGGGTCCGCCCACGTGAAAGACCGGAGGATTACGGAAATGCGCGTCTACTACGACCGCGACTGCGACATAAACCTGATCAAGGACAAGAAGGTCGCCATCGTCGGCTATGGCAGCCAGGGCCATGCCCATGCGCTGAACCTGCGCGAACTCGGGCGCCAAGAACCTCGCCGTCGGCCTGCGCGCCGGCTCGCCGTCGGCCAGGAAGGCCGAGGCCGAGGGCCTGACGGTCATGGGTATCGAAGAGGCTGCCAAGTGGGCCGACGTCATCATGATGACGATGCCCGACGAGCTGCAGGCCGATACCTACAAGAAGTACATCCACGACAACCTGCGCGATGGCGCAGCGATCGCTTTCGCCCACGGCCTCAACGTCCATTTCGGCCTGATCGAGCCGAAGCCGGGCGTCGACGTGATCATGATGGCGCCGAAGGGCCCGGGCCACACCGTTCGCGGCGAGTTCGTCAAGGGCGGCGGCGTGCCCTGCCTGGTGGCGGTGAACAATGACGCCTCGGGCAACGCGATGGAGATCGCCAAGAGCTACTGCGCCGGAATCGGCGGCGGCCGCTCGGGCATCATCGAGACCAACTTCCGCCAGGAATGCGAGACCGATCTGTTCGGCGAGCAGGCCGTGCTCTGCGGCGGCCTCGTCGAGCTGATCCGCATGGGCTTCGAGACGCTGGTCGAGGCCGGCTACGAGCCTGAGATGGCCTATTTCGAGTGCCTTCACGAGGTGAAGCTCATCGTAGACCTGATCTACGAGGGCGGTATCGCCAACATGAACTACTCGATCTCGAACACGGCCGAGTACGGCGAGTACGTCTCCGGCCCGCGCATCCTGCCGCGCGAGGAGACCAAGGCACGCATGAAGGCGGTGCTCGAGGACATCCAGACCGGCCGCTTCGTGTCGAACTTCATGGCCGAAAACGCCGTGGGGCAGCCTTACTTCAAGGCGACCCGCCGGCGGAACGACGAGCACCAGATCGAGGCGGTCGGCGAGAAGCTTCGCGCCATGATGCCGTGGATCTCGTCGGGCAAGATGGTCGACAAGTCGCGTAACTGATCACAAACGCGCCCCGCTGCCCTTTCCGGGCGGCGGGGCGCTGCTGTATTGGGGCCGACCGCCCCGTAGAGGCCGCCGAGGGCCGGGCGCTATTCCTCGTCCCGCGCTACTGCCCCGGTTCCGAGCTCGCTGGGATCAAACTCGTAGTGTGCCCCGCAGAACTGGCAGTCGGCGGTGACCTTGCCGTCGGTGGTGGTCATCGACGCGATATCCTCGGGGCCGTAGAGGGCGAGGGTCTGGACCACCTTCTCCGGGCCGCAGGTGCAGCCGAAACGAACGGACTGGGTCGGATAGACCCGCGGGTCCTCCTCGCTGAACAGGCGCAACAGGAGCTGCTCGGCGCCGACGTGGGGGCCGACGAGCTCGGTTTCCTCGACGGTCCCGAGCAGCATCACGGCCCGGCGCCAGTTGTCGTCATCCGACTCGTCCGGAAGGTCGTCGGTGGGGTCGTCGAAGCTCGTCTCCTCCTGCCTTGCGTGGGGCGATGCCTTGGGCATGTGCTGGAGAAGGACGCCGCCGCCGCGCCAGTGCGACTCGCCGCCGGGCTGGACCGCCTCGCCCATTGCGAGGGCGAAGCGGGTGGGGAGTTGTTCGGACTGGGCGAAGTAGGTCTCGGCACAGTCGGCCAGCGACGCGCCGGCGATCGGCGTGATGCCCTGATAGGGCGTCGTGCCGGGGCCCTGGTCGATGAGGATGGCGAAGACACCCTCGCCGAAGAGGTCGAAGGGCTTCTCGGCGGAGGCGGTTGCGATCGCCTCGGCGTCATAGGCGGCGTAGGCGCGCATCTTCGCCGGCTCGCCGTCCGCGGTCGGTCCGAAATAGTCGGTGGCGATCAGGCGCACCGGACCGTCGCTTCGAACCTGGAGGCTTAGGCGCCAGCGCAGCTTGATCGTCTGGCCGATCAGTGCGGTGATGAGCGTCGCCTCGGCGACGAGGGCGGCGACGGGCGCCGGGTAGTCGTGCTGCCCGAGGATGGTTTCGAGGACGGTGTCGAGCCGGCCGACGCGGCCGCGGACGTCGGCGCGGTCGAGCTGGAAGGGCAGGATCGTGTCGTCCCAGGCAATGCGGCCTGCAAGCGTCATGGAAAGCTCCCGTGAATCGGGTCATCAGATAGGGGCTCGGCTGCCCGGTTGCAAACCCGTCGATCGCCTGTGGCGCCTGTTTGCCGGATCGCCGCGCTTCGGCTCTGGCCGGGGATGGGCGCCCGCCCTAGAGTGCGGCCATGCGTCACTTTCAGGATCAGCCGATCAAGCCGGGCCGTCGCTATCGCGAGCGGCCGGGGGCCTATGCCGTGATCCTCGACGGGCGGGACATTCTGGTGACGGAGCAGAAGTCACAGGGCGAGTTCCAGCTTCCCGGCGGTGGGGTCGATCCCGGTGAGGGTCTGCTACAGGCGCTGCTTCGCGAGAGCCTGGAGGAGACGGGGTGGAAGATCCGCATGGTGCGGCACCTCGGGGCCTTCCAGCGCCATGCCTTCATGCCGGAGTACGACATGTGGGCGCGCAAGGTCTGCCACGTCTATCTCGCGCGACCGGTGTGGCGGGTCGGGCAGCCGTCGGAAAAGGATCATCGCGCGGTGTGGATGACCGCCGGCGACGCGCTGCAGCAGCTGTCGATCCCTGGCGACCGGATTTTTCTCGCAAAGGCGCTCGAGCGCGGTTGAGTGGTCCTGTCTGGTCGAGAATGGGTGGCGACAGGCGCCACCCGCTTCCGGTCAGTGTGCGCTGACCGGAGAGAACTCGTTCTGGCGCGCGACAATGAACGCCTGAGCCCGGTCGGGGACGAGGGCGAGAACTGCGCCGTTCGGCGCGTGGATCGCGTAGAGGTGGTCGAGGCCGTTGGCCTTGGAGCGCACCTCCTCGGGGAGATCCGCGGTCTTGACCTCGCGCACGTAGACGATCCGCTTGGCGTCATCGTCCTGGAAGATGGGAAAATCGGTCATGGCTGCCTCCTTCAGGATTTCTTGCCGTTGTTGTGGCCGGTTGCCTGGCCCTTGATCTGGATCGTGCGGACGATCGGCTCGGGCTCGGCCCGGGCGAGATCGATGTGGAGGAGGCCGTTCTCTAGCAGGGCGCCCGTCACCTCGACGCCGTCGGCGAGCACGAAGCTGCGCTGGAACTGGCGGGCGGCGATGCCGCGGTGGAGGAACACCCGCTCGTCAGGCTCCTCGGACTGGCGGCCCCGGATCACGAGCTGGTTGTTCTCGACGGTGATGGCGAGATCGCTCTCGGCAAAGCCGGCGACGGCGAGCGTGATTCGGTAGGCGCACTCGCTCTGCTGCTCGATATTGTAGGGCGGATAGCCGTCGTTGCCGGCCTTGGCCGTCCGCTCGACCAGCCGGTCCAGCTGCTCGAAACCGAGCAGGTAGGGATGCGATGCGAAGGTGACCTTGGTCATCTGTCTTGTTCCAGCCCTTGTCTCTCAAGCGACCTTTGGCGGGGTCCCGATCCGGCAACCCCGTCGTCGTCCGATGTGGGGTGGGGGTCTTCGCGAAACAAGGCCCTGCCCCGTGGCCAGCCCCGCGCGCGGGGCTGGCCGAAGCCGGTGCGCGCAGGTATAACCCGTGGCGGTTCATGGGACATTCGTGAATGGACACATCGTCGAACATGTCGCGGGAGGAGGTCCTCCGCCTGAAGCAGGAGCTGCTCCAGCGCGAGCATCGCGACCTCGACGATGCCATCACCGCGCTCGACGCCGGGGGGCGAGCCGACGCGCTGACCCTCCGCCGGCTGAAGAAGCGCAAGCTGATGCTCAAGGACCAGATCCAGCGACTGAGCGACGAGATAACCCCCGACATCATCGCGTGACGCTCCGGCAACGGCGTGGGCCGGTCGGGCGTTTGGATGGTGTCGCTCAAGGCATCGAGAGTGGAGGAAGAAATGACGGAAGAGATCGACGCACGGATGAAGGCGCTCGGCACCCGCCTGGCGGCTGCAAAGGCGCAGCTGGCAAACCGGGAGAATTTCGAGGACGACGAGGTCGGCGACGTGCTGGCTACGATCAACGACGATTTCGAGAGTGTCGTCCACGACGACCATGCGGCCGCCCATGCCGCCTACGACAAGATCGAGACCCGGCTGGCCGAGATCCAGCCGCTGCTCGGCTTTCTGCCGCGCTGACGCCCTGCCTCCTCGTGCCCCTCAGGGGGCGACGCGGACAAGGGCGTGGCGCTTGCGGCCAGCCGAGAGCTTGCGCGGGGCCACGAGGTCGGCCGCGGCGAGCAGCAGGCCGGCGTCGGTGAGCGGCGTATCGTCGAGGCGGGCGCCGCCTTCGGCGATGAGCCGGCGGGCATCCTTGCCCGAACCGGCGAGGCCGGCGCGGACGAGGAGCTGGACGATGGCGATGCCGTCGGCCGGAACGTCGCCAGGGGCGAGCGTCAGCGTCGGCAGGTCGTCCCCTACCCCGCCCTGCTCGAAGACCGCCCGCGCCGTCGCCTCGGCCGCGGCCGCCGCGTCCGGGCCGTGACAGAGCGCGGTGACTTCATTGGCGAGGCGGATCTTGGCGGCGTTGATCTCCGAGCCACCGAGGGCGCCGAGACGGTCGCACTCGTCGAGCGGCAGCTCGGTGTAGAGCTTGAAAAAGCGGCCGACGTCGGCGTCGGTGGTGTTGCGCCAGAACTGCCAGAAATCGTAGGGCGCCAGCATCTCGGCATTGAGCCAGACCGCGCCGCCCTGGGACTTGCCCATCTTGCGCCCGTCCGAGGTCTCGAGCAGCATCGAGGTCAGCCCGAACACTTCGCCGCCGGACACCCGCCGCGTCAGGTCGATGCCGTTGATGATGTTGCCCCACTGGTCGGAGCCGCCCATCTGCAGAAGGCAGCCCTCGCGGCGGAAAAGCTCCAGAAAATCATAGGCCTGGAGGATCATGTAGTTGAATTCGAGGAACGACAGCGACTGATCCCGGTCGAGCCGCGACTTCACGCTCTCGAAGGACAGCATCCGGTTGACCGAGAAGTGCTTGCCGATGTCGCGCAGGAAGCCGAGGTAGTTGAGGCTGTCGAGCCACGCGGCATTGTCGAGCATGGTCGCATCTGCCGGCCCGTCGCCGTAGGCGAGGTACCGGGTGAAGACCTGCTTCAGCGACGTTGTGTTGGCGGCGATCTGATCGCCGGTCAGCAGCGGCCGCTCGTCCGAGCGGAAAGACGGGTCGCCGATCTTGGTGGTGCCGCCGCCCATCAGGGTGATCGGCTTGTGGCCGGTCTTCTGCAGCCAGCGCAGCATCATGATGTTGAGCAGGTGGCCGACGTGGAGCGACTTCGCCGTGGCGTCGTAGCCGATGTAGGCCGGGACCACCCCCGCGACGAGACGCTCGTCCAGGCCTTGCAGATCGGTGCAGTCCTGCATGTAGCCGCGGGCGACCATGACGTCGAGGAAATCGCTCTTCGGGCGCTTGGTCATCGGGACAGTCCTTCCGCGGAAAACCGCGCCGTTCTATAGCGGGCGCTGGCAGGACGGAAGGGCGGAAAGCCATGCGGGCGCTGGGGCTGATGTCGGGGACGTCGATGGATGGCGTCGATGCCGCGGTGGTCGAGACCGACGGCGTGGAGATCGCGGGATTCGGGCCTTCGGCCTTCCGCGCCTACGGCGAAGGCGAGCGGGCGATCTTGCGCGACGCGCTCGGGCGCTGGCCGGGGGACGCGGGGCTGGATACGGTGGAGGCGCTGGTGCGCGACGCGCACGCGTCGGCGGTGGCGGGCTTCTCGGGGGCGGATGTCGTCGGCTTCCACGGGCAGACGCTGGCACACGAGCCACGCGGGCGCGGCACTCACCAGATCGGCCGGGGCGACCTGCTGGCGCGGTCGGTCGGGGTGCCGGTGGTCTGGGACTTTCGCACCGCCGACGTGGCGAGCGGCGGCGAAGGCGCGCCGCTGGTGCCGTTCTTCCACTTCGCGCTGGCGCGGCGGATCGGGGCGACGGCGCCGGTCGCCTTCCTCAACCTCGGGGGGGTCGGCAACGTGACCTGGGTCGATCCGCGGGCGGCGGCGCCGGAGGCGCCAGGCGCGCTCGTTGCCTTCGACACCGGGCCGGGGAATGCGCTGATCGACGACTTCCTCGGCCAGCGCCTCGGCCGCGCCTTCGACACGGACGGCGCCGTCGCGGCGGTGGGCAAGGTGAGAGAGGAGGCGCTGGCGGGCCTTGCCGCTCACCCCTATCTCGAAAGATTGCCGCCGAAGTCTCTCGACCGGCAGGATTTCCACGCCTTCCTCGATCGCGTGGCGCCGCTTTCGACCGAGGACGGGGCCGCCACCCTCGCGGCGCTGACCGTCGCCTGCGTCGCGGAGGCGGCGCGGCACTTCCCGGAGCCCGCCACGCGCTGGCTGATCTGCGGCGGCGGCCGGAAGAACCGGACGCTGATGACGATGCTCGCGGCGCGCTCGAATGCGCCGGTCGAGCCGGTCGAGGCGGTTGGGCTCGACGGGGACATGCTCGAGGCGCAAGCCTTCGCCTATCTCGCGGTGCGGGTGCTGCGCGGGCTGCCGACCTCGGCGCCGGGCACCACCGGGGTGCGCTTGCCGGTGTCCGGCGGGCGGATCAGCCGGCCCTGACGCCGCGAACCCCGACAGGCGCGCCCGTCCAGCCGGTGGCGATCAGCGCGTCGATTAGGCGGTGAACCTTCAGCGCCTCCTCGCCCGTTACCTTCGGGTCGCGGTCCTCGCGGATCGAGGCGGCGAAGTCGGCCATCACCGCGCGGTGGTAGTCGTGGGGGAAGGCCATCGGGTCGGCGCCGGTACCGCCGGCGCTGCGGTCGGGCTCGATCGCCTCGCGGTGGCCGTCGCGGTACTGGACGAGAAGCTCGGTGCCGCGGAGGAGCGCTGTCCCCTTCTCGCCGGTCAGCACGATCTCCTCGTGGAAGCCGGGAAACGCGGCGGTGGTCGCGTCGATTACGCCGATGGCGCCGCTGACGAAGCGCGCGGCGGCGCAGACCATGTCCTCGGTCTCCATCCGGTGGACGGAGGTGGTGGTGACGTAGCCGGTCACCTCGACGACCGGGCCCGCGAGGCTCAGCATCAGGTCGAGGGTGTGGATGCCCTGGGACATCAGGACGCCGCCGCCGTCGCGATCGAGGCTGCCGCGGCCGGGCTCGTCATAATAGGCCTGCGGCCGCCACAGGCGGATGGTGGTGGAGCAGCCGACGACGGCGCCGAGCGCGCCCTCGGCGAGCAGGGCGGCAAGGCGCACCGCGGCCGGGCGGAAGCGGTGCTGCAGGACAATCCCGAGGCGGACACCGGCCTCGCGGCATCCGACGACGAGGTCCGTGGCGCGCGCCGTGGTGATCTCGACGGGCTTCTCCATCAGGACGTGCTTGCCGGCGGCGGCGCAGGCGAGACCGATCTCGGCGTGGGTGTTGGCCGGAGTGAAGACGGCGACGGCGTCGATGGTCGGGTCGGTCGAGGATCGCGTCGAGGCTGTCGCAGGTCGGGAAAGGAAAGCGTGCCGCGAAGGCCGCGCGGCGGTCGGCGCTGGGGCTGAAGGCGGCGACGACCTCTACCTCGGCCGCGAGGTCGAGGAGGCCGCGGGCGTGGGGGGTCACCGCCATCCCGAGGCCGACGAGGCCGAGGCGAAGCTTCTTCATGGCTGTGGCGCCTCCCCGGGTCACGACCCGCGGCCGAAACTCTGGCCAGCACCTCCCACCTTGGCCGGCGCCGCCGGCGATGAAAAGGACTTCACGAATGCCTGAGGCGGGTCGGCTGGGCGTTTGCCCGATGGCATCCGCTGCTCTACCAAGGGAAGGCGGAACGGGAGACACCATGCGTCGGACGAGCCTCGCCTGCCTTGCTGCCTTACTCCTCGCCGCCGGCGGGGCGGCGGCACAGGACGAGGAAGGGCCGGGCCAGCCGGTCGATGCCGAAATCGTCCTCGCGGTCGATGCCTCGCGTTCGATGGACATCAACGAGTTCGCCGTTCAGCGCGACGGCTATCTCGCGGCACTCCGCCATCCCGACCTGATCCGGGCGATCACCGCCGGGCGTCTCGGGCGGGTGGCGATCACCTACTTCGAGTGGTCGGGCGAGGTCCGCGACGGAGCGCTGGTCCCGTGGCGGATCATCGCCACGCCCGAGGATGCGGCAGCACTGGCCGGGGAGATCGCCTCGATGCCGATGGCGCGCGGCCGCGGAACGTCGATCTCGCGGGCGATCGCCTTCGCCTCGGTGCTGATCGACGACGGCAGTGTCGACGGCGCGCGGCAGGTGATCGACATCTCCGGCGACGGCGCCAACAACGCCGGCCCGCCTGTCACCGGCGCGCGCGACGACGCCGTGGCGCGGGGCATCACCGTGAACGGCCTGCCGGTGATGACCGCACCGGGCGGGGCGATGGACGAGCTCGACCGTTACTACGAGGAGTGCGTGATCGGCGGGATCGGCGCCTTCGTGATGGTGGCGCACGGGTGGGAGGACTTCGAGGCCACCATCCGCCGCAAGCTGATCCTCGAGATCAGCGGGCTCGAGCCGGAAGCGAAGATCGTGCCGGCGCAGTACCAGCCGATGGACTGCCTGATCGGCGAGAAGCAGTTCCGCTGGCGCTTCAGCCGCTGAAGATTGCCCCGGCGTCGGGATCGAGCAGCGCCCCGAGACGGGCGGCGGCGCAGCGGGCGAAGCGTTGGGTGACCGCGCGGCGCCGGGCGCCGGCGAGCGGGCTCGGCTCGGGCCAGCGCTGGATCTCGGCGTCATAGGGGTCGGCGAGGATCAGGCCGGCATCGGGCGGAAGCAGGTCGGTCGGGAAATCGGCGTCGACCGCCCAGAAGAAGCGATCGCACCATTCGAGATAGCCGCCCCACTTCAGGTCGGAGACGAAGTCGGTGCGGCTCGACTTGCATTCGACGATCCACACCTCGCCGCGGGGCCCGAGGGCGATGACGTCGACGCGGAGACCCGGCGCGGGGACGAACTCGAGCAGCGGCGCGAAGTCGAGGCCGCGCAGGTGGCGACAGACCCCCCGCGCGAGTCGCTGTCCCGGGAGGAGGGCACCGTCGAGCATGACCCTCTTTTGTTCTCAGGTCCGCCGTCCGTCAAGGGGCGCGACAATAGGCGTCACCCGCCCCTGCCCGTTCCGCCCTCTCCGCAAGCCCTTGGAACGGACGCGGAAATCCCCGGCGGAGGCCTGCCCGCGACCCGACGTTGCACGACGCCGGTGCCGCGGGACTTGAGGGTGCATTCCGCGCGGGTTAGAGAGTGGTAAATGTCGGGCCGCGCTGGCGGATTCGGCCACCGGGGATACGAAGAGAGAGAGCGCCAATGGCCGATGCCGCCCACGCCCACGCCGAGCACCACGGCGCGCCCGGGTTCTTTACGCGCTGGTTCATGTCGACGAACCATAAGGACATCGGCATCCTCTATCTCGTGACGGCGGCCACGGTCGGGCTAATCGCGGTCGCGTTCACGATGTATATGCGCCTCGAGCTCATGTATCCGGGCGTGCAGTACATGCTCGTCGACGGCGAACCGAACGGACACATCTGGAACGTGCTGGTCACCGGCCATGGCGTGCTGATGATGTTCTTCGTCGTCATTCCGGCGTTGTTCGGCGGCTTCGGCAACTACTTCATGCCGCTGATGATCGGCGCGCCGGACATGGCTTTCCCGCGCCTCAACAACCTCAGCTACTGGCTCTACGTTTCGGGCTGCACGCTCGCAGTGCTTTCGGTGCTGGCGCCGGGCGGTGATGGTCTGCACGGCACCGGCGTTGGCTGGGTGCTCTATGCGCCGCTGTCGACGACCGAGTCGGGCATGTCGATGGACCTGGCGATCTTCGCGGTGCACCTGAGCGGCGCCTCGTCGATCCTCGGGGCGATCAACATGATCACCACTTTCATGAACATGCGCGCGCCCGGGATGACGCTGCACAAGGTGCCGCTTTTCCCGTGGTCGATCATGGTCACGGCGTTCATGATCCTGTTGGCGCTGCCGGTTCTGGCCGGTGCGATCACCATGCTGCTGACCGACCGCAACTTCGGGACGACCTTCTTCGACCCGTCGGGCGGCGGCGACCCGATCCTTTATCAGCACATCCTGTGGTTCTTCGGGCATCCCGAGGTCTACATCATCATCGTGCCGGGCTTCGGCATCGTCTCCCACGTCATCTCGACCTTTTCGCGCAAGCCGATCTTCGGGTATCTGCCGATGGTCTATGCGATGATCGCGATCGCGGCGCTCGGCTTCGTGGTGTGGGCGCATCACATGTACACGGTCGGGCTGTCGTTGACCCAGCAGAGCTACTTCATGCTGGCGACGATGGTGATCGCGGTGCCGACGGGCGTGAAGATCTTCTCGTGGATCGCCACAATGTGGGGGGGGTCGGTCGAGTTCAAGACGCCGATGCTCTTCGCGATGGGCTTTCTCTTCCTCTTCACCGTCGGCGGCGTCACCGGCGTCGTGCTGTCGCAAGCGGCGATCGACCGGGTTTATCACGACACCTACTATGTGGTGGCGCACTTCCACTACGTGATGAGCCTCGGTGCAGTCTTCTGCCTCTTCTCCGGCATCTACTACTGGATCGGCAAGATGAGCGGGCGGCAGTATCCCGAGTGGGCGGGGAAGCTGCACTTCTGGATGATGTTCATCGGCGCGAACGTCACCTTTTTCCCGCAGCACTTCCTCGGGCGGCAGGGCATGCCGCGGCGGTACATGGACTATCCCGAGCAGTTCGCACTCTGGAACTATGTTTCGTCGCTGGGCGCCTTCCTGTCGGGGATCAGCTTCCTCTTCTTTTTCTGGATCATATTCTACACGCTGCGCTACGGCCAGCGGGTGACGGAGCCGGCCTACTGGGGGCCGCAGCCTGATCCGACGCTGGAGTGGACGCTGTCGAACCCGCCGCCGGAGCATACCTTCGAGACCCTCCCGACCCCCGACATGTGGGATCACCGGACCCACTGACCGGATGGACGAAAGGGTTTCGGCAGCGATCGGAGAGGCGGCCCCCGGGGCCGCCGATCCATTTTCGCGGTCCGATCCGCCGCTGCTGGCCCTGACGCTATGGCCGAACCGGTCGCTCTCGACGCGCGGGAGTGGCTGGCTGATCGGCATCGCCGCAGTCGGCTTCGCCCTGCCGTTGCTGGCCCTCGCCGGGACGCGGGCGGCCTGGGGGATGCTGCCGTTCATGCTCGGGGCGCTGCTTCTCCTCTACTGGGCGATCGGACGCAGTTGGCGCGACGGACGGCTGTCGGAGGAGATCCGCATCTGGCCCGACCTCGTGACCGTAGTGCGGCGGGACCCCGGCGGGCGGGTCAGGCGCTGGCACGCCAATCCCTTCTGGGTACGCGCGCGGCTGTACGAGGATGCTCACGTCGAGAAATACCTCACCCTGCAGGGGTCCGGCCGCGAAATCGAACTCGGCGCCTTTCTCTCGCCTTGGGAGCGCGAGTCGCTCCACTCCGAGATCCGGGCGGTGCTGGGCCGGCTTCGGTAGCGCGCACGGCGCGTCGCGATTGACGCCGGGGCGGCGCGCGGCGATTGTTGTGCCCCGCTTCACACCGATCGATCGAGAGGTCCTTCCATGCTCCGTTTCCTCCCCGCGGTGATCGCGGCCGGTCTGGCGACGGCCCCGGCGACGGCCGACGAATTCACCGATACGCTCGAGAGCGCGCTCTCGGCCTACCGCGACGGGGACGTCACCGGCGCCAATCAGGATCTCGACTATGCGAGCAAGCTCCTCACCGCGATGAAGGCCGAGACCCTCGCGAAATTCCTGCCCGCGCCCCTGCCCGGCTGGACGCGCACGGACGAGACCGACAGCGAGGCCGGGGGGATGATGGGGATGCTCGGAGGCGGCACCACCGCGGCTGCAAACTATACCGCCAGCGACGGCAAGGCGATGACGATCACCCTCGTTGCGAACTCGCCAATGGTGAGCGGAATCGCGGCGATGGTCGGCGGCATCACGTCGATGGGCGGCAGCAAGCCGATGCGGATCCAGCGCACCGAGTTCGCCTCTCACGACGGCGACGATCTTCAGGGCGTGGTCAACGGCAAGGTGATGATCTCGGTCTCCGGCGACGCCGCGATCGAGGACAAGAAGGCCGCACTCGAGGCGATGGACTTCAAGGCGCTCGGCGAATTCTGAGCGATAGGCCGCCGCCGCCGAAGAACGGGCGAGAAGTCGCGCTTAAGAAACCCGACATCCGCGCACTCTACGCCGCTGAATGCTTTGCGGTCGTCGCGAGTCGTGCTAGTTGCGTCCCGGAAGCCGGCAGAACACGATCGGCTGACAGGCAGTGATACCGAGCATAAGGAACCGTCCATGACACCCTGGACCCGCCGAAGCTTCCTGGCAGCCGCCGGTTGCACCCTCGCGGCCTGCAACACGCCGCCAGTGGTCGGCCAGAGCCCGCGCGACAAGATCGATGCGGCCGTCGATCTGGCGCAGACCGAGCTGTACCAGAACATTCCCGGCGCCTCTGACCTCGCCAGTCGCGCGCAAGGCGTCCTGATCATCCCGAAGATTCGCAAGGTCGGCTTCTGGGTTTCCGGTGCCTATGGAGAGGGCGCGCTGCTAATCGGTCCGGCCAAGGTTGACTACTACTCGTTGTCGACGGCGGGGGTGGGACTGACGTTCGGGGCGGCCGAATTCAATCAGGCGTTGTTCTTCATGACCGAGCAGGCGCTCAAGGACTTCCGGGTCGCCGACGGGTGGGAGCTCGGCGCGGACGCGGCGGTGGTCTTCAACGTCGACGGTGCGGCGGCGGGCCTGAACTCGTCGCAGATCAACCGGCCGATCTACGAGGTGGTCTTCGGCCAGCGCGGCCTGATCGCCGACGCCAGCCTGAGCGGGGCAAAGTACAGCCGCATCGTGCGCTGAGCCAGATTCGCCGGACCTTGGCGGCCTCGCCCAACCTGCGGGGCAGCCTGCTGATGACGCTGTCGATGGCGGGCTTCGCCGTCGAGGACATGAGCGTGAAGGCCGCGGCGCGCGGCCTTCCGGTCGGCGAGGTGGTGGCGCTCTGCGGCGTCCTTGGCTTCAGCTTCTTCGCCATCGTCACGGCGGCGCGCGGCGAGCCGCCGCTGCCCCGCGCCTTCCTCGGGCGGACGATGGTCATGCGGTCGGCGTTCGAAGTGAGCGGCCGATTGTTTTACGCTTTGTCGCTGGCGCTGGTCCCGCTCTCGGTCGCCTCGGCGATCTTGCAGGCGACGCCGTTGGTCGTGGTCGCAGGCGCGGCGCTCTTCTTCGGCGAGGCGGTCGGCTGGCGGCGGTGGACGGCAGTGGCCGTCGGCTTCGCCGGCGTACTGATGATCCTGCGGCCCGGAGTCGCCGGTTTCGACGCGCTGGCGCTGCTGGCGGTGGCGGGCATGATCGGCTTCGCCGGTCGCGACCTCGCCACCCGGGCGGCCCCGAAGGTGCTGTCGAACGCACAGCTCGGCGTCGCTGGATTCGCCATGCTGACGATCGCGGGCGCGGTGATCCTGGCCGTGACCGGCGGCATGGTCTGGCCGGGGGCGGTCGGGGCGGGGTTCACGGTGTCGGCGACGGTCTTCGGCGTGATCGCCTACGCAGCGCTGACCCAGGCGATGCGCACCGGGGAACTCGCGGTGGTGACGCCTTTCCGCTACACGCGGCTGATCTTCGCGCTCATCATCGGGTTCCTGGTCTTTCACGAGCGCCCGGACGCGATGATGCTGGCGGGCGGCGCCGTGATCGTGGCGAGCGGGCTCTACACCCTCGTGCGCGCGCGGCGGATGGCGCGGCGCTGACCCTCAGCCGCCGGCGCCCGATGCGACTGCGGTGGTCGCGGCAACCGCCCCTGCCTCGGGGTCGAGGCGGGTGATGCCAACCGCCCCGGCGCGGGCGAAGTCCGGGTCGAGCGACATCGGAATATACTCCGAGCGCCGCCAGATCGCCGCAAGGTCGTCGTAGTGGCGGGAGAGGATGTGCCCGCTCTCGCCCGTCGCGATGATGTAGAGGCTCGAGTCCGGATCGGAGAAGTCGTAGACGCCGCGGTATCCGGCCGCGTGCACGTTGAGGTAGGGCTCCGGCCCGGTGCCGGTGGTCTGGCCGCGGAGCAGGGTGTAGTCGCCGCCGGGGGTGCTCTGGCGGATGTTGGCAAGGGTGCGCAGCACCGGCACGTTGCCGAGCGTCTGGTGGCGGTGGACGGCCTGATGGGCATCGCCCCAGCGCCAGCCTTCGATGCGCGTGCCGTGCACCTCCTCGATTTCGATCAGGGCGTCGTCGAGGGCGAGGCGCGCCATGTCGGTGCAGGTTTCGACTGCAGTGGTCTGCTTGACGTCGCACCAGACGCCAGCGCCGTCGATGTTGCGGAAGACGCGCTCGATGAACACCGGCTCCGATCCCGGGACCATGGCGGCCAGCGGCCCGAGTTCGTCCTGGATCAGCCGGCGCTTCAGGGCGCGGAGCCAGGCCGCGTAGATCAGCGGCTCGGCGGTATGCTCGGACATCTCGCCGCTCCAGTTGGCGAGGCGCTCGAGCGCCTCCTGGCGGCGGTGCTCGACGGTATCGGCGGCGGCGGGCTCGCCCGAGTACCAGAGGTCGCGGGCGACGAGCGGCAGCAGGACGCGGGCGTCCTCGGCGACGGCGTCGGTCTGGATTTCGACGAAGCTGTCGCGGGAATGGAATTGTCGGTCGCCGAGCAGGCGTCCGGCGCGGATGATCCGGTAGGTGTCGCCCCAGTCGAAGCTAAGGTTGTCGGGGAAGGCGGCGTCGGTGATCTTGTTGTTGGTGTTGACGACGATGCCCGACGGCGGATCGACGACGTAGGGGTTTTCCTCGAAGGCGCGCATCCCCTGCCAGTCGTTGACCGCGAGCCAGCCCGGCGACGGAATGCGACCCTGGCTGGTGCTGCCGGCAAGACGGCGCGGGGCGACGCCGGTCATCTGGAGCGCGACCGACTGATGGTCGGCGAGGGTCAGGTTCAGCGACGGTGCGACGTGATCGCGCGACGCCTCGCGCGCCGCCTCGATCGAATGAGCGCGCATCAGCGCGATCGCCGCACCGACCGAGCGATCGTCCGCGGTCAGGCCGGTCCAGGCAAGGGTCGCGACATGGCCGGGCGGTGTGATCGCCGCGGCGCCAAAGTTGTCGCCGGGGATCACCGGGCCATGGCGGCTCCAGCGCAGCGTCGCATCGACTGGCGCCGCGCCCTTGACGGCGATGACGGCGGTACGGGTCTCGAACGGTCGGAAGCCGGTGGGGGTCAGGTATTTCGCCGGATCGGCGGGGTCGAGGCGCTCGATGTAGACGTCCTGGTCGTCGAGGTAGCTGGCGGTCAGGCCCCAGCCGAGGTCGGCGTTGCGGCCGACGAGGACGGCGGGGATGCCGGGGATGGTGCCGCCGATCGCCGGCCCCTCGGCGAGGTCGAGGCGGGCAAGCATCCAGACCGAGGGCGCCGTCAGGCCGAGGTGGGGGTCGGAGGCGAGCAGCGGCTGGCCCCCGGCTGCGCGGCGGCCCATGGCAGCGAAGGCATTGGACGCGCCGGCGAAGCCCGGCAGCTGAAGCGGGTCGAGGGGGTTGCGGGCGGTGGCCTCCTTCACCGGCGGTGGGCCGTCGGGGAAGAGGCTCGAGAACTCCGGGAGGCCCATCAGAGGCGCGTTCGGCGAGTCCGGCAGGATGTCGCGCAGGCGTTCGGGCGGCAGTCGGAGCGACAGGGTGGCGCGCAGGGTCTCCATCGCCGCCTTGTCGGTCATCTGGAGCGCGAGCAGCTTCTGCACTGCAATCGAGTCCGCTGGCACCCACGGCGCGATCTCCTGCGTGAAGAGAAAGAACTCCGGGGCGCCGCGCCCGAGCGCGTCCTCCTGAACGACGCGGAGCCGGGCGTTGACGCCGTCGGCGTAGGCGTCGAGCGCCGCGCGGGTTGCGTCGCTCTGCACCGGGACCGCTTGCCGGGCGAGACCGTAAAGGTCGAGCTGGCGCATCAGCGTGTCGATGCCGATGGTATCAGGCCCGAAGATCTCGCTGAGCCGCCCCTGCACCGTCCGGCGGAACAGCATCATCTGCCAGAGCCGGTCCTGGGCATGGACGTAGCCGAGGCCGAAGAAGGCGTCGTGGTCGGTCTTCGAGAGGATATGGGGCACCGCATAGCGGTCGCGGACGATCTCGATCTCGCGCTCGGGGCCGACCAACGCGAGGGTGCGGTCGTAGTCGGGGAGCGAGCGGCTGGCGAGGTACCAGGCGAGGCCGAGGCCGGCGATCGCGAGGACGGCGGAGGCGAGGAAGGCCCGCATCAGCCACCGGAAGAGAAACGCCATGGCCGGGCGGGATCCTTTCGTCGCCTTGACCGGCTCCGGATAGCAGGCCACTAGGAGTTGCACAACGAAACAAGGGTTAACGCGGGGGTGGCAATGGCGCGTGTGGCATTCATCGGGCTTGGGGTCATGGGCTATCCGATGGCCGGGCATCTGGCCGCGAAGGGCCACGCGGTGACGGTCTACAACCGGACGGCGAAGCGGGCCGAAGCCTGGGTGGCGCAGCATGGCGGCGCGCGGGCCGAGACGCCGGCGGCGGCTGCCGATGGAGCCGAGATCGTGTTCTGCTGCGTCGGGAACGATGACGACCTGCGGTCGGTGACGACGGCGCGCGGCGGGGCCTTCGAGGGGCTCGGCAAGGGGGCGGTGTTCGTCGACCACACCACGGCGTCGGCGGCGGTTGCGCGGGAACTCGATGCAGCGGCGACGGCAGCGGGGGCGCATTTCGTCGACGCGCCGGTTTCGGGCGGCCAGGCCGGGGCGGAGAACGGCGTACTGACGGTGATGTGCGGTGGCGCGGCGGAACCCTACGGGCAGGTGGAGCCGGTGATCGCAGCCTATGCGCGGGCATGCCGGCTGATGGGACCGGCCGGGTCCGGTCAGCTGACCAAGATGGTGAACCAGATCTGCATCGCCGGGCTCGTGCAGGGATTGAGCGAGGGGTTGGCGTTCGCCGGGAAAGC
Organism: uncultured Alphaproteobacteria bacterium; assembly: GCA_963798235.1. GTDB lineage: Bacteria > Pseudomonadota > Alphaproteobacteria > Rhodobacterales > Rhodobacteraceae > Amaricoccus. The sequence goes on along the minus strand of CAWCSN010000005.1, from coordinate 211,561 downwards.
GGGGCTCGACGGCGAGGCAGTGCTCGAGGTGATCGGCAAGGGCGCGGCCGGGTCGTGGCAGATGGACAATCGCGGCAAGACCATGGTCGCGGACAAGTTCGACTTCGGCTTCGCGGTGGACTGGATGCGGAAGGACCTTGGTATCTGCCTCGCCGAGGCGAATGCCAACGGGGCGGCGCTGCCGGTGACGGCGCTGGTCGATCAGTTCTACAAGGACGTGCAGGGAATGGGCGGCGGGCGCTGGGACACCTCCAGCCTGATCCGGCGCCTGCGGTGACCGGCTTCTCTCGCGCGCCGAAGATCGCGCCGTCGATTCTCTCGGCCGATTTCGCACGGCTCGGCGAGGAGGTGCGGGCTATCGAGGCCGCGGGTGCCGACTGGGTGCATGTCGACGTGATGGACGGGCACTTCGTGCCGAATCTTACCATCGGGCCGGCGGTGGTGGCGGCGATCCGGCCGTTCGTCACCACGCTGATGGACGTACACCTGATGATCGCGCCGGCCGACCCCTTCCTCGAGGATTTCGTCAAGGCCGGAGCCGACATCGTCACGATCCACGCCGAGGCCGGGCCGCACCTCGACCGCAGCCTCGCGCGGATCCGCCATTTCGGCGCGCGGGCGGGCGTGTCGCTTACCCCGGCCACCCCACCGGCGGCAGTCGAATACGTGCTCGACAAGGTCGACCTCATCCTCGCGATGACCGTCAATCCCGGCTTCGGCGGGCAGAGCTTCCTCCCGGCGCAGATCGAGAAGATCCGCGTTCTCCGGCAGATGATCGGCGACCGGCCGATCTGGCTCGAGGTCGACGGCGGAATCACGACCCGCACCGCCCCGCTCTGCCGTGCCGCAGGCGCCGACGCCTTCGTCGCGGGCTCGGCGATCTTCCGAGATGGCCCCGACGCCTACGCCGACCATATCGCCGCCCTGCGAGCCGCGTGCACCCCTTAAGTCTTCGCGCGGCGAAGCGATTCGGGACGGACACACGGCCACTTTCGGCACCTCGGTTGTGCCAACCCCCGCGGCCCGCAAGCAAGTGCTTTGCAAGTCCCTCGGAACGGTGTCCCGCTCCAATCGGTTGGCGATTGGAACTCGGACCCACTGTGCTAGCAACCCAAGTAACGGTCGCCCCTGCCTATTAACAGATTGCCCACGAATTACTCGCGTCGGGACTAGGCGTACAAGCCGCACTGCCCATCCGTTGAGCGGAATTCCGCAGATCAATTTCGTCAGGGTTGAGTTATCGGCCCGCTTATCGTCGCCTGTCCCCGACGAATGCGATGATTCGTCCTGCTGCGCGAACCGCCGAGGCGGGTCGATGGGTAGCTCTAATGTTCCGGGACGAGGCTTTCGTCTGGGGACTAGTCTGTTGCCCCCGCCCCCCGGGGGCAGTGGTCATGAAACAACTGAAGCGAACGACGGCGGTGAAGACCCCTCTTCTCCGGTAGGTCAGGTGCGCAACACGAGGTCCAAGGCCCCCGCCCTTAATCCATCGTTAACTTTAAGTCCGCGCAAGCGGTTTTCCGAGTCCGGTCAGAAGATCCGGTGAGCGGTGGGCTTGTTCCTTACGGAGTACAAATAATGGCTACCTATTACGTCTCGACGACTGGGAGCAACAGCGCCAACGGCAGTTCGAGCACGCCGTGGAAGACGATCAGCCAAGCGCTGTCGGCAGAACCTCAAGCCCGGCGACACCGTCGTCGTCCGGGACGGAACCTACAACGAGGCGCTGTCGATCACCAAGAGCGGGTCCGCCGCGGGCGGCGACATCACGATCCGGGCCGAGCACGAGGGCATGGCCAAGATCGCGCCGACGTCGAGCTGGAACACGATCAGCGTCTAATGCGAACTACATCACCATCGACGGCTTCGACATCAAGGCCAACGACGGCGACGGCATCGAGGCGAACGGCGTCCACCACATCATCGATCCTGAACAACAACGTCCATGACAGCGGCCAGTCGGGCATCCAGTTCAACTGGGTCCGAGTTCATCACCGATCGATCGGCAACGAGACCTACAGCAACGCCCGCAACGGCTGGTTCTCGGGCATCTCGATCTACGAGCCGCGCAACATCACCGGTGACAAGACGACGACGGGCTACCGCACCATCGTCAAGAACAACATCTCGCACGACAACGTCACCAAGACCGGCGGGCCACTACCGACGGCAACGGCATCATCATCGACGACTTCCAGAGCACGCAGACGAGCGGCTATCCGAACTACACCTATCCGACGCTGGTCGACGGCAACGTCGTCTACAACAACGGCGGCAAGGGCATCGCCGTCCACTGGACCGACAATGTCATGGTCAGCAACAACACCTCCTGGCACAACAACCAGGACAACGGTGAACACGGACACCTGGCGCGGCGAGTTCAGCAACCAGGACAGCGCGAACAACGTCTGGGTCAACAATATCGCCGTCGCCGACCCCAGCGTGAACTCGAACAACACGGCGATCGGCTTCTATAGCGGCGGCAACGCCGGGACGAAGTGGTACAACAACATCACCTTCAACGGGACCGCCGGACAGGCCGTCCACGAAGCTCAGGGAGGGCAGCAACGTTGATCCTGACGTCCGACGGCAACAAGCTCGGGGTGAACCCGCAGTTCGTCAATCCTCGGCACGGCAACTTCCACTCAAGGCCGGCTCGCCGGCGATCAACGCCGGCAGCGCCGCCTACGGGCTCGCAGAGCACCGACGCCGACGGCCATCCGCGCGTGGTCGGCACCGTCGACATCGGCGCCTACGAGTACGGGACCGGCGGCGGCGGCACCACCAACACCGCGCCGGTTGCCAAGGCCGACAGCGGCTTCACGACCAAGGCCGGCGTGGCGCTGACAATCGACGACGCGGCACTGCTCGCCAACGACACCGACGCCGAACGGCGACACCCTGTCGATCACCGCGGTCGGCTCGGCAAGCAACGGCACGGTGAAGCTCAACACCAGCGGCGATGTCGTCTTCACCCCGACGAGCGGCTACACCGGCGCCGCGAGCTTCAGCTACACCGATCGCCGACGGCAAGGGCGGCACCGCCAACGCCAGTGTCGCGCTGACGGTGACGAGCGCCGGCGACGGTCAACACCGCGCCGACGATCACCACCGCGGCGGCGCTCTCGGTCAACGAGAACGCGACGGCGGTGACCAAGGTGACGGCGACCGATGCCAACGGCGACACCCTGACCTATGGCATCTCGGGCGGGGCCGACGCGGCGCGCTTCAAGATCGACGCCAAGACCGGGGCGCTCGCCTTCGTCACCGCGCCGAACTACGAGTCGCCGACCGACTCCGGCGCCAACAACGTCTACAACGTCAACGTCACCGCCTCGGACGGCGTCAACGCGGCTGTGTCGAAGGCGCTGGCAATCACCGTCATGGACGTGGCGGAGGGCACCGGCGGCGCGACGACGAACTTCTTCAGCTCGACTGCGAAGCCGGCCGCGACCGAGACCCACGACACGACAGACTACGAGCTCGGCATGCGCTTCCGGGCAACCGCCGACGGCGAGATCAGCGCGCTCCGCTACTATCGCGGCACCGCCGACTCGGGCGACACCGACGTGCGGACGCTGAACCTCTGGTCGTCCAGCGGCAAGAAGCTCGCGTCGGTCAGCGTCACTGCCACCGCCGGCGACGACGGCTGGCAGGTCGGCAAGCTCGCCGCGCCCGTCGACATCGCGGCCGGCGGGACCTACACCGTTTCCTACGGAACCACCCGCAACTACGCGTTTACGGAGAACTATTTCAGCAGCCAGAAGACCAGCTCGGACGGCTCGCTGATTGCGCTCAAGAACGGCGGGGTCTTCAACGACGACGGTCCCGGCCGGATGCCGACCCAGGTCTGGCATTCGTCCAACTACTGGGCCGACGTGGTCTTCCAGGCCGACTCGGCCGCCAAGACGATGACGGTTGCACTCTCGGCCGAAAGCACGGGCGCCGGAACCACCGTCGTCGGGACGGCTGCAGCCGACGTTCTGCACGGCACCGCCGGTGACGACGTCCTCCTCGGCGGCGCCGGCAAGGACCGGCTCTTCGGGGAAGGCGGCGCCGACCTGTTGAAGGGCGGCGGCAACAAGGACATCTTCGTCTTCTCGGCCCTTTCGGACAGCACGCCGACCGCGCACGACACGATCGCCGACTTCGTCCGCATGCACGACAAGATCGACGTATCGGCGATCGACGCGGTGTCCGGGGGCGCCGACGACGCCTTCACCTGGATTGGCGGCACCGCCTTCAGTGGCGAGGCCGGCCAGCTCCACTACTCGATGAAGTCCGGCGTGCTGACCATCGAGGGCGATGTCGACGGCGACGGCAGCGCTGATCTGGCAATTGGGCTGAACGGATCGTACCACAGCTTCTTCGGGCAGGACGTGATCCTCTAGGCGCGGCGACGCGAGGAGACAGGGAACGCCCCCACCAGACGGTGGGGGCGTTCCGCCGTCAGGCGACGAGGTTGGCGAGAACCTCGGTGCGCGCAACGAAGACGAAGTTGTTGACCCCTGCTGCTTCCGCGCCGGCGCCAAGGCTGCCCGCGCCGATCCGCTCGATCGGTACCAGCGCGCCGTCGCGGAGGAAGACACCGCGGTACCCGAACCCGGCAAGGAGGGCGGCGACGCTGTCGACCGCGCCCGGGCGGTGGCGGTCCTCGGCTTCAATGACAAGCGTCGGCCGGTCGCGCTCCAGCAGCCCGCGCCCGCCCTCGAGGACCGCGTGTTCGTGGCCCTCGACGTCGATCTTGACGAAGCCGACGCGCTCGAACCCGTAGCTGTCGAGGCGGCGGCGCGGCACGACGATCTCGGTGGCGTCGAGGGCCTCGAGGCTGTTGCCGGGCTCGACTGTCGCCCGCCCGTCCTGCATCCGGTCGCGGGGAACGCGCAGCATGACCTCGCCTTCGCCGTCGGAGAGCGCGACCTGCTCGACCCGGACCCGCCCGCCGAGGCCGCGGCGGACGAACGCGGCCGGCCCGGGCTGGGGCTCGAAGGCGATGACGCCCTTCGAGTGGCGCGCGAGGTGCCAAGCGTAGACGCCGTAGTTGGCGCCGATGTCGAGCGACAGCTCGTCGGCACGGCAGAGGCGCGGCAGCAGCCGCAGCTCCGGCTCGCCCCCTAGCCAAGCCGACAGTGCACGCTTGGACAGGCGCGCTGAGGCCGGCAGCAGCTCAACGATCGACATCGTCACTCTTCCTTTGCTCGGGACCGTCCTTTGCTCGGGGACTGTCCGGTGGTCTGTCCAAGCCGTCGCCTTACGCCGGCGGCTCATCCAACAGGGTCGGCTCCCGCGCCCGCGGCCCGCTCGGAAGGCCGATCAACCGGAGATGCCCAGGTGAAGGCGACCATGGACATCGGAGCGCGCTCGGGAGAGCGCAGGCCGAAGCTCAGGATCGCGGTCGCGAACAGGACGAACATGAAGTCGTTCTGGACGAGCATCACGCTCTCGGCGACATTCAGGACGAGGAACCAGCCGACGAGCAGGTTCAGCCACAGCCAGCCCTCCTCCGGCCGGCGGCAGTAGAGCGCAGCGCCCTGGCGCAGCGCCCGGGAGATGGCGAAGGCGAGCACGACGAAGCCGACGAGGCCGAAGTTGAGCAGAACGTCACGGAAGCCGCTGTGGGCGTGGGGCGCCTGCCATCCCGCTTTGAACCAGACCATCCAGGCCTCGGGATTTGCCTCGGTCCAGAAGGCCTGGTAGCCGAAGCCGAGAATGAGGTGCCGGGCGATCTCGGCGTCGACGAGGTGCCAGAGCGGCACCCGGCCGGTGAGGGTCGCGTCCTTGCCGAGCGCCTCCAGCGTCGGGACGATCAGCTCGGAGAGCCCGATCGCAAGAAGCGCGACGCATTGCAGGAATACCAGCACCAGCATTGTCCGCCCGATGCCGCGATGACGCCGCAACGCCCAGTAGAAGGGCAGGAGTGCCACGCCCGCGACGGTCGCGGCGATCCCGGTCATCGACGTCGAGAGCAGGAGGCAGACGCCGGCGACCCCGATGGCAGCAATGACGAGGCGGCGCGAAACGAAGCGGCCGTCGAAGAGCACCCCGAGCAGCGCAAGGATGCAAAGGCCGGAGTACCAGCCGAGCACGTTCTTGTGGATGAAGACCCCGCGCACCCCGCTGGCCTCGGCATCGGCCGGCATCCGGCCGAGGTGGGGGATCGCGACGGCGAAGACGATGCTCAGCACCATCAGCGGCACCAGCACGGCGGCGACGAGCGCCGCGAGTTGGCGTGGCGTAAAGCGGATGGCGAGCAGGTACGCGAGCGCCACCGAGAACAGCAGGCCGATAGCTCGGCGCAGGGTGATCGAGCCGCTGATCGACCAGAGGATCGAGACGAACGGCAGGAAGAGCAGCGTCGTCAAAGCCAGGTTGCGCCGCACCGTCAGCACCAGTTGCCGCGGGCAGCGCGCAAGGAGGACGATGGTGATGGCGTAAGCGGGCAGCGCAAGCGTGCGAAGCAGCGAGCGGGCCGATTCGTCGAGCCCGCCGGAGGATAGCAGGTTCGGGAAGATCGCGCCCGTGAAAAGGAAAAGCGCGAAGCCGGCACCCCACCACTCGAGCGTGCGCCATCGCACGACCGTCGCCTCGCGCGCGCGCGACGGCAGACGCGTAGCGACGGCGGCGCTCATGCCGCCCACCGGGCCACCGCCGCAAGAACCGTCGGCTGCCGACACAAACCTCTCATTCGCCGATCCTCATGCGCCAACCCTGAACCCGCCTTCACCGCTGCCGACGTTCGCTGCAGACTTCCAGCCGACGCGACACCCGAAGTCGGAGAATGGACCGGCCGGAAGGGGTAGGCGCCTCCCCTCCTAACGGAGGATTCATTCCGAAAGGATTAGGGTCCCCCCGCAAACCCCGCCCGAAAGAGCCGCAGCGGTCGGAACAGAGGCGGATCTAGGGTGCGACCGCTCGGGCCAGTTCCGGGCGGTGGCGCCATGGCGTCCACCAGCGTCAATCGAGAGTGAAGTGGTCCAGATCGTGCGAGTGTTGAGGCGAGGCTTCAGGCAAAGGGTCGCGGCACCCTCATCCATGGCGCGGTCATCAATACCCGCGACCCCCTGCGGGGAAACCCCGCAGAGGCCTGCAACCCTCACCCGCGCCCTCGCTGGCCTCGGCCTCCTCCTCGCCACGGCGGGCTCCGCTTTTGCCGCCGGTATGACGGTCGAGCCCGGCGACGTCCTGCGCGTAGCGGTAAGCGAGGCGCCCGAGATCGACCGCGAGACAGTCAAGGTCGACGCCGACGGCCGGATCATGCTGCCCGTCCTCGGCGGCATCGCCGTCGCCGGCAGCGATCTCGACGCAATTCGCGACGACATCACCGACCGGCTCGTGGCGCGCGACCTGATCCGGCAGCCCACGGTGGTCGTCGAGGTCGCGAGCTATCGGCCCTTCTACGTCGGCGGGACGGTCGCCCATCCGGGCGCGATCCCTTTCGAGCCCGGCCTGACCGTCCGCCACGCGCTGATCCTCGCCGGCGGACTCGACGGGGCCGGTGCGGGCAAGACCACGACCACGGAACTCGTCGAACTCAAGACCAAGTGGCGCACGATCAACTACCAGCTTCTCTCTGTCGAAAGCCGGATCGCCCGCCTCGACGCCGAGCTCGACCACGGCACGCGCCCCGACTTCGACGCCCTCGACCGGAGCCGCTTTGTCCATGATGGCCAAGAAGAGATCGCCGCGATCGACGGCGGTCTCTTCGACGACCACGCCAGCGCCTGGGAAGCCAGCAAGCAGCACAAGCAGGAGGCGGTGAACCTCGTCGACCTCGAGATCGACGTGCTCACCAAACAGGCCGACCTCCAGAACCAGGAGCGCGCCCTGCAGCAGGACCAGGTCGACAAGGCCCGGACGCTGGTCGAGAAGGGTGTGATGCCCCTGCCACGCCTGCAGGAACTCGAGCGCGAGGCTTCGCGGCTGTCCCGCGACCTGCTCGACAATCAGGCCTATGCGGCCCGCGCCCGCCAGAACAAGCAGAACCAGAAGTACGAGCTCGACGCTGCCGACACCCAGTGGCGCATCGACATTCGCACCCAGCTCTCGCAGGCGGTGCTCGACCAGACCCAGCTCCGCGCCCAGAGCGAGGTGCTGGCCTCGGCGCTGCTCGCGGCGGGCGTCGTGCTGAGCGGCGACGAGGATCGCCCGCCCGAGCCCGACGTCACGATCCATCGCACGAACGGCGGTGGCGGGGCGACGATGCAGGCGGGCCTCGACACGCCGATCCTGCCCGGCGACGTGCTCGACGTCGCGATCGCACCGGCGCCCGCAGGATGAGCGCGCCGGCGGCTGGAGGAAAAGCGGGGGCGGCAGCGCCGAAGGCGCTGATGCTCGTGTCCGAACTTGAGGACTACACCATCGCCTTCGCCAACGGGGCCGCCCGGGCGGCGCCGGTGACGGTCTGCGTGCCGCGGCGCCGCTACGAGGGGCTCGCCGGCTGGTTCGAGCCCGGCGTCGACCTGCGCCTGCTCGACTGGCCCCGCCACCGCAGCCTCGCCAACCCGCGCTTCGTCGGCGATCTCGTCGGCCTCGTGCGCCGCGCGCGGCCGGACGTCGTGCATCTGCTCAGCAACAACACCCTCTGGCTCAACCTCGCCCTGCCCTTCCTGCGCGCGCCGGTCGTCACTACTGTCCACGACGTCGAGGTCCACCCCGGCGACACCGAGACCGGCGCCCTGCCACGCTGGGCGACCGACCTCGCCGTCCGCCAGTCGGGCGACATCGTCGTCCACGGCCACAGCCTGCGCCGGGCCGCGATCACGCGTTTCGCCAAGCCCGCCGACCGCGTCCACGTCCTGCCCCACCCGGCGATCGTCCGCTACGCCGACCTCGCCCGCCGTGAAGGGCTGGTCCGCCGCACGACGGCCTTCACCGTGCTGATGTTCGGCCGGATCTACGCCTACAAGGGCCTGTCGCAGTTTCTCCGGGCCGAGGCGCTGCTCGGCGACCGCATCCCCGACCTCCGCGTTGTAATCGCCGGGCGCGGCGACGATCCCGCTGCGCTGTCTGAGCTGATGGGTGACCCGACCCGCTACGATATCCGCCACCGCTTCATCGAGGACCGCGAGGTCGCGCAGCTCTTCCTTGATGCCGACGTCGTCGCTCTTCCCTACGTCGAGGCTTCGCAGAGCGGCGTGCTGAACGTCGCTGCCGCCTTCGGCAAGCCGGTCGTCGTCACCGATGTCGGCGAACTTCGCGCCACGGTCGAGCCGAACCGCCTCGGCCTCGTCGTCCCTTCGCGCGACCCGCAGGCGCTCGCCGACGCGCTCGCCCGCCTCGCGGCCGAGCCGCGCCTCACCGCCGATCTCGGCGCCCGCGCCCTGGCCTGGGCGACCGGGCCGAACGCCCCCGAGACCGTCGGCACGGCCGCGGCCGCCCTCTACGCCCGGGTCGCCGCGCGGGCGCAGGGCGGCCCCATCGTCGCGACGGCGCGCCCCGCGTCCGGCGCCGCCGGCCAGTCGTGAGGGAGGACGCGATGCCCGACACGATCGTCGCCCGCCACTACGTCCCCGGCGGCCGCAACCGCGGCGGCGGCATCGGCCGCCTCGTCGGCTACGTCGTCGATGCCGCCGCCGACGAGGGCGAACGCCATGCCATCACCGACACCCGCGGGCCGGCCTGGTCGGCGCCGCGCTCGCTGCCGCGGCTCCTCGCCGCGGTGCTCGTCATGGCGCGCGAGCGCATCACCGCGCCCCAGCGCATCCACCACGTCCACATGGCGGGGCGCGGCAGCACGCTCCGCAAGCTCGTCCTGACCGCGGCGGCCCGAAGCCTCGGCTGCACCCACGTCCTCCACCTCCACGATTACGACTACATCACCGACTTCACCGGCCGCCCGCCGTGGCAGCAGGCGCAGGTGCGGCGGATGTTCCAGGGCGCCGACCGCGTCGTCGTCCTCGGACGCCGCGACCGCGACATGGCGACCGGCCTGCTCGGCGTTGCGCCACGGCGGGTCGTGGTCCTGCCCAACTGCGTCCCCGACCCCGGCCCGCACCCGGGCTCCGGTGATCGCGCCCCGGTGATCGTCTTCCTCGGCCGCCTCGGCGAGCGCAAGGGCGTGCCCGAACTCCTCGCCGCCCTGGCAAGCCCGACGATGGCCGCGCTCCCGTGGCGCGCCGTCCTTGCCGGCGATGGCCCGGTCTCCGCCTGCCGCGCCGAAGCCGAGGCTCTCGGGCTTGGCGAGCGGGTGATGATGCCCGGCTGGATGGAGGAAGCCGCGACCCGCACACTCTGCGCCGAGGCCGACATCCTGGTCCTGCCCTCGCACCACGAGGGCCTGGCAATGGCGGTGCTCGAGGGTCTCGCCCACGGTCTGGCCGTGGTGACAACGCCGGTCGGCGCCCACGACGAGGCAATCGACGACGGCGTCAGCGGCATCTTCGTGCCCGTCGGCGATCCTGCCGCCCTCGCCGCCGCCCTCGCCGCCATCGTCGCCGACCCGGAACGTCGCGCGCGCCTCGGTTCCGGCGCCCGCGCCCGCTTCGTCGAGCGTTTCAGCATGGCGCGCTACCTGCCCGCCCTCCGCCACCTCTATGCCGGCCTCGCGACGAGTCCGGCGCGCGATACGCCGGTGGAGCGGCGGCCGACATGACCAAGCCAGACGATTTTTCCCGCGCTCTGCTCTACGCGGCTCCCCCCCAGGCCCAGGCCGAGGACGACGAACTCGACGCCCTGGTGATCGTGCGCCTGTTGCGCCGGCGGCTGTGGCTGATCGCCGGGATCACCCTCGCCATCACCCTGCTGGCACTGCCCGGCATCCTGAACCGACAACCGGTTTTCTATGCCGAGTCGCGGATGCTGATCCAGAATCCGCTGGCGACGACGCTGACCTCCTCGTCCGAAGACCGGCTGGTCAAGCTGAACCTGACCACTGAGGTCGAGCGGTTGATGTCCCGCGACACCGCCAAACGGGTCATCGAGGAGCTCGACCTCGCCGCGCGCCCGGAGTTCAATCCGGCCCTGCGCGAAGAATCGACCAGCTCGGCGATCAAGGGCTCCCTCCGCGGCCTGCTCTTCGGTGCGCCGCCGCCATCTGCCCCGGCGAGCGACTCCACTTCGATCATCCTCCCTGAGTTCTTCAACGGGCTCCGAGTCAGCAAGGAGGCCGGGTCGGACGTCGTCCAGATCGGCTTCGAGTCGCTCGATCCCGAGCTCGCGGCGGCCGTTCCGAACACGCTGCTGCACGTCTACCTGGACGAGCGCCGGGCCCACCTCGCCGACGAGGTTGCCCAAGCCCACGCGTGGATCGACCAGCGCATCGGCGAGCAGCACGACCGCATCGCCGCGGCCACCGCGGCGGTGGAGGACTATTCCCGCTCCGCCGGGCTCAATGGCAAGGATCCCTCGGACGGCATCGCCGAGCAGCTGCGCGCGCTCGGCGCCCAGCGCACGGAGATCGGACGCAGCCGTGCCGACCTCGCCTCGACCATCGCTTCGATCGAGGCCGCCCCGGCGCTGGCGGACAAGGTGATGCTGACCGATTCGGTCGCCCTCGCCACGATCGGCCGCGATCTCCAGAACCAGCAGTACGACCTCGACCGCCTGCTGCGCATCTACGGCAACAGCCACGATCAAGTCCTCGCGGCGCGCGCCAGGATCGCCGACACCTCGGCGCAGCTCGCAACCGAGATCGACCGCTTCGTCCAGTCGTTGCGCAGCCGGATCACCGCACTCGACCGCGCGGACGAAGGCATTGCCGCTAATCTCGCCGAGGCCCGCGCCGCCCTCACCCGCCGCCAGGACGCCGAGGCGGAGCGCGCCGACCTCCAGCGTCAGGTCGATGCCGAGCAGACCGCGCTAGAACGGCTGGAGGAGCAGAGCCGGACGCTGACGGCCGAGGGCAAGCTCCCGGTCGCCGACGTGGAGATGCTGTCGCCAGCCACCGTCCCGCTCTACGCCTCCAGCCGCGGGCGCAGCTTCTATCTCGCCGCGGCGCTGGTGCTCGCCGGCATGGTCGGCGTCACCATCGCCTGCGTCGTCGAGATGCTCGACCGATCGCTGCGAAGCCACGAGCAGCTCCGCGGCATTGGCGGGCTGCTCCCCGCCGGCCTCGTGCCGCGCCTTCCCCGCAAGATGGCACGCCATCTCTCCGACCTCGCGGCGGTGCGCCCCGCCGGCATGTTCGGCGGCGCGGTCCGCAGTGTCGCACTCGCCATCGAGCAGGCCGGGGACGGCCGCCCGCCCGCCAGCCTGCTCGTCACCTCGCCGCTGCCGGCCGAGGGCAAGACCGTGCTCGCCTCCGCGCTCGCCCTCGAATTCTCCGCCGCCGGCCAGCCTGTGCTCCTTGTCGACGGCGACCTCGCCCGCGGCCGGGTCCACGGCCTCTTCGGCGTCGAAGACCAGCCCGGCCTTTCGGACATCCTCGCCGGCGAGCGCTTGCCCGCCGACGTCGTCCGAACGGACGAGGCAACCGGCATCGCCTTCATTCCGCGCGGCAATGCCCGCGCGGCCACCGCCGACCGCGCGTCACTGGGGAGGCTGCTCGACTTCGCCCGCGACTCGGGCCGGATGCTCATCATCGATAGCGCGCCCGTCCTCGGCAGCGCCGAGACCGCCGCGATCGCCGGCTGCGTCGAGCGGACGCTTGTCGTCGCCCGCTGGGGCAGCACCAGCCGCCACGCCTTCGAGGCCGCCGTCGAACGCCTCCAGGCCGTGCGGCAGGACCGTCTCCTCGTCGCCATCAACATGGTCCAGCCGCGGCGCCACGCGCTCTACGGCTTCAAGGACGCCACCCTCTTCTCGCGCTCGCTGCGCCGGTACCAGTATGCACGTTTCTAGCCAACCCGACCCCGGCCAAGACACTGGCCACCCCTGCGACCGGAGCGCCGGCGCGGATCCCCTCAGCGCCAACGGCGGGCTCGCGGCCGAGGCGCCGACCCGCGGCGTGTCGCTGTCCAACGGAGCGATGGTCCTCGTCTTCGAAGGAGTGGGGTACCCCCATTCCGACGATAGGCATCAGCCGAATGGGGATAGGTCGACTTGCATCCGGTCTCGCGACAATGGCCTCGCCGCTTGGGGGAGCGGCTGGGTGCGCCATGCCCCGATGCATTCGCCCGGCGATGCCGGCGAAGCGACGGTAGCGGCCCACAGGCTCCCCGACGGCGTAGTGAAACGATCGGGGGCCCGGCTGAGGATGCCGGGGGAGGTTACCCAGATGCTGGACGAGCAACGCACCATCGACCTGATGCCCGATGTCGACCTGCCCTGCAGGCCCGAACGCCGGAGCGTCGTCGGCGCACCGATCTCGGTGACGGACTACGACCAGGCCATCGCCTGCATTCTCGCCGCCGCCCGGCGGTCCGAGCCCTACCTCGTGACCGCGCTCGCGGTGCACGGCGTCGTCGAGACCCGATCGCAGCCCGAGCTTCGGCGGGCGATCGAGGATTTCGACATCGTCACGCCCGACGGCCAGCCGGTGCGCATGGCGCTCAACTGGTTCCACGGCGCCGGACTCGCCGACCGTGTCTACGGCCCAACACTGACGCTGCGCCTCTGCGAGCGCGCCGCGGCCGAGGGCGTGCCGGTCTATTTTTACGGCTCCACCCCCGAGGTCGTCGCAACCCTCGCCCGCTCGATGCAGGACCGCTACCCCGCCCTGCGTGTCGCCGGCGCCGAGCCGTCGATCTTCCGCCCGCTGACCCCGAGCGAAAGCCACGACCTCGGCGAGCGCATTCGCGACAGCGGCGCCGGGATCGTCTTCATCGGCCTCGGCTGCCCGCGCCAGGAGCTCTTCGCCTGGCAGCACCGGAATATCATCGGCCGCCCGATGATCTGCGTCGGCGCCGCCTTCGACTTTCACGCCGGCACCAAACGGCAGGCACCGGCCTGGATGCAGGAGCACGCCCTCGAGTGGCTGTTCCGTCTCGGACAAGAACCGCGGCGATTGCTCCGCCGCTACGCCGTCACCAACACGATCTTCGTCCTGGCACTCGTCCGGCAATGGGCAGGCCAAGAAACGGTGAAGGGAGTTCGTCCGTGAAGACTATCGTCGTTACCGGCAGCGCCGGCCTGATCGGTTCGGAGGCCGCCGGTCATTTCGGGGCGCGCGGCTACCGCGTCGTCGGCGTCGACAACAACATGCGCCGAACCTTCTTCGGCCCCGACGGCGACACCACCTGGCAGCGCCATCGCCTCGAGGAGACCTGCCGCTCCTATGTCCACGCCGAGATCGACATCCGCGATCGCGAAGCCGTCGCCACCCTCTTTCGCGAGGTCCGTCCCGACGCGGTGATCCACTGCGCCGCCCAGCCGAGCCACGACCTCGCCGCCTCGATCCCCTTCGACGACTTCGAGATCAACGCCCTCGGCACGCTCAACCTGCTCGAGGCGACTCGCCAGATCGTTCGCGATATTCCCTTCGTCTTCATGAGCACGAATAAGGTCTACGGCGACGGCCCGAACTTCGTGCCCCTCTGCGAACTCGACAGCCGCTACGACTTCGCCGACCCGGCCTATGCCGAGGGCATCCCCGAGGGCTTCAGCGTCGACCAGACCAAGCACAGCCTCTTTGGCGCCAGCAAACTCGCCGCCGACGTCATGGTGCAGGAGTACGGCCGCTACTTCGGGATGAACACCGTCGCCTTCCGCGGCGGCTGCCTCACCGGCGCCGGCCACTCGGGCGCCCAGCTCCACGGCTATCTCTCCTATATCTTCAAGGCCGCCTCCCAAGGCCGCCGCTACACGATCTTCGGCTACAAGGGGAAGCAGGTCCGCGACCAGATCCACAGCCGCGACGTGATCGCCGCGATGGAAGCCTTCATCGAGCGGCCACGGTCGGGCGCCGTCTACAACCTCGGCGGCGGCAAGGCCAACAGTGTCTCGATCCTCGAGTCGATCGACCGCATCCATCAACTCTCGGGCACCCATCTCGACTGGGCCCTGAGCGACGAGAACCGCATCGGCGACCACATCGTCTACTACACCGATCTCCGCCGCTTCCGCGCCGACTATCCCGAATGGAACCTCACGATGTCGATCGACGACATCTTCGACGAGTTCGCCCGCGTGAGCTTCGACAAGCGGTCGGCGGCATGAGCGAGGCCCCCCCCGTCGCTTCCGCCGGCGTCGCGGCGCTGCGCGTCGGGCCGGGGCCGGTGGTCCCGGCCCGACGCCGGCGCGAGGCCGGGGCCCCGGCCCCGGCCTCCGCGGCGCCCCTCCGCATCCGCACCGGCCACAGCTACCACGTCCACTTCACCATCGCCCTCGGCCAGCGAAACGCCCGCTTCGTCGAGCGGGCGATGACGCCACTCGCCCGCTATCTCTCGTGGGCGGACGCGGTGACCTTCGTCCCCGAGCCCGGCTTCGACGCGCTCCACACCTGGAACGCGGTGCCGCTGCTGACCCGGCGCCCGTTCCTCACCACCTTCGAGGACTACATGCCGCGGACGCCCGATGACCGGCGCGTCGGCTGGCTGGAGCGGGCGCTGCGCCGCCGCCTGCTCAGCGACCAGTGCGTCGGCCTGATTGCCCTTTCGGACTATGCGCTCCGCCAGTTCCAGGCGCAACACGCCGGCTTCGACCGCCTACCCGAGCTCCTCGCCAAGACCGAGCGGATCTACCCGGTCGCGCCCGCGCGCCGCACCACGCCGAAGGCCCACTCCGACAAGCTTCGCCTGCTCTTCGTGGGCCGCGACTTCATGCGCAAGGGCGGCCCGGTACTGCTCGCCGCGCACGCCGCCCTCCGCGCGCGCGGCATCCCTGTCGAGAGCACCGTCGTCTCCGCGCTCCAGTGGTCGGCCGACGACTACATCGGGCCGCCCGACGCCGCCTATGTCGCGGAGAAGACCAAAGGACTTGCCCAGGACGGCATCGTTCACCATCGCAGCCTGCCGGCGGCGAAGGTCTACGAGCTGATGGACGTCGCCGACTACCTGATCTTCCCTACCTTCCACGACACCTTCGGCTTCGTGTCGATCGAGGCGCTCGCCGCCGGCACGCCGGTGATCGCCACAGACACCTGCGTCCTGCCCGAGGTCATCGACGAGGGCCGGAACGGCTTCCTGCTGCCCTTCGAAAACGACCCCGTCGTCGGCAAGTGGGCGTGGCTCTATCGCCAGGCCGAACCCGGCTACCTCGATGCCTACGACGGCACCACCCGCCGGCTGTCGACTGCGTTGACCGAGACCCTCTCGGAAGCGTGGGAGAAGCGCGCCGACTACGAGACGCTCAGCGCCGGCGCCCTCGCCGTCCACGCCGAGCGCTTCCACCCCGAGCGCGCCCGGCGGCGGCTCGAGGGCCTCTACGATCGTCTACGCCGCGCCGCCCGTCGCTAGGGCGACGCGCGCCCGACACGTGTCGGTCCGCCATTAGAGACGGATCGTGACTACCAGGAGTGACCAGTGCCGTTCGCAACCGCCTCCCTCCCTGTCCGCAGGGACGAGTCCCCGCCCCGCCTTCGCCCGAAGGGACTAATCCCGGGCGAGCCCCGGGCGAGCCTAGCATCTCCGTCGCCGACACGCGTCCGCTGCAGGGCAAGCGCACCGGCACCGTTCGAGGAGCGCGCATCATGAATACCCAGTCCGATCCTTCCCGCCAGCCCGCGTCGCCGGTCACCCCGCGCCGGCGCATCCTCGTCACCGGCGGCGCCGGCTTCCTCGGGTCCTTCCTCTGCGAGCGCCTGCTCGCCGAAGGCCACGACGTGCTCTGCGTCGACAACTTCTTCACCGGCTCGCGCGACAACGTCCTGCACCTGCTCGACGATCGCCGCTTCGAGCTCGTCCGCCACGACGTGACCTTCCCGCTCTTCGTCGAGGTCGACCAGGTCTACAACCTCGCCTGCCCGGCCTCGCCGGTTCACTACCAGTTCGACCCGGTCGCGACGATCAAGACCAACGTCCACGGCGCCATCAACATGCTCGGCCTAGCCAAGCGCACCCATGCCCGCATCTTCCAGGCGTCGACCAGCGAGGTCTACGGCGACCCCGCCGTCCACCCGCAGCCCGAGAGCTACCGCGGCAGCGTCAACCCGATCGGCCCGCGCGCGTGCTACGACGAGGGCAAGCGCTGCGCCGAGACCCTGTTCTTCGACTACCACCGCCAGTACGGCGTCGACATCCGCGTCGCTCGCATCTTCAACACCTACGGCCCGCGGATGAACCCGAACGACGGCCGCGTCGTCTCCAACTTCATCGTCCAGGCGCTGCGCGGCGAGCCGGTGACCCTCTACGGCGACGGCGAGCAGACCCGCTCCTTCTGCTACGTCGACGACCTGATCGAGGGCTTCGTCCGCCTGATGGCGACCGAAGGCGAGACCGGCCCGATCAACATCGGCAACCCCGGCGAGTTCACCATGCGCGAGCTCGCCGAGCTCGTCATCGAGCTGACCGGCTCGCGCTCGGAGATCGTCCACCGGCCCCTGCCCCAGGACGACCCGACCCAGCGCCGCCCGGACATCACCCGCGCCCGCGAGCTCCTCGGCTGGGAGCCCCGCGTCGCCCTCCGCGACGGCCTCGCCCGCACCATCGCCTACTTCGAGGCCAAGCTCAGCGGGACGACCGCGGCCTGTCTGCCGGAGCGTCAAGCGGCGAATTGGCGGCCGGCGCCGAGCCAAGCTGTCCGCCTGAGCCTGTGGAGTTCACACATGACTGAGACGATCGAGCGATCCGAGGCGGGCGGCGCCCGCTTCGACATCGTGATCCCTTGCTACAACTACGGGCGCTTCCTCTCGGACGCCGTCGCGAGCGTCTTGTCCCAAGCGGTCAACGTTAGGGTGCTCGTCATTGACGATTGCTCGCAGGACGACACGCCGGCAGTAGGGCTGGCCCTTGCCGATGGCGACGCGCGGGTGACCTTCCGGCGCCACGCCGTTAACCACGGTCATATCGCCACGTACAATGAGGGAATCGACTGGGCCGACGGCGACTACTTCGCCATAGTCTCAGCCGATGACCTACTGATGCCAGGTGCGCTCGCCCGGGCGG
The DNA here is from genome assembly GCA_963798235.1 of uncultured Alphaproteobacteria bacterium. Taxonomy (GTDB): domain Bacteria; phylum Pseudomonadota; class Alphaproteobacteria; order Rhodobacterales; family Rhodobacteraceae; genus Amaricoccus. The sequence continues at coordinate 193,643 of CAWCSN010000005.1, read as the reverse complement.
CCTCGGCCTTCTCCGCCCGTCCCGAACTCGCCCTCGTCTATGGACGAGAAATCCACTTCGCCGAAGGCCTCAATCTCTCCGAGGTCCTAGCGCGCGATGTTCGCGTCCATCCCCTGCCCGGCAGTCCCATCGAACATTTGGCGGACGGTGTTTCCGATGGTACCGACGCGCGTGTGCTCGACGAGGCGGCCCCAGAGGCGGTCCAGGTCATCGGCACCGCAGAGTTCTACCGGATGTCGATGCGCGCCAACCGGGTACAGCCCCCGGCCAGTGGCACGGTGACGCGAACCGCCCTCCAGAAACGGATTGGCGGCTACCTCGCCACGTTACCTCACTCGGGAGACTACGAGATGTGGCTGCGTGTGGCAGCCCACGGGCCCATCGGCTATCTACCGCGCTTCCTCACAGCGACCCGGCGCCATGGCAGCAACATGTCGGGCGGCTACGACCTGGTCCGAGACATGCTGCAGCGCGCCGAGGCCATCGAAGAACTCTCCAAATCCTGCAGCTCAGTTCTCCCCCCGGCGCTTCTCGACGAACTCCGCCGCAAGGTAGCGTCGGACGCCCTCGGAATGACTACCATCGCGATCGAAGATCGGTCGTCGGCCGACCGGCAGCGCCTGATCGACGCCGCTACGGCGCTTGATCCGCACATCGCGCGCCGACCGGCCTGGTATCTCTATCTGCTGAAGCGTGCCCTCGGCCCGCGCCTCTTGAAATCGGTCCGCGAGACGGACATCTTCCAGCGGGCGCGCCAGCGGGTCCTCCCTCAATGACTAGCACGACAACCAAGGAGCGCCCGCGGGAGTCGGGGGGGCGGCTGGACGAAATCAACATCCTCTTCTGCGCCACGCCCGACTTCTTCCAGCATGTGGCAGTTGCCGCCGTCTCGGCCGTGCTCTCGAGCAGCACCAGCCGCGGCATTCGCCTCCACGTCATGACGTGCGATCCAGATGCCGCGGCCGAGGCGCGGCTGCGCGAGACCTTTCGTCCCTTCGCCCATGTCGAAGTTACGGTCTACCGCGTCGACGGAAACCGCGTGGACACGCTTTTCGCCAACGGCCACGTGACGCGAGAGACCTACCTCCGCCTGCTGGCGCCCGAAGTCCTCCCGGCCGGGATCGAGCGGCTCCTCTACCTCGACAGCGACGTGGTCGTCGTCGACAACATCGCAGAACTGTACGACGTCGATCTCCACAGCGCGCCCCTCGCGGCTGCTCTTGACGGACGCTGGGGACCTGCCTCATCCGAGCGGCTGCAGGCCCTCGGCATCGACCCTGAGCGCTACGTCAACGCCGGGGTCCTTCTCCTCGATCTCGCACGTTGGCGCCGCGAGGCGCTGGCAGAGCGGGTGCTCGCCTTCGCAGCAGCCAAGGGCTCGCTGCTTCTGCGCCACGACCAGGACGCCCTGAACGCCGTTCTTGGGCCAGACATTCTCCAGCTCGACCGGCGCTGGAATCTCCAGACCTTCATGCTCGGCCGGGCCGTCCGGACGTTGATGCCCATGGATTTCCAAGCGACCGCAGCAGCGCGGCGGAGCCCGGGCCTTATCCACTTCTCCACTGACCAGAAGCCCTGGAAGTACCGGGCGTGAACTCGCAAGCGTGACCTCTACTTCCACTACTTGGCGAAGACCGCTTGGCGGCACGCCTGTCCGCCGGAGCTCACACCATCGCAGCGCCTCGAATACGGCATCTCGCATCGGATGTTGGGCGTCGGGATTGACATGAATTCCCTGGTCCATCTCTGCCGAAAGCTCGAACAGCGGCTTTGGACCCTTTTCCTTCGCCAAAAAGGGGGCTCACCCCAGCCCGACTCCGGCCGGGCCGCATGATCGGAGTTCCGCCGCGCTATCTTCTTCTCCGCTGCCGACAAGTACGCCGCGCAAGTCCTTCAGATCGCTACGATTGCGATCATGTCTCGCCTGCTTACGCCGGCCGAGATCGGCCTCTACATGATCGCCAACACCGATCTTCCTGCTCGCCGACAATCTCCGGACCTTCGGGGTCGGGCGTCTATGTCGTCCAGGTCCCGGACTTTCGGCGGGAGGCGCTTCAGTCAGCCTTCACGGTCACCCTGGCTCTCTCGCTCGTGACCGCGCGTTCGCTCAATTTGCTTGCTGCGCCGCTTAGCGCGCTTCTACGCCGAACCCGAACTAGGCCACCTCGTGTCGCTTTCGACGCTCGCCTTCCTCGTTGTGCCCTTCGCGAGCCCGATCGTCGCACTGCTCCAGCGCGAGATGGCTTTCCGCAAGCTTGCACTCATCAACTTCGGCGGCGCGCCGACCGCGCTTCGGCGTCACCGTGTCGCTCGGCTTCGCCGGCTTCGGCCCCGTTAGCTACGTCTGGGGCTTCGTCGCCCAGGGCGTCGTGCACAGACGCTCCTTGCCGTCGCGGTGCGGCGCGACCTTCGGATCTTCCGGCTGTCATCCGCCGACTTCGCGGCGCATCCTCTCCTTCGGAGCGATCTCCTCCGGGTCGACAGTGGTCAACATGGTCTTCGACATGCTGCCGCGCCTCGCCTTCGGCAAGATCCTCGGGTTCGACGCGGTCGGCCTCTACGGCCGCGCCCTCAACGTTTGCCAGCTCCCCGACCGCGCCATCGTCTCGGCGCTGCAGCCGGTGGTGCTGCCGGCGATGGCCGCGCACGCGCGCGCCGGCGGCGACCTCCGCGACAGCTTGGCTGCGGGGCCTTGCGCTCATCTCGGCGGTGCAGTGGCCGACCCTCCTGATGCTGGCGCTCCTCGCCGACCCGGTGGTCGGACTGCTGCTCGGCGCGCAGTGGGGCGAGGCCGCGCCGCTGGTCCGCATCATGCGCCCTGGCGACGATGGCACTGGCCCCGGCGTTCATGACCTTCCCGGTGCTGGTCGCTACCGGCCGCATCCGTGACACGCTGATCTCGAGCCTCATCGTCCTACCGTCTCCGCGGCGATATCGATCGGCGCCGCCACCTTCGGGCTGACCGCCGTCGCCGCGAGCCTGTTCGTGACCGCGCCCTTCCAGATGGCTCGTCGCCCTGTACTTCATCCGCCGGGCCATTGGCCTGCGCTGGAACGAGATCTTCGGCGCCATCCGGCAGAGCCTCGCCCTCTACGGCCGGCACGGCGGCTGGTGCCGCTCGCGGTGATCCTGCTCTCGCCTCACGGCTTCCAGCTCGGCTGGACCGAGACCGCCGTCGCCGTGCTCGGCGCCGGCGCGGGCTGGAGCATCGGGTGCTGTCGATCGACCATCCGCTCCGCGGCGAGATCGCCGCCGTCCTGCGCATGGTCTCCGCGGCAATCGCCGCACGCGCGTCGTCGGCCGCCCCGCCGGCCGAGTGAGCGTCACGCCGGCCGGATCACCTCCGCCTCGGTGACGATCGCATCGAGTCGGATGTCGGTCTCGGCGTCGGGAAGCCGCGCGACCTCCTGCGCCGCGAAGGCGAGGCCGATGGCCTGCGGCCGCCCGCCCTCGGCCGTGCAGCCCCGCCAGTGTTCGATCGTAGAACCCGCCGCCGTAGCCCAGCCGGTGGCCGCGCCGGTCGAAGGCGAGCATCGGCACGAGAAGGAGAGCCGGCACCACCTCCGGCCCGTCCACCGGCACCTTTAGCCCGAAGCCTGCGGCCACCATCGCCGCGTCGGGCGTCCAAGCCCGAAACACCAGCGGCTGCTCCGCGGCGGTCACGACGGGAAGCGCAAGCCGCCAGCCGAGTGCCGCGAGCGCCGCCATCGCCGGCCGCGGATCGAGTTCGCTCCGGATCGGCAGGTACCCCGAGGCAACGCCCGCCACGCAGAGGGCCTCCGCCAGCCTTGCGACTCGCGCCGCGACGCGCTCCGGCGCATCGGGACAGGCGGCCTGGGCCGCCGAGCGGACCGCTCGCGCGCCCCAGACGCAGCGCCCGCTTGGCGGCGATGCGGTCGATCACGGAGAAGCGGGAAAGTGCGGCGGGCCCGGCGCGACCGTGGGAGCGTGCAATCCCTGAGAGCCTGGCTAACCAGGTGGGCGCCAGATGCGATAGGCCAAGGCCAGTCACAGAGCCAGCTCCCTCAAGAATATTTACGGCCACGGGGATATGTGCCCATCACGGGAAGGCTAGAACCCGCCGCCGACCAATGTAGCGCGCCCGCCCGCCGTTTTGAAGGCCCCGCGTTGGGCAAATTCGCAGTCCAGCTTACCGCCTTTTCGCCATCAGCACCCACGCCGGCTTGCGGTCGGCAGTCCTTCGCCACAAACGCCTCCTCGGCGATCTCGACGAAGGCGAAGCCCGATAGAGCCGCCGCGCCGCCCCGTTGCCACCGGCTACGATCACGCTCAGCCCGCGCATCCTCGCACCTGCCATGCGGCCTCGGCGAGAAGCGCCGTCGCCACGCCCCCGCCGCCGGATAGTGGCAAAGGTCGCCGGAATACCAACGTAGAGCGTCCCGGTCACGCGGAGCTGCCGAACCACCACCGGCCGGAACAGCGCCGGCAGCCCCGTCAGCGGCTCCGGCTCGACACCAGTGACACAGGTGACAAATGTATCCCCGTTCCCGCGACCTCGGCCGTCACTGTGGATCGGCGTCGGAAATTGGCTCTAAATCAATCTCGATGCACTCCTTCCGTTTTCTGGCCTGATTTGTCTTCTGACCCGCGTCATTGATGGGGGTGCGGCGATGAGGATGGATGCTTACGGGCGGGAGGTTGCTCCGCCTGGGTTGGTGGTGGAGCGGGTTGAGAGGACGGCCGAGTCGGTCAGGGTTTTCGCCCGCTCGGGCGGTTGTGGCGCGGCCTGTCCCGCCTGCGGCGTGGTATCGAGGATGGTTCGCAGTCGGTATGGACGGCAACTGGCCGACCTGCCTGCGCACGGGCGTCACGTCGTGATCAGCGTCGAGGTGCGGCGCTTCCGGTGCGCGGAGCGGGAATGCGCCCGTCGGAATCTTGCGGAACGTTTGGAGCCTTCGGTTGCCCGGGCTTTCGCCCGGCGGACTGAGCGGCTGGACGGGCTGGTGCAGCATCTCGGCCGGGCGCTTGGCGGACGCCCGGGGCAGAGGATGGCACGCCGGCTGTTGCTGCCGGTGAGCAAAGATACGCTTCTGCGAACCGTCCGGCGCCGGGCGGTGGTCCCGAGGGAAGCGCCGAAGATCATCGGGGTGGACGACTGGGCGTGGCGCAAGGGGCATCGCTACGGCACGCTGATCTGTGACCTTGAGCGGCGGCGCGTGATCGATCTGCTGCCGGATCGAGAGCCGGCCACGGTCGCGGCATGGCTTGCGGCGCGGCCGTCGATCGAGATCATCGCCCGGGATCGCGGCGGCAGCTACGGCGCGGCGGCCGCGCAGGGTCGTCCCGAGGCTTTGCAAGTCGCAGACCGCTGGCATCTCTTTGAAAACGCGAGCGCTGCCTTCCTGTCCGCGGTGCGTTGTCAGATGGGCATCATCCGCGCCGCACTCGGCCAAGGCCCTGTCGATCCGTCGGTCCTGACGGCGGCGGAGCGCCTTCAACATGACGGCTGGCGTCGCCGCGCCGAGGCTGATGCGGCGGTGCTGGCGCTGCACAAGGACGGCGTCGCGATAAGGGAAATCGTCCGCCGCACCGGCCGCGCGCGCAAGGTGGTGCGCGACGTCGTTCGGGGCGGCCGCGCCGAGCCGTTCCGACCGCGCGCGAGTTCGCTCGAGCCCTGGCTCGATCGGCTCGATGCCGAGTGGACGGCCGGCTGCCGCAACGGGGCTGAACTCTGGCGGCGGCTGCGGGGCCATGGGTTCGCGGGCTCGCTGCGCGTCATCGGCGAATGGGCGACCCGGCGACGCCGCGACGAGATGGCCGCAGGACCGCGCCGATGTCCCAGCGCACGTGCCCTCGCCCGAACGCTTTCGACCAGCCCGGAGCTGCTGTCCCGCGCCGATCGCACGATTGCCGCCGTCGTCGAGAAGGCAGCTCCGGCTCTGGTGGAGGCGCGCGATCTCATCGACCGGTTTCACCGTCTGATCCGGGGCGGCGACGCCGATGACCTTGATCCTTGGATGGCGGCGGCGGCCGAAAGCCTCATCCGTAGCTTTTCCAGGGGTGTGGCGGCGGACAGGGCAGCAATCCGCGCCGCCATCGTCGAGCCATGGTCCAACGGTCAGACCGAAGGCCAGATCACGAAGCTCAAGCTTGTGAAACGCCAGATGTACGGCCGAGCAAACCTTGATCTGCTCAGGGCCCGCTTACTCTCCGCTCCATGACGATGTGCATCGAGATTAATTCAGAGCCAGAATTGCAGGCCGATTGACAGCCGTCACCGCGTTCAGCCACGAGAAGCCGCCCGCGCCGCACGTCGCGCCCCGACCGCGAACGGGTCCTCCCCCGCCTCCGCCTGCCCCGAGACGTGCTGCGACCGACAGCCCCTCCCGGCAAGGTCCGCGCGCCGCGCCATGTCCCCGGCAGCCGCGCGTCGCGCCGCTCGCTGGACCGGTCCTCAGCCACCGAAGGATTCCAGGCTGCATCCAACGAGCGACTAGCGTTAAGTCTTGCCCCACTGTCACCGCGTCCGCACCCGGGCGACACGAGGATACCATGTCCGCAGGCGCCGATTCCGCCAAAGCGACCCGCCCGACCCTCTGCATCGGCGCCGCCCACTGGGACGTCATCGGCCGCACCCCCCACGCCCTGCCGCCCGGCGCCGACGTTCCCGGCCGCGTGATCCGCCGACCGGGCGGCGTCGCTCGCAACGTCGCGGTCGCACTCGCCCGCCTTGGCGCCCCGGTCTCCCTGATTGCCGCCATTGGCCGCGACGCCCCTGGAGCGGCAATCGTCGCCGACCTCGAAGCGGCCGGCGTCGACTGCCGCGGCCTCCACCGCGTCGCTACGACCGACCTCTACGTCGCGATCGAGACTGCCAAGGGTGAGCTCCACGTTGCCGTCGCCGACTGCACCAGCCTCGAACGCAGCGGCCTCGCCCTCCTCGCACCCCTCCGCGACGGCACCCTCGCGGCCCCGGACAGCCCGTGGCCCGGCGCCGTCGTCCTCGACGGCAACCTCCCCGCCGCCATCCTCGCCGCCGCCCTCGCCGATCCAACCCTCCCCGGACCGATCGCGATCGTCCCCGCCAGCCCCGAGAAATCCGCCGGCCTGGCACCGCTTCTCGGCCGCCGCCCGGTAACGCTCTACCTCAACCGCCACGAGGCCGAGACGCTCTGCCGCACCACCTTCACCGACAGCCGCGCCGCCGCCCTCGCCGTCGCCGCCCTCGCCGGCTCCGCCGTCGTCACCGACGGCGCCGCCCCCGCCAGCGCCGCCGCCGGCGCCAGCCTCGTCACCCGCACACCACCGGCCGTCGCCGCCCGAAGCGTCACCGGCGCCGGCGACGTCTTCGTCGCGGCGCATCTGGCCGCCTGCGCCGAAGGCTGCGATGCTGGCGCCGCCCTCGACCGGGCGATCGCCGCCGCCGCCCACCACGTCACCCGGGAGGACCCATGACTCCGCCGCTGACCTTCGCCACCGAGGTCGCCGAGGCCATCGCCGCACGCCGCCCGCTCGTCGCGCTCGAATCGACCATCGTCACCCACGGGATGCCCTGGCCCGCCAACGTCGAGACCGCCCGCGCCGTCGAGGCCGAGGTCCGCGCCGCCGGCGCCGTGCCCGCCACCATCGCCGTCTCCCGCGGCATGATCCACATCGGCCTCGAACCCGACGCGCTCGACGCCCTCGCCACCGCCCGTGACGTGCGCAAGCTCTCGCGCGCCGACCTCGCCGTGGCGCTCTCCGAAGGCTGGACCGGTTCGACCACCGTCGCCGCAACGATGATCTGCGCCCGCCTCGCCGGCATAGAGGTCTTCGCCACCGGCGGCATCGGCGGCGTCCACCGCGGCGCCGAGCAGACTTTCGACATCTCCGCCGATCTCGAGGAACTCGCCCAGACCGCCGTGACCGTGGTGGCGAGCGGCGCCAAGGCGATCCTCGACCTGCCGAAGACCCTCGAGGTGCTCGAGACCAAGGGCGTCCCGGTCATCGCTTTCGGCCAGGACCCTCTCCCCGCCTTCTGGTCACGCGACAGCGGCCTCGCCAGCCCCCTCCGCCTCGACGACCCGGCGGCGATCGCCCGCGCCCACCGCATGCGCGCCCGCCTCGGCCTGCCCGGCGGCCAGCTCGTCGCCAACCCGATCCCCGCCGAGGCCGAGATCCCCGCCGCGACCATGGCCCCCCACATCGCCGAGGCCCTCGCCGCAGCCGACGCCGCCGGGGTCGCGGCCAAGCAGGTGACGCCCTTCCTCCTCGCCCGCATCGGCGCCGCCACGGCCGGCACCGCCCTCGCCGCCAATATCGCCCTCGTCCGCAACAACGCCCGCCTCGCCGCCCGCATCGCCGTCGAACTCGCCCGCCTCCCGGTCCGCGACCTGCCGGCACGCTGACCGCAGGCGCGCCACCGTCGGCACCACCGCAGCGCAGCACGCGCCTTGCCGCGCGCCGAGTGCTCCCCTACACTTCGCAGGGGCATCCCCGAGGAGACCGATGGCCCGCAAGCCCGTCCGACGCGCCCCGCGCCCGCCAAGGCCGACGCTGATCCAGCGCCTGCGAACGGACTTCCTCACCGGCCTTGTCGTCGTCCTGCCGATGTTCCTGACGATCTACCTCGTCTGGGCGACGATTCACTTCATCGACGCGCGAGTGATCCCGCTGATTCCCGGCCGCTACAACCCGGAGAACATCTTCGGCCGCAACATCCTCGGCCTCGGCCTCCTCGTCTTTCTCGCCTTCACCACCCTCGTCGGTGCCTTCGCCAAGGGCTTCTTCGGCCGCAGGATCGTCGCGGCCGGCGAGCGCATCGTCGACCGCACCCCGATCGTGCGCAGCCTCTACAACGGCATCAAGCAGATCGTCGAAACCCTGTTCAGCCAGACCGGCACCTCATTTCAGAAAGCGTGCCTCGTCGAGTACCCGCGCCGCGGCCTGTGGGCCGTCGCCTTCGTCGCCACCGACGCCCGCGGCGAGATCCCGGCCAAGGTCGGCGAGCCCGACCTCGTCAGCGCCTTCCTGCCCACCACACCCAACCCGACTTCGGGCTTCCTGCTTTTCGTGCCGCGCCGCGACATCATCCCGCTCGACATGACCGTCGAGGAGGCCGCGAAGCTCATCATCTCCGCCGGCCTGGTCACGCCGCCCTTCCAGCCCCCCGCCGACGTGACTCCGCGCCGAGTCGTGAAGGCCGCCCCCTAGCCGACGGCTCGGCGCATTCCCACGCAAGCGGCACCGGCCCCGCGCCATCCGTCTGGAAGCCGTCACAACAGACGGCTATAGCTGGCTCCGGGACCGGAAGGAGTGCTAGGCAATGAAGATCGCGGTACTCGGCGGGGACGGCTTCTGCGGCTGGCCGACCGCCCTTCACCTGAGCGACCAGGGCCACGAGGTTCACATCCTCGACAACCTAAGCCGGCGCTGGATCGACACCGAACTCGGCGTCCAGTCGCTGACCCCGATGGACTCGATCCAGGAGCGCACCCGCATCTGGCACCAGGAGACCGGGCGGCGCATCCGCTTCCATCTCCTCGACCTCGCCAAGGACTACGAGCGCCTCAAGCAGTGGCTGCTCGAAGTGCGCCCCGACGCGATCGTCCACTTCGCCGAACAGCGCGCCGCGCCCTATTCGATGAAGACCGACCGTCACAAGGTCTACACCGTCAACAACAACGTCAACGGCACCCACAACCTGCTGTCCGCGCTCGTCGAGACCGAGATCGACGCCCACCTCGTCCACCTCGGCACCATGGGCGTCTACGGCTATTCGACCGTCGGCGCCGCGATCCCCGAGGGCTATCTCCCCGTCGGCATCACCACCCTCGAGGGCGAGACCGTCGAGCAGGAGATCCTCTACCCGACCCGCCCCGGCTCGGTCTACCACATGACCAAGAGCCTCGATCAGATCCTCTTCCAGTTCTACGCCCAGAACGACGGCCTCCGCATCACCGACCTCCACCAGGGCATCGTCTGGGGCACCCACACCGAACAGACGCGCCGCCACGTCCAGCTCATCAACCGCTTCGACTACGACGGCGACTACGGCACCGTCCTCAACCGCTTCCTCATCCAGGCCGCCATCGGCTATCCCCTGACCGTCCACGGCACCGGAGGCCAGACCCGTGCCTTCATCCACATCCAGGACTCCGTGCGTTGCATCGACCTTAGCCCTCTCCGACGGGCCGAAGCGCGGCGACCGCGTCCGGATCTTCAACCAGATGACCGAGACCCACCGCGTCCGCGACCTCGCCGCCCTCGTCTCCGAGCTGACCGGCGCCGACATCGCCTGGCTGCCCAATCCCCGGAAGGAGGCCGCCGAGAACGACCTCGTCGTCGAGAACGCGCAATTCCGCGCCCTTGGCCTCGACCCGATCACCCTCCGCGAGGGCCTGCTCTCCGAAGTCGTTGACGTCGCGAAGAAATACGCCTACCGCGTCGACCGCTCCCGCATCCCCTGCGTCTCCGCCTGGACCAAGGAACTCGGCACCCGCGTCGAGCGCGACCCCGAGCACCGCGGCCTGAAGAGCGCCTGACAAGCCACGGGCGAGACGGTAGGATGCGGCGATGAACCAGAACGCCCCTGCCGCACGCCGCCCCGCGACCGGCCACGAAGTCGGCAACGTCCCCGGCACCATGATCGGCGCGCTGCGCGAGGGCGGGCTCCACCTGCATCCGCGGTCGGCCCGACGGCACGGGCAGGCGACCGTCCTCGGAGCGAGCGTCGGGGTGGTCTCCTGACCTCCCCCGTGACCGGCGCCCCCATCCTCGACCGCTCCCCCGGCGGCGCGCGCGCCTACGTGACCCTCGTTACCAACGACGACTATCTTCCGGGCGCCTTCGCGCTCGTGCGCTCGCTCGTGCTCAGCCGCACGACCGCGGACATCGTGGTGATGCACACCCGTCACGTCGACCCTGCGACCCTTGCCCCCCTTGCCGCCCACGGCGCCCGCCTCGCCGCCTGCCAGCCGCTGCCCACCTCGGACGCCTTCGACGCCGCCCACTCGCGCCAGGCGCAGCACGCCCGCGCGCCCTTCACCAAGGGCGAGAAACCTGCCTTCCACACCCCCCTCGACAACTTCGTCAAGCTTCGCCTCTGGCAACTCCCCTACGACCGCGCCGTCTTCCTCGACGCGGACACCCTCGTCCTGCGCAACGTCGACCGGCTGTTCCACTACCCCGAGTTCTCCGCCGCCCCCAACGTCTACGAGAGCCTCGCCGACTTCCGCCGCCTCAACTCCGGCGTCTTCACCGCCCGCCCGCACCCCGACACCTACGCCCGGATGCTCGCCCGCCTCGACCGCCCCGGCGCCTTTTGGAAGCGCACCGACCAGACGTTCCTCGAGACCTTCTTCCCCGACTGGCAGGGCCTGCCGATCTACGACAACCTGCTCCAGTACGTCTGGATGAACCTCCCCGACCTCTGGGACTGGTCGCCTCGTGCGCATCGTCCACTACCAGTACGAGAAGCCCTGGGACCCCGCCAACGCCAAGGCCGACCTGCTCCGCCCCCTCGTCGACCTCTGGCAAGCCTACTACGACGGCGACACCATCCCCGACCTCGCCACCCTGCCCCTCCCCGGCTGATGCACGTCCTCGTCACCGGCGCCGGCGGCATTGTCGGCCGCTTCGTCGTCCCCGCCCTCACCGCCGCCGGCCACCGCGTCACCACCCTCGGCCGTCGCCCCCGCGACCACCCTTGGGATCTCGCCGACCTCGCCCCGGCGCTGCCCGCCGCCGACGCCCTCGTCCACCTCGCCCTCGCCCACGCCCCCGGCGCCTACCGCGGCGGCGAGGGCGACGACCCCGCCGCCTTTCGCCGTCTCAACCTCGACGGCACCCGCGCGCTCTTCGACGCCGCCGGCCCGGCACGCATCGTCTTTCTCTCCTCCCGCGCCGTCTACGGCGACCGCCGCCGCGGCGTCTTCCTGAAGGAAACCGACACCCCCGACCCCGACTCTCTCTACGGCGAGATCAAGCTCCGCGCCGAGGAAGCCCTCGGCCCCCGCGGCGTCTCCCTCCGCGCCACCGGCGTCTACGGCCGCCCCGGCGTCGACGCACCCACACAAATGGACCGCCCTCTTCGCCGCCTACCGCCGCGGCGACCCCATCCCCCCGCGCACCGCCACCGAGATCCATGGCGACGACCTCGCCAACGCCGTCCTGACCCTGCTCACCCCGCCCGTCACCGGCCCCACCACCGGCCCGATCAACGCCTCCGACCTCCTCCTCGACCGCCACGACCTCCTCGCCCGCGTCCAGTCCCTCACCGCCTGCCCCCACCCGCCCCCACCGCGCGCCGAAGCCCCCGCCCCCGGCCGCATGGCCACCTGCCGCCTCCGCCTCCTCGGCTGGAGACCGGGGGGGTTGCCAAAGCTGGACGGATTCCTCGCGGGATTGTTTTGCTGAAGGGGTTGTGGTTGCTGGGCAAGTGCTCCCGGCCCGGTAACAGTCATACCACTCGAAAAGGGGGCCTTCAGCCCCCTCTTGGCCTTCAGCCAATTCACCCCCGAGGATATTTGAGGACCGAAGATGAGGGGAGAGGCGCGCCTTCTCGATGACGCGGGAGGGTGGCCAGGTCCGCTCCTGACGCTAAACTGCCCTATCGGGACGCCGCGCTAACGACCCCCGCCCTACCCAAACGCATCCTTCTCCGACGCCTTTCGCCGATCCACATAATCCTGCAGCGCCTCCGCCATCGCCGGATCCATCTCCGGCGCCACGTACTCAGCCAGCAACTGCTTCACCCGCGCCCCCGCCAGCGCCGCCGAATCCAGCCCCCCCGCCTCCGCCCAGGTCTCGTAGGGCCGGTAGTCCAGCACCTGCGTCCGCCAGAACGCCTCCTTGAAGTTGCCTTGGGTGTGCGCGCACCCGAGGAAATGCCCCCCCGGCCCGACCTCGCGGATCGCGTCCATCGCCTGGCCGTTCTCCGACAGGTCGATCCCCTCCGCCAGCGCATGCAGCACCCCGAGCTGGTCAGCGTCGAGCACGAACTTCTCGTAGCTCGACACCAGCCCCCCCTCCAGCCACCCGCAGGCGTGGAGCATGAAGTTGACCCCGCCGAGCAGCGCCGCCTGCAACGTGTTGGCGCTCTCGTAGGCTGCCTGCGCATCCGGCAGCTTCGACCCGCAGAGCGCCCCGCCCGAGCGGAACGGCAGGTTCAGCCGCCGCGCCAGCTGCCCCGCCCCCCACAGGATCTTCGACGCCTCGGGCGTCCCGAAGGTCGGCGCCCCCGAGTTCATGTCGATCGAGGTCACGAACGCCCCGAAGATCACCGGACACCCCGGATTGACCAGCTGGGCATAGGCGATCCCGGTCATCGCCTCGGCCAGAACCTGAGTCAGAGTCCCCGCCACGCTGACCGGCGCCATCGCGCCGCCGACGATGAACGGCGAGACGATCGTCGCCTGCCCGGCGCGGGCGTAGACCTCGAGCGCCCCCATCATCGTCGCATCGAAGACCAGCGGCGAGTTGATGTTGATGAGGCTGGTCATGAAGCATTCCGGCCCGACCCGGTCCCCGAACAGGATCCGGCACATCTCGACCGAATCCGCCGCGCGCCCGGGCTCGGTGACGCTGCCCATGAACGGCTTGTCGCTGAGCGTCATGTGAGCCAGCACCATGTCGAGGTGGCGCTTGTTGACCGCGACGTCGGTCGGCTCGCACACCGTCCCGCCCGAGTGGTGCAGCCACTTCGACATGTAGCCGAGCTTCACGAAGTTGCGGAAATCCTCGATCGTCGCATAGCGCCGCCCGCCCTCCTGATCGCGCACGAACGGCGGCCCGTAGACCGGCGCCAGCACCAGCCCCTTCCCCCCGATCGTGACGTCCCGCTCCGGGTTGCGCGCCCGCTGCACATAAGTCCGTGGCGCCGTCCCGCAGAGCTTGCGCGCCAGCCCCTTCGGCAGATGCACCCGGTCGCCGCGCACGTCCGCCCCGGCTTCGCGCCACAATGCCAGCGCCGGCTCGTTCTCGGCAAACCGCACCCCGATCTCCTCGAGCACGGTATCGGCGTTGGCCTCGATGAGCGCGAGCCCCTCCTCGTCGAGGATCTCGTAGTTCGGGATCCGCCGCCGGATGAACGGCGCCGCCTCGACCCGGTGCGCCGTCCGCTCCGCCCGCCGCGCTGCCCCGCCGCCCGAGCGGCCGCGCCGCCCCACGCTCGCCTCTGCGGTGTCGCTCATGCCCGGGCCTCCCATGCCAGAACGCGGTCCCTCCCGTGTTCTAGCCCGTCCGACCGTCACCCGAGCGAGAGTTTCCGCCGCGCCGTCACCCGTGAGCGACAAAGCGGCGGATGGATCGGGCTTCGACTTCGGCCAGCGACGGATAGTCGCCATACCCCGCCTCACCGCCGCCAGAAAAGGTCGTCCGATCTGGCTCGTTCAGCGCAGCGTTCCGCTGCATCCGCGCGCCAGGTCTCCACCGCCTCAATCGCCATCTCGCGGTCATAGCCGTTGTTGGCGACATAGGCCCCATGGAACAGCGCACCGTACCCGCCGACTCGCTCGATCGCCCGCGCGAAGATCTCCCTCAGGACCGGTAGAGCCGGCTGTACTGGGTCTCGTGGCGCATCGCCGCGAGATCCCCGCGCTGGACGATCCCCCCGACCGCCGCCAGCGGCGCCGTCAGCGCCGCCTCCGCCACCCGCTCCGCCAGCGGCAGCAGCCCCGCGAGGATGCGCTGCCCGTCCGTCTGCCCGACCGGCACCAGCCGCACCCCGGCGGAAACCAGATTGGCCGCGAAGCCCTGCACGAACAGCGTCACCGTCGCCCCCGCCGGCAGCCCGAGCCGCCGCGCCGCGCACCCGACCGCCACCGGATAGGCCACCGCCGGCACCGCGATCCCGTAGGCCGCCGCGGTCGTCCGCGCAAAGGCCGCCCCCTGCGCCATCGTTTCCAGGTGCCGCTCCGCCGAAGGCGCCAACGCTTCCGCCAGCTCCGCGACCGCCCCCGGCTCCTCCGCCGCCATCGCCTGCGCCAGCAGGATCGCGTCGCTCCGCCCCGCCCCGTACTCGATCACGTCCCCGACCCAGGCCGCCAGCCCGGCCGGATCACGCACGTCACCGACCTCCACCGCCCACTCCAGCCCGTGCGAGTAGCTGTAGGCCCCGACGGGATACCCCGGCGAAAACCACGCCGCGAGCACCTGCAGCTGCGCAAGCGTCCCGCTCACCCGCGCCGATGCCCATGCTCGGGGTGATGCCCGTGGTCAGGCCCATGCGCGTGGTCATCCTCGTGGTCATGCGCGTGCCCATGGTCATGGCCGTGCGCGTGACCATGCCCATCCCCGGGATCCCCACCGCCCTGCCCGGCATCGAACGGATCGTCCCCCGCACCACCGCCGTGATGCCCATGGGTCCGCCCATGCCCGTAGGCCCCGCCCTCCGGCCGGAAGGGCGCATCGACCGCCCGAACCTCCGCCCCGAGGTGCCGCAGCATGTCCTCGATCACGTGGTCGCGCTGCACCAGCAGGCAGTCCTCGCGGATCTCCGCCGGCGTGTGACGATTGCCGACGTGCCACGCCAGCCGCGCCAGCCCGCCGCCCGGCGCCCGCGCCTCGACCAGCGGCTCCACCGCCGCTTCCACCGCGACGATCCGCCCGTCGTCGAGCACCAGCCCGTCGCCGTCCTCCAGCGACACCGTCTCGGCGAGGTCCACGACCACCGCCACGCCCCCCGCGGTCACCAGCCGCCGCCGCCGCACGAAGCGGTCGCGATAGTCGAGCGTCACCCGGTCGAAGGCCCCCGCCGCATCGCCGCGCCGCACCGTCCCAGCCCGCGCCGAAATTTCCGTCATCGCGCCACCACCCCTCGCAAACGCCGCGAGACTAGCCATTCCCGCCGCGAAGGAAAGCGGCGAAGAAAGCCGGCGTTTGTCTTCCCTCCGGCGCAGACATATATCTCCGGCCCTGGAGGAGAGACGAGATGGCAGCGGCCCACGATCAGATCCCCGAGGCGGCGCTCGCCTGGGCAAAGGAGGGCCGCCGTTCGGCCCTCGCCACCGTCGTCGAGACCTGGGGCTCCGCCCCGCGCCCCGTCGGCTCCCAGCTCGCCATCGGCGACGGCGCCGAGATCGTCGGCTCGGTCTCCGGCGGCTGCGTCGAGGGCGCCGTCGTCGCCGAGGCGCTCGACGCCCTCGAAGACGGCGAGCCCCGCATCCTCGAATACGGCGTCAGCGACGCCGAGGCCTTCGCCGTCGGCCTCGCCTGCGGCGGCCGCATCCGCGTCCTCGTCGAACCCGTCGGCGTCGGCCGGGGCCTCCCCGTCGACCTCCTCGCCGACCTCGTCGCCGCCCGCGCCGCCCGCACCCCAGCCGTCCTCGCCGTCCGCGAGGGTGCCTGGGAGCGCCGCCTCGTCACCGGTCCCGGAGATCCGCTCCAACCCGACCCGCTCTGGCAGGAGGCCGCCACCGCGCTCACCACCGACCGCGCCGGCTTCACCCCCGGTGCCGACGACCACTGGTTCCTCGGCGTCCACAACCCGCCCCTTCGCATGGCCGTGGTCGGCGCCGTCCACGTCGCCCAGGCGCTGGTGCCGATGGCGGAACTCGCCGGCTACGACCTCCTCGTCGTCGATCCGCGCGAAGCCTTCGCCAGCGAAGCGCGTTTCCCCGGCACCGCCCTCGCCCACGACTGGCCCGATGCCGCCCTCACCGCCTGGGGCCTCGACACCCGCACCGCCGTCGTCACCCTGACCCACGACCCCAAGCTCGACGACCCGGCGATCGAAGCCGCCCTCGCCGCCCCGGTCTTCTATCTCGGCTGCCTCGGCTCGAAACGCACCCACGCCAAGCGCGTCGCCCGCCTCACCGAAGCCGGCTTCGACGCCGCCGCCATCGCCCGCATCCACGCGCCGGTCGGCGCCGACATCGGCGCCCAGTCGCCCGCCGAGATCGCCGTCTCGATCCTCGCCCAGATCACCGAGCGGCTGCGCCGCCCCGCCACCCGGCCCTGACCCGATGCGCTTCGGCCCCATCCCGACCGCCGAAGCCACGGGCGCGATCCTCGCCCACTCCCTCGCCACCCCCGCCCTCCGCCTGAAGAAAGGCCGCACCCTCACCCCCGCCGACATCGCCGCCCTCCTCGCCACCGGCGTGGCGGAAATCGTCGTCGCCCGCCTCGACCCCGATGACCTCCCCGAAGACGCCGCCGCCGAAGCCCTCGCAGGGGCCCTCGCCGGCCTCCCCGACCCGACCCGCCACGACCCGGCGCACGCGGGCCTCCCCGACCTCTCCCGCTCCGCCCCTTTCACCGGCCGCGTCAACTTCTACGCCGAGGCCGACGGCCTATTCCGCGTCGATGCCGCCGCCGTCGCCGCCCTCAATCGCGTCGATCCGGCCATCACCCTCGCCACCCTCCCCGACCTCGCCCGCGTCCGCCCGCGCCAGATGGTCGCCACCGTCAAGATCATCCCCTACGCCGTGGCCGGCGCCCACGTCCGCGCCGCCGCCGCCCACGCCCACCAGGGCGTCCTCGCCGTTCACCGCTTCCACCCGCGCTCCGTGTCGCTGATCCTCACCCGCACGCCCGGCCTCAAGGAGAGCCTGATCGCCAAGGGCGCGGCGGTCGTCCGCGCCCGCGTCGAGGCCCTCGGCTGGACCCTGCTCCCCCCCGTTACCGTCCCTCACGAGACCGCCGCCGTCGCCGCCGCGGTCGCCGCCGCCACCGGCGACGTCCTCCTCCTCCTCGGCGGCTCCGCCACCTCCGACGCCGCCGACACCTGCCCGGCCGGCGTCGTCGCTGCGGGCGGGCGGCTGATCCGCTACGGAATGCCCGTCGACCCCGGCAACCTGATCTTCGTCGCCGAGCGCGCCGGCCGCCCGGTCGTCGGCCTCCCCGGCTGCGCCCGCTCCCCGGCCCTCAACGGCGCCGACTGGGTGCTCGAACGCCTCGCCGCCGGCCTCCCCGTCGGCGACGCCGAGATCGCCGCGATGGGCGTCGGCGGCCTCCTCAAGGAAATCCCCGCCCGACCGCAACCGCGCGCCGGTCTCGCCCCGACCCCCGGCCGCCCCCACGTTGCCGCCGTGATCCTCGCCGCCGGCGCCGCCCGGCGGATGCGCGGCCGCGACAAGCTCCTCGAACCGATCGCCGACGGCCGCCCGGTCCTCCGCGCCGTCGCCGAAGCCGCCCGCGCCAGCCGCGCCGACACCGTCGTCGCCGTCGTTCCCCCTGCCGCCGAGGCCCGCCGCGCTGCCCTCTCCGGCCTCGGCCTCACCCTTGTCGAAGCCCCCGACTGGGCCGAGGGCATGGCGGCCTCCCTCCGCGCCGGCCTCGCCGCCGTCACCGACCGCGCCGAAGCCGTCGTCGTCCTCCTCGCCGACATGCCCGAGGTCGCCGCCGCCGACATCGACCGCCTCATCGCCGCCTTCGACCCCGCCGAGGGCCGCGAGATCGTCCGCGCCGTCGCCGCCGACGGCACCCCCGGCCACCCGGTCCTCTTCGGCCGCCGCTTCTTCGAGTCCCTCGCCGCCCTCCAGGGCGACCGCGGCGCCCGCGACGTGCTCGCCGAAGCCGGCGAGTTCGTCGTCGAGGTCGCTACCCGCGGTCGCGCGGCAGTAACCGATCTCGACACCCCGGAAGACTGGGCCGCCTGGCGCGACGCCGGCACAACCCTGTCCAATTCCTGATCCCACCCCGCCCAAGGGGTTGACAGACCCCCGCCGGAGTCCGCCCGCGAGACGCCCGAAACCCACCCCCTTTACAGCTGGCACCGCCCGCGCCACGCTCGCGCAGCCCGACGCAGGAGCCAGCCGCCGATGCTCCACCTGACCACCGCCCCGATCTGGATCTCGGCCGTTCTCTTCGTCATCGTCGTTCCGGTCGCGTCGATGCTGGGCCCGGTCCTCATCCGCCGCGTCGTCCCGCTCGAACGACTGCGCACCAACAACGAGGTCGCCGGCTTCAAGTTCGCCACCATCGGCGTGCTCTACGCCGTCCTCCTCGCCTTCGTCGTCATTGTCGTCTGGGAGAAGTTCAGCAAGGCCGACGACGAGGTCGCGACCGAAGCCGGCGCCACCGCGATCCTCTTTCGCCTCTGGGACGGTCTCGGCGAGCAGGGCGACCGCCTGAACGCCGCAACCGCCGCCTATCTCGTGTCGGTGATCAACGACGAGTGGCCTGCGATGGCCGAGGGCCACGAAAGCCCGGCGACCACCGAGGCGCTGAACGGCCTCTACGCCCTCCTCCTCACCGACCGGCCGACCGACGGCTTCGGCTCCGAGCTCTTCAGCGAGGCACTCTACGAGCTCGACCAGCTCACCCAGGCCCGGCGGGCGCGGATCGTGATGGCGGGGGGCATCGTGCCCGGCGTCGTCTGGGCGGTGCTCGTTGCCGGTGGCCTGCTGACCATCGGCTTCACCTTCTTCTTCGGCACCGAAAACCTCCGCGCCCAGGCCCTGATGACCGGCGCGCTCGCCCTGCAGATCTTCATCGTCATGCTGATCATCGTCGCCATCGACCGGCCCTTCGCGGGCACGGTCACCGTCGAGCCACTCGCCCTCGCCGACGTCCTCGCCGATTTCCGCAACGGTCAGCGATAGGTGGCGGTCGCCAGCTCGATGTTGAAGAGGCTGCGGTCCAGCGTCGGCGCCGGCGCCATGGTCAGCAGGTCGACCCGCGTCTTCGCCCCGGTCTTGGTGGTGATCGCCCAGCTCTTCAGCACGATCGGATCGTCGGAAAAGCTCATCACCATCCGCCCCTCGTCCGGCGCCCGCGGATCGACGACGGTGATATCGGTGCCGTCCGCATCCCGCGTCGCCCCGATGACCATCCCCGGCTCGGCAAGGCTCAGCGTGTCGCGGAGCAGAAGCGACAGCGGCGTCTTGCCGAGCGGATAGCGCGTCGGATTGCGGTTCGACTTCGGATCGAAGACCGCGACCCACGTCCCGTCCGCAATCACCATCGCCCCCTTCGGCTTGTCGTACTCGAAGCGGATGCGCCCCGGCTTCTGCAGGTAGAACCGCCCGGTCTGCGTCGACCCGTTCGGATTGGTCTGCCGGAACGTGCCCTGCGCACTGCGAAGCGCCGTCAGGTAGGTGTTGATCGCCGACACGTTCACCGACTGCGCCAGCGCGGGCAGCGCCGCGGCGAGCGCGAGGGCAGGGACGGCGAGGAGGAGGCTGCGTCTGTTCATACGCGCCCTATAGCCCGTCGCCGCCACCCTTGCACGCCACCATCGCGTCACATCGCCGTCAGTCCCGCGGGCGCGAACCGCACCAGCCGGACGCCTCCCGGATGCCCGCCCGGGGACGCGCTGCAAAATGCTGGACCGCGAGGGGCTTGCGCGCTACATTTCGTGGAAACGGGGCTCTGTAGACCCCGGTGACGAGGCAAGAGATGCAGTTTCCCGCGCGGTTCTCAGACCTGCCGGAATACGCCTTTCCGCGTTTGCGGCGGCTGCTCGCCGGCGTGCGCCCGGGCGGTCCCGAGCTTGCCATGACCATCGGCGAGCCCCGGCACCCGGTCCCCGCCTTCGTCGCCGAAACCATCGCCGCCCACGCCCACGAGTTCGCCCTCTACCCCCCGAACGACGGCGCCCCCGAACTCCTCGCCGCCGTCGCCGCCTGGATCGCGCTGCGCCACGGCGTCACCGTCGATCCCGAGACGCAGGTCATCGCCCTGAACGGCAGCCGCGAGGGCCTCTTCAACGCCGCCCTCGCCCTCTCGCCCGAGACCCGAAGCGGCCAGCCGCCCGCCGTGCTCGTCCCGAACCCCTTCTACCAGGCCTACGGCGCCGGCGCGCTCGCAGCCGGCGCCGAACTGGTGCCTGTCGCCGCGACAAGCGCCACCGGCTTTCTCCCCGACTACGCCGCCCTGCCCCCCGCGCTCCTCGACCGGGTGACGCTCTGCTACCTCTGCTCCCCGGCCAACCCGCAGGGCGCCGTGGCGAGCGAAGCCTACCTCGCAAACCTCATCGCGCTCGCCGAACGCCACGATTTCCGCCTGCTCGTCGACGAATGCTACAGCGAGGTCTACCCCGACGCCCCTCCGCCCGGCGCCCTCGCCGCCGCGGCCCGCGCCGGGGCCGACCCCGAGCGGGTGACGATCTTCCAGTCCCTCTCCAAGCGCTCCAACGTCCCCGGCCTCCGCGCCGGCTTCGCCGCCGGCGGCCCGCGGACCATCGCCGCCCTCCGCCAGCTCCGCGCCTACGGCGGCGCCCCGCTGCCGCTGCCGATCCAGCGCGCCGCCACCGCCCTCTGGCAGGACGAGGCCCACGTCGACGCGAGCCGCGCCCTCTACCGCGAGAAATTCGCCCTCGCCGACCGCGTGCTCGGCACCCTTCCCGGCTACAACGCCCCCGAAGGCGGCTTCTTCCTCTGGCTCGGCGTCGGCAACGGCGAGGCGGCGGCCCTCCGGCTCTACCGCGAGACCGGGGTCCGCGTCCTCCCCGGAGGCTACCTCGGGCGAGCAACGCCGACGGGGCCGAACCCCGGCGACGGCTATATCCGCGTCGCGATGGTCGCCGCACCCGACGTGGTCGAGCGCGGGCTGATCGCGATCCGCGACACGCTCGGGCAGGCGATGACCGAAGCGGCAGACCACGCGGCGACTGTAGTGATGACCGACGAGAGGACAGAGTAGATGGCCAGCCGCAGCAAGTCCAAGCGTCGGGCGCCCCTGATGGAGAGCGAGACCGAGGCGACCCTGCGCCGGCGCGGTGGCGAACTCATCGGCCTCGTCCTCCTCGTCCTCGCCGCCCTCGCCGCGACGATGATCTGGACCTACTCCCCCGACGACCCGAGCCTGTTCAGCGCCACCGACGAGGCGCCGCGCAATGCCTTCGGCCTGATCGGTGCCTCGCTCGCCGACCCCATCCACCGCGCCCTCGGCTGGGCCGCCTACGGCATCGCCGCGATCCTCGGCGTCTGGGGCCTGCGCTTCCTCCTCCACGCCGGCGAAAGCCGCGCCGTCCGCCGGGCGATCTTCGCGCCGGTAGCGCTTCTCGTCGCCGCCAGCTTCGCCGCCACCCACGTCCCCCCCTCGGGCTGGACCCACGAATACGGCCTCGGCGGCCTGCTCGGCGACGCCGTCCTCGGCGCCCTGCTGCCGCTCTCGCCCTTCCAGCTCGCCCTGACCTTCCGGGTCGCCACCGTGGCCCTCGCGCTCCTCTTCGTCCTCTCCTCCGGCTACGCCCTCGGCGTGACCTGGGCCGAGGCCCGCGGCTTCTTCCGCTTCATCGCCCAGGGTTCCGTCGTGGTCTACTCCGGCGCCCACGGCCTGACCGGCCGCGCCGTCAACACAGCCGTCGACGGCGCGAAGGCCGGGGCGCGCGTCGCCCGCGACCGCGCCGCCGAAACCCGCGCCCGGCGCTCCGAGGCCGAGCCCGGCCTGTCCCGCGCCGCCCTCGCCGAAACCCTGCCCCCCGTCCCGCGCACCCCCCCGGCCCCGGCCCCTGCCGGCCCCACCGCCCGCAACGACGACAGCCTGATGGCCAAGATCACCGAAGCCGTCCGCGCCCGCCGCGACAGCGACGCCGTCGCCACCCCGCGCTCCCGCACCATCCCGCCCCTGACCGCCGGCGCCGCCGTGGCCGTCCTCGAGCGCGACCTCCCCGCCGTGATCGAGGACGACGACTCCGACGAGGACGACGACCGCCCCGTCGCCGCCTCCGAACCCCGCGTCCAGGCCCCGAAGCCGCGCCCGTTGGTCAAGAGCACCCGCGCCCGCACCGAGGAACAGCCTGAACTCGCCCTCGACCCCAACGCGCCCGAAGAATGGCAGACCCCGCCGCTGTCACTGCTCCAGAGCCCGGCCACGATCGTCCGCCACCACCTCTCCAACGATGCGCTCGAAGAGAACGCGCGGATGCTCGAAAGCGTCCTCGACGACTACGGCGTCCGCGGCGAGATCGTCGCCATCCGCCCCGGCCCCGTCGTCACCATGTACGAACTCGAGCCCGCCGCCGGCCTCAAGGCCTCCCGCGTCATCGGCCTCTCCGACGACATCGCCCGCTCGATGTCCGCCCTCGCCTGCCGCGTCTCGACCATCCCCGGCCGCTCGGTGATCGGCATCGAACTCCCCAACGAACTCCGCGAGAAGGTCCTCCTCCGCGAGATCCTCTCCGCGAAGGGCTTCGGCGACAGCGCCCACGCCCTCCCCCTCGCCCTCGGCAAGGACATCGGTGGCGAGCCCGTCGTCGCCAACCTCGCCCGCATGCCCCACCTGCTCATCGCGGGCACCACCGGCTCGGGCAAGTCGGTGGCGATCAACACCATGATCCTCTCGATCCTCTACAAGCTCTCGCCCGCCGAGTGCCGCCTGATCATGGTCGACCCGAAGATGCTCGAACTCTCCGTCTACGACGGCATCCCCCATCTCCTCTCCCCCGTCGTCACCGACCCCAAGAAGGCCGTGGTCGCCCTCAAGTGGGTGGTGGCGGAGATGGAGGAGCGCTACCGCAAGATGTCGAAGATGGGCGTGCGCAACCTCGACGGCTACAACGCCCGGGTGAAGGACGCCCTCGACCGCGGCGAGGCTTTCACCCGCACCGTCCAGACCGGCTTCGACGAGGACACCGGCGAGCCGACCTTCGAGACCGAGTCGTTCAACCCCGCCCCGATGCCCTTCATCGTCGTCATCGTCGACGAAATGGCCGACCTGATGATGGTCGCCGGCAAGGAGATCGAGGCCTGCATCCAGCGCCTCGCCCAGATGGCCCGCGCCTCCGGCATCCACCTGATCATGGCGACGCAGCGCCCGTCGGTCGACGTCATCACCGGCACGATCAAGGCGAACTTCCCGACCCGCATCTCCTTTCAGGTCACCTCCAAGATCGACAGCCGCACCATCCTCGGCGAAATGGGCGCCGAACAGCTCCTCGGCCAGGGCGACATGCTCTACATGGCCGGCGGCGGCCGCATCACCCGCGTCCATGGGCCGTTCGTCTCCGACGAGGAAGTCGAGGAGGTGGTCAAGCACCTCAAGCTCTTCGGCGCACCCGAATACGAAGCCGGCGTGCTCGACGGCCCCGACGCCGACGAGGAGGGCGACATCGACCTCGTCCTCGGCCTCGGCGGCGGCCAGAGCGACGACGCCCTCTACGACCAGGCGGTGGCGATTGTCGCCAAGGACCGCAAGTGCTCGACCTCCTACATCCAGCGCAAGCTTTCGGTCGGCTACAACAAGGCCGCCAAGCTGGTCGAACTGATGGAGGAAGCCGGCGTCGTCTCCCACGCCAACCACGTCGGCAAGCGCGAGGTGCTGGTGCCGGAGCGGTAAGTGCCCCCTCCCCTGCTGTGGAGCAGGGGCGCTCCCCCGATAGATCGACGAGGGCCGCCGCCGCATAACCGTCGAAGATGCGCTCAAAGTCCGGCCTCCCACTGGCGACTCGACCCACAGTACGAGATGCTCAGGAGTCTTCGGGGTCAGTCAGGGGCATCCGTGTAGCCAGCGCTGCCCGCACCCCCAGTGCCCAACCCGGTGACGTCAGTGCCGGCCCTGGCCTGAGAGTCATACGGTCGCCAGCCTCGAAACTCAGTCAACGAGTATGAATATTTGATTGATGAAACTATGATAATCAAGTCTTATCAATATGTTGAGTAGAGTCGCACGCGTGCGACAGCGTGCGACTCTAGCGCGTTCTGTGTGCGTCGATCGGCCGGATCCCGGATCACTCGCACCACGGCCCTGACCGCCGCTCGGCGCTGTCGAGGTGCAAGTGATCGACGTGGAACGCGTTCGCCTCGGGACCAAGCACCGTCGCGAACGGCCCGCAGGCCGCGTCGTGGACCCGGTGGAGCACCGGCCCCCAGTCCGTCGACGACCACCCGCTCCGCACATCCACCGTCGCACCCGAAGCCAGCCGGAAGGCCGACACGTCGAGCGCCCGCCCGCGCGCATGCTCCGACAGCTTGCCCGACGCCGCCCGGTTGCGGTTGCGGCACGAATAGGCGTCGGCGATCGTCAGCGCCGCCACCGTCTCGCCACGGGCCGCGAAAGCCGGAGCCACCCCCTCTGCAAGCCAGGTAACGAGGTCCCGCGCCGCGCTGCAATCGAGCGTCGGCGGCGGATCCAGCCCGACGCCCCCCGCCGCGGTAATCCGAACCGGCGCGGCAATCCCGCACGCCCCCTCCCCTGCCACCGCCGGCACCGCCGCACCGACGAGCGCCGCCTCGCCGCACAACGCCCCCGCTGCCGTCTCCCCGGGCGCCTTTTGCGCTTCCGGGGCCCCGCCCGCCGGAGCGGGCGCCGGCTCTGCGGCCGGCGGCGCAACCGTCTCCACGGGCGCCAAAGCCTCAGGCCGGGGTTCCGGCGCTCCCGCCCCTTCCGGCGGCACCAGACCCTCCGGCCGGGGCCTCAGGCGGCTCCGCCGTGTCCATCGGACCCGGCCGAGGCGGCGGCGGCGCCTCCGCGCCCGCCGGCCTCGTCATCGCCATCGCGCCCCCCAGCACGACCGCCGCCAGCACGACCGCCACGAGGCGCGGCGCGGTCAATTCCGCTTCACCGTCACCTTCTGCTTCTTCAGCTCGCTCGCGCCATAGACGATCAGGAAGGCGATATCCGCCGCGTCACGCCCGACCCCGATCCGCACCATCGTGTCCGGCTGCGCCATCCCCGTCGCATCGATCAGCCGCCACTCGCCCCCGACGAAGACCTCGGCCACCGCGTGAAAGTCCGGCGGCGTCACGTCGGGCGCATAGACGCTGACCATCCGCGCCGGCAGCCCCGAGGCCCGCGCCAGCGTGATCATCAGGTGCGCATAGTCCCGGCAGATGCCCTGACGCTGGATGAAGGTATCCATCACCGTCGTCTTCTCGTCGCTCGACCCCGGGACGTAGGACAGGTGCTGCTCGATCCACTCCCGCATCGCCGCCACCTTGACGCCGCCCGAGAGCTTGCCGAACTCCGCCATCACGAAGGGCTGGAACAGGTCCGACTGGCAATAGCGCGACGGCATCAGGTACTTGATCGCCTCACCCGGCAGCGCCGGCACCGGCACCTCTTGCAGACTGCGGATGTCGCTCGGCGTCCGGTCGATCTCGACGTCGGCGGAATAGTGGCAGCGCAGCCGGTCGGTTACCGAGAACAGGCAACGCTCCCCGATCCGTTCGTCCGCCGCCACACGGGTGAAACTGTCGGCGTCGGTGATGTCGAGCGCGCTCTTCACCACATGCTGGTCCGGCAGGTCCGCGGCCTCGATCTGGAGGAGGATCGGCACGGCGCCCTTCAGCTCATAGTCGAGGGTCGCCTGGATCGAAACGATCATGGTCTTCTGTCTCTCTTTTCTTTGTGGAATCCGAACGGGCGGAGCAACCGCCCGCGTTGCCCCTCAAAACCGCCGACAAGCGCCACGGTTCCGCCCACCGAGAAAAGTCGTCCCCCGCCCCACCCGAAAGCCCCTCTCCGCCCCCGCCGGCCCCCCTTGCAAGGCGCCAACCGGCACCTTATTCCGTGGCGATGACAGACCCCGAGCACCAGCGCCTCCTCATCGTCGACTTCGGCAGCCAGGTCACCCAGCTGATCGCCCGCCGCCTGCGCGAGTCGCGGATCTACTGCGAGATCCACCCCTACCAGAAGGTCGACGGCCCCTTCCTCGAAGCCTTCGCCCCCCGGGCCGTCATCCTGTCCGGCGGCCCCGCCAGCGTCACCGAGGCCGACAGCCCCCGCGCCGCGCCCGAGATCTTCACCCTCGGCGTCCCGGTCCTCGGGGTCTGCTACGGCCAGCAGACCATGATGGCGCAACTCGGCGGCAAGGTCGAAGCCGGCCACCACGCCGAGTTCGGCCGGGCCTTCGTCACCCCGACCGAGACCGCCGACCCGCTCTTCACCGGCCTTTTCGCCACCGGCCGCGAGGAAGTCTGGATGAGCCACGGCGACCGCGTCACCGCCCTCGCTCCCGGCTTCTCCGTCATCGGCGAAAGCCCGAACGCCCCCTTCGCCATCACCACCGACCCCGGCCGCCACTTCTACGCGGTGCAGTTCCACCCGGAAGTCCACCACACCGTCAACGGCGCCCGCATCCTGAAGAACTTCACCGACCTCGCCGGCTTCACCGGCGACTGGACGATGGCCACCTACAAGGACCAGGCCATCGCCGCCATCCGCGCCCAGGTCGGCGACGCCCGCGTCATCTGCGGCCTCTCCGGCGGCGTCGACAGCTCCGTCGCCGCCGTCCTCATCCACGAGGCGATCGGCGACCAGCTCACCTGCGTCTTCGTCGACACCGGCATGATGCGCCAGGGCGAGGCGGAGGAGGTCGTCACCCTCTTCCGCGACCACTACAACATCCCCCTCATCCACGCCGACGAGGCCGACCGCTTCATCGACGCCCTCGCCGGCGTCTCCGACCCCGAAATCAAGCGCAAGACCATCGGCCGCCTCTTCATCGAGGTCTTCGACGCCCGCGCGGCGGAAGTCGGCGACGCGAAGTTCCTCGCCCAGGGCACCCTCTACCCCGACGTCATCGAGAGCGTCAGCTTCACCGGCGGCCCCTCGGTGACGATCAAGAGCCACCACAACGTCGGCGGCCTCCCCGAGCACATGAACCTCAAGCTCGTCGAGCCCCTCCGCGAGCTCTTCAAGGACGAAGTCCGCGCCCTCGGCCGCGAACTCGGCCTCCCCGAGAGCTTCGTCGGCCGCCACCCCTTCCCCGGCCCCGGCCTCGCCATCCGCTGCCCCGGCGAGATCACCCGCGAGAAACTCGCGATCCTGCGCAAGGCCGACGCCGTCTACCTTGACCAGATCCGCCGCCACGGCCTCTACGACGCCATCTGGCAGGCGTTCGCCGTCCTCCTCCCCGTCCGCACCGTCGGCGTCATGGGCGACGGCCGCACCTACGACTACGCCTGTGCGCTGCGCGCCGTCACCAGCGTCGACGGCATGACCGCCGACTACTACCCCTTCACCCATGATTTCCTCGGCGAGACCGCCACCCGGATCATCAACGAGGTCAAGGGCATCAACCGCGTCACCTACGACATCACCTCGAAGCCGCCGGGCACGATCGAGTGGGAATGACGCTTCCCAGACCAAGGCACTAGGCGCCACCTCAGATTGACTTCGTCCGCTGATCGGCCCGGCACAGGCCAGCGCTGCGCGCGGGACCCTGCGCTCGGCACGGGTTGACCCGGCCGACCCGCGCGTGGGTGCTTCGCTCGCCCGACGCGCCCTGCCCCACACGAAGAAATGTGTGACTGCGACGTAATGGTACCTCCCGCACCACCGAACAGGCCAGCATCACAAACGGAGGAAGGCCAATGTTCCCGAGACTCCTGCTTCTGGGCGGCATCCTTGCCGGGCTCCCGCTCGGCGCGGCCTTCGCGGACGAACGGCCGGTCGTCGTCGAGCTCTTCACCTCGCAAGGCTGCTCGTCCTGCCCACCGGCGAACGCCTTCCTGAGCGAGTTGGCCAAGGACCGGACGGACGTCCTGCCGCTGGGATTTCACGTCACCTACTGGGATCGGCTCGGCTGGACGGACCCCTTCTCGCTTCGGGCGGCAACCGCCCGTCAGGCCCGCTACGGCGATCGCTTCGGCGATGGCTCGTATACGCCCGAGATCGTGGTCGACGGGGCCGTCGGTCTCGTCGGTTCTCACCGCGCCGCCGTCCAGGCGGCGATCGAAACGGCGAAGGCACAGCCCCTGACGGCCACGGATGTCGCGATCACGCGGAGCGAATCCGGCCTCGCCGTCGAGGTCGGCCAGGGAACCGGAACCGGCCGCCTCCTGCTGATCGGCTTTGACCACGAACAGGTCACGCGCATCCCGCGCGGCGAGAACGGCGGCCACACCTTCGTCGAGTCGAACGTGGTTCGCTCGGTCGACGAGATCGGCAAGTGGTCGGGACGCAAGCTGCGGATCGACACCCGCGTCCCCGACGGGCAGGACGCGGCCGTGCTGCTCGAGGCACCGGACGGCCGGATCATCGGCGCGTCGCGACTGCCGGCGCAGGCGATGTAGGGAACGGGTCGCCACGGCAACGGTCCGGGCGTCCGGGCATGACCCCCACCGCCCTCCTCCTGATCTCCGCCGTCCTGGCCTTCGTGGTCGGCACGTGCATCCAGCGGGCCAGCGTCTGTGCGGTGCGAGCAACCGAACAATGGGTTGCCTGTCGGCGCACGTCGCGGATCCGGGCCTTCTTCAGCGCCGCCGCCTGGTCGGGGATCATCGTCCTGCCCTTGGCGTGGTTGCTTCCCGGACACGCCATGCTCGCCGGGGACGGCCCGGTCACCTGGACCGTGCTTGCCGGCGGCGCCCTCTTCGGCATGGGGGCCGCCCTGAACGGCGCCTGCGCGCTCGGAACCGTGGCACAACTCACGCGCGGCCGAACCGAATACGCGGCCACGCTCGTGGGCATCGCCCTCGGTGCGCTCGCGGCCGTGCATCTCGGGGTCCACGCCGAGGCCCGGCTCCCCTCGATCGTCTCCACGCCGAACTGGCTCGGCTGGTCCGCCCTCCTCGTTTTCGGGGCCATCGCGCTTCCGGTCCTCCGACACATCGGACGCGTCGCGCGCCTCCCCCGGCTGCGCCTGACCACGGTGCTCAGTTTCGCCGTGCTGGGCGTCTGCGGCGGTCTCCTGAATGGCACCGCGGGCAGCTGGACCTATACGTCGCTTCTCACCGGCGCGGCCGAGCGTGCCGGCGGTCTGGCCGCGCCGCCGTACGGCCTGGTCGCGCTGGTCTGCACCGTTGCCGTTCTTGCAGGCGGCACGACCGCGGCGGTTCGCCTCGGGCGCTTCGCCGTGGCAAGGCCGAAGGTGGTGCCGACTCTCGCGAAGCTGGCGGGCGGCGCCACCATGAGCTTTGCCGTGATGATGATCCCCGGCGGCAACGACATGCTGCTGCTCTCCGGGCTCCCGTCGCTCAACCGCAACGCACTGGCGGCCTACGTCGCAATGATCGTGTCGCTCGCCGCGCTGCTGTCGATCCGGAAGGCCTGGAAAGGACGACAATTCGCGCCCGCGGTTTTGCCAGGCCCAACCTGAAGGCACTGGCCGGCTCGGCGCCCCCGGTCGGGCGGCCTTCCGATCCGGTGTCCCTCTACGCCACCCGCTCCAGCACCGGCGCCGCCGCAAGCAGCGCCCGCGTATACGGATGCTCGGGCGCGTCGAAGACCCGGTCCGTCGGCCCGCTCTCGACGATCTCGCCGCCGCGCATGACCATCACCCGGTCGGTCACCGCCCGCACCACCGTCAGGTCGTGGCTGACGAAGAGGTAGGACAGCCCATACCGCGCCGACAGCGCCGCGAGCAGGTCGAGCACATGCGCCCGCACCTGCACGTCGAGCGCCGACACCGCCTCGTCCAGCACGATCATCTTCGGCCGGATGATCAGCGCCCGGGCGATGGCAATCCGCTGCCGCTGCCCGCCGGAGAACTCGTGGATGTAGCGTTCCGCGTCGGGGATCTGCAGCCCGACGTCCTTCAGCGCCGCATTCACCGCCACCCGCCGCGCCGTCCCCCGCGGCGCATCGGATAGGAGGTGATACGGCTCCGCGATCAGCCGCGCGACCCGGTGCCGCGGGTTGAAGCTGCCGTAGGGGTCCTGGAACACCGCCTGCACCTTGGCGCGCAGCGCGGCCGGCATCCGCTCGCCGGCATCGACCGCCGCGCCATCGATGCGCACGCTCCCCGCCTGCAGCCGCTCGAGCCCGAGGATCGCCCGCACCAGCGTCGACTTCCCCGAGCCGCTCTCGCCGACCAGCCCGAGGCTCTCGCCTTCGCGCAGCGTGAAGCTCACGTCGTTCACCGCCCGGAAGGTCTCCCGCGCCCCGATCAGCCGCGCCGGCCCGGTCGGATAGTCGCGCACCACCCCCGCGACCTCGAGCAGCGGCTTGCCCCGCAGCCGCGGCGTCCGCACCGGAACGTGGCCCGATGCCGACAACAGCGCCCGCGTATACGGATGCTGCATCTCGCGCATCACCGCCCGCGTCGGCCCGCTCTCGACCACCTGCCCCTCGTTCATGATCGTCAGGCGGTCGGACAGGCCCGCCACCACCGCAAGATCATGGGTGATCAGCATCAGCGCCATGCGGTCCTCGTCGACCAGCCGCCGCAGCAGCGCCAGGATCTGCGCCTGCGTGGTCACGTCGAGCGCCGTCGTCGGCTCGTCGGCGATCAACAGCTTCGGCTGCAGCGCAATCGCCATGGCGATGCCGACCCGCTGGCGCTGGCCCCCGGACAACTCGTGCGGATAGCGCCCGAGCCCGACCCGCGACGCCGGCAGCCCGACCCGCTCCAGCGTCTGCGCCGCAATCTCCCGCGCCGCCGCCCGGCCATGGATGCGCACCGTCTCCGCCACCTGGTCGCCGATGGTCTGCAGCGGGTTCAGCGCCGTCATCGGCTCCTGGAAGATCATCCCGATGTCGCGCCCGCGCACCGCGCACATCGCCCGCTCCGGCAGCGTCCGAAGATCGGTGCCGTCGAAGACGATGCGCCCGTCGCTCCACACGCCCTGCGGCAGCAGGCCCATCACCGCGAGCGCGGTCATCGACTTGCCCGAGCCGCTCTCGCCGACGACGCCGAGCACTTCGCCCGCCCCCGCCGCCAGCGATATCCCGCGCAGCACCCGCCGCCTGCGGATCGAGATCTGCAGGTTCTCGACGGAAAGCAGGCTCACCTTTGCCCTCACCGCGCAGCGCTCGCCGGCCGCGCGCCCATCGCCCGCGCCGTCAGCCGCTCGGCGACCCCGATCGCCCCGACCAGCACCGACGCGAGGATCGCCGCCATCAGCAGCGCCGCCCAGATCTGCACCGTCTGCCCGTAATAGCTCCCCGACAGCATCCGCGCCCCGAGCCCGGCAACCGCCCCGGTCGGGAGTTCCCCGACGATCGCCCCGACCAGGCTCGCCGCGACGCCGACCTTGAGCGACGCGAACAGCCACGGCACCGCCGCCGGCCAGCGCAGCTTGCGAAAGACCTGCCCGCCCCCGGCATTCCACGTCCGCATCTGGTCGAGCAGCATCCGGTCGGGACTGCGCAGCCCCTTCACCATCCCGACCACCACGGGAAAGAACGAGAGATACATCGATATCAACGCCTTGGGCAGCAACCCTGTCACCCCGACCGAATTCAGCACCACGATGATCATCGGCGCGATGGCGAGGATCGGGATCGTCTGGCTCGCGATCACCCAAGGCATCACGCTCGCATCCATCGTCCGGTCATGGACGATCCCGATCGCCAGCAGAATGCCGAGCGCCACCCCGAGCGCAAAGCCCGCGAGCGTCGCCGACAGCGTCACCCAGGCATGATAGACGAGGCTGCGCTTCGAGCTGACCGGCACCAGCACCGTCGATTTCCACAGTTCGGCAACCACCTGATGCGGCGCCGGCATCCGCGGCCGCTCCTGCGCCATCGTCGCCGCGACCAGCGCCGCCGGCCCCAGCGTCGTGCCCGCCCGCCCGGCCTGATCGCGCGCCCAGGGCGCATTCAGCACCACCGCCAAGCCATACCAGAGCACCAGGATTCCGGCGACCACGACCAGAACCGGCAGCACCGTCCCCTCCCGCCGCTGCGGGAGCACGGCCCGAACCGCCGCCTCAGCCATTCCCTGCCCCGCCGTCCTAGTCCCCTTTTTCGCCCTCGACACTAGGGGCGGCCCCCTCCGGGGTCCATCGCCAAAACGGGCAGGCTCTCGGCGGCGTCAACGACCCGCCCTCGACGCCCCGCTTGCCAAACGCTGTCCAGACCTCAAACCTCGTCCACCACCGCCGCCCGCAGCCCGTCCCGGACCCGCGCCGCAATGTCGAGAAACTCCCGGCTCTCGCGAATATGCAGCGGCCTCTCCCGGGGCAGCGGGCTCTCGATCACGTCCGTCACCCGCCCCGGCCGCGGGCTCATCACCACGATCCGCGTCGACAGATAGACCGCCTCCGGGATCGAATGCGTCACGAAGGCGATCGTCTTCCCCGTCCGCGCCCAGAGCCCCAGCAGTTCCTCGTTCAGCCGGTCCCGCACGATCTCGTCCAGCGCCCCGAACGGCTCGTCCATCAGCAGCAGGTCCGCGTCGAAGGCCAGCGCCCGCGCGATCGACGCCCGCTGCTGCATCCCCCCCGACAGCTGCCACGGATACTTCCGCTCGAACCCCTTGAGCTCGACCAGCTCCAGCACCCGCCGGCACCGCGCCTCCCGCTCCGCCTTGGGAAAGCCCATGATCTCGAGCGGCAGCGTCACGTTCCGCCCGATCGTTCGCCATGGAAAAAGCCCCGCCGACTGGAAGACATAGCCGTAGGCCCGCGCCTCCCGCGCCGCCGCAGCAGTCATCCCGTTGACGGTGATCGTCCCCTCCGTCGGCGTCTCCAGATCGGCCGCGATGCGCAGGAATGTCGTCTTGCCGCATCCCGACGGCCCGATGAAGCTGACGAAATCCCCGCGCTCGACACGCAGGTCCACGCCCTTCAGCGCATGCACCGGCCCGTCCGCGGTCTCGAACGTCAGCCCGAGCCCCCTGGCCTCGATCACCGCCTCCGGCATGATCGGGCTCAGACCCCGCTCGCCGGAATGCCCGCCCGCACCACCGGCCGCGGCGCCGTCAGCGCCTTCCAGGTCGAGAGCGCCGCCGACACCGGCCCCGCCGGCGCCCGCGCGACGAATTCGCCATGCCCCTCCGCCGGCTTCAGCGTCCCGTCGTCGACCATCACCCGCCCGCGGCTCAGCACGTAGCGCGGCAGCCCGCGCACCGTCTTGCCCTCGAAGACGTTGTAATCGATCGCCGAAACCTGCGTCGACGCCGCGATCACCTTCTCCTTCTTCGGGTCGAGCACCACCAGATCCGCATCCGCGCCGACCAGCACCGCGCCCTTCCTCGGGTAGCAGTTGAGGATCTTGGCAATATTGGTCGAGGTCACCGCCACGAACTCGTTCGGCGTGATCCGCCCGGTTTCCACCCCATAGGTCCACAGCATCGGCAAGCGGTCCTCCAGTCCGCCGGTGCCATTCGGAATCCTGGTAAAATCCCCGACTCCGAACCGCTTCTGCGCCGTGGTGAAGGCGCAATGGTCGGTCGCCACACACGACAACGTTCCGCTCGCCAGCCCCGCCCAGAGCGAGTCCTGATGGCGCTTGTCGCGAAACGGTGGCGACATCACCCGCCGCGCCGCATGGTCCCAGTCCTTGTCGAAATACTCGCTCTCGTCGAGCGTCAGGTGCTGGATCAAGGGCTCCCCCCACACCCGCTTCCCCAGCATCTTCGCCCGCCGGATCGCCTCATGCGCGTCCTCGCACGAGACGTGGACCACATAAAGCGGCACGCCCGCCATGTCGGCGATCATGATCGCGCGGTTGGTCGCCTCGCCCTCGACCTGCGCCGGCCGCGAATAGGCGTGCGCCTCCGGCCCGGTATTCCCCTCGGCGAGCAGCCGCGCCGACAACTCCGCCACCACGTCGCCGTTCTCCGCATGGACGAGCGGGATCGCCCCAAGCTCCGCGCAGCGCCGGAACGACGAGTACATCTCGTCGTCATTGACCATCAGCGAGCCCTTGTAGGCCATGAAGTGCTTGAACGTATTGATCCCGCGCTCGGTGACGGTCTTCATCTCCTCGAAGACCTGCTCGCTCCACCAGGTCACCGCCATGTGGAACGAGTAGTCGCAATGCGCCCGCCCGCTCTTGTTGTCCCACATCTTCAGCGCATCGAGCAGCGACTGCCCCGGGCTGGGAAGCGCGAAGTCGACCACCATCGTCGTCCCACCCGACAGCGCCGCCCGCGTCCCGCTGTCGAAGTCGTCCGACGAATACGTCCCCATGAACGGCATCTCGAGATGGGTATGCGGATCGATCCCCCCCGGCATCACATAGGCGCCACTGGCATCGAGCACCGTGTCGCCCTTCAGGTCCGGCCCGATGGCGACGATCTTCCCGCCCTCCACCAGCACGTCCGCCGTGTAGCTCAGATCGGCGGTGACGATGGTGCCGCCCTTGATGACCGTCGACATGGGTCGCTTCCCTCCTATTGCGTCGCGTCCAGCGCGCGGCAGAGCGCGCGTCGCGAGTCGCCCGGCAATTCAAGCCCGGCCGCGAGCCCCTCCGCAAGCACCCGTGCCAGCAGGCCGAGTTCGACGCTCACGGCCGCCCTGCGCACGCCGAGGCTGCAGGTCAGGGTCCCCTCGCCGATCTCGCGCCCGTAGACGTGGAGCGTCGCCCGGTCGGGCGCGTCGTAGAAGACGAGTACATCCGCCCCCTCGGGCTCGCCGATGTCGGCCTCGAAGCCGTCAAGCCGGACCCGCTCCGTCCCCACCGCGATCTCGAGAACGCCGTCGCCGTCACCCGTGTCATAGGCGTGCCATCTCCGTCTCCCGCCGGGACGACAGGCCCCGGGCCCCGCCGTCAGTAGAGGTTCACCTCCGCCGCGCCCGGCCTGACGATGATGACCTGCTGATCCGGCCAGCCAGCCTGCGGCCAGAAGCCGCCGTTGCCGAGCATTCCCACCGCGCTTCCGACCTGCGGCCCGCTCGACCCGTCGCCGAGCATCCCCCGCGCCGCCACCGGCTCCGGCGCCGCCACGGCCCGCATCGCCACCTTGCATTCCGGCCGCGCCGGCCGCTCCACCCCGGCGCCACTGCCGAAACCGTCGGCCACCTTCGGCCCGGCCGCCGTCACCATGCCGGCAGACCCGGAGCGCCCCGGTCGCCTCGTCGACCACCCAGGCCGCCCCCGTCCCGTCCGCCTGCACCGAAAAGGGCGCCGCCTGCGCCGCTCCCGCCGCCAGCAGCACCGCCACCATCACCCCCAAGCGCCCCACGGCAGACCTCCTGTCGCCAATCCCCATTGCCTGAACCTGCCACAGGTGCGGCCCGGCGCCGAGAGGGGTAAACGGCCGTTAACGCTGATAGTCCGTCCGACGCTCCCTGACGGCGGTCACCCGACGATCCCCGCCGTCTCCAGCACCGCGTGGAACAGCACGTTCGCCCCCTTCTCCGCCCAGTCCGGGGTGATCTCCTCCGCCTCGTTGTGGCTGAGCCCGTCGACGCAGGGGCACATCACCATCGTCGCCGGCGCCACTTTCGCCGCCCAGCAGGCATCGTGCCCGGCCCCCGACACGAGGTTGCGGTGGCTGTACCCGAGCCGCTCCGCCGCGCCGCGAACCCGCGCGACCAGATCCGGCGCAAAGGTGACCGGGTCGAAGTGCCCGACCGCCTCGACCGCGCAGCCGACCCCGAGCGCCGCACAAATCCCCGCCGCCTCGCCCTCGATCCGCGCCCGCATCCGGTCGAGCTTGGCCTGATCCGGCGAGCGGATATCCACGGTGAACACCACCGACCCCGGCAGCACGTTGCGCGAGTTGGGCGCAAACTTCACCTGCCCGACCCCCCCGACGCAATCCGGCTGCTCCGCCATCGCCACGCCCTGGACCATCTCGAAGAATCCGCGCCATCGCCAGCCCCGCGTTCACCCGCAGCGGCATCGGCGTCGACCCGGTGTGCGCCTCCTTGCCGGTCAAGGTGAACTCCAGCCACCACAGCCCCTGGCAGTGCGTCACCACGCCGATGTCCTTGCCCTCCGCCTCGAGGATCGGCCCCTGCTCGATATGGAGCTCGAAATAGGCGTGCATCTTGCGCGCCCCGACCGCCTCGCTCCCCTTCCAGCCGATCCGCTCCAGCTCGTCCCCGAAGGCTTTCCCCTCCTGATCGAGCCGCGCATAGGCATAGTCCTGCGACAGCACCCCCGCGAACACACCGCTCGCCAGCATCGCCGGCGCAAACCGCGCTCCCTCCTCGTTCGTCCAGTTCGTCACCACCACCGGATGCTTCGTGCGGATCCCGAGGTCGTTCATCGACCGAACCGCCTCCAGCGCCCCGAGCACCCCGAGCACCCCGTCGTACCTGCCCCCGGTCGGCTGGGTGTCGAGATGGCTCCCGACATAGACCGGCAGCGCCTCCGGGTCCTCGCCCGCCCGCGTCGCGAACATCGTCCCCATCGTGTCGACCCCGAGCGACAGCCCCGCGTCGCCGCACCACTTCGCGAACAGCGCCCGCCCCTCCGCATCGGCGTCGGTCAGCGTCTGGCGATTGTTGCCGCCGGCGACGCCCGGCCCGATCTCCGCCATCGCCATCAGGCTGTCCCACAGGCGGGAGCCGTCGATCTTGAGGTTGTCGCTCGGGGCGGCCATCGGCGGTCTCCTTCAACGAATTGCGGGCAACAGGCTGCGGGCAACAGACTGCGGGGTCGCCTCTTTGTGTAGGTCCCAGCGCCGCACCGGTGCAAGGCCCGGGAATTTTCGCTGCGCGGCGCCCGTTCCACGGCTACTCTGCGCCATTGGGGGAATTGGCGCGATTGGCGCCGCACGAACAAACAGGGAGACTACAATGAAAACCAACCAAATCGCCGCCGGCGGCGCGGTGCTCTTCCTCGCCGGCCTGATCGTCGGCGCGATCATGAACGGCGGCGGCCCGGACATGAAGGAGATCGACGCCGCCATCGCCCGCCACGTCGACGCCGCCTCCGCCACCCAGACCGCCCAGATCGGCGAGATCGAGGCCGGCCTCACCCAGCTTTCCAGCGACCTCTCGGGCAAGATCGACGGCGTCGCCACCGGTGTCGCCGCCGGCGTCGACTCGGGCGCCAAGGCCGTCGCCGACGTCGGCGACAAGATCGGCGGCGACGTCCAGACCCTCGGCCAGTCGCTGCAGAGCGCCATCGAGACCTCGTCCGCCTCGCACATGGCGGCCCTCGAGAGCGGCCTCGCCGGCCTCCGCGGCCAGGTATCCCAGGTCGCCCCCGCCGCCGCCGCTCCGGCCGAAGGCGCCGCCGCTGAACCCGAAGCCGCCACAGCCGCGCCCGTCGACGGCGTCGGCCCGGGCGAGACCGCCATGCTCTCCGACGGCGCCCTCAGCGTCTTCGTCTCGCGCATCGACGAGGCCAGCGGCACCGCCTACCTCCGCGCCAACGGCCACGACCTCGTCCTCGCCGCCGGCAAGTCCGAAACCGTCCCCGGACAGGCCGGCGACTGCCAGCTCACCCTCGACGCCGTCGGTGGCGGCAAGGCCGCGGTCTCCGGTGCGTGCGGAGACGCCCTGCCCGCGCCCGACGGCACCGCCCCCGGCACCGCCATCGACCTTGCCGAGGGCCTCCGCGTCTTCGTCTCCTCCGTCTCCGACACCGGCGCCCGCATCGCGGTGAACGGCGTCAACACCGTCACCCTCCCGGTCGGCGAGGCGATCGAGGCCACCGTCGGCGACAAGACCTGCTCGGTCAGCGTCGAGAGCGTCGACCGCGGCCGCGTCGCCCTCGGCTACGTCTGCGGCTGACGCCCCCGCCTTCACCACCCGCGTCTGCAGCGGCTCACTGGAGCCGCTGCAGCACCCCGCGCAGCGTCCCGACCAGTTCGTCGATCTGCGCTTCGGTGATGATCAGCGGCGGCGACATCGCGATGATGTCGCCGGTCGTGCGGATCAGGATGCCCTTGTCGTAGGCGTCGAGAAAGGCCTTGAACGCCCGCGCCGTCGGCTGGCCGGCGATCGGCGCCAGTTCCACCGCCCCGATCAGACCCTCGTTGCGAATGTCGATGACGTGCGGACAGTCGCGCAGCGAATGCAGCGCCGTCTCCCAGTAGGGCGCCAGCGCCGCCGCCCGCTCGAACAGCCCGTCCTCGCGGTAGGTCTCCAGCGTCGCGATCCCCGCCGCCGCCGCGATCGGATTGCCCGAGTAGGTATAGCCGTGGAAAAGCTCGATCACGTGCTCCGGCCCGGTCATGAAGGCGTCGTGGATCGCCGCACTCGCCAGCACCGCACCCATCGGGATCACCCCGTTGGTCAACCCCTTGGCGCAGGTGATCATGTCGGGTGTAACCCCGTACTTCTCCGCCGCCCAGGCCGCCCCCGTCCGCCCGAAGCCGGTGATGACCTCGTCGAAGATCAACAGGATACCGTGTTTCGTGCAGATCTCGCGCAAGCGCTTGAGATAGCCCTTCGGCGGCACCAGCACGCCCGTCGAGCCCGCCACCGGCTCGACGATCACCGCCGCGATCGTGCTCGCGTCATGCAGCGTCACGATCCGCTCCAGCTCGTCGGCCAGTTCCGCCCCATGCTCGGGCTGCCCCTTCGACCAGGCGTTCCGGTCCGGCAGGTGCGTATGCGGCATGTGGTCGACGCCGGTCAGCAGCGTCCCGAAGAACTTGCGGTTGCTCACGATCCCCCCGACCGAGATCCCGCCGAAGTTCACCCCGTGATAGCCGCGCTCGCGCCCGATCAGCCGCGTCCGCGACCCCTGTCCGATGGCCCGCTGGTAGGCGATGGCGATCTTCAGCGCCGTCTCGACCGACTCCGACCCGGAGTTGGTGAAGAACGCATGGTCCAACCCCTCGGGCGCCATCCCCACCAGCCGGTTCGCCAGCTCGAAGGCTTTCGGGTGGCCCATCTGGAAGGCCGGCGCATAGTCGAGCTCCGTCGCCTGCTCGGCGATCGCCTGCGAAATCCGCGGCCGCCCATGCCCGGCATTGCAGCACCACAGCCCGGCCGTGCCGTCGAGCACCTTGCGCCCGTCGCTGGTGGTGTAGTGCATTCCCTCGGCGGCGACGAACATCCGCGGCGCCTGCTTGAACTGGCGGTTGGCGGTGAAGGGCATCCAGAAGGCCCGAAGGTCGTTCGGGGCGGGCGCATGGCGCGTCGACATCGCTGGCTTCCTCGTAGGGCTTGCGTCGCGGGGCGCAGGCCTTCCATGACCCGACCGGACGGTCTGGACAATCTGACGCTAACGACCCGCATCAGGCGGTCAAGGGGCTTACGGGCCCAACAGCGCCGCGTTCAGTAAACGCGCCCGAACCGGCGCCGTACCGCGCCTGCCCTCGCCCTTCCATCTTAAACTATATAATACAACCTGTTGCATCGTATTGCCAACCTGCCACGCGACGAGGGCGGCGGGCGCGCGCCGTTCACCGCACTCCGCTTGGCCTGCTTCGCCGGTGCGTGCCTGATCGACTAGACCTACGGCAGCGAAGGGGAACGATAAATGTTCGGCAACATCCTGAAGCCTATCGTCAATGTAATCGTGCCACCGACCTCGACGACAGGCGGCACGACAACGACGGCAACGACCACGGCGGCAACGACAACCACACCTGCGGCCGCGACGGCCCCGGCACCCGTGGCGGCGGCGCCGACGGCACCAGTGGGGACGCCCGTAGACGCACCGGCGACCATACCGGACTTCACCTACCCGGCGGAAAGTAGCGGGTCGACGGCCCCCGCGGCCACGCCACAACCGGAGCCGGCCGCTGCCGCGCCCGTCGCTCCGCTGCCGATGACCGCCGAAACGGCCGCGCCGCCGGCCTCAGAGCCAGCACACGAAACGGCCACGACCGCAGCGCCCAGCGCTGTTTCCGTCGCCAAGCCCGCGGCAGAGGCCGAAGCGACCGGTGCCGCCACCGCGACCCCGGAAGCGGCCGGGGACGAGGACAAGCTCCGCGCCTGGGCCGTCGCCCGGCAAGCCGCGCACCGCACCAGCCTCCTTGTCCAGCGCCTGTCGGAGGCGGTCGACACTGCGGCAAGCAAGGCCTCTGCCGAAGAGGCGGCGCAGCCTGCCCACAGCGGCGAGGCGCCCGAGGCGGCCTGATCGGGCGACTGACACGTGGGCTGAACCATGGGCGGTCGGGTTTCACTCGACCGCCCTGCCACGCGATGGTTTACTTCTGCCGACCGAGCAGCAGAAGCCAAGGACCCGCCAGATGCCTGTGGCCGCTTCATGACCCGGGCCGCGTCGCGCCACACCCCGACCCGGATCCAACGGGAAAAGACCGGCGCAATCCTCGACGCGGCGCTCGACGTCTTCGCCACCAACGGTTTCCGCGGCGCCACCCTCGACCAGATCGCCGAGGCCGCCGGCCTGTCCAAGCCCAACCTCCTCTACTGGTTCGCCTCCAAGGACGACATCCACCGGATGCTGCTGGAGCGCCTGCTCGACACCTGGCTCGATCCCCTGCGCCAGCTCGACCCCGGCGGCGACCCGGTGGCGGAGATCATCGCCTACGTCCGCCGCAAGCTCGGCATGGCCCGCGACTATCCCCGCGAGAGCCGCCTCTTCGCCGGCGAGATCCTCCAGGGCGCCCCCCATATCGCCGACACCCTCAGCGGCCCGCTTCGCGCCCTCGTCGACGAAAAGGCCGCCGTCATCGCCGCCTGGGTCGCCGCCGGCCGCATCGCCACCGTCGACCCCCACCACCTCATCGTCTCGATCTGGGCCGTCACCCAGCACTACGCCGACTTCGACGCCCAGCTCGACGCCGTCCTCGGCCCCGACCACGCCCGCCGCTTCGCGGATGCCGAGCGATTCCTCACCGGTTTCTACGAACGGGCCCTGACCCCCGCCTCCCCCACGCCTTAACCCTCGCCGCGATCCACCGTCGCCGCGGCAAAAGTCCTGCGTATACTGCTAAAACTTTCGGGGGTTTTGCGGGGTTTTCGAGGAATGATCGCCGGTATCGCGAGCGCGCGCATCACTATGGGCCAGGGCACCGGCCAAACCTCCCGCCGCGCTCGCACACGCCCGCGTCCCGATCGCACGCCGGGTGACGAGGCCGCCACCGCCCGTCCCGGTCCTGCCCCCAGAACCCCGCGCCCCGGCCTTGACGACCTGCCGCGCGCCGAAGCCCCCCTTGCCGGCCCCGCCCGCATCGCCGCCGCCGCGCGGGCTTTCTCCGCCGGGAACGGCTACCTGACCGGACTGCTCGTCGATCGCATCATCTAGGAGGCATCGGCACGCCCCCCACACCCGCGCCGTCGCCCGTGAACGGGTATGAACCAGAAGTAAACAGAACAACACAAGTCGTTCAATTTCAATGGCTTGACCCTCTTGCGCACGCGTGCGCAGAGCGTGCATCTGCACGCCATCCCGCCGCATTGGCGGACCCTTTTGCAGCAATCCCTCCCCAGCGATCGCCCTGTCAGCCCCGGACTCCGCCCATCTCGAGGCCCTCCCCCTGACCGGCCGCGCAGTGTCACGTTCGAGGGGAACCGTCCCTGCTACTTCGCAGCGCAGCGATCTCTTGCCGCACCTGCTCACGCGCGCTAGATACCGTCCTCGCGCAGTCGCACGAGGTCCACCGATGTCCGCTGAAACCACGGCCGGGGACATCGACCGACCCCCCTCCCACTTCTGGAAACTCGCCCTCGGCTCGGTCGGCGTCGTCTACGGAGACATCGGCACCAGCCCGCTCTACGCGCTCCGCGAGGGTCTCCATGCCGCCGGCCGCGACGGGCTGACCGGCGACGAGGTGATCGGCATCGTCTCGCTGCTGATCTGGACCCTGATCCTCATCGTCACCCTCAAGTACGTCGTCCTCATCCTTCGCGCCGACAACCGCGGCGAAGGCGGCACCCTCTCGCTCCTCGCCCTCGCCCA
This sequence comes from uncultured Alphaproteobacteria bacterium, assembly GCA_963798235.1. Lineage (GTDB taxonomy): Bacteria > Pseudomonadota > Alphaproteobacteria > Rhodobacterales > Rhodobacteraceae > Amaricoccus. The sequence goes on along the minus strand of CAWCSN010000005.1, from coordinate 151,430 downwards.
GCGCGCGATCGGACGGCGCACCCCGCTCCTCTTCGTCCTCGGCGTCACCGGCGCCGCGCTCTTCTACGGCGACGCCGCGATCACCCCGGCGATCTCCGTCCTCTCGGCCGTCGAGGGCATCGAACTCGTCGCCCCCCACTTCGAAGCCTACATCCTGCCGATCACCGTGGTGATCCTGATCCTGCTCTTCTGGGTGCAGAGCAGCGGCACCGCGCGGGTCTCGGCCTTCTTCGGACCGATCACCGTCGTCTGGTTTCTCGTCCTCGCCGCCCTCGGCCTCTACCACGCCGGCGACCGCCCGGCGATCTTCGCGGCACTCAACCCCGGCCACGCCATCGGCTTCCTGATCAGCCACGGCCTCGGCTCTTTCCCGGTGATGGGCGCGGTCTTCCTCGCCGTCACCGGCGCCGAGGCCCTTTACGCCGACATGGGCCACTTCGGCCGCGGCCCGATCCGCACCGCCTGGCTCTGCCTCGTCTTCCCCGCCCTCGCCCTCAACTATCTCGGCCAGGGCAGCCTCGTGCTCGCCCATCCCGAGGCGGTGGACAACCCGTTCTTCCTCATGGCCCCGGACTGGGGCCTCCTGCCCCTCGTCATCCTCGCGACCTGCGCCACCGTCATCGCCAGCCAGGCCGTCATCTCCGGCGCCTACTCGCTGACCCAGCAGGCCATCCAGCTCGGCCTGCTCCCCCGGCTCGAGATCCAGCACACCTCCGAGAGCCAAGTCGGCCAGATCTACATGCCGCGGGTCAACTGGATCCTCCTCACCGCCGTTCTCTTCCTCGTCTTCATCTTCGAATCGTCGAGCGCCCTCGCCAGCGCCTACGGCATCGCCGTGACCGGGACGATGGTGGTGACCTCGCTCCTCGCCTTCACCGTCCTCCGCCGCGCCTGGCGCTGGCCGCTGGCCCTGGCGCTCGTGGTGATGGTCCCGCTCCTCGCGATCGAGACGATCTTCCTCGGCGCCAACCTCGCCAAGCTCTTCGACGGCGGCTACGTGCCCCTGCTGATCGCTGGCGCCGTCGGGGTCCTGATGTGGACCTGGGTCCGCGGCACCGCGATCGTCCAGCAGAAGGCCCACAACGCCAGCGTCGGCCTGGAAGAACTCATCGCGATGATGCGGAAGTCGAAGCCCGCCAAGGTGACCGGCACCGCGGTCTTCCTGACCTCCGACCCCGATGTCGCCCCCTCGGCGCTGCTCCACAACCTCAAGCACAACCACGTCCTGCACGCCCGCAACCTGATCGTCACGGTACGGTCGGGAACCACGCCGCGCGTCCCCGACGCCGAGCGCATCTCGATCGACCCGCTCTCCGACAGCTTCACCCGGGTGATGCTCAACTTCGGCTACATGGAAGTCCCCAACGTCCCCCGGGCGCTTGCCCTCGGCAAGAAGCTCGGCCTCCAGCTCGAAATGATGAGCACCTCCTACTTCCTCAACCGGCGCTCGTTCCGGCCATCGCCCGAGGGGGGGATGCCCTACTGGCAGGACAAAATCTTCATCTCGATGACCAAGGCCGCCTCCGACGCCTCCAGCTTCTATCGCCTGCCGTCGAACCGGGTGCTCGAGCTCGGGCAGCAGTTCATCGTCTGATCCGGTCTACGCCGCGAGCCTTGCAGTCACCGCATGGCCGGCTTTCCCATTCCATACGTTGTGCAGCGCCGCACATTAGCTAAATTCACTGCATACGAGAGCGGCGGGTCGGTTCCCGCCGAGGCCGTAGGATCGGAGGGATGCGATGGGCGCATCACTCTCGCAGCGGCCAACCCTGGAAGGAGCCATACCATGGCACACGCGATCAACCTGCACGACTACGCCGCCCCCGCCTCTTCGGGCCTCTTCGCCCGCGTTCGTCAGGTCGTGGCGGACTACCGCACCTACTTCGAGACCCTGAACGAGCTCGACGCCCTCAACGACCGCGAGCTCGCGGATCTCGGCATCGCCCGCGGCAACATCCGCGCGATCGCCTACAGCTCGGTCTTCAGCCGCTGACACCGACAGGCGCCGGTCCCGAAGGGCCGATGCCGTCCTCTCCGATCCCGCCGGCGCTTTCCGTGCGCCGGCGCCAAGGCAGCGCCGTCGCCTGAGTCGATGACTCAGGCCAGCGCCGGCCGCCCCTTCTCGCCACCGGCGGGCGGGAAGGCCAGCGACACCGCCACCGCCCCCGCGGCCAGCAACCCCGAGGCGACGTAGAGCCAGGCGTAGCTGCCGAACGTATCGTAGATCCACCCGCCCCCGACCGGGCCCAGCGCCATGCCGAGCGACGACAGCATCGTCGCGGCCCCGAGGACGGTTCCCATCACCGCCTGCCCGAAATAGTCCCGGGCAAGGACGGCATAGAGCGGCATCACGCCGCCGTAGACCATGCCCAGCACCACCGCCATGGCGTAGAAGCCCCCGAGGTCGTGCACGGCGAGATACCCCGGAATCGCCAGCGCCTGCACCACAAGTCCGACCACGAGGACGCGCCGCGCCCCGTAACGGTCGGCACTGACCCCGAAAACAACGCGGCCGACCATCCCGGCCAGCCCCTCGACGCTGTAGATGCTGACCGCCGCCATCGTCGAAACCCCGCAGAGCCGCGCGTAGCTCAGCGTATGGAAGATCGGCCCGGCGTGGGCCGCGCAGCAAAGAAAGAACGTGCCACCGAGCACCGCAAACTGCGGCGAGCGCAGCGCCCGCCCGGCATCGCCCTCCGCCACCGCGCCAGGCTCGGCCGCCACCGCCGGCGGGCGGCGCACGAAGAACGCCGCCGGGATCAGCAACACCCAGGCCAGCACCCCCATCACCGCCAGCGCCGTCCGCCAGTCGGTGCGGAGGATCAGCCACCCCGCAAGTGGCGTCAGCGTCAGCGGCGCCATCCCGATCCCGACCGAGACGAGGCTGACCGCCAGCGCCCGGTTGGTCTCGAACCACCCGGTGACCGCAGCGATCATCGGCGCAAAGAACGCCCCGGCGGCCAGCCCGACGAGAAGCCCGAAGCCGAGTTGAAAGCCGAGCGGCGTCGTCGCCCGGCTGGCGACGACAAGACCGGTCCCGAGCAGCACGGCGCCGATCAGCGTGACGATGCGCGGCCCGTGGCGGTCGCTCACCGTACCCCAGAAGAATCCGGCGACCCCCATGATCAGGAAGTCGATGGTCATCGCCGAGGAAATCCCCGCGCGGCTCCACCCGGTATCCGCCGCCATCGGCTCGAGAAACACCGCGAGCGAGAACATCGTCCCGATCGCGACGCACCCCATCAGGCCCCCGAGCGCCACGATCACCCACCGGTAAGGAACGGCCATGACGGATCCTCCTCACCCGTAAGTACCAACCGGTCGGTACGCCGTCAATCCGCCGATGCCCACGGCCAGTGTTCCGGCGCGTCGTCGTCAGGCGAGAAAGCGCGGCCCGGCGCCGAGGTCGAGCCCGGGGAAAACATCGCGCCCGATTGCGTCGCGATCGAGCCCGAACAGCGCCTCCAGCGCCAGCGCCGGATAGTGCCGCACGTCCACCGTCGGCATCAGGTCACGCCCCTGATAGAGCGCGCTCTCGGCAAGCCCCGGCCAGTCGCCGTAAACCCGCCCCCCCGCCAGCGCACCACCGGCCAGGATCGCCGTGCCGCCGGTACCGTGGTCGGTCCCCGCCGTGCCGTTCTCGGCCACGGTGCGACCGAACTCGGTCATCGCGATGACGAGCGTCGTGTCCCACGCCGGCCCGATGCTGTCCCGCAGCGTGGTGATCGAAGCCGCGAGACGGGTAAGCGGCGCGACCATCGCCGTCCGCTGGGAGACGTGCGTGTCCCACCCGCCGATCGAGAAGGCCGCGATCCGCGCCTCCGCCGCCAGTCGCTGACCGGCGAAGCGGGCGATCGGATCGACCCCCGGCTCGGGCTTGCCCTGCGGACCGTCGAGCGCGCTGAGCCTGGCCGCCCCCTGCGCCGCCGCCGCGAAAAGCGGATCGGCGGCATAGAGCCGGTCGAGAAGCCCGCGCTCGTCGTTGCGCAGACGCAGCCGATCGCCGGGCGACCACGCCCGCGTCGGCGCCGGCCCGCGCAGCAGCAGCATGTTCTCGCGGCCGACCGACAGCGCCGTCTCCGTCTGCGCATCGGGGATCAGCCCGAGCGCTCGATTGAGCCAGCCGTCACGCACTGCGCCGGTCTCGGAAACCCCGGCCTCAAGCAGGTCCTGCCCGTCGAAATGGCTGCGCTTGTCGCGGTAGGGCGTCGCCACCGCCTGGGCAATGGCGAGTTGCCCGCCCTGCCAGAGCGGCAGCAGCGGCGCGAGCGCGGGGTGAAGACCAAAGCGCCCGTCGAGGGAAAGCACGCCCTGCACCTGTCCGAGCTGCGGCCGCAACGCCGCAAGCGCCGGGTCGGCCAGCGGCGGAAAGGCGGCGATGCTGTCCATCGCCCCGCGCAGCACGATGACCACCAGGCGGTTGTCCCCTGGCGCCGAGGCAAGAACGACGGGCGTCACCAGCGGCGAGGCGGCAATGCAGCAGGCAGCGCCGAGCGTCAGCCCGCGCCCGATCAGGGTACGTCGGGTGAGTCCGGCAAGGGCAACGGGATCGCTCATCGCCGGTTGAACTCCGGGGAGGCGAGAACGAGGGCGATACCCTCCCAACGCTCCGCTGCGGCGCGGGCAACCGCCCGGGTCTCCGGGCTGGCGAGGTCGCCGAGGGCGGTATCGGTAAAGGCGCGCGGGTCGGTCGTCGCCTCGATCGCCGAGGCGACCGACGAGGCCCAGTCGATGCGCGCCGTCAGGCCCGGCGGCGAGATCCAGGCGTCCGCCTGCTCGGGCCAGCCATTGGGCTGCGGCGCGCGCCACACCGGCTGGTTCATCCGCTGGAGGGCGATCACCGGATCGAGGCTCCCCAGCGAAACCCTGCCGTCGCCCCCGGAATCGGCCGACATCGGCGCGGCGCGGCGTCGGCTTGGGCGGAGTCGGCGGCCCCGCAGCGCGCAGCGAGGCGACGACGAACTCGAACGGCTGCCGCACCTTTGCGCCCAGCGGCGCCGCACTCGCCGGATGTTCGATCAGCGCCGTGTAGACCGCCATCAGGTCGCCATCGCTGTCGCGATAGGCCGCTTCGAGGGTATCGACGAGGTCAGGGTCGGGCGTATCGGAAACGAAGTGCACCGCAAGCTTGGTCGCGATGTGGCGGGCGGTCGCCGGATGCCGGGCGAGGTCAGCCATCGCCGCGTCGATATCCGCCTCCGACGCCTTTTCGCCGCCATACCGGTTGCCGAGGACGGTCTCGGCCCCCGGCTCGGCCATGTCCGGACGAAACACCTGTTCCCCGCGGCCATTGGCACTGAGACCGGTCAGGAGCGCAGCGACCTGGCGCACGTCGTCTTGCGTGTAGTCCGCCCCGGCCCCGAGCGTGTGCAGCTCGAGCATCTCCCGGCCGAGGTTCTCGTTGAGACCGCGGCCCCGGGCGAGGCCAACGGCCGAATTCGGCCCCACCGAACGCGCCTGCCCGAGGTATTCAAGCATTGCGGGATGGGTATCGGCCGCGCGCAGCAGGTCGACGAAGCGGCCGGCGACTTTGGGCCGGATCGCATCGTCCTCGTAGGCCGGCACGATCGCCTTGCCGAGGATACTCAGCGCCGAAACCGAGAAGTGGTCGCTCCAGAACCACACCAGCCGCTCGTAGAACGGGTTCGGCGCCGCGACCGCGGTCGCCACACGCGCGGCGCGCGCCTCGGTCAAGCCCCGCTCGATCGCGACCCGGGCGGCGTTGCGGTCATCGACCGTGTTGGGGCCGCCCTGCCGGCGAATCTTGGCAAAGCGCCGGAAGAGCGCCGTGCGATCGGTCAGCGTGCTCGGCCGGGCCCCCGCGGCGCTGGCCTCCGCGGGCACCCCGGCGAGCATCGCCGCAGCCGTCTGCGGCTCCGCGTCCGGTCGGAACCCGGTGCCGAAGCGGAAGGCCGCGATGCTCTCTTCTCTCGCCATGGTCCACCAAAGGTGACCGCCCGCCGCCCCCGCGGCAAGGGCCGCAACGCCAGGATCACTGCGGCGCGAGGCCACCCGGCGGGGCCGGCACCCGCACGGTGTTGGAGGCGGAGAGTTCCTCGGCCGTTCCCCCGGTCTTTCCCGGCGTGCGCAGGTTAACGAGCGACCGGAACAGATCGAACCAGAACTGCGATCCGAGCGTCACGCCGAAGGCAATGATCAGCCAGCCGAGGATCTGGGGGGCGTTCGCCCCGTTCAGGTGGGGGCTGGACTCAGGGCAGGACCAGCGTCCGAGAGCATCGCCGATCACGCTCGAACCTTCGTCGACGCACGCCCATCCCACGGTGAGCCCTGCCGTCTCGAGGTCGGTCTCGAGCGCGCGGATCCTTTCGGTCAGCGCCGCAGTCGCCTCCGAGAGGTCGGCTGGTGGCGTCGCCCCCGGCGGTGTCCCGCCCTTCGCCTCGAGCGCCCCGATCATGGCGGCCGTTGCGTCGATCCGCGTCGAGAGGTTGGCGTCATCAGCCATGTCCTCCGCATAGCGAAGCAGATCGACGTTGGCGCCGATGGCGAGCAGGAGACCGATCACGAACAGGCTGGTCTTGACCTTGCGGACGTACCATCCCGACACCCGGTCCATCGTGAGCGCGAAGTCGCTCGCGAAGGAGGGCACCGCAGCCTTCAAAACAGCCGGGTCCGCCGGAGCCGCGAAAACCGTCGGATCGTCCACGATCCGAGCCACGACGGTCGCGAAGACGGAGGGCTCGATCGCGGAGGGCGGCCGATAGTCCCCCTTCACCGACATTCTTCCCTGCAGGAGCCGCTTCAACCAGGAGCGCTCCTCCATGGTCGACTGAAGCTCGGGCGCCTCGTAGAACCTTGCAACGGCAGCATCGACCGTCGCGTCGATCTTCGCGGCGTCCTTGGTCCCGGCCAGCGCCGCATACTTCCGCAGCAGGCCGACGATGGCATCGTGAAGGCTCTTGCCACGCATGTTCAGAATGTTGTCGGCAATCATCTCGTTGATCGCCGCCGCCGCGAGGGTGAACAGGATCATGATCGCCAGCACGCCGAGGCAAACATCCACCAGCACTCCAAAATCCATTGGAGATCTCCATGAGAAATGCATTGTGCGTTCAGGTCAGTCGAAAAAAATAAATGCGCAAATCGCGGCGCAATAGTGCCACGAAGCGCAAATTTCGTCAACGCAGCCTTCGTCCCGCGACCGGCGGAGCGGGCGGCGCGGTCCCGCTTCACGGAGACAAGGACCAGCCCGCCGCTTAACCGCCCTCCCCGATAGTGCTTGTGCCCGAGGGCCCGATCTCGCTAGATGTTGCGTATGAGCGACGCAGCGCAGCACCTTTCCCATGAGCTCGCCGGCCGGCAGTTCGGCACGGTGCTGGCCGATCCACCATGGCGTTTCATCAACCGCACCGGCAAGGTCGCGCCCGAGCACCGGCGGCTCAACCGCTACGGCACCCTCTCCACCGACGAGATCGCCGCCCTGCCGGTGGCGAGCCTGATGGCCGACAAGGCGCATTGCTACCTCTGGGTGCCGAACGCCCTCCTGCCCGACGGCCTCGCCGTGCTTTCGGCCTGGGGCTTCGCCTACAAGTCGAACATCGTCTGGCACAAGGTCCGCAAGGACGGCGGGTCCGACGGGCGCGGCGTCGGCTTCTACTTCCGCAACGTCACCGAACTCCTGCTCTTCGGCGCCCGCGGCCGCGACGTCCGCACCCTCGCGCCCGGCCGCCGGCAGGTGAACCTCGTCGCAACCCGCAAGCGCGAGCACTCCCGCAAGCCCGACGAGCAATACCCGCTCATCGAGTCCTGCTCGTGGGGCCCCTACCTCGAAATGTTCGGCCGCGGCGTCCGCCCCGGCTGGACCGTCTGGGGCAACCAGGCCGACGAGGGCTACAAGCCCGACTGGTCGACCTACGCCTACAACTCGGGCACCGTCGCCGCGGAGTAGGCGACCGAAGCCGCCACGGCCCCGCTAACCGCGATCCGCAGGGTCATCCTCAGGGAAATCGCTCCACAAATCCGGAGTTGCCCGGCTCACCCCCGAGAGCTCGGCATCCGTCCCGACCCCGGCCTCCCCCACAGCCCCCTCAAAATGCGACACCTCCGTCTCCACCACCGAAAGCGGCAGCCCGACCAGCAGCAGCGGGCAGGGATTGCCGACGCCCCGCGCCACCCGCAACGCCAGCTTGCGCCAGTGCGTCGTCGCCTCCCCGAACTTGTCCTTGACGAAGGTGCCGGCAAAGGCCCGGGCGAACGGCGTCCCCAGCGCCACCGCCCGGTCCACCGCCGCCGACTGGCGATCCGTCCGTCGCTTCATCCCGTAGGCTTCGAGGTCCGCCGGCCCGCTCATCCCCCGCCCGGCCAGAAACGCCTCGATCAGCCCCCGCATCCCGGCATGGAGGTCATCGCCCCGCGTGACGATGATCCCGACACTGATCGCCGAAAGCGCATGCAAACGCTGGAAATTCTCCAGGTCGCGATCAAAGAACGGGTCCTTGTTGTTCCACTCGATCTCGAGCGCCAGCGCCCCGCGCTCCGACCGCCGCACATGGTCGATCTCGTGGCTGATCGCCTCGCGCGTCACCCCGTCGACGGTCAGCCGCACCTCGAAGACGTGCTTCGGCCAGCCCACCCGCGCCAGCCGCCGCCGCAGCCGCTGCGTCGACAGCGCCTCCCCGCCCCCGCTCCCGATGATCTCGGTGACCGGCAACCGAAAGCCGAGCAGCGCCTCGACCAGCTCCCCGGTCTCCGCCGCGAAGTCCTGCGCCAGGATCGCGTCGGCATGGTTCCGCGTCAGCACCCCGAACCCCGCCTCCCGCAGGCGGTCGAGGCTGCCCACGCTCACGCCTTGGGAACGAGCCGCAGCCCGAGGTCGCGCATCTGCTCGTTCGTCGGCTCGCGACGGCGCCCCCATCATCAGGTCCTCGGCGCGCTGGTTCATCGGGAAGAGGATGACCTCGCGGATATTCTCCGCCCCCGCCAGCAGCATGACGATGCGGTCCACCCCCGGCGCAATCCCCGCGTGCGGCGGCGCGCCATAGCGAAACGCCGAGAGCATTCCCCCGAAGTGCCCGTCGACGAAGGCCCGGTCATGGCCGACGACCTCGAAGGCCTTGTACATGATCTCGGGCTTGTGGTTCCGCACCGCCCCCGACGACAGCTCGACCCCGTTGCAGACGATATCGTACTGGTAGCCGAGCACATCGAGCGGCGCCTGCCCCTCCAGCGCCTCCAGCCCGCCCTGCGGCATCGAGAACGGGTTGTGGCTGAAGTCGAGTTTCCCGGTATCCGGGTCCTTCTCGTACATCGGAAAATCGACGATCCAGCAGAAGTCGAACCGCCCCTCCGCCGTCAGCCCGAGCTCCTTGCCGATGACGTTGCGCGCCTTGCCCGCCACCGCCTCGAACTTCGCCGGCAGGCCGCCGAGGAAGAACACCGCGTCCCCCTCGCCCACGCCCATCTGTGCGCGGATCGCCTCGGTCCGCTCAGGCCCAAGCGCCTTCGCCACCGGACCCGCCGCCTCGACTCCGTCGCTCCCGGCCCGCCAGAAGATATACCCCATCCCCGGCAGCCCCTCGGCCTGGGCGAACGCGTTCATCCGGTCGCAGAACTTCCGGCTCCCGCCCCCCGGCGCCGGAATGGCGCGCACCTCGGTCCCCGGCTGCTCCAGCAGCCCCGCAAAGACCTTGAACTCCGAGCCGCGGAAATGCTCGCTCACCACCTGCATCCGGATCGGGTTGCGCAGGTCCGGCTTGTCCGACCCGTACCACAGCATCGAGTCGCGATAGGCGATCCGCGGGAACTCCGGCGTCACCGGGCGCCCGCCGCCGAAGGCCTCGAACACCCCGCGCATCACCGGCTCGATCGCCGCGAAAACATCGTCCTGCGTGGCGAAGCTCATCTCGACGTCGAGCTGGTAGAACTCCCCCGGCGACCGGTCCGCGCGCGGATCCTCGTCGCGGAAGCACGGCGCGATCTGGAAATACCGGTCGAAGCCCGCCACCATGATCAGCTGCTTGAACTGCTGCGGCGCCTGCGGCAGCGCGTAGAACTTGCCCGGATGCAGCCGCGACGGCACCAGGAAGTCCCGCGCCCCCTCGGGCGACGAAGCCGTCAGGATCGGCGTCTGGAACTCGGTGAACCCCTGCCCCCGCATCGCGTCGCGCAAGTAGGCGATCACCTGCGACCGCAGCATGATGTTCGCGTGCAGCCCCTCGCGCCGCAGGTCGAGGAAGCGGTACTTGAGCCGGGTCTCCTCCGGATAGTCGACCTCGCCGAACACCGGCAGCGGCAATTCCTCGGCGGCGCCGAGCACTTCCACATCGCGGACGTAGACCTCGACCGCCCCCGTCGGCAGCTTCGGATTGACCAGCTCCGGCGCCCGCGCCTTGACGATGCCGTCGATGCGGATCACCCACTCCGCCCGCACCTTCTCCAGCGCGGCAAAGGCCGGGCTCTCGCTGTCGGCGAGGATCTGGGTCATCCCGTAGTGGTCGCGCAGGTCGATGAACAGCACGCCGCCGTGGTCGCGCACGCGATGCACCCAGCCCGACAGCCGCACCTCCGTGCCGACGTCGGAAAGGGTAAGCTCGGCGCAGGTGTGGCTGCGATAGGCGTGCATGTCGGTCCCCGGGGAAGGCGAAAATCGCGCCCAGATACACGCAAGCCCCGCGGCGGCGCAAGGCCGCCCCTTCGCCCGCCCCCAGCGCCCCGCTCACTCGAAGAGCGAGCCCTCGACGCCGTGGCCAGCCATCAGCCGGGACATGTGCGCGTTCCGGTAGGGCGTCCAGCCGGTAGGGGCCCTGTTGCGAGCGCGAACCAGCAAGCCCTCAGGGAGACCCTAAAGCCGCCCCACACCCGTGCCGTTGCCCGTTAACGAGTATGAACAGCAAGGTAAACGCGGCGATGAGTATCGTTCAATATCAGAGGCTTGACCCCTTGCGCACGCGTGCGCAAGCGTGCGCCGCAAGCGTCTCCGCGACCTCTCGCCAGACGTCTTGCCAAGCCCGGCTCAGGCGTCCTCGCGCCCGATCTCCCGCCCGGCCCTGGCGATCAGCCGCGTCGCGTCGAGCAGCACCAGCGCCGGGTTCGCCCCTCCGGCGATGGCGAGGTAGCGCGGCCGCCAGTCCGGCTGGAGCTTGCTCTTGAACCCGCGCAGCCCCTTGAAGTTGTAGGACGCCACCCCCTGCTCGTAGATCGCCCGGCCGACGCGATGCCAGGTCGGCGCCGCCTCGCTCTCCGAGAACCCCGACAGCGGTGCCATCCCGAGGTCGAACCACCGCCAGCCCTCGGCCTTCAGCATCTCGCAGATCCTGAGGAAGAGAAACTCCATCGCCACGTTCGGAATCTCGTCGACGTGACGCATCAGGTCGATCGCCGTCTCCTCGCGGTCCGACCCCGCCATCAGCGTCGCGAAGGCGACGATCTCCTCGCCCTGCCGCATCACCGCGACCCGCTGCGACGCGACATAGCCGCGCTCGAAAGCCCCGAGCGAGAACCCCTTCTCCGCCCCGCCCCGCTCCACGAGCCAGGCGTCCGAGATCACCTCCAGCCGGTCGAGCAGCGGCGCCACCTCCGCAGCCTCGACGATCTCGACCACCAGCCCCTCCCGCGCCCCGCGGCTGAGAACGTTGCGCTGGCTCGACCGGCTCTTGCCGGTCAGCTCGAAGGTCCGCAGGTCGACCCGCGCCTGCTCCCCGAGCTTGTAGAAGCGCAACCCCGCGTCGGCATAGAAGGCGAGCCGGTCCGGCGACACCTGATAGAACGCCGCCCGGCACCCCGCCCCGCGCGCGGTCTCGACGAAGAGCCAGATCAACCCCGGCCAAGCCTCCTCCGGCCCGACCGGGTCATAGAGCGCAATCCACGAACTCCCCTGCCGCCCGTACATCACGAAGGCCCGCCCGTCCTCGGAGAACAGCAGCCGCTTGTCCCCCATCCGCACGAGATTCGCCCCCGCAACCGGCTGCGCCTCGGTGATGGCGATGGCCCGGGCGAGGTCGTCACCGGTCATCGCCGCATCGGCCCCCCGCACCGGCCGAAGCAGCGACCACACCGCAAACAGACCGGCGACGAGGGCCGCCCCGAACAACGCCCGCTGCCCGCGCGGCGCCTCGGCCGAGATCTCGAAGCGCAGCCAGCTCTCGGCCCCGAACTCGGCATGGTCGAAGACGAAGCGCAGCAGCGCGAGGGCGGTGAGCAGCACCACCGCAACCGCGACGATCCACGGCGTCGTCAAGCGCAGCCCGAACAGCGCCGAGCGCCGGTCGAACGCCTGCCGCGCCACGAACAGCGTCGCCGCAAACAGCGCCAGCGCCGCCGCCTCGTAGATCGCCACCGCCTTCAGCAGCGACAGCACCAGCGCCGCACAGGCCGCCAGCATCGCCGTCCACCACGCCCCGTCGAGCCGGAAGGCGAGACCGCGCGCCGAGATCATCAGCAGCGCCCCGAGAATGCTCGCGAGGAAATGCGCCCCCTCGATCAGCGGCAGCGGCAGAAGCTGCCCGAGCCAGTCGAGGTCGATCGGCCGCGCCGGCGTCACCCCGGAAAAGACCAGCATCGCGCCGAGAACCAGCGCCATCGCCGCAAGCGTCGGCGGCGCCAGCCCCGCGACCGCGCCGAGCGCCGCCGCCGCCGGCCCCCTGGTCGCAAACGCCCGCGCCTCGACCAGCGCCAGCCCGGCCGCGGCAATCGCCAGCGGCAGCACCTGATAGATCAGCCGATAGAGCGCAAAGGCAGCGATGATCTCCGCCGGCGGCGCCAGCCCGGTCAGCGCAGCGAGCAGCACCGCCTCGAAGACCCCGAGCCCGGCCGGAACGTGGCTGAGGATACCGAGCGCCAGCGCGACCGCGTAAAGCGGCAGGAAGGCGACGAAGGAAATGGTGTGCTCCGGCAGCAACACCCAGAGCACGCCCCCCGCCGCCGCGGTATCGAGGGCGGTCACCAGCAGCTGGCGGATCATCAGCCCGCGCTCGGGCAGCACGAACCGCCGGCCGCCGAACCCCGGCACCGCGAACCCGCGCCCGGCCGCCGCGACGAGCGCGACGAGCGCGGCGATGATCGCCACCGCGACGACCGCGACGGTCCCGGTACCGACCCCGAGCACCGCGGCGAGACGCGGCGCGGCAACGAGCCCCCCGGCCGCGGCGGTGAAGGTCAGCCCGAGCCCGAAGGCCGCGACCACGAAGACCACGACGCGGGCGATGTCGGCGGGGGTGACGCCGAGCGGCGTGTAGTAGCGCAGCCTGACCGCCCCGCCGCTCAGCGGCCCGAACCCCGCCGTCTGCGCGACCGCATAGGCCGCCACCGCCCCCGGGGCGATCCGCCGCCACGGCTGCGGCCGCCCGATCGAGGCGAAGGCGTTGAGATCATAGAGCGTCAGCAGGCCGAAGCTCGCAACGGTCAGCGCGACCGCGGCGGCGATCCGCCACGACGGCGTCCGGCGCAGCGCCTCGACGATGGCGGGATAGCTCGTCTCGGCGGCGAGTCGCATCAACGCCCACGCCGCGAGGCTGACCATCACCAGCGTAAAGGCGGCAATGATCGGCGCGCGGTGCTCCCCGGCCCAGGCGGCCACCCGCCCAAACAGACCCTCGCGGGCGATGGGCTCTCCCAGCGCGCCGGCGTCTTCAGGGTTGGACATCGGATCCCACCGCTCTCGTCGATTTCCGGCGGACACCCTCTCGACTGGATCGAATCCCGACGCAAGCCGTTTCGACAACGGCGCGGCCCCGCACCCGCAGGTGACCGCCCCCGATTGAATCGCGTGGCCCCGCCCCATGCAACCCGCGGCGCCCGGGGCGCGTTGTGCCCGCAAGCTCGGACTGGGGAAATCGTGGCAGACGGACCGGAAAACGCTTGTGCGGGTTTCCGCCCCACACGATGGAGTGCGCCGGATCTCTTGCGGGCAGCGCCGGGTTGTATTGTTATCGTGCAGTTGCAGCATGAGTAGTGGCGATGGCAGAATTGGCGCTGCGAACGGGTATGGGCGAACGGGAATGGGTAGGGCGGACGTCGCGGGGCAGCGCCCGGCGAACGGTGAACGGGACAGCGAACGGGCTTTTGGGCAGGCAAAGGGGCGCGTGATGATGCACCGCCGGTCGTTCCTTGCCTCGGCAGCGGCGCTGTCGATCATCGCCGGGTCGGCGAATCGCCTGCTTGCCCAGGACGCCGCGGCGGAGTTCAGCCGCTCGGTCGTGCTCGACCGCGCCCGGGCGCTGGCCGCCGCCCCCTATGCCGCCCCCCCGGCCCTGCCCGAGTGGCTGACCGCCCTGTCGGCGCCCGACCATGCCGCGATCCGCTTCCGCGACGACCGCCGCTTCTTCTCGAACCCGCCGTCGGCGCTGCAGGTCGATCTCGTCCATCCGGGCTTCATCTATGCCGTGCCGGTCGAGATCTTCGTCATCGAGGACGGCCAGGCCAAGGCCGTGCCCTACGATCCCGACCTCTTCTCCTTCGGCACGGTCACGCCGCCGGCCCCCGACGCCCTGCCCGGCGGCTTCGCCGGCCTCCGGGTGTTGTCGGCGCTCAACCAGCCCGACATGATGGTGCCGTTCGCCTCCTTTGCCGGGGCGAGCTACTTCCAGGCGATCTCCAAGGACCAGGTCTTCGGCACCAGCGCCCGCGGCCTTGCGATCGGGACCGGCGAACCCGCGGGCGAGGAGTTTCCCTTCTTCCGCGCCCACTGGATCGAACCGCCGGCCAACGACCGCATCGTCATCCACTCGCTCCTCGACGGCCAGAGCGCATCCGGTGCCTATCGCTTCACCCTCCGCCCAGGCGACGTTACCCAGATCGACGTCGAGGCGACGATCTTCGCCCGCGACGAGATCACCCATCTCGGCCTCGCGCCGCTGACCTCGATGTTCCTGTTCGACGCCAAGGACCGCAGCGAGCACGACGACTACCGCCTCGGCGTTCACGACGCCGACGGTCTCGCGATGTGGAACGGCTCGGACGAGCGCCTGTGGCGCCCGCTGCACTCGCCGCGCCTGCTCCAGATCAGTGCCTTCTCCGACACCGCTCCGCGCGGCTTCGGCCTGATCCAGCGCGACAAGCGGTTCGAGTCCTACGAAGACCTCACCGGCATGTTCCACCGCAAGCCGAGCGTCTGGGTCGAGCCGATCGGCGCCTGGGGCAAGGGCCACATCGTGCTCGTCGAGATCCCCTCGAACGACGAGGTTCACGACAACATCGTCGCCTACTGGCGCCCGACCAGCCCGGTCCCGGCTGGCAGCGAGGTCTCGCTGACCTATCGCCTGACCTGGGGCTGGGATGTCCCCGACCTCAACGGCCTGCTGCGCGTGGTGCGGACCCTCTCCGGCTCCGGCCCGGGCGGCACCCGCCGCTTCGTCATCGACTTCTCCGGCGAGGCGGACGAACGCGATCCGTGCCTCGGCGGTGCAGCTCTCGGCCCAGGCCAATCCCGGCCAGATGGTCAATGCCGTCATCACCGAGAACCCCGAGATCAGTGGCCTCCGCCTGCAGTTCGACCTCGATCCCGACGGCGCCCAGCAGGTCGAGATGCGCATCGACCTGCGCTCCGGCGACCGGCCGATCTCCGAGACATGGGTCTACCGATGGAGCAGCTGACCCGCCTCCCCGCCGCCCGGGTCGCCGACGCCAGCCCGCCGCTGCCGCCGGTCGCGCCGATCGCGATGCCCGAGCAGAGCCTCGTCGCCTACGACCGGGCCAAGCGCCGGCGCCTCCGCGGCTCCGGCTCGGTCTATCTCGCGCGCTTCACGCTCTTCGGCGCCACGGCCGTTCTTTCCGCCGCTCTCGTCCGCCAGATGTGGCTGGTGCTCTCGATCGGGGGCATGACCGGCGTCGAGAAGGTGATGCTGGCGCTCTTCGTCATCAACATCGTCTGGGTCGTCTTCGGGGCGATCTCGCCGCTGATAGGCTTCTTCCTCGGCCCGGACCGCCCGCCGCGCTCCGAGAAGCCGCTCACCACCCGCACCGCCCTGCTGATGCCGACCTACAACGAGGACGCCTCGCGCATCCTCGGCGCGGCGCTCGCCATGCTCCACGACATCGACGCTCGCGGCGAAGGCGAGACCTTCGACCTCTTCCTGCTGTCGGACACCACCCAGGCCGGCGTCTGGCTCCAGGAGCAGGCGCTGGTCGACGCCGCCCGCGCCGACCCGAAGGTCGGGCACCGGCTTTTCTACCGCCACCGCTCGCGCAATCTCCGCCGCAAGTCCGGCAACATCGAGGACTGGGTGACGCGCTGGGGCGGCACCTATCCCTTCATGCTCTGCCTCGATGCCGACAGCCTGATGGAAGCCGACACGATCATCGAGCTCGCCCGGCGGATGGAGGCCGACGAGACCCTCGGCATCCTCCAGACCTCGCCGCAACTCATCGGTGGCGTCACACCCCTCGGCCGCGTCCAGCAATTCGCCGCAAGGGTTTACGGCCCGGTCCTTACCCGCGGCCTTCGCGCGTGGTTCGGCAACGCCGGCAACTACTGGGGCCACAACGCGATGATCCGCACCCGGGCCTTCGCCGAGGACGCCGGCCTCCCCGAGCTGGCCGGCAAGCCCCCCTTCGGCGGCCTCATCCTCAGCCACGACTTCGTCGAGGCCGCCTTCATCCGCCGCGGCGGCTACGCCGTGCGCATGGCCGACGACCTCCGGGGCAGCTACGAGCACGCGCCGCCCAACCTTCTCGAACTCGCCGCCCGCGACCGGCGCTGGTGCCAGGGCAACCTCCAGCACACCCGCCTGCTCCGCACCGCCGGCTTCCACCCCCTCAGCCGCCTCCACCTCTTCATGGGGGTGATGTCCTACCTCTCCTCGCCGCTCTGGCTGCTCTTCCTGCTCTCCGGCATGTCCCTCGCCCTCCACGCAGCACTGGTGCCGCCCGACTATTTCCTCGACCGCTTCTCGCTCTTCCCCGACTGGCCGCGCATCGACCCCGAGCGCGCGATGATGCTCTTCGGCCTCTGCATGCTCGTCCTCTACCTGCCGAAGCTCATCGGCACCGCCGCCTTCCTCGCCGCGCCCGAGCGCATCGGGGTCAAGCTCGCCAGCATCCCCGGCCTCCTCGTCGAGATCCTGCTCTCCGCCCTCGTCGCGCCGATCATGATGCTGGTGCAGACCAGCTCGGTCATCCAGATCATCACCGGCCGCGACAGCGGCTGGAGCGCGCAGGCCCGCGACAGCGACCGGGTGCCGTGGGCGATCCTCTGGCGCTTCCACCGCCGCCACATGGCGATGGGCCTGCTCTTCGCCGCCGTCGCCGGCGCGATCTCCTGGCGCCTGCTCGCGTGGATGAGCCCTGCCCTCGTCGGCCTCGTCCTCGCCGTGCCGCTCTCGGCCTTCATGGGCAACGCCCGCGTCGGCCGCAGCCTCGCCCGCATGCGCCTGCTCCTCACCCCGGAAGAAGCCTACCCGCCCGCCATCGCCGGCGCCGCCGACCGCGCCGCCGAGTCGCTGCGCGAGGCAGCCCACCCGCCGGCGGCGCTCCAGGACCTCCTCGCCGACCCCGAGGCGCTGGAGCGCCACCTCGCCTGGCTCGACCAGCCGACCAGCCGCCCGCGCGGCACCCCCGACGCCGCCCTCGCCAGCGCCCTCCTCAAGCTCGACGACGAACTCCCCCTCGACCGGCTCGACGCGCGCGAGGCTTATGCCGTCCTCGCCGCCCCCGGCGTCCTCACCCGCCTCGCCAACGCGCACCGGCTCGCGGCCCACGCCCCGGCCAACGCCCACGGATGAACCATTTGTAATCTCGCCGCGACGCTTCTTTCAGGTCGCCTCCCGATGTTGTCCCGTGACGCTCCGAGCAGGGCGTGAGGATTTTCGAGAGGCTATCGAGACATGACGCGCATAGCGACATTCCTGAAACCGGCCCCGGTCGCGACGACCGCCATCGCGGCCGTTGCCGGCGCATGGCTGGCATGGTCGCCGGTCGCGGGGGCGGATACCCAGCCCGGCCAGGTGGCGGACCTCGTCGCCCGGGTCAGCCCGGCGGTGGTCACCGTCCTCGCCACCCAGAACGGCGACGGCGAGCAGCAGATGGCCGGGGCACCCGAGGGTTCGCCCTTCGGCCAAGGCTCGCCCTTCGACGAGTTCATGCGCCGCTTCGGCATCCCGAACGGCCCGCAGGGCCCGCAGGGCGGTCAGCAGCCGGAGCAGGAGCACCCGCAGGGCGTCGCCCTCGGCTCGGGCTTCGTCATCGACCATGACGGCTACATCGTCACCAACAACCACGTCGTCGACCACGCCGAATCGGTCAAGGTCCGCATGTCCGACGACCGCGAGTTCGACGCCAAGATCATCGGCACCGACAAGCAGACCGACCTCGCCCTGATCAAGATCGACGCCGGCAACCTTCCGGAGCTGCCCCTCGGCGACAGCCAGCATCTCCGCGTCGGGGACGACGTCATCGCCGTCGGCAACCCCTTCGGCCTCGGCGGCACCGTCACCCGCGGCATCGTCTCGGCGATGGCCCGCGACATCAACGCCGGTCCCTACGTCGACTTCATCCAGACCGACGCGGCGATCAACCGCGGCAACTCCGGCGGCCCGCTGCTCAACCTCGAAGGCCAGGTCATCGGCGTGAACTCGGCGATCTACTCGCCCAACGGCGGCTCGGTCGGCGTCGGCTTCGCCATCCCGTCGAACACCGTGCAGACCGTCGTCGCCCAGCTCCGCTCGTCGGGCTCGGTCGAACGCGGCTGGCTCGGCGTCACCATCCAGAACGTCAGCCCGGAGATCGCCTCGGCCCTCGGCCTCGACACCCCGCACGGCGCGCTCGTCTCGGACATCGTCCCCGACGGCCCCTCCGTCGGCAAGCTCGAGACCGGCGACGTGATCCTCTCGTTCGACGGCAAGCCGGTCGACTCCAGCCGCGAGCTGCCGAAGCTCGTCGCCGCCACCGCGCCCGACGCCAACGTCAAGGTCGAGGTGCTCCGCGCCGGCTCCAACAAGACGATCGACTTCCAGCTCGGCCGCTTCAAGGACCAGCAGGTCGCCTCGGCCGAGACCGGCACCAACGAGGACGGCACCGCCTCCGCCAAGCTCGGCGCCACGCTGGCGACGATCACCCCGACGGCGCGCGAGCAGCTCCAGCTCGACGAGAGCGTCAACGGCGTGGTCATCACCTCGCTCGAGGGCAACGGCCTCGCCGCCGGCGCCGGTCTCGAGGTCGGCGACGTCATCCTCCAGGTCGGCAGCACCAAGGTCACCTCGCCGTCCGACGTCGATCACGCGATCAAGGACACCAAGACCGACGCGGTTCTTCTGCAGATCGAGCGGCAGGGCGCGCGGATCTTCGTTGGCGTCAAGCTCGCCTGACCTTATCTGAACAAGACCCGGGGCCGCCGCGTTTCGCGGCGGCCCCTTATCGGCGAGGTGAGAAGACAATGTCGCGCCGCATCCTTGTCGTCGAGGACGACGACGACACGAGGGACTACCTGGCCAAGGGCCTGCGCGAGTCCGGCTACACCGTCGAGGCGACCGCCTCCGGTCGCGACGGCCTGATGCACGCCATCACCACCGGCAACGCCGCCTTCGACGCCCTGGTCCTCGACCGGATGCTCCCCGACCTCGACGGCCTCGCCCTGCTGAAGTCCGTCCGCGCCGCCGGCGTCCAGACCCCGGCGATCCTCCTGACCGCCGTCAGCGCCATCGACGAGCGCGTCCGCGGCCTCCGCGCCGGCGCCGACGACTACATGGTCAAGCCCTTCTCCTTCGCCGAGCTTTCCGCCCGCCTCGAAGCCGTGCTTCGTCGCCCCGCCGAGACCCGCGCCGAGCCGACCGCGCTCGCCTGCGGCGACCTCGAGCTCGACCTCATCGCCCGCTCCGCCCGCCGCGGCGACCGCCGCATCGAGCTCCTCCCCCGCGAATTCCAGATGCTCGAATACCTGATGCGCCGCCAGGGCCGCGTCGTCACCCGCACCATGCTGCTCGAAGGCGTCTGGGACTACCGCTTCGACCCGCGCACCAACGTCATCGACGTCCACATCAGCCGCCTGCGCCGCAAGGTCGACGGCGAGGGCGAGCCGGCGCTGATCCACACCATCCGCGGCAGCGGCTACAAGCTCGCCCCCGCGGCCTGAGGCAGCCGCCCGATGTTCCGCAACGCCACCATGCGGCTGATCGCGGCGCACCTCGTGCTGGTCGCCGTCTCCACCGCGGTGGTCCTCGGCCTCCTCTACTGGCAGATCGGCGGCGTCATCGACGAGGAACAGCGCGCCGTCGTCGAGGCCGAAATCCGCGGCCTCGCCGACGACTACCAGCGCGGCGCCGCCCCCGCCCTCGCCCTCGCCATCGGCCAGCGCCTCGACAACCCCACCGAGCGCGACGCGGTCTATCTGCTCACCGACGCCCACGGCCGCCGCATCGCCGGCAACCTCAAGCAGTGGCCGCCAACCGTCGCCCCCGATGCGGGCTGGACGACGCTCGATCTCTACCGCACCGACCGCAAGAGCCCGACCGAGATCTCCGCCCTCGCCCTCCGCCTCCCCCAGGACGAGATGCTCCTCGTCGGCCGCGACGTCGACGCACGCTCCGCCTTCGACTCGACCCTCGGCCGCGCCCTGCTCTGGGCCCTCGCCGCGATCACCCTGCTCTCCGCCGCCACCGGCTGGCTGCTCTCCCGCCTCGTCTCCGGCCGCATCGGCGAGATCGACGGCGCCGCCCGCGCGATCATGGCCGGCGCCCTCGACCGCCGCGTCGCCCTCCGCGGCACCCGCGACGAGTTCGACCGCCTCGCCGGAACCCTGAACGCGATGCTCGACCGCATCGAGACGCTGGTCCGCGACCTCCGCATGGTCACCGACAGCCTCGCCCACGACCTCCGCAGCCCCCTCGGCCGCCTGATCCGCCACCTCGAAGCCGCCGCCGACGACGCTGCCCCGGAGGAGGAGCAGAAAGCCCGCATCGAGCAGGCCCAGCGCGAGGCCGAGGGCGTCCTCGCCACCGCCACCGCCCTCCTCGACATTTCCCGTATCGAGGCCGGCATCGGCGCCGAGCAGTTTTCGCAGGTCGACCTCGGTCGCCTCGCCGGCGACGTCGCCGAGCTCTACGAGGCCGCCGCCGAGGAGCGCGGCGTCCACATCGCCTGCGACACCACCGCCGGCCTCGTCGTCCGCGGCCACGACCAGCTCCTCGCCCTCGCGCTCTCCAATCTCGTCGAGAACGCCCTCAAGCACGCCCCCGCCAGCACCGCGATCACCGTCACCGCCCTCATCGACGACGGCGCCCCCGCCATCGTCGTCGGCGACCGCGGCCCCGGCATCCCCGAGGCCGACCGCGCCCGCGCCCTCGGCCGCTTCATCCGCCTCGACCCGAGCCGCGGCAGCCCCGGCGCCGGCCTCGGCCTCGCCCTCGTCGCCGCCGTCGCCCGGATGCACGGCGCGACGATCGACCTCGGCGACAACGCCCCCGGCCTCCGCGCCCGCCTCCGCTTCGGCGTGCAACCCGCCCTCCCCGCGCCCACCGAAGCGACAACCGGCTGACAGTCTCCGCGAACCATCAACAGCGACAAACTTCCTCGACATGCCCGATTGTCGCCTGGGGAAGTCCATCGCCCACGTCGTCTACGATCATTGGAAGCGCCGGCTCGGTCGGGCTCGAGCTGGCCGCAGGCCTGGTCAGCCACGGCGCCCTGCGCGGACCAGGTCGACAAGCGCGAGCCGCCTCCGTCGCCCCGCTGCGATCCGGCGCGATCACGGGTCAGCGAACCTTCAGCGTCGGCGATCACCGGCGCATCAGCTCCCTGATAAAGGCCCGAAGCGGAGGCTGACACGACGTCCGAGCGCCGAAACCATCGACCGTCACGTCACCCCTCCGTCTCGGCCTTCAGCGCGCCGGCAGCACGGGTCCCACCCGTCGCCGAACGTCTCCACCATCAGGTCGACCAGCACCCGCACCTTCATCGGCACCGGCTCGGCGGGCGGCGGCCGCACCACGTAGAGCCCCGCCGGCGGGATCGCGTAGGCCCCGAGCAGGATCACGAGTTCCCCCCGCCCGATCGCCGGCCCGGCGAGGAAGTCCGGCATCACCGACAGACCGAGCCCGGCGATCACCGCCGTCAACTCCGCAGGCCCGCTGTCCGTGGTGAAGCGCCCGCGCGGCTTGAAGGTGAACCGCCGCCCGTCCCGCTCGAACACCCAGGTCTGGTCGCCATGCGGGATAGCCTCGTGCCCGGCAAGCTCGTCAGGCGTCCGCGGCGTCCCCGCCCGCGCCAGATAGTCCGGGCTCGCCACGAGATGCGCCCCGACTGCCGCGATCCGCCGGGCGATCAGGCTCGAGTCGGCGAGCCGACCCATCCGCACCGCCGCATCGAAGCCCTCGCCGACCAGGTCGACATGGCGATCGCTGTACGATGTGTCGATGGCGAGCCGCGGGTTGCGCACCGCCAGCGCGGTGATCACCGGCGCAAGGTGCGTCGTCCCGAACGACAACGGCGCCGACAGCCGCAGCCGCCCGGTCGCCTCCCCCTGCCGGCTCAGCGCATCGCGCGCCGACTGCATCTCCGCGACCATCCGCTCGGCATAGGGCAGAAAGTCGCTCCCCGCCTCGGTCAGCGACAGTCCCCGCGTCGAGCGCGCGACGAGCGGCATGCCGAGCGCCCCCTCCAGCCGCGCCAGCCGCCGGCTCACCATCGACTTCGACAGCCCCAGCCGCTCACCGGCCCGGGTCAGGCTCCCGGTCTCGACCACCTCGGCAAAGGTACGGATATCATCGAGTTCCGGCATCGGCGTTCCCGAATCTGCAACAGTCTTACGCCGATCCTCGCCCTACCGTCGCGCTTTGCGCAACGTCATATTCGCTCCATCGCATCGCCTGAAGGCAGGGCCGCAGCAAGGCCCGGAAAGCAAGGAACGACCGACATGAGCAACATTCTCGTCCTCGACAGCGCCGCCACCGGCGAGGCTTCGGTCTCGCGCACCCTCGTCCGCGAGACCATCGAGGCCCTCACCGCGCACGGTGCCACCAAGGTCGTCTACCGCGACCTCGACCGCGACCCGGTTCCCTACCTGACCCAGAACACCGTCGCCGGCATCCGTGGCGTGCCCGCCTCCGAGACCGAACAGGCGGCCCGCGCCCTCTCCGACACCCTGATCGCCGAGCTCCGCGCCGCCGACACCATCGTCATCGGTGCGCCGATGTACAACTTCAGCGTCCCCGCCACCCTGCGCTCGTGGTTCGATCACGTCCTGCGCGCCGGCGAGACCTTCCGCTACTCCGACAAGGGCCCGCAGGGCCTGCTTTCGGCCAAGCGCGTCATCGTCCTCGAAAGCCGCGGCGGCCTCTACAGCGACGGCCCGGCGGCCGCCTACGACTTCCAGGAGCCCTACCTCCGCCACCTCCTCGGCTTCATGGGCCTGACCGACGTCACCTTCATCCGCGCCGAGAAGCTCGGCTTCGGCCCCGAAGCCCGCGAAGCCGCGATCACCGCCGCGACCGACGGCATCCACGCCGCCGCCGCCGAGATCGCCGAAGCGGCTCTCGCGACCTTCGCGCGGGCCCCCTCGGGTGACGCCCTGCGGCCACCCGACCTTGCGGCACCCCATGGCCCTCCCGGCCTGAGACCAGTCTCAGCCCGGGAGGGCCGCCGATTTCTCGACCAGCGCCGATCTAGTGCGCCATCAGCACCGGCACCAACAGCTCCTTCATCATGCTGGTCGTCGTCCCGCCGAAAATCCGCTCGCGCAGCCGGGAGTGCCCAAACCCGCCGAGCACCATCAGGTCCGCCTGCAGATCGACCGCGGTCCGCCGCAGCATTTCCCCGGTGTCCTTGCCCTCACGCGGCAGCCGGTGGATCGTCGCCGCGATCCCGTGCCGGCCGAGGTAGGCGCCGAGGTCGGCCCCCGGCTCCGGCCCGTGGCCGTCGAAGGACGGCACCGGATCGACGAGAACCGCGTGGACCTCCTCCGCCGCCTTCATCAGCCCGATCGCGTCGCGCACCGCCTTCGAGGCTTCGACGCTGGCGTCCCAGCCGATCATCACCCGCTTCGCCACCGGAAAGGCGGTCGGCGCCACCGGCAGCAGCAGGATCGGCCGCCCCGACTCGAAGAGGGCGCCGTTCATCACCCAGGTCTGCACCGACTCGTAGCCCTCGGCCCGCGGCGTGATCAGCGTCAGGTCGGCGTAGCGGGCGAACCGCGCCGCGAGCGTCGGCACCGAACCGCGGTCGATGTACTGGGCCGAGACCAGCGTCGACAGGCTGGTCCCCGCCAGTCGCTCCTCGATCGCCCGCGCACGTGCGCCGGCGTCCTCCTGCCCCTGGCGGATGTCGCCGGCCCAGATATCGTTGGAAACCACCCCGTAGGGCGAGGCCGGCGGCGGCGGGGCCACCCCGAGCACCAGCACCGACAGATGGGCACCGAACCCCTCGCAGATCGCTACGGCGCGATCGATCTCGGCGTCGCCCTGACCGGACCCGACCGCCATGAATACCGTCTTGAAACCCATTGCCGCTCCTCCGTGTTGACGAGACCATCTAGCGCTCTGGCATGGCGCGCCGCCTTGCGCTAGGTCAATCACGTCGATGAAGAGCCTGCCACCCCGGCACGGCGTCGGCGAGGGCGAAAGCCCCTGGGAGGTCCGCATGGCGTTCGAGGAATTCAGGGCCCGGCTGGCGTTGCTGCTCGACGAGATCGCCGGCAACCCCCACGACGCCCACGAGATCCAGGAAAGCCTCCGCGAGAAGATCGCCGAGATGCAGTCCCTCGGCCTGCCCATCCCCGACGACCTCGCCGGGCTCGAAGCCTACCTCGAGGACGACCTCGCCCGCCCCGCCCCCGCCGCGGGGGAGGCGGAAGAAGGCCCCGAAAGCGCCTGATACCGCCTTTCGACCGCACTGGCGGGCCCTGCCTGCCGTGGCCGGCCGAAACAACCGGCCCGACGGCCTCTGGCGCCCTCGCCTTCATCCAATCCGGTGCGATTAGGCCAAAGAAAAAGCCCGCCAGGCGGTCCCGGCGGGCTTCCAAAAGCTTCAGACGCCTCTCGGCGTCAGCAGATCACTTGATCTTGCCTTCCTTGTACTCGACGTGCTTGCGCACGACCGGGTCGTACTTCTTGACCGACATCTTGTCGGTCATCGTGCGCGAATTCTTCTTCGTCACGTAGAAGTGCCCGGTGTCGGCCGTCGAGTTCAGCCGGATCTTGATCGTCGTCGGCTTCGCCATCGTCTCAGTCCTCTTCTGCGGTCGCCCGCCATACCCCAGCGCAGGCCGCCCGGCCCGAAATTCCGAGCCGCTCTTCTATCGCTTTCCCCCGCACTGTCAACCTCACAAAACCCCAAAGCGCCCCCGCCCCGCCACCTGGTGAAAGAACGGCACCCCGCGCTGCTCGCCCGGCGCGCCAAGCAGCGCCTCGATCTCGGAGAGCACCACCTCGGTGATGAACGGCAGCGGCAGCGCCCGCGCCGCGGCAAGGTCGAGCCACTGCAGATGGGCGAGTTCACCCCCCGCCCCGGAAAAGTCGTCGCCCCCCGCCGCCAGAGCCTCCGCGTCGGCGAGAAAGAAGCGCGCGTCGAACCGCCGCGGCCGGCCCGGTGGCGTGATCGCGCGAAAGACGAAGCGCAGCGCCGCGGTATGCGGCACGAAGCCCGCCGCGTGGAACCCCCGCCATTCCGGCGGCACCGCCCGCCCCGCCGCCGCCGGATCCGGCAGCCCGAGGATCAGCCCGGTCTCCTCCCAGAGCTCGCGCACCGCCGCCCGCGCCAGCGCGCCGACCAGCTCCGGCGGCGTCTCCACCGCCAGCCGCGCCGCCGTCTCCGGCGCGAGCGCCACTGGCCCGTCAAGCGCGAGGTCGTCGTCGTCGACCGCCCCGCCGGGAAAGACGAAAAGTTCGGGCATGAAGGCGGCCCGCGCCCCGCGCTGGCCCATCAGCACCCGCGGGCCGTCCGCCATCCGCCGCACCAGGATCACCGTTGCCGCCGGGCGGATCGCCGGGCCGCCGTCCTCGGCGCTGCCGTCAGGTGCCGGTGGCAAGGCCCTCCGGCCCCCCGAAGCCGTGCATCCGCTTCGCCCACTGCAGCGCCACGAACAGCCCCTTTATCCGCGGCAGCAGATAGAGCGACAGGGCCACGAAGACCGTCGAGAAGCCGACCGCCATCTGCCAGCCCTTCGGCCGCAGCGCGATGAAGACGAACAGCATCAGCGGCGCCACCATGTGCCCGGTGATGAGGATCGTCGCCCAGGCCGGCCCGTCGTCGGCCCGGTGATGGTGAAGTTCCGTCCCGCAGGACGGGCAGCTGTGGCGGACCACCAGATAGCCGTCCATCATCGCGCCCTCGCCGCAGGCCGGACACTTGCGCGCCCAGCCGCGAAGCAGCGCCCGCTTGAGGTCGCGCGGCGCCTCGCCGGGCTGATCCTGATTCCCCGTTATCATGCCATCGACCTTACGCCCCCGCCGCCGCCCCGGCCAGATCGCAGCCGCCAGATCGCAGTTGAGGGCGCGACGGAATCGCGCGCGCCGCACGTCAGAAGGAGAACGACAGGCAAGCAAGGATCGACCCCATGACCAGGATCAGCGCCATCGCAGCGGCCGCGGCCCTCACCGTCTCCGCCGCCGGGATCGCCGCGGCCGACGACGGCCCGGGACCGCGCGGCACCCCCCTCGACTTCGTCGCCATCGACACCAACGGCGACGGCAGCCTCGACCGCGCCGAGCTCACGGCCCGCGCCGTCGCCCGCCTCTCCCGCGCCGACGCCAACGGCGACGGCTGGCTCGACCGCGACGAGCTCGTCGTGATCATGCCCGCCCGCGACGGCGCCCCCTTCCACGTCTTCTCCGCCGACCCGGCCGAAGGCATGGCCAACCGCCTCCTCGCCCTGATGGGCGCCACCGAGACCGGCCGCGTCGAGATCACCGCCCTCGCCGACCGCCGCGTCAACATGCTCCTCGCCGCCCTCGACACCAACAACGACGCCGCCGTCTCCCAGGCCGAATCCGACGCCGCCGACGCCCGCCGCGCCGAGCGCCACGCCCGCCACATGGACCGCGGCCCACAGGGCGGCCCCGGCTTCGGCCCACAGGGCGGCCCCGGCTGGGGTCCACAGGGCGGACCGGGCTGGGGTCCGCAGGCGGCCGGGCTGGGGTCCGATGGCCGGCCGGGCTGGGGTCCGCACGACGGCTCGGGCTGGGGTCCGCACGACGGTCAGGGCCAGCGGCCGCACGGACGGCGGCACGAGCGTCCCGACGCGCCGATGCCGGGCGACGCGCCGATGCCGGGCGGCATGGGCGCCATGGGCCAGCCGCCGGCCCCGCCAGCCGACGCGGCACCGGCGCCGGTGCCGGCGCCCGACACCGCCGCTCCGTCTGACGCCCCGGCCCCGGCCGCTCCGACCCAGCCCTGATCGGGGAGGACGACGCTGGCCGCGAATGCCGCCATACTCGCTCCGATGAGGGCAAGGCTCGAATCCGACGGGGCGCCGACGGACGCCGAACTGGTCGCGCGCTACGCCGCGGGCGACCAGTCGGCGGCGCGCGCCCTGACCGGCCGCCACGCCCCGCGGGTCTTCGCGCTGGCGCGGCGGATGCTCGGCGAGGCGGCCGAGGCCGAGGACGTGACGCAGGAGACCATGCTGCGCCTCTGGCGCATCGCCCCCGACTGGGAGGACCGCGCCGCGGTCGGCACCTGGCTCTACCGCGTCGCGAGCAACCTCTGCATCGACCGCCTGCGCAAGCGCCGGCCGATCAGCCCCGAGCCGGTGCCCGAGGTGGCCGACGACGCCCCCGGGCCGCTCCGCGTCCTCGAGGAGAACGACCGCGCCGCGGCCCTCGACGCCGCCATCGCCACCCTGCCCGAGCGCCAGCGGCTCGCCATCCTGCTCCGCCACTTCGAGGACCGCTCGAACCCCGAAATCGCCGCCGTCCTCGACCTCAGCGTCGACGCGGTCGAAAGCCTTCTCGCCCGCGGACGCCGGGCGCTCGCGGCCGCCCTCTCGGGCCGCCGCGCCGAACTGGGATATGCCGAATGACGACGACCGGACCGAACGACCAGACCCGCAACGACCAGACCCGCCGCGACGCCGCAGCGCTGGAGCCCTTCTTCACCGCCGCGCGCCGGAGCGAGCCCGCCCCATCGCAGGCCCTGCTCTCCGCGATCCTCGCCGACGCCGGCGAGGCCACGGCCGCCCGCGCCGCCGTCCCGCCCGACCGCACGCCCTCGCCCCGGGCGGATCGCCCGAAACCGCGCCGGGGCTTCCTGGCCGCCCTCGGCGACTGGCGGGTGGCCGGCCCGCTCGCCGCGGCAACGCTGGTCGGCTTCTGGATCGGCGTTGCCGGCACCGTCGACCTCGGCGACCGCACTGCCTGGACGACGACGACGGCGGACAGCGACGCCGACCCGGTCGCCGGCTTCTTCGATCTCGCCTCGGCGGAGTGATGCCCATGACCGAACCCCGTCGCAAATGGCTGAAGTGGGCGCTGGTCGCCTCGGTCGCCCTCAACCTCGCCTTCGCCGGCCTCGTCGCCGGCGCGCTCGTCAAGGGACCGCCGCCCGCACCCTGGCCCGGCATCGCCCTGCTCCAGTACGCCCGCGCCCTGCCGGAGCCCTTCCGCGGCGATCTCGGCCACAGCCTCCGTGACCACGGCCCCGCCTGGAAAGGCCCGCGCGAGGCGCTCCGCTCGCAGCGCGACGCCCTCGCCGCCGCGCTCACGGCCCAGCCCTACCTGCCCGAGACCGTCGAGGCCCTCTTCGAGCGCGAGACGACGCTGACCAGCGAACTGTCAGGACGCGGCGCAGAGCTTCTCCTCGCCCAGATCGACCGGATGACCCCGGAACAGCGCGCCGCCTACGCCCGCGAGCTTCAGGACGGACCGCGCCACGGCCCGGGCAAGCCCCCCGGCCGTCCGGGAGACTGACCCGGACGCCCTCACCGTCGGCAAGTTCTGGAGGAAAGCCCGCGCGTCACGCCGCCTTGGCGAAACTCACGCGATTGCGCCCGGCGTCCTTCGAGCTGTAGAGCGCGCAATCGGCCCGCTTGATGATCGCCTCGGGATCGCTGTCGGCCGCCGTCGCAATGGCGACGCCGATCGAGACCGTCACCGCCACCGACTGCCCGTCGGGCAGCGACACCGGGGAGTCCTCGATCGCGCGCCGGATACGCTCGGCGGCATGGGCGGCGGCGTGCTTGTCGACGTCCGGCATGGCGACGAAGAACTCCTCGCCGCCAAACCGCGCCACCAGGTCGACGCCGCGGATATTCTCCTGCAACCGCCGCGAAAACTCGCGCAGCACCGCGTCGCCGGCATCGTGCCCGAAGCGGTCGTTGATCGACTTGAACTTGTCGAGGTCGATCATCATCACCGCAAAGACCCCGTCGGTCTCCTGCGCCCGCTCCATCACCCGGTTCATGTGCTGGGCGGCATACCGACGGTTGTAGATCCCCGTCAGCGGATCGATCACCGCCAGCTTCAGCCCGTTGCGCAGGTTGGAGCGCAGCCGGTCCGAATACCGCTTCCGCCTGAGCTGCGACCGGATCCGCGCGATCAGTTCGCTCACGTCGAACGGCGTCTCGATATAGTCCGACGCCCCGAGGTCCAGCCCCTTGGCCGCCGTCAGAACGTCGCCATTCTCGACCACCAGAATCACCGCCGACTGCCGGGTCTCCGGCCGCGAGCGCAGCGCCGAGACCAGCCGCAGCCCGTCGCCGCCCTCGCCGAGCCCCTGATGCACTACGAAACAATCCGGCAATTCCAGCCGGGCGAGGTTCAGTGCCTCGCGCTCGGAATGGGTGACGATCGTCGGAACCTGCAGCCGCACGCTCAGCTGTTCCGCCCAGAGCCGCCCCTGCGCGTCGTCGGGCGGCGCGATCAGGATCGGCCCCGCCGGCTCGATGTCGGTCTCCGGCTCGGCGACCAGATCGACCAGCCCGAGCTCGCGCGAGGTCATGTCGCGCAGGCGCAGCTCGTCGAACATCATCTTCATCCGCATGAGATTGCGGACCCGGGCAAAGAGCGCGAGATCGTTGAACGGCTTCGACAGGAAATCGTCGGCACCGGCTTCCAGCCCGCGAATCCGCTCCTCGGGGGTGTCGAGGGCCGTGACCATGATCACGGGAATGTGCGCCGTCGCCTCGGCCGCCTTGAGCGCGGCGCAGACGGCGAATCCATCGATGTCCGGCATCATCACGTCGAGCATGACCATGTCCGGCTGCTCGCTCCGCGCCATCTCCAGCGCCTGCGTGCCGTTCTCGGCCACAACCACGTCATAATAGGCGGAAGACAGCTTGGCGCGCAGCAAAAGCCGATTGGTGGCCACGTCATCGACGACCAGCACTCGACCCGACATATCCGCGCCTCTCCCGTTTAGGGGTATTCAGCCTGCTCTTCCTTGGGGTGGACCCTAGGCCGCAATCCGTTAACGAATGATTTAACAGACCTTAATCCGGCTGCGAGGATCGAGAATGAAACAGGAACGCGCCGTCGCCATCGCCCAGGAGGCGCTGATCTGGCTGGCCGGCGAACCGGACGCCCTCGGCCAGTTCCTCGCCGCGAGCGGCCTCGCGCCGAAAGACTTCCGCGCCCGCGCCGCCGACCCCGACTTCCTCGGCTTCGTCCTCGATTTCGTGCTCGCCTCCGACGCCAGCGTCCTCGCCTTCGCCGCCGCCGCCGGCCTGCGCCCCGAAGATCCCGCCCGCGCCCGGATGGCCCTCGGCGGCGGCGAGCCGCACTGGACCTGAACGCGGGGCTGGAATCTGCCCGAAATCTGTGCTAAGTAATAGTCACCGCAATTACCGCGGATCACGCGCAATTAATGCGCAATACGCCTCATAAAATCTATATCACGATGAATTTAACGGATGTCGCGTCCATTCAACTC
This sequence comes from uncultured Alphaproteobacteria bacterium, assembly GCA_963798235.1. Classification (GTDB taxonomy): domain Bacteria; phylum Pseudomonadota; class Alphaproteobacteria; order Rhodobacterales; family Rhodobacteraceae; genus Amaricoccus. The sequence goes on along the minus strand of CAWCSN010000005.1, from coordinate 120,689 downwards.
ATGTAAAAGTCATCAAATCAATGGCACTTATCAACGGCACCGACAACAACGACACCATCACCCCCGGCCTCATCAGCCCCGGCGTCTCCGGCTTTCCGACCGCCGGCGCCGACACCATCAACGGCACTCGGCGGCAACGACAGCGTCATTGGTGGCGGCGGCAACGACATTTTCGAGGGGGACACGGCTTCTTCGTCGCGAGCAACGACACCCCGGCTGACCGGCAACGACACTCATGCGCGGCTACGACGGCGACGACGCCTACGACGTCGATTCCAGGCGACGATATCGACGCCGAGATCAACGACGCCTCGGCGGGTGGATACCGTCCGATCGACGCTCGTCAATACCAGTCTGCTCGACTTCATCGACGGATTCGCCCTTGAGAACCTCATCGGCAACGCCGCCGTCAACGGCGTCGGCAACGAGAACGACAACCTGATTACCGGCAACGGCCGCAACAATTCATCTGGTCGGCACCGGCGGCGACGACACGTCCTCGGCGGGAGCGGCAACGACGTCATGAGGGCGGCCAGGGCAACGACATCGTCCGCGGCAGGGCGGCAATCGACGTCATCCAGGGTCGGCGCCGGCGTCGACATCCGGATTGGCGGCACCGGCAACGACATTTTCGTCTTTGCGCAGTTGACCCCCGGCGAGGTCGACCTCATCAACATCGACGACGGCGCGGTGAACGCCAACAGCTACACCGCCGCCGACTTCATCCTCTGAGGGTCTGCTACGAGCCCGCCCACACCCGTGCCGTCGCACGTTAACGAGTATGACCGTGGCGTTAACGCGGCAACGAATACGATTTCAGATCAACAGCTTGATCTCCGTCGCACGCGTGCGACGACCGTGCGACGACACGGACTCCGGGCGCGTCGGGGGCCTATCGCGAAGGTCTCCCTGACGCCCCCAGCGCGCCCCTCCCCGGGGCGCGCACCCTCTGGCTTCGCCCCGCGCCAGCCTGTAACGCTGCCGCATGGCGATCCGAAGCACCCCCCGTCCGGCGATCCGCGGCCTCCTCTTCGACAAGGATGGCACGCTCTTCGATTTTCACGAGACCTGGGGCCGCTGGTGCCGCGGTTTCATCGCCGACGTGACCGGCGGCGACCACGCCCGCGCCGCCCGTCTCGCCAGGGTGCTCGGCTACGACCTCGCCGCCGGGCGCTTCGAGCGTGACAGCCCGATGATCGCCGGCACCATGGAAGTCGTCGTCGAGGGCGTGAAGTCCGTCCTCCCCGAATTCTCCGAGACCGCCCTCCGCGGCATGATCCGCGAGAGCACCGCCGCCGCCCCCCAGGCCGAGGCCGTGCCGCTGATCCCGCTCTTCGAGCGCCTGACCGACGCCGGCCTCGTCCTCGGCATCGCCACCAACGACGGCGAGGTCCCGGCCCGCGCCCACCTGACCCGCGCCGGCATCCTCGGCAGCTTCGCCTTCGTCGCCGGCTACGACAGCGGCCACGGCGCCAAGCCCGGCCCCGGCATGGGCCTCGCCTTCTGCCGCGCCACCGGCCTCGACCCGGCGGCCTGCCTGATGATCGGCGACAGCGGCCACGACCTCGTCAGCGGCCGCGCCGCCGGCATGCGCGCCGTCGCCGTCCTCACCGGCCTCGCCACCCGCGACGAACTCACCCCCCTCGCCGACACGGTGCTCGACTCGGTCGGCGATCTTCCGGGCTGGCTGGAACTCGAAGGCTGAGCCCGGGCTTTACGGGGACCTTTCCGGCGCTACTCTCACCGGAAAGACGGCTACGCCGGCGCGGGACCTGCGCCGGCACCGAGGGGAAACGGACGGGGTGAACCGCATGCAGAACGCGGACGTGACGGATCGTGTCTGGGCGGCCCTGCTCGCCCTGCGTGCCGGCAGGCCGGCCGGACCGTCACCCGCCTGGACCCAGGGCGCCCGCGCCGCATGGTCTCTCTACGCCCCGCTGCTCGAAACCCCCGCCGACACCGCCGCGCCCTTCCTCTTCGCCCAGGTCGGCCAGTCGCTCGACGGCCGCGTCGCCACGCCCTCGGGCGATGCCACCGCGATCTCCGGCCCCGACGGCCTTCGCCATCTCCACCGCTGCCGCGCCCTCGCCGACGCCGTCGTCGTCGGCGTCCGCACCGCCCTCGCCGACAACCCCCGCCTGTCCGTGCGCCTCGTCGACGGCCCGAGCCCGGCGCGCGTGGTCATCGACCCGCGCGGCCGCCTCCCCGACGACGCCGCCCTCCTCGACGGCAGCGACGGCGCCCGCCGCGTGCTGATCCAGTCGTGCGAGCGCCCGCGCGCGCCCGGCATCGAGGTCGTCCACCTCCCCGCCGCCGACGGCTGGATCTGCCCCGCCGCGATCCACACCGCCCTCGCCGACCTCGGCTTCGCCCGCGTCCTCGTCGAAGGTGGCGGCATCACCATCGCCGGCTTCCTCGAAGCCGGCCTCCTCCAGCGCCTCCACGTCGCCATCGCGCCGTTGATCATCGGCTCCGGCCCCTCGGGCCTGCGCACCACCGTCCCCGTCGCCTGCCTCGCCGACGCGATCCGCCCGGAGACCCGGGTCTACGGCCTCGATTCGGACGTGATCTTCGACTGCGCGCTCGCACCCGCCGGCAGCGCCAGCACGTCGGCGTGGCCAACGACGCAACCCCGCGCCATCGTCCGCCGCGCCTGACCCCAGGCCGCCGCCGCGGCAAGTCCCGTCTCCGCCGCCGCACCGGCGACCCCCTCGGCGAGCGCCGACAGCAGCGGCCCCGCCTCCAGCCGCCAGGGACTCGCCGCCACCCGCACCGCGTACCCCCGCCGCCGCAGCGCCACGGCGAGAAAGTCGCTCGCCTTCGGCCCCAGCGCCGGCCCGAGCCCCTTGTCCCCGCGCTGGTGCGCGTTGAACGCCGCCATCACCGCCTCGTCGTCGCTCAACCCCGGCGACCAGCGCATGGTCCCGTCGTAGGAGAGCCGCGCGTAGAACCCCGCGCCCTCCGCCGCCAGCCGCCCCGCCAGCGTCTCGAGCCATGCCGCCGAGGCGAGGTCGAGCAACGCCGACGCCGTCACCAGCCGCGCCCCGCCGAGCGGCAGCCCGGCGACATCGGCAAGATCCGCCGCCACCGTCTCCGCCCCCGGACAGCGCGCCCCCGCGAGCCGCAGTAGCGCCGGGTCGCGATCGACCAGCCGCCACGCCGCCGCCGGCCGCGCGAAGTCGCGCCACAGCGTCCCCGTCCCGCAGCCGAGATCGACCACCGCCCCGGACCCGCCGTCGAGATACGCCAGCGCCGCGGCGCGCAGCCCCGCATCCCGGGCCGCCGCATCGGCCGGCGCCCGCAGATCGAGCCAGGCGGCATCGAAGCTCATGCCCGCTCCAGCGCCGCGGCCACCGCCGCAGCGGTATCGGCCCAGCCCGGAAGCTCCTGCCCCGCCGCCCACGCCGCCTCGCCCGCCGCGCGCCGCCGCTTCGGATCGTCGAGCAGCCCCGCCAGCGCCCCCGCCAGCGCCGGCACGTCACCGGGCGCCACCAGCGCCCCCGCCGCCTGCGGCACCAGATCGGCGATCGCCCCGGCCCGGCAGGCGACCACCGGCAGCCCTTGCGACAGCGCCTCGGCAAAGGCCATGCCGTACCCCTCATACTCGCTCGCAAGCACGAACACGTCCGCCGCCGCCAGCTCCGCCCGCGTATCCGTCACCGTCCCGACCAGCTTCACCCGGTCCCCGAGCCCCGCCGCCGCGACCTGCGCCGCAACCGCCCGCGCGCACGCCGGATCCAGCCCCGCCGACCCGACGATCCGCGCCTGCCACGGCCGGTCGGCAATCGCCGCCAGCGCCGCGACGAGCACGTCATGTCGCTTGCGCGGGATCAGCGACCCGACGCTGAGCAGCACCGGCGGCTCGCCGCGCCCCTCCGCCCTCACTCGCAGGCTCTGTCCCCGGCGGCGCCACCCGCAACCACCCGACCGGAACGCCGAACCCCTCGACCAGACGCCGGCGCGTCGCGCCACTCGTGCAGACCACCGCCCTCGCCCGGCAAAGCGCCGCCCGCTCCGAGGCCACCAGCCCGGCCGCGACCTCGGGCGCCAGCCCCGTCTCGTCCCCGAGCGGATGGTGGACCAGCGCCACCAGCCGCAGCCGCCCGCCCTCCCGCGCCACCAGCTCTGGCAGCGCGCCAAAGGCGAGCCCATCGACCAGCACGCACGCCCCGTCCGGAAGCGCCTGCAAACGCCGCCGCAGCCTCCGCCCGCGCCGCCTCGTCGGGAAACGGATACCCGCCTGCGAGCGGCAAGTGCTCCACGTCCCACCCGAGCCCCTTCAACGCCGCGATCAACTGGCGGTCATAGCCATACCCTCCGGTCGGGGTGTCGAGCGCCCCCGGAATGACGAAGGTGACCCGATTCACGCGACCGCGGCCTCGTACCAGGCCCGCGCGACATGGCTCTCGTGCAGCATCACCCGGATGCGCCGCAGCCGCCCGCCATCCTTGAACCGCCCGGCCTTCACCGCCGCCGCGAGCTGATCGAAGATGTGGCGCGCCAGCACCTCGGTCGTCGTCATCCGCCCGGCGAACACCGGCACCGTGTCGAGATTGCTGTAGCGGAGCGGCGCCAGCGCCTCAGAAAGCAGGTCGGTGGCGATGCCGATATCGACGACGATCCCGTTCTCGTCGATCTCCTCGGCAAAGAAGGCGGCGTCGACCACGAAGGTCGCCCCGTGAACGCCTTGCGCCGGCCCGAAAACCGGCGACGGCAGGCTGTGGGCGATCATGATGTGATCGCGGACCTCGACGGCAAACATGGCCTTCTCCCCTCAACGGTAACGGACGCGATGGCAGAGCGTGCCGGGCCGGTCAAGGATCGCCGCATAGGCGCCCGGCAGATCGGCGAAGGCCGTCTCGCCGCTCACCAGCGCATCGAGCGCCGGATCGGCGAGCAGCGCCAGCGCCGCCTCCAGCCGTCGCCGCGTCGTCCACCGCGCCCGCCGCCCCGGCGGCACCTGCCCGACCTGGCTCGACACCAGCCGCAGACGCCGGCTGTGAAAGGCATCGCCGAGCGCGACCGGGATCGCCCGGTCCCCGTACCAGCTCGCCTCGACCACCGTCGCCTCCTGCCCAGCCGCCGCCAGCGCCGTCGCAAGCCCCGCCGCCGAGGCGCTGGCGTGCACCACGACGTCGCAGTCCCCCGGCGCCGCCTCCGGCAGTGCAAAACCACACCCGAGCGCCGCCGCCAGCGCCGCCCGCCCCGGATCGATGTCGACCAGCGTCACCTCCGCCCCCGGCAGACGCGCGCACAGCCAGGCGACCAGCGCCCCGACCACGCCCGCGCCCACCACCGCCACCCGGTCGCCGGGCAGCGCCCCCGCATCCCAGACGACATTCAGCGCCGTCTCCATGTTCGCACCCAGCACTGCCCGCGCCGCCGGCACGCCCTCCGGCACCGGCACCGCCATCGCCGCCGGCGCCGCGAAGACGTCCTGATGCGGATGCAGCACGAAGACCTCGCGCCCCGTCAGCGCGGCGTCCCCTTCGACCACGCGCCCGACCGCCGCATACCCGTACTTCACCGGAAACGGAAAATGCCCCGCCTGCAGCGGCGCCCGCATCCGCGCCCACTCCGCCCGCGGCACTCCTCCGCGCAGCACCAGCGCCTCCGTCCCGCGGCTGATCCCGGTGAAGAGCGTCTCGACCACCACGTCGCCAGCCCCCGGCACCAACGCCTCGTCCCGCATCTCGACCATCCCGGGCGCCACCATCCACAGCGCCGCCGCCGTCACCATCCACTCGCCCTCCCTCACCCGCCGCACCACTAACGCCCGCCCCGGCCGCCGGCGCAACACGCAGCGCCTTAAGCGACTTTTCCAAAAACACTTGCCGCAGCGCAGCACCTGCCTTATGTGAGGCTCAGCCGGACCGCCTTGCGAGCCCGGCTTCATGCGATGGCGCAATAAGGGAGTTCCGTCTCCCGGCATCGCGAAGAGATCAGCTGTTTTCGTCACATGCGCCTGACGAGGGCGATCAACCGCCGCGACATCGGTCGCGCGGAAAGGACACTTGTGACGACTTCAACCTTTGCGGACTTCGGCCTCGCCGAACCGCTTCTCGCCGGACTCGCTCGCGCCGGCTTCGACACCCCGACGCCGATCCAGGCCCAGGCCATCGCCCCGCAGATGGCGGGCCGCGACATCCTCGGCATCGCCCAGACCGGCACCGGCAAGACCGCGGCCTTCGCGCTGCCGATCCTCCACCAGCTCATCGAGATCGGCACCAAGCCGACCCCGAAGACCTGCCGCGCCCTCGTCCTCGCCCCGACGCGCGAGCTCGCCGTGCAGATCGAGGCGGCCTTCCGCACCCTCGCCGGCAGCGCGCGCTTCTCGACCCTGCTCGTGCTCGGCGGCATGTCGCGCAGCGCCCAGGTCCGTGCCCTCGCCCGCGGCATCGACATCGTCGTCGCCACGCCCGGCCGCCTGACCGACCTGATGGACGACCGCTCGATCGTCCTCGACCAGACCCGCTTCGTCGTCCTCGACGAGGGCGACCGGATGCTCGACATGGGCTTCATCCAGCCGGTGCGAAAGATCGTCGCCGCGCTGCACCCGCGCCGCCAGTCGGCGCTCTTCTCCGCGACGATGCCCTCCGAGGTCTCCTCGCTCGCCGCCGGCTTCCTCAAGGACCCGATCCGCGTCGAGGTCACCCCGCAGGCGACCACCGTCGAGCGCATCGAGCAGACCGTCGAGCTCATCGACGGCCCGGCCAAGCGCGCCCGCCTCGCCGCGCTGGTCGGCAGCCCCGACGTCGGCCGGGCCATCGTCTTCGCCCGCACCAAGCACGGCGCCGACAAGGTCGCCCGCAACCTCGAGACGGACGGCATCAAGGCCGAGGTCATCCACGGCAACAAGGCCCAGAACGCCCGTCAGCGCGCGCTTGGCCTGTTCCGCAACGGCCACGTCCGCGTCCTCGTCGCCACCGACATCGTCGCCCGCGGCATCGACGTGCCGGGCGTGACCCACGTCATCAACTACGACCTGCCCGACGAGCCGGAGGCCTACGTCCACCGCATCGGCCGCACCGCCCGCAACGGTGCGGAGGGCATCGCCGTGACGCTCTGCGCCCCCGACGAGGTCAAGAAGCTCCGCGCCGTCGAGAAGGTCACCCGGACCGAACTCCTCCCCGCCAGCGTCGGCGGCGGCACCTCCGCCGGCCCCGGCCGCGGCCGCTCCAACGGCCCGGCCCGCAAGCCCCGCCCGCCGAAGTCCGGCGGCTACGGCGCCGGCAAGCACGCGTCCGAGGGTCCGTTCCGCGGTCACGCCGACGGCAAGTCGATCGACCCGGTCCGCGCCGAGCGCGCCCGCGGCCGCCGCCCCCGCCGCACCGGCCGCGCCGCCTGAGGCATCACGCTCCCGCGCCGGCCAACAGCCGGCGCGGGACCGCCAAGCGGCCCGGGGAGAAACCCCCGGACCGCTCCAGCCTCAATCCTCGTCGGCGGCCATCTGGCTGAGCACCTGCCCCTTGCCGCGCAGCCGAGGTAGACCGGCAGCAGCACCGCCACCGCGGCGATCAGGTAGAGCACGATCGCCACCGGCGAGTGCACCAGCACCGACGCATCGCCCTGGCTGATCGCCAGCGCCCGCCGCAGCTGCTGCTCGGCCAGCGGCCCGAGGATCAGCCCGACCACCACCGGCGCGATCGGATAGTGATAGCGCCGCAGCCCGTAGCCGAGGATGCCGAAGGCCAGCAGCATCCCGAGCTCGAACGCCGAGGGATTGGCCCCGATCGTCCCGAGCGTCGCAAACGTCAGGATGCCCGCGTAGAGCCACGGCTTCGGGATCGCCAGCAGCCGCACCCACAGCCCGACCAGCGGCAGGTTCAGGACCAGCAGCATCAGGTTCGCCACCAGCAGCGAGGCGATCAGGCTCCACACCAGCGTCGCGTTGGTCGCAAAGAGCAGCGGCCCCGGCTGCAGCCCGAACTGCTGGAACCCCGCCAGCATGATCGCCGCCGTCGCACTCGTCGGCAGCCCCAGCGTCAGGAGCGGCACCAGCGTCCCCGCCGCCGAGGCGTTGTTCGCCGCCTCCGGCCCGGCAACGCCCTCGATCGCGCCATGCCCGAACTCCTCGGGATACTTCGCCAGCGCCTTCTCGGTCGAATAGGACAGGAAGGTGCCGATCTCCGCCCCGCCCGCCGGCATCGCCCCGATCGGGAAGCCGATCAGCGTGCCGCGCAGCCACGGCTTCCACGACCGCGCCCAGTCCTCGCGGTTCATCCACACCGAGCCCTTGACCGGCTCGATCTTCTCCTCCTGCTCGGTCGGCGACCCCGCCACCTTCAGCGCCTCGCCGATCGCGAAGAGCGCCACCGCCAGCGTCGTCACCTCGATGCCGTCGAGCAGATCCGGGATCCCGAACGACAGCCGCGCCTGCCCGGTCTGCAGGTCGATGCCGACCAGGCCCGAGCGTCAGCCCGAGCGCCAGCGCCGTCAGCCCGCGCAGCGCCGAGTCGCCGAAGGCCGCCGACACGGTGACGAAGGCCAGCACCATCAGCGCGAAGTAGTCCGCCGGCCCGAGCGACAGCGCGAACTTCACCATCCACGGGCTGATGAACGCGAGCCCGATCGTCGCGATCAACCCCGCGACGAACGACCCGATCGCCGCCGTCGCCAGCGCCGGCCCGCCGCGGCCCTTGCGCGCCATCTTGTTGCCCTCGAGCGCCGTCACGATCGAGGCGCTCTCCCCCGGCGTGTTGAGCAGGATCGAGGTGGTCGAGCCGCCGTACATGCCGCCGTAGTAGATGCCGGCGAACATGATCAGGCTGGCGGTCGGGTCGAACTGGTAGGTGACCGGCAGCAAGAGCGCCACGGTCAGCGCCGGCCCGATGCCGGGCAGCACCCCGACCGCGGTGCCGAGCGTGACGCCGATCAGCGCATAGAGCAGGTTCGTCGGCTGCATCGCCCCGACGAGGCCGTGGGCGAGAAGCCCGAAGGTGTCCATGATCGCGCCCTCACAAAAACAGATGCTCGAGCGGCCCGGCGGGCAGCGAGAGCCTGAGCAGGCCGGCGAAGATCAGCCAGATCACCAGCGACACGACGATGCCGATCGGGATCGTCATCCACAGCGGCCCCCGCCCGAACCCCCGCGCCGTCAGCGCGAAGAGAAAGCCGGTGGCGATCGCAAAGCCCGCCGGCTTCAGGAGCAGGAGTTGCAGCACCAGCCCGCCGACGATCCACAGCATCGGCCCGGGCCGGTCGGCCTCGCGCGGCGGCAGCCCGTGGCGGAACGCCATCAGCACGTGCCCGACCGCGAGCACCGCGAGAAAGCCCGCCATCACGTAGGGCATCGTCGTCGGCCCGACCCTGGCGTGCTGGCCCCCGCCCGGCATCGCCCGCGTCTCGAAAAAGATCACCGCCGCCAGCACCGCCAGCCCCGCAGCGATCACCAGCGCCGCACTATCCGGGCGGCGTTCGCCCGAACCCGGCGCGCTCATCGCGCCCCCTCCAGGGAAATCGTCATCGCTTCCTCCTGATCGCGCCGCTTGCCCGCGGCGACCCCGTTGACTAAGGCCTGCCCCTACCATGCGGCAGGATGGCGCAGCCTTGAAGCGCGGATACGATCCGCCGGCGTGGGGCGGTGCGACCGGGGCGGAACGGCAACAGGGGGCAGAGGATGCGGGCACTGGTCCAGCGGGTGACGGAGGCGCGGGTCAGCATCGACGGCAACGAAATCGGCGCGATCGGCCCCGGCCTCCTCGTCCTCGTCTGCGCCATGCGCGGCGACGACGACGCGCAGTCGGCCTGGCTCGCGCGCAAGGTCGTCAACCTCCGCATCTTCCGCGACGACGACGGCCGGATGAACCGTGCGCTCCGCGACACCGGCGGCGCCGCCCTCGTCGTCAGCCAGTTCACCCTCGCCGCCGAAACCCGCGGCAACCGCCCGGGCTTCTCGACCGCCGCCACCCCCGACGAAGGCCGCCGCCTCTACGAGCACTTCTCCGCGGCGATCCGCGCCGAAGGCGTCGCCGTCGCCAACGGGGAATTCGGCGCCGACATGGCCGTCGCCCTGGTCAACGACGGTCCGGTCACCATCTGGCTCGATTCCGCCGTCCGCTGACCCGCCACAACGATTTCAGTCCGTGACGCCCCGAAAACGAAAGCGGCGCCCGGTTGCCCGGACGCCGCTTCCGAATTGGCCGCTCGGCCGCCCTCAGGCGTTCGAGTTGGCCTCGATGAACTTGACCGCGTCGCCGTAGGTCTGGATCGTCTCGGCGGCATCGTCGGGGATCTCGATCCCGAACTCTTCCTCGAACGCCATCACCAGCTCGACCGTATCGAGGCTGTCCGCGCCGAGATCGTCGATGAAGGAGGCGCTCTCCGTGACCTTCGCCTCGTCGACGCTCAGGTGTTCCACGACGATCTTCTTGACGCGTTCTGCGATATCGCTCATTCGCTTCTTCCTCGTTTGCTCCGGGCTTGGCCGGCTATTCGTTCTCGCCATCGCCGTTTCATCGGCGGCTCTTACATCAAGCCCGAGCGGACTGCGGATCGACGTTCGGCGGGCTATAGCATAACCGCAGGCGGTGGCAAACGCTAATGCGCACAGGCACCTCCGGGTCTCAGACCATCGCCATTCCGCCGTTCACGTGCAGCGTCTGGCCCGTCACATAGGCCGCCTCCGGCGACGCCAGATAGAGCGCAGCCGCCGCAATCTCCTCCGCCGTCCCCATCCGCCCGGCCGGAATCCCCGCGTTGATCCGCGCCTTCTGCTCGTCGTTGAGCACCTCGGTCATCGCCGTCGCGATGAACCCCGGCGCCACGCAGTTGACGGTGATCCCCCGGCTCGCAACCTCCTGCGCGAGGCTCTTCGACATCCCGATCACCCCGGCCTTCGAGGCCGCATAATTCGCCTGCCCCGGGTTCCCGGTCACCCCGACGATCGAGCTCACGTTGACGATCCGCCCCCAGCGCGCCTTCATCATGCCGCGCAGCACGCCCCGCGACAGCCGCATCACGCTGGTCAGGTTGACCGCAATCACCGCGTCCCAGTCCGCGTCCGACATCCGCATGAAGAGCTGGTCCCGCGTGATCCCGGCGTTGTTGACGAGAACGTCCACCGCCCCCATCGCCTCCGCCGCCTGCTTCGGCAGCGCCTCGACCGCCGCCGCGTCGCTCAGGTCGCAGGGCAGCACGTGCGCCCGCTCCCCGAGTTCCCCCGCCAGCGCCTCGAGCGGCGCCACCCGCGTCCCCGACAGCGCCACCGTCGCGCCCGCGCCGTGCAGCGCCCGCGCCACCGCTCCGCCGATCCCCCCCGAGGCGCCGGTAACCAGCGCCGCCTTACCCGTCAGGTCGAACATCGCCTCCTCCTCAGCCCGCCGCCAGCGCCCGGACCTCGTCCGGCGTCCCGACCGTCCGCGTCTCGATTTCCCGGGCGATCCGCCGGATCATCCCCGACAGCGCCTTTCCGGCGCCGACCTCGACGATCTCGGTCACGCCCTTGCCGGCCATCCACTGCACGCTCTCGCGCCAGCGCACCCGCCCCGTCACCTGCGCGACCAGGAGCCGCCGGATCTCCTCCGGGTCCGTCACCGCCGCCGCCTTGACGTTGGCGACCAGCGGCACCGACGGCGCGGCGATGTCGACCCCGGCCAGCGCCGCCGCCATCGCCTCGGCCGCCGGCTGCATCAGCGCGCAGTGGAAGGGCGCGCTCACCGGCAGCAGCAGCGCCCGCTTGGCGCCCTTGCCCTTGGCGATCTCCACCGCCCGCTCGACGGCAGCCCGGTTCCCCGAGACCACCACCTGCGCCGGATCGTTGTCGTTCGCCGCCTCGCAGACCGCACCCTGCGCCGCCTCGGCCGCCACCGCCTCGGCCGTCGCCAGGTCGAGCCCGAGCAGCGCCGCCATCGCGCCCTCGCCGACCGGCACGGCCTCCTGCATCGCCTGCCCGCGCAAGCGCAGCAGCCGCGCCGTGTCGGCGAGGGTCAGCGAACCCGCGGCGCAAAGCGCCGAATATTCCCCGAGCGAATGCCCGGCGACGAAGGCGGCGGACGTCACCGCGACGCCCTCTGCCCCGAGGGCGCGCATCGCCGCGATCGAGGTCGCCATCAGCGCCGGCTGGGCGTTGCGGGTCAGCGTCAGCTCGGCCGCGTCCCCCTCCCACACCAGCGAGGAGAGCTTCTCGCCGAGGGCCTCGTCGACCTCGTCGAAGACCGCCCGTGCGGCCGGAAAGGCATCGGCAAGGTCGCGGCCCATGCCGACGACCTGGGCGCCCTGCCCCGGAAAGACGAATGCCCGCGTCACGTCCCCTCCTCGCCCCTGTCAGCCGGGGTGGAGACTTTCGTAGCCAGCGCCGCGCGGAAGGTCCAGCCGCTTGGCAACCCCGCCCGAACCCGCGATCCTGCCGCCCACCCGACCGAGGAGATGCCGATGCAGCCCCCGATGCAGCCCCCGATGCAACCGACGGGCCTCCCGAGCCGCCGCGACATCCTCGCCCGCCTCGTCGGCTTCCCGACGGTCAGCGCTGCCTCGAACCTCGACCTCGTCACCTGGGTCCGCGCCCTGCTCGCCGCCCACGGCATCGCCGCGACCCTCGTCCCCGACGACACCGGCACCAAGGCCGGACTCGTCGCGACCGTCGGCCCCGCCGACCGCCCCGGCGTCCTGCTCTCGGCCCACACCGACGTCGTGCCCGTCGAGGGCCAATCCTGGACCAGCGACCCCTTCGCCCTCACCGAGCGCGACGGCCGCCTCTACGGCCGCGGCACCACCGACATGAAGGGCTTCCTCGCCTGCGCCCTGCACGCCGCTCTCCGGGCAACGGCGGCGCCGCTCGCGAGCCCCCTCCACCTCGCCCTCTCGTGGGACGAGGAAATCGGCTGCGTCGGCGTCCGCACCCTCCTGCCCGCGGTCGCGGCCCTGCCCGTCCCGCCGGCGCTCTGCATCGTCGGCGAGCCGACGACGATGACCGTCGTCACCGGCCACAAGGGCAAGACCGCCGCCCGCGCCATCTGCACCGGCCGCGACGGCCACTCCGCCCTCGCCCCGCAGGCCCTCAACGCCATCCACCTCGCCGGCGATTTCGTCGCGGCCCTCCGCCACCGACAGGCGACGATCGCCGCCGAAAGCCACCACGATCCCGACTACGCCGTCCCCTACACGACGCTCCACGCCGGGCGCATCACCGGCGGCGTCGCCCTCAACATCGTGCCGAACCGCTGCACCGTCGACTTCGAGATCCGCAACCTTGCCGCCGACGACCCCGCGACAATCGTCGCCGCCCTTCGCGCCGACGCCGAGCGCATCGCCGCCGCCGAGCGCCCGCGCTTCCCCGAAGCCGCGATCGCCATCGAGATCACCAACGCCTACCCCGGCCTCGACACCGACCCCGCCTCGGCGGCAGTCGCCCTCGTCCGCACCCTCGCCGGCACCGGAACCGGCAAGGTCGCCTACGGCACCGAGGCCGGTCTCTACGTCGAGACCCTCGGCGTCCCGACCGTGGTCTGCGGCCCCGGCGACATGGCCCAGGGCCACCGCCCCGACGAGTTCATCGCCGAGTTCGAGCTCGCCGCCTGCGACACGATGCTCGACCGCCTGATCGACCGGCTGCGAGACCCCGCCAACCTCCCGTAGAGCGCGATTTCCCGATCGCAACGCCTTTCCGGGACGAGACATTCCCCGCGGATCACCGGTCCCCCGGCACCCCATAGCTCGGCGCCGCGGTCGGATCGAGCGCGCGGGTGACATAGGCTTCGAGCTGCGGCGCATAGAGATCCCAGAGCGCCGCCAGCTCGCCCACCGGATCGCCTTCCGTCCAGTCGACCCGCAGGTCGGCCACCGGCCAGGCGACCTCCCGCACCAGCTTCATCCCCGCCGAATGGATCGGCCCCGCCTCCCCGCCAGCATCCAGCCCCGCCCGCATCGCCGCAAGCAGCCGCCCCCCGAGCGCACCACCGGACCCGAGAAACCCCTCGACCATCCGCCGCGGCACATCCGCACTCCCGAGGAGATTGCCCCCACAGGCCACGTCCCGGTCCCAGGCATCCCCGAAAACCCCGAGCGCCACCGCCCCGGTATGCGCCCCCGCCCCGCCGCTCCCATCGACAGCCAAGATCTGCCGGTGGTCCGCAAACGGCGCCGTCCGCGCCACGATCGCCACCGCCTCGGACGCCGAAGCCCCGCGCTCCATCAGGTCCAGCACCCGGCTCCCCAGCGACGGATCGGTGACATTCTGGCTCGCCACCGCCCCGACCCCCGCCCGGGCATGGGCGCAGCGCGCAGCAACCGCCGGCGACGACGACGCGACCGCGACACCGAACATCCCCGTCTCGCGACACCGGGCAACGATGGAAAACGTCATGGCTTGCTCCCTCCCGCAACGTCCGGCGGCCAGCCGGCAAACCCCACAGGTCACGTCCCGGTCCACGCATCCCCCTCCGGCCAAACCCGCCTCCGAACCTATCCGCCGCTGCCAGGAAGGCGAGCCGCGCTCAGTCCGGGATCACCGCCGTCGCGTCGATCTCGACCAGCCAGCCCGGCCGGGCGAGCGCCGTCACCACCACACCGGTCGAGACCGGATGCACCCCGCGGATATACTCGCCCATCGTCCGGTAGACCGCCTCGCGGTGCCGCACGTCGGTCAGGTACACCACCACCTTGCAGAGATGCTCCATCTGCCCGCCGCTCTCCTCGATCAACTGGCGGATGTTCTGCATCACCTTGTGCGTCTGCTCCACCGGATCGTGGCTGCCGATGTCCTGCGCCGTGTCCAGATCCTGCGGGCACTGCCCGCGCAGGAAGATCGTCGTGCCGCGCGCGACCACCGCCTGCGCCAGATCGTTGTCGAGCTTCTGCTCGGGATAGGTGTCCTTCGTATTGAACGGACGGATGCGGGTGTGGGCCATCACTCTCTCCCTTGGCTCGAGGTCGGCGCCACTGCCTCCGACGGCGCCCGGTAGGCAAGATAATCGCGTTGCTTGGCAATATGATCGGCAACGAACTTCGCGTCGTGCCACACACCCCAGATGAAGGACGAGCCGCGCCGCGACAGCCACGGCAGCCCGATGAAATAGACCCCCGGCTCCGCCGAAACCCCGCGCTGGTGCCGCGGCTTGCCCTTTTCGTCGAAGGCGTCGACCTCCAGCCACCCGAAATCCTGCGTATACCCCGTCGCCCAGACGATCGCCGAGATCCCCGCTTCACCCAGGTCGAGCGCCAGGATCGGATCGGTCACGCAGGCCGGGTCCGGCAGCATCACCCGTGCCTCCGGGTCCTCCGGCAGATCGAGCCCGTTGCGCGCGACATAGGCATCCGCCTCGTCGAGCACCGACAAATAATTCGCGTCGCCAGCAGCAAGATTCTCCGCCAGCCCCGGCGCGAAGGTCATCACCCCGCCATCGAACCCCGCCGCGCGCCCGACCAGCGTCATCCCGCGGGCCGCAAGCCGGCGATAGTCGACGGTCACCCCCCCATGGGCCCCACTCACCGCAAAGGTGACGTGCTTGGTGCTCGGCGGCGCCTCCGCGTCCCACTTGTTGAGCACCCCCAGCCACCAGACGTTGTCCCGCCCGCGATAGCGCCGCGGCGGCCGGTCATGCGGCCCGACGGAGATATAGACCCGCCGACCCGCCTCCAGCAGTTCCTCCGCGATCTGCGCCCCCGAAGCGCCCGCCCCGACCACCAGCACCGCCCCCGCCGGCAGCTGCCCCGGATTGCGATAGTCGGCCGAATGCATCTGCACGAGGCCCGCGCTCTCGGGAACGATCCGCGGAAAGACCGGCCGCTGGAACGGCCCGGTCGCCGCCACCACCTGCGCCGCCTCGATCACCCCGCCCGACGTCTCGACCCGAAACCCCGGCCGCCCGTCATTGCGCGTGACCCGCGTCACCGTGACCCCGCAGCGGATCGGCGCAGCGAACTTCTCGGCATAGGCGACGAAATAATCCGCCACCGCCTCCTTCGGCAGAAAGGCTTCCGGGTCCCCCGGCACCGCGAGCCCCGGAAAGCGATCATGCCAGGCCGGCCCGTTCGCCACGAGGGAATCCCACCGCCCCGTCCGCCAGCGCTCGGCAATGCGATCCCGCTCGACCACCAGATGCGGGATGCCACGCGCGCCGAGATGCTCGCTCATCGCCACGCCCGCCTGCCCCGCCCCGACGACAAGCACCTCGACCGTCTCGACCATCATCCCGACCCCTTTGACTGCGCCTGACCCGGAGGTCGCCGCTCCGCTTCAGGCCCCGCGTGGCGGGCGCGGCTTGCCGCCGTGTTTCGCCGAACCCCCGGCACCCGGCTTGCCGGGACGCGGCGCTCCGGAGCCCTTGTACGCCTTCTTGGCCGCGCCCGGTGCCGCAGCCTTCGCCGAACAGCAGGCTTGCCATAGGGCTTGGCGGGCGCCGGCCGTTCGGGCTCCGTCGCGCGCGCCGGGTCGAACTCCGGCCGCCGCTCGTCCCGACGGAAGGGCGGGCGCGGCCGATGCTCCAGAACCGGCTCACCCTCGATGCGGCGAAGGACGACGCCGCGATCGAGCTCCATCCCGTCGCCCAGACCGCCCGCCTGCGCCCGTGCGATCTGCACGAAGCTTTCCTCCTCGCCAATGCGAATCGCCCCGATCGCCTCGCGGGTGATCCCGCCCGCCTCGCAGATCTTCGGCAGCAGCCAGCGCGGCTCCGCCCGCTGGCTTCGCCCGATCGAGACCGAGAACCACACCGACTCGCCGAAATCCCCCCGCGGACGGCGCTCCGCGGGGGCGCCGGCCGCCACCGGCTCCGCCAGTTCCTCCGG
This sequence comes from uncultured Alphaproteobacteria bacterium, assembly GCA_963798235.1. Taxonomy (GTDB): domain Bacteria; phylum Pseudomonadota; class Alphaproteobacteria; order Rhodobacterales; family Rhodobacteraceae; genus Amaricoccus. The sequence goes on along the minus strand of CAWCSN010000005.1, from coordinate 103,964 downwards.
CGCCGACCGCTGCCCGCGCCACAGGCGGATGAAGGCGGCGGCCACCCGCTCCGGCCCGAATTCTCCGAGCAGCGCCGCGGCCAGCTCCGCCTCGTCGTCCGGCGCCTCCGCCAGCGCGGGATGCTCGAGGATGCGCGCGTCGTCGCGCGCCCGAACCGCCTCGGCCGAGGGTGCGGCGCCCCATTCGGCCACCACCCGCGCGCCGGCCGAGCAGCCGCTGCGCCTTCTTGTAATCGGCCGGCGTGACGATCAGCGCCGAGACGCCCTTCGCCCCGGCGCGCCCCGTCCGCCCGGAGCGGTGCAGCAACGTCTCGGGATTGCTCGGCAGGTCGGCGTGCACCACGAGGTCGAGCCCCGGCAGGTCGATGCCGCGCGCCGCCACGTCGGTCGCGATACAGACCCGCGCCCGCCCGTCGCGCAGCGCCTGCAGCGCATGGGTCCGCTCCGCCTGGCTGAGTTCGCCCGACAGCGCCACCACCTGAAACCCGCGATTGCTCATCCGCGCCAGCAGGTGGTTCACGTTCGCCCGCGTCTTGCAGAAGACCAGCGCCGCCGGCGCGTCATGCAGGCGGAGCAGGTTGAAGATCGCGTGATCCCGGTCCTTCGCCGTCACGCTCAGCGCCTGATAGGCGATGTCGGCATGCTGCCGCGCCTCGCCCGCGGTCTCGATCCGGAGCGCGTCGCGCTGGAAGGTCCGCGCGAGATCGGCGATCGCCCGCGGCACCGTCGCCGAGAACATCAGCGTGCGCCGGTCGACCGGCGCCGCCGACAGGATGAACTCCAGAATCCTCGCGAAAACCGAGGTCGAGCATCTCGTCCGCCTCGTCGAGCACGCAGGCCCGGAGCCCCGACAGCGCGAGGCTGCCGCGCTCGATGTGATCCCGCAGCCGCCCGGGCGTGCCGACGACGATATGCGCCCCGCGCTGGAGCGCGCGCCGCTCGTTGCGGTAGTCCATGCCCCCGACGCAGGTCGCGATCTGCGCCCCCGCCTCGCCGTAGAGCCAGGCCAGCTCCCGCGCGACCTGCAGCGCCAGTTCGCGCGTCGGCGCGATCACCAGCGCGAGCGGAACTTCGGCGGGTTGCAGCTTGTCGGCGCCGGCCAGCACCTCGGGCGCGATCGCGAGCCCGAAGGCCACCGTCTTTCCCGAGCCGGTCCGCGCCGAGACGAGCAGGTCGCGTCCGGCCGCCTCCGGCGCCAGCACCGCCTCCTGCACGGGAGTGAGGCTGGCATAGCCCTTGGCTTCAAGGGCCGCGGCCAACGGCGCGGCGAGGTCGAGTTCGGTCATGTGTCACTTCAGGATCGGGGGCAGTCAGCCCGGTAAGCGGCCCTTTTCCCCCGCCGAGGGCGGCATCCCGCCATCCTGGAACCTTGAGCCCGTGTCCCGCCTAACCCGCAGGAGCGCACCGAGTCAAAGGGGAACCGGACAAAGGGGTTTGATCGAGGCGCCCATGGAACGGGGTCGACCTGGGGAAGCTACGGCCGGCTTCAGCCGGCCGTAGCTCAGTCTCGTCAACCGGCGATCGCGCGGATCAGGAAGAAGATCAGCGACGGGCCGAGGAGGCAGCCGAGACCGGTGTAGAACGTGGCGGTCATCGCGCCGTAGGGGACGAGGCGGGGGTCGGTGGCGGCGAGGCCGCCGGCAACGCCGCTCGTGGTGCCCATCAGGCCGCCGAAGACCATCGCGCTCCGGGCGTTGTCGAGACCGATCGAGCGGGCGACGAACGGTGTGCCGATCATGACCATGACCGACTTCACCAGCCCGGCGGCGACGCTGAGGGCGATGACGTCCGAGGAGGCGCCGAGGGCGCTGCCGGTAACCGGGCCGACGATATAGGTGGCGGCCCCGGCGCCGATCGTCGTCATCGAGACCGGATCGGTATAGCCGAAGGCGAAGGCGACCAGCGCCCCGACGGCGAAGGAGACGAAGATCCCCGCGAGCAGGGCGACGACACCGGAGAGGCCCGCCCGGCGGATCTCGGAGAAGTCGACGCCGAAGGCCGTGGCGACGATGGCGAAGTCGCGGAGCATCGCGCCGCCCATCAGGCCGATTCCGGCGAAGAGCGGGATGTCGGCAAGGCCCTTGCCGCCGCCGGTCACCGTGCCGCCGATCCAGGCGAGCACGAGGCCGGCGAGAATGGCGATGGCGGAGCCATGGATCCGGCCGTTGGTGAACTTGTTCGACACCCAGTAGGAGAGCCACATCGTCAGTCCGACGAACGAAAAGGCGAAGAGCAGGCCGTTCTTGATCAGGAGATCGGTGAGTTCGGTCATGGCGTCAGGCCCTTTCGGATTCGAGGGGAGGAAGCGCTTCCGTTCGGCCGCCGATGCGGGCGATTGCGGGGACAAGGACGATGCAGGCCGCGACCGCGAGCAGGCCGGCGAGCAGGGCGACCGGCCCCCCCGACAGCGCAGCGACGACGTTCTGCTGTGCGGCCATCGCCACGACGATCGGGATGTACATCGCGCTCCAGAAGCCGATGCCCTTCTGCGACACCTCGCAGAACGTGCCTCTCCGGCGCAGGTAGTCGGTGATGAAGATCAGCAGCAGCATGGCGAAGCCGACGCCGCCGACGTTGGCCTCCACGCCGATAAGCTTGCCGAGAATGTCGCCGACGAAAGCGCCCACCAGCAGGCAGGCGGAGAGTATGGCAACTCCGTAGATGATCATTGGTATTCCTCCGGTTTTATTCTGGTTTCAGGCTTTGCGCCCTTGCGGGCAGAGGCCCCGGTGGGGCCGGCCGCTACCCGGCAGCCACCGCCTCCTTCGGCTGGTAGAGGTCGGCGTGGCGCTTGCGCAGCTCGGCCTTCTGGACCTTGCCCATGACGTTGCGCGGCAGCTCGTCGACGACGATGACCCGCTTGGGCTGCTTGTAGCGGGCGAGTTGTCCCGACAGGGCCGCGATGAGGGCCGCGGGATCGAGCGTCTCGCCCTTGCGCGGCACGACGATGGCGGTGACGCCCTCGCCGAGGTCCCGGTGCGGCAGGCCGATGACGGCCGACTCGAGCACGCCGGGCAGCTCGTCGATCAGGGCCTCGATCTCCTTGGGGTAGACGTTGTAGCCGCCGGAGATCACGAGATCCTTGTCGCGGCCGACGATGCGCAGATAGCCGTCGGGATCGATCATCCCGAGGTCGCCGGTGATGAAGAAGCGGTCGGAGCGGAACTCGGCCGCCGTCTTCTCCGGCATCCGCCAGTAGCCCTGGAAGACGTTCGGGCCGCGCACCTCGATCGCCCCGATCTCGCCCTGCGGCAGGGCCGCGCCGGTCTCGCGGTCTGCGACGCGGACCTCCACGCCGGGCAGAGCGAAGCCGACCGCTCCCGGACGCCGCTCGCCGTCGTAGGGGTTCGAGGCGATCATGCAGGTCTCGGTCATGCCGTAGCGCTCGAGGATCGCGTGTCCGGTCTTTGCCGAGAACTCGGCATGGGTCTCGGACAGCAGCGGCGCCGATCCGGAAACGAAGAGGCGCATCCCGGCGGTTGCGGCCGCGTCGAGCCGCGGCGACTGGACCAGACGGGTGTAGAAGGTCGGCACGCCCATCAGAACGGTGGCGTCGCCCATTTCGGTGATGATCTCGTCGGCGTCGAAGCGGGTCAGGAAGATCATGGTGGCACCCGCGGCCAGCGCCATGTTGGTGGCGACGAAGAGCCCGTGGGTGTGGAAGATCGGCAGCGCGTGGATCAGCCGGTCGGCGTCGGTGAAGCGCCACGTTTCGAGCAGGGCCGCGCAGTTCGAGGCGAGGTTCTCGTGGGTCAGCACCGCGCCCTTGGAGCGGCCGGTGGTGCCGGAGGTGTAGAGGATCGCCGCCGGGTCGTCGGCCCCGATCGCCACCCGCTCGGCCAGCGGCGCCGCCTTGGCGACGCGATCCATCAGCGTGCCGTCGCCGGTTGCACCGAGGCTTTCCACGGCGAGGCTGTCGGTGGCGCGGCCGGCGTGCGCGGCAAGCGTCTCCGGCGTGCAGACGAAGAGCCGCGGCTCCGCGTCGCCGAGGAAGTAGTCGATCTCGGCGCCGGTGTAGGCGGTGTTGAGCGGCAGGAAGACGCCACCGACCTGAAGGGTGGCGAGGTAGAGCAGGATCGCCTCCGGGCTCTTGTCGACCTGGGCCGCGACGCGGTCGCCCTTCCGGACGCCGAGGTCGCGGAGGACCGTGGCGAAGCGGCTGGTCTGTTCGATCGACTCGCCGAAGCTGATCGGCGGCTGGCCGGGTCGCTCGAAAAGCGGCTTGTCGGCATGGGTGCGGCAACTCCGCTCGAACATCTCGAAGAGGCTGGTCGTCATGGTGCGATCTCGCTCTGGTTGGGTGGGTGGATCAGGCTGCAGGCGAACGGGCGGCGCCGAGGGCGCGCCGCACCTCGGGACCGGAGGCGATGGTCCCGTCGGCGACGAAGGCCTCGTGCCGGGCCTCGATGGCGTCGATTTCGTAGAGGTAGTTGATCATCAGGGCATGGGACCGCTTCAGCGCGCTCGGCGCGAAGTCCGCCGGCCAGTTGATGCGGTGCGCCGAGGCGCCGTTTCCGAGATGGAAGCGGGCCACAGGGTCGACCGGTGCGCCGCCGCGGGTCTTGGCCTCGACGAAATAACGCGCGGCCCAGGCCTGCACCTGCGGCGCCAGCGTCGACCGCAGCGCCGCGTCCTCCTGCCAGGCGCCGTCGGCGAGCGCAGCGGAAAGGGCGCGGGCATCCGCCGCCTCCTCCTTCGCAAGCCAGGCTGCGAAGCCCGGCGCCGGCGAGAGGGTGACGAAGGTGCGGAGGTCCGGCAGGTCCGTGCGCAGGTCGCGCACCACCTGCTTGATCAGGAAGTTCCCGAAGGACACGCCCTTGAGCCCCGGCTGGCAATTGCTGATCGAATAGAAGACCGCGGTGTCGGCGTCCGGCTTCTCGCCATGCTCGGCCGCGAGCAGCGGGCCGATGGCGTCGGGGATGCCCTTGCAGAGCGCCACCTCGACGAAGATCAGCGGCTCGTCGCCGATCGCCGGATGAAAGAAGCCGTAGCAGCGGCGGTCGGCCGGATCGAGCCGGCGGCGCAGGTCGTCCCAGCCGCGGATCTCGTGCACCGCCTCGTAGGCGACGATCTTCTCGAGGATCGCCGCCGGCGTGTTCCAGTCGATGCGCCGCATCACGAGGAACCCGCGATTGAACCACGAAGCGAGCAGGTGATCGAAGTCGGTGTCGAGCGGCGCGAGGTCCGGGTCGTGCCGCAGGGCCTCGAGCAGGTCGGCGCGCATGCGGACCAGTTGAAGCGTTCCGCCGGGCGCGAGGTTCAGCCGCCGGAGGAGCATCTGCCGGCGCGGTTCGACCGCCTCGAACAGGCGGGCCAGCGCGGCCTCGGTCGGCGTGGCGTCCCAGGCGGCATAGGCCGCGCGAATACCGTCGGGCTCGGCGCCGTACGCGTCGAGCAGCATGTGGAAGAAGGCGGCGCGGCCAGGCCCGTCGAGTTCACCGAAGGCGTCGAGCGCTTCCTCGGCCACGGCGATCCGGGAGGCCTCGCCGCTCCGGCGCATCAGCCGGCCACAGGCCTCCGCGAGGCGGGCGCTGGCGGGCGTCGCCGTTGCGATTTCCGCGACCGCGCGAACCGGCCGGCGACGGACGTTGCTGCTGATGCTCTGGAGCAGGTCGTTCAGGAAGGTGATGTTCGGTTTTGGCACGGCGCTGTCTCCTGTTCGATGGCGCCGTTATACGCCAAAAGCATATCGTTGTATATAACAAGATTGCATATGGATATTAGCCTACCGATTCCATATAGATGAACAGGTTGCCTTGGAGGTCCAAATGAGTACGATTCCGAATGCCATACGCGTGCGCGAGGCGCTGGAGAACGCGATCGTGGACGGGCGATTCCCCCCCGGGGCGAAACTCGATCCCGAGGCGCTGGCAGAGGAATTCGCAGTCTCGCGCACCCCGATCCGCGAGGCGCTGCAGCAACTCGAGGCCTCCGGGCTGGTCAGGGTCGCGGCCAAGCGCGGCACCTTCGTGTCGGAGTGGAACCCGGAGGAACTGGCCGAGCGCTTCGAGACGATGGCCGAGATCGAGGCGTCCTGCGCCCGCCTCGCCGCCCGGCGGGTCACCGACGCGGAACTCGTCCAGATCGAGGCGCTACACGCCGCCTGTCGCCGGCTGGCCGAGGCGGGCGACGTCGATGCCTATTACGCCGAGAACTCGGCATTCCACACCTCCATCTACCGGGCGACCCACAACACCTTCCTCGCCCGCGAGGCCGGTCGCATGCACGCGATGCTTCAGCCCTACCGTCGCATGCAGCTCCAGGTCCGCAACCGCGTCAGCCGCTCCTTCGAGGAGCACGATGCCGTGGTCCGCGCAATCCGCGCCGGCGACGACGTCGCAGCCGCCGAAGCGATGCGCAGTCACGTCGTCGTTCAGGGCGACCGCTTCCACGACCTCCTCGCGGCGCTCCGGCTGGCGCGTGTGAACCAATAGCGCCAGCGCAACGCTCTCAAGAGGCTCCCGAGGCGATGCGGTCTTCCCGACTGTGAGCCGACCCAGCGGGTCTCGTGGGACCTGTCCCTCAAACTCACCTTGGCCGCCGAACGACGTTCACCGTCGCAGCCCCTCCGGCGCCGCAGAAGAACCGCTCGCCACCATCCGACTCAAGTCCCGAGACACCGACCCCGGCCGGCATGTCGAGGCGCTCCAGCAGCTCTCCCGTCTCGGGATCGATGCGTCGGACATCGCTCGCCTCGCCCTCCCAGGTGCCATGCCAGAGCTCGCCGTCGACCCAGGTGACGCCGGTGACGAAGCGATCGGACTTGAGGGTGCGGAGCACCGCTCCGGTCTCCGGATCGATCTGATGGATCAGGCGGTCACGATGCTGGCCGACCCAGAGCGTGCCCTCGGCCCAGGCGAGCCCGGAAACCCCGCCGTTGCCGGGTGCCGGGATCGTGCCGAGCACCGCGCCCGTCTGCGGATCGATCTTCAGGATCACGGCGTCGGCGATCTGGAACAGATGCGTTCCGTCGAACGCCGTTCCCGCATCCCCCGGGACATCGAGCGTGCCGACGATCTCCCCGCTTTCCGGTTCAAGCGCGTTCAGCCTGTCGCCGGAGGCAAACCAGACCCTCTCCCCATCGAAGCTGACCCCCGCGACGGAATCGACTCCGGGGAAGGGCCCGTACGCGCGAATGATCTCGGCGGCTGCATGTTTCATGCGCCCAGTCTACCCGCGCAGCAGCGGGGCCGGGAGTAACAAGCTTGTCGGGAACCCCGGCACGCTCGGCGCCATCCAGCGGCACGCCCGGCCCCGACCAAAGGTCTCGACCTTCCCGGCATCAGCCAGCGCCTCGAGCGCGCGCTGGACGGTGCGGGCGCTGACATCGAGCGCCAGCGCGAGCGCCGAGCTCGACCAGGCATTCCCGTCGGCGAGCAGGGCCAGCACCTCGGCATGGTCCTCCTCGACCGGTGGTGCGAGCACCGCGACAGGTCTGCGCCCCCCGGGGAGTCAGGATGAACCCCCGGTCGCGTTGCCTCCACCCCGGCCACCGGCGTGAGCGTCTTGCGCAGCCGCCCGATTTCGACGCGCAGCCGCGCGCGATGCGAACTCGTCCGCGTCGCGCGCATGAAAGGCCCGTCCGATCAGCGTTTCGCGCGATGCGTCTGCGGGCCAGGCCTCCGCGAGGACGCGCGCGAGCGCGAACAGCACGGGGCGACCGGCAAGGGGAACCGCCACCGCGCCGGCGCGCACCACGCTCCGGCTGGCATCGATCACCAAGGCCCCCGAGGCGAACAGCGCCTCGACCTCGGCGAGCCCGAGCAGCCGCTCGTCGCGACCGATGAGGCGCGCGGCCGGTGCCTCGAATGCCCGCGCCGCGCGATCCACTTCGGCGGCGAGCGCCGGGATCCCCGCCCTGCGCGCGGTCTCCCCGGCCCTGTCGAGGGCGGCGCGCGCCGGCGCCGCACGAATGCGCCGCATCGCGATGCCGGCGGCGACCAGCCAGTATCCGGTGAGCGACGCCGGCGGCAACGCGCCGACATCGATGCCCTCCAGCGCCCGCTCGGACTCGTCGAGACGCCCGATCAGCAGGAGCCACCGCGCATCGAGATAGCCCGCATGGGCGGCGTTCGCCCTGTCGCCGTGCGCCAGGAGCACCGCCCGCGCCGCGGCGAGCGTCCGGGTGAGCTTGCCCAGATCGCGGGCGACGAGGGCGATCTCGGCTTCGGCGACCACGCAGCGTGCACGCGCCGTTTCCTCGTGGGGGCCGAAGGCGCGCGCGGCGCGCCTCAGCAACGCCTTGGCGCGCACAAGATCGCCCAGCTGCGCCATTGCGATCCCGCGCAGCGCGAGCGCGGGAGGATCGTCGCGGAGCGCGACCCGCTTCAGCGCCGACAGCGGATCGCCCGCCGCGAGCGACCGCGCCGCAGCCGTGATCAGCGAGTCCATCCGAATCCCGTCACACTTGTCACTCCCACCGGGCGTCCGTCCGAGCCTACACCTCCACTCGACACTCTGGGGAGCTTGAGAGCCATGACGACATCAGCCGAAAACGAACCGACCGCCGGACAGCCGGCCATGCGAACGCCGCCGGTCGTGCCCGCGCGCGAGTGGGAGGCGGCCCGCGCGCAGTTGCTCGTGAAGGAGAAGGCGCTGACCCGCGCCCGCGACGCCCTGGCCGCCGAGCGCCGGAGGATGCCGTGGCTGGCCGTGGACAAGGCGTACGCCTTCATGGGCCCGCAGGGCGAGATGAGCCTGCCCGACCTGTTCGACGGTCGGAGCCAGCTCATCGTCTATCGCGCCTTCTTCGAGCCCGGGGTGTTCGGCTGGCCGGATCACGCCTGCCGCGGCTGTTCCCTGGTGGCCGACCAGGTGGCGCACGTCGCGCACCTGAACGCCCGCGACACCACCCTCGTCTTCGTCTCGCGCGCGCCTCAGCCGGAGATTGCGCAGCTCAAGGCGCGCATGGGCTGGGACATGCCCTGGTTCACCATCACCGACAGCTTCGACGCGGACTTCGGCGTCGACGAGTGGCACGGCACCAACGTGTTCCTCCGCGACCGGGACCGCGTGTTTCGCACCTACTTCGTCAACAACCGCGGCGACGAGCAGATGGGCAACACGTGGAACTACCTCGACATCACGCCGCTGGGCCGACAGGAGGTCTGGGAGGACTCACCCGAGGGCTATCCGCAGACATCGACCTACAAGTGGTGGAACTGGCACGACAGCTACGTCGCAGACGGTGAACCCGACAGGAGATGGGTCGAGGTGTCGACCGCCGGAGAGGCCGCCATGCGGGACCAGAGCAAAAGCGCGATCTCATGATCGCGTCCCGTTTTCGGCCACCGGATGGCGCGGCTCGCCGTTCGTCGGCGCGGAGGGCAGTCGATGGACTGCCCTTCGCGGCCTCGCCGACCTTTGCGCTCATGGCGCTGGTCACAGCGCGGGATGGTCCTGCAGCCGCGCTCTGCTCCATGAGCACGAGCACGCCGATCGATCGCCATGACCGCGATGTACCTGCTGATGAGCCTCTTCCACCTGTCCCCGTGGCTGAATCTGGCTCGCCGGCGGTGGGCTGCCGACCGATAGCCTTGTCAGGGTCCTCCACCCGGCCTCCCCGACCATCCGGAAGCCAGGCCGACGCGCCACCGAGGCGGCCTGAACCTACATCAGGGACCGCTCGTCTGTGCCTGAAAGGAGTGGTACCACCTCCCGGGCTCGAACCGGGGACCCCCAGATCCACAATCTGGTGCTCTAACCAACTGAGCTAAGGCGGCACTGCGGGGAGCAGTTACAGAGCGACGCGGCCGCAATGCAAGTCCGTCTTGCCGCCGACCGGCACTCCGACCACAATGCGCGAGGCGCATTCGGAGGGACTGGCATGGGCATCGACCGCGAGAGCGAGATCGCCGCAAATCTGCAGATCGGGCCGACGTCGCTCGGCATGGTCCGCCTCTACATCGAGACCGACGCCATCCAGCTCCCGCTCGACTTCGAGCCCGAGGAGGCCGAGGAGATCGCCGAGGAACTGCGCTCGGCGGCCGAAAAGGCCCGCGCCGCCACCCAAGGCGGCCGGCGGCGCTGACGCCCGCCGGCGGCCGGAGGCGCCCATGATGGCCGAGATGCGCCCCGGCCCCCGCAACCGCATCACCGACGTCCCCGGCCTCCGCGTCGGCAACGCCACCGACGCCGCCCTCAAGTCCGGCGTGACGGTGCTGACCGCGGCCGAGTCCTTCGTCGCCGCCGTCGACATCCGCGGCGGCGCCCCCGGAACCCGCGAGACCGACCTCCTCGCCCCCGGCCGCCTCGTCCAGGCCGTCGACGCCATCGTCCTCTCCGGCGGCTCCGCCTTCGGCCTCTCGGCGGCCTCCGGGGTCGCCGACCGCCTGCGCACCCTCGGCCGCGGCTTCCGCGCCGGCCCGGCGATCGTGCCGATCGTCCCGGCGGCGATCCTCTTCGACCTCGCCAACGGCGGCGACAAGGCGTGGGTCGCGAACCCCTATCCCGCCCTCGGCATCGCCGCCCTCGACGCCGCCGCCGAGGACTTCGCCCTCGGCAGCACCGGCGCCGGGACCGGGGCGATGACGGCGACGGTGATGGGCGGCCTCGGCTCGGCCTCGCTCGTCACCGCCAGCGGCGCCACCGTCGGGGCACTGGCCGCCGTCAACGCCTTCGGCGGCGTCTGCCCGCCCGGCACCCGCCACTTCTGGGCCGGCGCCTTCGAGATCGGCGACGAGTTCGGCGGCCTCGGACCCTCCCCCGAGCGCGCCGCCCCCTTCGCCCCGCGCCCGATGAAACCCGGGCCGGTCACCGCCAACGCCAACACCACCATCGCCATCGTCGCCACCGACGCCGCCCTCGACAAGGCCGGCGCCCGCCGCCTCGCCGAAGTCGCCCACGCCGGCATGGCCCGCGCCATCGTCCCCGCCCATACCGCCTTCGACGGCGACCTCGTCTTCGCCGTCTCGACCGGCGCCCGCCCCCTCGCCGACCCGCTCGAGGAGATCGCCCTCGGCCACGCCGCCGCCCTCTGCCTCAGCCGCGCCATCGCCCGCGGCGTCCACGCCGCCACCCCGATGCCCGGCAACCTCCTGCCCTGCTGGTCCGAGCTGCCCCGCGGCTAGACCCGGTGCCCCATGACAAGAAAGTATCGTCCAACGACCCGGAGCCCAGTAGGCGCCGCCCGCCCGGCCTGCTATCTCTGCCAAAGCCGAGCGACCGAAAGGCCGTTCGGGCGTTCAAGCCGGGGACCACAACCGGCGGCGCGGGAGGATATCGATTGAAGCCTGACCTAGAAGTCGCCCCGATGGGCGGCGCGCAATCGTCCAGGGCCCGGGAGCACGGCGTCCCGGTCCGCAGCCGGCTGGCTCAGCGCCCGGAAGACACCCCGGCCGCGCGAGCGACCGCACCAGAGGAGGCCACGGCCGCGAGCCTCTCGACCTGACCACCGGGGACGGCCCTGCCCCACGAAGAGAACAGGCCGAACCAGGCAACGACACCAAGCGACGACCCGAAGCCACCACCCAAACCCGGACCGATGCTCGATCGGCCGGAAGAACGACGACCCAAGGGAGAACGACCCGATGACATCCATCGCAACCAGACTGGCCGGCGCGAGCGCCCTCGTCCTCGGCCTCTTCACCGCCGCCGGCGCCTTCGCCGCGGGCGGGACCGTGGCCTTCCTGATGCCCGACCAGGGCTCGACCCGCTACGAGGAGCACGACTTCCCCGGCTTCAAGGCCGAGATGACCAAGCTCTGCCCCGACTGCACCCTGATCTACCAGAACGCCACCGGCGACGCCTCGCTGCAGCAGCAGCAGTTCAACTCGGTGCTGACCCAGGGTGCCAAGGTCGTCGTCCTCGACCCGGTCGACTCCAAGGCCGCCGCCTCGATGGTCCGCCTCGCCCAGGCCCAGGGCGTCAAGGTCATCGCCTACGACCGCCCGATCCCCGACCTGCCGGCCGACTACTACGTCTCCTTCGACAACCAGGCGATCGGCAAGGCGATCACCGACAGCCTCGTGGCGCACCTCGAGGCGACGGGCGTCGCCAAGGACAAGGGCGGCATCCTGCAGATCAACGGCTCGCCGACCGACGCGGCCGCGGGCCTGATCCGCGACGGCGTGCACGAGGGGCTGGCGGCCAGCGGCTACAAGACCCTCGCCGAGTTCGACACCCCGGACTGGGCGCCGCCCAAGGCGCAGGAGTGGACCAGCGGCCAGATCCAGCGCTTCGGCGGCGACATCGTCGGCATCGTCGCGGCCAACGACGGCACCGGGGGCGGCGCGATCGCGGCGCTGAAGGCCGCCGGCGTCTCGCCGCTGCCGCCGGTGACCGGCAACGACGCGACCATCGCGGCGCTGCAGCTCGTCATCTCCGGCGACCAGTACAACACCATCTCCAAGCCGTCCGAAGTCGTCGGCGCCGCCGCCGCCAACATCGCCGTCCAAGTTCCTCGACGGCAAGACCCCGGAGGCGAAGTCCACGCTCTACAACACCCCCTCCGAACTCTTCGTCCCCGCGGTGGTGACGCAGGAGAACCTCAAGGCGGAGATCATCGACAAGAACATCGCCACCGCCGCCGAACTCTGCACCGGCCGCTATGCGGACGGCTGCGCCAAGCTCGGCATCGAGTGATCCGGTCCTGACCCGGGCGCCCGGCGGCCAATCCGCCGGGCGCTCCCCTGCCCCTGAAACCCGAGAGGATCGCCGGGATGACCGACACGACGCACGCCGCGACGCCGCAAGGCGCGCTCATCCTGAGCCTGAGCGGCATCTGCAAGAATTTCGGCGCGGTCTCGGCGCTGACCGACATCGACCTCGACATCCACGCCGGCGAAGTCGTCGCCCTCGTCGGCGACAACGGCGCCGGCAAGTCGACGCTGGTCAAGGTGCTGGCCGGCGTCCACGCGCCGACCTCCGGCACCATCACCTTCCAGGGCAAGCCCGTCGCCATGGACGGCCCCAGCGATGCCCTCAAGCTCGGCATCGCCACCGTCTACCAGGACCTCTCGCTCTGCGAGAACCTCGACGTCGTGTCGAACCTCTTCCTCGGCCACGAGATCAACCCGTGGCAGCTCGACGAAGTGGCGATGGAGGTCCGCGCCTGGACCCTCCTCTCCGAACTCGCCGCCCGCATCCCCTCGGTGCGCGAGCCGATCGCCTCGCTCTCCGGCGGCCAGCGCCAGACCGTCGCCATCGCCCGCTCGCTGCTTCTCGACCCGCAGATCGTCATGCTCGACGAGCCGACCGCGGCCCTCGGCGTCGCCCAGACCGCCGAGGTGCTCAACCTCATCGAGCGCCTCAAGGCGCGCGGTCACGGCGTCATCATGATCTCCCACAACATGGAAGACGTCCGCGCCGTCGCCGACCGCATCGTCGTGCTCCGCCTCGGACGCAACAACGGCGTCTTCACGCCAGACTCCTCCAACGCCGAGCTCGTCGGCGCCATCACCGGCGCCACCGACAACTCCGTCTCGCGCCGCGCCGCGCGCCGCGAATCCGAAGCCCAGGAGGTCCGGCCGTGAACGACAAGCACCCCAAGGTCCTGCTCGACCGCAGCGACAGCCGCGTCACCCACGCCGAGGGCCTGTCCGGCGCGCTCCAGACCTTTCTCGACCGCGTCCGCTCCGGCGATCTCGGATCCCTGCCGGTGGTGGTCGGCCTCGTCCTGATCTGGACGGTGTTCTACGGGCTGAACCCGATCTTCCTCTCGCCGAACAACATGGTGAACCTGTTCTTCGACTGCTCGGTGATCGGCGTCATCTCCCTCGGCATCGTCTGCGTGCTGCTCCTCGGCGAGATCGACCTCTCCGTCGGCTCGATGAGCGGCGTCGCCTCGGCGATCCTCGGCGTGCTCTGGGTCAACCACGGCGTCCCGACGCTGATCGCCATGGCCGCCGCCATCGCCCTCGGCGCCTGCGTCGGCGCGATCTACGCGCAACTCCGCATGCGCCTCGCGATGCCGAGCTTCGTCTCGACGCTCTCGGGCCTCCTCGCCCTCCTCGGTCTCCAGCTCTACCTCCTCGGCAGCACCGGCTCGATCAACCTGCCCTACGACTCCGCGCTGGTCAGCTTCGGCCAGCTCTGGGTGATGCCGTCGTGGCTCGCCCACGGCCTCGGCCTGATCCCCGGCATCGTCATCCTCGTCGTCGGCCTTCGCGCCATGGAGCAGCGCCGCGCCGCGAACCTCTCGCCGGGCTCGCTCGCCGGCCTGATCTTCAAGGCCGTCGCCCTGACCGCCGGCCTGCAATTCGTCGCCTACTACCTCAACATCGGCCGCGGCGTGCCGTGGATGTTCGGCCTCTTCGTCCTGCTCGCCATCGTCATGCAGTACGCCTTCACCCGCACCAAGTGGGGCCGCTCGATGATGGCCGTCGGCGGCAACGCCGAGGCGGCCCGCCGCGCCGGCATCAACGTGCGCCGCATCTACACCTCGGCCTTCATGCTCTGCTCGATGTTCGCCTCCCTCGGCGGGATGCTCGGGGCGGCGCGGCTCGCCTCGTCCAGCCAGCAGGCCGGCACCGGCGACGTCAACCTCAACGCCATCGCCGCGGCGGTGATCGGCGGCACCAGCCTCTTCGGCGGCCGCGGCAGCGCCTGGTCGGCCCTGCTCGGCATCATCGTGATCCAGTCGATCTCGAACGGGCTGACATTGCTCAACCTGTCGTCGTCGCTCCGCTACATGATCACCGGCGCCGTCCTCGCCGTCGCGGTCATCGTCGACAGCCTCGCCCGCAAGAGCCGCGTTTCGCACGGCCGCGCCTGACAGGGAGAAGACCCATGAGCGAAGCTCTCAACGGCAAGGTCGCCGCCGTCACCGGCGCGGCCTCGGGCATCGGCCTCGCCTGTGCGCGCGCCATGCTCGAGGCCGGCGCCACCGTCGCGCTGGTCGACCGCGCCGGCGACAAGCTCGACGCGCTCTGCGCCGAGCTCGGCCCCCGCGCCTTCCCGGTCGTCGTCGACCTCATGAGCCCGGACAGCGTCTCCGGCATGCTGCCGGCGATCCTCGCCCACGCCGGCCAGCTCGACATCTTCCACGCCAACGCCGGCGCCTACGTCGGCGGCGATGTGGTGGACGGCGATCCCGATGCCTGGGACCGGATGCTCAACCTCAACATCAACGCCGCCTTCCGCACCATCCACGCGGTGCTGCCGCACATGGTCGAGCGCAAGACCGGCGACATCATTGCCACGAGTTCGGTCGCCGGGGTCGTGCCCGTGGTCTGGGAGCCGATCTACACCGCCTCGAAGTTCGCGGTGCAGGCCTTCATCCACACCGTGCGCCGCCAGGTCTCCAAACACGGCATCCGCGTCGGCGCCGTCCTCCCCGGCCCGGTGGTCACCGCCCTCCTCGACGACTGGCCCAAGGCCAAGATGGAGGAGGCGCTGGCCAACGGCAGCCTGATGCAGCCCAAGGAAGTCGCCGACGCCGTGATCTTCATGCTCACCCGCCCGCGCGGCGTCGTCGTGCGCGACCTGGTGCTCCTGCCCAACAGCGTCGATATCTGAGGGGCCTCGGCAAGTCTGTCCCCACAGTGCCGCCGGCCGTTAAAGTCGATGAATCAAAGCTTAACGCGCGAAGCAATGTGACGTAATATCAGAGGCTTGACCTCTTGCGCACGCGTGCGCAAGACCCGACCTCCGGGCCCATCGGGAGCCTTTCCAGACGTCTACCCTGACCCTCAAGCCTCCACCACCTCGGAGGCCGGCGGCTCCGGGGCCGGTGTCTCGACCGCCCCACCCTCAACCGCCCCCGCCGGCCGCAGCGCCCGCTCGATATGAGCGACGACGCGCCGGTCCGGCGGGGTCGCGAGCTTGATCACCTTGTTGTCCTGATAGGCCCCGAGCCGCCCCTGCGCCAGCAACGCCGTCCGCCCCCCCGGCTGCGGGATCGCCAGCTGGATCTCCTCGACCGCCTGCCGCGGTATCTCGATCACCTGCCCGACCCGCAGCGTCTGCAACGCAGAGAGGCTCAACGTCTGGCGATGAAGCACCGCGTCGACACAGACCGGCGCATTCGCCGCCGCCCGCCGCATCAGCGTCTTCCACAGATCGTTCGGCCGATCCCGCGCCGCCTGCACGTTGCGCGCCTGGATCGAAGCCCGGATCACGTCGAGCGCCGACAGCGGCAACACCAGCAGGAACCGCCCGCTCCGCCCCGCCTCGCCAAGCACCAGGTCCATCCCGAACACCAGCACGTCGATATAGTCCGGCGCGAGCCGCAGCTGCGACAGGTTCTGCCGCATGTCCCGGATCGTCAGCCCCTTGGTCAGCGGCCGCCCGAGGCTCGCCCCGATGGCATGCCCGAAAGCCGCCAGGATCGCATCGAGGTGCAAGCGCCCGAGCGCCATGTCGATGGCAGTGAACGGCCGCGCCACCACCTCCGGCGCCTGCCCCGGATCACCGCCCAGGGTCAGGTCGATGAGATGATAGGCCAAATCCGACTCGAGCGCGATCAGCCCCGGCGTGTCCGCGTCCTCGACCCCCACCAGCCCGAGCACCGCCGGCCCCCCGATCGCCCGCGTCGCATCGGCAAGCTTGCTCACCCGCGCCGCCCCGATATTGGTCCCGATCGGCGTCTTGACCAGCACCCGCAGGCGATCCTCGACCCCCCGCGCAAAAGCCTCGCCAAGCAGATCGGTCTCGGCAAGCGGCGAGCGCGCCACCCCACCGTGCCGGAGCTTGCGGATCAGCACGTTGGCGGAAGGCGGCATCGGCGGTCTTTCTGGCGGCGACAAGGCCGAAACTCGGGCGCAATGGTTTCCAAATCCTGAACCGCTTCCCTCCAATCGTAACCAAATCGCCCCCGCCGCTAACCCGCACTTCAGGGTTGGCCGGCTATTGCGGTAGCGGGGAAAACCGGGGGTTGGGGAAAATGGACCGCAAGCAGGGAAGCATCATCGTCATCAAGCGCAAGACCGTGGTTGCCGGGGGGCACCATGGCGGGGCGTGGAAGGTGGCTTACGCCGACTTCGTGACCGCCATGATGGCGTTCTTCCTGCTGATGTGGCTGCTTTCCACCACGGACGAGCAGACGCGGCTCGGCCTGGCCGACTACTTCAGCCCGACGATCCCGATCCACGAGACCCGCGGCGGCGGCGACGGCCCCTTCGACGGCGACTCGATGTTCAGCCAGGACGTCCTCGCCCGCGACGAGACCGGCCAGACCGGCGATCCGCAGAAGCTGGCCGAGGCCGGCGCGATCGACCAGGGCAGCGACCAAAGCCTCCACGACATCGAGAAGGCGCTGCTCGGGGGCAGCGGCGACGCGGTCGAGGCCGACCCGCTGCTCGAGCACATCCGCACCCGCGTCACCGACGAGGGCCTCATCATCGAGGTCTTCGACATCGCCGGCTCGCCGCTCTTCGACGGCGCCGGCGTCGCGCCGAACCCGATCTTCGGACGGCTCGTCGGCATGATCGGCCGGGTGCTCGCGCGCACCACCAATCCCGTCGCGGTGTCGGGCCACCTCGCCGCGGGCGACGCCGACGCGTGGTCGGTATCGACCGCACGGGCCCAGCTGTCGCGGGAGCTGCTGGAAAAGGCCGGGGTCACCGACCCGCGGATCGACCGGGTAACCGGCAAGGCCGATCGCGGCCCGGTGGTCGACGATCCCGCCGCGGCGCGCAACCGCCGGATCGAGATCACCCTGCTCCGGCGCTTCCCGAAAGCGGATTGAACGCCCCCTCGGGAAGCGCCGATCCCAACGGCGCCCTCAAGGCGGCAGCACTTCGAAACACCTGAGCAGGACTTCCGACACGCTTCCGGGCCGGACGTTAGGGCGTTCTTAAGTCCCGCGGCGTCATGGATGCCGGCGACGGGCTGACGCCCGACCGACCCTCACGAACAAAGGACCGAGCATGGGAATCTCCTCGTCGCTTAACGCCGGTGTCTCGGGGCTCAACGCGAACGCCAACAAGCTCGCGACGATTTCCGACAATATCGCCAATTCCCAGACCTACGGCTACAAGCGCGCCGACGTCGACTTCTCCTCGATGACGGTCAGCAACGCCGGGTCGCCGAACACCGTCGGGGGCGGCCGCTGGTTCACCGCCGGCGGCGTGCGCACCCAGGCGATCTGGGACGTCGACGCCAAGGGCGCCCTGACCACGACCACCAGCGCGACCGACATCGCCATCACCGGGCGCGGGATGCTGCCCGTCACCACCATCTCGGCGGTCGGCGAGCCGTCGGAGAGCCGGCCGTTCATGCTGACCTCGACCGGCTCCTTCCTGCCCGACGAGAACGGCTACCTGCGCACCCCCTCGGGACAGGTGCTGCTCGGCTGGGCGGCGAACCTCGACGGGACCATTCCGACCCAGCCGCGCGACAGCGCCTCGGGGCTGTCGCCGGTGCAGATCAACACCTCGTCGGTCGCGGCGCTGCCGACCTCGAAGATGGACCTCAACGTCAACCTACCGGCGACCGACACCAAGGCCGGGGCGGCGGGCACGCCGCTGCCGGTGACGGTCGAGTATTTCGACAATCTCGGCGCTTCGCAGACCATCTCCGCCAGCTTCACCCCGACGGTCGCGGCGACCGGCAGTCCGCAGACCAACACCTGGACAATGTCCCTGACCGATCAGGCGACCGGCCTCTCCGCCGGAAGCTACGAGATCGTCTTCAGTGCGGTCTCCCCCAACGCCGGGGCGCCGCTCAGCGTCACCCAGACCGTCGCCGGCACCGCGCCGCTCTCGTCGAGCTACGACGCGGCCAGCGGCGACATCACCCTCGACCTCGGCAGCCAGACCATCGCCGTCGGCATCGGCTCGACCACGCCGGGCGGCGAGCAGCACCTGAGCCAGCTCTCCTCGACCTTCTCCAGCGTCGGCATCACCAAGGACGGCAACCAGGCCGGCACCTTCAGCGGCGTGTCGATCGACGACAACGGCATGATGTACGCGAGCTATTCCTCGGGCTTCTCCAAGGTCATCTATCAGGTGCCGGTCGTCGACGTGCCGAACTTCAACGGCCTGACCGTGCTCGACGACCAGACCTTCTCGCTCAGCCGAAGCTCCGGCTCGATGTTCCTCTGGGACGCCGGAACCGGCCCCACCGGCTCGATCGAGGGCTTCGCCCGCGAGCAGTCGACCACCGACATCGCCAACGAGCTGACCCAGCTGATCCAGACCCAGCGCGCCTATTCGTCGAACGCCAAGATCATCCAGACGGTCGACGAGATGCTGCAGGAAACCACCAACCTGAAGCGCTGACCCCCTGCCCTGACGGACGGAGCCGCCCATGAGCATCAACGGCGCCATGACCAACGCCGCCTCCGGCCTCGCCGCCTCGGCGCGGCTTGCCGACACCATCTCGAACAACGTCGCCAACGCCCTGACCACCGGCTACGCGCGACGGACGACCGAGATCACCTCGCTCTCGCTCGGCGGCTACGGCACCGGGGCGCGCATCGGCAGCACGACGCGCGCCGAGAACACCCAGCTGACCGCCGAGCGCCGCGGCACCGACGCGGCCCTCGGCGCAGCGACGGTCCGCTCAGACGCCTACGCACGCATGCTCGACGCGATGGGTGACGCCGACAGCGCCACCTCGCTCTCGGCGCTCGCCACCGGCCTCGAGACGACGCTGATGTCGGCAACCGCCTCGCCGCAGTCGACCGCCAAGCTTGCCGAGGCGGTGGACGCCGCCAGCGACCTCGCCGGGGCGCTCAACCGCATCGCCGACGAGACCGTGGCGCTCCGCAGCGAGGCGGACGCCGAGATCGGCCGCCAGGTCGCCACCGTCAACACCGCCCTGCACGCCATCGACGACATCAACCGCCAGATCGCCGTGCTCACCCCCCAGGGCGTCGACACCACCAGCCTGCAGGACGAGCGCAGCCGGATGATCGACTCCGTCTCCTCGATCATCCCCGTCCGTACCGTCAAGCGCGACAACGACGCCGTCGCCCTCTACTCGGCCAACGGCGGCGTGCTGCTCGACGGACGGGTCTACGAACTCTCCTTCACCTCCGCGACCAACGTCGTCACCCCCGACCTCACCGTCGGCGCCGGCCTCTCGGCGCTGGCCCAGGACCGGGGCGCCAACACCGGTCCCGAGACCATCGCCGCCGGCACCGGCACCGGCGCCTTCGACGGCGGCTCGCTCGGCGCCCTCTTCGAGCTTCGCGACCGCACCGTGCCGGAGTTCGACGCCGAGATCGACCGCTATGCCAACGACCTGATCGAACGCTTTCGCGACCTGATGCCGGCCGCCTCGCTCGACGCATCCGGCAACGGCCTCTTCGTCGACACCGGCTCCGGCGCCGGCCTCGCCGGCCGCATCACCCTCAACGCCGCGGTCGACCCCGGCCAGGGTGGCGCGGTCTGGCGCCTCCGCGACGGTCTCGCGGCCGCCACGCCCGGGACCGAGGGCGACGGCGCCACGCTCCAGAAGCTCTCCGACGTGATGAGCGTAGCGCGGGTACCGGCCGGCTTTCTCTCGCAGAACGCCCAGAACGACTCCGCGACGATCGCCTCGGAGATCGCCTCCTTCTTCGCCGGCCGCAGCGCCCGCAGCGACGAGGACCAGGCCTACCTCAGCGCCCGCCAGTCGACGCTGGTCGAGGAGGAGACCCACGAGACCGGCGTCGACAGCGACACCGAGCTCCAGTCGCTGATGCTGGTCGAGCAGGCTTACGCCGCCAATGCCCGGGTGCTGTCGGTGATCGACGACCTGATGAAGCTTCTGCTGGAGTCATGAGATGCGCGTGAACGGAGGCTCGGAGCTCGCCCGGATGCAGATGCTCCAGCGGCAGGCGATCGTCACCCGCGACAAGCTCGACGTCGCGACGAAGGAGATGACCAGCAACCTCAAGGCCAGCCGCTACGAGGCGACGGGCGGCAACCTCACCCGTCTCTTCTCGCTGGAGCGCGCCCTCGACCGCAACGCCGTCTTCACCCAGACGATCTCGCTGACCGAAACCCGCCTCGACATCATGCAGGAAGCGCTCGGCAACATCCTGACCCCTGCAACGGACCTCGCCGTCGACCTGACCACCGCCGTCAAGGCCGGCGACTATTCCGCCGCGCAGATTCACGCCAAGACCGCGCGACGCGCCTTCTCCGACACCGTCGGCCTCCTCAACACCCAGGTCGCCGGCCAGTCTCTCTTCGCCGGCACCAGGACCGACGGCGCCGCGCTCGCCCCGGCCGACGCGATCCTCGCCGACCTCGACGGCCTGGCAGCCGGGGCGGCAAACGCCTCCGATGCAATCGCGGCGATCGACGCCTATTTCGCCAAGAGCCCGCCCGGCGGCTTCTACACCAGCGGCTACGTCGGCTCGACCGACGACCTGACGCCCGTCGACATCGGCGAGAGCCAGCGGCTCGACTACGGCGTGCGCGCCGATCAGGACGAACTCGTCGCCGTGCTGCGGGGCGAGGCAATGGCGGCCGTCGTCGCGGGCGGCGCCTTCGCCGGCAACCAGACCGAGCAGATGGCGATGCTCTCCGAGGCAGGCACGAGCCTGTTCGCCGCCAAGGAGGGCGTGCTCGACCTGCGCAGCGCCGTCGGCGTCCTCCAGCAGGCCGTCGAGTTCGGCCAAGAGCCAGCGCACGTCCGAGCGCGAGACGCTCGACCTTGCCCGCACGAAGATCGTCGCGACCGACCCGCTGGAGGCGGCATCGACCTACCAGTCCCTGCAGGTGCAGCTCGAGGCGATCTACACGGTCACCTCGCGGCTCGCGAACCTGCGCTTCAGCAACTACATGTGATGGGGCGCTTCCTCGCGCTCGTCGCCGCCCTCCTGCTCCTGTGGTTCGGCGGCCTCTTCACACCCGGGCTGGCGTCCCCGGCGCGGATAAAGGACCTCGTCGAGGTCGACGGCGTCCGCGGCAACGACCTCCTCGGCTACGGGCTGGTCGTCGGCCTCAACAATTCCGGCGACTCGCTCCGCAACTCACCCTTCACCGAAGACGCCATCGTCAACCTGCTGGAGCGCCTCGGCGTCAACGTCACCGGCGAGCAGATCCGCGCCCGCAACGTCGCGGCGGTGCTGGTCACCGCGACCCTGCCGGCCTTCGCCCGGGCGGGCAGCCAGATCGACGTCACCGTCTCGGCCATCGGCGACGCGTCGAGCCTGATGGGCGGGACGCTGGTGATGACCCCGCTCAACGCCGCCGACGGCCAGATCTACGCCGTCGCGCAAGGCTCCCTGATCGCCGGCGGCATCGTCGCCGAGGGCGAGGCGGCGAGCGTCACCCAGGGCGTCCCGACCAGCGGCCTGATCCCCTCGGGCGCCCGGGTGGAGCGCGAAGTGACCTTCGACTTCACCCAGATGCGCGACATCCGCCTCGGCCTCCGCAACCCGGACTTCACCACCGCGGCCCGGATCGTGGCGGCGATCAACGGCGACCTCGGCGCCAAGGTCGCGACGATGCTGGACGCCGGCACCGTGCAGCTCGACCTCGCCGGCAACGGCATCGACACACCGGCCCTCCTCATGGCCAACATCGAGAACCTCGAGGTCCAGACCGCAACCAAGGCCCGCGTGGTCGTCGACCAGCGCTCGGGAACGATCATCCTCGGCTCCGACGTCCGCATCAGCCGGGTCGCGGTAACCCAAGGCAACCTCACCCTCCGCGTCGAGGAGGCCCCGCTGGCGGTCCAGCCCAACCCCTTCGCCGGCGGGCGGACGGTCGTGGTACCGCGCACCGACGCCTCGATCCAGGAGGACCCCGGCACGGGCCTCGCGATCGTCGACAACTCGGTCTCGCTGCCCGAGGTCGTCGCCGGCCTCAACGCCCTCGGCGTCTCGGCCCACGACATGATCGACATCCTGAAGTCGATCAAGGCAGCCGGCGCCCTCCACGCCGAGTTCATCGTCCAGTAGCCCGCCCGGCGATCCCGCGCACCGGCACTACAGGTCTTCCACCGCACCCGGCGAGGGAGCCCGCGCCTAGGCCGGCTCCTTCGCCCGCTCCAGCACGATCCTGTCCGCAGCCTTCCCGTGCATCTCGTCATAATGGTCGAACTGCGCCGCGTGCCAGCCGACCCCCTGCGTCGCCGCCCGCACATCGTTGGCCAGCGACCCGAGCAGGCTGCCCGGCACCAGCGCCTCGAAAATCTCCCACCCCTTCGCGTCGGGGTCGGCGTCGAAGCCGAGGACCTGCCCGCCGTTGGACGCCACGATCGGCCCGAGGCTGCCCGTGAACTGCGCCGGTGCATGGATCGCCACCCGGCAGACCGGCTGGAGCAGCACCGGACCCGCCGCCTTCAGCGCCTCCTTCACCCCCTGCCGGCCGGCGATGCGAAAGGCCATGTCCGAGCTGTCGACCGCATGGGCCTGTCCGTCGGTCAGCGTCACCGACACGTCGACCACCGGAAAGCCGAGCGTCCCCCGCTCCATCGCATCCCGCGCCCCGGTCTCCACGGCGGGAATGTAGTTCCGCGGCACCGCCCCGCCCTTGACCACCTCGGCGAAGACAAAGCCCGCGCCGCGCTCGCCCGGCGCCACCACCAGCCGCACGTCGGCGAACTGCCCGGCACCGCCGGTCTGCTTCTTGTGGCGATAGGCGGTCTCATGGCTCCGCGAGATCGTCTCGCAATAGGCCGGCGCCGGCATCACCTCCTCGACATCCATTGCGAAGACTTCCTTCAGCCGCTGGCGCAGCACGCGCAGGTGCAGCGGCCCCTGCACCCCGACCAGCGCCCCGCCGGTCGCCGGGTCCTGCGTCACCGTCAGCGCCGCGTCGCCCTCGGCCAGCGCCGCGAGCGCACCCGACAGCTTGACCCCGTCGCGCTCGCTGGTCGGCGCGAGGATGCGCTCGGCGATCGCCGGCTGCGCCCGGTGCCAGTCCGGGGTCGCGACCAGCGCCTCCGCCGTCGCAAGGCGCCCGGCGCCAAGATGTTCCGCCTTGACCGCGCTGACGATCGCCCCCTCCGCCACCCCGTCGAGGTGCCGTCCCTCGCGCGGATCGGCGGGGGTCAGCTGCCCCGGCGCCTTGCCGCCGAGCGCCTGTCCCGCGGCCAGCGGCGCCAGCGCCCGCAGCAGCAACGTCTTGCCGACGTGCTTGCGATAGGCGCTGGCAAAGACCACCGCCAGCGGCGCCTCGCCCATCCCCGCCTGTGCCTGCAACCGGTCGCGCAGCACCGACGGCGCCGGCGCCTCGTGACGCAGCGCCTTCAGCACCCGGACGATGCCGTTGCCATGGCCGGCCGAGCCGATCAGCGCCTCGATCACCCGGTTCTCGCCCAGCACCCGCGCGCAGATACCGTAGACCTCGTCGTTCGCCGGATGCTTGTCCTCGACCAGTTCCTCCAGCAGCGCGTCGTCATGCTCGCTCAGCGCCTCGAGCAACCCGTCCCGTGCCTCGTGCTCGCGGTCGGCCATCCCGGCCGGGATCTCGATCAGCTTCGAGGGCTGGCCCTCCCGGTAGGCCCAGGCCCGCTCGGACACCAGGTCGACCGACCCGACGACGTGCTCGCCCTCGCGGATCGGGATCTGGCGCAGGATGATCGGGTGCTGCGCGTAGTCCTGCAAGGCCGCGACGATGTCGCGGACCCGCCCGGTCGCCTCGTCGATGCGGTTGACGAAGAGGATCACCGGCGTCCCCGCCGCCTCGGCCGCATGGAGGTAGGGCGAGGCCAGCACCGCCGCCGCCGGATCGGGGCCGACGCAGATCACCGCCGCATCGGCGGCGAGCAGCGCGTCCTTCGAGACGTGCAGGAACTCGATCGAGCCCGGCGCGTCGATCGCCTGCCAGCTCTCGCCGAGCAGGGAAAACCCGCAGACCCGCAGTTCGCCCGCCGCGGCCGCCGGCTGCGCCTGCCCTTCGAGTGCGCACATCCGGTCGACGAGCGTGGATTTTCCGGTGTTCGATGCGCCAAGCACGGCGATGGTGCGCGTCATGGGGTCCTCCGGTGATTTTTTCTCGTTGTAGCCCGAGTTGATCATGCGACCTCGGGCCCCTGATTTCCAGCACGACGCGCGCGCCCGCCGCACTGGACCCGAGGGCTTCCCTGCGCCATGTATCGGCCCGCAGCGAGGGAGGAACTCCGTGACGGACCACAAGCGCATCCTTTTCACCGGCGGCTCGGGCAAGGCGGGGCGCCACGTCGTGCCCTACCTCGTCGACCACGGCTACAAGGTCGTCAACGTCGACCTGAAGCCCCTCGACCACCCCGGCGTCGACAACCTGATCGCCGACATCACCGACTCCGGTCAGGTGTTCAACGTCCTGACCAGCTACGGCAACCTCGGCGAACTCGAAGCCGGCACCGGCACGCCCGACCTTCGACGCCGTCGTCCACTTCGCGGCGATCCCGCGCATCCTGATCGCGCCCGACAACGAGACCTTCCGCGTCAACACCATCGGCACCTACAACGTCATCGAGGCGGCGGTGAAGCTCGGCATCCGCAAGGTCGTCGTCGCCTCGTCCGAGACGACCTACGGCATCTGCTTCTCCGACGGCCAGACCGACCCGCATTCCCTCCCCCTCGACGAGGACTACGACGTCGACCCGATGGACAGCTACGGCCTCTCCAAGGTCCTCAACGAGAAGACCGCCCGCGCCTTCGCCCGCCGCTCGGGCTACGACATCTACTGCTTGCGGATCGGCAACGTCATCGAGCCGCACGAGTACGAGACCCTCTTCCCCGGCTACTTCGCCAACCCCGACGTGCGCCGGCGCAACGCCTTCTGCTACATCGACGCCCGCGACCTCGGCCAGATCGTCGCGCGGTGCATCGAGACCGACGGTCTCGGCTTCCAGGTCTTCAACGCCGGCAACGACACCAACGGCATGAACATCCCCACGGCCGACCTCATCGCCCGCTACTTCCCCGGCGTGCCGGTCGACCGCGAGATGGGCGAGAACGAGGCCATCTTCTCCAACCGCAAGATCCGCGACGTCCTCGGCTTCCAGGAGGAGCACGACTGGCGAAAGTACGTGAAGGGCTGAGGCGGGCGGTTGCCTCCGGAACCGACGGTGCTAGCCTCGGCCGGGCCAGATGAAGGGAGGCAGGACATGACCCAGTCGAGTCGCCGCGATTTCCTGAGGAACGGCCTTGCCGTCGGTGTCGGCGCCGGGATCGCCGGCGCCCTGCCCTTCGCCGCCCGCGCCGAGGGCCCCGCCGGCTTCGCGCCGGCGGCGTCGGCCTGGCGGACCTTCGCGCTCACCACCACCGTCACCCCGCCGGCCGGCGACGGGCCGACCCGGGTCTGGCTCCCGCTGCCCGGCATCGAGACCGACTGGCAGCGCAGCGTTCGCGACGAATGGAGCGGCAACGCCCGCAGCGCGGAGATCGTGACCGACCCGGCGACCGGGACGCGGATGCTCGTCGCCAGCTTCGACGCCGCGGAACCTGCGCCGCGTTTGGCGCTCGTCAGCACGGTCGAGACGCGCAACCGCACCGTCGACTGGGCGACAACAACCCCGGCGAGCGAAGACCCCGCCGTCCTCGCCGCCGCGCTCGCGCCCTCGGCGATGAAGCCGCTCGGCGGCATCGTCGGCGACACGGCGGCGGAGATCACGGCCGGTGCCACCACCGACGTCGAGAAGCTGCAGGCGATCTACGACTGGATCGTCGCGACCTGTCACCGCGAGCCCAGCGTCGCGGGCTGCGGCACCGGCGATATCGCCGCTGTCCTGACAACCGCCGGCTATGCCGGCAAATGCGCCGACCTCAACGGCCTCTTCGTCGGCCTCGCCCGGGCCTCGGGCGTACCGGCGCGCGACGTCTACGGCGTGCGGGTCGCGCCGTCGGCCTTCGGCTACAAGCAGCTCGGCGGCAACCCGGAGAAGCTCTCCGGGGCGCAGCACTGCCGGGCCGAAGCGTGGATCGACGGCCACGGGTGGGTGGCGATGGACCCCGCCGACGTGCTGAAAGTCATGCGCCAGGAGCGGGCGGACTGGATCACCGACCGCCGCGATCCGCTTATCGCCCCCGTCGACGCCGGCCTCTTCGGCAGCTGGGAGGGCAACTGGGTCGGCTTTGGCACGGCGAACGACGTGAGCCTTCCGGGCTCGGCCCGCGGTCCGCTTCCCTTCCTCATGTATCCCCAGGGGGAAAACGACGGCGGCCGCTTCGACGAGCTCGCCGCGGACAGCTTCACCTACACGATCACGTCGGCCGAGGCCTGACGGCAGGCAACCCGGAACGACGACGCCGGCGGAGGGCTCCGCCGGCGTCGGAAAGATCACCCGAAGTCCGTCAGCCCTTGGTGCGGTTGCGGATCATGTAGGTGTCGTAGGTGTATTCCGCCACCTGCCACCACAGGTAGCCCTCGTTGCGAAACGCCTTGACGCTCTCGAACACCGTCTTGAAGTCGGCGTTCTGGGCCGAAAGCTCGTCGTAGACCTCGTGCGCCGCGACGTAGGCCGCGTCGATCACGTCGGGCGGGAAGGCCTTCAGCTTCGCGCCACCCGCGATCAGCTCGCGCAACGCCGGCGGGTTGCGGGCGTCGTACATCGCCTGCATGTCGGTGTTGGCATAGGCGGCGGCATTGGTCAGGATCGCCTGCTGCGACGGCGTCAGCCCGTTCCACTTCTCGAGGTTGATGAAGAAGTGGATGGTCGGGCCACCCTCCCAGAAGCCGGGATAGTAGTAGTTCGGCGCGACCTTGTAGAAGCCGAGCTTCTGGTCGTCGTAGGGCCCGATCCACTCGGCGGCGTCGATGGTGCCGCGCTCGAGCGCCGGGTAGATGTCGCCGCCGGGGATCTGCTGCGGCACGACGCCGAGCTTCTCCACGACCTTGCCGGCAAGGCCGGCGATGCGCATCTTGACGCCCTTCATGTCCTCGAGATTGTTGATGTCCTTGCGCCACCAGCCGCCCATCTGCACGCCGGTATTGCCGCCGGCGATGCCGTAGAGGTTGTGCTTGGCATAGAAGGTGTTGAGCAGGTCGGCGCCGCCGCCCTGGTAGAGCCACGAGTTCATCAGCCGCGCGTTGAGGCCGAAGGGGATCGCGGTGCCGAGCGCGAACGTCGGGTCCTTGCCCCAGTAGTAGTAGGAGCAGGTGTGCGCCATCTCGACGGCGTTGGTGCCGACGGCCTCGGCGGCCTGCGGCGTCGGGACGATCTCGCCGGCCGGGAAGACCTGGATCTCGAAGTTGCCGTCCGACATTACCTTGACGTGCTCGGCAAAGGTCTCCGCCGCGCCATAGATGGTGTCGAGCGACCGCGGAAAGCCCGAGGTCAGGCGCCACTGCACCTTGGGGTTGGTCTGGGCGATGGCCGGTGCCGCGAGCGTCACCGCCGCCGCTCCGCCGCCCGCGGCGACCTTCAGGAAGTTGCGTCTCTGCAGGGTCATGTTGTCCTCCATGTTGATTTGTCCCACATCGCCCCTTTTCCAGGGGCCTCATTTCAGATCGAGTTCGGGCGCCGTGCCGAAATCGGGCGTCCCGAAGTCGCCGCCCGGCATCGGCAGCGTCAGTCCTTCGAGCGCCTTGTCGACCGCTTCCTCGCTCAGCGTCTCGTGGGTGCCGATCCAGTAGGTCACCGACTCCGGCCAGGCGATCAGCACGCCGACGAGCACGATCTGCAGCCCGATCCACGGGATCGATCCCATGTAGATATCGCGGCTCTTCACTTCCGGCGGGGCGATGCCGCGCAGATAGAAGAGCGCAAAGCCGAAGGGCGGGTGCATGAACGAGGTCTGGATGTTCACGCAGATCAGGAGGCCGAACCACACGAGGTTGATGTCGAGCGACTGCGCCACCGGCAGCAGCATCGGGATGACGATGAAGCAGATCTCGAAGAAATCGAGGAAGAAGGCGATGAAGAAGATGAAGATCATCGTGAAGATCAGGAAGCCGGTCTGGCCGCCGGGCAGGCCGGTCAGCAGATGCTCGATCCACCGCCCGCCGTTCACGCCCTGGAACACCAGGCTGAAGACCGTCGCGCCGAGCAGGATGAAGACCACCATCGAGGTGATCCGCATCGTCGTCGACATCGCGTACCACATCATCTCCCAGGTGAAGCGCCCGTGCAGGATCGACAGCACGATCGCCCCGACCGCGCCCATAGCCCCGGCCTCGGTCGGTGTGGCAAGCCCGAGGAAGATCGTCCCGAGCACCAGGAAGATCAGCACCAGCGAGGGCACCATGCCCCACAGCACCTTGCGCGCCAGCGCCCAGCCGCGGAGGGTCCGCGCCTCGGGTGGCAGCGCCGGCACCTTCCATGGCTGGAAGATCGCGAGAAACAGCACGAAGATCAGGAACAGCCCGATCTGCATCCCCGAGGGGCCGATCGCGCCCTTGTACATGTCGCCGACCGACACGCCGAGCTGATCGGAAAGGATGATCAGCACCAGCGACGGCGGGATCACCTGCGCGATCGTCCCCGAGGCCGCGATGACGCCGGTCCCGACCCGCATGTCGTAGCCGTACTTGAGCATCACCGGCAGCGAGATCATCCCCATGGCGATCACCGAGGCCGCAACCGTGCCGGTGACGGCCCCGAGGATCGCGCCGACGAAAACCACCGCAAAGGCCAGCCCGCCCGGGAACGGCCCGAACATCTGCCCCGCGCCCTCGAGCAGATCCTCCGCCAGCCCGCTCTTCTCCAGCACCGTGCCGAGCAGGGTGAAGAACGGGATCGCGAGCAGCAGCTCGTTCGACATGGTGCCGAAGATCCGGTAGGGCAGCGCCTGCAGGTACTCCGGCCCGAAATACCCGACGTGCATCGCGATCATCGCGAAGGCCAGCCCGAGCGCCGAGAGCGAAAAAGCCACCGGGAAGCCGATCAGCATGAAGCAGACCAGTCCGACGAACATCGCGGGGGCGGCGTAGCCGTATTGCAGCATCAGCGCGCTCCAGTCACTGCAGGGGCTTCTCGTATTCGACGGGCTGGGCGGCCAGACCGCGCAATCCGGCAATCCGCTTTCCCAGCTCCGACACGCCCTGCAGCAGCATCAGCCCGAAACCGAGCGGCATCAGGGCCTTCACCGGCCAGAGGATCAGCCCGCCGGTATTGGACGACCGCTCCCCCGACAGCAGGCTCGGCACGAAGAAGCCTCCAGGCGAAATAGGTCAGGGTCAGCATCACCGGGAAGAGGAAGAAGATGATCCCGAAGACGTCGATCCACAGCTTGGTCCGCGGCTTGGCCGAGCCGTAGAACAGGTCGACGCGGACGTGGCCGTTCATGCACAGCATGTAGGGGGCGCCGAGCAGGAACACCCCGGAAAAGAGCTGCCACTGGATCTCCAGCCAGGCGTTCGAGCTGATGCTGAACAGATAGCGCGACATCGCGTTGCCGGCGCTGATCAGCACGCTGGCCAGGACCAGCCACGAGGCGATCCAGCCGAAGGCGTAGCTGATGCGATCAATGACGGCCGAGACCGCCAGCCAAGCCTTCATTCGTCCCCGCCCGGTACTTTTATTGCGTCATTGGCTTCTGGTAGCGGCAGTTTCCGCACGAGGCAAGCGCCTTGCCCCCACGCAACCGCGTGAAAGCCGGCGCCCGCAACCCCTGATCCCCGGGCGGAAACCCCCGGCGCCACTGCTCCAGGTGCCGCGCCACCAACGGCCGTAACGTCCGCCCGGAACCGCCGTGGCCGCGACCGCTTGCCACAAGCACCCGCGACCGACCCGCCCGCTCCGACGGCCGTCGCCATTAATCATTCCCACCCAGGTACTTGCCGACCACTCCTGCAACGCTGAACCCACCCGCTCCGGCCCCTCTCACGCAACAAAAGAACCTTCAACGCCCCGTCCCGGCAACATTCTGCGGAAAAACCGGTTGACGTCGCGCGGCCGGCTGCCCTAAAGCAGTGCCACCTGTAGGAGGATTCGGTTGTGACCGGGCTCGTAAGCATCGGTGGAAGGCGCGGAGATCGGTCGGGGTCCTGAAGGACCCGCCCGAGGATCGCGCCGTAACCCCCCGAGCGGGGGTTTTTTTGTGGCTGAAGGGCCGGCAGGACGCCGGCGGACGGACGGAGAAGACACGATGACCCGAGAGATGTCTGGGGCCCGACAGATGACCGGCGCCGAGATGATCGTCCAGGCCCTGCGCGACCAGGGTGTCGACACGGTATTCGGCTACCCCGGCGGCGCCGTCCTGCCGATCTACGACGCGATCTTCCAGCAGAACGACATCCGCCACGTCCTCGTCCGCCACGAGCAGGCCGCGACCCACGCCGCCGAGGGCTACGCCCGTTCGACCGGCAAGCCCGGCGTCGTCCTCGTCACCTCCGGCCCCGGCGCCACCAACGCCGTCACCGGCCTGACCGACGCGCTGATGGACTCGATCCCGATCGTCGTCCTCACCGGCCAGGTCGCGACCTTCCTGATCGGCAACGACGCCTTCCAGGAGGCCGACACCGTCGGCATCACCCGCCCCTGCACCAAGCACAACTGGCTGGTCAAGGACACCGCCCACCTCGCCGAAACCATCCACAAGGCGTTCCACGTCGCCACCCACGGCCGCCCCGGCCCGGTGCTCATCGACATCCCCAAGGACGTCCAGTTCGCCGTCGCCGACTACATGCCCCCCGACGCCATGCGCACCCACTACCAGCCGCGCACCAAGGGCGACGCCGACGCCATCCTCGCCGCCGTCGAGGCGCTGGAAAAGGCCGAGCGCCCGGTCATCTACTCCGGCGGCGGCGTCATCAACTCCGGCCCCGAAGCCACCCGCCTCCTCCGCGAACTCGCCGCGGAAACCGGCTTCCCCGTCACCTCGACCCTGATGGGCCTCGGCGCCTACCCGGCTTCCGGCAAGGCGTGGATCGGCATGCTCGGCATGCACGGCACCTACGAGGCCAACTGGACGATGCACGACTGCGACTTCATGCTGTGCATCGGCGCCCGCTTCGACGACCGCATCACCGGCCGCACCGACGCCTTCTCGCCGGGCTCGTTCAAGGTCCACATCGACATCGACGCCTCGTCGATCAACAAGAACATCCGCGTCCACGTCCCGATCGTCGGCGACGTCGCCTCGGTCCTCGCCGACATGCTCGCCCTCTGGAAGGAACGCGGCTCGAAGACCCGCTCCGACGCCGTCGCCAAGTGGTGGCGCCAGATCGAGCTCTGGCGCGGCCGCAACTCCCTCGCCTTCCGCAACTCCGACAAGGTGATCAAGCCCCAGCACGCCCTCCAGCGCCTCGAGGCCCTGACCCGCGACCGCGACCGCTACATCACCACCGAGGTCGGCCAGCACCAGATGTGGGCCGCCCAGTACCTGAACTTCGAGGAACCGAACCGCTGGATGACCTCCGGCGGCCTCGGCACCATGGGCTACGGCTTTCCCGTCGTCGATCGGCGTGCAGATGGCCCACCCCGACGCGCTCGTCATCAACGTCGCCGGCGAGGCGTCGTGGCTGATGAACATGCAGGAGATGGGCACGGCGATGCAGTACCGCCTGCCGGTCAAGCAGTTCATCCTCAACAACGAGCGCCTCGGCATGGTCCGCCAGTGGCAGGAGCTCCTCCACGGCGAGCGCTATTCCTCGTCGTGGTCCGAGGCCCTGCCCGACTTCGTCAAGCTCGCCGAGGCCTTCGGCGCCAAGGGCATCCGCTGCGACGATCCGGCCAACCTCGACGCCGCGATCATGGAAATGCTCGACCACCCCGGCCCGGTGATCTTCGACTGCCTCGTCGAGAAGCACGAGAACTGCTTCCCGATGATCCCGTCGGGCAAGGCCCACAACGAGATGATCCTCGGCGAGGACGCGACGCAGGGCGCCATCGACGTCAGCGGCGCGGTCCTGGTCTGAGCGGGAGGAAACGACAATGAACGCCCTAGCCATCCAGCGCGGCGCCAGCGCCCACAGCGTCTACGACCTCACCAGTCCCTTCGACGACCGGCAGGAGACCCACACCCTCGCCATCCTCGTCGACAACGAGGCCGGCGTCCTCGCCCGCGTCATCGGCCTCTTCTCCGGCCGCGGCTACAACATCGACAGCCTGACGGTGGCCGAGACCGACCACGAGGGCCACCTCTCCCGCATCACCATCGTCACCACCGGCACCCCGCAGGTGATCGAGCAGATCAAGGCCCAGCTCGGCCGCCTGGTGCCCGTCCACGACGTCCACGACCTCACCGTCGAGGGTCAGGCGGTCCAGCGCGAACTCGCCCTCATCAAGGTCACCGGCACCGGCGACAAGCGCGTCGAGGCGATGCGCATGGCCGACGTGTTCCGGGCGAAGGTCGTCGACACGACGCTGCAAAGCTTCGTCTTCGAACTCACCGGCGCCCCCGACAAGGTCGACGCCTTCATCGCCCTGATGCGCCCCCTCGGCCTCGTCGACGTCGCCCGCACCGGCGTCGCGGCGATCGCCCGCGGGGCATGACGACCCTCCCCTGACGGCAGGGCGCGCGACTTCCCCAGCTAAACCGACGGCGGCGACACCGCCGCCGTCGGCCGGTCAGTTCGCGACCACCGTGCAATTCCGCGTCGGGAACTCATCGAGCGTCAACGCCTCCCCGGTCACCGAACTCGGCGTGCGATAGGTCCGCTGGATGAAGACCATAGCGCTGCCCTTGTCGATGACCGTTGCCGTGACGTGCAGGTCGACGGCCTGCTTCACGGCACCGCCCGCCAGCTTGCTCTGGCAACCGGCGAGGGCGTAGCCGACCGCCGACTCGTCCTCCGCAGGGCTACCCATGCCCTTCAGCTCGCCCGCGAGGCAGGCGTCCATCGCCGCGGGTTCGGCAACCATCTGCTCGGCCTCTCCAAATCCGGAAACGCCGAACATGCTGGCGACGTCGCCCTCCAGGCTCGCGGGCAGGGCCGCGGTGCCGGCAGCGTCGGTGACGTCGAGCGTCTCACCCGCGAAGTGGAGTTCGACCTTGTCCTTGCCGTCCGTCGCGGGGCAGTCGAACGTCACGTCCGCCGACCACGCCGCACCCGTGGTCAACAAGGCCGCCATCGCCCCGGCGCTCACCACGCCCCCCAGAAGTCCCCCGAATACCCGCATCCCGCCCTCTCCCCGCATCGCCACAAGCCTCACCCCCTGAATACACGGCTGCAGGGTCGGCTCATAGCGCCGCCGGAGCCCTGACGTTCGTCCGCGCGGGCAGGCCCCAGCCCACCACACGCGCATTAATCATCCTGAAGATTGGGTTAGCGCAAACAAACAACTCCATATATTTCATATACTTAACAAGTGTCGCACGCGTGCGACTCCCGGGCCTCCGGCAGCCCTCGATGCCCTGCAGATGCCGGAGCAGGGCCCTTTGCAGCACCCCTCAAGCCTCGGCAATCATCGCGATCGATACCCTCATGCCCGGAACGCGGACCGGCATCTTCGCCCCCTGTCGGGCGGGTGGGTCGATCGGAAACCACCGCAGCCACTCCTCGTTGGCCGCTGCGAAATCGTCCTCTTCCGCCACGATCAGCGTCGCGCTGACCGCCTTCTCCAGGCTGCTCCCGGCAGCCTCCAGAATTGCCGAGACGTTGCGCAGGCACTGGGCGACCTGGGCCTGCACCGACCCCTCGACGATCCGTCCGGTCGCCGGGTCGATCGGCGCGGTCCCCGAGACGAAGACCAACCCCGCCGCCTTGACCGCCTGACTGTAGGACGGTGGCGCCTTGGGAGCGGCGGCGGTATCGACGATGGTTCGTGACACGGATTTCCCCAGACTTGGAGCGCGCCCTTGTTGCCCCGCTGATGATCGAAACGAGACGCTCGGGCGCGAGCCCCAACCTTATACCAGCGGCCCAACGGTTCTACCGGCCTTTTCAGCGCCCTCCCCCGACGCTCCGCCAGATCGCTCGCGGGTACCCTTCGACCGCCTCAATCCGTCACTGAACCAGATCCGCTCCCGGCCGCCTTCTCTGATGAGCGCCCTCGTCAGAATCCGACGTCAAAGCTTCCCCCCTCCCGTCGCATTCGCTAAGTCCACCCCATGACCCTCGCCGTCACCGCCCTCGCCTGCACCCGCGGCGGCCGCCGCGTCCTCGCCGGCGTCGGCTTCACGCTGGCCCCGGGCGAGACCCTCCTCCTCCGCGGCCCGAACGGCGCCGGCAAGTCCACCCTGCTCCGCGCCCTCGCCGGCCTCCTCCCCGCCACCGGCACGGTCACTCTCGACGGCCGTCCGCTCGACACCGACAGCGCCGCCGAGACCGTCGCCTACCTCGGCCACCTCGACGCCGTGAAGCCGCAGCTCACCGTCGCCGAAAACCTCCGCTTCTGGGCCGCCATCGCCGGGGGCACCGCCGGGCCGGCCATCGCCGCCTTCGACCTCGCCGCCATCGCCGACCAGCCCGCCCGCCTCTGCTCCGCCGGCCAGAAGCGCCGCCTCGCCCTCGCCCGCCTCGTCGTCGCCCCCCGCCGCCTCTGGCTGCTCGACGAGCCCACCGTCTCCCTCGACTCCACCGCCGAGGCCCAGTTCCTCGCCGCCGTCCGCGCCCACGCCGCCGCCGGCGGCATGGCGGTGATCGCCACCCACGTCGCCCTCGCCCTCCCCCAGTGCCGCACCCTGCGCCTCGAACCGCACCAAACGGCCGGAACCTCCGACGCCGAAGCCGACCCGTTCCTCGCCGGAGCCTGGACGTGAACCCAACGGCGCGAGGGCGGAACCGAGGCAAGAAGTCAGAGGCCGCCGCCGGTATGAGCAGCCCCGCCGACTGCGCCGCATCGCCCCACCCCCCGTGTAAGCTACGGTCTGCGCCAGCCCTGCCCCCCGACAGCCGCGCCCCCGCCCTCACTGCGAACGCAGGTCGGCGGCAACGCGACGGCCACCGCCCTCTCGCAGGAACAAGATGACCGCCGCCCGCGCCCTCCTTGGCCGCGAACTCGCCCTCGCGCTCCGCTCCGGCGGCGGCGCCGGCCTCGGCGTCGCCTTCTTCCTCATCGTCCAGCTCCTGATCCCGCTCGGCGTCGGCCCCGATCCCGCCCGCCTCGCCACCGTCGCCGCCGGCAGCCTGTGGACCGGCGCCCTCCTCGCCTGCCTGCTCTCCCTCGACCGCCTCTTCCAGGCCGACGCCGAGGACGGCACCCTCGACCAGCTCCTGCTCTCGCCCCTGCCGCTCGAGGCCGTCGTCGCCCTCAAGGCCCTCGCCCACTGGCTGACCACCGGCCTCCCCCTCGTCCTCGTCGCCCCGCTCCTCGCCCTCACCCTCAACCTCCCCGCCCCCGCCTACCCGTGGCTCGTCGCCAGCCTCGCCGCCGGCACCCCCGCCCTGTCGCTGATCGGCGCCGTCGGTGCCGCCCTCACCGTCGGCATCCGCCGCGGCGGGCTCCTGCTCTCCATCGTCGTCCTGCCGCTCTACATCCCGACGCTGATCTTCGGCGCCCGCGCCGTCGCCGACGCCGCCGATGGCGCCCGCCCCGCCGCCGCTCTGCTGCCCCTCGCCGGCCTCACCCTCTTCGTCCTCGCCCTCGCCCCCTTCGCCGCCGCCCGCGCCCTCCGCCTCGCCCTGCGCTAGAAACGGCGAAGGCCCGCCGCGTCGCCGCGGCAGGCCCCCGATCCACCCGAGGCGGAGCCCGTCACCAGGCCATGCGCACCCCGAAGGTCGCTGTATTGGCGTAGGAGTTGCCAAAGTCGGACAGGCTCGTCCGCACCAGCCCCTCGCCGTAGACCGCATAGGTCCCGTCGTGCCAGCTGTAGGTGCCGCCGCCGCCGACCGACCCCCACAGGCTGTCGCCATCGGTCCCGAGCTTGGTCCCCCCGACACGAACCCCGGTGTCCCCGAGAAAGTCGTAGGTGAGGTTGGCGATCCCGTAGAAATGCGTCCGCCGCCCGTCGCCGGCCACCGCCTTCCACGCCCGCTCCTGATCGACCGCGACCCCGAGGCGCAGCGGCAGGCTGGCCCCTTCGTCGCTGGAGACGCGGGTATCGAAGGGATCGGTGAAGGCGTCGAAGTCGACCGACGACCAGACGATCTGCGCCTGCGGCGTCACCGTCCAGTCGCCGCGACCGGCAAGGCGCTTGCCGACCTCGACCCCGAGCGCATAGCCGAAGCCGCCGTTGCCCGAGGCGAGATCACCGGTGGTCGCCGAAGCGAGGTCGCTCTCGTACCACATCGCCTGCGCCTGCCCGTCGACATAGAGGTCGTCGTCGCCAAGCCAGGTCAGCGTCCCGCCGAAGCCGTAGCCCTCGGTGTCGATGCTCCCGTCCCCGGCCTCGGCCGTGACGTCCGTCGAGACCTTGCCGTAGGTGAAGGTCAGCCCGCCGATCACCACCCCGTCGTCGGTCTCGCGTACCGCGCCGTCGACGCCGACCTGCAGCTTCCAGACGTCCATGGCGTAGTCCGCCGTGCCGATCAGATCGCCGTCCGGCTGCAACCCGACGCGCGACCCCTCGATCCGCGCCCAGGCCCGCCGGTTGTCGCTGGTCCCGCCGGACGCACCCCCGTCCCCGGCCATTCCGCCGACCGCCGCCGGATTGCCCGACCCGGTCCAGTAGCGGTTGCCGACACGCTCCTGCATGGTCGGCAGCCCGTTCAGCGCCAGCAGCGCCAGCGGATAGCCCTCGAAGGTCGGCACCCCCGGCTGCACCTGCGGCGCACCCGGCTGGATGGTCGAGCGCGAGCGCAGGTACCAGTCGCCATCGCCCGGATCGACGACGCCGTTCTTCCACAGCGAGTAGACATAGGCGCCGGCGATCACCACCGGCCGCCCCTCGATCACCGCATCCCCGGCCAGCGTGAACACCGCATCCGACGCGCCGCCGACCGCGATCAGCTTGATCCCGTCCACCGTCTCGCCCCCGCCGCCACCGGCGTTCTCGACCTCGACGACGCCGGTCCCGGAGGTATCCCCCGCCACCACCATCCGGTCGGTGACCGAAGCATCCCCGCCGAGCGCCGTGGCGAAGTGCAGCACCCCACCCCGCCCGACATAGTCCCCGTCAACGTCGAGCCGCGTCCCCGCCCCCGCCCCGAGCGTCACCCGGCCGGCGTTCGCGAGCCCCGCGACCCGCTGGTCGAAGTCGGCAAGATCGAGCGTCCCCTCGGCCCCGACGACATGCGCCGACGCCGCACTGAACGTATCGACCTCCCCCGCGGCCAGCGTCCCGCGCACGACCGTCGTCGTGCCGGTGTAACTGTTGTTCACGCCGCTGAACGTCGTCGTGCCGCTCCCCTCCTGCCGCAACGCACCCGTTCCCACGACGTAATCCTGGAAATCCAGATCGCTCTCGAGGTCGAAGACCAGCGCCCCGTCGTTATGGACGGCCCCGATCAACAGCCCGCCGGTCCCGCCGTCGCCGATCTGCAGCGTCCCCGCCCTGATCGTCGTCCCGCCGGTCCACGCACCCGTGCCGGTCATCACCATCGTCCCGGCTCCGGCCTTGGTCAGTTCGCCATCGCCGCCAATGCCCGCCGTCTGGGCAAGCGTCGCGCCCGTCCCGACCGCAAACGTCCCGCCCCCGACCCCGAGCGTCGTCTGCCGCGCGAGCGTCACGTCCTGCCTCACCCGCAGCGTCCCGCCGTCGAGGCCAAGCGCCCCACCCGCTGCCCCGAGATTGGCGTCACGCGAAATCTCGACCACACCCCCGTCGATCGCCGTCCCGCCGCCGTAGGTGTTGTCCCCACTGAGCACCAGCGTCCCGAGATCGGTCTTGCGCAACCGTGTCCCCCCGGTCAGCGCCGCCGCGATCGTCGCCGTCACGCCCGCCCCGGCCGCCGTGCCGTCACCGACCCGCACCACCGTCTCCGGCGCACCGACCAGCGCAATCGCATCCCCCTCGACCCGGTATCCGTCCGTGGCGAACTGCATCCCCGAGGCCGTAACACCCCCGCGGCTGCCATCCACCGTCACCGTCCCCGCAGCGCCCTGAAACACCGCAAACGCCCCATCGGCCCAGGGCGCATTCACCGCCCCCGTCGCCTCGGTCCAGTCGTCATTTCCGGCCGAGGCCTGCCAGTCGCCCGTCCCCGCCATTGACCACGCCATCGTTCTTCGGCCCGGCATCACCGTCCCAGAACGTCAGCGTCAGCCCACTGGTGTTGACGAGGTTGACCTGCTGCGCCACCGACGTCTGCACGAAGAAGTCCGGCGACGGGATCGCCCCGACCGCCAGCCCGTTGTCCGTCAGCGCCCCGCCATAGCTGATCACCCGGTAGATCCCGGGATCGAACGCCCCGCCCGGCGACGTCACCACGTCCAGCGTCCCGTCCAGCGTCAGGTCGCCCGCAACCTCCGTCAGATCGTTGAGCGCCCCGCCGACGACATCCGCCTGCCCGAAACCGTAATCCAGCCGCGCTCCCGCCGCGAGCGTCAGATCCCCGCCGATCCCGAGCGTCCCGGGCACCGCCCCGACCGCCCCCGGCGCCAGCGTCGCCCCGTCCGCGACGACCACGTCCCCGCCGATGACCCCTTGCCCGCCAAGCGTCGTCCCCGCTCCGGCCGTCGTTGCGCCGGTCGCCCCCGACTGATCCCCGTCCACATAGAGCGCCCCCGCCGCCAGCGTCGTCGCCCCGGCGTAGGTATTGGCCCCCGTCAGCACCAGCGTCCCGCCGCCAGTCTTGCCGAGCCCGCCAACCCCGCCGATCACCCCGCCATGCGCGAGCACCCCGCTCGCCGTCTCGATGGTCCCGCCACCGGCCCCGAGCGTCGTCGAACGTCCGGTCCCGAAGCTCGCCGTCGTCCGCAGCGTCCCGCCGTCAATCGCCAGCGCCCCCGCGACCGCGCCAAGGTTGGCATCGTCGCCCACCGCCAGCGTCCCGCCGAAGATCTCCGTCCCGCCACCGTAGCTGTTGCTCCCGGCCAGCGTCGTCGTCCCGCTCCCGACCTGCCGCACCACGCCGCTGCCCGAGATCGTCCCGGCCATCGCCAGCGCCCCGGCCCGGTCGAAGACCAGCGCCCCGTCGTCAACCACGTCCCCGACGATCGACCCCGCCGCCCCGCCATCGCCGATCTGCAACGTTCCCGCCGCAATCACGGTCCCGCCGGCATAAGTCCCGGCCCCCGTCATCACCAACGTGCCCTGCCCGGCCTTGGTCAGCCCACCGACCCCGGAGGTATCCCCGCCCTGCGTCAGCGTGACCCCGTCCCCGGCCTCCAGCGTCCCGCCCCCGACCGCGAGCGTCGTCGCCCGGGCAAGGGTCACGTCCTCCGTCACCCGGAGCGTCCCGCCGTCAAAGCTCAGCCCCCCCGCCGCGTCCCCGAGGCCGGCATCGCTCGCCACCTCGACCACGCCCCCGTCGATCGCCGTCCCGCCGGTATAGGTATTCACCCCCGACAGCCTGAGCGTCCCGCGGTCCGTCTTCACGACCGTCGTATCCCCGGTCAGCGCTGCCGCGATCGTCGCGGTAATATCCGCCCCGTCCGCCGTGCCGTCCCCGACCCGCACGACGCTCTGCGCCCCGCCGGCCAGCGCGATCGCGTCCCCCTCGACCAAATAGCCATCCGTGGTGAACTGCATCCCCGAAGCCGTCACCGGCCCGAGGCTCCCGTCCACCGTCACCGTCCCCGCCTGCCCGGCGAAGATCGCAAAACCTGCGTCCGTCCACGGTGCATTCACCGCCCCGGTCGCCTCGGTCCAGTCGTCGTTGCCAGCCGTCGCCTGCCAGCGCCCGTCACCACCATCGACGACGCCATTGTTCTTCGGCCCGGCGTCCCCGTCCCAGAAGGTCAGCGTCAGCCCGGTCGTATTGACCAGGTTCACCTGCCCGCCAACCGAGGTCTGCACGAAGAAGTCCGGCGCCGGGATCGTCCCCACCGCCAGCCCGTTGTCGGTCAGCGCGCCGCCATAGCTGATCACCCGGTAGATCCCCGGATCAAAGGTCCCGCCCGGCGTCGTCACCACGTTCAGCGTCCCGTCGAGCGTCAGGTCCCCCGCCACCCGCGTCAGGTCGTTGAGGCTGCCACCGACAGCACCGGTCTCCCCGAAGGAATACGAGAGCACCGCCCCCGCCGCGAGATCGAGCCTGCCGCCGATCGACAGCGTCCCCGGCACCGCCCCGACCGACCCCGGCGCCAGCGTTCCCCCGTCAGCCACGACAACATCCCCGCCGACGATCCCGCTTCCCCCGAGCGTCGCGCCCGCCTGCACCGTCGTCGCCCCACGCGCCGCCGTCTGGTCGCCATCGACCACCAGCGTCCCGCCCGCGACCGTCGTCGCCCCGCCATAGCCATTGCCGCCGCCAAGCACGAGCGTCCCCGCCCCCGCCTTGGTCAACCCGCCCGCCCCGCCGATCAGTCCATCATGCGTCAGCGTCCCGGCGACGGTCTCGAAGGCACCGCCCCCCGCCGCCAGCGTCGTCGCCCGCGCCGTGCCGAAGCTCGCCGTCGTCCGCAACGTCGCCCCGTCAATCGCCAGCGCACCCGCCGCCGCGCCGAGCGCATCGTCCGCGCCCACCGACAGCACCCCGCCCGTGATCGTCGTCCCGCCCGCATAACTGTTGGCCCCGGTCAGCGTCGTCGTCCCGCCGCCCTGCTGGACCACCCCGCCACTCCCGCCAATCGGCCCCGCCACCACCAGCGCGTCCGAGCGGTCAAGGACCAGCCGGCCATTGTCGAGGATCTCCCCCGCAAGACGGCCCGCCGTCCCGCCATCGCCGACCTGCAGCGTCCCCGCCGCAATCACCGTCCCGCCGGTCGCCGTCCCGTCGCCGGTCAGCACCAGCGTCCCCGCACCGGTCTTGGCCAGCGCCCCGGCGCCGCCGATATCCCCCGCCTGGCCCAGCGTGACCCCGGCGCCGGTCTCGATCGTCCCGCCCCCGGCCCCGAGCGTCGTCTCCCGCGCCATGCCGAAATCCGCCGTCGCACGCAGCGTCCCGCCATCGAGCCCGAGCGTCCCCCCCGCCGCCCCAAGCGCCGCGTCCGCCCCGGCGACCACCGTCCCCGCGTCGATCGCCGTCCCGCCCGAATAGCTGTTGGCGCCGTCCAGCACGAGCGTACCCGCCCCGGTCTTGGTCAGCCGCCCAACGCCGGAGATCGTGCCGGCCACCGTCAGCACCGGCCCCTCCGTCTCGATCGTCCCGCCCCCCGCCGCGAGAACCCCATCGCGCTCGGTCACAAAGGACTCGGTCGTCCGCAACGTCCCGCCGTCGAAGCTCAAGCCCCCGGCCGCCGCCCCGAGGCTGGCATCGCCCGCCACCGCCACCACGCCGCCGTCGATCGCCGTCCCGCCGGTGTAACCATTGACCCCCGACAGCACGAGCGTCCCGAGATCCGTCTTCACGACCTCCGTCGCCCCGGTCAGCGCCGCGCCCACCGTCGCCGTGATCCCCGCCCCCCCGGACGTCCCGTCGCCGACCCGGACCACCGACTGCGGCCCGACCAGCGCAATCCCGTCGCCCGCCACGACATAGCCGTCGCTGGCAAACTGCATCCCCGAAGCCGTCACCGCCCCGAGCCCGCCGTCGACGGTCACCGCCCCGGCCTCCCCCTGGAAGATCGCGAAACTCCCGTCGCTGAACGGCGCGTTGACGACCCCCGTCGCCTCCGTCCAGTCATCGTTCCCCGCCGCGCCCTGCCACACGCCGTCGCCGCCATCGACCGCGCCGTTGTTCTTCGGCCCAGCGTCCCCGTCCCAGAAATTCAGCGTCAGCCCCGTCGTGTTGACGAGGTTCACCTGCCGCGCCACCGACGTCTGCACGTAGAAATCCGGCGCCGGGATCGTCCCGATCGCCAGCCCCCTGTCCGTCAGCGTCCCCGCGTAATCGAACACCCGGTAGACGCCCGGATCAAAGGCCCCGCCCGGCGAAGTCACCACCTCCAGCGTCCCGTCGAGCACGAGATCGCCCCCGACGATGGTGCGGTCGTTCAGCCCCCCGCCCGCCACGTTCGCCTCCCCGAAGGAATAGGCGAGCACCGACTCCGCACCGAAGGCCAGCGTCCCGTTGACCGTCAGCGTCCCTGGCACCGCCCCGAGGTCGCCCGGCGCAAACGTCGCCCCGTCCGCAATCGTCACGTCCCCGCCGATCGACCCGGCGCCGCCGAGCGTCGCCCCGGCCGCCACCGTCGTCGCCCCGGTCGCCCCCGCCTGGTTGCCATTGACGTAGAGCGCCCCGCGCTCGACCGTCGTCGCTCCGAAATAGAAGTTCGTCCCCGAAAGCCGCGTCGCCCCGGCCCCCGCCTGCACCACCGCCCCTTCGCCGCTGATCACCCCCGCCACGTCGAGCCCGTCCGCCCGGTCGAAGGCCAGCACGCCGTTGTCGAGCACGTTCCCGGCCAGCGTCCCGGTCGTCCCGCCGTCCCCGAGCTGCAAGCGCCCGGCCGAAATCGTCGTCCCCCCGGCCTGCGTCGCCGCCCCGGTCAGCACCAGCGTCCCGAGCCCCGCCTTCACCAACCCACCCGGCCCGGCAAGCGCCCCGGCCTCGGTCAGCGTCGTCCCCGCCACCGTCGCGATGGTCCCGCCCCCGACCCCGAGCGTCATCGCCCGGTTCATCGCCATCGTCGCATTGCTCCGCAGCGTCCCCCCGCCGAACGCCAGCGTTCCCGCCGCCGCCCCGAGGTTCGCGTCCGCGTCCACGTCGACGATCCCGCCGTTCAGCCGCGTCCCGCCCGCATAGCTGTTCGCCCCGTCG
Organism: uncultured Alphaproteobacteria bacterium; assembly: GCA_963798235.1. Taxonomy (GTDB): domain Bacteria; phylum Pseudomonadota; class Alphaproteobacteria; order Rhodobacterales; family Rhodobacteraceae; genus Amaricoccus. The sequence goes on along the minus strand of CAWCSN010000005.1, from coordinate 60,648 downwards.
AGGTTCAGCACCCCGACACCCGTCTTGGTCAGCGCCCCCGCCCCGCCGATCAGCCCCGCCATGCCCCAGCGTCCCCGCCTGGGTCTCGAAGGTCCCGCCCCCGGCCCCGAGCGTCGTCGCCCGCGCCGTGACAAAGGACGCCGTCGTCCGCAGTGTCCCGCCGTCGAGCCCGAGCGTCCCGCCGGCAGCACCAAGCGCCCCATCCGCCGCGACCTGCACGGTCCCGGCATCGACCTCGGTCCCGCCCGCGTAGGTATTCGCCCCGGTCAGCACCAGCGTCCCGGTCCCGACCTTGGTCAGCCGCCCGGCGCCGCTCACCACGCCGCCCTCGCTCAGCACCGTCGCACCCGTCGTCTCGAAGCGGCCACCGCCTGCCTCCAGCACCGCCGCCCGGTTCATCGCAAAGCTCGCCGTGGTCCGCAGCGTTCCCGTCGAGAACGCCAGCCCGCCCCCCGTCGCCCCGAGCGCCCCGTTCGCCGCGACCGCCAGCGTCCCCCCTGCGATCCGCGTCCCGCCGCTGTAGCTGTTCCCCCCCGCCGCCGCCGGCGCCAGCGTCGTCACGCCGGCCCCGGTCTTCTCGACCCGCCCGACCCCGGTGATCTGCCCGACATAGGTGCCGTCATCGTCTTGCGTGAAGCGCAGCAACCCGTCGTCGTGGATATTTCCGACGTTGCTCGCCGTCGTCGGCAGGCTCTGCGCCCGCGCCGCCAGCGTCCCCAGCGGATTGATCACCACGCCGGCCGTATACCCGGCATTGTTTCCGGTCAGCGCCAGCGTCCCGAGATTGACCGTCGTCGCGTCGAACCCGGTCAGGCTCCCGGTGATCGTCCACGTCCCGAGCCCGTCCTTGGTCAGCGTCTCGAACCCTGCGATCGCCCCCGCCAGCGCATCGCTGGTCCCGAGAGCCCCGGTCAGCGTCAGGCTGTCCGTCCCCGCCCCGCCATTGATGCTCCCCGTAACCGTCGAGCCCGCATAGAACGAGAGATCGTCATTCCCCCCCGCGAACAGCAGGCTCCCGCGCACCACGGCCCCGGTCTGGTTCGAGAAGGTGATCCCCGACCCGCCACTGGTCCCGATCACCGTCCCGCCATTGACCTGCTCGATGACCCCGTAGTTATCGACGACGTTCTTCGCCCCGGTCACCTGATCCTCGAACCACAGCGCCGCACTGCTCTGCCCCGAGATCAGTCCGTGGTTCTCGATGCGGTTGCCGAACCCGTGGACATTCGCCGCCTCCGCCTGGGGCTGCGTCCCGCGCTCGATCAGTTCTGCCCCCGCCTCGACCAGCAACACGCCGTTGCTCCCGAATTCGATCGGCTGCGGCCCGGTCCCGTAGTTCCCGCTCCCCGTCGTCGCGTCCGTCCGCACCAGCGACCCCGACCTCAGCGTGATCCGCGCATTGTCCCCAAGGCTGATCGCATTGCGGTTGACGACCGCGATCGACGCTCCGGTCGCGACCGTAACCGTCCGCCCGTCGTCGCCACGCCCGGTCCCGACCGTCGTCGTGTAGGGGTTGGGCGCCGTCGTCCCGCAGGTGGTGACGCTCCCCGAGGTCACGCAGGCGGCGAACGCCGGCCCTCCGACCGCCCCGCCGAGCCCCGCCAGCACCACCGGCAGAGCACTCGTCGCCCGTAGCGACCACGCCAAACTTACGCCCATGACCATTGCGCCTTCTGCACGGATTTGATGCAAATTTGGCGCGAAGGTAGCGCAGCGGCCCGGTCGTGTCCAACCCTGAGTTGAATGCCGATTGATTAGATCGCGTATACGTTTAACTACTTCGCCCGGGCGGCGAGCCTGTCCACCCCGGTTGCAACCCCCACGGCAGTCAAAAAACCGTCATCCCCGGCCCCCCGCCCTGATCCCCCCGGCCGCCGCGCTACCTGTGCCACCCCGGCAGGGCGCCCCGCCGCCCGCCCCAGACCAGGAGCCGCCCGCGATGCCCCTCTCCTTCCCGACCTGCGCCGCCGCCGCCCTCGCCCTCGCCCTCCTCCCCGGCGCCGTCCTTGCAGAGGACGCCGTCCCGAACCGTATCCGCGGCAAGGTCGAGACCGTCACCCCAGACACCCTGACCGTCGCCACCCGCGAGGGCACCACCGCCGCGATCACCCTCGACCGCGGCTGGAAGCTCGTCGGCGTCACCACCGCCGCGATGTCCGACATCAAGCCCGGCTCCTACCTCGGCATCGCCTCGATCCCCGGCGCCAGCGGCCACGAAGAGGCCCTCGAGGTCCTGATCTTCCCCGACGCGATGAAGGGCACCGGCGAGGGCCAGTTCCCCTGGGACCTCCAGCCCGACAGCACGATGACCAACGCCCTCGTCTCCTCGGTCGCCACCACCGCCGGCAACGTCCTGACCATGGGCACCGCGGGCCATGAGACCACCATCGCCGTCCCCGACGGCACCCCCATCGTGACTTTCGGCCCCGCCGCCACGACCGACCTCACCCCCGGCAAGACCGTCTTCGTCCCCGGCAAGCGCGCCGCCGACGGCACCCTCTCAACCGCCACCGTCCTCGTCGAAACCGGCGGCGTCCTCCCCCCGATGTAGAGCGGCCAACTGTCTCGCGACCAAAGCGGGCTTTGCCTGCAAGTCACGGCCCGACAAGGAAACGCTCCCCGGAGCGCTTGCCGGGCCGCAAGGATCAGGTTGCGCGAGAGATCGTGGCGACGACCCAATGGGAAACTCGTAAGCCCCGCACTCGGACGATTGCGCGGTCGATTCGATGTTATGCCTTCGGTGTCCGGGCCTTCTAAAGCCTGCACCCGGTGGAACTCAGAGGAGGCGGCAACCCGCTTCAGTCACCGAAGCCCTCGGGGTTCTGCGACTGCCAGAGCCAGGCGCTCTCGCACATCGCGTCGATGCCGCGGGTCGGGCGCCAGCCGAGGCGGTCGAAGGCCTTCCTCGGGTCGGCGTAGCAGATCGCCACGTCGCCCGCCCGGCGCCCGACGATCACCTGCGGGATCTCCCGCCCCGAGGCGCGGGCGAAGGCCGAGACGATCTCCAGCACCGACGTCCCCTGCCCCATCCCGACGTTGAAGGCTTCGGCGCCGCGACCGGCCTCCGCCGCCCAGCCGACGGCAGCCAGATGGGCCTCGGCGAGGTCGGCGACGTGGATGTAGTCGCGGACCCCGGTGCCGTCGGGCGTGTCGTAGTCGTCGCCGTAAATCCGCACCTCCGGCCGCCGCCCGACCGCGACCTGGGCGACGAAGGGCAGCAGGTTGTTCGGCACCCCGCGCGGGTCCTCGCCGATCCGTCCCGACGCATGGGCGCCGACCGGATTGAAGTAGCGCAGCAACGCCACCGACCACGCCGGATCGCTGGCGGCGAGGTCCTCGAGCACCATCTCGATCACCTGCTTGGTGTGGCCGTAGGGGCTGGTCGCCCGGCGCGGATGGGCCTCGTCGATCGGCACGTAGTCGGGCTCGCCGTAGACCGTCGCGCTCGACGAAAAGACGAAGCGCCGGCACCCGGCCGCCGCCAGCGTCTGGAGGAGCACCAGCGCACTGCCGACATTGGCGTCGAAGTAGGCCAGCGGCTGCTCCACCAATTCGCCCACGGCCTTCAGCCCGGCGAGGTGGATGGTCACCTCCGGCACGAACGCCGCCACCACCGCCTCGATCGCCGCCCGGTCGCGGAGATCGGCCTCGGTGAAGCCGAAGTCCCGCCCGGTGATCTCGCGCACCCGGTCGAGCACCGCCGGCCGCGAATTGGAGAAGTTGTCGACGACGTGGACCGTGTGCCCCGCCGTCAGCGCCGCCACCGCGACGTGGCTGCCGATGTAGCCGGCGCCGCCGGTGATGAGGATCCGCATGGTCACGCCCCTTGGCTCCGCCACCGGTGCCGCTGGCCCGTGCCATGCCATCGCCGGGCGCACCCGCGCAAGTCCTTCGATCGGAGGCGGCTCACGACAAGGATGGTTGCGGACCCACGACCGGGGGGACTAAGAAACCGCCATGTCGCTGTGGAGATACGCCAACCCTGCCGAATTCATGCGGATCTCCGGTCCGGCGCTGCCGGTCCTTTGGGGACTGACCGCGGCATGCCTGCTCGGCGGCCTCGCCTGGGGCTTCTTCCTGACCCCCGACGACTACGAGCAGGGCTCGACGGTGAAGATCCTCTTCATCCACGTCCCGGCCGCGCTGATGGCGATCAACGCCTGGCTGATGATGCTCGTCGCCTCGCTCGTCTGGTTCGTCCGCCGCCAGCACGTCTCCGCCCTCGCCGCCCGCGCCGCGGCCCCCGTCGGCGCCACGATGACCGCGATCGCCCTCGCCACCGGCGCGATCTGGGGCCAGCCGATGTGGGGCACCTGGTGGGCCTGGGACCCGCGCCTCACCTCCTTCTTCGTGCTCTTCCTCTTCTACGTCGGCTACATCGCGCTCTGGGAGGCGATCGACGAACCCGACAAGGCCGCCGACCTCACCGCCTTCCTCTGCCTCGTCGGCTCGGTCTTCGCCCTGCTCTCGCGCTACGCGGTGTTTTTCTGGAGCCAGGGCCTGCACCAGGGCCCCTCCCTGTCGCTCGACCGCAGCGAGCACGTCGCCGGCGTCTTCTACTGGCCGCTGATCCTGTCGATCGCCGGCTTCATCCTGCTCTTCGTCAGCCTCGTGCTGGTACGGACGCGCACCGAAGTCCGCCTGCGCCGCCTGCACGCCCTGCAGGAAGCGCAGGCCAGATCATGATGCCGGACCTCGACCGCTACGCCGGGACCGTCCTCGGCGCCTACGGCGTGACCCTCGCCCTCCTCGCGCTGCTCGTCGGTCTCAGCTGGTGGCGGGCGGTGCGGGTGCGGCGGCGCCTTGCCGAGATCGAGGCGCGAGGGCGCGGGAGGACCGATGGCACGGCGTAGACTGAATTTCCTGGCGATCCTGCCCCCGCTGGTCTTCCTGCTCTTCGCCTCGGCGGCCTATGTCGCGCTCAAGCGCGACAACCCCGAAGAGTTGCCGAGTGCCCTTCTCGACCAGCCGGCGCCGGAGGTGACGCGCACCGTCGCCCTCCGCGACGACCCCGCCCCGACCGCGGCCGACCTCACGGCCCCGGGCGTCAAGCTGGTGAACTTCTGGGCAAGCTGGTGCGGCCCGTGCCGGATCGAGCACCCCGCACTCTCCAGCCTCGCCGCCGAGGGCATCCCGGTGATCGGCATCAACTACAAGGACGACCCCGCCAAGGCCCGTGGGTTCCTCGCCGAACTCGGCGACCCCTTCACCCGGATCGGCGCCGACGAAACCGGCCGCACCGGCCTCGACTGGGGGATCTACGGCGTGCCCGAGACCTTCGTCGTCGCCGGCGACGGCACCATCGTCATGCGCTTTCCGGGCCCGCTCGACGCCGCCTCGATCGAGACCCGCCTGCGCCCGGCCATCGCGGCTGCCGCGAAACGCGCGCCATAGCGGCGGCCCTCAGGCCGCCACAGTTGCCCGCCCCCGAGCGGCGGCCCTCAGGCCGCCGCGGTCGCCCGCCCCTTTGCGCTCTTGGCCGGCGCCCCGATCCACGGCGCCTTGAACAGCCAGCGCAGCGACGTCCTCCGCATCGCCCAGCGGCCGAAGACCGTGCCCGCGACGACGATCACCACCAGGGACGGCACGGTCAGCCATTCGAAATCGACGCCGAACAGGTTCGAGCCGCGCTGCAGGTAAAAGAGCGTCACGTGCTGGGTCGCGTAGATGTAGAGCGTCGAGGCCCCGACGATGGCGAGCGGCGCCGCAACCAGCGGCAGCCGCGACAGCTGCGCCGAGACCATCAGCAAGGCCGCTATCCCGACCACGGTGACGAGAAAGGTCAACGGCCCGAAGGTGTTCCACGACGAATCGAAGACGACGTAGGAAAGCCCGAGATAGAGCCCCACCGCCACCGGCCACAGCCGCCACCGCCGCTCGACAAAGGCGAAGACCGCCGGCCGGAAGACCAGCCCGAGCCAGAAGTACGGAAAGAGCCGCACGATCTTCTCGAAGACCGGGATCGCCAGCCAGTCGCCCGTCGCCACCGCATAGGCATAGGCGGCAAGGGCCACCCCCGTAACCACCACGACCGGCAGCCCGCGGCAGAGCCACGCGGCGACGAAGGCGATCGCCAGACCGTAGAGGAACCACATCCGCACGAAGGGCTCCCAGAACAGCGAGACCTGCGCCCACGGGTCGATCTCGCGACCCCACCACGCCCAGGCGACCACATCGTTGGTCACGAAGATCAGCATCGCCCACAGGACGTAGAGATAGACGAGGTTGCCGACCTTCTCCCGCAGGAAACCGTCGAAATCCGTCCGCACCACCATCCGCCAGGCGAACAGGCCCGAGACGAAGAAGAACAGCGGCATCCGGGCGAGGATGAGCATCTCGTTGAAATAATTGCTTGTGCCTTCGAGCGTCCACAGCACCAGCAGGATTATGCTGACCGCCTTCGCGGTGTCGGCCCAGCCGACACGCAAGCCATTTCCGCGCGCGACCTCGGACTTCTCCAGGTCGAGCAGTGATACACGCCACCACTCCATGATGGACCCCCTGTATTCAAACCCCGGGTTAACCCTAGCACCGCGAGAGATGAACCGGAATTCACGACCATTTCACTCTACCGGAGGGATACTCTCACTCGCGGGATCGGCGACTGCGTAGCGCTGGAAAAGCGGCACCTGCGCCATGATGAACAGGAAATTCGCAGCCGGCAGCGCAAAAGTGCGGAAATTGACCCAGATATCGGTGCCCCAGACCCGCCACACCACTTCGTTGGCGACGGCGAGCAGCAGGTAGAAAACGACGAATCGCCGGGTGAACTTCATCCAGCCCTCGGGCTGCATCGGAATCAGTTCGTCCATCAGGTAGCGCAGGTAGCTCTGCCCGCGCAGCAGGCCGAAGGCGAGAATGCCGGCGAAGAGCGTGTAGAGGATCGTCGGCTTCATCTTGACGAAGGTGTCGTCGCGCAGGATCAGCGTCAGCCCGCCAAAGACGGTGACGACGATCGCGGTGATTGCGGCCATCCGCGGCAGCCGCCCGCTCAGGAAATAGCCGAGCGCCAGCGCCGCGAGAATCGTCGGCACGAAGACCTTGGTCGCAAAGAGCATCTGCTGGAGCTGGCGCTCGCTGTCTGCGAGGCCGGGCGGCAGCGGCGCCATGCGGTAGGCGAGGAAGAAGACGGCGATGGGCCCGACCTCGAGGACGAGCTTGACGATCGGATTGATGTGACGTGCGGCCATGGCCGGGGGCATAGCGGCTCGCTCAGCCGAATTCCACCACTACCGCGCCGAGCGCGATCAGGATCACGAGACCGGCGCGCTGCCAGCCGACCCGCTCGCCGAGAAAGGCCCAGCCGATCAGCGCCGCGAAGACCACCGAGGTTTCGCGCAGCACCGCCGCCTGCCCGACCTTGTCGATGCGGGTGGCGAGCATCACCGAGCCGAAGCTGCAAAAGGCGACCAGCGCGCCGAACACCCCGCGGCCGAGCAGCGGCGCCAGCGCCGGCGGCTTGGCCATTCCCCGCCACCGTGCCAGCGAAATCCAAGGGAACACCAGCCCGTCGACGACGAAGAACCAGGCAAGGAAGGTGAAAGGGTCCGGCGTCTGCCGGATGCCGAAGGCATTGTAGGTGGTGTAGATCGCCACGAAGACGCCGGTGGCGAGCGCAAATCCCATTGCCTGCGTCAACAACCGCCGATCCCCCTCCTCGCCGCGATAGTTGATTGCCGCGAAGGCGAGAATCCCGCCCGAAAGCAGCAGCACCCCGAGCCACTGCCCGAGCGAATAGCGCTCGCCGAAGACGAGGCCCGCCGCGGCGACGGTGACCAGAGGCCCCGTGCCCCGCACGATTGGATAGACCACCGTGAAGGCGCCGCGCTGGTAGCTCATCGCCTGAAGCAGCTTGTAGGCGAACTGGATGGCGATGACCCCGCCGAGCAACGGCCACGCCGCCGCCGGCGGCCATGGAACCACGAAAAGCGCCACCGGCAGGGCGAGCGAGAAATAGAAGACGTCGATCGCGCCCCGCATCAGCCAGGGATCGTAGCGGCCCTTTCTGCAGCGCCCCGAAAATCGCGTGCGCCACCGCCGCGAACAGCGCCAGCATCATCGCGACCCGATGGCCCTCCGCGGTTCCCTCGATCGCGACCAGCCAGTCCGTCACCGCTCGGAGAGCCCCCGAAAACACCGGTGCCGTCGCACATTAACGAGTATGATTAATTCATTAATTCGCGAAACAATAGTCCGTAATATCAGTTGCTTGACTGGAGTCGCACGCGTGCGACGGGCGTGCTGCGGCACGGCCTTCGGCCCCACCGCGGACCTTTCGCGGTGGCCTCTCACAGGCCGGTCAGGGCGCGCGCGAAGTCCTCGGGGTCGAAAGGCGCCAGGTCGTCGATCTGCTCGCCGATCCCGATGGCATGGATCGGCAGCCCGAAGCGGTCGGCCAGGGCCACCAGGACGCCGCCCTTCGCGGTCCCGTCGAGCTTGGTCATCACCAGCCCCGACACGTCGGCGATCCTGCGAAAGATCTCGACTTGGCTCAGCGCGTTCTGCCCGGTCGTCGCGTCGAGCACCAGCAGCGTATTGTGCGGCGCCTCCGGGTCCCGCTTGCGGATCACCCGGACGATCTTCGCCAGTTCCGCCATCAGAATCCTCGCGGTTCTGCAGCCGCCCTGCGGTATCGATCAGCAGCAGGTCCGCCCCCTCCGCCTCCGCCCGCGCCAGCGCGTCGAAGGCGAGGCTCGCCGGGTCCGACCCCTGCGCCGCCGTCATCACCGGCACTCCCGCCCGCTGCCCCCAAATCTGCAACTGCTCCACCGCCGCGGCCCGAAAGGTATCGCCGGCGGCAATCACCACCGACTTCCCGGCCCCGCGAAACTGCGAAGCGAGCTTGCCGATCGTCGTGGTCTTGCCCGAGCCGTTGACCCCGACGACCAGCACCACCTGCGGGCGCTTCGGGTAGATCGGCATCGGCCGCGCCACCGGCTCGAGGATCGCCGCGATCTCCGCCGCCAGCAATTCGCGGATCTCGCGAGAGCCCACGCGCCTCCCGAACCGCCCCTCGGCAATCGCCGCCGTCACCTTGAGCGCGGTATCGACGCCCATGTCGGAGGCGATCAGCAACTCCTCGAGGCTCTCGAGCATGGCGTCGTCGAGCACCCTGCCCTTCTCCTGCCCGAAGATCCGCCCGACCAGCCCGCCCCGCTCCTCCGCCTCCGGGGCGGAAACCGGCCCGGCTGTCGACGGCGCAATCGCCGGCGCGGTCGCCTCGGCAGCGACGGGCGCCTCGTCGATGATCGCGTCGACGCCCTGCTCGATCTTCGAGGAGGACTTGAACAGCCGCTCCTTGAGCTTCTGGAAGAACGCCATCGCCTCACCCTGCCCGCGCAACCCCCTCCCCGTAAACCGCGCCGAAGCGAGATGCAAACCGCCCGCCAGCGCCGGCTAAGGCATCGCCGACGAGGATGGCGCGGAAGTCGTTGACGTTGGTCAGCGTCGGCCCGGTCACCACCTGATCCCCGAGCGCCGCAAAGAACGCATGAGCGTCGTTCCTCGCCAGCGCCGCCGCCGGATCGAGACCGGCCGCCCGAGCCCGCTCCAGCGTGTCCGGCAGAACGATCGCCCCCGCAACCTCCGCCGCCCCGTCGACCCCGTCGGTATCGCAGGCAAGCGCGGCGATCCCAGGCGCCCCGTCGAGCGCCACCGCCAGCGCCAGCGCGAACTCGGCGTTAGGCCCGCCGACGCCGTCCCCCGCCGCGTCACCGTGCACTCCCCACCGGACAGGAGCAGCGTCGGCCGGTCCTCGACTGCCCGCGCCAGCGCCGCCTGCGCCACCGCGAGGTCGCGCGCCTCGCCCTCGATCGCGTCCCCAAGGGTCCGCACCGCACACCCCGCCGCCTCGGCCACCGCCGCCGCCGCCGCAAGCGACTGCGACGGCGCGGCGATCACCCGGTTCTCCGTCCGCGCCAGCCGCGGATCGTCGGGGTGCAGCACCGCGGACGGCCCGGCCAGCACCGCCTCGACCGACGGCGGCACTGCGATCGACCAGCGCTCCAGGATCGCCCGCGCGTCCGCCGGGGTCGAGCCATCTCCCACCGTCGGTCCCGAGGCGATCAGCGCCGGATCGTCCCCGGGGATGTCCGAGATCATCAGCGCCAGCATCCGCGCCGGCCAGGCCGCCGCGGCGAGCTGCCCCCCCTTCACCCGGCTCAGGTGCTTTCGCACCACGTTCATCGCCCCGATCGGCGCCCCCGAGGCGAGCAGCGCGTCGTTCACCGCCTGCTTCTCCGCCAGCGTGATCGCCCCCGCCGGCTGCACCAGCAGCGCCGAGCCACCGCCCGAAACCAGCGCAAGGACGAAATCCCCTTCGCCCAGCCCACGCAGCAGCGCCATCATCCGCTCCGTCGTCTCCATGCCGCGGGCGTCGGGCACCGGATGCGCCGCCTCGACGATCTCGATCCCCTGCGTCGGCCGCCCATAACCATAGCGGGTCAGCACCAGCCCCTCGCACGGCCCCCAGACGCTCTCCACCGCCTCCGCCATCCGCGCCGAGGCTTTGCCCGCCCCCACCACGACGACCCGCCCCTTCGGCTTCGGCGGCAACGCCGCCGGCACGCAGCGCATCGGATCGGCCGCCGCCACCGCCGCGTCGAAGAGTCCGCGCAGGAAAGCCCGGCTCTCCGCCTCCACCCGTCGGTTCATCGCACCTCTCCCTGTCGCGTCACCCCGGGTTGGACCCCAGCCCGCCCCGATCCGCAAGCCTCTCGCAACGAGGCCCCCGCGTCCCGTCGTCCCGCCATCCTAAGTCGAATGGACAAGGCGCCGCCGCCGTGTTTCGCTTCCTCCGTACACTTGGCGCCGCCGACGCCCCTGCCCCTCCGGCGGCACCAGCCGACCACCGGCCTGCGCGACAACCGACGCAAAGCCGCGAACGACAAGAACGGAGGAAGACCGATGCTCGACGAAACCCCTGCCGCCACTCTCGCGACCATCCTCGGACAGCTCAACGACGCCCTCGAACGCGGCGACGCCGCGGCCGCCGCCGCGCTCTTCCAGGCGGACAGCTACTGGCGCGATCTCGTCGCCTTCACCTGGAATCTCCGTACGCTGGAAGGCCCCGACCAGATCCGCGCCATGCTGGAAAGCCAGCTCGCCACCATTAAGCCCCGCGGCCTCGGCCTCGACCCCGCCGAGACCCCGGGCGCCAGCGCCGGCGTTACCGAAGGCTGGATCACCTTCGAGACGGCCGCCGGCCGGGGCAACGGCTACGTCCGCGTCAAGGACGGTCTGATCTGGACCCTCCTCACCACCCTCGCCGAGCTCAAGGGCTTCGAGGAGCCGAGCGGTCTCCGGCGGCCAATGGGCGCCGAGCACGGCCACGACCGCACCCGCCGGACATGGCAGGAGAAGCGCGCGGCCGAGGCGGCGGAGCTCGGCATCACCACCCAGCCCTATGTCGTCATCATCGGCGGCGGCCAGGGCGCCATCGGCCTCGGCGCCCGCCTGCGCCAGCTCGGCGTGCCGACGATCATCGTCGAGAAGAACGCCCGGCCGGGCGACTCGTGGCGCAAGCGCTACAAGTCGCTCTGCCTGCACGATCCGGTCTGGTACGACCACCTGCCCTACATCCCCTTCCCGGAGAACTGGCCGGTCTTCTCGCCGAAGGACAAGATCGGCGACTGGCTCGAGTGGTACACCAAGGTCATGGAGCTCAACTACTGGAGCTCGACCACCGCGAAGTCGGCGACCTGGGACGAGGCGGCGAGCGAATGGACCGTCGTCGTCGAGCGCGACGGAGCGGAGATCACGCTGCGCCCGAAGCAGCTTGTCCTCGCCACCGGCATGTCGGGCCGGCCCAATATCCCGAGCTTCCCCGGCCAGGACGTCTTCCGCGGCGAGCAGCAGCATTCGTCGCAGCACCCCGGCCCCGACGCCTATGCCGGCAAGAAGGTGGTGGTGATCGGCTCCAACAACTCCGCCCACGACATCTGCGCCGCCCTCTGGGAAGGCGGTGCCGACGTGACCATGGTGCAGCGGTCCTCGACCCACATCGTCCGCTCGGACACGCTGATGGAGATCGGCCTCGGCGGCCTCTATTCGGAGCAGGCGCTGGCCAACGGCATCACCACCGGCAAGGCCGACCTCATCTTCGCCTCCCTGCCCTACCGGATCATGCACGAATGGCAGATCCCGCTCTACGAACAGATGAAGGCGCGCGACGCCGCCTTCTACAAGGCGCTCGAGGACCGCGGCTTCCAGCTCGACTGGGGCGCCGATGGCTCGGGGCTGTTCATGAAGTACCTGCGCCGCGGCTCGGGCTACTACATCGACGTCGGCGCCTGCGACCTCGTCATCGACGGCTCGATCAAGCTGGTCTCGGGCCGGCAGGTGGTGCGCCTCAGCGAAACCGGCGTCGTCCTCGACGACGGCAGCGAATTGCCTGCCGATCTTGTCGTCTATGCCACCGGCTACGGCTCGATGAACGGCTGGGCGGCCGAACTCATCAGCCCTGCGGTCGCCGAGAAGGTCGGCAAGGTCTGGGGCCTCGGCTCCGACACGCCGAAGGACCCCGGCCCGTGGGAGGGCGAGCAGCGCAACATGTGGAAGCCGACCCAGCAGGAGGCGCTGTGGTTCCACGGCGGCAACCTCCACCAGTCGCGCCACTACTCGCAGTACCTCGCCCTCCAGCTCAAGGCGCGCCTCGAGGGTCTGCCGACGCCGGTCTACGGCCTGCAGGAGGTCCACCACAGCGGCTGAGCGGAGCGCCACGGCATCGCGCGTCCGACCGAGGTCCGTCCCCTGGCCGCGCGATGCCGACGCTGGCTCGTCGGCTTGCCTTTGTGCGCAAACTTCGTGATCCTCGACCGGGGCGAAGGAGCAGGCATGAGCACCCACGAGGCCGTGGACGATCCACGCAATGACGCCGTCAAGCTCTGGGTCAACGGCAACCTCGTCCCCCGCCACGAGGCCTGCTGTCTCCGTATACGACAGTGGCTTCATGCTGGGCGACGGTGTCTGGGAAGGGTTGCGGCTACACAACGGCCGCTGGGCGTTTCTCGATGATCACCTCGACCGGCTGTTCGAAGCGGCCAGGGCGATCGACCTCGATGTCGGGCTGGACCGCGCCGGCGTCATCGCGGCTCTGGAGGCGACGCGGCTCTCGAACGGCATGGAGAGCGATGCCCATGCCCGGCTGATGGTGACCCGCGGCCGCAAGGCGCGGCCCTTCCAGCATCCGCGGTTGTCCCGGTTTGGGCCCACGGTCGTGATCATCATGGAGCATTCGGTGAAGGCCGCGGACCTGTCGCGGGGGGTGCGGCTGGCGACGGTGCCGCAGGTCCGCGGGCTGCCGATGAGCCAGGACCCGAAGCTCAACAGCCACTCCAAGCTCAACTGCGTGCTGGCCTGCATCCAGGCCGAGAAGGCCGGGGCCGACGAGGCGCTGATGCTCGACCCGCATGGCTTCGTCAACACGACGAACGCCTGCAATTTCTTCATCGTGCGGCGGGGCGAAGTCTGGACCTCGACGGGCGACTACTGCATGCCGGGCATCACCCGCGCCAAGGTGATCGCGCTCTGCCGCGAGGACGGGATCCCGGTCTTCGAGAAGAACTTCAGCCTGGTCGAGACCTACGGCGCAGAAGAGGCGTTTCTCACCGGCACGTTCGGCGGGCAGACGCCGGTGGCGGAGCTCGACGGCCGCCGCTACGGCGACGGCGAAGCGGGACCCGTGACCCGGCGGATCCAGGGGCTCTATGGCGCGCTCGTCGATCGTGGCTGAAGGGCGGCGGATCGCCATGTGGTCGGGGCCGCGGAACCTGTCGACGGCGATGATGCGGAGCTTTGGCAATCGCGCCGACTGTGTCGGGGTGATGGACGAGCCGTTCTACGCCGCCTTTCTCGCCGCGAAAGCGGCAAGGACCATCCGATGCGCGACGCGGTGCTGGCGTCGCAACCGCAGGACTGGCGGGCGGTGGCGCGGGCTTGCGCGCGGGGGGCGGTGCCTGCCGGGGGCATCGTCTACCAGAAGCAGATGACCCATCACATGCTGCCCGGGTTCGGGCTCGACTGGATGGACGGCATCGACCACGCCTTCCTGATCCGCGCTCCGGAGCGGGTGGTCGCGAGCTACGCGGCGCGACGCGAGGCGGTGACGCTGGCGGACCTCGGCTTCGACCGGCAGGCGGAGCTCTTCGACCGGGTGGCGGAGCGGACCGGGGCGGCGCCGCCGGTCGTCGACGCCGAGGCCGTCCGGGCCGATCCCGAGGGGGTGCTGCGCCGGCTCTGCGGGGCGCTCGGGCTGGCGTTCGATCCCGGGATGCTCGCCTGGCCGGCGGGTCCGCGGGCGAGCGACGGGGTCTGGGCGGCGCACTGGTATGGCGCGGTCACCGCCTCGACCGGGTTCGCGGCCCCCGAGGCGGCGCCGCCGCCCCTCGCCGGCGGGATGCGGGCGATCGCCGAGGCCGGCCGGGCCGACTATGAGCGGCTCAGGGCGCATGCGCTTTGACGGCCGAAACGCCCTCTGCGCACGCGTGCGCAGAGGGTCAACCTGTTGATAATACAGGATATTGCCTCGCGCGTTAACCTCCTGTTAGGGTCGCGAGCGGCGTGACGCGAGGACCTGCCCGCTAACCGATCAGGGTCAGGGCACGGTCGAATCCGGCCAGGGAGTCGACGCCGTCCGGCGTCACCAGGACATCGTCCTCGATCCGCATGCCGACCTCATGCTCCAACGCGCGGTGCTACTATTGAACCGATGAATGGCGAGGACAGCTTTGCGCCAGAAGCGGCCGTTGGAGAGCGTTCGGCCTACTGATCGCGACACTACCATGAAGGTAGTCTATAAAGCGAGTCCGGAGTCGACCTTCGCCCTTCGACTGACGCGTGGCTGCAGCAACGTTCGATGCCAGCCGGCTCGGCACGATCTAAGCACGAGACGCCGTGGCCGAGCCATGCGCTTGCACCGAGATCTCCGGGTCGACGCAAAATCGCCCCGGGCGCCCGGTACACCTTGTCCGATAGCGGCTTGCGTAGTTCGACATGCCTAATGCCGCCTGCAGAATCATCGGCGACTCGGGCCTTCGATCGTAACGGGCGGCTTCCGACTCGAGATTGAAGACGGATGCGCTGGAAGTGACTTCCGACTTCGGCCACGTGCCATCACATTGGCAGGACGGTGGTTGCTCGCATCTGCAGCCCGCGCAACGGGCCTTGCTCGACGAAGATGCTCGACCGCCGGCGAGCGCACGGTTTCGACTGGTCACTGTAGATCGTACGCTGGGTACGTTCGACAGATGGACGCCCGGGCGCGCATCTGGCGCAGACTGGATCGAAGGCCTGTTCCGTGCGACACTGGTCGTTGCCGATCGTGTCCGTCGGCTTGGTGGATCCGTTGCTGGCACCGAAGCACGCTTCGTTCGACAATGCACTACCAGAGATCGACGTGGCGATGATTGCTCGCCTAGCCGCCATCGAAGCGCGACTGATCAACGTTGGAGGCGCTCGACAGTCTGCGGCCGCCGTCGACATCGCTCTCGATACTCTCTCCATGCGCCGAGTTGCGAGCGATCGTGCGATCGCGGCATTCGTAAGCGGTGATACAGCTCGACTTGTCGCGTCCGGCGCAGTTGCGTCCAATCTCCTTCGCGCGAGGCGAGATCCAGCATCGCGTGCATTCGGCAGGCGCCGATTTGAGCCGCGCCGCTCATGCGACTTGATCGATCGTGACCGGTGTACGCCGACAGAAGGTCGCGAGCCATTTCAGAGACTCAAGCGCACGGTATCCTGACGTCAGGACGCGGTATTCGAGCGCTAGCGTGGAGACGTCGATTGAAATGAGATTGGCGCCGAGCTGAAGGCGAGCGCCATCGGACCTGACAGCCCGACGCAGCTCGAGACGTTAAGACGCGAACGTCAGCTTCGGGCCGAAAGCGGCCCTCCGCCCAAGTTTTCCGTCGCAGACCAGCGCGCCCTACCCGATCAGGGTCAGCGTGCGGTCGAAGCTGGTCAGCGACTCGACGCCGTCCGGCGTGACGAGCACGTCGTCCTCGATGCGGACGCCGAGGGCGCCGGCGCGCATCAGGCTGGGCTCGATGGTGAAGATCATCCCCGGCTCCATCGCCTGCATGTTGCCGATCATCACCTGCGGCGCTTCGTGGACGTCGAGGCCGAGGCCGTGGCCGGTCTTGGTGAGCACGCGGTCGCCGTAGCCGGAGTCGTGGAGGCTGGCGGTCACGCGGCGGTCGAGTTCGTCGAGGGTCATCGGCGGGGCGGCGATGGTGCGGCCGAGTTCGTTGGCGGCGAGGACCGCCGCGTAGACGTCGCGCGCCTCCGCATCGGCGGAGCCGACGAAGAAGGTGCGGGTGATGTCGGCGTTGTAGCCGCCCCAGGCGGCGCCGAAGTCGAGGAGGAGCGGCTGGCCGCGCTCGAGCCGGCGGTCGGGGCTCGGGCTGCCGTGGGGGTCGGCGGAGGCGGGGCCGGCGAGCACGATCGGGTCGAAGGCGAGGCCGTCGGCGCCGCGCTCGAGCATCTCGACGACGAGGCGCTGGCGGAAGGCGGTCTCGGTCATGCCGGCGGCGGCGTCGGCGAGCGCGGCGGTCAGCGCGGCTTCGCTGATCGCGATCGCCTTGCGGAGGGCGGCGACCTCGTCCGCGTCCTTGTGCAGGCGCATGCGGGCGATGGTGGCGTGGGCGTCGAGCACGGTCGCGGCGGGGAAGGCCCGGCGGATCGCCTCGGCCTCGAAGACGCGCATGCGCTGGCCCTCGAGTCCGATGCGGGCCGGCGCGAAGCGGGCGGCGAGGGTACGGAAGGCGTCGTCGTAGCCGTCGGCGTCCTGCCAGTAGATCGTCACCGCGTCGGGCGCCACGCTCTCCCACTTGGTTTGCTCGAGGAGCGGGATCACGGCGTGCAGCGGTCCCTCGCGGGGTACGAACAGCACCGTCGGCCGCTCCATCAGATGGAAGTGCGCGCCGGTCAGGTAGTAGAGGTTCGGACCCGGCACCATCGCGGTGGCGTCGAGGTCCTGCTGCTCCATTGCGGCCCGCAACCGTCCGAGACGCGCCGATCCGCCCATTGCCTCCAACCCCGTCCCTCTTGCACCGACTTCATGTTATCACCTAACCTCGCGGCGTGCATGACAGAACCGACTGCTGCTGCCGTGGCGTGAGACGCGCAAAGCGACCACCCCCGACAGCACCGCTGCCACCAGGGGGGTAGACGTATGAGACTGATCCAGACATTGCTCGCGGCGACCGCGACCAGCCTGCTGATGGCGGGCGTCGGCCAGGCCAAGACGCTGGTCTATTGCAGCGAGGGATCGCCGGAGGGCTTCGACCCGGCGCCGTGGACCTCGGGCACCACCTTCGACGCCGCCTCGCGGACGGTCTACGACCGGCTGATCGAATTCAAGAAGGGCTCGACCGAGACCGAGCCGGGCCTCGCGACGAGCTGGGACGTGTCGGAGGACGGCACGGAGATCACCTTCCACCTGCGCCCCGGCGTGAAGTTCCAGACGACCGACTTCTTCACGCCGACGCGCGAGATGAACGCCGACGACGTCGTCTTCTCCTTCATGCGCCAGTTCGACAAGACGAGCCCGTGGTACGAGTACGCGCCGGGCCTCGCGTGGGAGTACTTCAACGGGACGATGGCGACCTCGCTGAAGGAGATCGTCAAGGTCGACGACATGACGGTGAAGTTCGTGCTGAGCCGGCCGGACTCGACCATCCTCGCGACCTTCCCGATGGACTTCGCCTCGATCGTCTCGAAGGAGTATGCCGACCAGCTCGAAGCGGCCGGCACCAAGGAGCAGTTCAACGTCCAGCCGGTGGGCACCGGCCCGTTCACCTTCGTCGACTACCAGCAGGACGCGGTGATCCGCTACGCGGCCAACCCGGACTGGTGGAACGGCAAGCAGCCGATCGACGATCTGATCTTCGCGATCACCGTCGACGCGGGCGTGCGCCAGCAGAAGCTGGTGGCCGGCGAATGCGACATCATGCCTTATCCGAACCCCGCCGACATCGAGGGCCTGAAGGGGAACAAGGACCTGACGGTGATGCAGCAGGAAGGCTTCAACATCGGCTTCCTCGCCTACAACACCATGGTCGCGCCCTTCGACAAGGCCGAGGTGCGCAAGGCCCTCAACAAGGCGATCAACAAGAAGGCGATCATCGACGCCGTCTTCCAGGGCGTCGGCACCGCGGCGGTGGCGCCGCTGCCGCCGACGTCTTGGGGCTACAATCCGAACCTCGTCGACGATCCCTACGACCCGGCGGCGGCGAAGGCCGAGCTCGAGGCAGCGGGGGTCTCCGGCCTCTCGATGAAGATCTGGGCGATGCCGGTGCAGCGTCCCTACAACCCGAACGCCCGGCGCATGGCCGAACTGCTCCAGGCCGACTTCGACGCGGTCGGGGTCAAGGCGGAGATCGTGTCGATGGAGTGGGGCGAGTACCTGGCGCAATCCTCGGACAAGGCTCGCGACGGCGCCGTGCTGCTCGGCTGGACCGGCGACAACGCCGACCCGGACAACTTCCTCGGCGTCCTGCTCGGCTGCGACGGGGTGGGCGCCAACAACCGGGCGCAATGGTGCTACCAGCCCTATGAGGACCTGATCCAGGAGGCCAAGACCACCTTCGCCCAGGAGGAGCGCAAGCTGCTCTACTTCAAGGCGCAGGAGGTCTTCAAGGAGCAGGCCCCGTGGGCGACGATCGCCCACTCGATCGCCACCGTGCCGATGCGCGCCAATGTCACCGGCTTCGCGCAGGACCCGGTCGGCATCCACCGCTTCGTCGGGGTCGACAAGACGGAATAGCGCGGTCCGCGTGGACCGGGTCGCCGGCAGCGGCGCGACTGGACGGGCGCCAATCGGGGCGTCCGTCGGCCGGAGGAAGTGAATGCTCCGCTTCATCCTGAATCGGCTGCTGCTGATCGTGCCGACCTTCATCGGCATCACTCTCGTCGCGTTCATCTTCATCCGCCTGCTGCCCGGCGACCCGGTGATCCTGATGGCCGGCGAGCGCGGCCTGTCGGACCAGCGGCACGCGGAGCTGATGGCGCAGTTCGGCTTCGACCAGCCGCTGTGGAAGCAATACGCCGACTATATCGCCGGGCTTCTGCACGGCGACTTCGGCTACTCCTTCTCGACAAAGAAGCCGGTGCTGGGCGAGTTCATGGCGCGCTTTCCGGCGACGCTCGAACTCGCGCTGTGCTCGATCGTGCTCGCAACCGTGCTCGGTGTCGCGGCAGGCATCCTCGCGGCGGTGCGACGCGGCAGCTGGATCGACCAGCTGACGATGGGGACGGCCCTCGTCGGCTACTCGATGCCGATCTTCTGGTGGGCGCTTCTGCTCATCATCCTGTTCTCGACCAAGCTCGGCTGGACGCCGGTGTCGGGCCGCATCGCGCTGACGCAGTTCTTTCCGAGCGTTACGGGCTTCATGCTGATCGACAGCCTGATCGCCGGAAAGCCCGCCGCCTTCTGGTCGGCGGTGCACCACCTGATCCTGCCGACGATCGTGCTCGCGACCATTCCGCTGGCGGTGATCGCCCGGCAGACCCGCTCGGCGATGCTGGAGGTTCTGGGCGAGGTCTATATCATGACCGCGAAGTCCAAGGGTCTCGCGCCGCGGCGGGTGGTATGGCTGCATGCGCTCCGCAACGCGCTGATCCCGGTCGTCACCACCATCGGCCTGCAGGTCAGCGTGCTGATGGGCGGGGCGATCCTGACCGAGACGATCTTCTCCTGGCCGGGCATCGGCAAGTGGATGATCGATTCCATCTCCCGCCGCGACTACCAGGTGGTGCAGGGCGGGTTGCTCCTGATCGCCGCCGTGGTGATGTTCGTGAACCTGACCGTCGACCTCCTCTATGGACTGATCAATCCCCGTGTCCGCCACAGATGACCCTCACCTAGGGACGGCCGAGCAGGAGCCGCTCGGTCCGCCGCCCGTCGCGCCGTGGCGCGAGAGCTGGCGCTATTTCCTCGGCAACCGCGGCGCCGTCATCGGACTGGTCGTCCTCGGGCTGCTGGTGCTGACGGCGATCTTTGCCCCGCTCATCGCGCCGCACGACCCGACGATGCAGTACCGCGACGCGATGCTGACGCCGCCGGCGTGGACGGCAGACGGCCGGTCGGGGTTCCTGCTCGGCACCGACGCGCTCGGGCGCGACATATTCTCGCGGCTGGTCTACGGCGCGCGCTTCTCGCTGGCGATCGGTCTCGTCGTCGTCTCCCTGGCGCTGGTGAGCGGCATCCTCGTCGGGCTCATCGCCGGCTATTTCGGCGGATGGATCGACGCAGCGATCATGCGGGTGATGGACATCATCCTCGCCTTCCCGTCGCTCCTGCTGGCCCTCGTCCTCGTGGCGATCATCGGGCCGGGCCTCTTCAACGCCATGCTGGCGATCGCGGTGGTGCTGCAGCCGCATTTCGCCCGCCTGACCCGCGGGGCGGTGATTGCCGAGAAGGACCGCGAATACGTGACCGCCGCACGGGTCGCCGGCGCGGGCAACCTGCGGCTGATGGTGGTGACGATCCTGCCGAACTGCCTCGGGCCGCTGATCGTGCAGGCAACGCTCAGCTTCTCGAACGCCATCCTCGACGCCGCGGCGCTCGGCTTTCTCGGCATGGGCGCGCAGCCGCCGACGCCGGAGTGGGGCACGATGCTGGCCGAGGCGCGGGAGTTCATCACCAGCGCCTGGTGGGTGGTGACGATGCCGGGCGTGGCGATCCTGATCACCGTGCTGGCGATCAACCTGATCGGCGACGGGCTGCGCGACACGCTCGACCCGAAGCTGCGGCGGAGCTGATCCGATGGCACTCCTCGAGGTCCGCAACCTGTCGATCTCCTTCCAGACCGTCGCCGGCGACTACTACGCGGTACGGGGGATCGATCTCTCGGTCGACGTCGGCGAAGTCCTCGCGATCGTCGGCGAGTCCGGCTCCGGCAAGTCGGTGGCGATGCTCGCGGTGATGGGCCTGCTGCCGCCGATCGCGACGGTGACCGCCGACCTGATGCGCTTCGAGGACCACGACCTCCTGACGCTGAGCCCGCGGCAGCGCCGCGACCTTTCGGGGCGCGACATGGCGATGATCTTCCAGGAGCCGGTGGCGAGCCTCAACCCCTGCTTCACCGTCGGCTTCCAGATCGAGGAGACGCTGCGCGAGCACACCGATCTCGGCGCGGCCGCCCGCCGCGACCGCGCGGTCGAGCTTCTCCACGCGGTCGGCATCCCGGAGCCCGAGCGCCGGCTGAAGTCCTTCCCGCACCAGATGTCCGGCGGGCAATGCCAGCGGGTGATGATCGCGATCGCCACCGCCTGCACCCCGAAGCTGCTGATCGCCGACGAGCCGACGACCGCGCTTGACGTGACGGTCCAGAAGCAGGTGCTCGACCTCCTGCTGCAGCTTCAGGCCGAGCACGGCATGGCGCTCGTGCTCATCACCCACGACATGGGCGTGGTCGCCGAGACCGCCGACCGGGTGATCGTCCAGTACAACGGCCAGAAGATGGAGGACACCGACGTCGTCTCGCTGTTCGAGGCTCCGTCGAGCCCCTACACCCGGGCGCTCCTCTCGGCGTTGCCGGAGAACGCCCAGGGCGGCCGGCTCCCGACGGTCACGGCCATCGCGCCGCGCACCGAGGCCACCGAATGAGCCCCGTCCTCGAAACCCGCGGCATTACCCGCGACTACGCCAGCGGCGGCCTGTTCGGCGGGGCGCGCACCGTCCGGGCGCTGAAGGGCATCGACCTGAAGGTGGACCGCGGCCAGACCCTCGCGGTGGTCGGCGAGTTCGGGCTGCGGCAAGTCCACCCTCGCCCGGATCATCGCCATGATCGACCCGGCAACCGGGGGCGACCTCCTCATCGAGGGCAAGACGGTCGACATCGCCCGCGACGGCGTCCCGGCCGAGCTGCGCCGCAAGGTGCAGATCGTGTTCCAGAACCCCTACGGCTCGCTGAATCCGCGCCAGAAGATCGGCGACGTGCTGGCCGAGCCCCTGAAGCTCAACACCCGGATGCCCGCCGGCGAGCGTCGGGACCGGGCGATGGAGATGCTCCTGAGGGTCGGGCTGAAGCGCGAGCACTTCAATCGCTACCCGCACATGTTCTCCGGCGGCCAGCGTCAGCGCATCGCCATCGCCCGCGCGATCATGGTGCATCCGGTGCTCCTCGTCCTCGACGAGCCGGTCTCGGCGCTCGACCTCTCGGTGCAGGCGCAGATCCTCAACCTGCTGCAGGACCTGCAGGACGAGTTCTCGCTCACCTACGTCTTCATCTCGCACGACCTGTCGGTCGTCCGCCACGTCGCCGACGACGTCATGGTCATGAACCTTGGCGAGGCCGTCGAGTACCGCAAATGCGACGCGATCTTCGCTTCACCCGAGCATCCCTACACGCGGACCCTGTTCGCCGCGACACCGCAAATCAGCGTCCAGAGCATTCGCGACCGGCTGGCGCGCAAAGCCGCGAAGCGGACTGTCGGCGCGACGGACGACCGAAGCGTTCGGTAGAGGAAAAGGCATGGCCACGATCGAAGTAAGGACGGAGAACCGAATGACCATCACGTCGCAGAGCCTGCAATGATCCGTCACCTTGTGCTGGTCCGCCCGGGAAAGAACGTCGCACCCGGCGCGCTGGACGCCGCCTTTGCGGCGATCGCGGCGCTTCAGGAGCACATTCCCGGAATGCTGTCCTTTACCGCTCTCACGAACATCTCCCCGGAAACGCCGGTGGTCCATGGCTTCCTGACCGGCTTCGCCGTCGACTTCGCCGATGCCGAGGCCCGCGACAGATACCTCGCCGACCCCGCCCACCAGGCCGCCGGCAAGGGCCTCGTCGCCCTCTGCGAGGACGGCCCGGCCGGCCTCTTGGTCTTCGACCACACCGTCTGAAGCCTTGCGGTCTGCGCGATCCCACCGGATGGCGCTCACGTCGCAGCGCGAGCAGCGAGGCGGGCCTTTAGCGTCAATACAGCTCGCCGCCGCCCGAGTTTGGATGCGGCTTATGAGACGGTGACCTGATCCAGCCGTGCCGCGATGTGATCGGCGATGCTCCGGGACTCGCCGGCGGCAACCATGATCGTTCCGGACTTGAGCGAATCGAGCGAGTCGATGCCGGCGAAGTAGACCCCGGGGACCGAGAGACAGTGTCTCTGCGCCGGCTGGCCCGCGGCGTCGGTCGCTCCGGGGACGCGCAGCCAGCGGTAGTCGCCCTTGAAGCCGACGCTCCAGATCACGGTCGTGATCCCGTTCGCCGCAAGATCGAGGTCACGGATCGGCGGGGTGGGTAAACCGGCGGGCATCGCCTCGGCGGGGTCGATGGTGGCGGGCTCGGCATCGAGGCCCCGGCGCGTGATGTAGTCGTCGATCTCGCGACGAGTATTGGCCGAGACCTTGTCGGCGTAGACGGCGTTTGCCGCGAGGTCGTCGGCGATCACCAGCGTGCCGCCGGCGGTAACGTCGGCGATCCGGCCGAGCAGGGTGATGCCGAGGGCGCTCAGCAGTCCGAGGCTCAGCGTGTGCGTCGCGCCGAGGAGCGGACGCCCTGCCTCGACGGTTCGCGGCCGGTCATAGCGACCGTTCTCCAACAGCCAGAGGATGATGTCGCGGCCACGGTAGCGCCGCGGCACGCGGCCATTGTGGCCGACGGCGAGGAAGACCTGCCGGCCGGCGAGCGCCAGCTCCTCGGCGATCTGGCCGCCCGAGTTTCCGCAGCCGACCACCAGCACCGCCCCCGGTCGCAGGTCGCCGGCGTTGCGGTAGTCCGAGCCGTCGATCTGGGTGACGGTCGCGGGCAGCCGGGCGGCGAGCGCCGGGCGCTTCGGGACGTTGAGGTTGCCGGTGGTGGCGACGACGTTGCGCGCTCGGACGACGCCGTGCGACGTGTGGATCACGAAGCCGCCGCGGTCGTCTCGCTCGACGGTGGCGACGGCGGTCCCGGTCTCGACCGGCAGTTCCTCGCGCTCGGCATACGCCAGCACCGACGCGACGAAGTCGTCCCGGGTCATCGCTCCCTCCGGCGACGGGCCGGGGTAGACTTCGCCCGGCATGACCGTGACCACGTTCGGGGTGTTCATCCGGAAGCTGTCCCACCGCTGGGTCATCCAGGTCTGACAGGGGCGGCTCTTCTCGAAGACCACGTGGCTGAGACCGGCGGCCTTCATCGCGCCGCTCACGGCAAGCCCGGCGTAGCCGCCGCCCACGACCACAGCATCGAGAACGTTCCGCAGGTCCGGCATGGCCTCCCCTTAATTCTCCGAGGATACGCCCGTGGCGATCGGAGCGCAAACACCGGGCATTGGACCGGCGCCGTCGAATGACCCGAACCTGACCCCCATAAAACGGAACGCCCCCGGGCACCCCTCAAAGCAGAAGGCCTGGACTCGTCGCTCAAGTGCGAGCGAATCCAGGCCATCCGTCATATCGTAGCCGACGTGAAACCCACACCGGCTGTCAAAAAGCCTAGCCGATCAGAAGTCGAAATCACCGATATTGTCTTTGGTGAAGATAAACGGCGCCCCGAGGAGGATCTCGGAACCGTTGATCACAGACAGATCGCCGAGCTTGCCCGCGGTGACCGAGGTCGCGCCCGGCTTGAGCGTGCCGTCCGCAGCGGCCCGCAGCACGTAGGCGGCTGCGTAGCCGAGGTCGACCGGGTTCCAGAGGACCACCGACTTGACGCAGTCGCTGTCGACGTAGGGCTTCATCGCGTTCGGCGTGGCGAGGCCGACGACGGCGATCTTGCCGCACTGGCCCGCCTGAGTGACGGCGTCCGCGGAAGCCGGCGTTGCGACCGAGGTCATGCCGAGGATGCCCTTCAACTCGTCGCCGTACTTGTTGATCAGCGTATTGGCCTGGTTGAAGGACAGGATGTTGTCCTCCTGGGCCTCGACCGTCTCGAGCCACTTCAGGTTCGGGTGGCAGGCGGCGGCGTAGGCGCCCATCTCGGAGATCCAGCGCGCCTGGTTCGGGCGTGGTGAAGGTCGAGGTCACGATGGCGAAGCTCGCGTCCTCGCCGACCTCCGCGGCGAGGGCGTCGATCATCGACTTGCCGATGCCGTTGAACTCGGCCTGGTTCACGAACCACTGGCGGGCGTCGGGCTCGGAGTTGGCATCGTAGCCGACGACGTTGATGCCGGCGCCGAGCGCCTTCTTCAGGACCGGGGCGATCGCGACCGGGTCGTTGGCGGCGAACAGGATGCCGTCGACGCCCTTGGTGATGTAGTTGTCGATGACGGTGATCTGGTCGTCGATGTTGGCCTCGACCGGACCGTCGGTGGTGGCGGTCATCGTGCCCATCTCGGCGGCGGCCTCGGAGATGCCCTTCGAGGTGGCGTCGAAGTAGCCGATGCCGATCAGCTTCGGCACGTCGACGACGGTGATGGTCTTGCCGTTGCGGTCCGGGGCGCCGGTGGGGGTGCCGCCGTCATAGTCCTTGGAGACCGGGGTCGCCGCGGTCCCGTCGCAGGCGAGCGGGTTGGTCGGCAGGTCGTCGCCGCCCGTCCAGGCCGACTGGGCGCTGGCGAGGCCGGCGCTGAGCGACAGGACGGCGAGGGCCGTCAGCGTAGTGCGCAGCATGGTGTTTCCTCCGTGTTGGTGCGCGTCGGGCTTATCGTGCCCTTGAGCGCGGTGCGCAGTGTTCATCGGTTTCCGTCTCGATGGAAGAGGCCCGAGATGAGTATGGTGAGGATCAGCACCGCCCCGATCAGCACGACGGTGCCGTCGCTCTTCACCCCGGCCAGCGACAGGCCGTTCTTCAGCGCCTGGATCAGGATGAGCCCGAGCAGCGTGCCGACGATGGTTCCGCGGCCGCCGAAGATCGAGGTGCCGCCGAGGACGACGGCGGTGATCGCGTCGAGCTCGATGCCGGTGCCCATGTCGGAGCGGGTCGTCGACACCCGGGAGACGAAGATCGCCGCCGCCGTCGCCGCGGCGAGGCCGGAGGCGGAATAGATCGCGATCTTGGTGCCGTTGACGCCGAGGCCGGAGAAGCGCGCCGCCACCTCGTTCGAACCGATGGCGTAGGTCGTCCGGCCCAGGGTCGTGCGCGCCAGCACGATCGCGGCAACGAGCGCCACGACGCCGAGCAGCCAGAGCTGGGTCGGCACGCCCGCCACCTGACCCTGGCCGAGCACGTAGAACCACTCCGGGTAGCCGCGCACCGAGCGCGCCTGGCTGACGCCTTCGGCAATGCCGCGGTAGAGCGCGAGCGTGCCGAGGGTCGCGATCAGGGGCGGCACGCTGAAGCGGGTGATGATGACGCCGTTGACGAACCCGGCGAAGGTGCCGGCGACGAGGCCGAGCCCGATCGCCGCCGGCAGCGGCAGCCCCATGTTCTTCCAGAAGACGCCGATCAGGATCGCCGTCATGCCGAGGATCGATCCCACCGAAAGATCGATGCCACCGGTGACGATGACGAAGGTCATGATGATCGCCACCAGCCCGACCTCGGTCATCAGCCGGCCCTGGTTGAACAGGTTGTCGACGGTGAAGAAGCGGTCGGACTGCCGGTCGAGCACGAAGAGCGCGATCAGCACCAGCAGCGCCAGGATCGTCTCGTGACGGAGGATGCGTCGCCAGGTCATTGCGTACTCCGGAACTCGCGGTTCCGCCGCGCCATGTCGACGAGAACGGTCACGAGGATGAGGAAGCCGATGACCGCGCGCAGCCAGTAGGCCGAGACGTTGATGAAGATCATCGCCGACCCGATCGCGGCGAAGAGCACGGCGGCAAGCGTCGAGCCGATGACGGTGCCGGTGCCGCCGAGGATCGACACCCCGCCGATCACCGAGGCGGTGATGATGGTGAGCTCGAGGTTCGGCGGCACCGTCGACTGGATGATCTTGAGCTGGGTGGCGAAGAGCATCGTGGCGATGCCGGCGATGGCGCCGTGGATCATGAAGACCTGGACCGTGCGGCGCTCGACCGGGATGCCGGCGGCGCGGGCGGCCTCGGGATTGCCGCCGATGGCATAGAGCGACCGGCCGAAGGCGGTGTTCTTCATCCACAGGAAGGCGACGATGGTCAGGATCACCATGAACCAGATCGGCGCAGGCACCCCGAACCAGCGAGCCTGCGCCAGCTGGAACGACGGCGGCAGGTTGTTGATCCAGGCGCCGCCGGTGACGCTGACCAGCCCGCCCCGCAGGATCGAGAGCATGCCGAGGGTCACGACGATCGACGGCAGCCGGCCGTAGGCCACCAGCGCGCCGACGACGGCGTTGACCCCGGCACCGATGAAGATCGGCAGGATCCAGGCGACCCACACCGGATAGCCCGAGACGGCGAGGGTGCCCGAGATGGTGGCGAGCACGCCGATCAGCGCCCCCACCGAGACGTCGATGTGGCCGGTGATGATGATCATCGACATGCCGATCGCCGCGACCGCGATATAGGCGTTGCCGGAAATGATCGTGTTGACGTTGTTGGCCCCGAGGAAGCGGGGATTGACCGCGGAGACGATCAGGAAGAGCGCGACGATGGCGCAGGCGATGACGATTTCCTGCCCGTAGGCCGAGACGAAGCGGGTCAAGCCGGAAGGCCGGGCGCGGGGAACCGAGGCGTCCATCGTCATGCCGCTTCTCCGGTGCGGCTCGCGGCCGCCATGGCAGCGCCGACCGTCTCCGGCGTGGCGTCGGCGCGGTCGATGGTGGCGACGAGCTGCCCGCCGTTCATCACCAGGACCCGGTCGCTCATCCCGAGGATCTCGGGGAGCTCGGAGGAGATCATCAGGATGGCGAGCCCCTCCTGCGCCAGCCGGCCCATCAGCGCATGGATCTCGGATTTGGCGCCGACGTCGATGCCGCGCGTCGGCTCGTCCATGATCAGGATGCGCGGGCCGGTCTCGAGCCACTTGCCGAGCACGACCTTCTGCTGGTTGCCGCCGGAAAGTTGCCCCACCACCTGCCCGGGGCCGCGGGCACGAATGCCGAGCTGCTTGATCGCGTCAGCCGCCCGCGCAAGCTCGGCGCGGAAGTTGATGAAGAACCCGCGGGCGACCTTGCCCAGCGACGCCATCGAGTTGTTCTGCGCGATCGTCATCGGCCGGACGAGGCCCTGCAGGCCGCGATCCTCGGGCACATAGGCGATGCCGAGGCGCTTGGCCTGGCGCGGCGACGCGATCGCGACGGCGCGGCCGTCGAGCGTGATGGTCCCCGCGGTTGCCGGCGTGATCCCGAAGATCGTCAGCGCCAACTCGGTCCGGCCCGAGCCGACCAGCCCGGCGAGCCCGAGGATCTCCCCCCGGCGCAGCTCGAAGGAAATGTCCCGGACCCGCTGGCCGTGCGAGAGGTTCGCGACCTTGAGCACCGCCTCGCCGATCTTCGGCACGGGCTTCGGGAACAGGTGGTCGATGTCGCGGCCGACCATCATCGCGACGAGGGTCTGCTGCGTGACCTCGCTGATCGGCCGCGTACCGATCAGCGCGCCGTCGCGCAGCACGGTCACCCGGTCCGCAAGCTCGAAGATCTCCGGCAGCTTGTGGCTGACGTAGATGATCCCGACGCCGCGCTCGCGCAGGCGCTTCACCACGTCCATCAGCCGCCGCACGTCCGCATCGGCAAGCGCCGCGGTCGGCTCGTCCATGATGAGGAGCCTGGCGTTCTGGCTCAACGCCTTCGCGATCTCGACGCGCTGGCGGTTGGCGACCGAAAGCGTGCCGACCTTCACGTCGACGTCGAGGTCATGGCTGTCGAGCGAATCCAGCAGGACGCGGGACCGGCGGCGCATCTCGCCCCAGTCGAGCAGCCCGAGGCCGGTCTTCGGGGAATGGCCGAGGAAGACGTTCTCCGCGACGGTAAGCTCCGGAAACAGCAGAAGCTCCTGGTAGACGGTGGCGATGCCGCCCTTCACCGCCGCCCGCGGGGTGACCGACTTCATCTCCTCGTCGCCGATGCGGATCGTCCCGCCGTCGGGGGAATGCACGCCGGCGATGATCTTGATCAGCGTCGACTTTCCCGCGCCGTTCTCGCCAAGCAGGGCATGGACCTCGCCCGCCACCACCTCGAAGTCGACATCCTTGAGAACCCGGACACCGGCGAATGCCTTCGACACCGCCTGAAGCCGCACAAGGGTCATCCCACTGCCGCTCCCGGCAGCGCTCCGCTGGTCCAGCAAGAATGCCCCTCCCCCGTGGCGCGCGGTCAACGCCGCGCTACTTTCGATCTCGACTAGCACAGTGCCAGTGACTCGCGCCATCCTTCTGCGCGGCTTCCAATTTTCTTTGTCGCAGGTCGAGGATGGTGACGTGTCGGCCGGCGAAGGCGCCCGTCGACGCCACTGCCCAAACCCCGAAGGTCACCGTGGGCCGGCAGCGCGCATGCGCTCGACCAGATGTTTGCCGGAGTTCTCGACGTGTCGCTGGATCAAGGCGGCGGCGCCGTCGGCATCCTGCGCGCGGATCAGCGCGATCAGGGCGCGGTGTTCCTGCACCACCGAGACCCGGCGGCTCAGCGAGACCGGGAAGCCGCGGGCAATCGCGCCGAGGATGCGGCGGTGCTTCCACCAGATCTCGGCGGCGTTCCGATTGTAGTGACGGTCGTAGATCAGCCGGTGGAAGCGCAGGTCGAGCGCCGAGTGGGCGACCGGATCCTCGAAGTTCAGGTCCTCGATCTCCGCCTCTATGGCCTCAAGGGCGGCAAGCTCGCGTTCCGTCACGATCCCGACGAACCAGCGCGTGAGGTAGGGCTCGATCAGCATCTCGACCTCGAAGCTGTCGCGCACGAAGTCCTCGTCGATCGGCCGCACACGCGCCCCACGGTTGGGCTCGAAGAGCACGAACCCCTCGCCGCGCAGTTGCTGCAGGGCCTCGCGCACCGGGTTCGTCGACGTGCCGAGCCGTACCGCAAGGTCCGCGACCTTCAACCGCTCGTTCGCGGCAAGGCGTCCCTCGAGTATCTCCTCGCGGATCAGATTGTAGATGGACGGCGACGCGCTCTCCGCCTCCGCCAGCGCGAAATGATCCGCATCGGCCGTCATATCTCGCCCATCTGGTACATGCAGCTTGACAAATAATGTACGATCCGTGTCCTCTTGTCCATCGACGGATGAGCGCCGCAGGAACGGCGCCAGCACCGAACCGGGAGGAAAATCATGAAACACCGACCCATTGCACGCGGGCGCCTGGCGGTATCCGCCCTCGCCACGCTCTTCGCGCTCGGCCTCGCCGGTGCGGCGGCCGCCTACCAGCAGGCGCCGATGCTCGACGCACCGGTGCAGGCCGGCGAGCTGCCGCCCGTGGACGAGCGCCTCCCCGAGACGCCCTACGTCGAGACGATGGTCGATGGTATCGGCAAGTACGGCGGCACGCTCAGGACGACGATCCTCGCCAACGGCGACCACTACAACCTGACCCGCACCATCGCCAACGAACTGCTCGTCCGCTGGAAGCCGGACTGGTCCGAGGTCGTGCCCTCGCTCGCCGAGGAGGTCACCGCCTCCGACGACGCGACGACCTACACCTTCAAGCTCCGCAAGGGCCTGAAGTGGTCCGATGGCGAGCCCTTCACCGTCGACGACATCATGTTCTGGTACGAGGATGTCTTCCTCAATCCGGAGCTCTCGCCGAGCAAGCACCCGACCTTCACCGTCAAGGGCGAGCCGGTGGTGGTGACCAAGCTCGACGAGGACACCGTCGAGTTCAAGTTCGCCTCGCCCTACGGCCTCTTCCTGCAGCAGCTCGCCTACGGCCAGGGCCACCTGCCGGTGATCTATCCCAAGCACTACCTCCAGCAGTTCCACGACAAGTACAACCATGACGGCCTGCCGGCGCTGATCGCCGAGGACGGCATCGCCGGCGACTGGGTGTCCCTCTTCAACTCCAAGGTCTCGCTGACCTTCCAGCCGCCCTATTGGCAGAACCTCGACCTGCCGACGCTGAACCCGTGGATCCTGACCGAGCCCTACGCCGACGGCGAGCGGGTGGTAGCGACGCGCAATCCCTTCTACTGGAAGGTCGATCCGGACGGGAACCAGCTTCCCTACATCGACGGCATCACCTGGGCCAAGCTCGACGACCCGCAGGTGATGGCGCTGCAGATGACCTCAGGCGATCTCGACTTCGCCTTCCGCCACATCAACAACTCGACCTTCAAGTCGGTGCTCTTCGACGGCCAGGAAGACGGCAACTACCGCTTCGTCGACGTGAAGGACCTGCCGGCGAACGACGCCACGCTGCTCCTGAACCTGAACTATCCGGACCCGATCAAGCGCGAGATCTTCCAGAACAAGGACTTCCGCATCGCGCTCAGCCACGCCATCAACCGGCAGGAGATCATCGACCTGATCTATGTCGGCCAGGGCGCCCCGGCGCAGGTCTCGCCGCAGCCCGAGCACGAACTCTACAACGAGCGGATGTCGAACCAGTTCATCGAGTACGATCCCGCGCTCGCCAACGAGATGCTCGACAAGATCCTCCCCGAAAAGGACGCCGAGGGCTACCGGCTCGACAAGGACGGCAAGCGCTTCACCATCAACTTCATGGTCGCGGACGTCTTCGGCCTGTCCTATCCCGACATCATGCTGATGGTGCAGGAAGAGGCCAAGGCGGTCGGCCTCGACATCCAGATCCGCGCCACCGACCGCGCCCGCCTCAATACCATGTGGGCCGCGAACGAGCAGGAAGCCTACATCTGGAACTGCGTTGGTGGCCTGTCCGAGGCCTATACCGACGTGCGCTGCTACATGCCCTTCCAGAAGGCCGACATCTTCTTCGCCAAGGACTGGGCCGAGTGGTACGCCGACCATTCCAGCGGCCAGGAGCCGCCCGAGGACGTCAAGGCGATCATGGCCGCCTATGACGAGGTCAACGCCGCCACCGACGACGCCGTCCGGCTCGAGAAGATGAAGGCCTTCCTCAACCTCTCGGCCGACTACTACTTCCAGATCGGCATCTCGCGGCCGATGCCGAAGTACATGCTGGTCTCCAAGGACCTGCACAACGTCGTCGACGGCATCCCGATCACCGGCAACCTCTGGCACCCGGCGCCGACGCTCACCCAGTGGTACTACGACCCGGCCCACTGACCGCCCGCTTGCTCCCACCATCCAGCGGGGAGGCGCCACGCCTCCCCGTCCGGGGGACCTCATGCTCGCCTTCCTCGCCCGCCGCATGCTCTACGTCATCCCGACGCTCCTCGCGGTGTCGGTGGTGGCCTTCGCCATCATCCAGCTGCCGCCGGGCGACTACCTGACGACGCTGATGGCCGACTGGGCGAGCCAGGGCGGCGCCGTCGAGGAAGGCACCGTCGCCGCGATGCGCGACCGCTACGGCCTCGATCAGCCGATCTACATCCAGTACTGGAAGTGGCTCTCCGGCATCCTGCTGCACGGCGATTTCGGCGTCTCCTTCGACTTCGGCAAGCCGGTCACCGAACTGATCTGGGGTCGCCTCGGCTTCTCCTTCCTGCTCGCCTTCCTCACGCTCTGCTTCGTCTGGCTGGTCGCGATCCCGGTCGGCATCATCTCCGCCGTCCGCCAGTATTCGATCACCGACTACACCGCGACCTTCCTCGCCTTCCTCTTTCTCGCCATCCCCGATTTCGTCCTCGCCCTCGTCGCGATGTACGTCTGGTCGAAATACTTCGGCCAGAGCGTCGGCGGCCTGTTCTCGCCCGAATTCATCGCCGCCCCCTGGAGCCTCGCCCGCCTCGCCGACTTCGCCGCCCACGCCTGGCTGCCCATCGTCGTCATCGGCGTCGGCTCCCTCGCCGCCCTCGTCCGCGTCATGCGCGCCAACCTGCTCGACGAGCTCTCCAAGCCCTACGTCACCACCGCCCGCGCCAAGGGCGTGCCCGAGCTGACGCTGCTGATCCGCTACCCGGTCCGCCTCGCGCTGAACCCGCTCATCTCCACCGTCGGCTGGATCCTCCCCGCCGTCATCTCCGGCGAGATCATCGTCTCCGTCGTCATGAGCCTGCCCACCACCGGCCCCCTGCTCCTGCGCGCGCTCCTCGCCCAGGACATGTACCTCGCCGGCACCCTCATCCTGCTCATCTCCGTCCTCACCATCATCGGCACGCTGATCTCCGACATCCTCCTCGCCCTCGCCGACCCGCGGATCCGCCTCGCATGACCATCGACGCAGACATCGCCGTCGCCGCCCCCGGAACCGAGATCGCCGTCGCCGGCCAGTGGACGCTGTTCTGGCTCAAGTTCCGCCGCCACCGGCTCGCCGTGGCCAGCCTCGTCGTGGTGATCCTGCTCTACCTCACCGCCGCCGCCGCCCCCTTCCTGGCACCCTTCGATCCGAACAAGACCAGCGCCACCTTCACCTACGCCCCGCCGCAGACGCTGCATTTCTTCCACGAGGGCCGCTTCGCCCCCAACGTCACCGGCCTCGCCATGACGCTGAACAAGGAGTCGATGCGCCGCGAATTCGCGCTCGACCCGGAGCAGCCGGTCTTCCTCGACTTCCTCGTCCCCGCCCCGCCCTACAAGCTGCTCGGCTTCATCCCGATGGAGACCAAGCTCTTCGGCCCCCGCGACGCCACCCCGCGCACGGCGATGTACCTCCTCGGCGCCGACCGCCTCGGCCGCGACATGCTCTCCCGCGTCCTGACCGGCGCCCAGATCTCGCTCTCGATCGGCCTCGTCGGCGTCATCCTCAGCCTCGTCCTCGGCATCGCCATCGGCGGCGTCTCGGGCATGGTCGGGGGCACCACCGACACGATCATCCAGCGCTTCATCGAGTTCCTGCGCTCGATCCCGACCATCCCGCTCTGGATGGGCCTCGCCGCCGCCATCCCCACCGCCTGGCCGCCGCTCCGGACCTACTTCGTCATCACCCTCATCGTCTCGATGATCGGCTGGACCGGCCTCGCCCGCGAGGTCCGCGGCAAGTTCCTCAGCCTGCGCGGCGAGGACTTCGTCACCGCCGCCCGCCTCGACGGCATGTCCGAGGCCGGCATCCTCGTCCACCACCTCGTGCCCTCGATCGCCAGCCACATCATCGCCACGCTGACCCTCGCCATCCCGGTGATGATCCTCGCCGAGACCGCGCTCTCCTTCCTCGGCATCGGCCTGCAACCGCCGATCATCTCCTGGGGCGTCCTGCTGCAGGAGGCGCAGAACATCCGCGCCGTCTCCCAGGCGCCGTGGCTGCTCTTCGTCCCGTCCTTCGCCATCGTCATCGCCGTCCTCAGCCTCAACTTCCTCGGCGACGGCCTGCGCGACGCCGCCGACCCCTACGGCACCACCGGATGACCGCGCCCGTCCTCGAAGTCACCGGCCTGCGCACCGAGTTCCCGACCCGCACCGGCCTCGTCACCGCCGTCGACGGCGTCTCCTTCGCCCTCCACGCGGCAAGACGCTCTGCGTCGTCGGCGAGTTCGGGCTCGGGCAAATCCGTCACCGCCCGCTCGATCCTGCAGATCGTCGACCGCCCCGGCCGCATCGCCGCCGGCGAGATCCGCCTCAACCGCGCCGACGGCACCACCACCGACCTCGCCCGCCTCGACCCGCGCGGCCGCGCCATCCGCGACGTCCGCGGCCGCGAGATCGCGATGATCTTCCAGGAGCCGATGTCCTCGCTGTCGCCGGTCCACCGCGTCGGCTTCCAGATCGGCGAGGCGCTGCAGGTCCACTTCAAGATGCCCGCCGCCGAGCGCCGCGCCCGCGTGCTCGAACTGCTGACCCAGGTCGAGATCCCGAACCCCGAGACCGCGATCGACCGCTACACCTTCGAGTTCTCCGGCGGCATGCGCCAGCGCGTGATGATCGCCATGGCGCTTGCCTGCAATCCGCTGGTCCTCATCGCCGACGAGCCGACCACCGCCCTCGACGTCACCACCCAGGCCGAGATCCTCGACCTCATCAAGCGCCTGCAGGCCAGCCACGGCATGGCGGTGATGTTCATCACCCACGACATGGGCGTCGTCGCCGAGATCGCCGACGAGGTGCTGGTCATGTACCGGGGCCGGGTCATGGAGCAGGGCCCGGTCGAGCGCATCTTCCACGATCCGCAGGACGCCTACACCCGCATGCTGATCGGCTCCGCCCAGCAGCTCGAGCACAAGGCCGAGATCCGCGTCCTGCGCCCGCCCCTGCCTGCCGACCGGCCGCCGGTCCTCGCCGTCCGCGGCCTCAGCATGATCTTCCCGTCCGGCCTGCGCGCCGTCGACGGCATCGACCTCGAGGTCCGCCCCGGCGAGACCCTCGGCATCGTCGGCGAGTTCGGGTTCGGGCAAGACCACGCTCGGCCGCTGCCTGCTGCGCATCCACGAGCCGACCACCGGCACCATCGCCTACCGCAGCGCCGCCGGCCGCGAGATCGACGTCCGCACCGCCGACCGCGGCACCCTCCGGGAGGTGCGCCGCGAGATGCGGATGATCTTCCAGGACCCGGTCGCCTCGCTGAACCCGCGCAAGACCGTGGCCAACATCATCGGCGAGCCGCTGCGCCTCGCCGGCGTCGGCCGCCGGGATCGCGACGCGCAGGTCGCCGACCTCATGGCCCTCGTCGGCCTCGAACCCGCCTGGCGCGAGCGCTACCCGCACGCCTTCTCCGGCGGCCAGCGCCAGCGCATCGGCATCGCCCGCGCCATCGCCCTGAAGCCGCGCCTGATCATCGCCGACGAAGCGACCTCCGCCCTCGACGTCAGCCTGCGCGCCCAGATGCTCGACCTGATGATGCGCCTGCAGGACGAGCTCGGCCTCGCCTTCCTGTTCATCTCCCACGACATGAGCGTCATCCGCTACATGTGCGACCGCGTCGCGGTCATGTACCGCGGCCGCATCGTCGAGACCGGCCCGACCGAGCAGGTCACCCGCCACCCCGAGCACGACTATACCAAGGCCCTGCTCTCGGCGATCCCGAACCCCGACCCGCGCGAGCGCCGCATCCACACCCGCCACCGCTACCGCGAGCCAGCCGCATGAAGATCCCCCAATGAAGATCACCGACATCCGCGTCATCGTCTGCGCCCCCGGGCGCAACTTCGTCACCGTGAAGATCTTCACCGACGAGGGCCTGACCGGCGTCGGCGACGCCACCCTCAACGGCCGCGAGAAGGCCGTCGTCGCCTATCTCGAGGAGCATGTCGTCCCCTGCCTGATCGGCCGCGACGCCGCCCGCATCGAGGATATCTGGCAGTACCTCTACCGCGGCGCCTACTGGCGGCGCGGCCCGGTGACGATGGCCGCCATCGCCGGCATCGACACCGCGCTCTGGGACATCAAGGCCAAGGCCGCCGGCATGCCGCTCTACCAGCTCCTCGGCGGCGCCAGCCGCTCGGAGGTGCTCTGCTACACCCACGCCCAGGGCCGCACGATCGAGGAGGCCGTCGAGGCCGTCGGCGCCCGCCTCGACCAGGGCTACCGCGCCGTCCGCGCCCAGGTCGCCGTCCCCGGCCTCGGCGACAGCTACGGCACCGGCGCCAAGTCCGTCACCAACAACGCCGCCGACGACGCCCTCCCCCACGAGGAGGTCTGGTCGACGCCGAAGTACCTCGTCCACGTCCCGAAGCTCTTCGCCGCCCTGCGCGACACCTACGGCTTCGAGCCGCACCTGCTCCACGACAGCCACCACCGCCTGACCCCGATCGAGGCCGCCCGCCTCGGCAAGGATCTCGAACCCCATCGCCTGTTCTGGCTCGAGGACGCCGTCGCCGCCGAGCACCAGGAAGGCTTCCGCCTGATCCGCCAGCACACCACCACGCCCGCTGGCCGTCGGCGAGGTCTTCAACACCATCTGGGACGCGCGCCTGCTCATCGAGGAGCAGCTCATCGACTACATCCGCACCACCACGCGTCCACGCCGGCGGCCCGACCGCGCTCCGCCGGATCATGGATTTCGCCAGCGTCTACAACGTCCGCACCGCCTGCCACGGCGCGATGGACATGTCGCCGATCTGCCTCGGCACCAACCTGCACCTCGACCTCTGGGTGCCGAACTTCGGCATCCAGGAATATTCCGGCTACCTCGACGAGACCCTCGAAGTCTTCCCCGGCGCCTGGACCTTCGCGGGCGGCGCCCTCCACCCCGGCGACGCCCCCGGCCACGGCGTCGACATCGACGAGGCCCTCGCCGCGAAATACCCCTACAGCCGCGCCTACCTGCCGGTGAACCGTCTCGAAGACGGCACCCTGTGGCACTGGTGAGACCGGGCGCCGGCATGCCTCGCCGTACGCAGCGCGTCGGCGACCTTTCCGAGAGGTTAACGCCGTGACGTTATCCGATAAATTCAAGCAACTTGACCCTCTGCGCACGCGTGCGCAAGCTGCCCCGAAGGACCCGAAATGAAGATCACCGCCATTCGCCCCTACGCCATCCGGGTCGGCATCCGCAACCAGCTCATCGTCAAGGTCGAGACCGACGAGGGCCTCTTCGGCTGGGGCGAAAGCGGCCTCTCCTTCCGCGAAAAGGCGGTGATCGGCGCCCTCGAGCATTTCGGCGAGTTCCTGATCGGCCAGGACCCCTCCGCCATCGGCCGCATCTGGCAGGAGGTCTACCGCAGCCAGTATTTCGAGGGCGGCCGCGTCCTCCAGGCGGCGATCTCGGCCATCGACATCGCCCTCCACGACATCAAGGGCAAGGCCCTCGGCGTGCCCGTCTACCAGCTCCTCGGCGGCAAGCAGCGCGACCGCATCCCGACCTTCGCCACCACCTTCGAGGAGCCCGGCCCGAAGATGATCGAGCAGGCCCAGATGCTCGTCGAGCACGGCTGGAAGGCGATGCGCCTCTCCCCCTCCGGCCACGAGCACAAGACCCTCTACGAGCCGCGCGAGCACATCCCGATCTCGGCGAAATGGTGCGTCAAGACCCGCGAGGCCCTCGGCGACGAGATCGTCCTCGGCATCGACTACCACCACCGCCTCTCGGTCCCCGAGGCCGCCAGCTTCTGCCAGAAGATGCCCGCCGGCACCCTCGACTTCATCGAGGAGCCGATCCGCGACGAGACCCCCTCGGCCTACGCAGCCCTCCGCCGGATGACCGACATCCCCTTCGCCATCGGCGAGGAGTTCTCCTCGAAGTGGCAGTTCGTCCCCTTCATCGAGGGCGACCTCCACCAGTTCAACCGCCTCGACATCTGCAACGTCGGCGGCTTCACCGAGGCGATGAAGGTCGCCGGCTGGTCCGAGGCCCACTACGTCGACATGATGCCCCACAACCCCCTCGGCCCGATCTGCACCGCCGCGACCATCCACTTCTCCGCCGCCGTGCCGAACTTCTCCTGGCTCGAAACCCGCGCCAGCCCCGCCGAGACCCACCTCGGCTTCGACGACAGCGCCATCTTCCCGGTCGGCCCGAAGCTCGTCGACGCCCACTACCCGGTCCCCGACACCCCCGGCCTCGGTGTCGAGGTCGACGAGGCATGGGTTCAGAAACTGGCCTTCGAGTATTCCGAAGCCCCCCACCTCCGGCGCCGCGATGGCTCCGTCACCAACTGGTAGCGGCATCGCCGGCCCGAGGACTAGCGTTACGTGCTCCTTCAGAAGCCGCAGTAAAAAAAAAAAACGAAAAAAAATCACCTTCAACCGCGGCTTCACCGAAGCGATGAACGTCGCCGGCTCGTCCGAGGCCCACTACGTCGACATGATGCCCCACAATCCCCTCGGCCCGATCTGCACCGCCGCGACCATCCACTTCTCCGCCGCCGTCCCCAACTTCTCCTGGCTCGAGACCCGCGCCAGCCCGGCCGAGACCCACCTCGGCTTCGACGACAGCGCGATCTTCCCGGTCGGCCCGAAGCTCGTCGACGCCCACTACCCGGTCCCCGACACCCCCGGCCTCGGTGTCGAGGTCGACGAGGCATGGGTTCGGAAACTG
The DNA here is from genome assembly GCA_963798235.1 of uncultured Alphaproteobacteria bacterium. Lineage (GTDB taxonomy): Bacteria > Pseudomonadota > Alphaproteobacteria > Rhodobacterales > Rhodobacteraceae > Amaricoccus. The sequence goes on along the minus strand of CAWCSN010000005.1, from coordinate 21,931 downwards.
GCCTTCGAGTATTCCGAAGCCCCCCACCTCCGACGCCGCGATGGCTCCGTCACCAACTGGTAGCGGCATCGCCGGCCCGAGGACTAGCGTTACGTGCTCCTTCAGAAGCCGCAGTAGTGGCGTGTATCGTCGCCCTCTCGCGGCTTGGTCTAGGTGCTATCAGTTGCGTATCGAGTTCTCTGTCTCGCCCTGGCGAGCCAACAGGACCTGTCCATCCCAATCCGCGCCAGCCGACCCTCTGGTCCGAACGACCATGCGCGCTCCGCCGAGACTTGAGGCCAACGCCTGTCGTGGGGCGCTTACGTCAGGCTGTGTCGACGCGAGCGTGACGAGTGAAAAAGGATGACTCAGGCGCTCTTCGACGACCGACCCTAACCACAGCGGTACCTTTCGCCCGTTGGTGAGTTCGAAGTCGACAGCCCAAAGTCGAAGCACGAGACGTGAAGCGGCAGGTGCGCCGCCGCCATCTGGTCGCACAAGGATCAGGCTGGGGAGCCGCCCCCCGGCGAAGAGGGGAATAGCTGGAAGACTGGCTGGATCGGCCTTTGCGGTAAGCCAGGTCAGGGCATTCAACGGTGTCCAGGCCGCCGACGCGCGCCACCCTGTCCGCTGGAGGACATCCTGCAGATCGCTCAGGCCGCCAGCCCACTGGAACGTCAGCGGCTCGTTTGTCTCTCCGGTGAGATCGATACGCCGCGACGGCAGCTGCTGCCAATCCGACGCCCACCAGTCGGCGGCGGCCATGGTTGGCACGGTGCTTACGACGGCATAGCGCTCCATGTCCGCGGCGTGATTGCGATAGATATGGAAGCCACCACCTAGCAACAGCGCAGCGCATCCAGCGGCAAGGAGCCCGCCGGGAGCGATGCGTTCGACCTGCCGACGCGTGAAGGACAGTCCGAGCAACGCGAGCCACGCAGAGCCAAAAGCCAGGCCTCCTAGCACGTCGGAAAACCAGTGAGCGCCGAGGTAGAGCCGGGAGAACGCGATCAGGAGTATCAAGGTCGCGGCGCACAGGGCGACCGGAAGGCGCCACGCGGGGCGGCTGTCACGCGCGATTAGGAAGGCGAGGAAGCCGTAGAGCACCATGTTGACTGTGCTGTGGCCGCTCGGAAAGGAGAACGCGCTCGAGCCGGTATAAAGCAACTCGGCAGGGCGCGCCCGGTGGAGCGCCAGCTTGATGGCGGTATTGAGGGCCGAGGCACCAGCGATCGCAACGAGCAGGTAGGTCGCCGCGAGCCAGGCGCGTTTCCACGCCAGCCACAGGAACACGACGATCGTGACCGCCACGACGACCGCGGTGTCGCCGAGTTCCGTAATCGTGATCATGATCGAATCTCCGGGAGCCGACCGGAGATCCTGAAGCGCGTGATAGATTGCACTGTCGGCGAGAACCAACGGGTCGCCGCTGACGACATCCTCGAGGAGACCGAAGAACAGCCACGCCGCGCCGACGAGGATCACCATCAGCACGGCGAGAACCCGCGCTTCATGCCTCCATGGGTCAAGGAGTTGGGCAAGGCCGCGTCTGAGCCAAGTGTTGCGGGGGGCAGCCCAGATCCGTAGGCGTTCCAATCCGACCATCAGGAGGGGCAAGCCACGGCGCAGCATCCAGCGCACGACGTGCAAGGCCACCCAGCCTACCACACCCAAAACGACCAGCAGGATGGCCAGCGGCTTGGCGGCCGCGCCAAGAACGCCGAAGGCCGCGCCGAGAAATACGCCTGGAAGCACATGGGACGGCGCCCAGGCGAGCGCCGACGCTATGTTGACGGCGTAGAACCGTCGGACCGGCATTCGAAGCATGCCGGCGAATAATGGAATGATGGCCCGAACGCCCGGGGTGAATCGCGCGAGGAAGACGCTCTTGTCGCCGTGGCGGGCGAAAAAGGCCTCGCTCCGCTCGATCAGCTCGGGGTGCCGGCTCAACGGCCATGAGCCGAGAATTTCGCGCTGGTATCGATGCCCGAGCCAGAACGACAGACCATCCCCGGCGATCGCGCCAAACGTGGCCGCGATCAGTAATGGCCAGAGCACCAGTACGCCGCTCGGCACCAGGGCGCTGAGCGCGAGGATCACGGCTGTTCCGGGGACGACGGCGCCCATGACCGGAAGCGACTCGGAAAGCGCCAGCAGAAATACAGCGATATAGGCGACGTGCGGATGAGCCGTCAGGAACTCGATTACCGATGAAATCAACGATGTCATTATACCGCGGGGGTCCTACAGAATTCCGGTGATGAGGCGATCAACGCGGGTGCCATTCCGATAGAGGGCACGGACGATGAAAGCGGCGACTATTCCGGTCAGCGCGCCGCCCAGCACATCGGTGGCGTAGTGGGTTCCGACGTAGACGCGCGAGAATGCGACGAGCGAAGCGGCGGCGAGGAAACCAAGCCCGACGCGCCGCATGCCGTGCAAAAGGAAAGCCGCCGCGATGGCGAAGGTTGCTGTCGCATGGTCGAACGGAAATGAATAGTCGGCACTTCGGGCGATCAGGAGGTGGGTCACGCCGCCGTCATATGGCCGCATCCGGTGGACGAAGACAAGGACAAGCTGATTGAGGGCGAGGCCGACAAGGAACGATAACCCGGCCGCGACAAGGACGTGGCGGGTGTGCGGTCTATCGGGGCGCCGCCACCATTGAACTGCCACGGCCAGCACCATAAGCGGAACCCCGATGCTGGAAATCCAGATCATCAGAAGATCGACCACCGCGCTTCGTCCTGCCAAACCGTTGATTGCCTGCGTTACCGCGGCGTCGAGTTCGTGACATAGTCAACTCCTGAATTCGGTCTCGATTGCCTGTGCGAGTGGCGTGGCCCGCTGCGTCGGGGGCAGAGGCGTCAGGCGTCGGCCCGCTCTCTCAGTCGGCCGCGTGTGACGAACAATCCCGCCAGGGTCAGCGTGGCAAAGGCGGCTCCGGCAAGGAATGTCCCTCGCGGCCCCGCCACGTCCCAAAGCGCGCCGGCGACGATGCTCGCCGCGAGCAAGGCGCACACCTGTCACCAGGTTGAACAATCCGAAAGCCGTACCGCGCAGGTCCGCTGGCGCGGCTTCGGCAATCAAGGTCGTCAGCAAGCCTTGCGTAAAGCCCATATGGAGGCCCCAGAGCACAACACCGATCCCGACCCAGGCGAAATCCGTCGCGAACGCAAGGACGACGTCGGCCACGAGAAGAAGGACGAGGCCAACAGCCAGAAGGGTCAGTCGATTGACCCGATCCGACAGCACGCCGACAGGATAGGCGGCAAGGGCATAGGCGAGGCTCATGATCACCAGCACGATCGGGATCAGCGTCAGGGGCAGGCCGATTGATTGCGCGCGCAATATCAGAAAGGCCTCGCTGAAGCGCGCGAGCGTGAAGATCGCGGCAATCGCCACCACCCACCAGTAGGTTGCTCCCAGACGCCGCAGTTCATCGCGATGCAGCGGCATGCGGACACGACGCTGCCGCTTTGTCTGCTTCGGCTCCTTCACGGCGACCAGGATCAGTCCGACGGAAAGGAATGCCGGAATGACGGCAATCCAGAATACCGTCCGGAATTGGTCGGCCGTCAGCCACATCAGGCCGATGGCGATCAGCGGGCCAAGAAACGCGCCGATCGTGTCAAGTGTCTGGCGCAAGCCGAAACTCGCGCCACGCAGATGCGGTGGTGCTATATCGGCGACGAGGGCGTCGCGGGGGGCACCCCGGATGCCTTTGCCGACGCGATCGATAAAGCGCGCAGCGATGAGCCATTCGATCGAGGACGCCAACGGAAAGATCGGCTTGGTGAAGGCAGCCAGGCCGTAGCCGAGCACGGCGAGAAACTTGCGTTTGCCAAGCCAGTCGCTGAGAGCGCCGGAAAAGACCTTGGTGATCGACGCGGTTGCTTCGGCGATCCCTTCGATGAGGCCCACAGTCAGGGCAGAGGTGCCGAGCGCCGTCACCATGTAGACGGGCAACAGCGCGTAAATCATCTCGGAAGAGATGTCCATGAGCATCGAGACGAAGCCGAGGGCCCAGATACCGGCTGGGATGCTTTGCCGCGATGCTGGGGGAAGATCGCCGTCCTCGATCGTCGCACTGCGCATGTCGTCCACTGTCTCGCCCACGTCACCGGTTCTCGTCATGGGCGTCGAAGACCCGTTGGCGCAGCCATCGAGCAAAGCCTCGCAGGCGCGCAAGCGCTCTGCGGCCTCTCCGGTCCAGCGCCGCACCGCAGAAATCGAGCTCTCTCATCTGTTCCAATCAGCCCTGGAGCTTCTTCAGGTCGGCGTTTTCCTCCGCAATCCGATTCCGAGGCGGAGCCCAGGCAGTCCGCTCGCGATCCGCATTCTTCCCTCGCCAAGGTTCGAGCTACGGCACGGCCCGACACTCGCGGTCGAAAATTCAGGGACAGGGACAGGCACGCTCAGGCGGACTGGCCAGCCAGATGTTGCAGCGGTTGTCGCTCCGTGTCCCGAGCCTGCTCGTCCCGGCTCCTATTCTACTGCAACAAGTTCGTCGCCGTCGCGGCTGAACGTCATCCATCCGACCACCACGACGATCACGCCGGCGAAGATGAGGCTCGTCGCGATGGTTCCGAAACCGAGCCCGCCGTAGTCCGAAGGCTGCGACAGCAGATCGCCGAACGAGGCGCCGAGCGGCCGGGTGAAGATGTAGACCAGCCAGAAGGCCGAGAATCCCGTCGAGCCCGAGCCAGAAATACCCGATGGACAGCGAGACGATGATCGAGCCGAACAGGATACCGGTCGCAAGGTAACCGAGCCCGAACTGCTCCGCGACCAGATCGCCGGCGGCGGTGCCGAGCGCGAATGTGAAGAGGATCGCGAGCCAGTAGAAGGCCTCGCGCCGGGCGGTGATGATCGTATGGATCGAGAGCGTGCCTTCGGACCGAAACCACACCCAGAAGGTGAGCGCGAGCGCCAGCGTGAAGCCGATCGTCGAGGTCACCAGGCTTACGCCGAGGTTGTCGACGAGGTTGTCGGTGACGAGCGTGCCGACGATGGAGATCAGCACCACCGCGAGCCAGTAGGTCCAGGGCACGTAGCGCCGGCGCGAGAACTGCAGCAGCAGCGCCAGGACCAGCACCGCCGTCATGATCACCGAGGTCGCCGCGAGGCCGAGCCCCAGGTTGACGGCGAGATAGTCGGCCCCCGTCTCGCCCATGGTCACCGCCATCAGCTTGATGAGCCAGAAGTCGGGCGTCACCTGTGGCACGCGGTTCGGACGCATCCCGCTCGATGCGGCGAGATCGTTCGCGAAGGTTCGGTCGGTCATGGCTGTCACCTCGCTCATGTCAGCGGCCGGCAAGCGCGAGCGCCTGCGCCGAGAAGGCATCGGCGTGCCTATCGTCGTCGGCGTTGCAGCGCTCGGTAGCCTTGGTCCGGAAATCGGTTGCCGCCGCCTTCGCGCTTGCGTCGAGCGAGCCGTCCGCAAGGGCCGCCCGAACGTCGGTGAGCATCGTCTCGCAGGGGATGGGGTGCCCGTTCGCGTCGGTCACGGCGATGCCGGACACCATACCGACTGCGGCGCTGGCACCGGCTTCCCCGGCGGGGTCCGCCAGGGCGGAGGAGAGTGCGGCCAGCGTCTCCGTCACCGCCGCGGGATCGGGCTTTTTCTTGCGAAGCGCCGAGAGCGCGTCGTCCGCCGCGGCATCGACGTTGCCCCACGCGTCCGGGGCCTTGGGACGCATCGTCGCTTCCGCGTCGTCCCACTGCGTCTCGAAGTCGGTGATCCTGGTCTTGGCGGCGACGAGGTCGCCAGACCTGGCGCTCGTCTGGACGTCGGACACGATGGCCTCGAGCCCGGAGAGGTCGCCGAGCGCATCGACCGGAGTCGCCGCCGAGGCCGCCTGCGGGGAGGGAAGTTGTAGCTCGACGAAGGTGAAGACGGCGACAGGCACTGCGATGAGCGCGGTGGCCAGGAGTAGCTGTTTCATGGATGACCTGCTGGCTTGCTGGCGAAACGAGACGCGAAGGGGCACGCGGGCAGCAATAGGGACGGTAACTTAGCCTTCAATTAGGGGATCGGAGCGCCGGCTCCGGGCACAGGACGTGGCGGCGAGCTTGGCGCAACGCGCATGGATGCTCTCACGGACGAGGGCCCGGCGTTGTCCTCGGCGATCCGGGGACGGAAACGGCGGTGGCTCCAAGACGGTGACGGCGGCGTTGGTAGACGGTGAGCGCCCGCGCGAGGTAGTCCGGGGTAAAGTCCGGCCAGAGGACGCTCGGAAAGTCGTACTCGGCGTAAGCCGCCTGCCAGAGCAGGAAATTCGAGATCCGCTGCTCGCCCGAAGTGCGTATCACCAGGTCCGGGTCGGGGAGGCCGTGGGTGTCGAACGCAGCTTCGAGCAAGTCGGCCGATATGTCCTTCGGGGCGAGGCGCCCGTCGGCGACGGCTCTCGACAGCGCCAATACCGCGCGCGTCACCTCGTCGCGACTTCCGTAGTCGATGGCGATCGACAAGCTCAGGCCCTGGCAAGCGCGCGTACGGATCTCGAGCTCCTCCATCAGCGCATGCAGCGCTTGTGGAACCCGATCGCGCCGGCCGAGGAACCGCACGCGGACGTCACGGCGCACGAGGCTCTCCATCCTGCGCCGGATCAGGCGGCGGAAGATCGCCATCAGCCCCTCGATCTCCGCGGGCGGCCGCCGCCAGTTCTCCGTGGAGAAGGCGAAGAGCGTCAGGTGGGTCACGCCGAAGCCGGGGCAGGCCTCGACGATCTCGGTCACCCGCGCCGCGCCGCGGGCATGACCGGCGATGCGGGGCAGCCCGCGTGCCTCGGCCCAGCGGCCATTGCCGTCCATGATGACGGCGACGTGGACGGGCAGCCTGCGGCTCGTGCGGCACACCTCGAAGCCCCTCATGCCGTGCGCGCGATCACCGCCTGCCCGAAGCGCGTCGGGATGCGGATCGTCTCCAGGACCGCCTGACCGTCCGGCCCTTCGCGATAGCTTAGCCGGAATGGGCACTCGGGCGGGTCGATCGGCGTCAGCGGCTCGCCGCCGAGCCGCAGGTAGGTCCCGTCGCAGGTGATCGCGCCGTCCACCCGGAGCGGCTGAGCGAGCGTCAGCCGGACGCTGCGAGACCCGTCGAAGACTTCGATCTCCATTCCGCAGGCGCCGTCCGCCGTGGTGTTGCGAAAGAGCTGGGTGAGTGCCGACACCGGATCGAGCGCGCCGGCTGTGGTCGCCGGATCCACCCCTTCGTCGCGCGGCGGATCGACGGCGACGAGCGCGGGCACCCCGTCCTCCCAGTCGATCCGGGTGTGGCGGAGGGCGCGCGGCGACTTGCTCTTGGCGGTGAAATGAAGCGGCGTGAGGGAACGCCCCGCGATCAGGCCCCGGGCCTCCCCGTCAAAGGAATAGTCGAGGAGGCCGGCGAGGCCGGTGGTCTCGAATCGTGCGGTTGCGTCGTAGTCGCCCCCGGCGATCGCCTGGTCGACGACGAGCACCCCGAGGGGGAAGCCGGCGAGCGTCAAGGAGTAGTGGGCCGGCGCCGCGGCGGCCGCGGTGGCGAAAGCAACGACGAGAGCAGTGAGGACGGTGAGGCGCATGCGATGGGGTCCGGCCTGTTTCGCCGAGGACACAACCACCTCACACTTAGCCGAGGCTTAGGGGGGCCGGCGGTGCCCTAAGCCGCTCCTAAGTTTTCGCGTCCAGCGGTGGATCGGAGCGCACGGGAGTGAGTATGTTCGATTGGGTCGTGATGTTGCTCGGGAATGGAGGATACCTCGGGATCTTCCTCCTCATGCTCGCGGAAAACCTGTTCCCGCCAATCCCCTCGGAGCTGGTGATGCCGCTCGCCGGCTTTCTCGCCGCGCAGGGTGCCATGTCGCTTCCGCTTGCGATCGCTGTCGGCACCGCCGGTTCGGTGACGGGTGCGCTCTTCTGGTATTGGGTGGGGCTTCGCTTCGGCGAAGCGCGGCTGCGCCGCATGGCGGAGCGGTACGGGCGCTGGCTGACGGTCTCGCCGAAGGACGTGGAGACCGCCTCGGCCTGGTTCGATCGCAATGGCGGCCGGATGGTCTTCCTCGGTCGGATGGTCCCGGCGGTGCGAACGCTTATCTCGATCCCGGCCGGAATCGCTCGGATGCCGCTCCCGTCGTTCCTCGCGCTCACCGCGGCCGGAAGCACGCTCTGGACCGGGGCGCTCGCGGTGGCGGGCTATCTGCTGGAGAGCCAATACGCCCGCGTCGAGGGGTGGGTGAACCCGGTCTCGACCGTCGTGGTGGCGCTCCTCGTGCTCTGGTATGGTGTGCGCCTCGTCCGGGTGCGGCGAGCCTGAGAGGTCTGGCGCTTGCGCATCCTGTTGATCGAGGACGACCGGATGATCGCCGACGCGCTGCGTCGGGCGCTGGGCAATGCCGGCATGGAGGTCGACTGGGCGCGGGACGGCGAGGAGGGCGAGGGCGCGCTCCGCGACGCGACGCACGCACTGGTGCTGCTCGACCTGGGGCTGCCGATCAAGGACGGGTTCGACCTCCTCGCCAGTCTCCGGCGGCGCGGCGACCGCGTGCCGCTGATGGTGCTGAGCGCCCGCGACGATCTGGAGAGCCGGGTGCGCGGTCTCGACCTCGGGGCGGACGACTACCTGGTGAAGCCTTTCGAGATGACCGAGTTGCTGGCCCGGATGCGGGCTCTCCTGCGGCGCCAGGCCGGTCACGCGCATTCGGTGATCGGCACCGACGAGACCAGCCTCGACCTCGCGACCCGGCAGCTCACCTTCCGCGACAGCAACGAGGTGCTTCCGGCGCGCGAGTTCGCGCTGATGCGGGCGCTGCTGGAACGGCCGGGGCAAATCCTGTCGCGCAGCCAGCTTGAGGACCGGATCTACAGCTGGGGCAACGAGGTGGAGAGCAACGCGATCGACGTCCTCATCCACTACGTGCGGCGCAAGTTCGGGTCGGACGTGATCCGCAATGTCCGCGGGGTCGGCTGGCTGGTGCCGCCCCGATCCTGATGTCGCTGCGCCGCACCACCATCATAACGCTCGCCGCGCTCCTGACCTTGGTCGCTGTAGTCGCAGGTCTCGTCTCCTACTGGATCGCCGGTCGGGAGGCCAACGACTTCCTCGACCTGCAGCTGCGGCAGGTTGCGCAACTGGTCGGTACAGCCGTGCCGGTCGGCGGCCTGCTGCCGCCGCACGACAGCGAGGACGACCTCATCGTCGAGATCCGCTTCACCGACCAACGTGCGGCGGTGTGCACGTCGGCGCCCTGCCGCTTTCCACCGGCGGGGGAGACCGGCTTCTCGGACCTTTCGGTCGCCGGGCACGTCTGGCGGGTCTTCGCCCTTGCCCTGCCCGACCGGACGGTACAGGTCGGCCAGTATCACGAGGTGCGCCGCGAGATGGCGCAGGGCGCGGCGATCGCGGCGCTGCTGCCGCTGCTGCTGATGATCCCGGCGGTCTGGATTCTGGTCGACACCGTGCTGCGCCGCGCCTTCCGCAGGCTGGAGGCCGTCGCCGGGGCCATCGCCGCGCGCGACGCCGCCGACGTGACGCCGATCCCGGAGGGCCAGGTGCCGACGGAGGTGCGGCCGCTCGTCGGTGCAATGAACGGGCTCCTTGCGCGGCTCCGGGTGCTGATGGACCAGCAGCGGGCCTTCGTCGCCGACGCCGCGCACCAGCTCCGCACCCCGCTCGCGGCGCTGACGCTCGAGGTCGGCAGCCTTCGCGCCGCCGGGGATGGCGACGTGCCGGCGGAGCGGCTCGCCTTCGTGGAGGCGGCTGTCCGGCGCGCCTCGGGACTCGTGAGCCAGCTCTTGCGACTGGCCCGGCAGGAGGCTGGCCCCCGCCGCGCCCGCGTGCCCGTGCCACTGGCCGAGGTGGTGCGCGAGACCATCGGCGCGCTGGCGCCCTTGGCGATCGCGCGGGGGATCGACCTCGGGCTGGTGGCGGAGGTGGAGATGGACGCGATGGGCGATCGCGAGGATTTCCGTACCCTCGTCGAGACGCTGCTCGACAATGCGCTGCGCTACACGCCCGAGGGCGGCACCGTCGACGTCGAGATGCGTGCCACGGCGGAGGGTCCGCTGATCCTCGTCCTCGACACCGGGCCCGGCATACCGGCCGACGCCCTGCCCCGGCTCTTCGAGCGGTTCTTCCGCGTGGAGGGGCAGGAGGCCGAGGGCAGCGGGCTCGGGCTGGCCATCGCCGACCTGATCGCCCGACGCCACGAAATCACGCTCGAACTCGTCAACCGAAGAGACCGCCGAGGCGTCGCGGCCCGGATGCAGTTTCCCGCAGGCACGTCCCTAAGTCGGCCCTAAGTCGCGACGGTGATCGTCCCGCCCGAAACGAGCGGGACGCGATGCACGATGGACGGGACGAGGGCCCTGGGGCTGGCGGCGGGTTTGCTCGCGGCGCTGGCGACGCAACCGCAAAGTGCGCGGGCTGGCGACTGGCTGACGACAAGCGGCGACGTCCTGGAGATTGCCCTGCCGCTCGCGGCCGCCGCCTGCGCGACGAAGCAGCAGCGGCTCACGAGCTATGCCACCGGCTTCGTCGCGCTGACCGCCGCCACGCAAGGACTGAAGTACGGTCTCGGCGACGCCTCGATCAATCAGCGGCCGAACGGGCAATCGCACGGCTTTCCCTCCGGCCACACCGCGGCGGCCGCATCCGGTGCGACCGATCTCGCGGTGCATTGCGCTCCCGGCAACCGTGCGGTCGCCGCGGCAGGCGCGGCGGCGACCGCCCTCGTGGCGGCTTCACGGCTCGATGCCGACGAGCACACCCTGCTCCAGGTCGCGGTCGGGGCCGCGCTTGGCGCGCTCTCGACAGGTATCCAAGTCACTTCAACGCCACGGGGCGGCTTTGGACTGACCTACGAATTTCGCTTCTGAAGGGGGATCGCCCGGTGAGATTTTTCGAGAGGCCGTCCAAATCCTGGCCATGACACGCCGGGCAACCGGCACCTCCAAATGCGAGGAACTCTCACTGCGCACCGGGCTTCCCAAGCGCTCGATCCACGGCCCGCGCAACAAATTGTGAGCGCAGGCAGGCGTACCCGCCTTGATCGGGACGCCAAGATCTGCGCGGTGTCAGGGCAGAAGGATCGGAGAAGCGGTCGAAGATGGGAGGCGCTTCCACACTCCGGATTGCGATGCTCGGCGCAATCCTGCTCCTTGTCATGGCGGTCTTCAGCAGTCGGTCCGACGCTCACAGTGTGGTCCAGTTGCCCTGTAGCCAGACGGTCACGGCTTGCGATTGCCTGGACGCTGAGTGTGTCGAACACTGCAAGTCGGGACACGCAGGCACGTGTGTCTCAGTCACCCCGAATGCCTTGCCGATCAACGACGTGCATCGCATCGTGCGTTCTGGCCAGACGCAGAACCGCGTCTGGCCAAGCGAGGTTTTTCCTATCGGGATGGAGCCCTCGCCGGAACCGGCACCTCCTCGATCGTCACAGATCGCCTGAGAGTCCTGCTCCGTCAAATTCGCTTTGCGGTCTGCCGAAACGGCGAACCCGGAGCTTCTGTACGATTTCACTCGGTTTCGAAGGATTTCGCCTTGATTACGCGCATTGTAACCGGCGCCCGTGGAGCGTCCGCCGCGTTCGTTCGGCTGGATCGCCCTCACTCCAACAAGAAACAACTCAGCGAACTGGACCAACGTCGCATATCCTACCTGCGCCTGGTGTTGGTCCTCGCCCTGGTCTTTCTCCACTATGGTGGAGTTTACGGATCGCCTCTGTCGCCGTACCGTGGCTATGTCGGGCAGGATCTTCCCGTCACCTCGATCCTGATCTCGTTCATGCTGTATATCGGTTTTTCCGCCGTCCCCGCGATGAGCGCTATTTCTGGCTATCTGTTTTTTAACGGGGCCAGTGCAAGTATTCCGCCACAGTTCATGACGAAGCTCCGTCGACGCGCGGTCTCCTTGGCGCTGCCGTTCGTGCTCTGGAGTTCATTCTTTGCGGCCGTCGCCTATCTCGTGCACCTGCAGTGGCCGAGCATGTTTGCGGGCGACTTCGCGCCGGACCAACGAAGCACCGCACGGATCATCGCCGACGAGGTATTTTCCTATAGCCGGCCGCCCGTGGCCTTCCAGCTCTGGTTCGTTCACGACCTGATCATGACCATGCTGGTGAGCCCGCTGATCTGGCTGCTCGTCGGTCGCCTGCCATGGATCACGATCGCTGTGCTGGTGCCCTTGTGGATCATGGACTTCGACTTCTGGATCTTCAATCGACTGGACGTGTTGTTGTTTTTCTGCATCGGGGCCGCCTGCTCGATGCACGGGTTCCGGCCGGACCTGCCGAAACCCGCGATCGTGCCGGTCTTTGCGCTGTTTCTGCTCGCCGCCGTGGCGCGGACGGTGGCGCCCTATTACGCAGGGCACGACACGGGAATCGACTTCGACATTGCCACCGGCGCCATGCGCGTTCTCGGCGCGCTCGCAGTGTGGAACGGAGCATCCCTGGTGCTCACCGGCGCTTTCGCGCGATGGGTGCTCCGAAACTCCCACATGGCGTTCTTCATTCACTGCGCTCATTATCCGCCGATCCTGTTCCTTAAGATCGGATTCGCAACGTTCATCGCTGAAGACAGCGAGGTTGGGCAGATCCTGCTGTATTTTGTTACCGTGCTGGTGACGATCGGGCTGCTGGTCGCTTTGGGGAATGCGCTGCAGCGGCGGACACCCGACGTGTTCCGGATCATCAGCGGCGGGCGCGTGAGGCCGGACGCGAAGACCGAGGCCTCGGGGTTCTTGCCCACCAGGTGATATCGGTCGTCCGGAGCGCTCCCCGACCATTCCCCTTGAAGGCACCGTATCGCGGCTTGGCGGCCAAACCCGAGCGCCGCGGCGGTGGATATCGGGTCGATCATGCACATGGCGGCGGCGTGCCCCAAGCGCGCGGACCTGCCCGTGCGCGCGCTTGGCACGTTCACCGAGTGCGCGCCCACCAGCTCTGTTGAAGCCCGAGCAACGACCCGATCCCCGTGCATCGTGATAGCGCAACCATGGGAACGGAAATCGGGAACATGCCCACCATGCGTAGGTAAAATTGGTCTATCTCGCCCGATAATTTCCCCTTGACCGCTTACAATGAATGCGCATACATAGCCCAAGCGAAGCTCAAGGAAAGCTGTCATGTCGGCGAGCACAAGCATGCTTAAGGCTCTGCATTACGGCCGAGGACTCACGGTACAGGTACCTGGGTCCGTCACTGACGGCGAGGCCGGATGCGCCCATCGCGCCGCAAGCCTTTTCCTGAAGGGGGAGCCGGCGTGAGCAGCAAGACGATCGTTGTAACCGGCGCGTCGTCGGGGATCGGCAAGGCGACGGCCCTGGCCTTTCTTGACGCCGGCTGGCGTGTCGGACTGATCGGACGCCGCGCGGAGGCGCTCGAGGCCGTGGCCGCGGACCGCTCCGGGGCCTTGGCGCTGCCGTGCGATGTGACTGACCCGGACCAGGTCGAGGCGGCCTTTGATGCGGCCTCGACGAAATGGGGCCGGATCGATGCGTTGTTCAACAATGCCGGCGTCGGCCTGAAGTCGGTGCTGATCGACGAAATCTCGATCGAGCAGTGGCGCCGGGTCATCGACACCAATATCACCGGGATGTTCTTGTGCGCCCGTGCGGCCTTCGGGCGGATGCGCCGGCAGGACCCGACAGGTGGCCGGATCATCAATAACGGCTCGATCTCTGCGCACGTGCCACGCCCTGGCTCGATCGCCTACACCGCTTCGAAGCACGCCGTGACCGGCATGACCCGCACTCTGTCGCTGGACGGACGCCCGTTCGGCATCACCTGCGGCCAGATCGACATCGGCAATGCGATGACCGACATGGCCGCGTCCCAGGCCAAGGGCGTGCCGCAGGCCGATGGCTCGATCAGGGTCGAACCGATGATGGACGCCGGAAACGTGGCGCGTTCGGTGGTCCACATGGCGAGCCTGCCGGCGGAGGCCAATGTCCAGTTCATGACCGTAATGGCTTCGTCGATGCCCTACATCGGGCGCGGTTGATGTTGAACCGCGAGGGCGGCACACTGTCGTCGATGGCGTCGCGATGACGTCTGTCGACGAGCTCCGGTCGGGGGAGTCCTGATATGCACGATCGGGCCGCGCTTGCGGGCGTGTCGATCATGGTGCTGGTGGCGGTCGGCGGCGCGCTGGACAGCGTGATCGTCCGGATGCTCGCCGGCGAGGTGCATCCCTTCGTCATCGGCTTTACCCGGGTCAGCTTCGGTCTCGTCGCGATGCTTCCGCTGATCGTGCGGCGTCCGCAGATGTTGCGGACGAAGGCGCGCTTCGGCCACCTGCTGCGGGCCGCGCTCAAGCTGGCGTCGCTGGTGGCGATGTTCGCCGCGCTGCAGGCGGCACCGATCGCTACTGTAACTGCCATCGGCTTTGCGGCGCCGCTGTTCGTCACGCTCGGCGCCTGGCTTCTCTTCTCGGAAAAGCCGGGCGTGCTGCGGACGACGGGGCTCTGTCTCGGCTTCTCGGGGGTCATCGTCATCCTCGCTCCGGCTCTCGGGCTCGGGCAAGGCGAGGCGCTGATGCTGGCCTTGCTCGGCGCGGCTCTGACGGCGACGATCCAGCTGATGCTGAAGGTGATGGGCCGCACCGACAGCGCCGACACGCTGGTGGCGTGGAACCTGATCCTGAGCGTGCCACTGGCCGCAATCCCGGCCTTCTGGTTCTGGACCCAGCCGACGCCGGCGCAGTGGGGCCTGCTGGCGCTGCAGGGCGCGATCGGCACGTTCAGCCAGCTCGGCGTGACGCGCGCGTTCCAGTTGGCGGATGCCTCGCTGGTCGCGCCGATCGACTTCCTGCGGCTGCCTTTGGTTGCCGCCGCGGGCTGGTTGTTCTTCGCACAGATCCCGCACGCCACCACCTGGGCCGGGGCGGCGCTGATCTTCGCGGCGATCCTGGTGATGACGAGCAGCGCCCGGGTGCGGCGAGGGCCGTTGCCGGTCGCAGGAAGGGAAGCCGACTTGTCCTGAAGCTGGCCCGCGTCCGTCCGTTCGCGACGGGCGAGGTGATCCAGTTCACCATCCTGGTCCCGGGCGCCGAGCGGCGCTCCGGGGCCAGGCAAGCCTCGGCGGGCGGCGTCCGTCGGATGAATCAAGAACCGAGATCCTTGGGAGGAGCCATGATGAAATTCCTTACGATCCTGATGAGCAGCACGGCCCTGCTGGCCTGGGCCGGGCCTAGCCTCGCGGCCGATACGGACGTCACCGTCGTGCTCAATGAGGAGCTCGAAGTGGTCGAGCCCTGCATGGCCTCGCAGTCGAACATCGGCCGCGTCCTGCTGCAGAACATCTCCGAGACCATGACCGAGCTGAACCCGGCGGACGGAACGCTGATGCCCCGCCTTGCGGAAAGCTGGGACGACCAGGGCGACGGCACCTGGCGGTTCCACCTGCGCCCGGGCGTGACCTTTTCCGACGGCACCACGCTCGACGCCCAGGATATCGCCCACTCGATCGAGCGCACCCTCTCGCCCGACCTGACCTGCGAGATCGGCGCGAAGTACTTCGGCGGCATGACGATCACGCCGACGGTGGTCGACGACCTGACAATCGACATCAAGTCCGACCCGGCGCAGCCGATCCTGCCGCTGCTCATGTCGACGCTGACCATCGTTCCGGCGGAGACGCCGATCGAGTTCACCCGCAAGCCGATCGGCACCGGACCTTACGTCCTTTCGGAATGGAACCCCGGCCAGTCGATCATTCTGGACCGCCGCGACGACTACTGGGGCGAAGCGCCCGCGGTGACCAAGGCGACCTACCTGTTCCGGTCCGACGATGCGGTGCGGGCGGCGATGGTGGAGACCGGCGAGGCCGACATCGTTCCGCTCATCAGCCAGAACGACGCAACCAACGCGGCGACCGACTTCTCCTATCCGAACTCGGAAACCACCTACCTGCGGATCGACAGCAGCGTTCCGCCGCTCGACGACATCCGGGTGCGCAAGGCGCTGAACATGGCGGTGGACCGCAAGGCCTTCCTCGGAACGCTGATCCCGGAAGCCGCGCAGATCGCCACCCACATGACCGTGCCGACCACCCTCGGCGCCGACGAGGAGCTGGAGGTCTGGCCCTATGATCCCGACGGAGCCAAGAAGCTCCTGGAGGAAGCCAAGGCTGACGGCGTTCCGGTCGACGCCGAGATCCTGCTCGTCGGCCGGCTCGGCAACTTCCCCAACGTGACCGAGGTCATGGAAGCGCTGCAGCAGATGTTTACCGACGTCGGCTTCAACACCAAGCTGAAGATGGTCGAAGTCGCCGAGTGGGTGAAGAACTACTCGAAGCCCTTCGCGGCGGCGGGAACCCCGGCGATGGTGGCGGCGATGCACGACAACAACCGCGGCGACCCGGTGTTCTCGATGTACTTCAAGTACGCCTGCGAGGGCCTGCAGTCGGGCATCTGTGATCCGGAACTGGACGCCGACATCGCCACGGCGACCGGAACGGCCGGCGACGGCCGGGCCGAAGCCTGGCGCAAGGCCTTCGCGCGGGCCCACGACCTCGCGGCCGATGTCTTCCTGTTCCACATGGTCGGCTTCAGCCGCGTTTCCGAGCGGCTCGACTTCACCCCGACCATCGCCACCAACTCCGAACTTCAGCTGTCCCAGATCAAGTTCAAGTGACGACCGGGGAGCGGCGGATTCTCCGCCGCTCCTTCCCGACGAAGGGGGTCAGCGATGCAGAAGTTTCTCTTCAAGCGGGCGATTTCCAGCGCAATCTCGCTGCTGATGCTGGTCATCGCCGTGTTCTTCCTGTCGCGCCTCACCGGCGACCCGACCGACCTCTACCTGCCGGTAGACGCCTCGGCCGAGGCGCGGGACAACTTCCGCGAGCTGCACGGGCTGAACGACCCGCTGATCGTCCAGTTCGGTGACTACATGGTCGATCTGGTCAAGCTCGACTTCGGCGAGTCGATCCGCCGGGCGCGCCCGGCCCTCGACGTCGTGCTCGAGGCCTTCGCCTGGACCCTGCGGCTCGCCGGCGTCACCATGCTGGCGGTGTCGGTCAGCGCGATCGTTCTGGGCTCGCTCGCCGCGGTGCGCGTCGGCGGTCCATTCGACCGGGTTGCCACCTTCTTTTCGCTGATCGGCGCCTCGGCCCCGGACTTCTGGATCGCCATCGTTGCGATCGTGGTCTTTGCGGTCGGCCTCGGATGGCTGCCGACATCGGGCACCGGATCGCCGCTGCACTGGGTCCTGCCGGTCGCGGTGCTCTTCATCCGTCCCTTCGGACTGATCCTGCAGGTGGTGCGCGGATCGATGATCAACGCGCTGTCCTCGGCTTACGTCAAGACGGCGCGGGCCAAGGGCGTCCCGCCGCGCGCGACGATCTTCGTCCACGCCCTGCGCAACGCCATGCTGCCGGTGATCACCGTGATCGGCGACCAGGCGGCGGGCATCCTCAACGGCGCCGTTGTCGTCGAGACGATCTTCGGCTTTCCGGGCATCGGCAAGCTGATGATCGACTCGATCCTCCAGCGCGACTTTGCCGTGATCCTGGCGTCGATCATGGTGACGGCCCTGGCGATCTTCATCATGAACGTCCTGATCGACCTGGCCTACGCCGCCCTCGATCCGCGCATCCGGTATTGATCATGACCGAAGCCCAGACCACCCCGGCGAAACCGGAGCCCGGCCGCTTCGGGACCTTCCTCAAGCTGCTGTGGGCCGACAAGCCTGCGACCTTCGCGGCGATCTTCCTGATCATCGTCATCCTCTGCGCGCTCTTCGGGCCGATGCTGCTCGAGACGGTGGCGTCCAAGCAGAACCTGCGCGGGCGCAACGCGCCGCCGTTCGATCTCGCGAACGGCTGGCTGATGGTCCTCGGCGGCGACCAGCTCGGCCGGCCGCTGCTGGCGCGGATCATCGTCGCCGCGTCGAATACGATGGCGATCGCGACGGGCGCGGTGCTCGCCTCGCTGGTGATCGGCTCCAGCCTGGGACTGATCGGGGGCTACTCGCGCGGACGCCTCGGCGAGCTCATTCCGCGGCTGGCCGACGTGATCATGTCGTTTCCCTCGCTGCTGCTGGCGGTGATCGTCCTCTACATGCTGGAGCCCTCGGTCGCGAACCTGATCCTCGTCCTCGCGATCACCCGAATTCCGGTCTACCTGCGCACCACCCGCGCCGAAGTCCTCGAAGTCCGCGAACGCATGTTCGTGCAGGCGGCGCAGGTCATGGGCGCCTCCAGCCGGCGGATCATCTTCCGGCACATCCTGCCGATGATCCTCCCGACGATCGTGACCATCGCGACGCTCGACTTCGCCTTCGTCATGCTGGCGGAATCGTCGCTCTCCTTCCTCGGCATCGGCATCCAGCCCCCCGAGGTGACCTGGGGCCTGATGGTCAGCCAGGGCCGCCCGTACCTGACATCCGCCTGGTGGCTGTCGTTCTGGCCGGGGCTCGTGATCATCCTGACCACGCTTTCGCTGAACCTTCTGTCGAACTGGATGCGGATCGCGCTCGATCCCACGCAGCGTTGGCGCCTGGAAATGGGAGGCCGCAAGAATGGCTGAGCCGCTGCTGGAGGTGCGCAACCTCTCGGTCACCTTCCACACCGCCCGCGGGCCGGTGCAGGCGGTGCGCAACGTGAGCTGGTCGGTCAATCGCGGCGACGTGCTGGCGATCCTCGGCGAATCCGGGTCGGGCAAGTCCGTCTCGGCCTCGGCCGTGATGGACCTGATCGACTGCCCCCCGGGCGAGATCACCAGCGGCGAGATCTTCTACGAGGGCCGCGATCTCCTGAAGATGGGTCGCGCCGAACGGCGCAAGATCAACGGCAAGAAGATCGCGATGATCTTCCAGGACCCGCTGAGCCATCTCAATCCGGTCTACAGCGTCGGCTGGCAGATCGAGGAGACGATGCGCATCCACGGCATGGCGGGCGCAGAGGCGAAGGCCAAGACCATGGCCTTGCTGGAGAAGGTGGGGATTCCCGAACCCCGAGGAATCCGCGCGCAAGTATCCGCACCAGTTCTCGGGTGGCCAGCGACAGCGCCTCATGATCGCGATGGCGCTGGCGCTTCGCCCCGATGTCCTCATCGCCGACGAGCCCACCACCGCGCTCGACGTGACGGTTCAGGCACAGATCCTCGCGCTGCTGGAGGAGTTGCAGCACGAGACCGGCATGGCGCTGCTGATCATCACCCACGATCTCGGCGTGGTGGCCGAGGTCGCCGACCGGGTGGTGGTGATGAACGCCGGCGAGATCGTCGAATCCGGCACCGCCGAGGCGGTCTACGCCAATCCCCAGCACCCCTACACCAAGCGCCTGATCGGGTCAGCACCCGGAAAGGGCGCGATCCACGACGAACCGCTCAGCACCGAGCCGATCCTGCGGATGGAAAACGTCTCGAAGACCTATGGGACCTTCCAGGCCCTCAAGGGGGTCGACCTCGTCCTGCGCGAAGGCGAGACCCTCGCCATCGTCGGCGAGTCCGGTTCCGGCAAATCGACCACGGCGCGGCTGCTGCTGCGGCTCGAGGACGCGAGCGGCGGCCGCGCGCTCTATCAGGGGCGCGACCTGTTCACGTTGTCCCCGCGCGAACTCTTCGAGATGCGTCGCGACATCCAGATGGTGTTCCAGGACCCGACCCAGAGCCTCAATCCCCGCATGACGGTCTACCAGCTCATCGCCGAGGCCTGGGCGATCCATCCCGAGATCCTGCCGCGGGACCGTTGGCGCGAGCGGGTCGCAAGCCTGCTCGATCAGGTCGGACTGACGGCCGAGCACATGCACCGCTATCCGCACCAGTTCTCCGGCGGGCAACGGCAGCGTATCGCCATCGCCCGCGCCCTGGCGCTGGAGCCGCGGGTGATCGTCTGCGACGAAGCGGTGTCCGCCCTAGACGTGCAGGTCCAGGCGCAGGTCATCGACCTGCTGGACCGGCTCAAGGGCGAATTCGGCCTCAGCTACATCTTCATCGCCCACGACCTCCCAGTGGTGCGCGATTTCGCCGACCGGGTGATCGTGATGCAGGGCGGGCTGATCGTCGAACAGGGCCCCGTCCGCGAGATCTTCGATTACCCGCGCGAGCTCTATACCCAGAGGCTGCTCGCCGCCTCGCTCGATCCCGATCCCCGGGTCCAGGCCCAACGCCGCGAAGTGCGGCTGGCGCAGGAGGCCGCCTCACCCGCTTAGGAGAGGTTACCGCATGGTTAACCGCGGAGATTTTGTTGTTTTATATCAGTATCCTAATGCTCTGCGCACGCGCGCGCAGAGTGTGCCCTGCGCGGCCCGATCAGGCTGGCAGTCGAGCCAATCGAGCGGAGCCCGCCTGAAATGACCAAACCCGACGTGATGATGCTCTATCCCCAGCGCCCGATCGCGATGGAGCAACTCGAAGCCGCCTACACGCTGCATCGATGGGATCTTGCCGAGGACAAGCCCGGCTTTCTGGCCAGTCACGGCGCCAGTTGCCGCGCCATCGCCACCAACGGCCACGCGCCGGTCAGCCGCGAAATGATCGCCGCGATGCCGGCCCTGGAACTCGTCGCCTGTTCCTCGGCGGGCTTCGAGACCTTCGACGTGGCGGCCCTTGCCGAGCGGCGCATCGCGCTCACCAACACCTCCGCGGCTTTGAGCGGGGACGTCGCCGATACCGCGATCATGCTGATGCTGGCCGCCCGTCGCGGCCTGGTCCAGGCCGAGGCCTACGTTGGCTCGGGGGATTGGGCCCGGAAAGGCATGTTCCCGTTGCAGCGCACCTTGGTCGGGCGAAGCCTCGGCATCGTCGGCATGGGCACCATCGGCCAGGCGATCGCGCGCCGCGCCGAAGCGATGGACCTTCGGGTCAGCTACTGGAACCGTCGCCCTAGGGACCTGCCCTGGCCGTTCCAGCCCGACCTCGTCCAACTGGCCCGCGAGTGCGACAACCTGATCGTCATCGTCGCCGGTGGCGAGGGCACCCGCCACCTGATCGACACGACGGTGATGGAGGCGCTCGGTCCCGATGGCCTGCTGATCAACGTCTCGCGCGGCACCGTCGTGGACGAGGAGGGGCTGATCGCGACCCTGACGGACGGACGGCTGGGATCGGCGGCGCTCGACGTCTACGCCAGCGAACCGGACCCCGGACGCGCGGCTGATCGCCCTGCCGAACGTGACCCTCTACCCGCATCACGCCTCGGGAACCGTCGAAACCCGCGATGCCATGGCGCAGCTTCTGGTCGACAACCTCGCCGCCTACTATTCCAGGCGTCCCTTGCTGACGCCGGTCGATCTGCTGCGGCCTACCTGCCGGCCGAGCCCGGCATCCTGAGGTGCCACACGCCCTGATAACCGGCAGCAGCTCGGGCATCGGCCTCTGCATCGCGCAGACCCTGCTCGCCCGGGGGTGGCAGGTCACCGGACTCAGCCGCCGCTCGCCGGGGGCCATCGGCCCGGGCTATCGCCACGTCGCCGTCGATCTCTCCGACCCCCCTGCCCTGGACGCGCTGTTGCCCGACCTGCCGGTTCCGGACGCGGTCGTCCATGCCGCCGGCCTGCTGCGTGTCGGGCCGCTGGAAAGCTTCGACCACACCGCCGGCGAACTGATGTGGCGCCTTCATGTCGAGGTTGCCGCCCGCCTGATCGGTGGGACTTGCCCCGCGCATGCCCGACGGCGGGCCATCGTCCTCATCGGCAGCCGCGTCGCGAACGGCGCCAAGTCGCGCCCTCTATGCCGCCTCCAAAGCCGGGCTGATCGGGCTCGCCCGGTCCGTTGCCGCCGAACTCGCCCCGCGCGGGATCACCGTCAACGTCGTCGCCCCCGGCGCCACCGACACGCCGATGCTGCGCGACCCGGCACGCGCCTCCGAGACGCCGCGCTTGCCGCCGATCGGGCGCATGATCCGCCCGGACGAGGTGGCGGCGACGGCCGCGTTCCTGCTGTCCCCCGGGGCCGGTGCGATCACCGGCCAGACCATCACCATCTGCGGCGGCGCCTCGCTGTGACCCCGTTTTCCAAGGAGAGACGA
>CAWCSN010000004.1:0-30460 GCA_963798235.1 uncultured Alphaproteobacteria bacterium | reverse complement strand
CGGGCGTTCAGCTCCTGCAATGTTTCGAGGTCGAGCTTCGCGAAGACCGGCTGCAGCAGGGTCTTCGATCTGCGGATACTGCTCGAGCACCGTTTCACGGATGATCGGCGCCGGCTGGTAGACGGGCTGGACGCCCTTGTCGTCTTCCAGAACGGTAAGCCCCGAGGGTGCGATCCCGCCGTCTGTGCCGTAGACCATCGCCGCATTGGCGCCGCTGGTCTGGTTCGCCGCGGCGGCGATGGTGGCGGCGGTGTCGCCGCCCGACAGGGTGATCAACTGATCGGGCTTGAGCGTGAACCCGTAGGTCTCCTGGAAAGCCGGCAGGGCGGCAGCCGAGTTCACGAACTCGGCGGAGGCCGCAAGAATGATCTTGCCGCCGCCAGCTTACGTACTGTCCAAAATCCGATAGGGTGACGAGCTTGTTCTCGTCAGCGACATCCTTCCGCACCGCGATCGCCCAGGTGTTGTTGGCGGGAGACGGCGCCAGCCAGACGATCTTGTTGGCGTCGTAGTCGAGCTGCTTGGCCGTCGCGTAGCCTTTGCCGGCGTCCTTCCAGACCGGGTCGTCGGCGCGCTCGAAGAAGAACGCCGCGTTGCCGGTATATTCGGGATAGATGTCGATCTGTCCGGCCGCGATCGCCTGCCGCACCACGGGGGTTCCGCCGAGCTGGATGCGATCGGTCGTGGGGATGTCGTTTGCGTTCAGCACGGCGAGAATGACGTTGCCGAGCACACCGCCTTCGGTGTCGATCTTCGATGACACCACGACCTGCGCCGATGCCGCGCCCGCGGCGAGGGCAAGGGCGGCGACGATGCCAAAGAAGCCTGTCCTGATCTTCATATTTCGTCTCCATGCTGGCCCCGAGGGCGTCGCCTAAGGCATATATCGTTTGATATGGCCCGCTTTGGAGGCCTCGCCAGGCCGCAGTGTCGTCTGCGGCCGATCCTTCCCCCGTCGCGTCCTCAACCGCGCCACACCGTTGTGAACTAATACTTGCCGTCTACGAGAAATTCACCCCCCTTGTCGGTGCTCCAGTCTGGCGACGAGTCTCCGAGGCCGTTTGTCGGATGGGAGCGCTTGGCCGGGGTTACCGAGGCATATCCCGCCGCTCCTGGTCACCGCCAACGCCTCTGTCGTACGACTTGAAATCTCTTTGCGTTGGGCTTGTGCCATCAGGGCCGTGATCTTGGTGAGGTGGCTCATCTCCCCGACCCGGTATCATCCGCCAGGCCGTGAACGCGGCGAGCGCCGCGAGCGCCGCCGAAACCGACATGCCGACGCCGTAGGCCCTCGAGAATGCCGACAGGACGACCGGATATTCGGCCGAGCCGACTGCTGGCCAGACCCCGAAGTGCCCGTCGCCGACGCCAGAGCCGAGTGCGCCGGCAAAGACGAGAGCGGTCGCCGCCCCGACCAGCGCAACCGCAAACAGTCCGGCGAGGCGGCTTACGGCGTTGTTGATGCCTGACGCTGCGCCGGAGAGCGCATCGGGCGCCGCATTCATCACCACGGTCGTCAGCGGCGCGACGACGAGGGTCATGCCTGAACCGAGCAGGAGCACCGGGCCAAGCGTTCCGGCGAGCCCGGGCAGTCCGATGGCGAAGGCGACGCCCGCCGCCGCGGCCACGGACGATCCCGTTACGAGAAGCGCCCTTGCCCCGATCTTGTCGGCGAGGGCGCCCGCGCGACTGGCGAAGACACCGATGATCAGCCCGAGCGGGAGGAGGGTAAACCCGACCTCGCTCGCCGACAGGCCGCGCGGACCCATCAGATCGAAGGGCAGCAGGAAGATCATCCCGGACAGGGCTCCGTACAGGAACAGCGTCGCCAGGTTTGCCCCCGTGAACGCGCGCGATGCAAAAAGGCCGAGCGGCATTACCGGTGCGGGGGCACGACGCTCCACCGCAATGAAGGCGGCGCCGGCCGCGACGCCGGCCAGGCACAGGCCCGCTGCCGCCCAACCACCGCCCTCGCCGGCCAGCGCGCTCAGGCCAAGGGTGAACAGCCCCGCCGATGCAACCGCAAGCACCGCGCCTCGCCAGTCGAGGGGGCCCGCCGTGTCGCCGGACCAGCTTTCCGGCACGTGGCGAAGGGCCAGCCACACGACACCGGCGGCCAGCGGCAGGTTGATCCAGAACGCCGCCCGCCAGCCGAGCGCATCGATCAGGACACCGCCCACCGCCGGCCCCATCGCCGTGGTGAGCGCGCTCGCTCCCGCCCAGGTCCCGATGGCGTGGCCGCGTATGTCGGCCGGGAACGACGCCGACAGGATCGCGAGGCTCTGCGGGACCATGAAGGCGGCGAAGGCGCCCTGTGCCGACCGTGCGACGATCAACCAGCCCAGGCTCGGCGCAACGGCACACAAGGCCGACGCGGCCGCGAACCCGACCGTGCCGAGAACGAACACACGACGTCGGCCGAAGCGGTCGCCGGCCGAACCCCCGACCAGGATCAGCGCCCCGAGAAAGAGCATGTAGCCGTTCACGACCCACTGCAGAGCCGCCAAGCCCGCCGCCATCTCCTTCTGCATGACTGGCAAAGCAATCGTCACGACCGAACCGTCGATGAATGCCATCGCCGAAGCCAGGATCGTCGCCGCCAGCACGAACGGGCGAGCCGCCGCGCTACAGGGAGACGCACCTGCGCGACCGCTCAAGGCTGAGTGCTGCTCGGGAGAGAGGGATCGGGGCAAGCTCATCGCGTGCATCCCACGGCCTGATGGCCGCAACGTAGTGCCTCAAACATGCTGGCTGTCAGTCATTGAAATTGTTTCCTCTGCCTCGGCGATCGCCCCGTTGAGGGGCGAGCCGTCGCTTCTTGTCCAAACGCGGCGGTCGGTTGGCGGAACGGGCTCACAGAAGAAACTCAATAATGAGGGCGTCAACGACTGCGATCAGGGCCTGTTCCTTGGTCTCGCCTCGCAGCAAGGCATCGTTGTAGACGCGGCGCTGACGGGTCGTGGATGTGCCGCCGCTGACGATATCACGTAGTCCCAGCAAGTCGGTGCGGCAGCCCAGGATTTCTGCATGTGGCTCGGTCAGGGCGATGAGTTCCTCAACGGCCAACGCTACGGGGATCTGCTTCCGTTGGCCGTGATCCACGAGATCGCCGTCGACGCCGTAGCGTTGCGCACGCCAGCGGTTCTCAAGAACCAGGGTCGAAGGATAGAGACGCCAGCTCTGATTTCGAGTGCGCAGGCCGTGGAGGAATGCCAGAAGACTCTGGTAGAGCGCGGCGATGGCCGCCACGTGGTTGAGCTTCGGGCAAACGTCCGTGATGCGCTGCTCCAGCGTCGGAAAGCGCTGCGACGGACGGATGTCCCACCAGATTTTCGTGGCGTCCTCGACACACTCGGCCTCGATCAGACGATCGACCAGATCCCGGTAGTCAGCGTAGCTCGTGAGCACGTCGGGCAGGCCGGACCGCGGCAGCCCATCCATCACCGTCAGCCGGTAGCTCGCGAGCCGGGTGTCCTCGCCCTGCCAGAACGGCGACGACGTGCTGAGCGCAAGCAGGTGCGGCAGGAAATAGGCCGCCTGGTTCATCAGGTCGATCCGCTGGTCGTCGTCCTCGATCCCGACGTGGATATGCATCCCGCAGATCATCAGTCGATCCGCGGGCTGGCCGATCTCGGACCGGATGCCGTCATACCGGGGTTTGAGAGTGTGGCTTTGATTGCGCCACTCCGAGAACGGATGCGTAGAGGCTGCGAGCACAGCATACCCGTGTTCGTGAGCACACTCTGCTATCGCCGCGCGGAGCGCTTTCAGTTCGGCCACCGCGTCTGCGACCCTGCGGTGCGGGCGGGTGCCGACTTCAATCTGGCATTGCAGGAACTCCGCCGAAACCTGTTCGCCGACTGCAGCGCGGCATGCCTGAAAGAAGGCTTCGCTCGGCTCCGCAACGAGGTCGCGCGTCGTGCGATCGACAACGAGGTATTCTTCTTCGATGCCAAGGGTGAACGTCGGATCATGCATCTTTGGACCTCTACGGCACCCAACAAGAATGCTTCATGGCACGGATAGTTCGATTGCCT
Organism: uncultured Alphaproteobacteria bacterium; assembly: GCA_963798235.1. Classification (GTDB taxonomy): domain Bacteria; phylum Pseudomonadota; class Alphaproteobacteria; order Rhodobacterales; family Rhodobacteraceae; genus Amaricoccus. The sequence goes on along the minus strand of CAWCSN010000004.1, from coordinate 26,423 downwards.
GACGCGAGCTTTGGACGATCCGCATTATCTGGGAAGCCAACGCGCCCGTCTGGTCAACAATACCGGCGTCGAGCTGAGAGAAGGGCCAGGTCGAGGAAGCGGTTCGGAAGCGTTTCCTCTCACCGCGGATCTGAGCAGCTACGACGTCGATTGGCGAGACTTCCACCACGGTCCCGTCCGCACGCCGCTAGCCTCAAGCCACGGCGTCGCTGCGACGGACGGTGACGCTGTTGATCTGCCAGCCGGCGGGTCCTGGCACCATCTCGTATTCCAGCACGTAGAGCGCCCCGGCCTGGTCGGTCACCAGCACGCTCTGCACCGTCCTGCCACCCTCCTCGCGCAAATCGCTGAAGCGCAGATCTCGAGGACGCCAGACCATCGGATAGCCTTCGCGCACCATTGCACCAAACCGATCCGGCGAGCGGAAGATCTCCTTGATCGCCGGTGAGGCAAACTCGAAAGCCGTCGCGAAGTCGTCGGCCTTAAATGCCTCTATCTGCCGCGATATCACCGAGCGGATCGCGGCGCCGCCCGCATCCTGCGCCCATGTGCCCGCCGGCAGGCAAAGCGCGAAAATCAGTGCTAGACCGCGAAGCATCCGGCCGCTCCCCCTCGAGGCTACTGCTGCCTCAAGCTGCGTCCGTGTTGGCCCAAGTCAATCCTCAGGGCTCGCGTGACCGGTAGGAGGATCGTCAAGCGCAGCTTCAGCGAAATCGTGGCACGCCCTTCTGGCGAAGTTGCCGGCCTGCCCAGGTGGCAATGGAGGCCGGCCCCATCCCGCATTCTGGGGTCGGGAAATCGATCAGCTCGGTCGTGCTCGAACGTCGGGGAGCGACACGGGAATCCATGGCGCAAGGCCACGTATATCAAATGCCATCAATGCTTTACAAAAGGGGTAGTGGTGGAGCCAAGGGGGATCGAACCCCTGACCTCTTGCATGCCATGCAAGCGCTCTCCCAGCTGAGCTATGGCCCCAGGATGGCGGCAGTCGCCGCGCGCCCGTCTCTAGTTGGCTGCCCCGGACAGATCAAGGGGCAAATTGCCGGGACGGGCGCGCGGGGCAGGGATCAGCTCTCTTCCTCGTCCGTGGCGACGTCGGCGATCTCGTCGAGATCGACGTTGTCTTCCTCGTCCTCGAGGATTTCGTCGTCGAGGTCGTCGCTGTCGTCGAGGACTTCCTCGTCGGCGTCGATCCCCGGCAGATCCTCCTCGATGTCGGCCGGCTCCGGCTTCAGCTTCTCCGGCCGGACCGCCTTGCCCTTGACCGCGGTCAGGCTGTCGACGGTAAAGGTCACGCCGCAGTTCGGGCAGGTCATCGGGTCGTGCTGGAGATCATAGAAACGCGTCGTGCAGCTTGGGCAAAGGCGCTTTACGCCCCACTCGTCCTTGGGCATGCGACTTCCTCATGTTCGGGATGCTGAAAATCGCCGGTGCGATGCCACGCGCAATGAACTTTGTCAAAGGCTTTGGCGTTAGCTATGACACGAAGGTCGCGGTCGCGGTCGGGCGAATTCGCTTGCTGCACCGCGAAATCGGGCGCTAGCTTTCATCGGGTGGTTATAAATCGTGCAAGTTGCGGGGCTGGGGTGATGCTCTATCATGCGTATGAAATGACGCACGCGGCGATCTCGCCGATGCGTGCCGCAGCCAGAATGAGTCAGGAGGTCTTCAGCAATCCGCTGAACCCGATGACGATAACACTCGGATCGCGAGCAGTCTCCGCGGCGCTCGAGATGTTCATCAATGTGACCAAGCGGTATGGCAAGCCGGTCTTCGGGATCGAGAGCACGCCGGTCGACGGGGTCGAGACCCCGGTGGTCGAGGAGATCGTCTGGTCGGGGCCGTTCTGCAACCTGATCCATTTCCGCCGCGATTCGGCGAAAGTTGCCGGCCGCGACGATCCCAAGGTGCTGATGGTCGCGCCGATGTCCGGCCACTACGCGACGCTGCTGCGCGGCACCGTCCGCGACATGCTTCCCGACCACGAGGTCTACATCACCGACTGGCTCGACGCCCGCGAGGTGCCGATGGCCACCGGGGTCTTCGACCTCGACGACTATACCGACCACCTGATCGCGATGATCGAGCACCTGACCGGCGATGGCCCGCGCATCGCGCTGATGGCAGTCTGTCAGCCCGGCATTCCGGTGATGGCCGCGGCGTCGCTGATGTCGATGTCGGGCAATCCGCAGCGCCCGGCGTCGATGGTGCTGATGGGCTCGCCGATCGACACCGCCCGCAATCCCAAGCAGCCCAACGATTTCGCTACCAAGAAGCCGCTCGACTGGTTCGAGAACAACGTCGTCGTCCGGGTGCCGTGGCCCAATCCGGGGTTCATGCGGCGGGTCTATCCCGGCTTCCTCCAGCTCTCGGGCTTTCTGGCGATGAACATGGACCGCCACGTCGATGCCCATGTCCACCAGTTCCAGAACCTCGTCCGCGGCGATGGCGACGGCACCGATCAGCACCGCACCTTCTACGACGAGTATCTCGCGGTGATGGACCTCAGCGGCGAGTTCTACCTGCAGACCATCGACCGGGTCTTCCAGCGGCGGCTGATGGCCAACGGCGCCTATTTCTATCGGGACACCCACGTCGAGACCAAGGCGATCGAGGACATCGGCCTGATGACCATCGAGGGCGAGAAGGACGACATCACCGGCCTCGGCCAGACCGAAGCGGCGCAGGATCTGGTCAACCTGACCGACGACCGCCGCCTCCACCACGTCGCGATGGGCGTCGGTCACTACGGCGTCTTCAATGGCTCGCGCTGGCGCTCCGGCACGCGGCCGAAGGTGCGCGACTTCATCCTGGCCGAGCGCGCCAAGGTCTGAGGGCGAGGGTGGCCGACGCCCTCCGCATCGGCGACCCGGCGATCGAGGTCCGCCTCCGGCGCAATCCCCGGGCGCGGCGCATGGTCCTGCGTGTCGCCATTGCCGGGCGCGGGCCGACGCTGACCCTGCCGCCGGGCGTGTCGCTGGCCAACGCCCGCGCCTTCCTGCGCGACCACGAGGGCTGGCTCCGCGGCCATCTTTCCGGGCCGTCGCCGCGCGTGACGGTCGCCGAGGGCACCGTCCTGCCTTTCGCCGGGGGCACCCTGACCCTTCATCGCCACGCGGGTCGCGGCACGGTCCGCAGCGGCGACACCCTCGTCGTCGGCGGACCGCCGGCGGCGATCGGGCCGCGTGCCGCCGCCTGGCTCCGCGAGGAGGCCCGCGCCGCCTGCGTCGCCGGGGTCGAGCGCCACGCCGCCACCCTCGGCCTGCGGGCCGGCCGGGTCACGCTTCGCGACCCGCGCTCGCGCTGGGGGTCGTGCACGGCGAGCGGCGATCTCATGTTCTCGTGGCGGCTGGTGATGGCGCCGCCGGCGGTGCTCGACTACGTCATCGCCCACGAGGTCGCCCACCTCGCCGAACTCAACCACTCGCCGCGCTTCTGGGCGGTCGTCCGCCAGCTCTGCCCGGAGATGGAGGGTCCGCGCGACTGGCTGCGCCGCCACGGCGCCGGTCTGCACCACCCCGACTTTGGCCTCGCGGCCGCTTGAAGGCTCGCTCGACGTCCGTCTTGACGGCCTGCCCGCGCGCGCAGAGACATCGCCGATGATCGAGCGCGAGCGTCTCAGCGAAAGCCTGCTCCCCACCCACGAGCGCGTCTACCGGGCGCTCCGCGCCCGCGTCATGCACGGGCAGGTGCCGCCCGGAAAGGCGCTGACCCTGCGCGGCGTCGCCGCCGAGTTCGGGGTCAGCATGACCCCGGCGCGCGAGGCGGTGCGGCGGCTGGTCGCGGAGGGCGGCCTCAAGCTTTCGGCCTCCGGTCGGGTCTCGACGCCGGAGCTGACCAACGAGCGGATCGAGGAACTTGCCGCCCTTCGCGCCCTGCTTGAGCCCGAGCTCGCCTCGCGGGCCTTGCCCCGCGCCCACGTCGCTCTCATCGACCGGATGCAGGCGATCAACGGCGTGATCGACGAGACCATCGTCAAGGGCGACGCCTCGGGCTACGTGCGCTCCAACCTCGAATTTCACCGCACGCTCTACCTGCGCGCCCAGGCGCCGGCGATGCTCGGGCTGGTCGAGACGGTCTGGCTGCAGGCCGGCCCGACCATGCGGGTGCTCTACGAGCGCGTCCGCCGCCGTCAGGCCGGCGACATGCACCGCAATATCATCGCCGCCCTGCGCGCCGGCGACGATCCCGGCCTTCGCCTCGCGATCCGCATGGACGTGACGCAGGGCCTGCGGATGCTCACCGCCTGAGGTCGAAGGGTCAGCAGTCCGCGGCTTCGGGGGCGCCCATCAGGTCGAGGCCGCGCGCCGTCGGCGGTTGCACCGTCCGCGACTCGGCCACCGCTCCGGCGGTGTTGGTGCCGATCTGCGAGCCGCCGGTGCCGCCGGTCCAGCCCGTCGTGCCGGAATTGCCGGGCGCGGTGCTGTCGGCCCCGGGCGCGGGTGGCGTCGCCGCTTCGGCCACGCCGGACGGCTCGGGGCAGCCCCCCGGGCGCGCCGGGTCGGCAGCCGCAGACGGCGGCGTATCGGCCGGGGCGGTCGTCTGGGCAATCGCGGGACCCGCGACGCCGCCAATCAGGGCAAGAACGATGAGAAAGCGCATCGGCGGACCTCCTGTGGCCAAACGCACGCGGGCACGGCGCGTTCCTTCACACCGCCCGCAGCCGGGACTGGCGCAGCAGGCCGCGCTCCTCGAGCAGCGGGTAGGCGATCGACGCCAGCAGCGAGTTAACCTGCTTGAGGTCGCGGATGGTGTCGAGGTGGATCGTGCTCGTCTCGATGCTCCGCGACGTCCCCTCGCTCAGCCGGTCGAAGTGGTTGCGGTTGCTCGCCTTCTCCATGTCGCGCAGCCGGTCCTTCTCCTCGACGATCTGCCGCGCCGTCTCGAGATCGCGCGAGACCAGGACGTTGAACGACAGATGCGCCGTCGCCATCACCGCCGCGTGGAAGCGCACCAGCTCCATCCAGCCGTCCGGCGTGAAGGCCAGCCCGTGCTTCATCTTCTTGCGCACGTGCATCAGCATGTTGCGCACGACGATGTCGCCGACCTGTTCGAGCTTCACGCAGGCGGCAAGCAGCTCCTGGCAGCGCAGCGCCTCGGTCTCGGTCAGCGGCCCGGCGGTCAGCCGCGAGAGATATGTCTTGATCGCCGCATGCTTGGCGTCGAGCCGGTCGTCGAGCGCCGACAGCGCCTTGATCCGCTCGTCGTCGGCGTCCTCGTAGAGGCCGATGATGCGCTGGAGCATGACTTCGACGATCTCGCAGGTCCGCACCACCTCGCGCGTGGCGTTGGCCAGGGCCTGCGGCGGAAAGGCGATCGCCGCCGCATCGAGGGCCGAGGCCTCGACCGGTCCCGGCGGCTCCGGTGCCGGGGGCGGGCTGGTCAGCGCGACGAGCCGCTGCGACAGCGCGAAGGTCGCCTTCGCCAGCGGCAGGCCGAGCACGAGGATGACGAGGTTGAAGAGCAGATGGGCATTGACCACCCGTCCCGCCGGATCGCTGCCGAGCACCCCGAGCGCCGGCGTGAAGGCGAGGAACCCGCCGAGCAGGACCAGCGAGCCGATCCCGCGCATCAGCAGGTTGCCGACCGGCACCACCCGGGCCGCCGGCGCCATCGCCCGGGTCAGCAGCGGCGCGATGATCGAACTCCCGAGATTCACCCCGAGCACCAGCACCGTCGCCAGTTCCGGCGGCACCAGTCCGCGCCCGGCGAGGGTCGCCAGCAGCAGGATCGCGGCGATCGACGAATGAAAGAGCCAGGTCACCAACGCCGCGAGCAGGTAGGCGGTCACCGGGTCCGCTGCGAAGGAGCGGACCACCGAGGGCAGCGCCGGGCTGTTGCGCAGCGGCTCCGACGCGGTTCCGATCATGTCGAGCGACAGGAGCAGCAGGCCGATGCCGATGAGGATGCGCCCGACCTGCCGGAACGCCCGCCGCTCGGTCACCATGAAGAGCGTCGTCCCGGCGACCAGCGCCAGCGGCACGATCAGGCTGAGATCGAAGGTCAGGAGCTTGGCCACCAGCGCCGAGCCGACCTCGGCCCCGCGCACCGCGAGCTGTCCGGTCAGGCCGCCGACGATCCCCGATCCGGCGAAGGACGAGATCAGCAGCGTCACCGCGGTCGAGCTCTGGAAGGCCATCGCCAGCCCGGCGCCGACCAGCACCGCCATCGCCGGCCGGTCCATCGTCCGCCGGAGCCGCAGGCGCAGCACCTCGCCATAAGCGCGCTCGACCCCGGTCCGCACCAGCCGCGTGGCGTAGAGCATCAGCGCCACCGCGCCGGCGAGGTGCAGGAGAACCACCGATCCGGTCAAGCCCTGCCGCCCGGTCGCTGTTCGGAAATCGTCCGACGGGACCGGCTCCGTCTTAAAACTGTCATAAAACCGTACATAGCCTGATTCTCGCACCCGCACACCGGCTTCGCAAGTCTCTTGCCGGATCGTCGGTCGGCGCGGCTGTCGCAGCGGGTCCGGCGGGTCGTCAGGGCTGGCCCGGCGCGCGGCCGGCCGCTACACGGGGACCCGGCGCCCGGCCGGCGCGCGAAAGGCGAGGGACCATGACCACCCATTCCGAATCGAGCGCGCTGCTCGCCGTGGCCGAGGGCGCCGCCCGCGAAGTCACCCCGATGCTCCTCGCCGCCTTCCGCACCACCATGGCGGTGACGCAGAAGCGCGACGCCCACGACATCGTCACCGCCCACGACAAGGCGTCCGAGACCGCCCTCGTCGCCCATATCCGCGCCGCGGTCCCCGACTCGACCATCGTCGGCGAGGAGGGCGGCCGGCAGGGCAGCGGCCGGGTGATCTGGTACGTCGATCCGATCGACGGCACCACCAACTTTGCCTGCGGCCTGCCGCAGTGGTGCGTCTCGATCGGCGTCGAGGTCGACGGCCGCCTCGTCGCCGGCGTCGTCCATGCGCCGGCCCTCGGCGAGACCACCGTCGCCGACTTCTCCGGCGCCCGCCGCAACGGCACCGCCATCACCGCCCGCGCCCGCCCGAGCGAGGCGGAAGCGGTGCTGCTGACCAGCTTCCCGAACGCCCGCCACTACGAGGAGGTCGGCGACGCCGCCTTCGTCCCCCACCGCACCCTCGCCGACCGCTTCTTCGCGCTGCGCAACTTCGGCAGCGGTGCGATCCACCTCGCGACGGTCGCGGCCGGCGACGCCGACGCCAAGCTCGGCTTCGCCACCAATTCGTGGGACATCGCGGCCGGCGTCTTCATCCTCGAGCAGGCCGGCGGGCGCTTCGTCGGCCTGTCGGGCGGCGAGACCGTCGCCGCCTCCCACCTCGCCGACGACTTCTTCGCCACCGGCGCCGGCGCCGACTATCCGACGCTCGAACGCATCGCCCGCGACCTCTCCCGCCGGATGCCGGTCCGCGCCGCGAGCGACCCGGCATGACCGCCACCAGCCAGGGCGACCTCGACCGCCGCGCCGACGTCTGCCACGCCCTCGTCCGCTCCGCCGGCGAGATCGCCCTCGCCGGCTTCGCCCGCCAGAAGGCGGCCGGGGTCTTTTCGATGAAGGGACCGCAGGACTACCTGACCGAGACCGACGCCGCCGTCGAACGCCACATCCGCGCCGCCCTCGCCGACGCCTTCCCCGCCGACGGCTTTCTCGGCGAGGAGACCGGTGGCACCGTCCGCGCCGACACCTGGGTCGTCGACCCGATCGACGGCACCGCCAACTTCGCCCGCGGCATCCCGCACTGGTGCATCGCCGTCGCCTTCGTCCGCGACGGCGTCACCGAGATCGGCGCGATCTACAATCCCGCCCTCGACGAACTGCACTTTGCTCGCCGCGGCGCCGGCACGACCCGCGACGGGCAGCCGGTCCGCGTTGCCGCGACGACGCGCTTCGACTCCGCCAGCTTCGAGCTCGGCTGGTCGACGCGCATCCCGAACGACCGCTACACCGCCGCCCTCGCCGCCGTGCCTCGCCCGCGGCGGCAACGTCCGCCGCGGCGCCTCCGGCGCCCTCGGCCTCGCCTACGTCGCCGACGGCCGCTCCGACGGCTATGCCGAGATCCACATGAACGCCTGGGACTGCGTCGCCGGCCTTTTGATGGTCCGCGAAGCCGGCGGCCGCACCGGCGCCTTCCCCGGCCCCGGCGGCCTCACCGAAGGCGGCCCGGTCCTTGCCGCCGCCCCGGGCGTCGCCGAGGGCTTCGCCGAAGCGACGGGCCTGATCTTCGAAAGCTAGGGGGTCGGTGACGCCGTCGGCGCGTGCGCCGTCGAACCCCGCGCGGGTTGCGCCGCCTCGGCCTCGAGCCCGGCATAGCGCCGCCGGGCGGCCTCGATGTGGTGGGCGTTGGCGCGCGTCCACTGGGCGAGTTCGCCGACCGGGCCGAGCAGGCTGTGGCCGAGGTCGGTCAGCGCGTACTCGACCTGCGGCGGGGTCGTCGGCGCGACCGTGCGGGTGACGAAGCCGTCCCGCTCCAGGCTGCGCAGGGTCGTCGCCAGCATCTTCTGCGAGATGTCGCCGATCGACCGGCGCAAGCTGTTGAACCGCTGGGGTTCGCGGCCGAGGCTGGAGACGATCAGAACCGTCCACTTGTCGCCGACGCGGGACAGCAGCGCGCTGATCGCCGCGCATGTGGCGGTATCGTGGACCTCACCTGCGCACATGACAGTGCCTCCTTGCCAATCCTCGTGGTCACTGTATCTCACATGGTCACGAATGGATACCGGTATCAAAAGGAGACCTGGCGTGACAACGAAACCCCGCATTGCCGTGATCATCGGCTCGACCCGCGACAGCCGCTTCGCCGAGAAGCCCGCGACCTGGATCTTCGATCTCGCGAGCCAGAACAAAGGCTGGGACGTCGAGCTGGTCGACCTCCGCGATTTCGACCTGCCGTTCTTCAACGAGAAGGCCTCCAACTTGTGGATGCCGAGCGCCGATCCGCGCGCCGTCGCCTGGCAGGACAAGCTCGCGACCTTCGACGCCTTCATCTTCGTCACGCCCGAGTACAACCGCTCGATCACCGGCGCCCTCAAGAACGCGCTTGATCAGTCGTACAAGGAATGGATTCACAAGCCCGCCGCGGTGGTTGCCTATGGCTCGACCGGCGGATCGCGCGCCGCCGAGCATCTGCGCACCATCGCCATCGAGCTTCAGATGGTGCCGGTCCGCTCCGGCGTGCACATCATGGGCGGCGATTTCATGAAGGTGCATCCGATGGGCGAGAACGCCGCGATCTCCACCATCGAGGATCACATCCTGCCGAGCGCCAAGGCGATGCTCGCCGACGTCGACTGGTGGACCCGCGCCACCATGGCCGCCCGCATCGAAACCGAGCGCGCCGCCGCCTGACGCCCGAGACCCGCCCGTCGCGCCTCCGCCCCGCTTCGCGACTGTTCCCGCGCCCACGACTTGGGCTAAGGAGAAGCAGCCACGGAGAGGGGCAAGGCATGCGGGCGACACGGCGGGACGTAACGATCGGAATGGCGCTGCTGGCGCTGGCGGGGCTCGCGGCCTGTTCCGGAGCGCCGTCGGGCCCCGGCCGGTCGGCGGCGGTCGCGCCCGAGCCCGGGATGCAGCCGGTTCCGAATGCCGGATTTGACGCCTGGGTCGCCGGCTTCCGCCCGCGGGCGCTGGCGCAGGGCATCAGCCCCGCCACCTTCGACGCGGCCTTCAGCGGCGCCGGCTTCCTGCCCGGCGTCATCGACCGCGACCGCAACCAGACCGAGTTCACCCGCACCCTCGAAGATTATCTCGCCATCGCCGCCTCCGACGAGCGTGTGGCGAACGGCCGCGTCGCCCTCCGCCAGTACGCCCCGCAACTCGCCGAGATCGAGGCGCGCTATGGCGTCGAGCCCGAGGTCGTCACCGCCGTCTGGGGCCTCGAAAGCAGCTACGGCACCCGGCGGGGCACCGTCGAGGTGGTTTCCGCCCTCGCCACGCTCGCCTACGAGGGCCGCCGCGGCGCCTTCTTCGAGCAGCAGCTCGTCGCGGCGCTCCGCATCCTCCAGAACGGCGACGTCTCGCCCCACGCCATGACCGGCAGCTGGGCCGGCGCCATGGGCCACACCCAGTTCATCCCGACCTCCTACCTCGCCTACGCCGTCGACTTCCACGGCGACGGCCGCCGCGACATCTGGTCGGACGACCCCACCGACGCGCTCGCCTCGACCGCCGCCTACCTCTCGCGCTCCGGCTGGCAGCACGGCCAGCCCTGGGGCGTCGAGGTCCGCCTGCCCGCCGACTTCTCCGGCCCGGTCGGCCGAGGCTCGACCCGCAGCCCCTCCGCCTGGGCGGCGATGGGGGTCCGCGACATGGACGGCCGCGTCGTGCCCGACCACGGCCCCGCCTCGATCATCACCCCGATGGGCCGCAGCGGCCCGGCTTTCATGGTCTTCCGCAACTTCACGGTCATAACCCGCTACAACAATTCCGAGAACTACGTGATCGGCATCGGCCACCTCTCCGACCGCCTCGCCGGCGGCCCGCCGATCCGCGGCGCCTATCCGCCCGACGCGCAGGGCATGACCATCGCCGACCGCCAGAGGCTCCAGCAGCGCCTGACCGCCGCCGGCTTCGACACCGGCGGCTCCGACGGCGTCATCGGCACCAAGACCCGGGACGCGATCAGCGCCTACCAGTCGAGCACCGGCCAGCCGGTCACCGGCGAGCCGTCCCTCGCGCTGCTTGCGCAGTTGGTCTGACCACGCCGCTGGAGAGACCCTGCAAGGCCCCGAAACCGCGTCTGCGCACGCGTGCGCAAAGGATCAAGTAATTGATATAACGTGATTATCCTTCGCGCGTTAACTGGCTTCGGATCGTTCACGGCGAAACTGCACGGGTGCCGGCGACATGCAGGCCGCCGGATCAGGCTGCGGCGACCCGGCCTTCCGAGAACTGGTCGAAGGCGCGCAGGGCGTCCGCGGCATACATCAGCGCCGGTCCGCCGCCCATGTAGACGCACATTCCGAGCACTTCGGCCACCTCCTCGCGGGTGGCGCCGAGCTCGACCAGCGCCTTGCCGTGAAAGCCGATGCAGCCGTCGCAGTGCTGGGTCACGCCGATCGCCAGCGCGATCAGCTCCTTGGTCTTGCCATCGACCACCCCCGCGGCCGTCGCCGCCTTCGCCAGCGCACCGAAGCCCTGCATCACCGGCGGCACCGCCCGACGCAGCTCGCCGGTGTAGGCCGCGATGCTGCCGACGATGTCGCGATAGTCCTTGTCCTTGGCCACGTTCATCCCTCCAGGGCTTCTCATTTCGTTTTTATATGATATTATAAAAATACGAATTGTAAAGAGGCTGGCGAGGCGAGCGCATGGACTGGCAGGCCGGGGCGACCGAGATGGCGGCGAAGGCGGACGGGGTGGCGGGGTTCCTCAAGGGGCTCGCCAATCCGCACCGCCTGCTGATCGTCTGCTGTCTCGTCGAGGGCGAGAAGAACGTGACCGCGCTGATCGCGGCCACGGGCATCGGCCAGACCTCGATGTCGCAACACCTCGCCAGGCTCAGGGAGGAGGGGATCGTCGCCGTGCGCCGCGATCACCGCAGCCTCTACTACCGGATCGAACACCCGGCGGTGGGCGAGCTCATGCAGACGCTCTACCGTCATTTCTGTGGAAAGGCCGAAGAATGACCCCGAAAACCATCGACCCCCGCACCGCGGCACGCTGGATCGCCGACGGCGAGGCCGTGCTCGTGGACGTGCGCTCGCCGGACGAGTTCCGCGCCCAGCACATCGCCGCCGCGCTCTCCCTGCCGCTCGACGCGCTGCCGGCTGCTGGCGCTGGTGCTTGCGGGGTTCGCCTTCGGCCCGGCCTTCTTCGCGGCTGCCGGCGTCCTCGGACTGGCGTTCGCGGTGTCGGGCCTGTCGGGCTGGTGCGGCATGGCGCTGCTCCTGCAACGCCTGCCGTGGAACCAGCCCCGCCCCGCCGCCAGGCTGGGCTGAGGGCCTCCGGGCCCCGGTCAGCCGAGACTGAGGCTCACCGCGCTCTCCGGCAGTTCCTTGTCGAAGCAGCGCTGGTAGAATTCCGCCACCGTCTGGCGCTCGAGCTCGTCGCACTTGTTGAGGAAGGTCAGCCGGAAGGCAAAGCCGACGTCGCCGAAGATCCGCGCGTTTTCCGCCCAGGCGAGCACCGTGCGCGGGCTCATCACCGTCGAGAGGTCGCCGTTCATGAAGGCCGCCCGCGTCAGGTCGGCGACCGTCACCATCCGGCTCACGGTCTTCTTGCCCTCGGGCGTGGCGTAGTCCGGGTATTTCGCCAGCACGATGTCCGCCTCGGCGTCGTGCGCGAGATAGTTCAGCGTCACCACGATGTTCCAGCGGTCCATCTGACCCTGGTTGATCTGCTGGGTGCCGTGATAGAGCCCGGTCGTGTCGCCGAGACCGACGGTGTTTGCCGTCGAGAACAGCCGGAAGTAGGGATGCGGCTTGATCACCTTGTTCTGGTCGAGCAGCGTCAGCTTGCCGTCGACCTCCAGCACGCGCTGGATCACGAACATCACGTCCGGGCGGCCGGCATCGTATTCGTCGAAGCAGATCGCCACCGGGTTGCGCAGGCACCACGGCAGGATGCCCTCCTGGAACTCGGTCACCTGCAGGCCGTCGCGGATCTTGATCGCGTCCTTGCCGATCAGGTCGATGCGGCTGATGTGGCTGTCGAGGTTCACCCGCACGCAGGGCCAGTTGAGCCGCGCCGCCACCTGCTCGATATGCGTCGACTTGCCGGTGCCGTGGTAGCCCTGGATCATCACCCGTCGATTGAAGGCGAAGCCGGCGAGGATGGCGAGCGTGGTGTCCCGGTCGAAGCGATAGGTCGGGTCGCGATCGGGCACCCGGTCGGAGGGCTCGGCGAAGCCCTTCACGGTCATGTCCGAGTCGATCCCGAAGAGGTCGCGCACGCTGAAGTCGACCGTCGGCACCTCAGCCGTTTCCATTCCGCCGTCCATGTCCGCTATCCTCCGGCGATCGCTGCCCACCCTGACCCGGCGGTATTGTCCCAATTGCCACCGCGATGCAAGGCGGTGGCCCCGCGCGGCGCTGCATTGCATCAAACGCCGGAGCCCCCGCGCCGGTTGCTCCGCGTCGCCGCTGTCTCTCTCCGGGCCGGCGACGCCCGCCGCACGCCCCGCCCGCCCACCCGCGCGCGGCGGGCGTCGCCTGCGTGCCGCCTTCCCGCCACGCGCGCCCGCTTCCCGCGCGAGGGTTGCGCCGCGGTCCCGCTCGGCTATCGTGCGCGCCGTGCCGCCGAAGCGAGCGGCGGGGAGGGACTGCCAGTGACCGACGAGACCAGCAACGGCGGCCCGCTGCCGCACCCCGGGGACGCCGCCGGCACCCTCGTCGGCCGCCTCTGGGACGAGGCCGCCGAGGGCCCGATCCTCGTCGTCCTCCGCGACGGCCACCTCCACGACGTTACCGTCCGCGAAGCCCCGACGATGCGCGACCTGCTCGAGATCGACGACGTCACCGGCTATCTCGCCGCCACCCCCGGGCGCGACCTCGGCCCCCTCGCCGACCATGTCGCCGCGCTGCTCGCCCCCTGTGACCTGCAGGCGCTGAAGGCCTGCGGCGTCACCTTCGCCCGCTCGATGGTCGAGCGCGTCATCGAGGAGCGCGCCGCCGGCGACCCGGCCCGCGCGCTGGAAGTCCGCGAGCGCGTCGCCACCCTGATCGGCGCCTCGCTCCGCGACATCAAGCCCGGCAGCGAAGCCGCCGCCTCGGCCAAGGCCGCGCTCCAGTCCGAGGGGCTGTGGAGCCAGTATCTCGAAGTCGGCATCGGTCCCGACGCCGAGGTCTTCACCAAGGGCCAGCCGCTCTCCTCGGTCGGCTTCGGTGCGATGGTCGGCCTTCACCCGATCTCCAGGTGGAACAACCCCGAGCCCGAGATCGTCCTCGCCGTCGACAGCCGCGGCCGCATCCGCGGCGCCACCCTCGGCAACGACGTGAACCTCCGCGACGTCGAGGGCCGCTCGGCGCTGCTGCTCGGCAAGGCCAAGGACAACAACGCCGCCTCGTCGATCGGGCCTTTCATCCGCCTCTTCGACGACACCTTCACCCTCGACGACGTGCGCGCCGCCGAACTGACGCTGACCGTGACCGGGGAGGACGGCTTCCGCCTCGAAGGCCGCTCGTCGATGAAGGAGATCAGCCGCGACCCCGCCGACCTCGTCGCCCAGACCATCGGGCGGCATCACCAGTATCCCGACGGCTTCATGCTGTTCTGCGGCACGATGTTCGCGCCCGTGCAGGACCGCGACGGGGCAGGGCAGGGGTTCACCCACCACATGGGCGACGTGGTGACCATCTCCGCCCCCGGCCTCGGCGCCCTCGTCAACACCGTCGGTCTCTCGACCGAGGCGCCGGCGTGGACCTTCGGCGCCGCCGCCCTGATGCGCAACCTCAGCCAGCGGGGGCTGCTGTGAGCGGTCGCGTCCGGGTCGGGGTCGGCGGCTGGGTCTTCGAGCCCTGGCGCGGCAGCTTCTACCCCGGCGACCTCACCCAGAAGCGCGAGCTCGAATACCTGAGCCGCGCCGTGACCACGATCGAGGTAAACGGCACGTACTACGGCTCGCAGAAGCCCGCGACCTTTCGCAAGTGGCACGACGAGACCCCGGACGATTTCGTCTTTTCCCTCAAGGGTCCGCGCTTCACCACCAACCGCCGCGTCCTCGCCGAGGCCGGCGAGTTGGTCGACCGCTTCTTCGGGACCGGCGTGCTGGAGCTGCAGGACAAGCTCGGGCCGATCAACTGGCAGTTCGCCGCCACCAAGAAGCTCGACCTCGACGACATGGCCGCCTTCCTCGCCCTGCTGCCGCGCGAGATCGACGGCCGCCCCCTCCGCCACGCGCTCGAAGTCCGCCACGACAGTTTCGCCGACCCCGGCTTCGTCGCCCTCGCGCGCCAGCACGGCGTGGCCATCGTCCTTGCCGGCGACAGCGCCTTCCCGCTGATCCCCGACCCGACCGCCCCCTTCGTCTACGCGCGCATCATGGGCACCGACGCCGCCCACCCGGCCGGCTACCCCGCCGCCGCCCTCGACGCCTGGATCGCCCGCGCCCGCGCCTGGGCGACCGGTGCCATCCCCACCGACCTCGACCTCGTCGCCCCGGCACCGGACGCTGCGGAGCGCGACGTCTTCCTCTACGTCATCAGCGGCGCCAAGGAGCGCAATCCGCACGCGGCCGTGGCCTTGCTCGAACGGCTGGGCTGATCCCGGCTTCCCTGGCCCGTTCAGGTCGGGATCGGCGGCAGGTCTGGCGCGGCAAGCCCTTCGAAGGGGCTGTGCCATGCAGGCAGGGCATCGAGGCGGGCGTACCAGCGCCGCACGGAATCGAGGGCGTCGAGGGGCAGGCCGGCGACATCGTTGAAGGGCAGGAACGTCGCCATGCGGAAATCCGCATAGGAGGGGGTGTCGCCGACCAGCCACGCGCGCGACGACAGGTGGGCCTCGAGAAGGGCGGACGACTCGCGAAAGAGGTCGAGACCTTCGGCGACGCGCGCGGGATCGACGGGACCCAGTCCGTAGCGCTGCTTGGTACCCCGCTCGAAATGCACCATGTCGCAGGCCAGCACGAAGTTGGCCTTGCCCCAGCTGATCCAGCGGATCATGTCCGGCTCCGCGTCGCCCGTTCGCCAGAAATCCGACCCCATGGCCCGCGAGAGGCGACAGGCGATGGCATCGGCCTCCCAGAGCGATCCGCCCGCTTCCTCCAGGATGGGTATCCGGAGACCCGGATTCAGCCTCGAAAACTTCTCCGCCTGCCCCGGCGCAAAGGGCGCGGCGAATTCGAACGCGATCGGGACCTCGAGGTAGCGAGCCGTCGCCACACTGAGGCGGGGATTTGGATTGCGGCTGAAGTACAGTTTCATCTGATCCACCAATGGCCGACCCGCGCTGAAACCTCTTCTAAAGGGAGAAAGCCCTGTAGTCCTCGTATTCTTGTCCGAGGCAGGTAACCGAAGGCGTCACCTGTTTCACGCCCGTGCCGCTCGTCGCGCGCACCCGACAAGCGGGCGACAGGCCGTCTCCGACAACCGCACCGACACCCCGCCCCGTCGGCATCACTCGGCCCCGATGAAGCGCGCCAGCTTGCCCAGCGTCTGCTGCCCCAGTTCCACGGCGCCGAAGCCCTTCGCGCCCTCGAACTCGGCCGTCGTGTTGAAGACCATCCCCAGCGTCACCCTGGTCGCGCCGCCCACGTCCTCGAACGAGGCCCAGGCGTCGGCATGTTTCGGCCCGTCCTCGCCCCAGAGCAGCGTATAGCCGAGCCGCTCGTCCGCCCGGACCTCGCCATAGCGGTGGTGGTTCGGATAGACCGTCCCGTCCGGACCGATCATGTCGAAGACCCACTCGCCCCCGGCCTTGAGGTCGATCCGCTTCGTCCGGCAGGAGAACCCCGTCGGTCCCCACCACTGCGGCAAGGTCTCCGGGTTCATCCACGCCCCCCAGACGACCGGCCGCGGCGCCTGGATCACCCGCTGCAGCACCATGGTCCGCCCGGCCACGCCCGCGAGATTGTCCAGCCCGCCGCCGAACCCCTGCCGGTAGCCCGCCGCCATGTCCTCGGCCAGCGACGACAGCTGCACCGTCACCACCACCCGGCTCCCCGACTCCGTCCCGGCGAAATCCGCCGTCACCAGCGCCGCCGATCGCGTCACGGCCTCCGACGAGACCACCTCGTAGCTGACGCTCCGCGCCGCCGCCTCCAGCGCCAGCCAGCCGCCCTCGCAGCGGATGTCCGGCTGCCCCGCCACCTTGCAGAGCGAGACCTCGCGCCCGCCGACCCGGCTGTCGGCCTCGACGAACTCCACCGTGACCGCCGGCGAAGGCGCCGCCCAGACCGCCCGCGCCGCCGGCGCCGTCCACGCCTGCCACAGGGTTTCGACCGGGGCGGACACGTCCCGCTCGAAGGTCAGCGTCGCGAAACCGCTCACCCCGTCAGCCCCTTGGCGTAAGCCTCGAGCTGCGTCGCCACCGTCCCCCAGCCGTCGAAGAACCCCATGTCCTCGTGGCTCTTGCGGGTCTCGGGCGTGCGGTGGCGCGCGATCGCCGTGTAGGTCGTGCCGCCGCCCGGCGCATCCGCCAGCAGCAGGATCGCGGTCATGAACGGCTCCGCCACCGGCTTCCATCCCTCGGTATAGAAATCGGTGAAGACCAGCTTCTCGCCCGGCACCACCTCGAGATAGACCCCGCGGTTCTCCATGACATTGCCTTCGACGTCGAAGGTGGTGTCGAAGCGCCCGCCGACGCGCAGGTCGATGTCCACCGACGTCACCTTGTGCGGCGCGGGAATGAAGAAATGCGGGATGTGCTGCGGCTCGGTCCAGCATTCCCAGATCAGCTGACGCGGCACGGCCAGCGTCCGGGTGAAGCTCAGGTCGGTGGTCGGGTCGAGATCCGGGGTCATTTCTTGCGTTCCTCCATCAGTTTCATCACGTAGTCGTCAAGCCGGTCCAGCCGGGCCTCCCAGATCGCCCGCTGCTCGTCGAGCCAGGTCCGCACCGGGGCCAGCGCCTCGGGGACGATGGCGCAGGAGCGCACCCGCCCGTCCTTGGTCGTGGCGATCAGGCCCGCCTCCTCCAGCACCGAAAGGTGCCGCATCACCGTCGGCAACCGGAGCCCGGTGGGGTTGGCGAGCGCCGTCACCGGCGCCGTCCCCTCCGCCAGTCGCGTCAGGATCGCCCGGCGCGTCGGGTCCGCCAGAGCGTGGAAGAGGCGGGAAAGGTCGGGGTCATACTTAGCCATGTCCCTAACTATGAGCGCGCGCGTCCGGCAGCAAGCGAAAAGTTTGCCAGATGGCTAAGTGTCCCGGTCCGTCATCCGCGCCACCTTCGGCTGCCTACCGGTTGACCATGGCGGGGAGCGGCGCGCGTCGACGGGGGATCGGCCGCGAAAACGTGGCTGCATCCTTCGTGCGGGCGCAGTGCAGGGACCGGGCAAGCCCCGTTCCAGGTCCGCCCACCGGGGTTGCCGCCCCCCTGCCGGGATGCTCTAACTTCCCCGGGGACCAGCGACAGGGGAGAGAGCGGCCGATGGCCCAGACCTATCCGAACCACGGGCGGATAGACGGCCCGATCGTGATGATCGGCTTCGGCTCGATCGGGCAGGGGACGCTGCCGCTCATCGAGCGCCACTTCACCTACGACCCCCATCAGGTCACCGTCATCGACCCCTCCGACGCCCATCGGACCTTCCTCGAGCAGCGCGGCGTCCAGTTCGTCCACACCGCGCTGACCCCCGAGAACTACGACCAGATCCTTCGCGGCATCTTCGCCGGGGGCCGCGGTTTCTGCGTCAATCTCTCGGTCGATACCGGCTCCCTCGACATCCTGCGCCTCTGCCGCGCGCTTGGCGTCCTCTATATCGACACCGTCGTCGAACCCTGGGCCGGCCACTATTTCGACCTCGGGCTCCCCCCCGAGGAGCGCACCAACTACGCCCTCCGCGAGATCGTCGGTGCCGAGAAGCGCGCCCACCCCGGCGGCACCACCGCCGTCTCCTGCTGCGGCGCCAACCCCGGCATGGTCTCCTGGCTCCTCAAGGAAGCCCTCCTCCGCCTCGCCACCGACCTCGGCACCGCTCCCGCCGCTCCGCCCGCCGACCGCGAGGACTGGGCCGGCCTCATGCAGTCGCTCGGCGTCAAGGGCGTGCATATCGCCGAGCGTGACACCCAGGCGGGGCGCGATGCCAAGCCGCTGCATTGCTTCGTGAATACCTGGTCGGTCGAGGGTTTCGTCTCCGAGAGCTTCCAGCCCGCCGAGCTCGGCTGGGGCACCCACGAGACGTGGTTTCCGCCCAACGGCCACCGCCATCAGGGCGGCTGCCGCGCCGCGATCTACCTCGACACCCCCGGCCTGCTCACCAAGGTCCACACCTGGACCCCGGAGGGTGGCCCGCAGTACGGCTTTCTCGTCACCCACAACGAGGCGATCTCGATCTCCGACTATTTCACCGTCGGCCAGGGCGACTTCCCCGCGTTCCGCCCGACCTGCCACTACGCCTATCACCCCTGCGGCCAGGCGGTGCTCTCGCTCCACGAGATGCTCGGAACCGGCAAGGTGCAGGACAGGCTGAAGATTCTCGACGAGAACGAGATCCTCTGGGGCGAGGACTGCCTCGGCGTGCTGATCTATGGCCACGCCCGCAACGCCCTCTGGTACGGCTCGCGCCTGTCGATCCAGGAGGCCCGCGCCCTCGCGCCCTTCCAGAACGCCACCGGCCTGCAGGTGACGAGCGCGGTCCTCGCCGGCATGGCGTGGGCGCTCGCCAACCCGAAGGCGGGCATCGTCGAGACCGAGGAGATGGACCACGCCTTCTGCCTCGACGTCATGCGCCCCTACCTCGGCCGCATCGAGGCGCACTACACCGACTGGACCCCGATCTCGACGCGCTGGGCCCAGTTCGCCGAGGAGATCGACGAGACCGACCCCTGGCAGTTCCAGAACGTCCTCGCCACCTGACACGGCGCGAAGCCCACGCTCCGAGCCCGCTGCAACAGCCGCCCACACCCGTGCCGTCGCACGTCACTCTAACGTGCCGCCAGAATCCACATTGCGGGCGGTTGTCGACCGCATGGTGGGGGCGTACCGCACAAGTAGACGTGATGTATCCGGCGAAATGTTTTGGGGCCTCAAGTCGAAGGGACTTCTGCCGCAGCGAAGCGGCTGACATGATCGTGGGAGATTTCGTATGAGAAGCTTGCTTTTGGCGCTCGCCGTAGCGGCAGCCTCGGCTGTACCTGCGCTTGCCCAGTCTGTCGATACCATGACCTGCGCCCAATTCGCTGCGCAGGATCATACTCAGCAGATGCAGACCATCGCTGCCGTGCAGGCATTCACCAGCCAGCAGACTACCAGTCAGCAACTGATGTCCGACGAGATCTTCTCGCAGCTGACGACCAAGTGCAGCGGCCACGATGACATGATGGTCACCGACGCCCTGAAGTGACGGCCGGAGGCGGGTCCTCGCTCGGAGGGCTCGCCTTTGACATACTTGGCCCGGCGCGTCCAATTAGCTTGAGTAAGCCGACCCCGGCGTGACCCCTTGTTTCTCCTCGCCGGTCTGCTGGAAACCGGACTACAGCAGAGGGAGCCGAGAGCAAGCGAAGCAGGTTTAGCTTCGACCTTTCCCCACGATTAGGGCCGCGGTGATGGAATTCTCCGGGTTGAACTTGGCGATGAGTGGCAGCGCGAGCGCCGGATGGGGCGCTCGGTGTTGTAGTGGTAGCGCCATGGCTCGATCTCCTCGCGGGCATGGCGCAGCGAACGGAACCAGTGCAGGTTTCAGGCACTCGTCGCGCAGCGCGCCGTTGAAGCTTTCACGAAAGCGTTCTGGACCGGCCTGCCCGGCTAGATTGGGCCCAGCCGAACAAGGGAGACGCTTTAGCCGGCATGAACGAGTGGTTAACGCGCCAAGGAATATGATGCCATAACAATAGCTTGATCGGAGTCGCACGCGTGCGACGCCTGTGCGACGGCACTAGTCGCGGAGCTCGGAACTCGGCCTCGACTTCCTCCGGCTCGGCCTCCGGCCGAATGCGAAACCCGGTGGCGACCAGGTACTTTTCCGAGGAATCCTTGCGGCTCGCCGGCGGCTTGACGTGCTGGACCTTGGTAAAGGCCTTGTGCAGGCGCCTGACCACATCCGCGTCCGCACCCCCCGCCAGCACCTTGGCGACGAAGGCGCCGCCGGGCTCGAGCACCTCCATGGCGAACTCCGCCGCCGCCTCGACCAGTATGGTGATCCGCAGGTGATCGGTCTGCGCGTGCCCCGACGACGGCGCCGCCATGTCGGACAGCACCACGTCGGCCCGCCCGCCGAGCCGCTCGCGCACCGCGGCGTCAGCACCTTCGTCGAGGAAGTCGAGCAGCATCAGCTCCGACCCCGCGATCGGCTCGACCTCCTGCAGGTCGATGCCGATCACCCGGCCGACCGGCCGGCTCTTGCGTTCGCCGAGCGCGTTGACCCGCGCCACCGCGACCTGAACCCAGCCGCCCGGCGCGCAGCCGAGGTCGACCACGCGACAGCCGGGCTTCAGCAGCCCGAAGCGGTCGTCGATCTCGATGATCTTGAAGGCGGCCCGGCTGCGATAGCCCTCGGCCTTCGCCCGCACCACGTAGGGATCGTTGAGCTGGCGCTCCAGCCACAGCTTCGACGACAGCCGCCGCCCCTTCGCCGTCTTCACCCGCACCCGCAGGTCGCGCTGCCCCCGCCCCGAGCCTGCCCCGGTGCCGCCGGCCGAGCTCCCGCCCGCCCCGCCGCCCCGCCCGCCGGCCGAGGTCTTGCCCGCGCCGCTCATTCGAGCCGCACGCCATCGGCGAAGGCCCCGCGCGCGCTCATCATCGCGAACAGCATCCCCTCGCGCAGCCCGCGGTCCGCGACCCGCATCAATTCCGTCGGCCACAGCCGCAGCAGGGTCTGGAGGATCGCCGCTCCCGACATGATCAGCTCCGAGCGGTCGCGCCCGAGGCCGATGTCGTTGCGCCGCCCCTCCGGCCCGAGCCGCAGGAAGCGGGCGATGACGTCCTCGATCGCCCGCGCCGACAGCACCATCCCGTCGACCTTGCGCCGGTCATAGCGCCGGAGGCCGAGGTGCGCCGCGCCGACGGTGGTCACCGTCCCCGACGTGCCGATCATCTGGAAAGTCTCCCGGTTGTCCGCCATCCCCGCCTCCGACATAGGGCCGGAAGCTGGCGATCCGTTCCTCGAAATACCACGACATCAGCGCGAACCGGGCGCTGTCCTCGGCAACGTCGGCATACCGCTCGTGGAGCGTCGCCACCCCGAGCGGCACCGAGATGAAGTCGACGATCCGCGCCGCACCCGGCGCGTTGACGCCGTTCATCTGCAGATTGAGGATCGCCGCGGCCCGCTGTTCGGGCGCGATTTCCGAGAGGTCGAGCCAGACAAGTTCGGTCGACCCGCCGCCGATGTCGAAGACCAGCACCTGCTCGGCGGTCGGCGAGACCAGCGGCGCGCAGGAGATCACCGCGAGCCGCGCCTCTTCCTCGGGCCGGATCACCTCGAGCCTGAGCCCGGTCTCCCGCGCCGCGCGGGCGAGGAAATGTCCGCCGTTGCGGGCCCGCCGGCACGCCTCCGTCGCGACGAGGCGGACGTTGGAAACCCGGTAGCGTTCGAGCTTTTCGGCGCAGACCTCGAGCGCGGCCAGCGTCCGCCCGATCGCGCCCTTGGAGAGGTGGCCGGTGCGCTCGAGGCCCGAGCCCAGCCGCACCGACTTGGCAAAGGCATCCACGACGCGGAAATCGCCCCAACTCCGGGGTAGCGATCAGCATCCGGCAACTGTTCGTGCCCAGGTCGAGAGCCGCATACAACTCCGAAGCTGGCGCCACGGGCTCGGTCCCGCGGCGCCTCGGCGCCAGCGCTACACTATCCTGCGCAGACTCGGTGAAGTCCTGCGCCATATGGAACCATCATGTCCCGCGAGACGATCGCCGCGGATTTGGGTGAAGGTTACATGACGCATTCCGGCATAGCAACAACTGCCGCGGCGCGTGCAACCCGCGCCGCGCCGCCACATTTACCGGCTCTTCCTGATGCAGGACATCGCCAGCCGGGCGCAAGGGCCCGAAATGCCGCAGTTTAAGCCGCGCCGGACCCCTCCGCCGCCGCAGCGAGCGGCGCCGCGACGTAGCCCACGGCCCGGCAGACGTCGAAGCTGAGGTCGGGATTGTTCAGCGTGTAGACGTGCAGGTGCTCGACGCCCTCGGCGATCAGCCCGTCGCACTGCTCGCTGGCGATCGAGACCGACAGCACGTAGGCCTCCTCCGGCGTCGCGGCATTGGCATAGGCCTTGTGCATCCACTCGGGAACGCTCGCCTGGCAGCGGGCGGCAAAGTTCACCATCTTGGTGAAATTCTCGACCGGCAGGATGCCCGGCCGGATCGGCGCGGTGATCCCCGCCTTCGCACAGGCGTCGCGGAAGCGCAGGAAGGCGTCATTGTCGAAGAAGAACTGGGTGATCGCGCTCGACGCGCCGGCATCGAGCTTGCGCTTGAGGTTGTCGATGTCGGTCGCGGCGTTCTCCGCCTCCGGGTGCACCTCCGGATAGGCGCCGACCGCGATGTCGAAGTCGCCGACGGTCCGCAGCGCCGCGACGAGTTCCGCCGCGCTGGCAAAGCCCTCCGGGTGCGGCACGAAGCGGGTCTCGCCCTTGGGCGGGTCGCCGCGCAGAGCCACGATGCGCCGCACGCCCAGCCGCGCATAGCCCCGCGCCACCTCCAGCGTCTCCTCGCGGGTGGCGCCGACGCAGGTCAGATGCCCCGCGACGTTCAGCCGGGCGCGGTCCACGATGGTGCGGATCGCGGCGTTGGTCCGGTCGCGCGTCGTTCCGCCGGCCCCGTAGGTCACCGAGACGAACGACGGCGCCAGCGGCGCCAGCCGCTCGACCGAGCGCCACAGCCGCAGGCTGCCTTCGGGGGTGTTCGGGGGGAAGAATTCGAAAGACAGGCCCGGCAGGGCCTTTTCCGTCCTGGTCATGTGCACCGGTCCATACCGACAATGAAGTTTGCGAGCGTGAGAATACTGCTGGATTCCCTGCCGGGCAACGCCTTATTGAATCGCCGCCCGCCGTCAGGGGCGGCGGTTCGCGAGGGGGGCCCCATGCCCGAGGTAACCATCGTTTACTGGCGCGACATTCCCGCCCAGGTCATCGTCGGAAGCGGCCGCCGCGCCGCCAAGATGCCGCTTCCGGAGCGTTTCGAGACCGCGATCGACCGCTGCGCCATGCGCGTCGGCGCCAGCGAATCGGATGCCTACCTCGCCGAGTGGCGCAAGGGCGAGCCCTACCTTGTCGATGGCGACGCGGCGGATGTCGCTTCCGGCGAAGCGGCCCGTCTCGAGGAAGAGTTCAATAGCGACGCGATCAAGGCCCTGATCGCGAACGACGGCTGGGCCACACCGGACCCTGAAACCCCCGCCCCTGGAGCGACCGATGGCGCAAATCCTCGATTTCGTCCGCAGACGCCTGCGCCTGCGCCGACCGCCGCCGCCGGGCTCAACTCGCTCCTCGCGGATTTCTCGATCGAGGTCATGCCGCGCACGGCCGCCAGGATCGCCGACTTCCGGCCGCTGCTCCCCGCCGGAACCCGCGTCTACCTCGCCCATATCGACGGCACCGACTTCGCCGACATGCGCGCCGCCGCCGCCCGGCTCGTGGACGAGGGCTTCGCGGTCATGCCGCACGTCCCGGCCCGCGGTATCGCCGACCGGGCCGAACTCGCCGCCCGGATCGCCGCCTACGCCGACGTCGGCGTGCGTCAGGCGCTGGTCATCGCCGGCGGCATCGACACACCGCGCGGCGCCTACAGCGAGGCGCTCAGCTTCTCCAGACCGGCCTCTTCGACGTCCACGGCTTCACCGACCTCCACGTCGCCGGCCACCCGGAGGGCAACCGCGACATCGACGCCGACGGGGGCGACGCCCGCGCCCTCGCGGCCCTTGCCGCCAAGGCCGCCTTCCAGCGCGAGACCGACGCGCGGATGGCGATCGCAACCCAGTTCGCTTCGAGACCGCCCCGGTCATCGCCTGGGCCGACCGCCTGCAGGCCGCCGGCATCACGCTTCCGGTGCACCTCGGCGTCGCCGGCCCGGCCAAGCTCCAGACCCTGATCCGTTTCGCCATGACCTGCGGCGTCGGCGCCTCGCTGCGCGTCCTCCAGCGCCGCGCGGCCGACCTGACCAAACTCATGGTCCCCTTCGAGCCGACCGAATTCCTCGCCGACCTCGCCGCGCACAAGGCCCGCACGCCCGGCTTTCCGGTCGAGCGCGTCCACTTCTTCCCGCTCGGCGGCATCGCCGCCACGACCGACTACACCGGCGCGATGACCGCGCGGCCCCAGCAGGCCCGGGCGTGACCGCGCGCCGACGGCCCTCCTGCTCGCGCTGCTCTTCGACCTCGACGGCACGCTCGTCGACAGCGACCACCTCCACCACGCGAGCTTCGACGACGATCCTCGCCGAGCGGGGCAGGGCGCTCAGCGTCGCCGACTACAAGACCCACATCATGGGTCGCCCCAACGCGGAGATCCTCGAGCGCTTCTTCCCGGGCGAGGACATGGCCCTCCTCGACCGCAAGGAGGCGATGTTCCGCGACAGCCTCGCCGCCTGGTCGAGCCGGTCTCCGGCATCCATGCCCTGCTCGACTGGGCCGAGGCGAGGGCGCGGGCTGCGCGGTGGTTACCAACGCCCCGCGCGCCAATGCCGTGGCGATGCTCGCGGCGGCCGGTCTCGCCGACCGGCTGCCGAGGCTCGTCATCGGCGAGGAATGCGCGCGCCCGAAGCCCGACCCCGCGCCCTACCGCCGGCATGAAGCGCCCTCGGCGTCACCCCGCGCTCTCCGTCGCCTTCGAGGACTCGCGCTCCGGCCTGGCGCCGCCCGCGCCGCCGGCGCCCAGGTCTTCGGCCTGACAACCGGCCTTTCCGCCGCCGAGCTCTTGCAGGCCGGCGCGCACGCGGCCATCGCCGACTTCACCGACCCTGCGCTCCTGGGTACCTCGAAGCCGCTGAAGGCCAGCGTCGCATGACCCGCACGATCGTCGACTTGAAATCCAGGACCGTGATCATCGGCTTCGACCAGCCGTTCTGCGTGATCGGCGAGCGCATCAACCCCACCGGCCGCAAGATCCTCGCCGCCCAGCTCGAGGCCGGCGACTTCTCCACCGTCGAGAAGGACGCGCTCGACCAGGCCGCCTGCGGCGCCTCGATGCTCGATGTGAACGCCGGCGTCGTCTACAACTCCATCCCCAACCCCAACGAGACCGAGCCGCCGCTGATGCGCCGGATGATCGAGCTGGTGCAGGGCCTTGTGGACGTTCCCCTCTGCATCGACAGCTCGTCCCCGGCGCTCTCGAGGCCGGCCTCGAGACCGCTGACGGCCGCCCGCTCCTCAACTCCGTTACCGGCGAGGAGGAGCGGCTGGAGCTCGTCCTGCCGCTGGTGAAGAAATACAACGTCCCCGTCGTCGCCATCTCCAACGACGACACCGGCATCTCCGAAGACCCGGACGTGCGCTTCGCGGTGGCGAAGCAAGATCGTCGAGCGCGCCGCCGATTTCGGCATCCCCGCCCACGACATCGTCGTGGATCCGCTGGTGATGCCGATCGGCGCGCTGGCCACCGCCGGCCGCCAGGTCTTCACCCTGGTGCGCCGCCTGCGCCAGGAGCTTGGCGTCAACACCACCTGCGGCGCCTCGAACGTCTCCTTCGGCCTGCCGAACCGCCACGGCATCAACGCCGCCTTCCTGCCGATGGCGATCGCCTCCGGCATGACTTCCGCCATCATGAACCCGACCCGCCCGCAGGAGATGGACGCGATCCGCGCCGCCAACCTGCTGATCAACGCCGACCCTGGCGCCGACTGGATCCGCGCCAACAAGCCGCCGCTCGCCGAGGGCGAGGTCGAGGCCGGCGCCCGCGGCCGCCGCGAAGGCCGCCGCCGGCGGGTGTG
>CAWCSN010000003.1:0-421786 GCA_963798235.1 uncultured Alphaproteobacteria bacterium | reverse complement strand
TGATCTTCTTGCCGCTTTCGCGCACCTCGCTGCGCAGGAGTTTGCCCTCGGTCTGGATGAGGCCCGATAGCTGCTGCACCAGGTCGGAGATGAGGCTCGCCAGGCTGCGGTCGTCCCGGTCCGGCGTCATCGCCCGACTCCTTCCACCTGATCGGACGTCCAGGAGGCGTCACGCGATCCGCTGGCCGGCATCCCGGCCCGCGCTGCCCCGCCGGTCGCAGGGAAGGTGGGTGCGGCGGACGGGGGCGAGCCCGCCTCGGGCGGCAGAACGGCGGCAAGACGGCCGAGGGCGAACCCCGCGAGCACTGAGCCGGCGATGAAGCCGATCGGGTTCTGGCGCCCGAACGAGCGCAGGCTGTCGAGCATCTCACCCGGCGACTGGTCCTCGACGGCGCGCACCAGGCTCTCGAGCCCGCCAGCCGCCTGCTGCACCATGTCCCCGGCGAAGCCGAGCTGCTTGCCCGAGAGCTCGCTGCTCGCGGCCCTGAGCGCATCGGAGAAGGCGGTGAGGCCGGCGGTCGCTTCCTCCTTCATGCCCTCGACCTGGGCGCCGAGCTGGTCGGTGGCCTGGTCTTTGAGGTCCCGGGCCTGTGTGGTCACCGCGTCCTTGGCCTCTACCATCGTCTCGGAGAGCGCCTTGCGCTCCTCCTCCAACCGGCGGCCGGCATCCGAGATGTCCTCCGCGACGTCGGTGGTGCGCCCGGCAGAACGCGTCGTCTGGTCGACCATGTCCGTTATCCTCGTATCTGCAATGGATCGGTGTGATCCTTGGAAAACCTCGCGAGGGCCTCGCGGTTCCAGCCCGCCGGAAGATACGCTGCCCCTCCTCCGCGCTACCGGCGGTCGTTTCCTGCTAATCGGGAACACGTTGGCGGGTCGTCGCCTGACTCTCGGCCGGCTCGAGCACCTTGGTGTGGATCGGCATGGCTCGGGCTCCCCCTCAGGCTTCCAAAAGGAGCCCCCGCCCGAAGGGAGGTTCCTTCGCGATTAGAGGCGCTTCTGGATCGAATGAGCGGTCCGTTTTGGAAGCCGAAGGGGGTCCAGAGGCATGCCGAGCCACAACCAGCGGCGATGGCCAACGCGGGAGGATGCCCGACGAGACCTCTTCGCCTATATTGAGGGATACCATAACCGGCGGCGGATCCACCCGCTCTCGGATACAGGACCCCAAAACAGGCCGAAAGACGGCACTGTCACGTTAAGCCGCCGAAATACTTCCTGGCCATCCCGACGGTGATCTTGTCTCCGCTAAGTCCTTGATTTACCGTGGGCGCATCAGCTCACGCTGGCCGCTCTGACAAGTACTGTCGGCTAACGTGACAATGCCGACCGGGGGCCCGTCGGGACGTCCCGGCGTGCTTGCGTTTCAATCGGCCCTTAAGGTTTCGGGCGCAAGAAGGCAGCCGCAGCGCGCGAGGGGACGGGCGTGAACCAGACAATCGAGATCGCGGTACCGGAGGGTCTCGAACTCTCTGCAGGAGCGCGCACGGTGGCCCGCGGATTGCGCCGGGCGACGCTCGCCCCCGGCACGATCGGGATGCTCGGCGCATTGCTCGATACCGCAGCCCTGACCCTCGGCCTCTGGTTCGCGGCCTATGCCACCCAAGGCACCGGCTTCGAGCCTTCCCGGACCGCTGCGGTCGCTCTCGCGGTCGCGAC
Source organism: uncultured Alphaproteobacteria bacterium (assembly GCA_963798235.1). Lineage (GTDB taxonomy): Bacteria > Pseudomonadota > Alphaproteobacteria > Rhodobacterales > Rhodobacteraceae > Amaricoccus. The sequence goes on along the minus strand of CAWCSN010000003.1, from coordinate 420,127 downwards.
GGTGGTCGCCGCCGCCGTCGGCGCACTTGGTGGCTATCGCCTGCCTGTCCTGCGCGCCGGGTTCCGCGGCATTGCCATCCTTGTCGGTGTCGGCCTGGTGGTGCTGCTCGCCGACGGCCTGCCGGTGTGGCCTGGCCTGCCCTTGCTCGCCCTGTTCGCCGTACCCGCTCGCGCGCTCGGCGCGGCGCTTGCCGGATCGGCGCTCGACTATGGCCTGACCGAGCGACGGGCGGTCGTCGTCGGAGGAGGGCCCGAGGGGGCACGCCTGATGGCGGCGCTCGCGGCGACCTCCGGCAACGACATCCGCATCTGCGGCATCTTCGACGACCGCGACGACGTGCGCTCGCCCGCCGTCGTCGACGGCATCCCGAAGCTCGGCGGGACCGATTCGCTCGTCGATTTCGTCCGCGCCGCCGAGATCGATCTCCTCATCATCACGCTGCCGCTCTCTGCCGAACGCCGCATCCGTGCAATCCTGAAGGCGGTCGAGGTTCTGCCGGTCGACGTTCGCCTGGCGGGCTTCAGCGCCGACGCTGGCCTCCGGCGCCACGGACGCAGCGGCGCCGACGGCCCGATCGACGTTATGGTGCGCCCGCTTCGCGCTGGCGGGCTGGCCGTCAAGCGCGCCCTCGACGTTGTTGCCGGGGCCGCAGCCCTGGTCGTGTTGTCCCCGCTGCTCGTCGGCACCGCAATCGCGATCCGCCTCGACAGCCCAGGCAGCATCCTGTTCCGCCAGCCGCGCCACGGCTACAATCATCGCCCGGTCGAAGTGTGGAAGTTCCGCTCTATGTACGCCGCCGACTGCGACCCAGCCGCCCGCCGCGTCGTCACCAAGGGTGATCCCCGTGTCACCCGGGTCGGACGCTTCATCCGGCGCTGGTCGATCGACGAGTTGCCGCAACTCTTCAACGTGCTGACCGGCGAGCTTTCGCTCGTCGGTCCGCGACCGCACCCGGTCTCGGCGGTCTCGAGTCGGCGCGAGCCCTTCGAGGCGATCGTCGAGGGCTATGCCGCGCGCCACAAGGTCCGCCCGGGCGTCACCGGCTGGGCACAGATCCACGGGTTCCGCGGCGAGATCGACGATCCGGCGGCGCTCCGCGCCCGCGTCGAGCACGACCTCTGGTATATCGAGAACTGGTCGATCTGGCTCGACCTGCGCATTCTCGCGGTCACCCCCTTCCGTCTCGCCAGCGGCGACAACGCCTACTGATACCATCGGCGGCGCTGTCACGGTGACGGCGACGCTCGCGAGGCAGGGCTCGATCGGCCTCTACGCGGCGGCGACCTCGCGCCATCCCGCGAACGACCGAGATCGCAGGTCGCGAAGGGTGCGGCGGAAGATCAGATGGCGCTGGACATTGAAGTGGTTGTAGACGGCGGTATGGGTGGCAAGGAACCGTTGCGCCGAGCCTAGACTAATAGAGCGGAGGCCGTTCGGATTGAATTCGTCGGGGATTCCCATGAGGCGTCGGTTCTGATTCAAGCTGTCTGCCGGAGGGGGAGGCCGGCAGACATGGTCAAGGCGCTTTCCATCGACCTGCGCATTCGTGTCCTTGCCGCGGTAGCGGCCGGGGCCAGCCACCGTGCAGCGGCAACTCGGTTCGGGGTCAGCGCCGCCAGCGTCAGTCGCTGGCGTGCGCTCGAGCGCAAGCAGGGCGATGCCCGGCCGGGTCCGCTTGGGGGCGATCGCCGGTCCGGCCGGATCGAGGCGCAGGCGCCGCTGATCCTGGGGCTGCTGGCGGAGACGCCGGACATCACGGTCGAGGAGTTGCGCACGGCGCTCGGCGCCCGCGGTCATGCCTTCGGCTACGGGACGCTGCAGCGGTTCTTCGCCCGCCACCGGATCACGCGCAAAAAAAGACCGCGCACGCCAGCGAGCAGGATCGCGCGGACGTCCTGACGCGGCGCGAGGCCTGGTTCGACGGCCAGCCCGATCTCGATCCCGAGCGGCTGGTGTTCATCGACGAGACCTGGGCGAAGACCAACATGGCCCGCACCCACGGCCGCTCCCCGCGGGGCGAGCGCCTGCGGGTCGGCGTGCCGCACGGCCACTGGAAGACCACCACCGTCGTCGCCGCGCTGACCCTGCGCGGCATGATCGCCCCCTTCGTGCTCTCCGGGCCGATCAACCGCGAGGCGTTCGAGGCCTATGTCGGGCGGGTCCTCGTCCCCGAGCTCCGGCCCGGCGACATCGTCGTCATGGACAACCTCTCCAGCCACAAGGGACCGAAGGTGCGCGCCCTCATCGAGGCCGCCGGTGCGCAGCTGCTCTTCCTCCCGCCCTACAGCCCGGACTTCAATCCGATCGAGAACGCCTTCGCCAAGCTCAAGGCCCTGCTCCGAAAGGCCTCCGAGCGCACCGTCGCTGGCCTGTGGAACGCCATCGGCCGCATCGTCGATCTCTTCAGCCCGGCTGAATGCGCCAACTACTTCGCCGCAGCCGGATACGATCCGGACTGATGGGATTCCGCTCTAGTGATCTGAATCCGCGTCCCTGTCTTTCTCGGCGGCGAGTTGGCTGGTGCGAGACCTCCGCACGGTTGTTCGACCGGCCGCCGGTGACATGACGATCCGTCAAGCCAAGCTCGCGGAAAGCCGCACCGTAGGACCGAAGCGGCGCAAGAGTTTGAGGGCCGCCTTCCGGTTACGCCTGGTTACGCCGTGGCTGAACTATGATGTCACGCCTCGCAGAGGGTGAAGGCGGTGCCGCCGGCCGAATTCGGCCCGGCGGCCGCGCCCGAGGTGTGTTCCGCATGTCACGGAGCCGACGGCATAGCCGTAATCTCGCTGGCGCCGAACCTCGCGGGCGAGAACACCATCTATCTGGAGACCCAGTGAAAAGCCTTCCGCTCGGGCAAACGGGAGAACGACATCATGGGCCCGATCACCGCGGCCCTCGACGACGCGACGATCCGCGCCGCTGCCGAGTGATACGCCGGCATTGGAATCGCCAGCGCCGCCCCCTGACCGCGCGGCCGGATGCCCGAGTGGCGGGATGGCAAGCGCCGTGGGGCCGCGCGGCGACTACTTGCGCGAGCCTCTCGATCCTAAGAAGTCGTAGCCGATTCCGACGAGCGTGATGATGATCACGGCGCCGAGGTCGAGGCGCGGCACGTAGTAGAGAACCACGCCGAGGAAGCCGGCGACGGTGAGGAAGGCCGCCAACTGCATCAGGCGATCAGACATCGGAAACCTCCTCGCGGGTGACGCGGTCCATGAGCCAAGTTAGCGGTACGCAGCAGGCGCCCGTCGTCCCCGCGCCGGCCGATGAGCTGGACGCCCATGGGCCGGCCGTCGCCGGAGTGCAGCAGCGGCAGGGTCACGGCCGGCACACCGATGAGCGTCCAGAGGCCGTTGAAGATCGGATCGCCGGTCGAGCCAAGCCCGGGGGAGCCGGCCCCGGCGCGGCGGGAACGAGGATCGCGTCGACGCGCGCGAGGATTTGGTCGATGGGGGCGAGCGCACGCGGGCGCACAGCGAGGGCGGCGAGGTAGTCGCGGCGCAGCGATCGCGCGGCCACGCGCCATCGCGTCGCGGATTTCGGCCGAGAGGAGGTCGCCGCCCCGCGCCTCGTAGCCGGCATAGCTCCACGCCATCTCGGCGAGGTTGATGCGGGCGCGGGCCTCGGCGGCGGCGAGAAGGTCGGCCGGAAGCGGCGCCTCGATGCAGCGCTCGCCAAGGAAGGCCGCGAGCTCCTCGAGGCCGGCCCGCATCTCGGGATCTGCGTCGTCCCAGCCGGGCGGCCGGAGCAAGGCGAACTCCGGAGGCAGCGGCGGCCGGGACGTCGCTGTTGCGAGCAGGCCCGGCGGGGCATGGGGGGCGGTCGCGGGATCGCCGGGGTCGAAGCCAGCGAGCGCATCGACGAGAAGCGCGGCGTCCGCGACGCTGCGGGCGAAGACGCCGACGGTGTCGAGGCCGGCGACTGCGGCAGGATGCCGGTGCGCGGGATCGTCCCGAAGCTCGGCTTGTACCCGACGACGCCGCAGAAGGCGGCGGGGCGGATGACCGAGCCTGCGGTCTGGGTGCCGATGGCGAAGGGGACCATGCCCGCGGCGACGGCCGCAGCCGAACCGGAGGAGGAGCCGCCGGGCGTGTGGCCGGGGTCGCCGGATTGGCGTCGCGGCCGGGCGCATGAAGGCGAGCTCGGTGGTCGCCGTCTTGCCGAGGACGATGGCGCCGGCGGCCCTCAGCCGCGCGACGACGGTAGCATCGGTCAGCGGCACCCGACCAGCGTCGATGGGCGTGCCGTTCTCGGTCGGGATGCCGGCGGTGTCGATGATGTCCTTGATGCCGACCGGCAGGCCGTGGAGCGGCCCGACCGCGCGGCCGGTACCGCGGAAGGCGTCGAGCGCGCGCGGCTCGCGCGCGCGAGCTCGGGATCGAACCACGCCCAGGCCTCGATCTCGGCTCGCCGCCGGCCGATCGCTGAAGCAGCGCCCGCAGATCCACGGCCGCGGACGCCGCCGGTCGCGAGCCGCTCGCGGAGTGTCGGTGCGCCGGCAGGTCGGCAGATGGGCTTGCGGGCCTCCTCGTGGCATCAAGAGCCATAGAAGTACCTCGGCAGCCAGTAGACGATTTCGGGGAAGATGTAGACGATCGCCATGGCGACGAAGACCATCAGCAGGAAGGGCATCACGCCGCGGAAGATCTGCATCAGCTGCACTTCGGCGGCGCGATGCCCTTGAGGTAATAGGCGGACATCGCCATCGGCGGGGTCAGGAACGAGGTCTGCAGGTTCAGGGCCACCAGAATGCCGAAGAACAGCGGGTCGATGTCGAAATGCTTCAGGAGCGGCAGGAAGATCGGCACGAAGATGATGATGATCTCCGACCATTCCAGCGGCCAGCCGAGGAGGAAGATGATGAGCTGGGCGAGGATCAGGAACTCAGCGGCGTCAGGTCGAGCCCGGTGACGAACTCGGAGATCACCTGCTCGCCGCCGAGATAGGAGAAGACGGAGGAGAAGGTGTAGGAGCCGACGAAGAGCCAGCAGACCATCGCGGTGGTGCGGACCGTCAGGTAGACGCTCTCGCGCAGGCGCTGGAAGGTCAGCGCGCGATAGACGACGGCGAGGATCAGGCCGCCGAGAGCGCCGATCGCCGCCGCCTCCGATGGGGTCGCGAGGCCGAACAGGATCGAGCCCAGCACCGAGAGGATCAGGACCGCCAGCGGGAAGAAGGAGGTCGATCAGCATCAGGAGCTTGCCGATCGGCACGTCGGGCACCTCCTCGTTGGTCGGGCGCGGCGCGACGAAGGCTGCAGGATCGAGCGGCCGACGATGTAGACGAGGTAGAGGCCGACGAGCAGAAAGCCCGGCAACAGCGCGCCGGCATAGAGCCTGACGATCGAGACGCCGGAGGCGGCGGCGTAGACGATCAGCATGATCGAGGGCGGGATCAGGATGCCGAGCGTGCCGCCGGCGCAGATGATGCCGGAGGCAAAGCTCTTGTCGTAGCGCGCCTTCAGCATGGCCGGGAGGGCGAGGAGACCCATCAGCGTCACCACGGCGCCGACGATGCCGGTGGCGGTGGCGAACAGCGCGCAGGTGATGAGGGCGGCGACGCCCATCGAGCCGGGGACGTTCTTCGAGGCGATGTTCAGCGTGTGAACAGCCGGTCGACGATGTTGGCGCGCTCGACGATGTAGCCCATGAACAGGAAGAGCGGCACCGCCGTCAGCACCTCGTTCGACATCACCGTGAAGGTCTGGTTGATGAAGAGGTCGAAGATGCGGTTGTTGAAGAAGCCCTCGACCGAGAACGCATCTGTCCCAGTGCGCTCGCGGTCTCGTCCAGGCGGTTCAAGGCGCGCCACATGCGGTCGGCGTCGAAATAGGCGTAGTAGCCGAAGCCGATGCCCATCGCCATCAGCGTGAAGGCGATCGGAAAGCCGAGGAAAACCAGGAAAATGAAGAGCCCGAGCATCAGCAGGGCGACTTGCGGGTCGGTCATCGGCGCGCCTCCGGCTCTCGGCCCGTTGCGTTCGCTTCTCGCATCAGGCGATCTCCTCGGTCTCCTGAACGTCCTCCTCCGGCCGCGGCCAGGCGCCGGTCGCGGATGCAGAGGATGCAGCGGCAGATCTCGGCGATGCCCTGGATGAACGAGGAGGATGCCGGCGGCGACGATGATCATCTTGAACTGGAAGATCGGGATCCCGGCCGGACTGTTGACGCTGACCTCCTGATAGCCCCAGGAGCGCGAGGCATATTTCCAGCCCGAGAAGATCAGCGCCGTGACGCCGGGAAAGAAGAAGAAGACGTAGAGGACGAGGTCGACCCTGGCCTGCGTCCGCGGCTGCCAGAGCCGGTACAGGAAGTCGCCGCGCACATGGCCGCCGCGCGACAGCGTGTAGGCGCCGCCCATCATGAAGAGCGTGCCGTACATTATGAAGGAGACGTCGAGCGCCCAGGGCGTCGGGACGTTAGGACGTAGCGGACGAAGACCTCGTAGCCGATGCCGAAGGTCATCAGCATGATGAGCCAGGCGAAGGCCTTGCCGAACCATGCCGAGAGCCTGTCGGCGAAATGGATGATGGCGATCATTCGGCGGCTCCTCCGGGTAGCTGCTGGCATGGCGGATCCGGCGGCCCGCTGGCGCCGCCGGATCTGCTCGGCAGACCGGCCCGCAGCTCAGCTTCAGCTTGCCCGGGAAGAAGTGCTCGTAGGCGAGCGCGTAGTCCGGGCGTGTTCAGCAGCTCGTAGTAGGTCACCTGCTCGACCCAGGCCCGCTGGCTGTCCAGGATCTTCTTCATGAAGGCGTCCTTCTCGAGTTCGACGATCATCGTCCCAGGCCTCGAGCTGGGCCGTCGAGGATGTCCTGCGGGGTGCGACGGACGTTGACGCCGTGCTCGTCCTGCAGCTTCGCAGGTCGGCCGAATACTGGTCGAGGCCAGAGCGGGTGTTGGCGGTCGAGGCCGCCTCGACGGCGGGCTCGAGGATCGCCCGCAGGTCGGGCTCGAGATCCTCGAGGAAGTCGCTGTTGAACAGGAACTCGAAGCCTCGCTCGCCTGGTGGTAGGAGCCGAGATAGTAGTTCTTGGCCACGTCCTGCGCGCCGAAGCGCAGGTCGGAGGAGGGATTGTTGAACTCGAAGGCGTCGATGACGCCGCGCTCCATCGCCGGGACGATTTCGCCGCCCGGCAGCTGGGCGACGGTCATGCCCATCGGCTGCATCAGGTCGGCTGCCAGGCCCACGGTGCGATACTTGAAGCCCTTCATGTCGGCGACAGCGTTGACTCCTCCTTGAACCAGCCGAAGGGCTGGGCCGGCATCGGGAAGCCGAGCAGCCGTACACGTTCAGGCCCATGATGTCCTGCGTCAGCTCGCGGTAGAGGTCCGCCGCCGCCCTGGTAGAACCAGCAGAGCATGGTCGTCGCCGAGCCGCCGAACACCGGGCCGGTACCGAACAGCGAGGCGGCCTTGTTCTTGCCGTACCAGTAGGCGGCAACCGTGTGGGCCGCGTCGAGGACACCGTCATTGACGGCATCCATGACCTGGAAGGCCCCGACCACGGCGCCGGCGGGCAGCAGGTCGATCTTGAGCCGCCCGGCGGACATCTTCTCGACCCGCTCGGTATACTGCCGCGCCATGTCCATCCAGATGTCGGATGCCGGCCATGATGTCTGCATCTTCACCGTCACCGGCGACTGGGCGAGCACGGCGGGCGCTGCGAGACCCGTCGCCGCCGCGGTCCCGCCGGCTACGGCACCGGTGCGCAGGAACGAGCGGCGTGAGAGGGCCTTCGACGGGGTCGAAGAGGTCATGGGCGTTCTCCCTGAAGGTCTTGTTGTTTTTTAATCTTGGGGCGGCCACGAATGCCGCCGAAACGAAACTGGACCATCTTCGCCATTTCCGGCAAGGACTTTCTCGACGGTGCACACGGTATATCTGCCGCGGCCGCGGATCGAGATCGCAGCCCCGCAGGGCATGCAGGCGACCTTCGATTGGCAGGCTGCCCGTGACGCCGGCGTCGGCCGCATTAGCACCGCCACGCTCGTCAAAGACGTCGAGGAGTACTGAGGCTGCGCTCAGGTCTAGAAGCTGAGAAGCCCTTTCATTTTGGTTATGGTGTTCTCGCCAATCCAGATGTCATCCTCGATCCGATCGACGTGGACGCGGCCGGCCGAGCGCTGTTCCTTGGCTCGCCACGTTGGCCTGTCGTTGATCAAGATGGCGCGCAGCTGGCTCGAGGCCGAGGGCGTGCGGGTCCGCGGCCTCAGCCGCGACGAGATCGCGACGCGCGCGCTCCACACCACCTCGGACTTCCCGGCGATCCTTGCCGGCGTCACCAACCGCACGCTGGGAGCGCCTAGCAGGCTGTTGAAAAAGCCGCTCGCGCGATCCGCTCCGAGGTGATTTATTGGCTTTGTCACGTTGATGGTGGCGCGCGGGAAGCGTGGTCGGATCGGCCTCTACGCGGCGGCAATCTCGCGCCACGTGGCGAACGCCTTCGACCGGAGTTCGCGAAAGGTGCGGCGGGAGGTCAGGTGGCGCTGGACATTGAAGTGGTTGTACACGGCGGCATGGGTGGCGAGGAACCGTTGCGCCGAGCCCGGCGATCTGAACCCGCGGCGCTGCCGTTCTCTATGGCGCGTCGGCTGGTGCGAGACTTCGGCGCGGTTGTTGGACCGCCCGCCGGTCACATGCCGATCAGTCAGGCCAAGATCGCGTAGAGCCGCACCGTAGGACCGAAGCCGATCGGTGACGATGGCGTCCGGCAGGTATCCCTGCCGCTTCAGCAGCCGGCGCATTAGCTTGAGGGCCGCCTTCCGGTCACGACGCGCCTGCACGATGACGTCGAGAACTTCGCCCTCGTCGTCGACGGCACGCCAGAGATAGTGGATCTTGCCGCCGATCCGGATGAAGACCTCGTCCAGATGCCATCGGGCCGAAGGCCGCGGACGCCGCCGGCGGATCCGGGCGGCGTAAATGCGGCCGAACTTGAGCACCCACCGGCGAACCGTCTCATAGTAGGCGTCGATGCCGCGCTCCGCGAGCAGGTCCTCCACATCGCGATAGCTCAGGGCGAACCGGAAGTAGAGCCAGACCGCGTGCTGGATGATCGCCGGCGGGAAGCGGTGACGGGCGTAGGACGGGGTGCTCATCACGCCCCCTACCCCGCGATGGTCCCGAAGGCCACCCGGTTAACGTGACAGTGCCCAGCGTTCCGAAGGCCGTGGCCGGCGCTGTCGAATTCCCGCGGCATAGACGCGACCGAACTTGAGCGCCCACCGGCGCACCGTCTCGTAGGAGGCGTCGATGCCACGCTCGGCGAGCAGGTTCTCGAAATCGCGGTAGCTCAGGGCGAACCGGAAGTAGAGCCACACCGCGTGCTGGATGATCGCGGGCGGGAAGCGGTGACGGGCGTAGGATGGGCTGCTCATGACGCCCCCTACCCCGCGATGATCCTGACCGCCACTGGTTTACGTGGCAGAGCCGACGGCCGGTAGTCCTTCGCGCCACGTTCGGACGGCCACTCGCCGTCGGTACCGCGAAGGAGGCTTAGATGGCCCTTATGCACCCGGTTATCTTCCCCGGGCTTCAAAAACTTTGGTCCCGAGTGAGCAAGAAGAAGTACGGCCGCTCCATACCTCGCATCTCCATCAATCCGAGCACTCGGTCATCATTGATCTTCCGGAAATGGTCGATGATCGGTTTTCGGCTGTAGATCATGGCTGCGCTGCGCCTTACGCGAAAATCCACGACTTGCAGGCTGGCAGCGGAATGGTCGGAGCGCAGCAGCGGTCGGCCGGCGGCAAAGGCCACGCGGACCGGGGCGCTCCTGGCGAGGGCGGGCCAACCTAAGGCGATGCTGACCGGCATAAACCTCGGGTCGAGCGGAACGACATGGCCGGCGCGGGTACGAAACAGCAGAGGGTGAACCCTTTCTGTGCTCTCGAACGACTTTCCATACCAGCCGAGCGCTTCAAGGACCCCATCGAACGGGTGCCTGGTCGGCAATCCGGCCCCCCGCCATCGCCCGATCATGGCCGCCGGCTCCACGCCCAGCAACGCGTCGAACCGGGCGAGCGCGTCCGTGCCCTGGATTGGGCCAGCCTGCCAATCGGAGAGCCAGCCTGGCTCCGGTGGCGGAGCGCGCAGCGGAATGCCGGAGGTTTCCATTCGCCTCGTTCTTCGTACGCCGGCTGGTAGGGCCGGCGCTTCTGACCCCGGCGAGATCACTAGATGGCGACTTCGACGGTCTTGACGACAGCACGCTCAGCGCGGGCGTGGAAGACAAAGCCGAGGAAGTTCAGCAGCACCTGCGCCGCGAGGGTCGCCGTCGAGCCCGAGTGGTCGTAATCGGGCGCCACTTCGACCAAGTCGATGCCGAGCACCTCGTGGCGCTTCGCCAACGCCTGCAGCATTTCCAGCACCTCGTAGTAGAGGAAGCCGCCGTGCGACGGCGTGCCGGTACCGGGTGCTATCGAAGGGCAAAACCCGTCGATGTCCAGGGTAACGTAGACCCGCGCGCCCTCGGGAATGCGGGCGATCACGGCCTCGGCGCCGAGCTTGCGCATCTGACGCACCGATAGGATGTCCGAGCCCATGGCGCGGGCGGCTTCGTATCCTTCCTTCGCGGTTGAGGAGACGTTGCGGATCCCGACCTGCGTCAGGCCGGTAACGTACGGCTTCTCTGCCGCACGGCGCAACGGGCTGCCGTGTCCAATGCGAACCCCGTGGCGCTCGTCGACGAAATCGAGATGCGCGTCGATATGGAGGATGTGGATCGGCCCCTGGCCGGCGAACGCCTCGATGCAGGGGATGTTGACTGAGTGGTCGCCGCCGATCACCACCGGGAACGCGCCGGCATCGAGGATGGCTCGGACGCCGACGGCTATATTGGCGTGGCTGCGCACCGTGTCGGTGTGAATGATATCGGCGTCGCCAATGTCGACGATGCGCACTGCCTCGGGAAGGTAGACGACGTCGTCCTCGTGGTCATAGGATACGAGCGCGGCGGAACGGTCGAGACCGCGCGTTGCACTCGCGAGGTCATCGTCGCTTCCGGCGCGATCGGCTCGCCGCATCTGCTGGCGCTTCTCAGAGGATCGGTGCTGGTAAAGTGCTCCAGGCCGCGGGCGTCGAAGTCGCGCACGAACTGCCCGGCGTCGGCGAGAACCTCCAGGTGGTTCCGAGAATCTACATCCAATACGCTTGCAAGCAGCCGATCACGCTGAACGGCAGAATGAACCCTCTGAGCAAGCTCAGGATCGGCCTGGAATGGATCTGTTCCGGCGCGGGCTCGGCGTCACCAACCACTTGAAGTCCGGCGGCTTCATCCGCTCCGACGCCTCGCTGAAATCGCCCGACATCCAATTCCACTTCCTTCCCGCTGCCATGCGGTACGACGGCAAGCAGCCGCTACAAGGGACACGGCTTCATGGTCCTGACCGGTCCGAACAAGCCGAAGAGCCGCGGCCACGTCCGCGTCCGCTTGGCCGACCCGGCGCGAGCATCCCGAGATCCTCTTCAACTACCTCGACCGTGAGGAGGACCGCGAGGGCTTCCGCCGCTGCCTGCGCCTGACCCGCGAGATCATCGCCCAGCCGGCGATGGACCCGTTCCGCGGCGAGGCGATTGCGCCGGGAGCCGACGTGCAGAGCGACGACGAGATCGACGCCTTCGTGCGGCAGACGATGGAGAGCACCTACCACCCCTGCGGCACCTGCCGGATGGGCGAGGATGTCGTGGCCGCGGTTCGACAGCGAACTGCGGGTCCGCGGCCTCGACGGGCTCAGGTCGTCCAACTCCTCGGTGTTTCCGAGCGAGCCGAACGCGAACCTGAACGCGCCGACGATCATGCTGGCGGGAACGCGCAGCCGACATGATCCGCGGCCGTCCGCTGCTGGAAGCCTCCAACGCCGCGGTGGGGACTTGCCGAGGGGAGGGGGCAATCGGCAACGCCCGCGTGCTCCGCGCGCTCGCTCGCCGAACTAGCCGCGTGATGCCGATTGCGCAAATTAGCGCGATCAGGTAAGCAAACCTGACATTAAGGACGTGCCGGGAGAAGGCGGGGTGACCCGCCGCCGAAGGAGCAACCGCCCCGGAAACTCTCAGGTCCACGGACCGGCACGGCCTCAACACTCCGGAAAGCCGCCCGCAAGGGCGCACCGAAGGAGAAAGCCCAGACGTTCCGGGTGAAACTCTCAGGTCCAAGGCACGGAGGGGGCATTTGGCGGCGGGAGCCGCCCGAGCCCTTGGAGTGTGGAACAATGACCACTGTTGCCGTGATCGGCGCCGGCGTGACCGGCCTGACGACCGCCTATGAGCATGCTGGACCGCGGGTTCGGGGTGACTGTCTTCGACCGCCATCGCTATGCCGCGATGGAGACGAGCTTCGCCAACGGCGGGCAGCTCTCCGCTTCTAACGCCGAGACCTGGACCCAGTGGGGCACGGTACTGAAAGGCCTGAAGTGGATGCTGCAGGCGGATGCGCCGTTGCTCGTAAATCCTCGCCCCACGCTGCACAAAATCGGCTGGATGGCGGAGTTCCTCTCCAACATCCCGCGCTACAAATCCAACACTGTCGAGACCGTGCGGCTGGCGATCACCGCTCGCGCGGTTCTCTTCGAGATGGCCGAGCGCGAAGGCATCGACTTCGACCTCGAGCGGCGGGGCATCCTGCACTTCTATGACCGGCAGAAGGACTTGGCCCACGCCCGCATGGTCAACGGGCTGCTCGCCGAGGGCGGGCTGGAGCGGCAGGAGTTCTCGCCGGCCGAGGTCCGCGCGGTCGAGCCGGCGCTGCACGGCGACATCGTCGGCGGCTTCCTGACCGAGAGCGACAGCTCGGGCGACATCCACAAGTTCACAATGGGGCTGGCGCGGGCCTGCGCGCGGCGCGGCGCGACACTGCGGTTCGGGACCGAGATCGATGGCGTCGCCGCGGTCGATGGCGGGGTGCGGATTGCTAGCGGTGTCAGCGAGGAGGCGTTCGACGGCGTGGTGGTGTCGGCCGGCATCCGCAGCCGGGAGATCGGGGCGGCGCTCGGCGACCGCGTCAACGTCTATCCGGTGAAGGGCTACTCGATCACCGTCGACCTGGACGACGCCGAGAGCCAGGCGGCGGCGCCGTGGATCAGCCTGCTCGACGACCGGGCGAAGATCGTGGCGAGCCGGTTCGGCAAGGACCGCTTCCGTGTGGCGGGAACGGCCGAGTTCAACGGCGCCAACAAAGACATCCGCGCCGACCGGATCCGACCGCTGGTCGAGTAGTGCAGAAGCACTTCCCCGGCATGTCGACCGAGCATGCGACGCCCTGGGCCGGGCTGCGGCCGATGCTGCCGTCGATGCTGCCGCGGGTCGGCCGCGGCAAGGCGCCGGGCGTCTTTTACAACACTGGGCACGGGCACCTCGGCTAGACTCTGTCGGCAGCGACGGCGCGGATCGTCGCCGAGAGCGTCGTCGCCGAGCTCGCGCCGCGCCAGCCCTTCATTCCGAAGCTGGCTGCGGCCGCGGCCTGAGCTTCATTCGAGACCCGAGTGTGCATCGGCACCGTCGAATGGCCCCTTTCGGCTCCGAACTCTGACCCCATACAACGGCCAACAACTATTTGGCTCAACGCAGGAAGTCAGACCCGAGCCCGGGCACGGTTGGGCGCCTAGAGGGTAAAACCCGCCGCCGATCCACACTCACCCTTGCGATAGAGCCAGTCGCCGCGGCGAGACCGGTGCGGCGGCTGCTCTAAGCCAGAAGGTTCGCCAAGAACGAGATTGCCAGCGCTGTGCCCATCCACGCTCCCAGCCAGGAAATGGAGAACCGCCAAGACCCCGCCGATCCGCTGACCTCAGAGCAAAGTGTGAGCCGCGATGCTCGCTGAGGGATTGTCAGGTGTCTAGCGATGCCCATCGGCCGTCTCTCCCGTTTTCGTCCTGCAGGATCGAGCTTCCGCGGCGGTGTTGCTCGATCCGACCGGGGAGCGTGCCCTGCCCTGAGAGCGTTCGTCCGGCCGATCTCCTCGCGTCGGGCTACGTCGTTGCACTGCGCATGCTGCCGGACGCAGGGCGCGTCGCGGCGCCCCGCCACCATAGCCTGCTCCCGCCCCACTAGAGCGGAGGCCGTTCGGATTGAATTGTCGGGGATTCCCATGAGGCGTCGGTTCTGATTCAAGCTGTCTGCCGGAGGGGGAGGCCGGCAGACATGGTCAAAGCGCTTTCCATCGACCTGCGCATTCGGGTCCTTGCCGCGGTAGCCGCCGGGTCCAGCCACCGTGCAGCGGCAACTCGGTTCGGGGTCAGCGCCGCCAGCGTCAGTCGCTGGCGTGCGCTCGAGCGCAAGCAGGGCGATGCCCGACCGGGTCCGCTCGGGGGCGATCGCCGGTCGGGCCGGATCGAGGCGCAGGCGCCGCTGATCCTGGGGCTGCTGGCGGAGACGCCGGACATCACGGTCGAGGAGTTGCGCACGGCGCTCGGCGCCCGCGGTCATGCCTTCGGCTACGGGACGCTGCAGCGGTTCTTCGCCCGCCACCGGATCACGCGCAAAAAAAGACCGCGCACGCCAGCGAGCAGGATCGCGCGGACGTCCTGACGCGGCGCGAAGCCTGGTTCGACGGCCAGCCCGATCTCGATCCCGAGCGGCTGGTGTTCATCGACGAGACCTGGGCGAAGACCAACATGGCCCGCACCCACGGCCGCGCCCCGCGGGCGAGCGCCTGCGGGTCGGCGTGCCGCACGGCCACTGGAAGACCACCACCGTCGTCGCCGCGCTGACCCTGCGCGGCATGATCGCGCCCTTCGTGCTCTCCGGGCCGATCAACCGCGAGGCGTTCGAGGCCTATGTCGGGCGGGTCCTCGTCCCCGAGCTCCGGCCCGGCGACATCGTCGTCATGGACAACCTCTCCAGCCACAAGGGACCGAAGGTGCGCGCCCTCATCGAGGCCGCCGGTGCGCGGCTGCTCTTCCTCCCGCCCTACAGCCCGGACTTCAATCCGATCGAGAACGCCTTCGCCAAGCTCAAGGCCCTGCTCCGAAAGGCCTCCGAGCGCACCGTCGCTGGCCTGTGGAACGCCATCGGCCGCATCGTCGATCTCTTCAGCCCGGCTGAATGCGCCAACTACTTCGCCGCAGCCGGATACGATCCGGACTGATGGGATTCCGCTCTAGGCCGCCTTGGACGACGAACGCGAGGTGCCGAATCGGTTCAGCGAAGGCGGCACCGGACAGCAGGGCTGAAACTGTGCGTGTAACTGCTGAGCGTCTTGGAGCTTTGGGTCAAATGTCCCCGGCCGTAGTGTATCTCGAACGTCACCTAGATGGGAGCTCTGGCTCAGGCCAGTTCGTCGGTCCTCCATGGAGCCGGACGTTGGTTGGGGTCATCGCCGAGCTGCGATGCTCTCAGTTGTCCACTTAGACGAGCTTGGCCGCGAATGACATGATGGTTCCCTGGGCCGTCAGCCCATGTTTCGGCACCCGGTCGTCGCTCGGTGTTGCAGTGCCGACCAGCCAACGCACTGCGATCGGCCTGTGCGCCACGAGCAGGGGAAAGTCGCCCTCCGGCTCCAGCTTCGAGCATCGGGCACGCGTTGTAGAGGGCGGGGCCGTCCTGCCCCGCACGCAGGTTCGTTCGTCTGCCCGATCGGCCGCGGTTGCGGCGGCAATGGCGGCGCCGACATAAGGCTCCGCAGTAGGGCTCCGGTCGCCATAGCACGTAGACCAGGATCAGAGCCCAAGCCGGCGACGCGGCTGAGGGCAAGAGCGTCGGTCAGTGGCAGGGCTTCTCCTTTCCCGTGGAGAGTGGCGGAAGGAGCATTGACCGGCTGCACCCGCTTTCCGACACCAACCGCATTGAACAATACCGCTGCCCAGAAACATTCCGACAATCGACACGCCCGGCGCCGAGCTCTCGACATGCCGTTCCCTGAAGCTGGGATTGAGCTTTTCCAGGAAGGCGGCCTGCTCGGAGGTGATCGCGATCGCCTTCCCGGCGTTCGCCGTCTCCAGCGCGAGCCAGCGGTCGATCCGCATCCCCAGCCCGTTGTCGTTGAGGATCTTCTGGATGGTGATCGCCGACACCCGCACCCCCTCCAGCGCCAGCGTCGCCTCATGGCGGTTGCAGCCGAGGCAGGATGCTCGAGCGCCAGCGCCTTGATCCGCTCCACAACCGGCTCGGGCGTCGTCTGCGGGTGGCTCTTGTGGATCGGCGGCAGGTCCTTCAGGCCTGCGAAGCCCTGCGTCTGGAACCGCCGCTTCCACTCATAGAAGCTCGTCCGGTCCAGCCCGCGCTGCCGGCACGCCTCCGCCACGTTCCCGAGCTCCTTCGCGAGTTCCAGCACGCTCAGCCGGCCCTGCGCCAGCTTCGTCTCTGCGTCCCGTGTCCGCGGCCCCACCGCACCTGATGAGCGTCCCATGAACCGTTCCTCCTTTCCATGAATAGCACGGATAGAAGGTTAAGTGGACACATGAATATTCGGCTGAGCGACCATTTCGACAGGACTACCCTGCAGCGGGGGCGGGATTACGCGCGGCGCGGTCTTGTCGGTTCGGTCGAGGCGCTGGCGGATGGCGGGCTCAGGGGGCGGGTTTCGAACGGGCGGGGGACCAGCTACCGGCAGCGGATAGCTGTCGGCCGGGACCTGATTGACGGCGTCTGCTCCTGCCCTGTCGGACATAATTGCAAGCATGTGGCCGCCGTTCTGGTCATTTGGGCCGAACAGCAGGACAGGCGCCCGGGTCTCGCTGCGCCGGTGCTTGGCTGGCTTGATCGTGTCAGGGAGCGCTCCGCCGCCACGCAGCCGCCGGAGACATGGCCCGAGGAGGCGCTGTCACGTTAACGGCGGCGAACGCGAAGGGTGGCTGGACCGGCCCCTTATGCGGCGGCGACCTCGCGCCATCCCGCGAACGCCTGAGATCGCAGGGCGCGAAGTGTGCGGCGGGAGAGCAGGTGGCGCTGGACGTTGAAGTGGTTGTAGACGGCGGCATGGGTGGCAAGGAACCGTTGCGCTGAGCCTGGCGATCTGAATCCGCGCCGTTGCTGTTCTCTGCAGCGCGTCGGCTGGTGCGAGACCTCGGCGCGGTTGTTCGACCGACCACCGGTCACGTCGCGATCAGTCGTGCCAAGATCGCGTAGAGCCGCTCCGTAGGACCGAAGCCGATCGGTGACGATGGGGTCTGGCAGGTATCCCTGCCGTTTCAGCAGACGGCGCATGAGCTTGAGGGCCGCCTTCCGATCACGCCGTGGTTGAACGATGACGTCGAGAACTTCGCCCTCGTCGTCGACGGCACGCCAGAGATAGTGGATCTTGCCGCCGATCCGGATGAAGACCTCGTCCAGATGCCAGCGTCCCGAAGGCCGTGGCCGGCGCCGTCGAATCCGTGCGGCATAAACCCCACCGAACTTGAGCGACCACCGTCGCACCGTCTCGTATGAGGCGTCGATGCCACGCTCGGCGAGCAGGTCCTCCACATCGCGATAGCTCAGGGCGAACCGGAAGTAGAGCCAGACAGCGTGCTGGATGATCGCGGGCGGAAACCGGTGACGGGCATAGGACAGGGAGCTCATCACGCCCCGTACCCTGCCATCGTCCGGACCACCACCGCTTAAGGTGACAGAGCCCGCACGAAGGAGGCGCTCAGTGTGGCTAAGAGCCGCGGGGTGCGCTTGGGCAACCCCAATGGGGCAGCGGCGCTCAGACGGGCTGACAAGGGCGGAGCGCCGCTGCGCGCGGCCATCGCCCGGAACGCCGACCGGCACGCGCGCGACCTAGTGGATCGATTCCAACGTTTGGAACCCTCGGTTTCTGGCGGCGATGATCGTGTCGGGATCGGCTTTCCAGATGAAGGGTTGCGGTCGTCGGCGTTGTATTCGCGGACGAAGCGGTTGATGGCGGCCTGAAGATCGACGACGGAGTGGAAGACGCCGTGCTTGAGCCTGCGCCGGGTGAGCTTGGCGAAGAAGCCCTCGACGGCGTTGAGCCATGAGCAGGAGGTCGGCGTGAAGTGGAAGGTCCAGCGCGGATGGCGGGCGAGCCAGGCGCGGACCTTGTCCTTCTTGTGCGCGGCGTAGTTGTCGAGGATCACGTGGATGGCCTTGTCGGCCGGCACCTCGCGCTCGATGCGGTTGAGGAAGCGGATGAACTCCTGATGGCGGTGGCGCTGCATGTTCTGCCCGATGACCGTTCCATCCAGCACGTTGAGCGCGGCGAAGAGCGTCGTCGTGCCGTGGCGCTTGTAATCATGGGTCATCGTGCCGGCGCGGCCTTTCTTCATCGGCAGGCCGGGCTGGGTGCGGTCGAGCGCCTGGATCTGCGACTTCTCGTCGACCGACAGCACCACGGCATGGGCCGGCGGATCGACATACAAGCCGACGATATCCGTGAGCTTCTCGGCGAAGGCCGGGTCGTTGGAGAGCTTGAACTGCCGCCAACGATGGGGGCTGAGGCCGTGGGCCTTCCAGATCGCCTGCACCGTCGATGCTGCGATGCCGGCCACCTTCGCCATCGCGCGCAACGTCCAGTGGGTCGCCTCGTGCGGCGGCGGCTCCTGCGTCAGCCGGACGATCTCGGCGACCTGCTCCGGCGGGACCGGCGCCTTGCCGGGCGGACGCGACCGGTCGCGCAAAAGACCATCGACGCCTTCATGCATGAACCGCTCCTGCCAGCGCCACACGCAGGTCTTGGACTTGCCGGTCTCGGTCATGATCGCCGAAGTGCCGAGGTCGTCGCCGCTCAGAAGCACGATACGTGCCCGCCAGACATGCTTCTGCGGGCTCTTGGGGTCCGCAACGATCGCTTGCAATCGCTGACGGTCGCGGGACGAAGGGGTGAAGGAGATGCCGCTGCGCATGCGGCAGACTCGCACGCCACAGCACAATACGAAATCACAAATCGGACTCTTTCGATCCGATCAATCCACTAGCTCCAGTCGTCGCCGACATCCGCTTGGGGGGCGCAACCACGCTGCGCGCCATCGCCGATGAACTAAATGCCCGCGGCATGCTGACGCGGCGCGGCGGCCGCTGGCATGTCTCGACGGTGACGAACCTGCTCGATCGGCTCGGGTTGCGAGGAGCGGCATGCGGCAGTCCCGACTGATGTCCTTGGTCGAGGCTCTCACCAACGTCGTGCGAGGACCGTACGGTCGCGACAGCTGGCGAGCCCCCCGCGTGGTTGGGCAATGGCGGGAACGGTCATGCAAGCGTCAAACGCCCCTGCTAAGTGGGTGCTGGCGTGGTGCTTCTGCACCAGTTCGAGAAGAGCCTCATGACTTTCCCCAGCTACGACTTCTCATGGCTTCCTGCGCCAATGCGCGCCCCGTAAAGGACTTTTTTAGTTGACAGCGACTTCTACCGCGGCCCCTGAGATGCGCTATTGCGGCGAGGAGGGCGGGCTCGCTCCGCTCCTAACGTACTACCCGCTCTTCATCCAGCGATCGAATCTCGTTGTCGCCTTTTCGCCAAAGGCGGGCTGCTCGCATGCCGCTCTCTGGTCCTTTCTGCATGAGGGGTTGTACACCGAGGCAAACGCCTTCGATCCTTGGCCACACAAGTTCCGCCTCCACGTCTATCATCGGCGGGCGCAATTTCGACGGGCGACGCAACGACTGCTTGCGACTGGTGGCGCGGGGATGACGCTGCTCAAAATCACTCGCACTCCGGCAAACCGCTTAGTTTCGATCTTTCGTCACGTTTGTCGCTACCCCATCCTCTATAAGCCGGTGAAGCAGACTTTAGGCTTCGATGTCCGCGAGCGAGGGTTATCGCTCGCCGACCTCGACCGCGTGCTCACCCGAATGCGGCTCGTAGTCCCCACCCAGGCAGACCCGCATGTCCGAGCCCAGTACCACCCCCTCTGGGACTTGCAGTTCGATCGCGTCATCGCCTTAAACTTCGATGAAATTCCGCTCGAACCGAGCCTAAACGCCGTGGAGCGCGACCTCGGCTTACCAGTGACCGACTTCGCCTCCTTACCTGAGTTCGCGCGGCTGCGGGAGACGCACTATGCGACCCCGGGTCACTTCGACGAACGTGAGCCGATCGAGACGTTCCGTTTCAAGCCGCCCCATGTCCACGGCTTCCCAAAAGTCGCGCTTCTCGCTTCGCGACGCATCCACGAGATGGCGGACCGGCACTACGCCATCGACGTAGGCCGTGTATCCTCGAGCGATACGGCGGGCAAGCTGTTCCAGACTACGCCGACCTAACGTCGCAGTTCCGTCAGAACCCTGTCCCGTCGCTGCTAGCGTCCCCCGATCGAGGTCACGCACGTGGAGCAAATCCAGTGGCGAATAGGCTTTGTCGCTCAGCGCAACGCCAGCCTCATCGCCCGCTTCACCGAGGTGGAGAGCGGGCGCAACCCGGACCGGCCCGAACTCAAGCGAGCGCTGCACCTCGCCAAGGTCACCGGAGCGACGCTGGTCATCGCCAAGCTCGACCGGCTGTCGCGGAACGCCGCCTTCCTGCTCACGCTGCGCGACAGCGGGGTAAAGTTCGCCGCCGTCGATCTGCCCGAGGCCAATGATCTGACCGTCGGCATCATGGCGAAGCTCCGGTTGTAGTTCCGCTCCTTGCCCACGAGGATCGCGTCCACCGCGGTCTTCATGTTGTCGTAGATGCCCCGGGTGCCGGCCCCCTTGAAGAAGGCGAACGCCCGGTCATGCGCGTCGAGCACCATCTCCTGGCTCTCGCGAGGATAGGCTCGCACGAACAACATCCGGCTGTGGCAGAGCCGGACATGCGCTACCTTCACCGTCCACTGTGGTGCCGGCGATCAGCACGATCTCGTGGCTCCAGTCGAACTGGTAGGCTTCCCCGGCGCGAAGCTCAGCGGCACGAAGGCCGCCGCCGTCGCCGCGGATCGCTCGCGCCGCCACGCCGCCGCATACCGCCGGACGGCGTCGTAGCCGCCCGCGTATCCAAGCGCCCTCAGCTCCTCGAACACCCGGATCAGCGTCAACTGCTCCCGGCCCGCGCGCGCGGCGTTCACGGCAAGGAGGCGATCCAGATCGGCCCGCCATGAGCCCAGCTTCGGCTGCGGCTGTACCGTCCGCTCGTAGACGAACTCCGTCTCCCCGGAGCGCAGGAACTCCGTCTAAGCGCATCCTCGAGGCGACGCGGGGCTTTGGGGACGGGTGGCCCTCGGCGCGAAATACGCCTACACCGCCGCGCTGGTCTGGGGCCTCTGGAGGATGTTCTTCGGGTAGGTTCAGGGCGGTCTATGATTAACGCATAGAGCCGAGGCCGCGAGTGGCCCACGCAGTGTCCAAGGTCTTCGGGCCATCGCTTACTGTCGGCGTAGCGAGTTCGCGCAGAAGCTTTTTCTTCATGGCGCGTTCGAAGTCGTCATAGCCGTCAGCGACGATGACGAAGGCGCCCTGCCCATGAAGGACGTTCGACCGGAACCACGCTATGAGCTTGTCATCCGCACCGGGGAAATTGCTACTGAGATCGGCGCCGACGATGACGAGCGCATTGACCGTTGCACGGGCGAGATGCCCCGACGCATAGACCTGCTGCGGCGCCACGCCGGTGTTGCTCGGTCCGTCGCCCGAAACATCGACGGTCCAGGCCTCGCAGGCTGGCGCCGTCTCGAGGGCCGAGGCTGCGTATACCAGGGCTGCCCCGACTGCCGTCGTGCGCTGCGTTTCCTCGCCACCTGCGCGAGGATGGCTCGATAGTGACCTCGCCAAGCCCTTGAGATCGTCCATGCTCCGCGCAACGAGCCAACCAGCGGTGAGCGGCTCTTGTATACTCGGGCCAGCCCACTCGAAAGCGTGCACAGCAACCGGCGGCTCGGCGAGGAAGAGGCGAGAGACTTCCTCGTCGAGAATAGCACGGGCGAGTCCCTCACGCTGCAAGCGGTGCTCGCGCGGATCGATCGAAGCCGAGGCGTCTAGCGCGAGCACAAGGGCGAGGCGGCAGTCATCGGCCGGCGCGGGCGCCGCCGTTAGCAGGAGTGCCCCGAGCGACGAGGCGGCCGCGGCAAGGCTTCCTACCTTCATAACTGCGTGGTCTCGCCAGTAATCAACGCACCAAGCCGGGTGAAGAGCCCGGTGCAGTGGGTGCCGGTGAAGATCGCGTAGTCGCCAGCGCAGCGCTGATGAAGACAAGCATATACATTTCCCAAGTACGCCATGGGTGGATGGCATCTTCGCCGATCTCACTGTCGCTCGATCTACCCTCAGATGGAGCCGAGACCGTCGAGGAAGTCCCATCTCGACCTGGATGGTAGTTTCGCGCCGACGTACGATGGCCTCCGGCTTCAGAGTGTTGCCGGACCCTCGCCCGCTCCGGTTTCTTCGATGGTCGAGGCGAGCGTCTCCATGTCCGAGTCCTCGAGATCGAGCATGGCCGCCGCGATCCAGCCGTCGATCTGGGCGGGCGAGCGAGCGCCGACGATCGCGCCGGTCAGTCCGGGCCAGGCAAGGCACCACGCCAGCGCGATCGTGCCCCGCGACACGCCGTAGCGTTCTGCCATCGGCCCCAGGGCTCGAGCCAACGCGAGATTGCGCTCGAGCCTCTCTCCCTGGAATGTCACTAAGCGTCGAACCGCGGGTCAACTCACATTCCGTGCAGATCATCGTTCACGCCGCCGCCATGAGGCGCGCTTTGAGGAGGTCGAGGTTTGCGCGGCCGAACATCTGGCGCTTGATGAGCTTGAGCCGGTTGATCTTGCCTTCGACCTGACCGCTCGACCAGGGTTCGGTGATTGCCGCAGCGATGGCGTCCTTGTCCGCCTCGACACCCGCGGCGAAGCTTGCGAGCTTGCCTTCCTTGGCGGATGCGATCCACGGGTCGAGACGCGCTGCGATCGCTGGATCGCATCATCGCGTGGAAGCGGTCCATCAGGTTGCGCGCGGCGATCAACTCCGGCACGGCGGTCTCGATGGTGGCATTGACCAGCGCGATCCTGGCCGACGCGCTGTCGCGTTCGACCGTCAGGCCGCGGGCGATGGTCCTGGCGCTCGGCGCCGGTCCGGCGGATTGACCGAGCCTGTCGTCGCGGCGACGACGGGTGGCCCATTCGCCGACGACGCGCAGCGAGCCGGCGAACCCCGACGCGCGCAGCCTTCGCCAGAGCTCCGCGCCGACGCGGCAACCGCCGGTCCATTCCGCCTCGAGCCGAACCAGCCAGGGGTCCAGCGAACTCTGGCGCGTCCGGAATATGTCATGGCGTTGGCCGCGCACGATCTTGCGGATCGTCTGGCGGGAGAGCCCGGCTGTGCGCGCCATCGCCTTGAGCGGAATGCCCTGCGCCGCCAATGCCAGAACCTGGGCGTTGACCGCCTCGCGGGTCAAGGCGGACTCCCACTGGATCCGCTCAGCCTTGCTCAAAGTCACTGGATCGACGGGCGTTTCGGGCGAGAGCGCCTTGCGTAGCCGGGGCAGTTCGGAGCGAACCGCGGACAGGAAGGCGGCGGAGGCGTTCTCGAAAAGATGCCAACGGTCGGCTACCTGCCTGGCTTGGGGCGCTGCCTCTGCGGCCGCAGCGCCATAGCCCGGGCCACGGTCCCGGCAGATGATCCGAACCTGTCGGTTCTCCTTCAGCCAGGCCATGATCGTGTCGCGCTGCCGATCCGGCAGGATGTCGATGACCGTGCGCCGTTCCAGATCGACGACGATGCTGCCGTACCTGTGGCCGCGCCGCCAAGCGAAGTCATCGATGCCGATCACCGTCGCCGCGGGAGCCGGGCTGGCAGCGGCAGCCTCGCGACGAACGGCCCGCAACAGCGTATCCTTCGACCAGGGAACGGCAAGTCGTGCCATCAACCGGGAGCCAGGTCGCCCGCCGAGCGCCAGACCGACGGCGTGCAGAAGTCCATCGCAGCGCGCGACCCGCCGACCGTGACGCCGCCCGAGGCTCGGCGCCAGGGCCTCGCTGAACGTCTTGCGCCGACAGGAGCGCTGCTTGCATCGGAACCGGCGGACGCTCAGGCGCAGCTTCACCACTGCACCGCTGATCGGCAGGTCCGACAGGGTCCGCACATAGCGGCTGTGGCAGGACGATGATGGCGTCCCGCAATCCGGGCAGCACCCGACCGCCCCAGCAACACGACCAGAAACCTCCACCACGCCATCGACCACCGACTGGCGCTCGACGATCAATCCCGGCGGGTTCAACCCACCGTTCCACACGCTCCTGCCCACCCGCCACCGTCTCCCTGGACCAAAGCGCTCAAATCGCATGGCCAGCGGACAGCTTCCCCGCAAATATGCACGGAATGTGAGTCAGACCCGAACCGCGACCCTCCCACTTGGAGTGGCAAACCACTCATATTGCTGGTCGAATCCGCATCGTGGTGGGGTCCCGATCGGCGCCGCTCCGGACCCCGGCCAGCCTCCTAAAAAAGGAATGTCTGCCAATTGGCTAGTCGGATTCCGGCCAGGGTCATTGTTCAACGCCTGTCCACAGGGGAAAGGTCAAAAAGTACAGCCCTGCGAAAAGCGGGCTGCCCGCGTCTCGTCGTTCCGGCTGGACGACGGGAATCCACGCTGCGCGTTCGCGTCAGAACTTCCCGAACCTGAGGTAGGCGTCCCGGGGATCGGTGCCGGCGAGGATCGCCTTCCGCACCTGGCTCTCGGTCGCCATCGCCGCCTCCGCGCCTCGATCACCGCCAGCACGTCGGCGCGGGGCACCCGGATCAGGCCGTCGCGGTCGCCGACAAGGTAGTCGCCCGGCGCGATCACCACGTCGCCGATGCGAATCGGCACCTCGGTCGCCCGCGGCAGCCAGTGGCCGACGATGTCGCGCGGGGTGAAGCCGCGGCACCAGGTCTGGAAGCCGATCGCCAGAAGAAAGTTGACGTCGCGGACGAAGCCGTCGGCGACGCAGCCGCGGACGCCCTTGTTCTTGAGCGTCTCCGCCGACAGTTCGCCCATGTGGGCCACGACCCGGTCGTTCGGCTGCGAGACCCAGACGCTGCCGGCCGGCGCCTGCGACAGGAGGCCGGTCCAGGCGAGGAGGGTCTCGTGCGGGTCGGCGCCGTCGACCACCTCGCCCTCGATGGTGAAGGCCGGCCCGGCGAGCGCCTGCTCGGGCAGGATGGGCCGCAGCTCCGGCGGCAAGACGAAGTCGCGCAGTCCGGCCGCGCGCATCACGTCGTGGACCACGCCGGTGTAGCAGGCCGCCAGCCGGTCGCTGAGTCGCCTCGGCATCAGGCCGCGGGCAGGCAGGCCGGGCCGATCGGCTCGAAGCTCTTGTAGGTCAGGATGAATTCCTGGTGGCCGAGCTCCTCGGACTTGGTCCGCCGGCCCTGGCCGAGGCCGAGCACGAGGTCGCGGATCTCGGCGCCGACCTCGTCCAGCGTCGCGCCGCCTTCGAGGATGCGGCCGGCGTCGACGTCCATGTCGTCGGCCATGCGGCGGTAGGTCTCGGGATTGGCGCAGACCTTGATGACCGGCGAGATCGCCGAGCCGACCACCGAGCCGCGGCCGGTGACGAACAGGACGGCATGGCGCCGCAGGCGATCAGCTCGACGATCTCGGCGTTGTCGTTGATGTTGGGAAAGCCGAAGCGCACCTCGCCGTCCGGCACCACGTCGAGCAGATAGAGCCCGCCGCGCGGCGGGATGTCGCCGGGCTTGATCAGGCCCGCGATCGGCGACGCGCCCGACTTGGCGTAGGCGCCCATCGACTTCTCCTCGATGGTGGTCAGCCCGCCGTCGGCGTTGCCGGCGGCGAAGCTGCCGTAGCCCAGCGTCGCGTAGTAGCGCGCGGCCTTGGCGACGCTGGCCTCGAGCTCCCGGCCGAGTTCCGGCGTGACCGCGCGGTCGGCCATGATGTGCTCGCAGCCGATCAGCTCGCCGGTCTCCTCGAAGATGCAGGCCGCGCCGTCGGCGACCAGCAGGTCGAAGGCGCGCCCGACCGCCGGGTTGCCGGTGATGCCGCTGGTGCCGTCGGAGCCGCCGCAGACGGTGCCGACGACCAGTTCGTGCACCGCCATCGGCACCGGTCGGCTGGCGTCGAGCGCCGCCCGCTCGGCGGCGACGAAGGCGCGGCCCTCGCGCGATCGAGCTGCGCGTGCCGCCGGTCTCCTGGATGACCAGCGTCTTCACCGGCCGGCCGCTGGCGCGGACCGCGTGCGCTAGCGCCATATTTGTCGAAACTCTCGCAGCCGAGCGACACCAGCAGCACCGCGCCGACGTTGGGATGGGTGCAGAGCCGCTGCATCATCGTCTCGGCGTAGGCGTTCGGATAGCAGCCGGGGAAGCCGATCACATGCACGTCGCTGCTCGCGGAACGGGATCGCGATCTCGCGTGCGACGTGATGGGCGCACTCGACGAGATAGGCCGACCACCACGGTGTTGCGGATGCCCTTGCGGCCGTCGCTGCGGAGATAGCCCTGCAAGCTCACGGCGCGTCTCCATGCTCGACCCTGGCGGCGTCGAGCGTGTAGGTCGGCGTGTAGTCGCTCGCCAGATTGTGGATGTGGACATGCTCGCCGGCGGCGATCGGTGCAGTTGCCGACCCGATCGGCGCACCGTACTTGACCACCTTCTCGCCGGCGGCGATGGCGCGCCGCGCCAGCTTGTGGCCGAGCGGCAGGTCCCGCGGGGCCGGGCGGTTCACGCCGTCAATGACCACCGGCTCGCCGGCGCGGATCTTGTCCGCGGACCACCAGCACGTTGTCGCGGGGATCGAGAAGCAAGAGCCGCAGATCGGTCGCTTCGGTCATCGTCCGGCTCTCCCTGACCCGGCTCGGGCACCATCATCCTTGCCTAGAACGAGGCCGCAAGGTCCACCGGAAAGATCTAACCTGCCGAGCGTCGATCGGAACGGCTCACAGGCGCGCTGCTCGACCGGCTTACCCACCACGTCCACATCCTGACCCCATGAACGGTGACAGTTATCAGTTCAAGCAGTCAAGACGCTCGTCGGGCGATCATGGCTGCAGTCGAGGGCGTGGGGCGATTGCCGCGTACGCCGTCGGGCATCGCACTGCCTTGCGTCATCAGGGCTCGAGCTCGGTCCGGCCGGCGCGGACGGCCTCGACCACATCGCGAACTTGGTCGATCACCAGTTGCGGCTGGTCTTTGTGGATCTCATGGCCGCTGTCGGTATCGGTGAGGTGGCGTGCACCCGGAACGGCGGAAGCAAGCTGGGCCTGCGACACTTTCGCGGCCCGGTCGGTGACGTATCCGGCGTCCGGCGGCGTATCGGGTGGCAGCGTGCCGTCGGCGATGAAGCCGGGTACGAGCGGCCCCCACGGGTGATCGGCGCTGAGGACGGCGAGCGGCATCGGCCTCAGAGGAGGAGCAGCCAGCAGCTCGTCGAAGCTCTCGTCGAAGGAGAACTGCTCGATCTCGGGGTAGAGCTTGAGGGTCTCGGTCATGTCGCCGGAGAGAAGGCTTAGCTGAGTTACCCACTCTTCGGGACTCTCGGCGGCACGCAGGCCTTCGGAAAGCGCGTCTACGAGGACCATCCCGGCAACGTTGTCGGGGTAGGTTCGTGCGAAGAGCCGGGCAATAACACCACCGTAGGAATGCGCCACCAGCACCACCGGCGTGGGGATTCCCGCCGCCCCAATCAGCGCCTCAAGTTCAGCGGCAGCGATGGCCGCGGTGCGCGGCTGCGGCACCGCATCACTGCGGCTCCGCGGCTCGCCTCCGACCGGCGTTCCTGGACGATCGTAGGCACAGACCCGCGTGAAGCCTGCGATCGCCTCGAAGACATTGGGCTTGCCGGGGACTCCCTCGGTCCAGTCCTCCGCAGATGCCTTGGCCCCGGCGACGATGACGACGGGAGGAGTCCCTTCGCCCCGGCACTCGACGTACAGCGCGCGGCCGCCGTCGATCTTGACTGGCCCGGCGGTGTCCGCGGCGACGCTGTTGGAGGCGACGGTCACGCCGATGGTTGAGATGGCAAGAAGACGCAACGGGACGAGCATGAGATGCTCCTGTTTTTCGGGCCTTGCCACTCTGCCAGAGATTGGGGCGCTTGAGATAGAGCCTCCGTGAACCTGGCGTCGCGCCGATACACCTGGACTTCCGACCGACGCAGAGCGTCACTGTCCCTTGCCGGCGACGCAGATTCCGCGCCGGCGGGCCCGCCCGACCCCTTGGTTGCGGGCCTTCGGTCAGTGCAAGGCCGCGCATTCCGTGCGGCCTCGGACAAAGGACCGAGATCATGCCCAAGCTCTCCGATACCCAGGCCGTCCTGCTTTCCGCCGCTGCTGCGCGCCGGGACTTCAGTGTCCTGCCTCCGCCCGACACGATCAGGCTGAAGGGCGCGGCGCTCGACCGCACGCTCCGGGCGCTGGTCACCCGCGGCCTCATTGCCGAGGAGGCGAAGGGGTCGAAGTGGGCCAGCAATCGACTGGTCGTCACGCCATCCGGTCTTGCTGCGATCGGGGTCGAGACGGCGGAACCGGCGCGGGATGTCTTGGTGACCGCGTCGACCGGAGAACCAGACGCATCCCGAGGGATCGCAGCGCCCCGGCGGCAAGCTCGGCGTCCTGCTCGAGGCTGTGGCGCGTCCCGAGGGCGCGACGCTTGGCGACCTGACCGCTGCCTCGGGGTGGCTGCCGCATACCACCCGCGCCGCCCTCACCCGGCTCCGTCAGCGCGGCTATGACGTCCGCCTCGCCGACACCGGCGCGCGCAGGGCCTATCATCTGGTTCCGGCGGATTGATGCGGAGGATCAATGGCCACGGCGGCGCGGTACCCGCGCCGCCTGACTTCCCGGCTCCGGAGCGGATCAACGCCGTGGCCGAGTTGCCAATCGCCGAGCTGCGCCAAGCCTGGTCGGAGGCTTGGGGTGCGTCGCCGCCGAAGGGTGCCCGGCGTCGGCTTCTGGTGCTCGGCATCGCCTGGAAGTGGCAGGCCGCGGTCCACGGCGGCCTTTCCAAGCCGCTGGAGCGACGGCTTGCCGCGCTCGAGGCCGGCCACCTCCGCGGTGGCGCGGTCGATGGTGCCGCGTCGGCTCGCGTCGCCATCCCACGGCTGATGCCAGGCACCCGGCTCATCCGGGTCTGGAAGGGCGAGCGCCACGAGGTGCAGGTCGACCGAGACCGGTTATCTCTGGCGCGGCCAAAGCTGGAAATCGCTGTCCGCCATCGCCCGCGCGATCACCGGCTGTCCTCGCAACGGTCCGGCCTTCTTCGGCCTGCGGGACGGGAGACGCAGCATGAGCGGGCGCGCGGACGGAGCGAAAGACGATCCGCTGCGCGATCTACACGCGCAAGTCCACCGAGGAGGGCCTCGAGCAGGACTTCAACTCGCTTGATGCCCAGCGCGAGGCCTGCGCCGCCTATGTCCTCAGCCAGAAGCACGAGGGCTGGAGCGCGCTCGCGGATCGCTACGATGACGGCGGCTATTCCGGCGGGTCGTTGGAGCGCCCTGCCCTCTCGCGGCTGCTCGCCGACGTCGAGGCCGGCAAGATCGATGTGGTGATCGTCTACAAGGTCGACCGCCTCACCCGCTCCCTCACCGACTTCGCCCGGATCGTCGCGATCTTCGACGCCGCCGGGGTCTCCTTCGTCTCGATCACCCAGGCGTTCAATACCACGACCTCGATGGGTCGATTGACGCTGAACGTGCTCCTCTCCTTCGCCCAGTTCGAGCGCGAGGTCACCGCCGAGCGCATCCGCGACAAGATCGCCGCCTCCAAGGCCAAGGGCATGTGGATGGGCGGGATCGTTCCGATCGGCTACCGCGCCGAGGGGCGCAGCCTCGTGCCCGGTGCCGGAGGAAGCCGCGCTGGTGCAGCGGATCTTCGAGCGCTACCTGGCGCTCGGCTCGGTAAATGCGGTCCGCGCCGAACTGAACGCTGGCGGCATCCGGACGCCAGAGCGACGGCATCGCAGCGGCCGCGTGAGTGGCGGCGCCGCCTTCTCCCGTGGCAAGCTCTACGCGATGCTGAGCAACCCGCTGTTCATCGGCCGCATCCGGCACGGAGACCGGGTGCATCCCGGGCTGCACCCTGCGATCGTCGAGGCGGACCTCTGGGACGAGGTTCAGCAGCGCCTCGCAGCCCACCGTCGCAGGCGATCGACCGATCAGCGTGCCCGAGAGGCGAGTCCGCTCGCAGGGCGACTCTCCGATCCGGACGGGCAAAAGATGCGGCCGAGCCACGCCAACAAGAAGGGCCGACGCTACCGCTACTATGTCAGCGAGGCCCTCATTGACGACGGCGTCGCCCATGGGGCGCGCGGCTGGCGCATCCCGGCGGCGGAACTTGAAACGGCGGTTGCACGCGCCGTCGCCGCAAAGCTGCGTGACCCCGAGTTCCAGGCGCAGCTTCTGGGCGCTGGCAAAGCCGGCGTGCACCCCTCAGCCGCGATCATCGCAAGCACGTCGAAGTTGGCCGAGTTGCTCGAGGCGCCCGCTTCGGCGGCCGGTCGCGATGCCCTGCGTCGGCTGATCACCCGCGTCGCGCTGAGCGAGACCGAGCTCAGGGCAGAGGTAAGCTTTGCCGAGATCGGCGAAGCCGACGGCGACGCGTTCGCCGATCTCGCAGCTTCAGAGCTTCCGGCCTTCAGCGTTGCCGCACCGCTGCGGCTGCAGCGGCGCGGGCCGGAGTTGCGCATCGTGCTCGGCGGTGCGGCAGCGCCGGCCCCCGCGCCTGATCCGCTGCTCGTCCGCGCCATCGTCGAGGCGCGCCGTCGACTCGCCGCCTATCTTGACCCAGCCCGTGCCCTCACCATCAGCGACATCGCCCATCGCGAGGGCGTGGATGTCGGTGATGTCTCGCGGTCGCTGCAGCTCGCCTTTCTGGCCCCGGATCTCGTCGAGGCTATTCTGAACGGCACTCAATCGGTCGAGCTGACCCCCGAGCGCCTCAAGCGCGCCGACTTGCCGCCGCTCTGGAACGACCAGCGCGCGACCCTCGCCTGAACCGCTCTGCGCTTTCGCCGACGAGTCCGCACTGGCCTCCGCTGCTCATTTGCCGACAGCGACAATTAGTTTGGTGAGCAGCAGAGCAGAAAAGTCCCTTGGCCCGGCTTCCGCTCGAAATGTCCGGCTCTGGAGCGCGAAATCATCGCGCAATTAGGTAGCTGTCGCGCCTAAGCCTTTGATATTTCGCCACTTCATCTAAACTGGCCCCAGAGCTGCCAAATGCGCGCGACTGCGTGGTAGGCCCGGAGGGATTTGAACCCCCAACCAAAGCGTTATGAGCGCTCTGCTCTAACCGTTGAGCTACAGGCCCGCCGCCTCCCTGCTATGCGCCGCGCGGCGAGGCGTCAAGGATCGGCCCGGAGTCGGTCCCGGTGTCGGCGGTCGGCCGGCCATCGGGCCGGTTCCCTTGCCCGGCGACATGCGCTAGAGGGGGCGCCGGGCGAGATGGAGGACGAGGTTTGAGCGAGCGGCGCAATGGGCTCACCTATGCCGCGGCCGGGGTCGATATCGACGCCGGCAACGCGCTGGTGGAGCGGATCAAGCCGGCGGCAGCGGCTACCAGGCGTCCCGGCGTCGTCGACGGCCTCGGCGGCTTCGGGGCGCTCTTCGACCTCAAGGCCGCGGGCTACGCCGATCCGGTGCTCGTTGCCGCGACCGACGGCGTCGGCACCAAGCTCCGCCTCGCCATCGACACGGGCGCTCTCGCGACGGTCGGGATCGACCTCGTCGCGATGTGCGTCAACGATCTGGTCTGCCAGGGTGCCGAGCCCCTGTTCTTCCTCGACTACTTCGCCACGGGCAAGCTCGAGGTCGCGGAGGCGGCCACGGTGATCGAGGGCATCGCCGCCGGTTGTGCCGAGGCCGGTGCCGCCCTCGTCGGCGGCGAGACGGCCGAGATGCCGGGGATGTACCACAGCGGCGACTTCGACCTCGCCGGCTTCGCGGTCGGGGCGATGGAGCGTGGCACCGCCCTGCCCCGCGGCGTCGCGGAGGGCGACCTGCTGCTCGGCCTCGCGTCGAGCGGCGTCCACTCCAACGGCTACAGTCTCGTTCGCCGCGTCGTCGAGCTCGCCGGCCTCGGCTGGGACGATCCCTGCCCCTTCGCCGACGGCGCCCTCGGCGCGGCGCTCCTCGTCCCGACGCGGATCTACGTGCGCTCCGCCCTCGCCGCGGTGCGCACGGGGGGTGTCCACGCCCTCGCCCACATCACCGGGGGCGGGCTCACCGAGAACCTGCCGCGGGTTCTGCCGGATGGCCTCGGCGCCGCGATCGACCTCGATGCCTGGACGCTGCCGCCGGTCTTCGCCTGGCTTCGCAAGCGCGCCGGGATCGCTGACGCCGAGATGCTCAAGACCTTCAACTGCGGCATCGGCCTCATCCTCGTGGTCGCCCCCGACCGGGCCGCGGAACTCGCGGCCGACCTGACGGCCGCGGGCGAGACCGTCCATGCCCTCGGTCGCATCACGCCCGGGGCCGGCGTGCACTACACGGGCGATTTGTGAGGCCGACGACGCGGATCCGGCCCCGCGCGCCACGAGCCGCCCGGTGAGCCGCCGCCGCGTCGCGATGCTGATTTCCGGGGGCGGCTCGAACATGCTCGCGCTCGCCCGGGACATGGCCGACCCGGGCCACCCGGCGCGACCCTGCCTCGTCCTCTCCAACCGCCCCGGCGCCGCCGGCCTCCAGCGCGCCGCTGAACTCGGCATTCCGACTGCCACCGTCGATCACCGTCCTTTTCGCGGCGACCGCGCCGGCTTCGAGGCAGCCCTCGCCGGCCCGCTCGAAGGGAGTGGCGCAGAGCTGATCTGCCTCGCCGGTTTCATGCGCGTTCTCACCCCCGGCTTCATCGCCGCCTGGTCGGGGCGGATGCTCAACGTCCATCCTTCGATCCTGCCGCTCTTCCCCGGCCTTGACACCCACGCGCGGGCGCTCGCCGCCGGCATGGCAATCCACGGCTGCACCGTGCACGAAGTCACGCCCGAACTCGACGCCGGCCCGATCCTCGGCCAGGCGGTGATCCCGGTGCTGCCCGGCGACACGCCCGACAGCCTTGCCGCGCGCCTGCTGCCGGTCGAGCACAGGCTCTATCCGGCCGTGCTCCGCCGCTTCGCCGCCGGCGACCGGACGCCGCTCGCGCTCTTTCCCTGAGCCGGCTCAGGCGTCGGGGAGGGTTGCGTCGTCGCCGGATTCGATCGGAATCACCCGCACCGCACCGCCCTGCGCCGAGAGCGCGATCTCGCCGCGGATCAGGCGCTGGGCGTCGCGGCCGAAGACCTCGTGGCGCCAGCCCTGCACGGCAGCCACCGGCTCGCCGGCGGCGAGCGCGTCCAGCTCGGCGCTCGAGGCGATCAGCCGCTGGGCGACTCCCTCGGAGTCGGACCGGGCCTTGAGGAGCACACGCAGGAGGTCGGCGAGGGCCTCGGAGCCCGGCCGGCGCTGGGGCTGCTCGGCGACGCGCGGGATGTCCGCGGCGGGGGTCGCGTCGGCGGCGGCGATCGCCGCGAGGATGCCCTCGGCGATGTCGCCGCGCCGGGCCTCGCGCAGGAGCAGGCGCGACTTGCCGAGTTCCTCGAGATCGTGCGGCCGGTTGGCGGCGAGCTCGAGCAGCGCGTCGTCCTTGAGGATGCGGGCGCGCGGTACGTTTCGGCCCTGCGCGGCGGTCTCGCGGAAGCGTGCGAGTTCCTTCAGCGCCGCGAGGAAGCGCGGCGCCGTCGAGCGGGTCTTGATCCGCGTCCAGGCTTCGGCCGGTTCCGTGCGGTAGGTGGCGGGATCGGTCAGCACCGCGACCTCCTCCTCGACCCAGGCGGCGCGGCCAGTCTCCTCGAGCTGCCGGGACAGCACCTCGTAGATGCGGCGAAGGTGGGTGACGTC
The DNA here is from genome assembly GCA_963798235.1 of uncultured Alphaproteobacteria bacterium. GTDB lineage: Bacteria > Pseudomonadota > Alphaproteobacteria > Rhodobacterales > Rhodobacteraceae > Amaricoccus. The sequence continues at coordinate 386,489 of CAWCSN010000003.1, read as the reverse complement.
GGCGAGGGCATAGGCGGTCTGCGCCGCGCTCAGCGGCCGCCGGCTCCAGTCGGTGAAGCGGGACGACTTGTCGATCGAGGCGCGGGCGATCTGGCGGACCAGCGTCTCGTAGCCGACCTGATCGCCGTAGCCGCAGACCATCGCCGCGACCTGGGTATCGAAGAACGGCGCCGGCAGCACGTGGTCGGTGGTTTCGAAGATCTCGAGATCCTGACGCGCGGCGTGAAAGACCTTGGTGACGTTGCGGTTGCGGAAGAGCTCGTAGAGCGGCTCGAGCGACAGCCGCTCGGAGAGCGTATCGACGAGGACCGCGCCTTCGTCGCCCTTCCCCGGCCGCGCGACCTGCACGAGGCAGAGCTGGGCGTAGTAGGTCCGCTCGCGGAGGAACTCGGTATCGACGGTGACGTAGGGATAGGCCGCGGCTTCCGCGCAGTAGCGAGCGAGGGCGTCGGTGTCGACGATGATGTTCAAACAACCACTCCCGACAGCAAGTTCGCAGACAAATCAGACACTTGCCACTCCGGGGCGCATACCCGCCTTCTGTCGCACATCGCTGGCCGCAAGGCAAGCGCGTGTCACGGCCGCTAGCGGAGCGTCAGGTAGCCGAGATAACGGCGCTCGAGCCGCCGGAACAGCCAGACCAGCATGAAGGTGATCGCCATGTAGAGCACCGCCGCGGTCAGGAAGCCCTCGTAGGCGAGGTAGTACTTGGCGTTGAGCGTCCGCCCGGCCCCGAGGATGTCCTTGAGCGTGATGACGCTCGCCACCGCCGATCCGTGCAGCATGAAAACCACCTCGTTGCCGTACTGCGGCAGCGCCCGGCGCAGCGCTGTCGGGATCACCACGAGCCACGTCGACTGCCGCGGCGACAACCCGAGCGCTGCCGCCGCCTCGGGGATCCCCCTCGGGGTGGTCAGGACCGCGCCGCGAACGATCTCAGTGCCATAGGCCCCGGAGTTCAGAGAAAAGGCGATGATCGCGCACCACCAGGGATCGCGCAGAAAGCTCCACGCCCAGCTCGCGCGGATCCAGTCGAACTGCGCGAGGCCATAGTAGATGAGGAAAGTCTGCACGAGGAGCGGCGTGCCGCGGAAGAGATAGACGTACGCCCCGAGGACCGGCTCCCAGAAGCGGCTTCCCCGTGCCCGCGCCAGCCCCGCCGGCAGGGCGATCGCGAAGCCGATCAGGAGCGCCAGGGCGGTGAGTTGCGCCGTGATCCAGACGCCGTGCGCGAAGAGCTGCCAGTTGTCCAGGACGAGGTCAACGCGCATCGGCGAAGCCCCGGTCCGCCCGTCGCTCGAGGATCGCAAGGAGGCGCGTCGAGGCCCAGGTTATGAAGAGATAGCCGCCGAGCACCGCGACGAAGAAGATGAAAGGTTCCCGCGTGGTCTTGCCTGCGTCGTTGGCAAAGCCGACGAGATCCTGCAGCCCGATCACCGAGACGACCGCCGTCGACTTGACGAGCACCTGCCAGGTGTTGCCGTAGCCCGGCAGCGCCGCGCGGACGAGCTGCGGCAGCAGCACCTTGAGGAACAGCGGCCAGCGCCGCAGGCCGAGCGCGGCGGCCGCCTCGATCTGCCCGCGCGGGATTGCGAGGAAGGCGCCGCGGAAGGTCTCCGCGAGGTAGGCGCCGTAGATGAAGCCGATCGCCCCCACCCCCGCAGTGAAGGGCGAGAGGTCGATCGGCCCTGCCCCAAAGGCTCCGGCGGCGACATTCACCAGCCGCTGCCCCCCGAAGTAGACGAGAAGCAGCATCACGAGGTCGGGCACGCCGCGGACGATGGTCGTGTAGAAAAAGACCGCCCCCCGCGCCACCGCCGACTCGCTCAGCCGCCCGGCGGCGGCAAGCGCCCCGAGCACCGTCGAGAGCACAAGCGAGAGCACCGCGAGCGCGATCGTCACCGTCAGGCCGCGCCCTAGCAGCGGCAGGTAGGCGATCAGGTGCTCCATCCGGCGACCGCCGGCGCTCGCTCCGCTCAGCCGCCGTAGACGTCGAAGTCGAAGTACTTCTTCTCGATCGTCTCGTACTCGCCGTCGGCCCGGATCGCTTCGATCGCCGCCGAGAGCTTGTCGCGGAGTTCGGTGTCCTCCTTGCGCACGCCGATGCCCGCCCCGTCGCCATGGTACTTGGGAATCGAATAGGAATCGCCGAAGAAGGCGTAGTCCGCCCCTCCCGGCGTCTTGAGGAAGCCGAGGTCGAGCGCGACGCTGTCGGCCATCACCGCGTCCAGCCGCCCCGAGGTCAGGTCGAGCACCATCTCGTCCTGCGTGCCGTAGGGCTGCAGCGTCGTCTCCGGGAACTCACCCTGCATGAAGGCCTCGTGGATGGTGCCGCGCTGCACCCCGACGACCTTGCCGGCCAGCCCCTCGGGGGTAAAGGTCAGGTCGGTGTTCTTGGCCGCGACGAAGCGCGCCGGGGTCTGGTAGTATTTCTTGGTAAAGTCGATGACCTCCTGGCGCTCGGGGGTGATCGACATTGAGGCGACAATCGCGTCGCACTTCTTCTCCAGCAGGGCCGGGATGATCCCGTCCCAGTCGACCTTCACCAGCGTGCATGTCTCGCCGATCTGGGCGCAGAGCGCCTGGCCGATGTCGATGTCGAAGCCGACGATCGAGCCGTCGGTGGCGGTCTCGGAGAACGGCGGATAGGCGCCCTCGACGCAAAGGTTGAGCGCGAGGGCCGGACCGGCGAAGGCAGCGCCGAAGAGCGCGGCCGCGACGCTGAGCGTGCGGATCATTTTGTGAGCTTCCCTGTCGTTTTTCTGGGCGCAGCCTTGCGCCTGCCGCGTTCGGCGTCAAGCACCGGCGCGATAACGATCAGCGTCGGGACGCCATCAGCTCCCGTATATGTCGAAGTCGAAGTACCGTTTCGCGATGGCGTCGTAGGTGCCGTCGCTGCGCGTCGCCGCGATCGCCGCGTCCAGCTTTTCGCGCAGGGCGTCGTCATTCTTGCGCACGCCGATCGCCACGCCGGCACCCTGGATGGCGGCGTCGTAGTGCGGGCTGCCGAAGAAGGCGAAGCCCTGCCCGGCCGGCGTCTCGAGGAAGCCCGCCTCGAGCTGCACCGCCTCGCCCGCCACAGCGTCGAGCCGGCCGATGCTGAGGTCGAGCAGGACGTGCTCCTGGTTGCCGTAGAGCCGCAGGGTCGCAGCGGGGTAATGGGCCTGCATGAAGGTCTGGTTGATCGTTCCGCGCTGCACCCCGACCATCTTTCCGGCAAGCCCCTCGGGCGTATCGTCGAGGGCGACGCTCGCGAGCCCGACGAAGCGGATCGGCGCCTTGTAGTAGGGCACGGTGAAGTCGATCAGCCGGCGCCGGTCCGGCGTGTCGGACATCGAGGCGACGATGGCGTCGCACGTGTCGGCGATCAGCGACGGGATCATCAGGCCCCAGCTTTCCTGCACCAGATTGCAGCTCTCGCCGATGCGCTTGCAGAGTTCCTCGGCGAAGTCGATGTCGAAGCCGACGAGGGTTCCGTCGGCGCTGACCTCGGAAAACGGCGGGTAGGCGCCTTCGACGCAGACATCGAGCGCCGCGGCCGGCCCGGAGGCGACGACCACAACGGCGACAGCGACAGCCGCCAGTGCCATTCGACCCATGCCGTGCCTCTCCCCCAAGGCCAGTTTCGTCGCCGGTCTCGGTGCCGGTTTCGTGAGGCGAGTATAACGCGTGCCATCCTTTCGTGGAAGCGCGACGTAAAGCCCCGCTCGCGGCCGCTGCGGCGCCGCGGCCTTGCCGGGCCGGCGGATTGCTCCTAATCAGGCGCTTGTCTCGACGAGCGGGGAAACGCGGATGATCGGTCGCCTCAACCACGTCGCCATTGCGGTGCCGGATCTCGACGCCGCTGTGGCCCAGTACCGCGACACCCTCGGCGCCAGCGTCGGCGCCCCGCAGGACGAGCCCGACCACGGCGTCACCGTCGTCTTCATCGATTTGCCCAACACCAAGATCGAGTTGCTTCATCCGCTGGGCGCGGCGTCGCCGATCGCGGCTTTCCTGGCCAAGAATCCGTCAGGCGGCATCCATCACGTCTGCTTCGAGGTCGACGACATCCTCGCAGCGCGCGACCGGCTCAAGGTTGCCGGCGCCCGCGTCCTCGGCGACGGTGAGCCCAAGACCGGCGCACACGGCAAGCCGGTGCTGTTCCTCCATCCCAAGGACTTCAACGGAACCCTCGTCGAGCTGGAGCAGGCATGACCATCACCGGCGCCATCGTCCTTTTCGCGGTGATCTGGTTCGTCTCGCTGCTGGTCGCCCTGCCGATCGGCATCCGCACCCAGGAGGAGGCCGGCGAGGTCGCGCCCGGCACGCCGTCCTCGGCGCCGGAGAACCCGATGATCGGCCGCAAGATGATCTGGGTGACGGTGGTGACGCTGGCGCTGTGGCTGCCGCTCTGCGCCTTCATCATGTGGGGCGGCGTCACGGTCCGCGACATCGACTTCTGGCATCGCATGGGCTGACGCCTGCGCGGGCGTCATTCCCTGGGATTCAAGCGACGTAAGGCGCGTCCTTCACCAGCCGGTGGAACTGGTGGGTGAAGACGGCGACCCCGATGATCGGCACGAAGAGGTTGAGGACCGGCACGCTGAGCGGGATCGCCATCGCCGTGCCGGTCAGCCAGATCTGGCCGAAGTGGCGCTGGCGCAGCGCCTTGGCCTCCGCCCGGTCGACGCGGCGGAGCGCCACGAGCTGGAAGTACTCGCGTCCGAGCAGGAAGCCGTTGACGATCCAGAAGATGAAGGGCGCCAGCGGCGCCACGGCCAGGTAGATGACCAGCGCCAGCAGGTTGAACACCACCACCAGCACGAAGAAGCGCATCGCGTCGCCGACCTGCGTCGCCAGCCCGATCGTGCGCGCCGGGGGAAGGCCGGGATAGTGCCGTTCCTCCACGGCCTCGGCGATGCCTTCGAGGAAGAAGCCGACGACTGCGGCGGCAACCGGCACCATCAGGAAGACCGACAGGACCAGGACGCCACCGATCGCCGCCCAGAAAGCCACGTCGTCGAGAAAGCCGACCTGCCCGATCCATGGCAGGGTCACGTCTTGGGGCAGCAGCCACCCGACTCCCGCGACGAACAGCCAGGCGGCGAGGCCGAGGGCGACGAGGGTCAGGACCAGCGACCACAGCAGTACCGACAGGAAGCGCCGGTCCCCGGCTTGCGCCAGTGCCCGGCCGATGTCGGCGAGAAGTGTCACGCGGCGAGCCAGGTGGTCAGCGCGGCGACGTCGGGCCGCGGCCTGTCGGGCAGCGCGGCGTCGCAGGCCCCGAGGTAGACGTAGCCGACGACCGACTCTGCCGGCGCGAGGCCGAGCGTGCCTTCGAGCAGCGGCCGGTCGTAGGCGGTCCAGCCGGTCATCCAGCTCGCCCCCCACCCGCCGGCGAGCGCGGCGTTGACGAGGCCGAGCGCCACCGCGCCTCCGGAGAGCGTCTGCTCGATCGCGGGAATCTTGTCGCTGGCCTTGGGAGAGGAGACCACCGCGACGACGACCGGCGCCTGCTCGAAGGCCGAGGCGCCCTTGTCGCCGTCCTGCCCGGCCTCGCTCGCCCGTGCCCGGATCGCTGCGATCAGGCGCGCTTTGCCGGCCCCCTCTATCACCACGAAGCGCCAGGGCTCGAGCTTGCCGTGGTCGGGAACCCGCGCCGCGGCGGTGAGCATTTCCTCGAGTGCCGTCCGGTCCGGGCCGGGGGCCCGGAGAAGCTTGGCCGGCCGCGACCGGCGGGTCAGCAGAAAGTCCATCGCGTCGCGGCTCATGGTGTCGGCCTTTCGGTGAGAGGATCGTCGCGGGGTCCGACATGTGTCCTGCCGCTGCCGGGCGTCAAGCGCGGGGCGGCTGCGGACGCCTTGCCCTGCGGACGGGGTGGCTAATCCGGCAGAGCAGATGATTTTACATCTTCCGGTTGTGTTGTATAAGTTCTACTGTCCCTGAAGGATGTGCTGCGGGGACTTTACCGCAATCAGGACGGCAGAATATAAGGATCGGGCGAGCGGGCGCGATCTCCAGACACAACGACAAACCCGAGTTGAAGGGCAGAAGAGATGTTTGGTGCATTGAGTGGGCTTTTTTCGTCTGACATGGCGATCGACCTCGGAACCGCCAACACCCTGATCTACGTCAAGGGCAAGGGTATCGTCCTGAACGAGCCCTCGGTCGTCGCTTATTCGATAAAGGACGGCAAGAAGCGCGTCCTCGCCGTCGGCGAAGAAGCCAAGCTGATGCTCGGACGGACACCCGAATCGATCCAGGCCATCCGGCCGCTGCGCGACGGGGTCATCGCCGACTTCGAGGTCGCCGAGGAGATGATCAAGCACTTCATGCGCAAGGTCCACCGCCGCGGCGGATGGGGCAAGCCCAAGGTGCTGGTCTGCGTGCCCTACGGCGCCACTTCGGTCGAGCGGCGGGCGATCCGGGACAGCGTGCTCGCCGCCGGGGCGCGCAAGGCCGGGCTGATCTCGGAGCCGGTGGCCGCCGCCATTGGCGCCGGCATGCCGATCGCCGATCCGACTGGCTCGATGATCGTCGACATCGGCGGCGGCACCACCGAAGTTGCCGTCCTCTCGCTCGGCGATGTCGTCTACGCCCGCAGCGTCCGCGTCGGCGGAGACCGCATGGACGAAGCGATCATCAACTATCTGCGGCGCCATCATAATCTCCTGATCGGCGAGTCGACGGCGGAGAAGGTCAAGACCCAGATCGGCACGGCGCGGATGCCCGACGACGGCCGCGGCAAGCGCCTCGACGTGCGCGGGCGCGACCTGCTCAACGGCGTGCCGAAGGAGATGGAGGTCAACCAGGCCCAGATCGCCGAGGCGCTTGCCGAAACCGTGCAGACGATCGTCGAGGCTGTGATGACCGCCCTCGAGCAGACCCCGCCCGATCTCGCCGCCGACATCGTCGATCGCGGCGTGATGCTGACCGGCGGCGGCGCGCTGCTCGGGGACCTCGATCTCGCGCTTCGCGAGCAGACCGGGCTGGCGATCACCGTCGCCGAGGACTCGCTCAACTGCGTGGCGCTCGGGACCGGCAAGTCCTTGGAGTTTGAATTGCAACTGGCGCATGTGATAGACTTCGGGAACTGAGACGGGCGCAAGACCCGTCGGGGACGGGCCCGCTGGTGGCGCCCGCCAGAGGCATTGAATCGGCGTGGCGCGCAACGAGTCAGCTCCCCACTATCTCCGCGGCATCCGGCGCGTCCTGATCGGCGTGGTCACGCTGCTGCTGGTCGCGCTCTTCCTGCTGTGGCGGGTCGACAACGAACGCGTCGAGCAGTTCCGCATGAGCCTCGTCGACCGCTTCGTGCCGAGCCTCGGCTGGACGGTCAAGCCGGCTGCCTCGACCGCCCGGATGCTCGCCGACCTGCGCGCCTACAGCCGGGTCTATGCCCAGAACGCCGAACTGCGACGCGAGCTGCAGCGGATGCAGGGCTGGCGCGAGGCGGCGCTGCAGCTGGAGCAGAAGAACGCGCGGTTGCTGGCGCTCAACAAGGTGCGGCTCAATCCGCGGATGACCTTCGTCACCGCCGAGGTGATGGCCGACGCCGGCAGTCCCTTCCAGCGTTCGGCGATCGTCAATGTCGGCGGCATCGACGGGGTTGCCGACGGATCGGCGGTGCTCGATGGCCTCGGCCTCGTCGGACGGATCGCCGGCGTGGCGGAGCGGTCGTCGCGGATCATGTTTCTGACCGACGCGTCGAGCCGGGTTCCGGTCGTCATCCGGCCGTCGGGCCAGCGGGCGCTGGTCACCGGCGACAATGGCCCCGCCCCTGCCCTCGATTTCGTCGACCAGGGCGACCAGCTCCGGCCCGGCGACCGGGTGGTGAGTTCCGGCGACGGCGGGCTCTATCCGCCGGACATTCTGGTGGGCCAGGTCTTTACCGGCGCCGACGGGCGGGCCCGTGTCCGTCTCGCCGCGGACTATCGCCTGCTCGACTTCGTGCGCGTCGTCCGACCGCTGCCGGCCGAGGCGGTCGAGGGGCCGGGCGGGCTGATCGGGCCGCTTCTGCCCGAGGCGGCGGCGCAGGCAGCGGCGGTGCCGGAATGAGCGCACCGCGGACCCTGCCCGCCCTCGTCGAGACGGCGCTTTATCTGGTGCTCGGCATGGCGGGGGTGATCGCGGCACTGGTGCCGCTCGGCCCGGGTGGCGGGCTGACGCCGCCCGACCTCGCCTATTGCCTGACCATCGCCTGGGTGATCCGGCGGCCGGCGCGGTTGCCGTTCTGGGCTGTGCTGCTGCTCGGCCTGTTCGCGGACGTGATGCTGGCGCGGCCGCTCGGGCTCGGGGCGCTCGGGCTGCTCTTGGTCTCCGAAGTGTTTCGCGGCCGGGCGGTGCTCTTCTGGAGCGCCCCTTTCCCGCTCGAATGGCTGGTCGCCGCCGCAGGATTCGCGGCGCTGCTCGCGGCCATGCATCTGGCGCTGACCATCGTCTTCGCAGCACCTCCCGGCCTCGCGGCATCGCTGCGCTACCTGCTCGCCACCGCCGTCGCCTACCCCTTCGTCGTCCTCGGCCTGACCTGGTGCCTCGGCCTCCGGGCGCCGAAGCTCAGCGATGGCGGCCACCACGCGCGGCGGCCGACATGAGGCACCCCCACGACGAGCCGGCACCGCGGATCACCCGGCGCGGCCTCATGCTCCTTGGCATCCAGGCCGGGGTGGTCGGGGCGCTGTCGTGGCGCATGCGCGACCTGCAGATCCTCCAGAACGATCGCTATCGGCTGCTCGCCGAGGAAAACCGCATCAACATCCGCCTGATCCCGCCGGCGCGCGGGATCATCACCGACCGCAACGGGCTGGTAATGGCGGGGAACCGCCAGAACTACCGCGTGATCATGGTCCGCGAGCAGGCGGGGGAACCCGAAGCGGTGCTCGAACGGCTGGCCGAGATCATCCCGCTGCCGCCCGATCTCCGCGAGCGGGCGCTCCGCGAGATGATGGGACGGAGCGCCTTCGTGCCGGTGGTGGTCGCCGAGCACCTGACCTGGGACGATATCGTCCGCGTCTCCGCCAATGCGCCGGTGCTGCCGGGGGTGGTGCCCGAGGTCGGCCTCAGCCGGACCTATCCGTCGGGTGTGAGCACCGCCCAGGTCGTCGGCTACGTCGGGCCGGTCTCGGAAAGCGATCTCGCCAAGCTCGAGGACCCCGATCCCCTGCTCCAGATCCCGCGCTTCCAGATCGGCAAGACCGGGGTCGAGCAGAAGCTGGAGCCGCTGCTCCGCGGCGCGGCCGGCAACCAGAAGATCGAGGTCAGCGCCGCGGGCCGGGTGATGCGCGAGCTCGGCCGCGTCGACGGCACGCCGGGCAAGGACGTCGAGCTGACGCTGGACCTGAACCTCCAGAACTACGCGATGCAGCGCATGGCGGGCGAGAGCGCCGCGGCGGCGGTCATCGATGTGCAGACCGGGGATATCGTCGCGCTGGCCTCGTCGCCGTCCTACGATCCGAACAGCTTCGTCTTCGGTATCCGCTCGGGCGAGTGGAACGGGCTGCTCGCCGACGAGTACCGGCCGCTGTCGAACAAGACCGTCACCGGCACCTATCCGCCGGGCTCGACCTTCAAGGTCTGCATGGCGCTGGCAGCGCTCGACGCGGGCGTGGTCAGTCCCGGCGACGGCGTCGGCTGCCCCGGCTACACCGCCCTCGGCAACCGGCGCTTCCATTGCTGGAAGCATGGCGGGCACGGGCGCGTCGACCTGCGACGCAGCCTGTCGCAGTCGTGCGACTGCTATTACTACGAAATGGGGCGGCGTGTCGGGCCGGACCGCATCAGCGCGATGGCCCACATCCTCGGGCTCGGGGTCCGCCACGACCTGCCGATGCCCGCAGTGAGCGAAGGCAACATGCCCGACGCGCAGTGGAAGAAGGACAAGCGCGGCGAGGCCTGGACCACCGGCGACAGCTTCAACTACGGCATCGGCCAAGGCTTCACCCTCGCCTCGCCGCTGCAACTCGCGGTGATGACCGCGCGCGTCGCCAGTGGCACCGCGGTCAAGCCGCGGCTGATCCGCTCGGTCGGCGGGGTGGCGGAGCCGCTTGCAGCCCCGGAGGCGCTGCCGATCGACCCGCGGCACCTCCACGCGGTGCGGGACGGGATGTACGCGGTGTCGAACGAGGGCACTGCCTTTCGCTCGCGCATCACCGACCCGACGATGACCATGGCCGGCAAGACCGGCACCAGCCAGGTGCGCATCATCAGCGCCTCGGAGCGGGCCTCGGGCGTCACCAAGAACGAGCAACTGCCGTGGGGACGGCGGGACCACGCGCTCTTCGTCTGCTTCGCGCCCTACGACAAGCCGCGCTATGCGGTGGCGCAGATCGTCGAGCACGGCGGCGGCGGGTCGGCGGTGGCGGCGCCGATCGCGCGCGACATCCTGCTCTATGCCCTCTGCGGCGGGCTGCCGCCGCTCGAAGCCTATCCGGCCGAGCAGCGCAAGGGTATCGAGGAGATGCGGGCGAAGATGCAGGCACCGGCCGCCGACGCGGGCGTGCCGGCACGGGACCGGGCATGAAAGCATGAGCGTCTTCGAGGCCCCCGGCGGGCGCGGCGTGCCGCGCGGGATGGGCAAGCTGCTCGCGATCAACTGGTCGATCGTCGTGCTGCTCGGCGCGGTCGCCTGTGCCGGCTTCCTGATGCTCTACTCGGTCGCCGACGGCTCGCTGCAGCCATGGGCGGAGGCGCAGATGGTCCGCTTCGCCGTGGGGATCCTCGGGATGATCGTCATCGGCATGATCGACATCCGCTTCTGGCGGACTGTCGCGCCGCTCGCCTACGGTGTCTCGCTGCTGCTGCTCGTCGCCGTCGACGTGATGGGCGAGATCGGCATGGGCGCCCAGCGGTGGATCGACCTCGGACCGGTGCAGATCCAGCCCTCGGAGATGATGAAGATCGCCTTGGTGATGGCGCTGGCCGCCTACTACAGCTGGCTTGATCCGAAAAAGGTCTCGCGGCTTTTCTGGGTGATCCTGCCGCTCCTCCTGATCCTGATGCCGGTGGCGCTGGTCATGGAGCAGCCCGACCTCGGCACCGCGATCCTGCTGCTGGCCGGTGGCGGCGCGGTGATGTTTCTCGCCGGCGTCAGCCTGTGGTACTTCGGCGCCGCGATCGCTGCGGCCACCGGCCTGATCACCCTGGTCCTGAAGTCGCAGGGGACGCCCTGGCAGCTGATCGAGGACTACCAGTTCCGGCGGATCTTCACCTTTCTCGACCCCGGCGCCGATCCGCTCGGGGCCGGCTATCACATCACCCAGGCGATGATCGCCATGGGCTCGGGCGGGCTGACCGGGCGCGGGTTCATGCAAGGGACACAGAGTCGGCTGAACTTCCTGCCCGAGAAGCACACCGACTTCATCTTCACCTCGCTGGCCGAGGAGTTCGGCTATATCGGCACGACGACGGTGCTGGTGCTCTACAGCCTGATCATCATCCTGTGCATCGCCTCGGCGATCTCCAACCGCGACCGCTTCGGGGCGCTCTTGACCGGTGGGATCGCGATGAGTTTCTTCCTGCTCTTCGCGGTCAACATGGGGATGGTGATGGGGCTGATGCCGGTGGTCGGCGTGCCGTTGCCCCTTGTGTCCTACGGCGGGACGGCGATGATCGTGCTTCTCGCCGCCTTCGGGCTCGTGCAGAGCGCGCACGTCCACAGGCCGCGCAACCGGGATTGAGCCATTGGGACCGCGCGTCCTCTTCTCTGCACCCCCCGAGCACTGGCCGCTGTGGCGACCCCACCTTCTCGCCGCCTTCGCCGAGGCCGGTCTCGACGTCGGTCTGACCGACGATCCGGCGGGGCCGTGGACCTTCGACTACATGGTCTACCGCCCCGGTGGGCCGGTCATCGACTTCACCGCCTTCACGCGGCTGAAGGCGGTGTTGAGCCTGTGGGCAGGGGTCGAGGACATCGTCGGGACGGTGCCGCTCGAAAAGCCGCTCTGCCGGATGGTCGATCCCGGGCTGACGCAAGGGATGGCCGAGTGGGTGGCCGCGCATGTGCTGCGCTACCACGTCGGGCTCGATACCCACGTGCTCGGACAGGACGGCGTGTGGCGCAACGGCGTGGTGCCGCCGCTGGCGGGGTCGCGCTGCGTCGGGGTGCTCGGGTTGGGCGAACTCGGGCGGGCGGTGGCGACGACGCTGGCCGGTCTCGGCTTCGACGTGCGTGGCTGGAGCCGGCGGCCGCGCGAGGTGGCGGGCGTGGAGACCTTCGCCGGGGAGGACGGGCTGGCCGCGGTGCTCGGAGCGGCAGACATTCTCGTGACGCTGCTGCCGGCGACGCCGGAGACGGCAGGGCTGCTCGACGCGGCGCGGCTCGCCCGCCTGCCGGACGGGGCGCGGCTGATCAATCCGGGGCGCGGGACGCTGATCGACGACACGGCCCTCCTCGACGCGCTCGACAGCGGGCGGCTGGCGCATGCGACGCTCGACGTCTTCCGCGTCGAGCCACTGCCGCGGGAGCATCCGTTCTGGAAGCATCCGCGGGTGACGGTGACGCCGCACGTCGCCTCCGAGACCCGGCCGGAGTCGGCCTCGCTGGCGATCGCCGAGAACATCCGGCGGGGGGAGGCAGGAGAGCCGTTCCTGCACCTCGTCGATCGGGCGGCGGGTTACTGACGAGAGCCTAGTCCTCGGAGCGACCCTGGCTCTCGCGGTCGCGTTCATAGTGCCGGGCGAGGGGGAACGGCGGCAGCCAGGCTTCGCGTCGGACGGTCCACAGTTCGTAGGTCGGGGTGAACTGATCCGGCTCGTCGAGGGCTCCGAGGTTGACCTCGATTTCGTCGGCCGAACGGCCGAAGACCGGGGAGCCGCAGGTGGGGCAGAAGCTGCGGCCGGCGTAGGTGCGGGTTTCGCCGGTGACGGTCACGGCGCTCTCCGGAAAGATCGCGCAGGCTTGGAAGAGAGCGCCATGATTCTTGCGGCAGTCGAGGCAGTGGCAGAGGCCGACGCGGTAGGGGCGGCCGATGGCGACGAGGCGAAGGGCGCCGCAGAGGCAGCCGCCGGTGATCTGGTCCATGCTGGTCTCCCGTGGCAGTCGGGGTCGGCCAAGTGCCGGCCCGGCAAGGGTCGTGCCGGAGGGAACGCGCCGACCGCCGCATTGGATGCAAGGGTCGCTAGCGCAGCAGCGCCTTGAGGCTGGCCGCGGGGTCGGCGAGGGCGGCCGGGTCGGGGTGGGACCGGCGGGCGATCAGCATCTCGGCGAGACGGATGTCGCGGGCGACGGCGTTGCCCGGACCGATGCCGGAGGCGGCGAGGAGGCGGCCGTCGGGCGCAAGGTGAAAGAGGAGGAAGGCGCCGTCGCGGGCTTCGCGGCGGACGTGGCGGTCGGCGCCTTCGGCGAGCCCGGCGATCTGGAGGGAGAGGTCGTACTGGTCGGACCAGAACCATGGCACCGCCGAGACCGCCTCGCCGGCGCCGAGCAGGTTGCGGGCGGCGAGGGCGCCCTGCTCCTGGGCGCTGCGCCAGCTTTCGAGGCGGACCCGGCGGTCGTCGTAGAGGGCGAGCGGGAAGGAGCAGCAGTCGCCGGCGGCGAAGATCGCCGGGTCGGCGGTGGCGAGGGTGGCGTCGACGGCAATGCCGTTGTCGATGGCGAGACCTGCCGCGCTGGCAAGCTCGACGTTGGGAACCGCGCCGATGCCGACGACGACGAGATCGGCGGCGACAGACGTGCCGTCGGCGAGGAGGATGCCGTCGGGGGAGATCGCGGCGATGCGGGCGTCGTAGCGCAGGGTGACGCCTTCGGCGCTGTGGCGGTCGTGGAGGACGGTGGCGACCTCGGGCGGGACGCCGCGGGTCAGGAGACGCGGCAGCGCCTCGATCACGGTGACGTCGGCGCCCATGCGGCGGGCGGAGGCGGCGAGTTCGAGGCCGATGAAGCCGCCGCCGACGACGGCAAGACGACGGCCGGGGCCGAGGGCGGCACGGATACGGGCGGCGTCGTCGAGCGTGCGAAGCGTGGCGACGCTCGGGCCTTCGAGGCCGGGAAGCGTCCGCGGGCGCGCGCCGGTGGCGAGGAGGAGGCGGTCATAGGGGAGGCGCGCGCCGCTCGCGAGCACGACTTCGCGGCCGGCGCGGTCGATCGCGGCCGCCTCCGCCTGCGGGCGGAAGTCGATGGCCGCCGCGGCAAGGCCGTCGGCGCCGGCGATGGGGCGGGGCGCGGGGTCGCCCGAAAGGCCGCCCTTGGAAAGCGGCGGGCGCTCATAGGGGGCGTGGGGCTCGGCACCAAGCAGCGTTACCGTCCCGGCAAAGCCGGCCTCGCGCAAGGCGAGGGCGGCGCGGGTGCCGCATTCGCCGGCGCCGACGATGACGATCCGCTCCACGACGCCGGCTGTCAGTCGGCCGCCTGGGCTTCTGCCCGGCTCTTGCCGCTGACCTGAAGGGCGAGAGCGGCAGCCATGAAGGCGTCGAGGTCGCCGTCGAGGACGCCCGCGGTATCCGAGGTCTCGGCGTTGGTCCGCAAATCCTTGACCATCTGGTAGGGCTGGAGGACGTAGCTGCGGATCTGGTTGCCCCAGCCGGCGTCGCCCTTGGCCTCGTGCTGGGCGGTGATCGCCTCGTTGCGCTTGCGGAGCTCGAGTTCGTAGAGGCGCGACTTCAGCGCCGCCATGGCATTGGCGCGGTTCTGGTGCTGGGACTTCTCCGAGGAGGTCACCACGATGTTGGTCGGCAGGTGGGTGATGCGCACCGCCGAGTCCGTGGTGTTGACATGCTGACCGCCGGCACCGGACGAGCGGTAGGTGTCGATGCGGATGTCGTTGGGCTGGATGTCGATCTCGATGTTGTCGTCGACGACGGGATAAACCCAGATCGAGGCAAAGGAGGTCTGGCGGCGGGCGGCGCTGTCGAACGGAGAGATGCGGACGAGGCGGTGGACGCCGGATTCGGTCTTCAGCCAGCCATAGGCGTTGGTGCCGTTGATACGGTAGGCGGCGGAGCGGATGCCGGCCTCCTCGCCGGCGGTTTCTGAAACGAGCTCGACCTTCATGCCGTGCTGCTCGGCCCAGCGGATGTACATGCGCGCCAGCATCTGCGCCCAGTCGCAGCTTTCGGTGCCCCCCGCCCCCGCGTTGATTTCGAGGAAGGTGTCGTTGCCGTCTGCCTCGCCGTCGAGAAGCGCCTCGATCTCGCGCTGGGCGGCGTGCTCGCGGATCGCGCGGATCGCGGCCTCGGCGTCGGCGATCACCGCCTCGTCGCCTTCAGCCTCGCCGAGTTCGATAAGCTCTTTCTGATCAGCCAGAATCCTGCGCCAGGCTCTTGTAGCCACCGAGCGCGTCCGCGAGGTTCTGGCGGTCGCGCATCAGCTTCTGCGCCTTGGCCGGATCGTTCCAGAGGTCGGGGTCCTCCGTCATCGCGTTGAGCTCTTCGAGCCGGTGCTCGGCCGTCTCCCAGCCGAGGCGCTGGCGGAGGAGCGCCAGCGACTTCTCGATGTCTTCGACGAGGCGTTCGGTCTCGGCGCGCATGGCGGTTCCCTTCGGGTCGGGCGTGGTTCTAGCGCCGGGACCGCGGGCGGTAAAGGGGGGCGCCGGTATCCGCGCCAGACCGGCCGAACGTCCTGAAATCGTTCGGGAACCCTCGTCCGAGAAACCGTGGCGAACCGGCCCGGCGGCCTCAGTAGAGGCCGCCGCTCGACATCGAACCCATCGACGGGTTGGAGGGCAGCGCCTTGGTCTGGCCGCGGACGCGGACGCGCTCGATCTGCGGCGAGTTGCGCACGCTCTCGTAGAGCGGCACGTCGGCGCCCATCTTCCAGCCGGCATCGACGGTCTGGCCGTAGTCGCCGACCATCAGAATCCTGACCGTCGCGGATGTACTCGGCCTGGACGTTGTCGCCGGAGGCGTCGTCGGAGAGGCGCTGGCCGGTGTGGCGATCGATCTTGATGAAGTGGCCGCCCGGCGGAACCGGCCACTTGACCGGGCCCTGGTCCTTCATCGCCGCCTTGATGAACTCGACGAAGATCGGGGCGCAGAGCGTTCCGCCGAAGGCACTTTCTCCGAGCGGCTTCGGATCGTCGTAGCCCATGTAGCAGCCGGCGACGATGCGCGGCGAGTAGCCGATGTACCAGACGTCCTTGGCCTCGTTGGTGGTGCCCGTCTTGCCGGCGAGATTTAGGCCGA
This sequence comes from uncultured Alphaproteobacteria bacterium, assembly GCA_963798235.1. Classification (GTDB taxonomy): domain Bacteria; phylum Pseudomonadota; class Alphaproteobacteria; order Rhodobacterales; family Rhodobacteraceae; genus Amaricoccus. The sequence goes on along the minus strand of CAWCSN010000003.1, from coordinate 370,391 downwards.
GCTTGCCGACCGTGGCCGCGCTGGTGCCGCGGCTGACGGCGCCCTGAAGCATCGAGGTCACCTGATAGGCGGTGATCGCGTCCATCACCCGCTCGGCGTTCGAGTGAATCATCGGGTCCTCGGCGTCGGTGACGTCATCGGCGGAGCAGCCCTCGCAGGCGCGCTGGTCGTGGCGGTAGATGGTCTTGCCGTAGCGATCCTGCACCCGGTCGACGAGCGTCGGCTCGACCTTGAGGCCGCCGTTGGCAAGCTCGGCGTAGGCCGCGACCATCTTGTAGAGCGTCGTCTCGCCAGCACCGAGCGAGTAGCTGAGCAGATGGGGCATGTTGTCGTAGATGCCGAACTGCTCGCCGTACTTGGCGACGAGGTCCATGCCGACGTCCTGGGCGATGCGCACGGTCATCAGGTTGCGCGACTGCTCGATGCCGGTCCGCATCGGCGTCGGTCCGTAGTAGGTGTTGCCGGAGTTCTCCGGCTTCCAGATGCCCGCCCCGGTCGCCACCTCGATCGGCGCGTCGAGGACGATCGTCGCCGGCGAATAGCCGCTGTCGAGGGCCGCGGCGTAGACGAAGGGCTTGAACGACGAACCCGGCTGGCGCAGCGCCTGGGTGGCGCGGTTGAAGACGCTCGACTGGTAGGAGAAGCCGCCCTGCATGGCGAGGACGCGGCCTGTCTGGGTGTCCATCGCCATGAAGCCGCCCTGGATCGCCGGGATCTGGCGGTACGACCAGCGGTCGGCGGACCCGTCGGACCCGACCGACTTGACGAAGATCACGTCGCCCACGTCCCACAGGTCATCGGGACCGCGCGGGGCGCGCAGGCGGTTGTTGGCGTCGCGAATTCGGGCCCAACTGGCGTCGGCGAAGCTGAGGAAGTTGCCGTCGGCATCCTCGGGCACGTCCTCGATGCCGATCCGGGCCGAACTGTCGCCGAGCGACAGGATGACGGCCGGGTGCCAGCCGGCAATGTCCCGCGGCACCTGGGCGTTGTGCAGCGCCTGGCGCCAGCTCGCCTCGTCAGCGGGGTCGAAGGTGGCGGGATCGATCTGGGCGACCGGGCCACGGTAGATCTTGATACCGCGGTCATAGCGCTCAAGGCCGTCGCGCAGCGCCTCGGCGGCGACGTCCTGAAGCTTGGGATCGACGGTGGCGCGAATGGCGAGGCCGCCGGTGAAGAGTTCCTCGTCGCCAAGCTTGGCCGAGAGCTGGCGGCGGATCTCGTCGGTGAAATAGTCGCGCGGCGGGCGGCCGAACCAGGCGGAGACCATGTCGCCGCTCTGGACGGTCAGGAGATTTTCGGCCTGCGCGGCGCTGGACACGGCGGCGTCGACGTAGCCGTTCGCCTGCATCTGGCGGATGACGTAGTTGCGGCGGTCGATCGCGTCCTTCTTCTGGCGGACGGGATGGAGGTTGCTCGGCTCCTTGGGCAGGGCGGCGAGATAGGCGGCCTCGGAGACGGTGAGTTCGTCGAGCGACTTGCCGAAGTAAATCTGCGCCGCCGCAGTGACGCCATAGGAGTTCTGGCCGAGAAAGATTTCGTTGAGGTAGAGCTCGAGGATCTCGTCCTTGGTCAGCGTGTTCTCCAGACGCGTCGCGAGGATGATCTCCTTGATCTTGCGCTCGCCCGAGCGGTCGCCGGTCAGAAGGAAGTTCTTCATCACCTGCTGGGTGATCGTCGAGGCGCCACGGAGCTGCCCGCCGTGCAGGGCGTAGTCGTAGACGGCGGCGACGATGCCGCGCGGGTCGAAGCCGTGGTGCTCGTAGAAGTTCTTGTCCTCGGCCGAGATGAACGCCTGCTTCACCAGATCGGGGATCTCGTCGACCGGGGTGAAGATCCGGCGCTCGCGGGCGAACTCGTCCATGAGGATGCCCTCGCCCGAGTAGATGCGCGACAGCGTCGGCGGCTCGTAGCGCTCGAGCTGGGCGGTGTCGGGGAGATCCTCGCCATAGATCGTGATGACCGCGGCCACCGCCGCGAGAGCAATGACCAGCCCGAGTGCCAACCAACTGAACAAAAAGCCAAAAAAACGAAATATCAGCCGCAGCACGATTCGAGTCCCATCACCGGTTGCGGCACCGTAAAGGAGGGGCGGCGAAAGGTCAAAAAACGCTGTCGTCAGCGCGACGGACCATCGAGGGACGCCGCACTGGCCGAGGCTCCACACCCTGTGCGCGGCCCTCCGCGGTGCCCTTAAAGGCGGCATCGTGGAAAGAAGCGGGGCCTCGGAAAAACGTCGCGCGCCCAAAGGCTTCGCGCGTGCGGGATGGTCGGGGGGCGGAAATTGCCCATGGAAAAACCATTTGTCATTTCACCCGGCGCGTGCATATGGTGCCGGGTCGGAACGGCTCCCTAGCAGTCGCTCCCGCACGTATTCGTCGCACAGCTCGCGGCATTGCAGGACCCCGACGTCCTGGATGAACCCGGCATCCCGCGACAGGCGCTCGCGCCACACAGAGACCACCCGGGCGCAGGCCCGCACAGACAGGGTACGGGACGGGAATCGTCCGATCCGTGCCGGAGACCAACCGCGGTGAAGCGCGCAGGAACCGAACTGACCCGACACAGCCGCCCCAGCGAGGGTGCGCTGCCGTGGGACGTCCGGCGCGCGTCCGCAAGACCCCCCCGCACGAACGACACCGCACGGCGCAAGCCGCTGCCCGGTCCCGTCGTTCCCGAAAGAAATCATGACAAAGAAAATGCTGATCGATGCCACCCACGCGGAAGAGACCCGCGTCGTGGTGGTGGACGGAAACCGAGTTGAAGACTTCGACTTCGAGTCGCTGAACAAGCGGCAGCTCGCCGGTAACATCTACCTCGCGAAGGTCACCCGGGTCGAACCGTCCCTGCAGGCCGCCTTCGTCGATTACGGCGGCAACCGCCACGGATTTCTCGCCTTCTCGGAAATCCACCCCGACTACTACCAGATCCCCAAGGCCGACCGTGAGGCGCTGCTCCGCGAGGAAGCCGAGCTCGCCCGTCAGGCCGACGAGGAAGCCGAGAAGCCGAAACCCGTCCGCGGCCGTTCGCGCAGCCGCCGGCGCGCGCAGCCGGCCGCCGAGGGCACCGCTTCCGACGCCGATGCCGTCGTCACCGGCGAGGAGTCCGTCAGCGAGGACTTCGCTGGCGAGGTCAACGGCGACGACGCAGCCGGCTTCGAGGACGTCCCCCCGCCGTCGGCCGCGGCCGGCGACGTCGAGATCGACGTGCCGGAAGAGCCCGAGGGCGCCGGTCGGAGCGCCCGGGGCGACTCCGGCGAGGACGATCATCGACCACCAGGATCACGACCATTCCGATCAGCCGGCGGAAGGCCGAGTACGAAGCCGTCGGCGGCGACGATGCCCACGAGGAGCGTGCCGCCTCGCGCAAGCCGATGCGGCAGCGGCGCTACAAGATCCAGGAAGTCATCAAGGTCCGCCAGATCCTGCTCGTGCAGGTCGTGAAGGAGGAGCGCGGCAACAAGGGCGCAGCGCTCACCACCTATCTGTCGCTGGCCGGCCGCTACTGCGTCCTGATGCCGAACACGGCACGCGGCGGCGGGATTTCCCGCAAGATCACCAACGTTGCCGACCGCAAGAAGCTCAAGGAGATCTCGTCGTCGATCACCGTGCCCGAGGGCGCGGGGCTGATCATCCGCACGGCGGGGGCGAGCCGGACCAAGACCGAGATCAAGCGCGACTACGAGTACCTGCTGCGCCAGTGGGAGCAGATCCGCGAGCTGACGCTGAAGTCGATCGCGCCGTCGCCGATCTACGAGGAAGGCAGCCTGATCAAGCGGGTGATCCGCGACCTCTACAGCCGCGACATGGACGAGATCCTGGTCGACGGCGAGCGCGGGTATCGCGAGGCCAAGGACTACATGAAGATGCTCACGCCTTCGCATGCGAAGAACGTGAAGCACTACGGCGACCCCCTGCCGCTGTTCTCGCGCTTCCAGGTCGAGAGCTACCTGTCGGCAATGTTCAACCCGACCGTGCAGCTCAAGTCGGGCGGCTACATCGTCATCGACGTCACCGAGGCGCTGGTCGCCATCGACGTGAACTCGGGTCGGGCGACGCGCGAGTCCTCGATCGAGGACACCGCGCTCAAGACCAACCTCGAGGCGGCGGAGGAAGCGGCGCGGCAGATGCGCCTGCGCGACCTCGCGGGCCTCGTGGTCATCGACTTCATCGACATGGACGACCGGCGCAACAACGCCGCGGTCGAGAAGAAGCTCAAGGACAAGCTCAAGAACGACCGTGCCCGCATTCAGGTCGGGCGGATCTCGGCCTTCGGGTTGCTGGAACTCTCACGGCAGCGGCTGCGGCCGGGGATGATCGAGGCGACGACCAAGGCTTGCCAGCATTGCCACGGCACCGGGCGGGTCCGTTCCGACGACAGCCTCGCGCTCGCGCTCCTGCGCGAGGTCGAGGAGGAGGGCGTCAAGCAGCGCTCGAAGGAAGTGCTGATCGTGGCTCCGGTCGAGATCGCCAACTACCTGCTCAACCAGAAGCGCGAACACATCGCGATGATCGAAGGCCGCTTCGGCCTGTCGGTGCGCGTCGAGGGCGATCCCTCGCTGATCAGCCCCGACTACCGCATGGAGCGCTTCAAGACCGCCTCGCGGATCGTCGTCGCCAATCCGGCGCTCCTGAACCTGCCGAGCGTCGCCTACCCGGAAGCGGACGTCGACGAGGAAGAAGACGAGGAAGAGGACGAGGTTGCCGAGGCGGAAGTGGTGACCACCACCGCGCCCGAAGCGGGCGTGGACGCGGGAACCGAGGCCGCTTCCGACCGGGGCAACGGCAAGCGCAAGCGGCGCCGTCGGCGTCGCGGCGGCAAGGGGCAGCAGAACGGGTCTCCCAAGTCCTACGAGTCGGAAGACGGTGACAGCGACAGCGACAACGACGAGGTTGCGGCAGACTTCACGGAAGCCGCCGACGTTCCCGTCGAGGCCGCGGAGGAGATCGCTCCCGCCGTCGAGCCGGTGGCCGAGGAGGCGCCGACGCGCAGCCGGTCACGGCGCCGGTCGCGGAGCCGCGATGCCGGCGAGGCAGCGCCGACCCCGGCCCCGGCGGTCGCCGGCCTCGGCGAGGTGATCGACCTTGGCGAGGAGTCGGTGTCCGAGATCGTCGAGGTGCCCGAGACCGACGCCCCGCAGCGCCGCAGCCGCGAGCGGGTGCGCAAGCCGGTGGCCGCCATGATCGCCGAGGCAGTCAGCACCGTGGTCGAGCGCGTCCACCCGGAGCACCGGGCCGAGGCCGAGGACGGCGACGTCGCCACCGAGGTGGTCGCCGAGACCGTGGCGGAGGCCCCTGCCCCGGAGCCGCAGTTCGCGCCGGAGCCGACCGTCGCCCCGGAGCCGAGCTTCGCCCCTGAGCCGTCGTTCGAGGCGGAGCAGGCTTTCGACGCCGAGCAGGCGTTCGAGACCGAGCCGGTTGCGGAAGAGGCGCCGGTCGCCGGCGCGTCCGACGCCGAGCAGGAGCCCGAGCCAGAGTCCGACGCCGAACCGGAGGCCGAAAAGGCCGAGGAACCCAAGCGCCGCGGCTGGTGGTCGCGGGCGATCGGCGGCGCCTGAGCCGCCCTTCCCTTCGCGGGGACAACAGGGGACGCCCGGCCATTGCGCCGGGCGTTTCGCGTTTCAGCGCCCGAGGCCGAGAGCGTCCAGCCGGCGCAGGCCCTCGGCGATGTCGGGCGTCGATCCGGCGTAGGAGAAGCGCAGCGTCCGTGCGCCGCGGGCGGGGTCGAAGTCGAGGCCCGGCGTCACCGCCACGCCGGCTTCGGTGAGGATGCGGGCAGAGAGGGCGCGACTGTCGTCGGTCAGGTCGCTGACGTCGGCGTAGATATAGAAGGCGCCGTCCGGGGGAGCGATGCGGTGAAAGCCGGCCTTGGGCAAACCATCGAGCAGCAGCGCGCGGTTGGCCCGGTAGACCGCCAGGTTGGCGTCGAGTTCCGTGGTCGCGTCGAGGGCGGCGAGGGCGGCGACCTGGCTCGCGTGGGGGGCGCAGATGAAGAGGTTCTGCACGAGCCGCTCGATGCGGCGGACGTGGGCCTCGGGGACCACCATCCAGCCGATGCGCCAGCCGGTCATCGAGAAATACTTGGAGAAGGAGTTGATGACGTAGACCTCGTCCGAGATCTCGAGCGCCGAAACCGCACGGCCCCCGTACTGGATGCCGTGGTAGATCTCGTCGGAGATGAAGGCGAGACCGAGATCGGCGGCCCGGCCGATCAACGCGGCGAGGTCGTCGCTCGACAGCATCGTGCCGGTGGGGTTGGCGGGGCTCGCGACGAGCACACCGGCAAGATCGGCGGTAAGGTCGTCCGCGACCGGCTGGTAGCGGTGCTGCATCCGGGTCTCGATGCCGACCGGTTCGAGGTCGAGGGCCTTGAGGATGTTGCGATAACTCGGATAGCCGGGATCGCCGATCGCCACCCGCTCACCCCGTTCGAAGAGACTGGTGAAGGCGAGAATGAAGGCCGCCGACGAGCCCGCGGTGACCACGACGCGCTCGGGGTTCAGGTCGAGCCCGTACCACTCGCGGTAGAGCCGGGCGATCCGCGCCCGAAGCGCCGGCAGGCCGAGGGCGACGGTATAGCCGAGGGAGCCAGCCGCCATCGCTTCGGCGAGCGCGGCGCGAGCCGCCGCAGGGGCGGGCGTGCCGGGCTGCCCGATCTCCATGTGGATGATCGAGCGGCCGCGGGCTTCCTCGGCCCGTGCCGCCTCCAGAACGTCCATCACGATGAACGGATCGACGGCTCCCCGGCTTGATGTCCGCACCCCTGGTCCCCTAGGTTCGACCCGAGTTCCCCGCCGGGCGGTGCCCTTGATGCACGAAACCTGGGCCGGCGCAACCGGAGGCGACCCTTGCGGCTGACCCTTGCCATCGCCGCCGTGCTCGCGGCCGCCGCGCTCGCCACGCCGGCGTCGGCGCTGGACCTGATCCGCGACGCCGAGATCGAGGCGACGCTCGGGCGCATCGCCGCACCGCTGCTCCGGGCGGCGGCGATCAGCCCGTCGTCGGTCAACATCTACATCGTTCAGGATCGCGAACCGAACGCCTTCGTCGCCGGCGGACAGAACATCTTCGTGCATACCGGCCTGCTCACCGAACTCGAACTCGCTCGATCAGGTCCGCGCCGTCCTCGCCCACGAGATCGGCCACCTCGCCGGCGGCCACCAGACCCGCCGCGACCAGGCGTTGCAGGGCGCGCGCGGCATCGCCGCCATCGGGATGCTGGCGGCGGCGGCAGCTGCAGTCGGCGGGGCGCCCGAGGCGTCGCTCGCGATCGGGGCGACCGCCGGGACCGCGGCGCAACGGAGCGCCCTCGCCTACAGCCGGTCGGAGGAGTCGGCCGCGGACCAGATGGCGCTCGGCTTCCTCGCCGCCGCCGGCGCGGACCCCCACGCGATGATCGACGTGCTGTCGCATTTCCGCGGGCAGGAGGCGCTGACCGGCCGCTATGCCGATCCCTACGCCCAGAACCACCCCATGTGGGCCGATCGCCTGTCGATGCTCGAAGACCGGGTCGCGCGCATGAAACCGGGGCGCCCGGCCTCGGACGAGGACATCTACTGGTATCGCCGGACGGTGGCCAAGCTCGACGGCTTTCTCGACAGCCCCGCGCAGACCCTGCACCGCTACCCCGAGAGCGACACCTCGGAGGCCGCGACCCTCGCCCGCGCCGTTGCCTGGCACCGCCGCCCCGACGAGGCGCGGGCCTCCGCCGCAGTCGCCGCGCTGATCGCGGCGCGGCCGGACGATCCCTACTACCACGAGCTCGCCGGGCAGTTCCTGCTCGAGTCCGGCAAGGCCGGGCCCGCGGCGGTGGCGTATCGCCAGGCCGTGGCGCTGGCGCCGAAGGAGCCGCAGATCCTCGGCGGCCTCGGCCGCGCCCTGCTCAACACCGGCGACGACAGCCAGACGAAAGAGGCGCGCGACGCCCTTTCCCGCTCGGCGACGATGGACGACGCCAACGCCGGCGTGCTCCGCGACCTCGCCCTCGCCGAGGCCAGGCTCGGCAACGAGGGCGCCGCGGCGCTCGCCACCGCCGAGCGCTTCGCCCTCGCCGGACGCTTTCGTGACGCCGACCGCAATGCCCGCCGCGCCGCCGATCTCCTGCCCGAGGGCTCGCCGGGCTGGCGGCGGGCCGAAGATCTGATTACCATCACCGAGCGCGTCCAGAAGCGCTCCAGGAACTGAGGTCCGATGCGCCGGCTGTTTTCCCTGCTGACCCTCGCGGTCGCCTTCGCCCTTCCCGTCCACGCCCCGGCCCACGCCGAGGAACCCGCGGCCGGTGCCTTCTCCGACGCCCCGGTCATGGTCCCGGACCTGGCTGCCGGGGCCAACGGCACGGCCCAGACCTCGCCCTTCACCGACGCGCAGCGCGACGCGCTCCATGCCGAGATCCGCAGCTACCTCCTCGCCAATCCCGAGGTGCTGATGGAGATGCTTCAGCTCCTCGACGACAAGAAGCAGGCCAGCGCCGCGGTGACCGACAAGCAGCTCGTCGCCGACAATAGCGCGGCAATCTTCGACGACGGCTTCTCCTTCGTCGGCGGCAACCCGAAGGGCAGCGTCACCCTCGTCGAATTCCTCGACTACCAGTGCGGCTACTGCCGCAAGGCCCAGCCCGAGGTCACCAGCCTCATCTCCTCCGACGGCGACATCCGGCTGATCGTCAAGGAGATGCCGATCCTCGGCCCGGGCTCCGAACTCGCTGCCCGCGCCGCGGTCGCGACGATGATCTCCAAGGGGCCGGACGCCTACGCCAACCTCCACGACCGGCTGATGCGCGCCAAAGGCAAGGTCACCGACGCGAGCCTCGACAAGGCGCTGGTCGAGTCGGGCCTCGACCCCGATGCCATCCGCATCGCAATGAAGGACCCGGAGGTCGACCGCCGCCTGTCCGAGACCCAGGCCCTCGCCGAGAAGCTGTCGATCTCCGGCACCCCGACCTTCGTCCTCGACGACCGGATGCTGCGCGGCTACGTCCCGCTCGACGCGATGCGCGACGTCGTGGGCGAGGTGCGGGCCTCCAACTGACGCCGCCAGGAGCCTCATTTGCGCCCGCGCGACAACCGGCGCGGTCGGCCGATTACGCCCTTTCCACCCGCGGGCGCGCCAACTATACAGGGCGAACCTGAAACGAGGGCCGGGCGGGCCGCGCCCCGCTCGATAACAACAGCTCGACCAGACAGGGCGACATGAGCAAGCGACCGCAGGAATCCGACATCGACTTCATAAAGGCGCTGGCCGAGTTGCTTCGCGCCAACGACCTCACCGAGATCGAGGTCAGCCGCGAGTTCGGCGACGAGGACAACCTGACCGTGCGGGTAGCCCGGCAGGCTGCCGCCGCAGCGCCGGTCGCCGCTCCGCACTACGTGGCCGCGGCCCCCGCTCCCGCTGCGGGAACCCCCACCCCCGTCCCGGCCGCCGCCGATCCCGCCGAGGATCCGGGCGTCGTGCCGTCTCCGATGGTCGGCACCGCCTACGTCCAGGCCGAGCCGGGCGCCCCTGCCTTCGTGAAGGTCGGCGACGCGGTGACCGAGGGCCAGACCATCCTCATCATCGAGGCGATGAAGACGATGAACCAGATCCCGGCGCCGCGGGCCGGTCGGGTCAAGCGCATCCTCGTCGAGGACGGCTCGCCCGTCGAGTTCGGCGCCCCGCTGATCATCCTGGAATAAGCGCCGGAACGGGGACGACGATGTTCAAGAAGGTGCTGATCGCGAACCGGGGCGAGATCGCCCTGCGCATCCATCGCGCCTGCAAGGAGATGGGCATCGAGACGGTGGCGATCCATTCGACCGCCGACTCGAACGCGATGCATGTCCGCATGGCCGACGAGAGTGTCTGCGTCGGGCCGCCGCCGGCCTCGCAGAGCTATCTCGCCATCCCGAACCTGATCGCCGCCTGCGAAATCACCGGCGCCGAGGCGATCCATCCCGGCTACGGCTTTCTCTCCGAGAACGCCAACTTCGTGCAGATCGTCGAGGACCACGGCATCACCTTCATCGGCCCGACCGCCGAGCACATCCGCCTGATGGGCGACAAGATCACCGCCAAGGAAACGATGCGCAAGCTCGGGGTGCCCTGCGTGCCCGGCTCCGACGGCGGCGTGCCGACGGTCGAGGAGGCGCGGCGCGTTGCCGCGGCCATCGGCTATCCGGTCATCGTCAAGGCGACGGCCGGCGGTGGCGGTCGCGGCATGAAGCTCGCCAAGGGCCCCGACGACATCGACACCGCCTTCCAGACCGCCCGCTCCGAGGCCAAGGCCGCCTTCGGCAACGACGAGGTCTATCTCGAGAAGTACCTGACGACGCCGCGCCACATCGAGATCCAGGTCTTCGGCGACGGCAAGGGCGGGGCGGTCCACCTCGGCGAGCGCGACTGCTCGCTGCAGCGCCGGCACCAGAAGGTGATGGAGGAGGCGCCCTCCCCGGTCATCGACGCCAAGACCCGCGCCCGGATCGGCAAGGTCTGCGCCGACGCCATCGCCAAGATCGACTATGCCGGCGCCGGGACGATCGAGTTCCTTTACGAGCGCGGCGAGTTCTACTTCATCGAGATGAACACCCGCCTCCAGGTCGAGCACCCGGTCACCGAGGCGATCTACGACGTCGACCTCGTGCAGGAGCAGATCCGCGTCGCCGCCGGCCTGCCGATGAGCTTCACCCAAGAGGATCTGGTGCCCACGGGTCATGCCATCGAGTGCCGGATCAACGCCGAGAAGCTGCCGAACTTCCAGCCCTCGCCCGGCAAGATCCGCACCTACTACGCGCCCGGCGGCCTTGGCGTCCGCATGGACAGCGCGATCTACGACGGCTACACGATCCCGCCCTACTACGACAGCCTCATCGGCAAGCTGATCGTCCACGGCCGCAACCGCCAGCTCGCCCTCGCCCGCCTGCGCCGCGCGCTGTCGGAGTTGATCGTGGACGGCATCGACACGACGACGCCGCTCTTCCACGCCCTGCTCGACGAGCCGGACATCCAGAACGGGCGCTACAACATCCACTGGCTCGAGCACTGGCTCGAGCACCGGTTCGAGTCCGAGGGGTGACCGCGGGGCCTGCGGCTTGACCGGCTTCCGCGGCGATGCCTTCACTGTCGCAGGCACGTCTCGATGAAGGACGAATTGCCGGAGATCACCCCGACGCTGCTTCTCCAGGCCTACGCCTCAGGCGTCTTCCCGATGGCCGAGACCGCCGGCAGCGATGATCTCTTCTGGGTCGATCCCCAGCGCCGTGGCGTCATCCCCCTCGACGGCCTCCACGTCTCCCGCCGCCTCGCCCGCAGCTTCGTCCGCGACGCGTTCGACATCCGCGTCGACACCGACTTCATGGCTGTGGTCGACGCCTGCGCCGAACGCCCGGAGACCTGGATCAACGCCCCGATCCGCGGCCTCTACGGCGACCTCCACCGCATGGGCCACGCCCATTCCGTCGAAATCTGGCAGGACGGTTCCCTGGCCGGCGGCCTCTACGGCGTCTCCCTCGGCGCCGCCTTCTTCGGCGAGAGCATGTTCAGCCGCCGCCGCGACACCTCGAAATTCGCGCTGATCGCGCTGGTCGCACGGCTGAACGCCGGCGGCTTCCGCCTGCTCGACACCCAGTTCGTCACCGATCATCTCGCCAGCCTCGGCGCCATCGAGATCAGCCGCGCCAGCTACCGCCGGCACCTGGAGGCCGCGATCACGCGCCCGGCGCGCTTCCACGCGCTGCCGCGCGACGCCGACCGTCAGTCGTTGCTGCAGCTCACCACCCACACGTCGTAGCGCGGGTGATCGAGGGCCGAGAGCGCCGGAGACGAAGCGAACATCCAGCCCGAGAACCGCGGCGAGGTCTCGCGCACGTCGCTGATCTTGAGGAAAGCGAAGGCGTCACCGGTCGGGTCCTCGCGAGGCACCCGGCAGGTCTCGGCGAAGATCTCGAGATGGCCGTAGCGGACGGTCTCGCCGGCGCGCACGGTGATGTCCTGCGCGGTGCCGTTGAGGTTGTCGAGCCCGCGCAGGTGCAGGGTCGGCTCCTCCACGGTGTCCTGAAGGTCGGCAACGGCGGCGGACTGCGCCGCCACCGCCTCGCCCCCGCCGATGGCGAGAGCCAGTGCGAGCAGGAGGCGGATCACTTGCTGGTCCCGAAGCGGATCAAGAGGTCGAGCAGGCTCACCGACCCTTGGGTGTTCACGATCTCGTCGCCGGGCTTCAGCATGAAGTCCGAGCCGCCGGGGGTCACCTCGACGAAGGAGCCGCCGAGCAGGCTCTCGGAGGAAATCTTCACGTCCGAGTCCTCGGGAATCTCGAGGTCGCCCCGCATCGCCAGCGTCATCTTCGCCTGAAAGGTCTTTGGGTCGAGGTCGAGGCCGCTCACCGCGCCGACGGTGATCCCGGCCAGCCGCACGTCGGTCCCGACCGACACGCCCTCGGCGCTGCGGAAGTTGGCGGTCAGCGGATAGCGCGTGCCGCCGATCTCGACACCCCGCGTCTGGCCGGCATAGACGACGAAACCGACCGCGGTAGCCAGCACGACCGCGCCGATCACCGTCTCCGCAACGCTGTTGGCCATGCCTACTCCGGCGCCCAGGCTTCGTAGTCCGCCCGCACCGAACGCTCGGGAGCGAGGAGGCTCCCGGGCGGATGATAGGCGAGCGTGGTTCCGGTCATGTTGGGAACATAGGGCTGCTCCCAGGGCTTGCGCGGCAGCGGCGCCGTGGTCGGCGGCTCCTGCCAGGTGTGGTGCAGCCAGCCGTTCCACGCCGGGGGCACGCGACTGCCTTCGGCCTCGCCGTCGTAGATCACCCAGCGCCGGCTGCCGTCGGCGTTCTGGTAGTAGACGTTGCCCTCGCCGTCCTCGCCAACGCGCTTGCCGAAGCGCCAGGTAAAGAACTGGGTCCCGAAGGTCTGCCCGTTCCACCAGGTCAATGCTCTAAGGAGGAAGTTGCTCATCCGAACCGCCCGTATGCCGCCTCGCCCCCTTATGGCGCAACCGCCGCCGGGGGTCCAGCGCTCCGCAGTCGCAGGCCGTCCCAAGCGCCGCGTCAGCCGCCCGCACGCCTGTCCGTTCCGCCCGCGGCGCGCTGCATCGATGCGGTGGGCCGCACCGTCTCTTCTTCTTCGGCGACACGCTTTTCCGCCGGGGTGCCGCCGAAGAAGAGGGGTACCCGGCTGCCCCGCCTCTCTTCGGATTTCATACTGGCAGGAAGCCTATCGGGCAGGACGAGGGGCCCCGCCAACAGGCGGGGAGAAAAAACAACTCAGCCGGCGAATGCCGGCTTCCTTCGAAGGGAGGCCGCAAAGGCGGCCGACCGACCAGCGGCGGCCGAGTGGGGGGCGCGCTCTTCGCGCGCCTCCCCGAGGTCGGCGCTTCTCCCGGCCGGGGCACTGCGCACCACTGAAAAAGGAACGGCCCGCGTCAAGCGCGGGCCGTATCAACTTTCCCGTAATGTCCTGACGACCCTCAGGAGGCCGAGGATTCCTTGCGGTCGGCGTAGATCAGCAGCGGCTCGCCCTTGCGGAGAATGCACTCCTCGTTGACGACCACCTCCTCGACGCCCTGCATCGAGGGCAGCTCGAACATGGTGTCGAGCAGAACTTCCTCGAGGATCGAGCGCAGGCCGCGGGCGCCGGTCTTGCGGTCGATGGCGCGCTTGGCCACCGCCTTCAGCGCGTCCTCGGTGAAGGACAGCTGGACGTCCTCCATCTCGAAAAGCCGCTGATACTGCTTGATCAGCGCGTTCTTCGGCTCGGTGAGGATCGTCATCAGCGCGCCCTCGTCGAGGTCGTTGAGCGTCGCCAGAACCGGCAGGCGCCCGACGAACTCGGGGATGAGGCCGAACTTCAGCAGATCCTCGGGCTCGAGCTCCTGGAAGAGCTCGCCGACCCGGCGGTCGTCGCTGTCCTTGACATCGGCGCCGAAGCCGATCGCCGACCCGCGCCCGCGCTGGGCGATGATCTTGTCGAGGCCGGCAAAGGCACCACCGCAGATGAACAGGATGTTGGTGGTGTCGACCTGCAGGAATTCCTGCTGGGGATGCTTGCGCCCGCCCTGCGGCGGCACGGAGGCGACGGTGCCTTCCATGATCTTCAGGAGCGCCTGCTGGACGCCCTCGCCCGAGACGTCGCGGGTGATCGAGGGGTTGTCCGACTTGCGCGAGATCTTGTCGACCTCGTCGATGTAGACGATGCCGCGCTGCGCCCGCTCGACGTTGTACTCGGCCGACTGCAGCAGCTTGAGGATGATGTTCTCGACGTCCTCGCCGACGTAGCCGGCCTCGGTCAGCGTCGTCGCGTCGGCCATGGTGAAGGGCACGTCGAGGATGCGGGCGAGCGTCTGCGCAAGCAGCGTCTTGCCGCAACCGGTCGGCCCGATCAGCATGATATTCGATTTCTGCAGCTCGACGTCGGTGTTCTTCGCCGCGTGGTTCAACCGCTTGTAGTGGTTGTGCACCGCCACCGAGAGCACCCGCTTCGCGACCATCTGCCCGATGACGTAGTCATCGAGCACCTTGCAGAATCTCCTGCGGAGTCGGCACGCCATCGGAGGACTTGACGAGATTGCTCTTCGTTTCCTCGCGGATGATGTCCATGCACAGCTCGACGCACTCGTCGCAGATGAACACGGTCGGGCCCGCGATCAGCTTGCGGACCTCGTGCTGGCTCTTGCCGCAAAACGAGCAGTAGAGGGTGTTCTTTGCGTCGCCGCCGCTCGACTTGCTCATACAACGCCTCCGGCTTGCGCCACTCTATCCTTCGACATGGACCTAGCGCCCCTCGACGCCGAGGGAAGCCCCTTCATTAGGACATGCTCGCACGGGCAAACACAAGCCCAAAGGCGCTGTCGCGCCGGGAGAGGAAGGGTGCTCACGGGGCCTTCGGCTCCGGAACGTCACGCTCGGTGACGATGTCGTCGATGTGACCCCAGGCCTTGGCCTCCTCCGGCGTCATGTAGCGGTCGCGCTCCAGCGCCGCCTCGACCACCTCCAGCGGCTGACCCGAGTGTTTCGCATAGATCTCGTTGAGCCGCTTCTTGATCTTCTGGGTCTGCTCGGCGTGGATCATGATGTCCGTCGCCTGGCCCTGATAGCCACCCGAGGGCTGGTGGACCATGATCGAGGAGTTCGGCAGCGAATGGCGCATGCCCTTCTGCCCCGAGATCAGGATCAGCGACGCGGCCGAGGCCGCCAGCCCGACGCAGATCGTCGAGACCGGGGGGCGGATGTACTGCATGGTGTCGTACATCGAGAGCCCGGCGGTAACGACGCCGCCCGGGCTGTTGATGTACATCGAGATTTCCTTCTTCGGGTTCTCGGCCTCGAGGAAGAGCAGCTGTGCGACGATCAGCGTCGACATGCCGTCGTGGATCGGGCCCGACACGAAGATGATCCGCTCCTTGAGGAGCCGGGAGAAAATGTCGTAGGC
This sequence comes from uncultured Alphaproteobacteria bacterium, assembly GCA_963798235.1. Classification (GTDB taxonomy): domain Bacteria; phylum Pseudomonadota; class Alphaproteobacteria; order Rhodobacterales; family Rhodobacteraceae; genus Amaricoccus. Next base: position 354,995 of record CAWCSN010000003.1, on the reverse strand, counting down.
GCGCTCGCCGCGGGCGGTCTGCTCGACCACCATCGGCACGAGGTTCATGTAGGTCTCGACCGGGTCTTTCATCGGAAACTTGCCTTTCGCTGCCCGGGCGTCGAAAACTGCGCGTCCCGGTTGCAGAGAGGAATAATCATCGCGCCCACCCTCCGCAAGGGTCCGCGCCCGCACCGGGACCGCCCTGCCCCGCCATGCCGGCTGCAAGCGCCCCGGCACCCCCGCCGGCCGCATCCCTCGGCCCCTCCCCGCACCGGCCGCCGATGACGCCGCTCCTCGCCCTCGCCGCGCTGCTGGTCGAAGCCGCCGTCGGCTATCCCGACTCGCTGTTCCGCCGGGTGCGCCACCCCGTGGTCTGGATCGGTGCCCTCATCGCCCTGCTCGACCGACGGCTGAACAATCCCGACCTGTCGCCCGCCCGGCGTCGCTTTCGCGGGCGGCTCGCGGTCGCCGTCATCCTCGCCGCGGCGATTGCGCCGGCCGCAGTCCTCGCGGCCATGGCGCCGGGGGCGGCCGGCTTCGTCGTGATCGCGGTCCTCGCCAGCAGCCTCCTTGCCCAGCGCAGTCTCGGCGCGCACGTCGCAGCGGTGGCGGATGCGCTGGAGGCCGGGGGCCTCGCCACCGGCCGTGTGGCGGTGGCGCGCATTGTCGGTCGCGACCCCGAGAGCCTCGACGAGGGCGGGGTCGCACGCGCCGCGATCGAGAGCCTCGCCGAGAATTTCTCCGACGGCGTCGTCGCCCCGGCGCTCGCCCTCGCCCTCGCCGGCCTGCCCGGCGGGGCGGCCTACAAGGCGGTCAACACCGCCGACAGCATGATCGGCCACCTCGACGACCGCCACCGCGACTTCGGCCGCGCCGCCGCCCGCCTCGACGACCTCCTGAACCTCCCGGCCTCGCGCCTCGCGGCCCTGCTGCTCACCGCAGCGGCCGCCTTCGTGCCCGGCGCATCGCCGCGCGGCGCCTGGGCGGCGGTGCGGCGCGATGCCCGCCGCCACCGCTCGCCGAACGCCGGCTGGCCGGAGGCGGCGATGGCCGGCGCCCTCGGACTCGCCCTCGCCGGGCCGCGCCGCTACGGCGGCGTCGTCGTCGACGACGGGTTCATGGGGACGGGCGGGCGGCGCGACGTCGACGCGGCCGACATCCGCCGGGCGCTCCGCCTCTACCGGGCGGCCGACGGGCTGCTGATTGCGCTGATCGCAACCTGGGCGGTCGCGGCCGCCCTCTTCTGACCCGCGTCAGGTGCCGCTTCCCTGGCCAGAATAGAGAACGGCGATGCCGGCGAGGATCATGGCGAGGCTGAGGATCTCGCGCCTCCCGTAGGTCTCGCCCAAGGCGAGCGCCACGCCCGCCCCGAGAAGGGCCTCGCAGGCGAGAATGAGGACGAAGACGATCCCCATCCGCGCGCCGAGCAGCGCCATGCTCTCCAACCAGGCCGCGAGGGCGAGCGCGGCGCAGACCGGCAGGACGATGACGAGGTAGGACGTCCCGCTGCACAGCTTCAGGACCACGGCGGGGGCGACGTAGAAGACCGCCGATGTCACGCAAAGGCCGAGAAGAACTGGCATGGACATCGACTCGATCCCGACTGTGACGTGCTTCACGAGTCTTGGCGCACCGGGAGCGGCGGGTCTGTGATGCAGGTAACACAGGGGCGGCGGGATCAGCGAAGGATGGGGTCGAGCGCCTGCCGCGACAGCGGCTCGGGGCCGGCCTCGGTGACGAGCGACGTCCGCGCGAGCGTCATCGCGTGGCCGCGCGCCTCGTCGAAGAGGATCATGTGGAGGAAGAAGACGTTGCCCGGCCGCACCGCGATAGGCTTGCCCGGCGTAGGCCATCGGCCAGTCCATCCAGTTCGGCGCGAAGGTCGTCCCGAGCGAGTAGCCGCAGGCGTTGAGCTTGGCCCCGCCGAAGCCATGGGCCTCCATCACCCTTGCATGCGCCTCGAAGGCATCGCCGAGCGGGTTGCCGGGCCGCAGCGCCGCTTCCGCCGCGAGCAGCGCCTCACGACAGGCGGCGTGCATGGCGAGGACGCGTGGGTCGGGACGGCCGACGATCACCGTCCGCATCAGCGCGGCGTGGTAGTGGCGCCAGGCAGCGGCGAACTCGAGGGTGAGCAGATCGTCGGCGTCCAGCCGGCGCCGGCCCGAATAGTAGCGGCACATCAGCGCGCCGGGACCCGACCCGATGATCTGCTCGTTGGCGGGATCGTCGCCGCCGCCGCGGTAGATCGCCCCCTGCAACTCGGCGAGGATGTCGCCCTCGAAGGCGCCGGGGCCGGTCGCGGCGACGGCGGCGTCGAGGGCGGCGTCGGCGAGCCGCGCCGCCTCGCGGTGGCAGGCGATCTCGGCCGGGCTCTTCACGGCACGCAGGCCGGTGATCAGCATCGACGCGTCGGCGAGCGGCGCGAAGCCGTCGAGCGCGTCGGCCAGGCGCCGGCCCTTGGCGGCCGTGAGGCCGTAGGCGTCCCACTCGACGCCGAGCCGCCGGCCGGCGAGGCCGAGATCGGCGAGGAGCGCCTTCAGGTCCTGCTCGGGGGCGGCGTCGCCGGCGTCGCGCCAGATGCGGATGTCCTCGATCCGCGAGGTGAAGCGGGCCTGCAGACGGTCGGCCGAGCGGGTGAGCAGCGCGAGGCGACCGTCGGCGGTCAGCACCAGCGCCTGAAAGTGGACGTAGCCGAAGGTGTCGTAGCCGGTCAGCCAGTAGAGGCTCTCCTGCCGGAAGAGGAGGAGCGCGTCGTGGCCGGCCTCGGCCATGGCGGCGAGCGTCGCGGCTTCGCGGGCGGCGAACTCGTCCGGCGCGAAGTGGAGGTTGGCACGGTCGAGCGGGATCATCGGGGGCCTCCGGCGCCATGGGGGATCACCCCCTGCATAGCCCCGCGCGCCAAGCCGCGCGAGAGGCTCAGCCCTTCACGGTCAGCGGCAGGCCGGCGACGGTGAGGACGACCCGGTCGGCGACGGCGGCGACGCGCTGGTTGAGGCGCCCGGCGGCGTCGCGGAAGCGGCGGGCGAGGGCATTGTCGGGGACGATGCCGAGGCCGACCTCGTTCGAGACGAGGACGAGGGGTCCACGGGCCCGGGCAAGCGCCTCGAGCAGGCGGTCGGCGGCGGCGTCGGGGTTGCAGTCGGCGAGGAGCAGGTTGGTGACCCAGAGCGTCAGGCAATCGACGAGCGCCGGCCGGCCCGGTGGAAGCGCGTCGAGGGCGGCGGCGAGGTCGAGGGGAACCTCGCAGGTCTCCCAGCCCGCCGCACGGCGGGCGCGGTGGTGGGCGATGCGCTCGTGCATCTCGCCGTCGAGGGCCTGCGCCGTCGCGAGGTAGCTCCACGGCGCCGGAAACGCCGTCACCAGCGCCTCCGCGTGAGCGCTCTTGCCGGAGCGGGCGCCGCCGAGGACGAGCGTCACCCCCGGCCCGTGGTCCGGCCGGCTCAGCCACGGGCGGAACCGGGGCGGAAGCCACCGGGGACCGGGCGGGGCGATGGCGAAGCGGTCTCTGTCATGTCCACGGGGGTTCTAGCCGAAACCGGCCGGCCGGGCAAACCCGCGCAGGTCGGGCAGACCGGCCAGCCCTCAGTCGTGCCCGCTCGAGGCAGCGAAGTAGCGGGCGCGGATCGCGGCGAGGTCGACGGTCGCCGGCGGCGGCTTCATGGCGAAGCCGTCGAGCGTGTCGGCGATGATCTCCGAGATCGCGAGGTTGCGGAACCACTTCTGGTTGGAGGGGATGACGTACCAGGGCGCGTGCTTCGTCGAACACCGTTCGAGCATGTCCTGATAGGCGGCGGTGTAGTCGTCCCAGCGGGCGCGCTCGGTATAGTCGCTCTCGGCGATCTTCCAGTTCTTCTCGGGATCGGAGAGGCGGTCGCCGAAGCGTTCGAGCTGCTCGTCGGCGGAGATGGTCAGGAAGAACTTGAGGATGGTGGTGCCGGCCGCGGCCAGCGTCTCCTCGAAGGCGTTGATCTGGTCGTAGCGCCGCGACCAGACCTTCTTCGGCACGAGACCATGGACGCGGACGATCAGCACGTCCTCGTAGTGCGAGCGGTTGAAGACCGCGATCCGGCCGCGCGCCGGCGTGTGCGGATGGATGCGCCACAGGAAGTCGTGGGAAAGCTCGACCGGGGTCGGCTCCTTGAACGACGTGACGGACGTCCCCTGCGGGTTCATCGCGGTCATGACGTGCCAGCACGTCCCGTCCTTGCCGGCCGCGTCGATGCCCTGCAGCACGATGAGCAGCGCGTGCTTGCCCTCGGCGTAGAGCAATTGCTGGAGTTCGGTCAGCCGCGCGACGTTGCGCGCCAACTCCGCCTTCGCCTCCCCCTCGTCGCGGAGTTTCCCGTGGTAGTCGGGATCGATCTTCTTCAGCCGGACCTTCGACCCGGGCTCCACGATCAGCTTCTTGCGAAAGTCCATCGGCGCCTCCTCCATTCCCCCCACTGTCGCCCGCCCGCGGCGCGATGCAACCGGATCTGACCGGGCCCGTGCTGCCGCTGCGCCCGGCCCGCCACCGCGGCCGCACGCACCGCCGCATCGCCCATTGCCCCTTTCCGCCAACCGGACCAGTCTGTCGGCACCGGACGGGCGCGGGGTGACTCGGGCGCCGTCGGGGGCGATCGCTCACGCAAGGCGGTCGGAAAAAGAACAGACCCGGGGAAGACGCACCATGTCCGACGAACTCAAGCGCGAAGCGCTCGCCTACCATGCGGCCGAGCCCGCGGGAAAACTTCAGATCCTGCCAACCAAGCCGATGGCGACGCAGCGCGACCTCGCCCTCGCCTACAGCCCCGGCGTCGCCTACGCCTGCACCGCGATCGCCGAGGATCCGGCCGCGGCGGCGCTCTATACCGGCCGGCAGAACCTCGTCGCGGTAATCTCGAACGGCACCGCGGTGCTCGGCCTCGGCAACATCGGGGCGCTGGCCTCGAAGCCGGTCATGGAGGGAAAAGCCGCCCTCTTCAAGAAGTTCTCGGGCATCGACGTGATGGACCTCGAAGTCGACGAGACCGGCGTCGAGGCTTTCGTCGAGGCGATCGCGCGGCTCGAACCGACCTTCGGCGGCATCAACCTCGAGGACATCTCCGCCCCCGCCTGCTTCGAGATCGAGAAGCAGCTCAAGGCCCGGATGAAGATCCCCGTCTTCCACGACGACCAGCACGGCACCGCGATCGTGACCGCCGCCGGCATCCTCAACGCGCTCGAGATCACCGGGCGCACGATCGAAACGGCGACCATCGCCTGCAACGGCGCCGGCGCCGCGGCGATCGCCTGCCTCAACCTGCTCGTCAGCTTCGGCGCGTCGAAGGACAACATCTTCGTCTGCGACCGCAAGGGCGTGATCCACGCCGACCGCACCGACCTCGACCAGTACAAGGGCGCCTACGCGGTCAAGACCGACAAGCGCACGCTGGCCGAAGCGATCGACGGCGCCGACATCTTCCTCGGGCTGTCGGCGAAGGACTCGGTGACGCAGGACATGGTCCGCACCATGGCGCCGAAGCCGATCATCTTCGCGATGGCCAACCCCGACCCGGAGATTCGCCCGGAACTGGTCCACGCCGTCCGCGACGACGCGATCGTCGCCACCGGGCGCAGCGACTATCCGAACCAGGTCAACAACGTCCTCTGCTTCCCCTTCATCTTCCGCGGCGCGCTCGACTGCGGCGCCACCGAGATCAACGAGGCGATGAAGCGCGCCTGTGCCGACGCCATCGCCCAGATGGCCCGCGCCGAGGCGTCGGACGTCGTGCTCGCCGCCTACGGCGCCGAGAACCTGCGCTTCGGACCCGACTACATCATCCCGAAACCCTTCGACCCGCGGCTGATCACCGAGATCCCGCCGATCGTCGCCCAGGCGGCGATGGACAGCGGCGTCGCGACGCGGCCGATCACCGACATGGCCGCCTATCGCGAGCGCCTGCAGGGCTTCGTCTTCCGCTCGGGCCTGCTGATGAAGCCGGTCTTCGACGCGGCGGCGCGCAGCCCGCGCCGCGTCGTCTTCGCCGAGGGCGAGGCCGAGCGGGTGCTGCACTGCGCCCAGCAGGCGCTGTCGCTCGGCATCGCCGAGCCGATCCTGATCGGCGACAGCGGCCGGATCGCCGCCCGGATCAAGGACCTCGGGCTCCGCATCGAGCCGGGCAAGGACGTGACGGTGGTCGATCCCAACCGCATCGACATCGACGGCTATGCCGCCGACCTGCATCAGCGGTCCGGGCGGCTCGGGGTGGCGCCGAAGGAAGCGCTGCGCGGGGTGCGGTCCGATCCGACGGTGCTCGCCTGCCTGATGCTGGCGCGGGGCGAGGCCGACGCGGCGATCTGCGGCTCGGGCGGGCGCTTCGGGCATCACCTGAAGCGGCTCGAAGGCATCCTCGGGCGCAAGTCCGGGGTGCGGGCGCTGTCGACGCTCAACGCGGTGGTGATGCCGCAGGCGACGATCTTCATCGCCGACGCCTACGTCAACATCGACCCGAGCGCCGAGGAGATCGCCGACCTGACCGAACTCGCCGCCGACACCATGCGGCGGATGGGTGTCGAGCCGCGGGCGGCCCTGGTCAGCCACGCCAACTTCGGCGACCGGCCGAGCGCCAGCTCGCGCAAGATGCGCGAGGCGATGGAAGTCCTGCGGGCGCGGAAGCCGGACTTCGAGGTCGACGGCGAGATGCACGCCGACGCCGCCCTCGACCCGCGGCTGCGGAGCCGGGCCTATGCGCACTCGTCGCTCTCGGGGGCGGCCAACCTCCTGATCATGCCGAACGCCGACACCGCCCACGTGGCGCTGAACCTGCTCAAGGTGCTCGGCAGCGGCATCCCGGTCGGGCCGATCCTCATGGGCGTCGCCAAGCCCGCCCACATCGCCTCGCAGTCGGTGACGGTGCGCGGCCTCCTCAACCTCACCGCGCTCGCGGTGGTCGAGGCCCAGAGCGAACGGCCGGAGGTGCGCAAGGCGGCCGAGTAGACCCGCTCCCGTCTGTCCCGGCCTGAGCCTCGTCCCAGGCCGGCACAGACCGCGCGGCAACCCCGCCCGGAGGCCCTGCAATTCCGCCCACACCCAGTATCTTCGCCGATCGCGTCGGAGTTAACGAAGATGAACGTGGGGTTAACGCCACGCGGAATATTGTTATATAACAGAGACTTGATCGGCGTCGCACGCGTGCGACGACTGTGCGACATGCGCCTAGAGGCGCTTGCCCCTGAGCAGCGCCGGGAGGTCGCCTGTCAGCCCCGCCGCCTCGGCGATCAGGGCGCGGCGAAGCGGCGGCACGCGATTGACGAGGCCGAGGCCGATGTCGCGGCCGAGCCGGAGCAGGGGGTTGTCGTTCGAGAAGAGCCGGTTGATCCCGTCCGTTGCCGCGGCGAGCAGGCCCGTGTCGAACCGCCGCCAGCGCTCGTAGCCGGCAAGAACGTCCGAAGCGCCGATGTCCTGGCCCCGGCGGCGGGCGGCGACGAGGACCTCGGCGAGCGCCGCGACGTCGCGAAGGCCGAGGTTCAGCCCCTGCCCGGCCAGCGGATGGATGCCGTGGGCCGCATCCCCGGCCAGCGCAACCCGCGGGGCGATCCACCGCTCGGCGAGCGACAGGCCGAGCGGATAGGCGAAGCGCCGCCCCTCCAGCCCGATCTCGCCGAGAAAGTCGCCGAAGCGCGGGCGAAGAATCGCGAGGTAGTCCGCCTCGCCGAGCCCTTGAATGGTCTCGGCACGGCCGCGCTCCTCGGTCCAGACGATCGACGAGCGGTTGCCGGGCAGCGGCAGGATCGCCAGCGGACCCTCGGGCATGAAGAACTGGTGGGCGACGCCGCCGTGCGGGCGCTCGTGGGCCACGGCACAGACCAGCGAGGTCTGGCGGTAGTCCCAGCCCCGCCGCCCGATGCCGGCACGCACCGCGGTGCCGCTCTGCCGGCCGTCGCAGCCGATGATCAGCGGCGCAGCAAGCGTGGTGCCGTCCGCCAGCGTGACGGTGGCCCCGCCCGGCTCCACCGCCTGTGCCGTGACCGCGACCCCGGCGCGGAGGTCGACGCCGGCGGCGGCGACCGCCTCGGCGAGCGCCGCTCGGAGGAAACGGTCCTCGACGACATGGCCCATCGGCCCCTCGGGGATCTCGTGCTGGTCGAAGTGGAGAAAGGCGGCCGAGGCCCCTTCCCCGGCGCGGCCGTCGCCGATGCGGATGCCCTCGATCGCCTGCGCGTGCGGCGCCACCGCCGGCCAGACCCCCAGCGCCTCGAGCATCTTCCGGCTCGACAGCGCCAGCGCATAGGCGCGGCCGTCGAAGTCGGCAGCGGCGGTCGCCGCGGCGGGGGCGGCGTCGAGCACGATGCTGGCGATGCCGCCCTGGGCAAGGGCGAGGGCGAGGACCGGGCCATTGAGCCCGCCGCCTACGATCAGGACGTCGCTGTCTTGTCTCATGGCGGCGGAGTATCGCCCCGAAGTGGCGATTGTCCAGCCGCCCGCCCCCGTCTAGGCTCGCGCCGCTTTTCGGGGAGGGCGACGCATGGCGGACGGCTGGCTGTGGATGACGGCGGAGGCGCTCGGCCACGGCATCGGCCGCGGCGCGATCGACCCACGCGCACTGACCGAGGCTTGCCTCGCCGCGATCGAGGCCCATCCCGACGGCGCGCGAATCTACGCCCGCACCACGCCGGACCGGGCGCGGGCCGAGGCGGCCGCGGCCGCCGACCGGGCTGCGGCGGGGCTGCGCCGCGGGCCGCTCGACGGCGTGCCGATCGCCTGGAAAGATTTCTTCGACACCGCCGGCGTCGCCACCGAGGCGGGCTCGGCTCTCCTCGCCGGCCGGGTGCCCGAGCACGACGCGCCGGTGGTTGCGGCGGCGGCGCGGGCGGGCCTCGTCTGCCTCGGCAAGACCCACCTGACCGAACTCGCCTTCTCCGGCCTCGGCCTGAACCCGGTGACCGCGACCCCGCCCAACGTCAACGATCCCGCCCTCGCGCCCGGTGGCTCCTCGTCGGGCAGCGCCGCGGCGGTCGCCTTCGGGCTGGCGGCGGCGGCGATCGGCTCGGACACCGCCGGGTCGGTGCGCATCCCCGCCGCCTGGAACGACCTCGTCGGGCTCAAGACCACCCACGGCCTGCTCCCCCTCGACGGCGTCGTGCCGCTCCGTCCGGCCTTCGACACCGTCGGGCCGCTGGCGCGCACGGTTACGGACGCGGCGCTGCTGCTCGCGGCGCTCGGCGGGCCCACGATCGACCTCGGCGGCGCCAGCCTCGGGCGGGCCTCGCTCCTCGTCCTCGACGACCCCGATGCCCTGCCGACCCGCGACGAGCCGGCAGCCGCCTTCGAGGCGGCGGTCACGCGCCTCGCCGCGGCCGGGGCGCGAGTGACGCGCGCCCGCGTTCCGGCGGTCGCCGAGGCGCTGCGGCTCTGGCCGACGGTGGCGGCGCCCGAAGCCTACGGCGTCTGGCGTGACGCAATCGAGGCGCAACCCGACCTGATGTTCGACCGGGTGCGCGAGCGCTTCCGCGGCGGCCGCGACATCCTCGCCGCCGACTACGTCGCGGCCCTGCGCGCGCTCGACGGTGCGCGCGCCGCGTGGGGCGCGGCGACGGCGGCCTACGACGCGGTGCTGTTGCCGACGACGGCGAACCTGCCGCCGACCGTCGAGCGGCTCTACGCGGAGCCCGCGCATTTCACCGCCGAGAACCTGCTGGCGCTGCGCAATCCCGGCCTGGCCAACCTGCTCGGTCTCCCTGCGGTGACGCTGCCGACCGGGGAGCCGTCCTGCGGGCTGATGCTCTTCGGCCGGCCCCGCGGCGAGGCCGGCCTGCTGCGGGTCGCGGCGGCGGCGGAGCGGGCGCTGGCGTGAAGCTTGCGGCCGCCGCGCCGACGGTGCAGCATCCCGCCGTCCCTGCGCGGAGGATCGGAGGCGAGATGCTCGACAAGGCTCAGAAGTCGCCCCACGGTCCGCTCCGCGTCGGGATCGGCGGGCCGGTCGGCGCCGGCAAGACCGCGCTGATGGATCAGCTCTGCAAGCGCATGCGCGACCGCTGGTCGATCGCGGCGATCACCAACGACATCTACACCCGCGAGGACGCCGAGTTCCTGATGCGCTCGCAGGCCTTGCCGCTCGAACGGATCATCGGGGTCGAGACCGGCGGCTGCCCGCATACCGCGATCCGCGAGGACGCCTCGATCAACCTCGCCGCTGTCGACGAGATGGTGAAGCGGTTCCCGGACCTCGACATCGTGCTGATCGAGTTGGGTGGGGACAACCTTTCGGCGACCTTCTCGCCGGAGCTGGCCGACATCACGCTCTACGTCATCGACGTCTCTGCCGGCGACAAGATCCCGCGTAAGGGCGGACCGGGGGTGACGCGCTCGGACCTGCTCATCATCAACAAGATCGACCTCGCGCCCCACGTCGGCGCCTCGCTGGAGGTGATGGACCGCGACTCGCGCAGGATGCGCGGCGAGCGGCCGTTCCAGTTCGCACAGGTCCGCGACGGAGTTGGGTTGCCGGAGATCGTCGCCTTCATCGAGACCGCGGGCGGCCTCGTCGCCGCCTGACGCGAACCCGCTCCCCAGCGGCGCGCTCGCGCGAGACCGGGTCCGGCACCGCCGGGGACGCAGGCGGGAAGCACCAAGGGGAGAGAAAAACAATGCGCACACAGGTCGCCATCATCGGCTCCGGTCCGTCCGGGCTGCTGCTCGGCCGGCTGCTGACGCTCGCCGGCATCGACAACGTCGTCATCGACCGCGTCGGCCGCGACTACATCCTCGGCCGCGTCCGCGCCGGCGTCCTCGAACAGGGCATGGTCGAGATGATGCGCGAGGCCGAGGCCGCCGAGAAGCTCGACGCCGAGGGCCTGCCTCACGACGGCTTCGACATCGCGCTGGGCGGCGCCCTCCACCACATCGACCTTGCCGGCCTCACCGGCGGCAAGCGCGTCACCATCTACGGCCAGACCGAAGTCACCCGCGACCTCATGGACAAGCGCGAGGCCGACGGCGTCCCGACCATCTACGACGCCCAGCACGTCACCCCCCGTGACTTCGCCCGCGCCCACCCGTGGATCTCCTACGAGAAGGACGGCGCCACCCACCGCATCGACGCCGACTACATCATCGGTTGCGACGGCTTCCACGGCGCCAGCCGCAAGGCCGTGCCCCCGAAGTCCATCCAGCTCTTCGAGCGCGTCTACCCCTTCGGCTGGCTCGGCCTCCTCGCCGAGGTGCCCCCGGTCCGCCACGAGCTCGTCTACGGCAAGCACGCCCGCGGCTTCTCGCTCTGCTCGATGCGCTCCAACACCCGCAGCCGCTACTACCTCCAGGTCCCCCTCACCGACGACGCCGACAACTGGTCCGACGACGCCTTCTGGGACGAACTCCGCCGCCGCCTCCCCGCCGAGGTCGCCGACGCCGTCGTCACCGGGCCATCGTTCGAGAAATCCATCGCGCCCTTGCGCTCCTTCGTCGCCGAGCCGATGCGCTTCGGCCGCCTCTTCCTCGCCGGGGACGCCGCCCATATCGTGCCCCCGACCGGCGCCAAGGGCCTGAACCTCGCCGCCTCCGACATCCGCTACCTCTTCGACGGCCTCCGCGAGCACTACCTCGAGAAATCCGACGCCGGCCTCTCCGCCTATTCCGAGCGGGCGCTCTCGCCGCATCTGGAAGGCGGAGCGCTTCTCCTGGTGGATGACGACGATGCTCCACACCTTCGCCGAAGACGACGCCTTCGGCCGCCGCATCCACGACGCCGAACTCGCCTACACCCTTTCCTCGGTCGCCGCCCGCACCGCCCTCGCGGAAAACTACGTCGGCCTCCCCTACTGAATGGCCGCCGTCCTCGCGATCACCGGGCCGATCTTCGCGCTGATCGCAGTAGGCTGGGCGGTGACGCGTGGCGGCCTGTTCTCGCCCTCCGACATGCGCGCCCTCGGCCGCTACGTCGTCACGCTGGCCCTCCCCGCCCTGATCTTCCGGGCGGTGACGGCCGGCGACCTGCGCTCGGTCATTCACGTGCCCTACGTCGCCGCCTATCTCGCCGGATCGCTCGCCGTGCTGGCGCTCGGCTACGGCCTCGCCCGCCGCAGCAACCTCGGCGGCCCGGCGGCGAGTTTCCAGGCGATGGGCATGTCCTGCGCCAACAGCGGCTTCATCGGCTACCCCGCCCTGCTCCTCGCCATGCCGGCTGTCGCCGACCGCGCCCTCGCGATGAACGTCACCGTGGAGAACCTCTTCATCCTCCCGTTGATCCTCTTCCTCGCCGAGGCCGGCACCGGCGGCAGCACCGCGCGCACCCTCGGGCGCGTCGCCAGGAGCCCGATTCTGATCGGCCTGGTCGCCGGACTGGTGGTGGCCCTCACCGGCGTCGCCCTGCCCACCACCGTCGACCGCGCCATCGAGATCGTCGCGCGGTCCAGCACCGCCGTCTCGCTCCTCGTGATCGGCGGCACGCTCGTCGGCGTGCCGCGGGCGACGCGGGCAGGCGGGATCGCTCTCGTCGTCGCTGGCAAGCTCCTGCTCCACCCCCTCGCCGTCGCCGCCGCCTTCGCGCTGATCGCCTTCGCCGGCTTCACCGTCGACCCCGCCCTCGCCCGCGCCGGCGTGCTGATGGCGGCAATGCCCGCCATGGGCGTCTATCCGGTGCTCGCCGCGCAGTACGGCCAGGGGCCGACGGCCGCCGTCGCCATGCTGGTGATGACCCTCCTTTCCTTCTTCACCGTCGGCGGCCTGCTCTGGGCGCTCGGGCTCGCCTGAGCCGGCATGAACCCTCTCGCCTGCCCGGCAGCGGCGGCGTAGGGTCGGCCGCATGCGCGACCTCACGCTCCGCCAGGTCGAGGTGATCCGGGCCGTCATGATGACCGGCACGATCGCCGGCGCGGCCGACTTCCTCAACGTCTCCCCGCCGGGGATCAGTCGACTTCTCAAGCATACCGAGGAGAGCCTCGGCGTCCGGTTGTTCGAGCGCCGCGGCGGTCTCTTCGTGCCCGCTGCCGAGGCGGCGATGGTCTTCGAGCAGATCCATCAGGTCTACGAGAAGATGGGCGGCCTCACCCATGCCCTCGCCTCGCTGAAGCGCGGCCGCGACGCCGAGCTCGCCTTCGCCTCGGTGCCGTCGGTGGCGCAGTTCCTCGCCGCCCGCACCGTCCGCCACGTCCGCCGGCGCTTTCCCGAACTCTACATCGACCTCAACGTCCTGAAGATCGAGGAAGCCGTCGACTACCTCCTGCTCGAGCGCGGCGAGTTCGTGGCGATGTCCTACCGCTTCCCGCATCCGTCGCTCGACTTCCGCCTGCTCGGCACCGGCAACCTCGTCGCCATCGTCCCGGAGGAGCACCCGCTGGCGCAGGTGGCCGGCCCTGTCGCCACCGCCCGCCTCGCCGAGGAGCCGCTGGTCGGCGTCGACGCCAGCGACCCTTACGGCGCGATCACCGCCGAGCCCTTCCGCCGCGCCGGGATCGAACGCCGCCTCTCGATTCGCGGCCGCTTCGCCCAGACCGTGGTCAGCCTCGTCCGCCACGGCCTCGGCGTCGCGATCATCGACGAGTTCTCCGTGGCCGGCGTCTACATGCCCGGCCTCGTCCGCCTGCCCCTCGCCGAACCGGTCGAGATCTCGGTCTATTCCGCGACCAAGGCCGAGCGCGCGCTGTCGAGTTTCGCCGAATACGCGATCGCCCGCCTCGCCGGCGAACTCGCCGATGCCGTCGCCCATCGTCCGTGGATGCCGGGCTTGCGCAGTTAACATCATGTTACGGAGAGGGCGATCTCGGTATTCGCCACACGCGTAATTCGGGACTATGCCGAGGCTGCAAGCCCGCTAGTCCACCAACGCAACCGTGGCACCCCTACCCGGAGCACCGAGCTCACGGCCGAAGGACGGCGCCAAAACGAACCAAAAACCGGAGGAGACCGCCGATGTCCGCCATCGACGCCCACGAGCCCGTGGGCAATCACCAGTCCCGTAAGGCCGCCGCCAGCGGCTGGATCGGGTCGGCCCTCGAGTACTACGACTTCTTCATCTACGCGACGGCCGCCAGCCTGGTCTTCCCGCAGATCTTCTTCCCCTCGGAGAACCCGCGAACGGCGATCATCGCCTCGCTCGCAACCTACGGCGTCGGCTACGTGGCGCGGCCGATCGGTGCCTTCGTCCTCGGCCACTGGGGCGACACGCACGGCCGCAAGAACGTGCTCATCCTCTGCATGTTCCTGATGGGCTTCTCGACCCTCGCCGTCGGCCTCCTGCCCACCTACGCCTCGGTCGGCCTGCTCGCGCCGGCCCTCCTCGTTGTCCTGCGCCTGATCCAGGGCTTCGCCGTCGCCGGCGAGATTTCGGGCGCCTCCTCGATGATCGTCGAACACGCACCCTTCGGACGCCGCGGCTTCTTCGCCTCCTTCACCCTCCAGGGCGTGCAGGCCGGCCAGATCCTCGCGGCCGCCATCTTCCTGCCGCTCGCGCACTTCATGCCCGACGAGGCCTTCATGAGCTACGGCTGGCGCATCCCGTTCCTGCTCTCCTTCGTCGTGATCATCGCCGGCTACATCATCCGCCGCGAGGTCGATGAGACCCCCGCCTTCAAGGAAGAGGGCGCCGCCAAGCCGAAGTCGCCGGTGATCGACGCGATCCAGAACACCTGGCCCAACATGCTCCGCGTGATCTGCATGGCGCTGATGAACACCATCCCGGTGGTGACCACCGTCTTCGGCGCCGCCTACGCCGTGCAGGCCGCCTACGGCATCGGTTTCCACAAGGACGTCTACCTGTGGATCCCCGTGCTCGGGAACATCCTCGCCTGCTTCGTGATCCCCTTCGTCGGCAACCTCTCCGACAAGATCGGCCGCCGTCCCCCGATCATCGTCGGCGCGCTCGCCTCCGGCCTGCTCTCCTTCGGCTACCTCTACGCCATCTCGATCCACAGCGTGCCGCTGGCGATCTTCATGTCGCTCCTGATGTGGGGCGTCGTCTACCAGGGCTACAACGCGGTCTTCCCGAGCTTCTACCCGGAGCTCTTCCCGACCCGGACCCGCGTTTCCTCGATGGCGATCAGCCAGAACATCGGCACCACCATCACTGCCCTGCTGCCGGTGCTCTTCGCCTCCGTCGCCCCTCCGGGAACCCTCAACGTGCCCACGATCGTCGGCGGGATCGCCTTCGCCGTCACGGTGATCGCCGCGGCCGCAGCGTGGTCGGCCCGCGAGACCTACCGGGTGCACATGAACGACCTCGGCAAGCCGAACGCGGTCCCGATGCCGAAGGCCGAGTACGACGCGCTTCGCGCCGTGACCCTGGCCAAGGCCGCCGCCGCCAACGGCTGATCCCGAGAACCGGGCCGGCCCCCGCGGCCGGCCCACACCCCTTCCCTTCCCCGTCCCCGTCGATAGGATCACGCGCGTCGCCCGCGCAGGAGACACGGCCATGACCACCACCCAAACCGAAACCACCCGCCTCGGCCTGATCGGCGACAACATCGCGGACTCGAAGTCGCCGCGCCTGCACGAGCTCGCCGGCGGCCTCCTCGGCCGCCCGACCACCTACGACCGCCTCGTCCCGAAGACCCTCGGCCTCGACTTCGACGCCGTCTTCGACAAGGCCAACGCCGAAGGCTACCGCGGCCTCAACATCACCTACCCCTATAAGGAGCGGGTCACCGCACGCGTCACCGTCGACGAGCCCCTCGTCGCCCGCCTCGGCGCCTGCAACACCGTGGTCTTCGACGCCGACGGCCCGCACGGCTACAACACCGACTGGTCGGGCTTCAAGGCCGCCTACCGCCACGGCTTCGGCGACACGCCGACAGGCGCGGTCTGCATGATCGGCGCCGGCGGCGTCGGCAAGGCCGTCGCCTTCGGGCTCATCGACCTCGGCAT
This sequence comes from uncultured Alphaproteobacteria bacterium, assembly GCA_963798235.1. Taxonomy (GTDB): domain Bacteria; phylum Pseudomonadota; class Alphaproteobacteria; order Rhodobacterales; family Rhodobacteraceae; genus Amaricoccus. The sequence continues at coordinate 339,196 of CAWCSN010000003.1, read as the reverse complement.
GACCGACCTCCGCCTCGTCGAGCGCGACCTGCCCAAGGCCGAAACCCTCGCAGAGGCCCTCCGCGCCGCCGCCCCCGGCCTGACCGTGACCGTCACCGACAACGCCGCCGAAGCCGCCAGCGGCGCCTCCGGCCTCGTCAACTGCACCCCGGTCGGCATGGTCGGCTACGGCGGCACCCCGCTGGAGCGTGGCCACATGGCCGGCGCCGCCTGGGCCTTCGACGCGGTCTACACCCCCGTCGACACCCAGTTCCTCCAGGACGCCGCCGCCGAGGGCCTCCAGAATCCTCTCCGGCTACGAGCTCTATTTCTACCAGGGCCTCCACGCGATCTCGATTTTCCACGGCGTCGACATGGACGAGGCGACCCTGCGCGCCGCCCTCAAGGAGTAACCCCTGAAATGCGCAACGGCATCGCGACGGTCTCCCTCGGCGGCACCCTCCGCGACAAGCTCACGGCGATCGCCGAGGCCGGCTTCGAGGGCGTCGAGATCTTCGAGACCGACATCATCGCCCACGATGGCCCCCCCGCCGAAGTCGGCCGCATGATCCGCGACCTTGGCCTCGAGCTCATCGCCTTCCAGCCGTTCCGCGACTTCGAAGGCATGCCCGAGCCCCGCCGCGCCAAGACCTTCGACCGCGCCCGCCGCAAGTTCGAGATGATGGCCGAACTCGGCGCCCCTCGCCTCGGCGTCTGCTCCAACGTCTCCCCCCACGCCCTCGGCGGCATCGACCGCGCCGCCGACGACCTCCGCCAACTCGGCGAACTCGCCGATCCCTTCGGCATCGAGATCGCCTTCGAGGCCCTCGCCTGGGGCCGCTTCCTCCGCGACTGGCGCGACGCCTGGGAGGTCGTCCGCCGCACCGACCACCCGCGCGTCAAGCTCCTCCTCGACAGCTTCCACGCCCTCGCCCCCGGCTACCCGGTCGCGGCGATGGCGGCGATCCCCGCCGACCGCCTGTCCTTCGTCCAGCTCGCCGACGCGCCGAAGATCGACATGGACGTCCTCCAGCTCTCCCGCCACCTCCGCCTCTTTCCCGGCCAGGGCGACCTCCCCATCGCCACCTTCATGGACGCGATCGCCGCCACCGGCTACGACGGCTGGATCAGCCACGAGATCTTCAACGACCGCTTCCGCATGGCCTCGACCCGCCGCATCGCCGCCGACGGCGAGCGCTCGCTGATTGCGATGACCGGCACCGCCCGCGGCGGTCTGCCCCTTCCCCGCAAGCCCGCCCTCGAAGGCACCGCCTTCATCGAGTTCGCCGTCGACGAGGCCAACGCCGACGAACTCTCCACCCTCTTCCGCGCGATGGGTTTCGCCCACGTCGGTCGCCACCGGTCCAAGGACGTCGAGCGCTACGCCCAGGGCTCGATCAACCTGATCCTCAACATGGAGCAGGAGGGCTTCGCCCACTCGCACTTCATCACCCACGGCCCCTCGGTCGCCGCCCTCGGTCTCCTCGTCTCCGACGCCACCACCCAGCTCGCCCGCGCCGAGGCCCTGCTCGCCCCCGTCCACCGCGGCGCCATCGGTCCCGGCGAGCTCGCCATCCCCTCGGTCCGCGGCGTCGGCGGCGCCCTCATCTACTTCCTCGACCGCGGCGCCGACCTCGGCCGCGTCTGGGACGTGGAATTCGAACCCGTCGAGGACGAGACCACCGAGTCCGCCGGCCTGACGACCGTCGACCACATCGCCCAGTCGATCCCGTTCGAGGAACTCCCGACCTGGCGGCTGTTCTACCGCGCGCTCTTCGACCTCGAGCCCAGCCCCCAGGTCGACGTCGTCGATCCCGCCGGGCTCGTCGAGAGCCAGGTCCTCCAGACCGCCGACCGCTCGGTCCGCTTCACCCTCAACGCCAGCCAGTCGCGCCAGACCCAGGCCGGCCGCTTCATCGACGAGCTCTTCGGCGCGGGCGTCCAGCACGTCGCCTTCGCCTGCGACGACATCTTCGTCGCCGTCAGCCAGATGCGCGCGGCTGGCGTCGACCTCCTGCCCATCCCCGAGAACTACTACGACGACCTCGAGGCGCGCTTCGATCTCGACCCCGAGATCCTCGACCGCCTCCGCGCCCTCAACATCCTCTACGACGAGGACGACAACGGCCGCTACTATCAGGTCTACACCCGCGTCTTCGCCGAGCGCTTCTTCTTCGAGGTGGTCGAGCGCCGCACCTACGACGGCTTCGGCGCCCCCAACGCCCCGATCCGGCTCGCCGCCCAGACCCGCCTCTCCCGCGGCCCCGGAATGCCCCGCCTGTAGCCCTCAGCCCCCGGCCTCATCGTGCGCAACCCGCCGGATCGCCGCCATCAGCGCCTGCACCTCCGCCCCGGGCTCCGCCCCGGCGCGGCGGGTCAGGCCGACCGGGCCGGCGATCATCGGCAGCCCGGCCAGTTCCAGCGCCACGAGGGTGCCGAGCCCGATCTCCTCGCCGACCACGCCGCGCGAGATGAACCACACCGCGTCCGACATCTGCACCAGCCCGCGCCCGACCGCGAGCGACACCGTCTCGACCAGCGCCTCCGGCAGCTCCTGCCCGAGGCTCAGGAAGTATTGCTCGACCGCCGACCGGATCACCGCCCCCGGCGGCGGCAGCACCAGCGGGAAGCCGGCAAATCCGAGGCCTGGCGTTTCCGTCAACGGATGCCCGCGCCGCACGACCGCCGCCACCGGCTCGACGTAGAGTTGCTCGAACACCAGACCGGTCATCTCCTCCGGCGCCGCCAGCCGCCCGACCACCAACTCGAGCGCGCCCTCGCGAAGCTGCGCGAGCAGCAGCTGGTTCGGCCCGGTGCTGACGCGCAGCACGCCCCCGGGCACCGCCTCGGCGAAGGCGAGCACCGCACGCGGCATGATCCGCGTCGCGACCGTCGGCAGCACGCCGACGACGAGGCGCCGGCGGAAGCGCTCCGGGGCCCGCAGCGCGCGGATGCCGCGGTCGAGCTCGGTCAGCGACAGACCCGCGTGCTTCTGGAACAGCCGCCCCGCCTCGGTCAGCCGGATCCGCCGCCCGACGCGCTCGAACAGCGCCACCCCGACCCGCTCCTCGAGCTCGCGCAGGGTCTTCGACACCGCCGGCTGCGAGATCGCCAGCGCGTCCGCCGCCTGTCCGACGCCGCCCAGTCGGGCGACCTCCAGGAAGCAGCGCACATGGCGATAGCCGATGGTGTTCATATGACCATATGGTTATGTTTTAGCGACGAGATATCATTTTACATAACCATTAATCCGGCAAATAGTGATCGCGCAAGGAGGGAGCGCGCATGAACGTCATCACCGCCAACGGGGTCCGCCTCCATCACGCGATCAGCGGCGATCCGGCGGGCGCCCCCGTCGTCTTCGCCAATTCCCTCGGCACCGACCTTCGCGTCTGGGACCGCGTGCTGGCGCTTCTCCCTGCCGGGCTCCGCATCCTCCGCTACGACATGCGCGGCCACGGCCTCTCCGACGCGCCCGACGGCGCCTACTTCATGGGCGACCTCGTCGCCGACGCCGCGGCGCTGATGGAGGCGACCGGCTTCCGCGACGCCGCCTTCGTCGGCCTCTCCATCGGCGGCGTCGTCGCCCAGGGCCTCGCGGCGGAACGCCCCGACCTCGTCCGCGTCGCCGTCCTCTCCAACACCGCCGCAAAGATCGGCACCGCCGAGACCTGGCGCGACCGCATCGCCACCGTCCGGGCGGAGGGTATCGAGGCCATCGCCGACCGGGTGATGCAGCTCTGGTTCACCAAGCCCTTCCACGCCGACCGCGCCGACGAGCTTGCGCTCTGGCGCCACATGCTGACCCGCACCCCGCGCGCGGGCTATGTCGGCTGCTGCGCCGCCATCGCCGAGACTGACCTGCGCGAGTCGACGGCCAACCTCCGCCAGCCCGTCCTCGCCCTCGTCGGCGACGCCGACGGCTCGACCCCGCCCGACCTCGTCCGCGAGACCGCGGAGAGCATCGTCGGCGCCCGCTTCGAGATCATCCGGGGCGCCGGCCACATCCCCTGCGTCGAGCAGCCCGAGGCGACCGCCGCCCTCATCACCCGCTTCCTCCAGGAGACGAACCATGTCTGACCGCCACGCCGAGGGCATGAAGACCCGCCGCAGCGTGCTCGGCGACGCCCACGTCGACCGCGCCGAGGCCGCCAAGACCACCTTCGACGCGCCCTTCCAGGCGATGATCACCGAGGCCGCCTGGGGCCATGTCTGGTCGCGTCCCGGCTTGAGCAAGCGCGAGCGCTCGATCGTCACCATCGCGCTCCTCGCCGCCCTCGGCCAGGACGAGGAGGTGGCGATGCACGTCCGCGCCACCGCCAACACCGGCGCGACCCCCGAGGACATCCGCGAGGCGCTGCTGCACGTCGCGATCTACGCCGGGGTGCCCGCCGCCAACCACGCCTTCAAGATCGTCAAGAACGCCTACAAGGAAATGGGGATGGAGCCATGACCCAGATGGGATCGAATTTCGGCCCGAAGACGGCGGAGTATTTCCAGCGCGACCGCACGCTGCACCCGCCGGCCTACACGCCCAACTACAAGACCAGCGTCACCCGCTCGCCGCGCTACGCACTGCTCTCGCTCCAGAACTCGCTCTCCGAAGTCACCGGGCCGACGTTCGGCCACAGCGACTTCGGCCCGCTCGACAACGACCTGATCCTCAACTACGCGCAGGACGGCGAGCCGATCGGCGAGCGCATCGTCGTCCACGGCCGCGTGCTCGACGAGACCGGCCGCGGCGTCCCCGACACGCTGGTGGAATTCTGGCAGGCCAACGCCGGCGGCCGCTACCGCCACAAGAAGGACACCTACCTCGCCCCAATCGACCCCAACTTCGGCGGCTGCGGGCGGACGCTGACCGACGCCGACGGCTACTACTTCTTCCGCACCGTCAAGCCCGGCGCCTACCCGTGGCGCAACTGGGTCAACAACTGGCGCCCGGCGCACATCCACTTCTCGGTCTTCGGCCCGGGCTTCGTGCAGCGGCTCATCACCCAGATGTACTTCGAGGGCGACCCGCTGATCCCGCACTGCCCGATCCTGAAGTCGATCCCCGACGCCGATGCCCTCGAACAGCTGATCGCGCCGCTCGACCTCAATGCCTCGATCCCGCTCGACAGCATCGCCTACAAGTTCGACATCGTGCTGCGCGGCAGCCGCTCGACGCTGTTCGAGAACCGCCTGGAGGGGAACTGAGCCATGGCACAGCCTCTGAACTATCTCCGCGAGACCGCCTCGCAGACCGCCGGCCCCTACGTCCACATCGGCCTCGCGCCGGGGGCGGCGGGCTTCAACCTCTTCGAGAAGGAGCTCGGCACCGACATCGCCGGCCCCAACGCCGAGGGCGAGCGCATCACCGTCGAGGGCACCGTCTACGACGGCACCGGCTCGCCGGTGAAGGACGTGCTCATCGAGATCTGGCAGGCCAACGCCGCCGGCGTTTACGCAAGCCCGGCCGACCGCCGCTCCGACGCGGTCGAGGACGGCTTTCGCGGCTGGGGGCGGGTGATCTCGGACTTCACCACCGGGCTCTGGTCGGTCGAGACGATCAAGCCCGGATCGGTCCCCGGCCGGGGCGGCCGCCCGATGGCGCCCCACCTCAACCTCTGGATCGTCGCCCGCGGCATCAACATCGGGCTCAACACCCGGATGTATTTCGGGGACGAGACCGAGGCCAACGCCAAGGATCCGGTGATCAACCTCGTCGAGCAGGCCGACCGGCGCGCGACGCTGATCGCCACCCGCGAGGATCGCGACGGCAAGCCCGTCTATCATTTCGACATCCGCCTTCAGGGCGACGGTGAAACGGTGTTCTTCGATGTCTGAGACCAAACCCTGCATCATCTGCTGTGCCATCACCGGCAGCCTGCCGAAGAAGGCCAACAACCCCGCCGTCCCGATCACCGTCACGGAGCAGGTCGAGTCGACCCAGGCCGCGATGGAGGCCGGCGCCTCGATCGTCCACGCCCACGTCCGCAACGACGACGAGAGCTCGACCTCGGACCCCGAGAAGTTCGGCCGCCTGCTCGAAGGGTTGCGCAAGCACTGCCCGGGCCTCATCGTCCAGTTCTCCACCGGCGGCCGCTCGGGCGCCGGCCGCGACCGCGGGGGCATGCTCTCGCTGAAGCCCGACATGGCCTCGCTGTCGGTCGGCTCGAACAACTTCCCGACCCGCGTCTACGAGAACAGCCCCGACCTCGTCGACTGGCTCGCCTCCGAGATGCTGGCCTACGGCGTGAAGCCCGAAATCGAAGCCTTTGACCTCAGCCACATCTTCCAGGCGGCGGCGATGCAGAAGGACGGCCGCCTCGCCGACCCGGTCTACGTCCAGTTCGTCATGGGCGTGAAGAACGCCATGCCGGTCGACCGCGACGTCTTCGACTTCTACATCGAGACGATGAAGCGCCTCTCGCCAAACTCCGAGTGGTGCGGCGCCGGCATCGGCCCGAACCAGATCGTCCTCAACGAGTGGTGCGTCTCCTCCGGCGGCCACGCCCGCACCGGCCTCGAGGACAACCTCCGCCTCGACCGCAACACCCTCGCCCCCTCGAACGCGGCCCTCGTCAAGCGCGTCGTCGACCTCTGCGACAAGTACGAACGCCCGGTGGCAACGCCGGCGGAGGCGCGGGCGATGCTCGGCCTGGCTGCCGCGGCCTGACACCATGGCCGTCAGCCCCTTCGACTCGGCCCTTCTCGGGCCGCTCTTCAGCGACGCCGAAGTGGCGGCCCACTTCTCCGACGCCGCCGAAATCGCGGCGATGGTCGCCGTGGAACGCGCCCTCGCCCGCGCCGAGGGCGCCTCCGGCGTCATCCCCCCCGAGGCCGCCGCCGCCATCGACGCCGGCCTCGACGGCTTCGCCCCCGACCCCGCCTCCCTCGCCGCCGGCACCGTCTCCGCCGGCGTCCCGGTCCCCGCCCTCGTCGCCGCCCTCCGCAAGCCGCTCGCGCCGCAAGCCGCCCAATGGCTCCACTGGGGCGCCACCAGCCAGGACATCGTCGACACCGCCCTCGCCCTCCGCCTGAAGCCCGTCCTCGCCCTCCTCGACGCCCGCCTCGCCACCCTCGCCACCACCCTCGCCGACGCCGCCCGCCTCTGGCGCGACCTCCCCATGGCCGGCCGCACCCGCAGCCAGGTCGCCGCCCCCATCACCTTCGGCCTCCGCGTCGCCCACTGGCGCCAGCCGCTCCCGACCCTACGCGCCGACCTCGCCCGCCTGACCCCACGCCTCACCCGCGTCCAGCTCGGCGGCGCCGTCGGCTCCAACGCCGCCATCGCCCCCCACGGCCCCGCCGTCACCACCGCCCTCGCCGCCACCCTCGGCCTCGCCGCCGCCCCCGGCCTGGCACACCGACCGCAGCGCCTTCGGCGCCCTCGCCGGCTGGTGCGCGGCGCTGACCGGCGCCCTCGGCAAGATGGCCGGCGACCTCGTCCTGATGGGCCGCAGCGAAAGCGGCGAGGCGCGCGCCGGCGCCGGCGGTGGCTCCTCGACGATGCCGCAGAAATCGAACCCGGTCGCCGCCGAGACCATCGGCGCCCTCGCCCGGCTCGCCGCCTGCGCTGACCACGCCCGTCCACCTCGCCGCCCTCCACGCCGAGGAGCGCGACGGCACCGCCTGGTCGCTCGAATGGCTGGTGCTGCCGCAGATCATCGTTGCCACCGCGGCCGCCCTCCGCCACGCGCAGAACCTGGCCGAGACGCTCGCCCCCGACGCCGAGCGGATGCGCACCATCCTCGAGGCCGGCGGCGGCACCGCGATGGCCGAGGCCGCGAGCTTTCTCCTCGCCGCCCACATGCCGCGCGCCGACGCTCAGGCGCTGGTCAAGAAAGCCGTCGCCGCCCTGCCCGAAACCGGCGAGACCCTCGCCGAAGCCCTGACACCGCCTCGGCCCCGTCCCGCTGACGCTGGACCCGGCCGACGCCCTGGGCGGCGTCAACGAGGCGATCGACGCGCTCCTCAAGGATTGACCGCGCCGATCAGGCGCGTCGACCCACCCGCGCGACGTCGAGGAGGGAGAGGACCTTCGCCTCGATGTCGGGCGCATTCATCCCCGCCACGGCGTACATCGCCTCCGGGCTGTCCTGCTGGATGAAGTTGTCGGGCAGCACCATCGAGCGGAACTTCAGCCCGCGGTCGAAGACGCCCTCCTCGGCGAGGAGCTGGGCGACGTGGCTGCCGAAGCCGCCGACCGAGCCCTCCTCGATGGTCAGCAGCGCCCCGTGCTCGCGGGCGAGCCGCAGGATCAAGTCGCGATCGAGCGGTTTGGCAAAGCGCGCATCGGCGACGGTCGGACGAATGCCCCGCGCCCCGAGCGCCTCGGTCGCCTTCAGCACCTCGGCGAGACGCGCGCCGAAGGAAAGGATCGCGACGCCCTGCCCCTCCTGCACGATGCGCCCGCGCCCGATCTCGAGCGGCACGCCCCGTTCCGGCAGCTCGACCCCGACACCCTCGCCCCGCGGAAAGCGAAAGGCCGACGGCCGGTCGTCGAGCGCCGCCGCCGTTGCGACCATGTGCACGAGCTCCGCCTCGTCGGCGGCCGCCATCACGACGATCTCGGGCAGGCAGGCCAGGAAGGCGATGTCGAAGGCCCCGGCATGGGTCGGCCCGTCCGCGCCCACCAGCCCGGCGCGGTCGATGGCGAAGCGCACCGGCAGCTTCTGCAGGGCAACGTCGTGGACCACCTGATCATAGCCGCGCTGCAGGAAGGTCGAGTAGATCGCGCAGAACGGCTTCATCCCCGCCGCCGCCATCCCGGCACAGAAGGTCACCGCGTGCTGCTCGGCAATGCCGACGTCAAACGTCCGCTTCGGGAAGCGCTTGCCGAACAGATCGAGCCCGGTCCCGTCCGGCATTGCCGCGGTCACGGCGACGACACGCTCGTCCTCCTCCGCCTCGCGGATCAGGCTCTCGGCGAAGACCTTCGTGTAACTCGGTGCGTTCGAAGGCTTCTTCACCTGCGCCCCGGTCACCACATCGAACTTGGAGACCCCGTGATACTTGTCGCTCGACGCCTCCGCCGGGGCGTAGCCCTTACCCTTGCGGGTCAGCGCATGGATCAGGATCGGCCCGTCGCCGCGCGCCCTGACCGCGCGAAGCACCGAGACCAGCGCCTCGACGTCATGCCCGTCGATCGGACCGACATAGGAGAAGCCCAACTCCTCGAACAGGGTACCGCCGACGGTCATCCCCTTGACGAGTTCGCGAGCACGCCGCGCGCCTTCCTGGAAGGGCTGGGGCAGCAGCTTCACCGCGCCCTTGGCGGCCGCCCGCAGGTCCTGAAACGGCTCGCCCGCGTACATCCGCGACAGGTACTTCGACATCGCCCCGACCGGCGGCGCGATCGACATCTCGTTGTCGTTGAGGATGACGAACAGCCGCTCCTTCATGTGCCCGGCGTTGTTCATCGCCTCATAGGCCATGCCCGCCGACATCGCCCCGTCGCCGATGACACAGACCACGTCGCCGACATCGGGCGCCCCGAGGTCACGCGCGACGGCGAAGCCGAGCCCGGCCGAGATCGAGGTCGAGGAATGCGCGGCCCCGAACGGATCGTAGGCGCTCTCGGCCCGGCGGGTGAAACCCGACAACCCACCGCCCGCGCGCAGGGTGCGGATACGCTCGCGCCGGCCGGTGAGGATCTTGTGCGGATAGCACTGGTGACCGACGTCCCAGATCACTTTGTCCTTCGGCGCATTGAACACCGCATGGATCGCAACGCTCAACTCGACGACGCCAAGGCCCGCGCCGAGGTGGCCGCCAGTAACGGAGACCGCCGAGATGGTCTCGGCGCGCAACTCGTCGGCGACTTGCCGAAGCTCCGCCATCGACAGACCCTTGAGGTCGGCCGGGACGGCGATACGGTCGAGCATTGGCGTGTTCGGTCGCGCGTCGGTCATGCGAATCTTCTCCCTAGCCCGCCCTTATCGCGCCGTCAGGTTCGGCGCGCGAGGGCGAACTGCGCCGCAAGGCGGAGGTTCTCCGCCGCAGAACCGTAGGGCGCGAGAGCGTCGCAGGCCGCACCGACGAGGGCCGTGGCACGCGCCCGGGCACCGTCCAGTCCCAGAAGTGAAACGAACGTCGCCTTGTTGCGTTCCTCGTCCTTGCCGAGACGCTTGCCCGCCGTTTCCTCATCGCCCTCGACGTCGAGGATATCGTCGCGGATCTGGAAGGCGAGCCCGAGGTCCGCTGCATAGCGCGCGAGCGGCGCCGGATCCGAACGCCCGAGGTAAGCCCCCGACTCCGCCGCCCAGCCGAACAGCGCCCCGGTCTTCAGCGCCTGCAGCACCCCGATCTGTTCAAGGTCGAGCGGCTGCGCCGCGCGCTCGGCAGCGATGTCGAAGGCTTGCCCGCCGACCATGCCCGCCGGCCCCGCCGCCTGGGCGAGGCGCAGGATCAGCCGCGTCTGGATGCGCGGGTCGATGCCGCTCTGCGGGCCGGCGAGAATCTCGAAGGCCAGCGCCTGCAGCCCGTCGCCGACAAGGACCGCGGTCGCCTCGTCCCAGGCGACATGCACGGTCGGCTTGCCGCGGCGGAGGTCGTCGTCGTCCATGCACGGCAGGTCGTCGTGGACGAGGCTGTAGGCGTGGATGCACTCGACCGCCGCCGCGGTGCGGATCGCCTGCGTCGGCGGAACCCGGAAGATCGCGGCGCTCTCCAGCGCGAGAAACGCCCGCAGCCGCTTGCCCCCCGACAGCACGGCATAGCGCATCGCCGCCCCGAGGGTGGTGTCCTCGGGCGGCAGGAAACCGGCGAGCGCCGTCTCGGTGCGGGTGGCGGCCTGGCTCAGGACCGCATGGAAGTGCAGGCTGTCCGCGTCCATCGGCGGCGTCAGGAGATCTCGACCGGGCGGCTCCGCACCGTGCCGTCGAGCCCTTGGGTGATCTCGGCGACCCGCGCCTCGGCGGCCTTGAGCTTTTCCTCGCAGTGGTCGCGAAGCGCCGCACCGCGGGCAAAGAGGCTCAGCGACTCCTCCAGCGGCACGTCGGTACGCTCCAGCCGGGTCACGACCTGCTCGAGCTCCGCCAGCGCGCTCTCGAAGCTCAAGCCGGCAATCGGCGTCCCATCCTCGGCCATCAGCCCCGCTCCATCAACACCCGGACATGCGCCGCCGAGGCGGTCGCGAGCGCGGAAAGATCATATCCCCCTTCGAGAGTCGAGACGAGGCGGCCCCTGGCGTGGCGGTCGGCAACATCGCAGAGCCGCTCAGTCGCCCAGGCGAAATCAGCGTCGGTGAAATTGAGGTTGGCGAGCGGATCGCGGGCGTGCGCATCGAAGCCGGCCGAGACGAAGACCATCTCCGGCCGGAACTCCTCCAGCGCCGGCAGCACCCGGCCGAGCATCCCGGCCCGAAACACCTGCCCGCTCGCGCCGGGGGGCAGCGGCACGTTGATGATCTGGCCGTGGGTGCCCTTCTCCTCGGCCGCGCCGGTACCCGGGTAGAGCGGCATCTGGTGCGTCGAGGCGAAGAGGATGCGCGCGTCGTCCCAGACGAGGTCCTGCGTCCCGTTGCCGTGATGCACGTCGAAATCGACGATCGCCACCCGCTCCAGCCCGTGGACCTCCAGCGCGTGGCGCGCGCCGATCACGACGGTGCCGAAGTAGCAAAAGCCCATCGCCAGCGAGCGCTCGGCATGATGCCCCGGCGGGCGGCAGGCGCAGAAGGCGTTTCCGACCTCGCCCGCCATCACCATGTCGACGGCGGCCACGATCGCCCCGGCCCCGCGGCGGGCGGCGCGGAGGGTATGCGGCCCGAGGATGGTATCGGCGTCGAGCGGCACGATCCCCTCCTCCGGCACCCGCGCCTCGAGCGCCGCGAGATAGGAGCGCGGATGCGCGCGCAGGATCGCCGCGTCGTCGGCGAGCGGCGCCTCGACACGCACCAGATAGGCGAACTCCTCGCCCTCCAGCGCCGAAAGCACCGCGCGCAGCCGCTCGGGCCGCTCGGGATGCCCGGGCGGGTTCACGTGAGCGAGGCAGTCGGAGTGCGTGAGGAGAGCCGTGGTCATGGCGCGAGAGTAGGCACCGTGTCCTGCTCATTTCAAACGCAATCGCAAGGCGCGGCCGCTTGATCCCCCCGCGCGCGGCGGTATGCTCTGGCACGGCCAGGGAGATAACCATGACGGTGGTCGCGTCAGTACGGACACCGCGGGACAACTCGCCCCCGCCCATCCCAAGAAGGACCGCCCCACCGATGAAGCTCGGAAGCCTTCCGGACGCCGGCCGCGACGGACGCCTCGTCGTCGTCTCGCGCGACCTCACCGTCTGCTCGGACGCCCGCCATATCGCCCCCACCCTCAGCGCCGCCCTGGCCGCCTGGGAGTCCGCGTCGCCGGAGCTCGACCTGATCGCCCGCGGCGTCGAAGCCCTCGGCCAGCCCCTCGAACGCTTCCACGAGCGCAGCGCCTGCGCGCCGCTCCCCCACGCCGGCGGCGCACGCTTCGACGACCCCCGCTCGCGCATCCGCGCCGGCGCCGCGGTCACCGCGGAGATCGGCTTCGCCCTCGTCGGCGGCGAGGGCACCCTGCCCCGCCTCTTCGCCCTCGTCGTCGACCTCGGCGACGCCGGCGCCACCCTCTCGCCCGCCGCCGTCACCGAGGACGAACTCGGCCACGGCACCCTCTCGGTCCGCGTCAGCGGCCAGTCGCCGGCACGGATCGACGCCGCCCTGCTGCCGCCGCACCTGCCCGAAGAGCCCGGCGCAGGCGTCGTGCGCCTCGCCCCGGTGGCGGCGCTGACCCTCCAACCCGGCGACACCCTCCGCGTCGAATACCGCGACCGCGCCGGCCACTCGGTCTTCGGCGCCATCGAGCGCCAGGTCGCGGCCGAGGCCCTCGCCGAGAGCTGATCGCCGCCGATGCCCGACCAGCCCCCGACCGACCGCCTTGTCGCCCACTTCCGGGCGATGGCGCGCAACAATGCCTGGGCGAACGACCGCCTCCTCGAAGCCTGCGAGGGCCTCGACGCCGCCGCCTTCGCCGCCCCGCGAACCGGCTTCTTCCCGTCGCTGCGCCAGACCCTCAACCACAACCACGGCGTCGACCTCCTCTACGTCGACGCACTGGAAGAGGGCGGCCGCGGCCTCACGGTCTTCGACCCCGAACCCGACTTCGCCGCCCCCACCGCCCTGCGCCTCGCCCAGGCGACCGTGGACGCCCGGCTGATCGCCTTCTGCGACCGCCTGACCGCCGCCGACCTCGACCGCCGCGTCGTCACCGACCGCGGCGAGCCGCGCGTGGTGACCGAGCGCATCGACGCGGTCCTCGCCCACCTCTTCCAGCACCAGATCCACCACCGCGGCCAGGCCCATGCCATGCTCGCGGGCACCCCCGTCGCCCCGCCCCAGCTCGATGAATTCTTCCTCGACTGGGACCGCCACCCCAGCGTCGCCGCGCTCGGATTCCTTCCCTGACGCGAAGGGGGACGCCCCCGTCAGGCCGGACGGCGGGACGGGCTGAACACCATCAGGCTCAAGATCTCGAACAGCATCTGCGCCCCGGCATGGGCGGTATTGGTCGTCGCGTCATACTGCGGCGCCACTTCGACCAGATCGCCCCCGACGATGTCGAGCCCCTTCAGCCCGCGCAACAGCGCCTGCGCCTCCCGCGTCGTCAGCCCGCCGATCTCCGGCGTCCCGGTCCCCGGCGCGAACGCCGGATCGAGCGAGTCGATGTCGAAGGACACGTAGACCGGCCCGTCGCCGACCACCGCCCGCGCCTGCTCGATCACCGCCGGCAGACCGATCAGGTCGATCTCCTCCGCATGGATGCAGGTCATCCCGCTGTCCGCCGCGAACTCGTAGAGATATTCCGACGCCCCCCGCAGCCCGATCTGCACCGTCCGCGTCGGATCGAGCACCCCCGCCAGCACGGCATTGCGAAACGGCGCCCCATGGTTCTCCCGCAGCCCATCGAAGGGCCCGCCCGTATCCGAATGCGCGTCGATGTGCACGAGCCCGACCGGCGCCTCCCGCCCGACAGCCCGCAGGATCGGACAGGTGATCGAATGATCCCCCCCGACACTCAGCGGCCGCGCGCCCTGCGCGATGATCGCCGCAATCCACGCCTCGATCTCCCGATGACTCGATGCGATGTCGTAGCGGCTCGAAAACGGCACGTCCCCGACGTCGGCCACCGCCATGTCATAGATCGGCGCACAATCGAGCACGTGGTTGTAAGGCCCCACCCGCTCGATCGTCCGCACCGCCCGCGGCCCGAAGCGCGTCCCCACCCGGTTCCCGGCCCCGAGGTCCATCGGCACTCCGCTGATCGCAACGTCCAGTCCGGAAAAATCCGGCGCCGCCGCATCGACGACCCGGTGCGGCGCGGTCAGAAAGGTCGGCACCCCGACGAACGGCGCCGGCCGCGCCCCGCGGCTGAAGACCCGCTCCGCAACCTTCGCAAACTTCGGATCGTGCATCCGCCCGCCGGGATCGTCGGCATAGCGGGCGCGCAGCCGCTCGAGCTCCGCCTTGTCGAAGGCCATCCCACCCTCCTCCGGTAAGGACGCCCGGGCCTGCAGGACCCGGGCGCAGTCGTCAGTTGGCGAGCGCCTTGTCGGTCACGACATGGGACCACGCCCCCTCGGGCGCCTTGGTGATCACCGGGTCCGAGCCCGCCGTCAGCAGCGTCTTCACCGTCCGCTCATAGTCGGCCGGATCGAGGGAGCCATCCGAGCCCGCGGTCAGCTTGGCGATCTCGCCCATCATCTGCTTCTGGTGCGCCTCGGTCTGGGCCCCGGTCTCATCGTTGTCGAGAACGATCATCGCCGCGTCGTCGGGGTTTTCCTCGGCCCACTTCCAGCCCTTCATGCTGGCCCGCACGAACTTCGCCATCGTGTCGACGAAGGCCGGGTCCTTGAGCTTGTCCTCCATGACGTAGAGCCCGTCCTCGAGCGTCGCGACCCCCTCGTCCTCATACTTGAAGACGGTCAGATCCTCGGGCTTCAGCCCGGCGTCGATCACCTGCCAGTATTCGTTGTAGGTCATCGTCGAGATGCAGGCCGCCTGCTTCTGCAGCAGCGGATCGACGTTGAAGCCCTGCTTCAGCACCGTCACCCCCGCCGGACTGCCATCCACCGGGATGCCGAGCTTCGACATCCACGACAGGAACGGATACTCGTTCCCCCCGAACCACACCCCGAGCGTATGGCCCGGAAAATCCGCCGTCTTCGTCACCCCTGAGTCATTCCGACAGGTCAGCTCCATTCCCGAGCTCTTGAACGGCTGGGCGATGTTGACCAGCGGCAGCCCCTTCTCGCGCGCCGCCAGCGCCGAGGGCATCCAGTCGATCACCACGTCGGCCCCGCCGCCCGCGATCACCTGCGCCGGCGCCACGTCCGGCCCGCCCGGCTTGATGGTGACGTCGAGCCCCTCGTCCGTGTAGAAGCCCTTGTCCTTGGCGACGTAGTAGCCGGCGAACTGCGCCTGCGTCACCCACTTCAGCTGCAGCGTCACGTCCTCGGCGCGCACCGCGCCGGCGGCGACCAGCGCCATCGCGGCGACCCCCGCCATCCATTTCGTCATGATCTTCACTCCTTGCTGGAACAGTCCGGTTTCTTTTGTCTTTTCTCGCGGTCGTCTCGAGTAGCGGTCAGCGCTGCGACGGATGCCAGAAGGTCACCGCCCGCTCGACCAGCGCCACCGCGCCATAGAAGGCCGAACCGACCAGCGCCGCCGCCGCGATCTCGGCCCAAACCATGTCGAGCGCGAGGCGCCCGACCTCCGTGGATATGCGAAAGCCCATGCCCACCGTCGGCGAACCGAAGAACTCCGCCACGATGGCACCGATCAAAGCCAAGGTCGTGCAGATTTTCAAGCCATTGAACACGAAGGGCGCCGCCGCCGGCAGCCGCAGCCAGAACAACGTCTGCCGATAGCTCGCCGCATAGGTCCGCATCAGGTCCGCCTGCATCGGCTCG
The DNA here is from genome assembly GCA_963798235.1 of uncultured Alphaproteobacteria bacterium. Taxonomy (GTDB): domain Bacteria; phylum Pseudomonadota; class Alphaproteobacteria; order Rhodobacterales; family Rhodobacteraceae; genus Amaricoccus. Next base: position 323,299 of record CAWCSN010000003.1, on the reverse strand, counting down.
GTCGCCTGCAAACCCTGCACGGTGTTGACCAGCATCGGGAAGAACACCATCAGCACCACCACCGCCGCCTTCGACTGCCAGTCGAAGCCGAGCCACATCACCATGATCGGCGCCATCCCGACGACCGGCAGCGCCGAGACGAAACTGCCCACCGGCATCAGCCCCCGGCGCAGGAAGGCGGTGCGGTCGATGGCAATCGCAGTCAGGAAGGCCGCGCCGCAACCGATCACATAACCCGAGAGCGCGCCCTTGACGAAGGTCTGCAGCACGTCGGCCCGCAGCACCGGCCCGCTCGCCGCGAACCGCGCGGCGATCGCCCCCGGCCCGGGCAGCAGCACTGGGCTCACCGCCAGCCCGCGCACCACCAGCTCCCAGACCACGAGCACCGTCCCCCCGAAGACCAGCGGCGGCAGCAGCCGCCACAGCCGCCCGCCCCCCCGCGCCGCCAGCCGCGCATTGAGCCACCAGCCCCCCAGCCACACCAGCACCGCCGCCGCGACTGCCGCCACTACCAAACACCCCCTGCTTCACCCTTGAGGCCGGTCCGACTTGCATTTGCACAAGGGAAGAGACCTCCTGAGGAAGCAGCCGCTTTCTCCAGCGCCTTCCCAGCAACCCCTTCCTTCCCTTCCTTTCCCCCTCCGCCAAAACCCGCACCCACGCCGAAACGCGGCGCGGGCGGAACGCCGCAACGCGCCACGCGCCGACGCGCCGCTCCCGGCGCTCATGCCTGCGCCCGCCGCAACCGCGGATCGAGAAGATCGCGCAGCCCGTCGCCGAGCAGGTTGAGCCCGAGCACGGTCAGCACGATGGCAAGCCCCGGCGCCAGCGCCAGCCACGGCGCGAAGGAGATCATCGTCTGGCTTTCAGCGAGCATCCGCCCCCACGACGGCGTCGGCGGCTGCGCACCGAGCCCGACGTAGGAGAGCCCCGCCTCGGCGAGGATGCCGAGCGAGAACTGGATCGTCCCCTGCACGATGAGCAGGCTGGTCAGGTTCGGCAGGATGTGCTCGACCGAGATCCGCGCCCGCCCCTTGCCGGCGACCCGCGCCGACAGCACGAAGTCCCGCGTCCAGAGCGCCAGCGCCGCCCCGCGGGTGACCCGGGCAAAGACCGGCACGTTGAAGATGCCGATGGCGACGATGGCGTTCAGCGCCGACGGCCCGAAGACCGCGGTGATCATGATGGCGATGAGCAGCGCCGGAAAGGCGAAGACCACGTCGTTGCCGCGCATGATCGCCTCGTCGAGCAGCGAGCCGCTGCGCGCCGCCGCGACGAGGCCGAGCGGCACGCCGAGCCCCATCCCGACCCCGACCGCGACCAGCGCCACCGCGATCGACACCCGCCCCCCGACCATGATCATCGACAGCACGTCGCGCCCGAAATGATCGGTCCCGAGCCAGTGCTCCGCCGAAGGCGGCTGCAGCTTCGCCGCGATGTCGAGCGCCGCGACGTCGTAGGGCGTCCACAGGAAGGACAGCAGCGCCGCGAAGGCAAAGACCGCCGCCAGCACGCTACCGGCCTGCACCGCGCGCATCAGCGCCGCCTCAGCCGCGGGTCGACCAGCGCATAGGCGAGGTCGACGAGAAAGGTGACGAGGATCACCGCGACGACGAGGATCATCACCACCGACTGCACGACGATCAGGTCGCGCTGGCTGATCGCTTGAAAGATCAACCGCCCGAGCCCCGGCAGGAAGAAGACGTTCTCGATGATGATCGCCCCGGCCAGCAGGAACGAGAACTGCAGCCCGATGATCGTCAGCACCGGGATCAGCGCGTTCCGAACCCCATGCCGCCACAACGCCTGGCCCCGGGTCAGTCCCTTGGCCCGCGCCGTACGGATGAAGTCCTCGTTGAGCGTGTCGATCAGCGCCGAGCGCATCACCCGCGCGAGGATCGAGGCCTGGGGCAGCGCCAGCGCGATCGCCGGCAGGGTCAACGCCCTGAGCGCCGGCAGGACCCCGGCGTCCCACCCGGGAAAGCCGCCGGCCGAAAACCAGCGCAGCCGCACCGAGAACAGGAGCACGAGCAGCATCGCAAACCAGAAGTTCGGCACCGCCACCCCGAGCTGGGTCACGCCCATCACCCCGGAGTTCGACCAGCCTCCCGCGCCGCGCCGCCGACCAGATCCCGACCGGAAAGGCGACCAGCGTCGACAGCGCCAGCGCGTAGAGCGCCAGCGGCAGCGACACCTGCAGGCGGTCGACGATCATTCCCGCCACCGGCGTCCGGTAGGTATAGGACACCCCGAAGTCGCCACGCAGCATCCCCCCGACCCAGGCCGCATACCGCTCCACCGGCCCCGCATCGAGCCCCAGCGCCGTGCGCAGCGCCGCGACCTTCTCCGGGCTGGCGTTCATCCCGAGCATGTACGCCGCCGGGTCCCCGGGCACGACCTGCAGCACCAGAAAGACCACGAGGCTCGCGACCGCGAGACTGAGGACGAGCGAGGCGAAGCGCGTGGTGACGTAGCGGGCCATCGGCCGGAAGGGTCTCCCGAAATCCGCGCGGAGCGTAGGTCCCCGCGCCGGACACCACAAGCCGGACGCGGGACAGGCTTGAGACTCCGGCCTTTGGCGCGGCCCTACTCCTTCCAGGATACCCCTGTCAAATCCGTCGCCTGGGTCGGAGAGTTCAGCCACAGCCCGTCGATCCGCGCGTCGGCGACGCCGGTCTTGGCCAGCTGGAACAGGAAGACGTTGACGAAATGCTCGGCGATCCGCTCCTGCGCCGCCTGCAGGATCGCCTTCTGCTCCTCCGGGTCGGCCGTGGCGTCCACCCCCTTCATCAGCGCCCGCATGACGGGATCGTCGTAGCCGAAATAATAGTCCGGCCGTGCGTAGATCCCGATGTCCATCGGCTCGGTGTGGCTGACGATCGTCAGGTCGAAGTCCTTGTTCTTGAAGACCTGCTCAAGCCACTGCGCCCATTCGACGTTGACGATCTGCGGCTCGATCCCCACCGCCCGCAGCTGGCTCGCGACGATCTCGCCACCCCGCCGCGCATAGGACGGCGGTGGCAGAACCAGCGTCGGCGTCAGACCCGTCACCCCCGCCTCGGCCAGCAGCGCCTTCGCCTTCTCCGGATCATAGGCCGAGAGCCCGGTCAGGTCCTCGTAGGCCGGGTTGTGCGGCGCGAAGTGCGAGCCGATCGGCGTCCCGTAGCCGAACATCGCCCCGTCGATTACCGCCTTGCGGTCGACGGCATGGGCCAGCGCCTCGCGGACGCGGATGTCGTCGAACGGCGGCCGGGCGTTGTTGATCGCCATGATCGTCTCGCCCTCGGTCGAGCCGATCAGCACCTGGAAGCGCTTGTCGGCCGCGAACTGCGCGAGGTTCTCCGGCGCCGGGAAATTCGGAAATACATCCACGTCCCCGGCCATCATCGCGGCAAAAGCCGCCGTCGGATCGGAGATGAAACGAAAGGTCACCTTGTCGAGCTTCGCCGCCGTCCCCCAGTAATCGGGGTTCCGCACCAGCTCGACATGGTCGCCCTGCACCCAGTTCGAGAACGCGAACGGCCCGGTCCCGACCGGCTTGGTCGCATTGGTGTCGGCCGAGGCCGGCGAGACGATCACCGCATCGCCCCAGGCGAGATTGAACAGCAGCGAGCCCTTGGGCTGGTCGAGGCCGATCTCGACGGTGGTGTCGTCGATCGCCGTCACCTCGTTTATGCCGTCGAACAGCTGCTTCTGGGCGTTGGTCGAGCCCTCGGCCATCGCGCGGTCGAAGGAGAAGACCACGTCCTCGGCGGTCATCGGCGTGCCGTCCTGGAAGGTCACACCCGGATGCAGGTGGAAGACCCAGGACAAGCCGTCGGGGGCGATCTCCCAGCTCTCGGCCAGCGCCGGCTCGATCGAGCCGTCCGGTCCGAAGCGGGTCAGGCCCTCGAAGACGTTGGCGTAGACGATCTCGTCGATCGCCGCCGCGGCGCCGGTCGTCGGGTCGAGGATCGGCGGCTCGAGCACGAGCCCCACGACGATGTCGGTGCGCGGCTGGGCGACCACCGCCCCGGCCATGAGCATCAGCCCCGCCACAAGCGCAAGCGTTCGTCTCATTCCTGCAGTCCCCCTCCGCCGCATTGCCGCGCGGCCCGGCCCGTCGAGGACGAGCGCATCACCGCCACGGCGTCGGGCCTGTCGCCGACGGCGCATACTCGTCGGGTTGCGGCGCAAGATCCAGTATCTCCGGCGGGCAGACGACGCAATCTCCCCGCACCCGCGAAGGACCGCGCCAGGGTGCAGGTCGGTAGCAGGTCCGTCGCACACACCGCCGCCCTGCCTCTGCCAACCGGGTGCCGCGTTGTAAAATGGTTGATGAAAGTACCCGTCCGTGAGATAATGCCTCTATTATAGGCGTTAATTTCAACACCAACTGTAGCGCCTGACCATACAGGCATAATCGCGTAATTCAGTGCTCGCGCGGCCTCCGGTACCGACGCCGCGCGCCCGTCTAACATCGTATTCCGCTTTATCCCGGCGTTGACGCCGGGCGAACACCGATGCCGCCGCGCCCCGTCCCGAGGGTCGGGGACGCCCGCCGAAGGGATCCCTGCCATGGCCGTGATCGACACCCTGCTGAGGCCCTCCGTCACGCGCCACCTGCTTTCGCGGCTGCGTGGACCGGGCGGCTACTACAACATCGGCAACCTGCTCGGCCTCGTGAGCGGCATCGCGCTCGCCGTCGCCGCCGCACCCGGCCGCTCCTCCGCGGCCGCCGTCGCCGACTACTTGGCCGGCAGCACCAGCGCGATCGCCATCACCGTCGCCATGCTGGTCTTCATGGTCAGCGGCGAGGCGTATCACCGGGCCTGGTCGCACGGCGCACCGCCCGACGTGGCGCTGAACCGGCGCGGCGACCTCTTGTCCGGCTTCGGCGCGACTCGCCCTCGCGGCCGGCCTCTTCCTCGTGGGCGAGACCATCCTCGCGCTCACCGCCGGCCTGCTGCACGCCGCGGGCAAGTTCGGCAGCGCCCTGTCCCGGCACGGCGGCGACCGGCCGGCGTGGCGCCTCGACCCGTTCCGCAGCGCCGTTCTGGCAAGCCGGCTGCCCGCCCTCGTGCTGCTCGCGCTTGCAACCATGAGCGGGCTCGCCGTATCCGGCGGCGCGTTGCCAATCGGCCCCGCGACGCTCTTTGTCTGCTATCTTCTGTGGGCACGCGCCGATATCCTGCTTCTCCGCAGCTGATCGGGCGCCAAGGCCGAAATGCTGCACTGCCGCAAAAAGTCGCTTTGCGATCTGCCCAAGCTTTGACCCTGCGCCGACCGGCTGCTAGGACGGCGATAGTATCGAATCAGTGGCGGGTTCCTGGAAAAATGACTGCGACAAACCTCGTGCCGATCTCCGAGCTGTATGTCTCGTATGACAGTGCGGCGAAACTCAAGCTCGAGGCAGCGGAGCTTCCCTCCTGGGACCTCACCGCGCGTCAGATCTGCGATCTGGAGCTGCTGATGAACGGCGGGTTCAACCCGCTGAGGGGCTTCATGAGCGAAGCCGACTACAACGGCGTCGTCGCCGACATGCGCCTCTCCGATGGCGCGCTCTGGCCGATGCCGATCACCCTCGACGTTTCCGAGGCGTTCAGCGGCAAGGTCGAGCCCGGCCAGGACATCGCGCTCCGCGACCCCGAGGGCGTGATCCTCGCGATCATGTCGATCACCGACAAGTGGTCGCCCGACAAGGCCGTCGAGGCCGCGAGTGTCTACGGCGCCGACGACATGGCCCACCCGGCCGTCGCCTACCTCCACCGCCAGGCCGGCCCGGTCTACCTCGGTGGCCCGATCACCGGCATCCAGCAGCCGATGCACTACGACTTCCGCGGCCTGCGCAACACGCCGAACGAACTCCGCGCCTTCTTCCGCAAGCTCGGCTGGCGCAAGATCGTCGCCTTCCAGACCCGCAACCCGCTGCATCGCGCCCACCAGGAACTCACCTTCCGCGCCGCGCGCGAGTCCCAGGCCAACCTCCTCATCCATCCGGTCGTCGGCCTGACCAAGCCCGGCGACATCGACCACTTCACCCGCGTCCGCTGCTACGAGGCGGTGCTCGACCAGTACCCGGCCTCGACCACGACGCTGTCGCTGCTCAATCTCGCGATGCGCATGGGCGGCCCGCGCGAGGCGGTCTGGCACGGCCTGATCCGCCGCAACCACGGCTGTACCCACCTGATCGTCGGCCGCGACCACGCCGGCCCGGGCAAGAACAGCGCCGGCAAGGACTTCTACGACCCCTACGGCGCCCAGCAGCTCTTCGCGCAGCACGAGGCCGAGATCGGCGTCGAGATGGTCGACTTCAAGCAGATGGTCTACGTCCAGGAGAAGGCCCAGTACGAGCCGCGCGACGAGGTCGAGGAGGGGATGACCATCCTCGACATCTCCGGCACCGAGCTCCGCCGCCGCCTCCAGGAAGGGCTCGACATCCCCGACTGGTTCTCCTTCCCGAACGTCGTCGAGGAACTCCGCCGCTCCAAGCCGCCGCGCGACAAGCAGGGCTTCACGGTGTTCTTCACCGGCTTCTCCGGCTCGGGCAAGTCGACGATCGCCAACGCGCTGATGGTCAAGCTGATGGAAATGGGCGGCCGCCCGGTGACGCTGCTCGACGGCGACGTGGTGCGCAAGCACCTGTCCTCGGAGCTCGGCTTCTCCAAGGAGCACCGCGACATCAACATCCAGCGCATCGGCTACGTCGCGTCGGAGATCACCAAGAACGGCGGCATCGCCATCTGCGCACCGATCGCGCCCTACGAGCGGACCCGCGCCACCGTGCGCCAGATGGTCGAGACCTACGGCGCCTTCGTCGAGGTCCACGTCGCGACCTCGATCGAGGAGTGCGAGAAGCGCGACCGCAAGGGCCTCTACAAGCTCGCCCGCGAAGGCAAGATCAAGGAGTTCACCGGCATCTCCGACCCCTACGAGGTGCCGCAGACGCCCGAACTCCGCCTCGAGACCGAGGGCAGCGAGATCGACTACTCGGCCCAGCAGGTTCTCCTCAAGCTCGAGAGCATGGGCCTCATCGGCGCCTGATCGCCCCCAAGCCATCGAATTTCGAACGGGCGCCCCACCGGGCGCCCGTTTCGTTTGCGGCCCCTTCCCCGGCCCGCCTCCCGGTGCTACCCCGGAGCGAAAGCCGGGAGGAGCCAATGGCCAGAGATCCGGGCGCGGCGCTCCGCGCCCTCCACCGTCCAGGCGAGCCCTTCGTCCTGATGAACGCCTGGGACGCCGGTTCGGCCCGCCTCTTCGCGGCACTCGGGGCGCAGGCGATCGGCACCACCTCTGCCGGCTTCGCCGCCACCCTCGGTCTGCCCGACGGCGGACGCATCGGTCGCGACCAGGCCCTCGCCCACGCCGAAACCCTCGTCGCCGCCACGTCGCTGCCGGTTTCCGGCGACCTCGAGAACGGCTACGGCGAGGACCCCGCCAGCGTCGCCGAAACCGTCCGCCTCGCGGCCGAAGCCGGCCTCGCCGGCGCCTCGATCGAGGACACCGACCTGCCGGGCAGCGGCGCCTACTGGTACCAGCTCGCCCTCGAACGGGTGCGCGCCGCCGTCGGCGCCGCCCGCGCCCTGCCCCGCGACTTCGTCCTCGTCGCCCGCGCCGACGGCCTGCTCACCGGCGCCTACGGCCTTGCCGAAGCCCTGCGCCGCGCCGAAGCTTTCGCCGAAGCCGGCGCCGACTGCGTCTATGTCCCGTTGCTCCCCGACCTCGCCGCCGTCCGCCGCCTGACCGCCTCGATCGCCGTCCCGGTGAACGTCCTCACCGCGGGTCCACTGGCAACGACGACGAAAGCCGCGCTCGCCGAGGCCGGCGTCGCCCGCATCAGCGTCGGGTCCGCCCTCGCCCGCCTCGCCCACAGGACGGTGATCGACGCCGCGCGCACCATCCTCGTCGAGGGCACCTTCGCCCCTCTGGCGCAAGCAATGCCCGGTGGCGAAGTCGATGCCCTGCTCGCCCGTGGCGCCGGCATCGCGCTGGAGACCGACACGCCCGGCGAAACCCGCGACTGACGTTCAGGCCGCCGAAGCCAGCAGCTCCGCCGCGCGCCGCCGCCGATAGCCATGCACGAGGCGCGCGACGTCGAAGATCACCTCGACCTCGTCGGCGTCCGCCACCACGGCGCCATCGAGCGCCCGCGCCAGCCGCAGGAACGAGAGGTTGCCCGCCATGGTGTAAGCCCGGATGCGCCGCACCCCCCGCGGCGCCAGCAGCGCCCCCGCCGTCTGCACGAGATAGGCGCCGATCCCGCGCCGCCGCAGTCCCGCGTCGACGCTGATGCCAAGCTCGGCCTCGTCACCGCCGAGGGTCAGCTCCGCCGCCGCCCGGACCGGCCCCGGCCGGTGCAGCGGCCCGCTCCAGATCGGCCCGTCGAAGCCGGCGAGCACCAGGACCGGCCGGCCGAAGACGCCCTCGACGTGCCGCGCCACCGCCTCATCCCCGAGCGTCGCGCAGAACCGCATCCGTCGGTCGGCCAGATCGAGCGCGGTCAGATGGCGGAGCAACGCCGGGGCGTCGGCCCGCGTCGCCGCGCGCAGTCCCAGCCCCGCGTGCCCGGCGCACGGCAGCGAGACCGGGTATCCGATACAGCTGATGTTCGGCAGGCCGAACGGCATGGGAAGCACTCCTTCTGCACTGCAATATAGAGCAGCAAGGCCGATGGTCCGCATTTTTGTGCACCTGCGAACGCCTATTGTCGCAAGTGTGTGCTCGGATCGACCCGGCCCCGATCCCCTAGCGCCCGCGGATGCGCGGATCGAAGGCGTCGCGCAACCCGTCGCCGATGAAGTTGATCGACAGCACCGTCATCGAGATCGCCAGCCCCGGCCAGATCACCCGCGCCGGGGTCAGGGTGATGAAATTCGCCCCATCGAACAGCAGCCGTCCCCAGGTCGGAAAATCCGGCGGGAAGCCCAGCCCGAGAAAGGACAGCGCACTCTCGGTGATGATCGCGTTGGCGATGCCGAGAGTCGCGGAGACGAGGATCGGCGACAGCACGTTCGGCAGGATATGCCGCGTGATGATCCGCCGCGACGGCGTCCCCACCGACTTCGCCGCCAGCACGAACTCCCGCTCCTTCAGCGCCAGCACGTCGCCGCGGACGATGCGGGCGGTGTTCATCCAGCTGGTGATGCCGATGATGAAGACGATGAGCAGAAAAATCCCCGTCTCCGGCCCGAACATCGCGCGAAGCGTGTCGCGAAACAGCAGGATGATGACGAGGAGCAGCGGCAGCAGCGGCAGCGCCAGAAACAGGTCGGTCGTGCGCATCAGGATGCCGTCGAGCCGGCGGAAATACCCGGCGAGCACCCCGACCAGCGTCCCGACGAAGAGCGCGATCAGCATCGCCGTCACCCCGACCGCCAGCGAAACCCGCCCGCCGCGCAGCACCTGGGCAAAGATGTCGCGCCCGATGTTGTCGGTCCCCATCGGATGCGCGATCGACGGCCAGGCATTGCGCGCCTTCACGTCGATGAAGGCCGGGTCCACCCGCCAGATCCACGGCCCGCAGATCACCAGGAACAGGATCAGCCCGAAGATCACCACCCCGATCATCGCGCCGCGATGGTGACGGAACTGGAACCACACGTCGGTCCACAGGCTCCGCTGGGGCGCGCCGATCTCCTGCGGAATGACCTCGGTGATGTCAGTCATAGCGGATCCGCGGGTCGAGGATGCCGTAGAGCACGTCGGCGATCAGGTTGAAGAGCACGATCAGCACCGCGAAGATGAAGGTCAGCGTCTGCACCAGCGGCAGGTCCGCCCCCTGGATGCCGGTGATCAGCAACTGCCCGATGCCGTTCACCCGGAAGATCTGCTCGGTGATGATCGCCCCCCCGAAGATGTTCGGCACCCCGAGCGCGATCACCGTGACCACCGGGATCAGCGAGTTGCGCAGCACGTGGATCAGCACCACCGCCCGCTCGCGCAGCCCCTTGGCGCGCGCCGTCCGCACGTAGTCCTGACTGAGGTTGTCGAGCATCGACGCCCGCATGTAGCGGCTGATCTGGCTGGCGTTGAACAGCGCCAGCACCGTCACCGGCATCAGCATCTGCTTCACCTGCAACCAGAAGGTATGGAAATCGACGACGCGCAGGTTGGTGTCGTAGATCGACGGCAGCCACTGCAGCTTGACCGAGAAGATCACGATCAGCACCAGCCCCATGAAGAAGGTCGGCACCGAAAAGCCGATCATCGAGAACAGCGTGCCGATCTGGTCGAACCACGAGTATTGCCGATAGGCCGAAATCACCCCGATCGGCACCGCGATCAGGATTCCGATGACATAGGCGAGGCCGACCACCCACAGCGTCTGCGGCATCCGCTCGATGATGAGGTCGACGACCGGGGAGCGCGTCTGCCAGCTCAGCACCCGCATCCGGTTCCCGTCGCCGATGGTCACGCCGGTCATGTCCTCGATCAGGTTCAGCGGCTCGTTGACGAAGAACTGGTCGAGCCACTTGATGTAGCGAACGTGGAAAGGCTCGCCGAGCCCGAGGCTGATCTTGATCTGCTCGCGCACCTCCGTCGGGAGGGTCAGCGGCAGGTTCGACGTCGGGTCGCCCGGCGAGAGGTCGAGCAGCGCGAAGATGATGAAGCTGATGACGAGCAGGGTCGGGATCGCGAAGAGCAGCCGCCGTATCGTGTATGGAACATGGCCGACCCCCTGGCTCAGGACAGGCCGGGCCGCGTCGATGCGACCCGGCCTCGGCGGCTCAGCCCTTGACGCGATACCAGTCCGCGATGTTCCAGAGCTCGCTGTCCCAGGGGTTGATCATGACGCCGCCGAGCGCGTTCGACCGCGTCGACACCCGGCCGCGATCGACGAGGCCGATGTAGGACGAGGAATTGGCGATCAGGTCGTTGAGCTCACCGCGAGCTTGCCACGCTCCTCGGCCCCGGCGGTCGTGGCCATGGTGTCGAGCAGCGCCTCGAACTCCTTCGAGCAGAAGCGCGAGGTATTGCTCGCCCTGCCACTGCGTCTCCGGCCGCGGCGCCTTGTCGCAGCGCCAGTCGCCGTAGTACTTCTCCGGGATCGGTGCCGTCGAAGTTGTTGGCGTACATCTCGACGTCGGCGAAGAACTTCTGCAGCGTGTCCGGCGACCCCGGATCGGCACCGAAGTAGACGCCGGCATCGATGTTGCGCAGCTCGACCTCGACGCCGAGCTCCTCCCACCACTGCTTGATCAGCGCCTGCGCCGCCTGACGCACCGAGTTGGTCGAGGTCTGGTAGAGGATCGACAGCTTCTTGCCGTCCTTCTCGCGCACCCCCGACGAGCCCATTACCCAGCCGTCGTCGTCGAGCAGCTTCTTGGCCTGCTCCATGTCCTGCTTCTCGCACCAGCCGTTGTTCTTCGAGGCGTTGATCTCGGGAGCGGGAACGATGTTACAGGTGACGCGGCCGGCCTCGCCGTAGCCGGTCTCGACGAGGATCTCGCGGTCGATGGCGAGGCTCAGCGCCTTGACGACGTTGACGTCGGTCAGGAAGGGATGCGGATGCGCCGCCGTCGAACGCGCGTCGCCGAGCGCCGGGTCGGGGTCGGTCTGGTTGATGTGAAGCCGCTCGACCAGCGTGCCGAAGGCCGAGATCACCTCGCCCTTCCCGGCCGCCGCCATCTGCGCGAGGATCTCCGGCTCGACCTGGGCGTTCCAGGCATAGTCGAACTCGCCGGTCTCGAGCACCGAGCGCGCCGCGCTCGCCGGATCGCCGCCGCCCTTCAGCACGACGTTGGCGAAGGCCGGCTTGGCCGGGTCGCGGTAGTTCGGGTTGGCCTCGAGCAGCACCACGTCGTTGGCCTTGAAGTCGGTGACCCGGAACGGCCCCGTCCCGATCGGCTTGGTATTGGCTTCGGTGCAGGTCGGCGCCTTGGCCCCGAGGCAGTTCGGCGAACTGCGCCTTCTGAAGGATCGGCGACTGCGCCCCGACGAAGGGACCGTAGGGATAGGGCTTCGCCACCGTGAAGGTGACCTTGATCGTCTGCGGATCGACCGCCTCGACCTTCTCGACCTCGCCGTAGTTCGGCGCCTGGGCAGCAGCCCCCGTTCGGGTCGGTGCAGTACTGCCAGGTGAAGACCGCGTCGTCCGCCGTCACCGGCGTCCCGTCCGACCACAGCAGCCCGTCCTTGAGCTTCCAGGTGATCGACATCAGGTCGGCGCTGACCCCGCCGTTCTCGACCGTCGGGATATCCTGCGCGAGATAGGGCACCATGTCGCCCTTCTCGTTGAAGCGCGCCAGCGGCTCGAGCACGAGGCTCGACGCCTCCAGGTCCTTGGTGCCGTTCGACAGGTACGGGCGTCATGATCGAGATGGCCTGCCAGTAGAGGATATTGACCTGGCCGTCCGACCCGCGCTCCGCCAGCGCGGCGGTGGCGCACAGGGCGCTGGCCGCCGCCCCAAGAAGAATGTTTCTAAGCTTCATCGCGTGGCGCTCCTCGTTTGGTCTGTGGCCGGCGACCTCGGGCCGCGGCCCCGGCGGGTTGATCGTGGACAGGCTGGTCGTGAAGATGGCAGGCAACATACCGCCCCTCACCCTTGTCGAGCAGGGCGGGCACCTCGACGCGACAGCGGTCGAAGACCTTCGGACAGCGGGTGTTGAAGACGCAGCCCTTCGGCGGGTTCACCGGGCTCGGCACGTCGCCCTTGAGGATCACACGGCTGCGCCGCGCCTCGACCTCGGGGTCCGGGCTCGGCACCGCCGAGATCAGCGCCTCGGAATAGGGATGCAGCGGCTTGCGGTACAGCGCGTCCGACGGCGCCACCTCGGCGAGCCGCCCGAGGTACATCACCGCCACCCGCGTCGCGAGATGACGCACCATCGACAGGTCATGGCTGATGAAGAGATAGGTCAGCCCGAAGCGTTCCTGCAGATCCTCGAGCAGGTTCACCACCTGCGCCTGGATGGAAACGTCAAGCGCCGCAATGGGTTCGTCGCAGACGATGAACTTCGGGTTCAGCGCCAGCGCCCGGGCGATGCCGATCCTCTGGCGCTGCCCGCCGGAGAACTCGTGCGGATAGCGGTTGGCGAAACGCCGGTTCAGCCCGACCGCGTCCATCAGGTCGTGCACCCGCGCCCGCCGATCGGCCCGCGACAGCTTCGCGTGCTCGTCGAGCGGCTCGGCGATGATCGACCCGACCGTCATCCGCGGGTTGAGGCTCGCCTGCGGGTCCTGGAAGATCATCTGCATCTTCGGCCGGAGCGCCCGCAGCGCCCTGCCCTCGAGATGGGCGATCTCGCGCCCCTCCAGCGATACCTCGCCGCCGGTCGGGTCGTAGAGCCGCAGGATCGCCCGCCCCGTCGTCGACTTCCCGCACCCCGACTCGCCGACCAGCCCGAGCGTCTCGCCCGCGGCGATGTCGAAGCTCACGTCGTCGACCGCCTTCACCTCGCCGACCTTGCGGCGAAAGAGCCCGCTGTAGATCGGGAAGTGCATCTTCAGCCCGCGCACCCGCAGCAGCGGCTCGGCCGTCCCGCTGGCAGCCGTGGCGTCAGACATCGCGCGGCTCGTCGGTCGCCGGGTCCCACCAGCAGGCGACGTCATGCCCCGGCCCGACCGGCATCCGCGGCGGGTTCTCGGTCCGGCAGCGGTTGAAGACATGCGCGCACCGCGCCGAAAACGCGCAATAATGCGGCTCCCTCATCAGGATCGGCGGCTGCCCCTCGATCGTCCGCAACCGCTTCGCCCGCGGCCCGACCACGTTCGGCACGGTCCCGAGCAGGGCGCGGGTATAGGGATGCTGCGGGTTGGCGAAGATCTCCGTCACCGCCCCATGCTCGACCACCTGCCCCGCGTACATCACCATCACCCGGTCGGCGATACCGGCGACCAGCCCGAGGTCGTGGGTGATCCAGATGATCCCCATCCCGAGCCGGTGGCGCAACTCGCGCACGATCTCGAGGATCTGCGCCTGGATGGTCACGTCGAGCGCCGTCGTCGGCTCGTCGGCGATCAGCAGCTTCGGATCGCAACTCAACGCCATCGCGATCATCACCCGCTGGCGCATCCCCCCCGAGAACTGGTGCGGATAGTCGTCGAGCCGCTGCCGGGGATCGGGGATCCCGACCAGCCCCAGCAGCTCCGCCGCACGGTCCCGCGCCGCCGCCTTCGACAGCCCCATGTGGACGCGGATCGGCTCGACCAGCTGGTAGCCGACGGTGAACACCGGATTGAGGCTCGTCATCGGGTCCTGAAAGACGAAGCCGATCTCGCCGCCGCGCAGGTGGCGCATCTCGCGCGCCGACATGTCGCGGACCTCGCGGCCCTGATAGAGGATCGACCCCCCGGTGATGATCGCCGGCGGGCTCGGCAGCAGCCCCATCAGCGCCATCATGGTGACCGACTTGCCGGAGCCGCTCTCGCCGACCACCCCGAGCAACTCGCCCGGCCCGATCGCGAAGCTCACGCCGTTGACGGCGTGGACCGAGCCGTCCCGGGTCGCGAACACGGTCCTGAGATCCGAAACCTCGAGGACCGGCGCGGGTCCGTCAAGCATCCATGAGCCCCCTGCGGACTGCGCTATCGAGGCGCCTCTTTGCGACCGGGAACCGGTGGCGCGGACGCATTGGCCCCGAGTAAACAGCAAGAGTCCCGTTGTCACAACCGGGAACCGCGGCCCCGCGCCGCAATCCGCCCCGACGTCACGCCAGCCCCCTCCGCGACCCGCCTCCCGCCGGTTTTTTCCCCGATCTTCCAGGCGTCTGGCCCCGCACCCCCGCGGCGCCTCGCAAACCACCGCGACGGCGGCTTGACCCCCGGCGTCCGCCCCCTCAGATTGGCCGGGCCAACGAGGGACCGACCATGACCCTGCGGCTCACCCCGCGCGAGATGCTGGCGCGGCTCGTCGCCTTCCCGACGGTCTCCACCGCCTCCAACCTCGACCTGATCGACTTCGTCGACGGCTACCTCGCCGGCCATGGCGTGCCGACGCTGCGCCTGCCCGACGACACCGGCACCAAGGCCGGCCTCGTCGCCCTCGTCGGCCCGGCCGTGGAAGGCGGCGTCGTCCTCTCCGGCCACACCGACGTCGTGCCCGTCGCCGGCCAGGACTGGACCAGCGACCCCTTCACCCTCGTCGAGCGCGACGGCCGCCTCCACGGCCGCGGCACCTGCGACATGAAGGGCTTCTGCGCCACCGCCCTCGCCCTCGTGCCGGAGATGCTCGCCGCCGACCTCCGCCGCCCGATCCTCCTCGCCCTCACCCGCGACGAGGAGATCGGCTGCATCGGCGCCCCGCCGCTGATCGAGGCGATGCTCGCCGCCATGCCCCGCCCCGAGGCGGTGATCGTCGGCGAACCCTCGGAGATGCGCGTCGTCACCGCCCAGAAGGGCAGCTGGGGCTTTCGCGCCCGCGTCCGCGGCCACGAGGTCCATTCGAGCCTGATGCACACCGGCGTCTCCGCGATCATGGAAGCCGCGGCCTTCATCGCCTGGATGGAGGCCGAGATGAAACGCACCGCAGCCCGCACCGCGCCGAACGCCTTCGACCCGCCCTACACCACCCTCCACGTCGGCCTGATCGCCGGCGGCACCGCCAACAACATCACCGCCCGCGACTGCACCTTCTCCGGCGAGGTCCGCTGCCTGCCCGACCAGGACCCCGCCGACTGGCGCCGCCGCCTGCTCGACGAGGCCGCGCGCCGCACCGTGGCAATGCAGGCGATCCACCCCGACGCCGGTATCGTCCTCGAGGACCGCATGATCCTGCCCGGCTTCGTCGCCGGCCCGGCGGCCGAGACCCTCGCCCGCGCCCTCACCGGCGACAACGGCGAGACCGTCGTCTCCTACCAGACCGAGGCCGGCCACTTCCGCGCCCGCGCCCTCGCCACCGTCATCTGCGGCCCGGGTTCGATCGCCCAGGCCCACCAGCCCGACGAATTCATCACGGTCGATCAACTCGATGCCGGCACCACCTTCATGCGCCGTCTGATCCACCGCCTCGCCGCCTGAAAGGGACCGCCATCATGCCCGTCGCCAACCGCTTCGCCGACCTCGCCCCCGCCATCGCCGAATGGCGCCGCGACCTCCACACCCACCCCGAGATCCTCTTCGACACCCACCGCACCAGCGCCCTCGTCGCCGACAAGCTCCGCGCCTTCGGCTGCGACGAGGTCGTCACCGGCATCGGCCGCACCGGCGTCGTCGGCGTCATCCGCGGCCGCGCCTCCGCGTCAGGTCGCGTCATCGGCCTCCGCGCCGACATGGACGCCCTGCCGATCGCCGAGGCCACCGGCCTGCCCTACGCCTCCGCCACCCCCGGCGCGATGCACGCCTGCGGCCACGACGGCCACACCGCGATGCTGCTCGGCGCCGCGCAGTATCTCGCCGAGACCCGCAACTTCGACGGCACCGCCGTCGTCATCTTCCAGCCCGCCGAGGAGGGCGGCGGCGGTGGCCGCGAGATGGTCGACGACGGCATGATGGAGCGTTTCGGCATCCAGCAGGTCTACGGGATGCACAACATGCCCGGCCTTCCCCTCGGCGACTTCCACATCCGCCCGGGGCCGCTGATGGCCTCCTCCGACACCATCACCATCACCGTCACCGGCCGTGGCGGTCACGCCGCCCAGCCGCACAACACCGTCGACCCCGTCGTCGTCGCCAGCGCCATCGTCCTCGCGCTCCAGTCGATCGTCGCCCGCAACACCGATCCGCTCCACCCGGCGGTGGTCTCGATCACCAGCGTCCGCACCGACTCCGATACCTTCAACGTCATCCCGACCAGCGTCGAGCTCCGCGGCACCGCCCGCGCCCTCGACGACGCCACCCAGGATCTGATCGAAGAGCGGATGCACGCGCTCGTCGAGGCCACCGCCGCCGCCTATGGCGCCACCGCCGAACTGACCTACGACCGCAACTACCCGGTGACCGTCAACACCGACGCCGAGACCGATTTCGCCGCAAGCGTCGCCGCCGACGTGGTCGGCACCCCGCGCGTCGCCACCGACTCTGCGCCGGTGATGGGCGCCGAGGATTTCTCCTTCATGCTCATCGCCCGCCCCGGCGCCTTCATCTTCGTCGGCAATGGCGACACCGCCAAGCTTCACCACCCCAAATACGACTTCAACGACGACCTCATCCCCGTCGGCTGCTCCTACTGGGCCCGTCTCGTCGAAAAGGCGATGCCCGCCGGATAGCGCCACTGCCTCGGGAAACCGTTTTCCCACTTGACATGCGGCCTTGAGAAACCGTTTTCTCACCCTCAGAGGAAACGCAAGGCCGAGAAGCCGTCAAATGGCGCAGGCAACCCGAAGGGTCACCATCCGTGACGTCGCGCAAGCGGCCGGCGTCAGCGTCGCGACCGCGTCCAAGGCCCTCAACGGCACCGGACGCCTCGCCGACGAGACCCGCGCCCGCGTCAAGCACGCCGCCGCCGGCATCGGCTTCCGCCCCAATGCCATCGCCCGCGGCCTCACCTCCAAGCGCAGCTTCACGGTCGGGCTGCTCACCAACGACACCTACGGCCGCTTCACCCTGCCGGTGATGGCCGGCATCACCCAGGCCCTCGCCGACCACGACATCTCGGTCTTTCTCTGCGCCGTCGAGGATCGACGCCGCCCACGCCCAGAGCCATGTCGAGGCGATGCTCGACAAGCAGGTCGACGGCATCATCGCCTCGGGCAAGCGCGTCGATCGCCGCCTGCCCGTCGATCTCTCCCACCTGCCCGTCCCCGTCGTCTACGCCTTCACCGAAGGCACCCCCGACGCGATCACGCTCCGCTCCGACGACGCCGGCGGCGCCCGCCTCGCCATCGCCCACCTCGCCGCCCTCGGCCGCCGCCGCATCGCCCACGTCACCGGCCCCGAGAGTTTCGTCTCCGTCCGCGAACGCGCCGCCGCCTACCTCGAGACCGTCGGCGACGCGATCCCCGTCGCCTACGGCCCGTGGTCCGAGGCCTGGGGCCACGCCGCCGTCGCCCGCCTGTGGTCGGCCCCGATCCCGCCCGACGCGCTCTTCTGCGGCAACGACATGATCGCCCGCGGCGCCATCGACGCGCTCCGCGAGCGCGGCCTCGCCGTGCCCGAGGACGTCGCCGTCGTCGGCTTCGACAACTGGGAAATCCTCGCGGCGCAGACCCGTCCGCCGCTGACCAGCATCGACATGAACCTCAAGGAACTCGGCCGCCAGGCCGGACTGATCGTGCGCGCCCTCGCCGAAGGCGAGACCGTCGAGCCGGGCGTGCGCAGCCTGCCGTGCCAGCTCGTGGTGCGGGACTCGTGCGGGGCCACCCCCGCGAAGCAAAGCGGCACAAGCCGCGGTTGGGAGGAAACACCATGAAGAAACTGCTGCACGCCACCGCAGCCACGGCCCTCGCGGCCCTGATCCTCGCCCCGGCGCTCGCGCGCGCCGACGACGTCGAGATGTGGGTGCGCACCGGCATCGGCGAGTCGTTCAACAAGCTGGTCGAGGGCTACAACGCCGGCCACGACGACAAGATCGTCGTCACCCAGGTGCCCTTCAGCGAACTCGTCCAGAAGTACGCCACCTCGATCGCCGGCGGCGAGGCGCCCGACGCCCTGTCGCTCGACCTGATCTACACCCCGGCCTTCGCCGCCGCCGACCAGCTCGAGGACCTGACCGACTGGGCCGAGGCCCTGCCCTACTTCAAGGAGCTGTCGCCGAGCCACGTCAAGCTCGGCACCTACGACGGCCACGTCTACGGCCTGCCGCTCTCGGTCGAGACCTCGGTCTTCGCCTGGAACAAGGGCCTCTACAAGGCCGCCGGCCTCGACCCCGAAAAGGCCCCGACCTCGTGGGAGGAGATCGCCGCCAACGCCGAGAAGATCCGCGCCCTCGGCCCCGACACCTACGGCTTCTACTTCTCCGGCGGCGGCTGCGGCGGCTGCATGATCTTCACCTTCACCCCGCTGGTCTGGGGCGCAGGCGTCGACATCCTCTCCGAGGACGGCAAGACCGCGACCCTCGACACCCCGCAGATGCGCAAGGCCATCGACGCCTACCGCGGCATGGTCGAGAAGGATCTCGTCCCCGCCGGCGCCGCCAGCGACAACGGCACCAACTTCCTCTCCTTCACCAACGGCAAGATCGGCCAGCAGAGCCTCGGCGCCTTCGCCATCGGCACCCTCGTCACCCAGTACCCCGACATCGACTTCGGCGTGACGCTGATCCCCGGCATCGAGGGCGGCCCGTCGTCCTTCGCCGGCGGCGACAACCTCGTCATCACCAAGGGCTCGCCGCAGGCCGATGCGGTCAAGGCCTTCCTCGAATACGCCTACTCGCCCGAGGGCCAGAAGATCCTCGCCACCTACGGCAGCCTGCCGACCCGCGGCGACATCGCCGCCGACGTCCTCGAGGGCCTCGACCCGCGCCTGCAGGTCGCCATGGACGCGGTGGCGGTGGCCAAGACCCCCTACACCCTCCAGTTCAACGACCTGATCAACAGCGCCAACGGCCCGTGGGCCGCCTTCACCAACGCCGCGATCTTCGGCGACGACGTCGACGGCGCCTTCGCCCAGGCCCAGTCCGACATGCAAAACATCATCGACATGGGCCAGTAAGGCCCACCGCGCCCCGAAGCCCATCCCCCGGGGGGCACCACCCGCCCCCCGGACCCGAACAACCGGACCACCCACCCCGGACCACCCCCGGAGCCGCGAGCGCATGGCCGCACCCACCCCGACGACGCGACGGCGGAGCCGCATCCGCTGGCGCGGCCTCCTCTACATCGCCCCGGCCATGGCGCTGGTGACGGTGTTCTTCGTCCTGCCGCTGGTGTTCACCTTCTGGATGAGCCTGCACAACTGGCCGCTGATGGGCAGCCCGAAGTGGACCGGCTTCCGCAACTACCTGCGCATGGCCTCCGACACCCGCTTCCTCTCGGCGCTGCGCTTCACCGCCTTCTACACCGCGATCGTCACCGTCGCGATCTTCGCCCTCGCCTTCCCGCTGGCCCTCCTCGTCCAGAACCAGCGCCGGATGGTCACCGCCTACCGCACGATCATCTTCATGCCGGTGGTCGTCGGCCTCGCCTCCGCCTCGCTCCTGTGGATCTGGCTCGCCAACGTCGACTCCGGCTTCATCCCGCGCGCGCTGGTGGCGCTCGGCCTCTTCGACCGGCCCCCGAACCTGATGGCGAGCTTCGACACCGCCTTCCTCATCGTCGTCGTCATGGTGGTCTGGAAGATCGCCGGCTTCACCATGATCATCCTGCTCACCGGCCTGCAGTCGATCCCCGCCGAACTCACCGACGCCGCGACGCATGGACGGCGCCGGCCCGTGGCAGCGCTTCCTCAACCTCACCCTGCCGCTGATGCGAAAGACCATCGCCCTCGCCCTCGTCATCTCGGTGACCGGCTCGATCCTCGCCTTCGACCAGTTCTACATCATGACCGCCGGCGGCCCGCAGAACCGCATGATTTCCGTGGTCTACTACATCTTCAACCAGTCGTTCGTGTCGTTCAACCTCGGCTACGGCGCGGCGCTCTCGATCGTCCTGCTCGGCATCCTGCTCGTCGTCAGCATCGCCCAGCTCTGGCTCCTGCGCGAGCGGGGAGGACGAGCGATGAGCGTCGCCGGCCGCCCCCGCAGCGCAGGCATCGCCTGGCACCTCACCTGCCTCGCCGTCGCGATCTTCTTCCTCGCGCCCTTCGTCATCACCTTCCTCGCCTCCTTCCGCAGGGGCAGCGAAGCCCAGCAGCCGCCGCTGCCGCCATGGCCCGTCCACGGCTTCAGCCTCGACGCCTACCGCGCCCTCGACAGTTTCGGCGCCGGCATCTGGCAGCACACCCTGAACTCGGCGCTGGTCTCGATCTCGACCGCGGTGCTCACCGTCGCGGTCAGCCTCTTCGCCGGCTACGGCTTCTCGCGCTTCCGTTTCCCGTTCCGCAACACCCTCTTCATCCTCGTCATCGCGACGATGATGATCCCCTTCCAGTCGATCCTGACCCCGCTCTTCATCCTTCTGGCGAAGCTCGGCCTCACCAACTCCCTCGTCGGCCTGACCCTCGTCTACGTGACGCTCCAGCTGCCCTTCTCGGTCTTCATGATGCGCAACGCCTTCGACGCGGTGCCGAAGGAGATCGAGGAGGCCGGCCGCATGGACGGCGCCGGCGACATGGGGCTTCTCCGCCACGTGCTCTTCCCGCTGGTCCTGCCCGGCGTCGCCACCGTGGCGATCTTCGCCTTCCTCAACGCCTGGAACGAGTTCCTCGCCGCCCTCGTCCTGCTGTCGAGCAACGACAAGTACACGCTCCCCGTCCTGATGACCGCCGTCCGCGCCGGCCGCCTCGGCGCCGTCAACTGGGGCGCCGTCCAGGCCGGCGTCGCGGTGATGACCATCCCCTGCCTCTTCGTCTTCCTCGCCCTGCAACGCTACTACATGCGCGGCCTGATGGCGGGGGCGGTGAAATGAGGCCCGGCCCGACCGCGTCAAGACGCGATCCGGACGCCTTCCAGATCAGCCAACCCCCTGACTTCCCACGCTTGAACCGGAGCCCCCGATGACCCGCCAGTTCCGCCCCCTCCCCGTCCCCGACGTCACCGTCCGCGGCCTCTTCGGCGAACGTCAGGACGCGATCTGCGACTCCACCGCCGCGACCCTGCTCGACCGCTGCGTCGAGGCCGGCATGGTCCGCGCCATCGACGTGTCGCAGCCCAGCCCCGGCGTCGTCATCCCGATCGGCCCGTGGGGCGGCTCGCACCAGATGTTCTGGGACAGCGACCTCGGCAAGTCGATCGAGACCATCGCCTATTCCCTCTACCGCCGCCCCAACCCCGGGCTCGAAGCCCGCGCCGACGCGATCATCGACATGTACGCCGCAGATGCAGGACGACGACGGCTACCTCAACGCCTGGTTCCAGCGCGTCCAGCCCGGCCGCCGCTGGACCAACCTCCGCGATCACCACGAGCTCTATTGCGCCGGCCACCTGATCGAGGGCGCCGTCGCCTATTTCCAGGCCACCGGAAAGCGCAAGTTCCTCGACGTCATGAGCCGCTATGCCGACTACATCGACACCGTCTTCGGCCCCGGCGAAGGCCAGCGCCGCGGCTACTGCGGCCACGAGGAAATCGAGCTCGCCCTCGTCAAGCTGGCCCGCGTCACGGGCGAACGCCGTTACCTCGATCTCGCGAAGTTCTTCGTCGACGAGCGCGGCCAGCAGCCCCACTACTTCACCGAAGAAGCGATCCGCGACGGCCGCGATCCCGCAACCTTCATCCAGAAGAGCTACGAGTACAATCAGGCCCACCTGCCCGTCCGCGAACAGACCCGCGTCGTCGGCCACGCCGTCCGCGCCATGTACCTCTATTCCGGCATGGCCGACGTCGCCACCGAGTACAATGACGACACCCTGACGACCGCCCTCGAAATCCTCTGGGACGACCTCACCACCAAGCAGATGTACGTCACCGGCGGCATCGGCCCGGCTGCCTCCAACGAAGGCTTCACCGAGGACTACGACCTCCCCAACGAGTCCGCCTACGCCGAGACCTGCGCCTCCGTCGGCCTCGTCTTCTGGGCCTCCCGGATGCTCGGCCGCGGCCCCGACCGCCGCTACGCCGACACGATGGAACTCGCGCTCTACAACGGTGCCATGTCCGGCCTGTCGCGCGACGGCCGCACCTTCTTCTACGAGAACCCGCTCGAAATCCGCCGGCCACCACCACCGCTGGACCTGGCACTCCTGCCCGTGCTGCCCGCCCAACATCGCCCGCCTGCTCGCCTCGGTCGGCGCCTACATGTACGCCGTCGCCGACGACGAGATCGCCGTCCACCTCTACGGCGACAGCACCGCCCGCTTCCGCATCGGCGACACCGCCGTCACCCTCGACCAGTCCACCCGCTATCCGTGGGACGGCGCCATCGCCCTCACCCTCCACCCCGAGCGCCCGGCCCGCTTCGCCGTCTCGCTCCGCATCCCCGGCTGGTCCAAAGGCGCCCGTCTCGCCATCAACGGCGAGCCCGTCGACCTCTCCGCCCTCGGCCCCGACGGCTATGCCCGCGTCGAGCGCGACTGGCAGGACGGCGACACCCTCGCCCTCGACCTGCCGCTCGAAGCCCGCCAGGTCTGGGCCAACCCCCGCGTCCGTCAGGACGCCGGCCGCGTCGCCATCCTCCGCGGTCCCCTCGTCTACTGCGCCGAGGAAGCCGACAGCGGCGCCGGCCTCAACCGCATCGCCCTCGCCAAAGGCCCCGCCACCGAAGCCACCGCCGAGGGCCTCGCCGACGCCGTCGCCCTCGACCTCCCCGTCCACCGCGACCGCGCCGACTGGGGCGACGACCTCTACCGCACCGCGCCGCCCGCCACCGAACCCGGCGCCGCCCGCCTCGTTCCCTACCAGCTCTGGGACAACCGGACCCCCGGCGAAATGCTGGTCTGGTTCCGCACCGCCTGATCCCAGTCCTGATCCCCGACGGCGCCTCCGCACCCGCCGGAGGCGCCGCCGCTCACCCCGGCAGCGGCCCCCCGGTGTCGAGCCAGCGCACCTCCTCCGGCGTCAGCCGGATCGACAACGCCTCCAGACTGTCGTCCAGCTCGACCAGACGCCGCGGCCCGATCAGCGGCAGCACCGGAAACGGCTGGCAGAGCGTCCACGCCAGGGCGACATGGATCGGCCGCTTGCCCAGCCGCTCCGCCAGCGCCACCGCGCGATCCCGCCGGGCAAAGTTCGCCTCCGAATACCAGACCCGCACCAGCTCGGCATTCTCGCGTCCGCTCGCGCCCCGCGGCATCGGTGAAGAACCCCCGCCCCTGACTCGACCAGGCGAAGTTGGTCAGCTGCCGCTCCGTCGCCCAAGCCTTCCAGGCCGCATCCGAAGCATGGACGCAGCCCGCCCAGATCGGGTCCATCATCTCCGCCAGCGAGAAGTTGTTCGACAGCGCCGAAACCTCGGTCCTCCCCGCCTTCCGCGCATAGTCGATCGCCGCATCCAGCCGCTCCCGCGTCCAGTTCGACCCGCCGATCGGCCCGCGGATGCGCCCGGCCTTCACCTCGGCGTCCATCGCATCGACGAACTCCCCCACCGGCACGTCCGGGTTGTCGCGGTGCATGAAGTACACGTCGACGTAGTCGGTCCCCAGCCGGTCCAGCGTCTCGCCCAGCTGCCGCGCGATCACGTCGGGATAGGTCAGCGGCGAATGCGCCCCCTTGCCGATCACCACCGCCCCCTCCCGCGTCCCCCGCGCCTTCAGCCACTCGCCGAGAATGCGCTCCGTCCGCCCCATCCCGTAGACCCAGCCGGTATCGAGGACGTTCCCCCCCTTCTCCCAGAAGGCGTCGAGCAGGATCGAAGCACTGGCAAAATCGGGAAAATCCTCGAACCCGAGTGCTACGATCGACGCCGACTTCGGCAACGCCCGCACCGCCCGATGCGGGATCGCCGTGCCCGGCGCCGCCAGAGCGGACCCCCCCAGCGTCCGCGGCCGCGCCTCGGCCCGCTCGATCCCGAACGTCAGCCCCGCATCCGCCCGCCATTTGTCGAGCACCCGCAGGTTGCCGAGCGTGTCGTCCCAACTCATCCCCGGCGCCGCAAACTCCTGCCGCCCGCCGCGGATCGCCTCCGCCACCGCGTCCGCCTCGAAGGCATAGAGCCACCCCGGCTCCTCCACCTCGACCGTCCGCCGCTCGCCCTCGGACGGAACGATGGTGATCTTGCCCACCCCGCCCTCGTGCCCCGAGGCGAACCAGAAATCCGCCACCTCGATCCGCCCCTCGGTCCCGAACACCCGGAGCACGTTCTCCTGCTTCAACGAAACCGCACAGGCACACTCCGCGATGATCCCCGAGGGAAACTGCAGCAGCACCGCCGCCCACTCGTCGACACCGCTCTCGCCGAGACGCGCCATCCCGGCGACCTTCGACGGCTCGGCAAACGACCGCCCCTCCGCCGCCCCGGCAATCAGCCGCGCCATCGACACCGGATAGCCGCCGACGTCGAGAATCCCCCCGCCCGCGAGATCATTGGCATAGAGCCGGTGCTCGGGATCGAACGCCGGCATGGCAAAGCCGAAGCTCGTCTGGATCATCCGCACCGCCCCGATCGCCCCCTCGCGCACCAGCGCGATCAGCCGCTCGGTCTGCGGATGCAGCCGATACATGAACGCCTCCCCGACGAAGGTCCCCGCCCGGCGATGCGCATGGATCACCGCGTCGGCCTCGTAGGCGCTCAAGCCCATCGGCTTCTCGACCAGCGCGTGCTTGCCCGCCGCCGCCGCGCGGATCGCCCATTCGGCATGGCTCGGATGCGGCGTCGCGATATAGACCGCGTCGACCTCCGGGTCGGCGAGCAGCGCCTCGTATCCCGCGACGACGCGCGCCCCCGGAAAACCCTCGCCCACCCCCGGCCGTCCCGGATCACGCGTCCCGATGGCGGCAACGACGCCGGTCCGCGAATGCGCCACGCCGGCGGCAAAGGTACGGGCGATCGTGCCGGGGCCAAGGATGCCCCAGCGCAGCTTCGGAGTGTCGGTCATCGCGCAGCAGTCTCCTCGCGTCAGTCGGATCTCAAGACAGGGGAAAGGACGGCCTCAGGGACCGGGCACGTCCAGGGTCTGCAGCGCCGCCGGATCGTCGCCGGCAATGGTGCGGACCACCGCCTCGGCGAGGATGCCGCCCGCGCGGCGGAAGTCCTCGTTCACCACGGCGATCTCGCGCCGGAACTTGCTCATCATGTCGAAGGACTCCTTCACCGCGACGTCGAAGTCCCGGCCGATGACGAACCCGAGATCCTCCGCCGAAGCGACCGTGGCGATCGCCGCCGACGCGCTGGCACAGACGAAGCCGTCGGGCCGCAACCGGGCGGCCATCAGCCGGGCGACCTCGGCCCGGATCGCCTCGTAGGGGCTGTCGGTGGTGACGCCGTGCACCGCCACCTCGAGAATGTCATGGGCCTCGACCGCCCGCTGGAAACCCGCGGTCATGTGGTGCGCATAGGTCAGGTGCGGCGGCGGCGGCATCAGCGCCAGCCGCCCCCGGCCCCGCGCCGCCAGCCGCTCGACCGCCAGCGCCCCGAAGCGATCGTTGTCGAAGTCGAAGTACGGATGGACGATGCCCATCTCGGTGCGGCCATGGGTCGCGAAGGGAAAGCCGCGCTCGTGGAGATAGGCGCACGCGCGCGTCCTGCGGCTCGGTCCGCGAGAAGATCACCCCGTCCGCCGAGCCGGTCTCGAAGATGTAGCGCACCGGATCGAGCGGATCGCGGCGCACGTCGTAGGGCGTCACGATCAGGTGGTAGGGCGACCCGGCGAGGAACTCGGACACCCCGTAGATCAGGTGCGACCCGAGGCCGAGCACCTCGTTCTCGATCGACAGGATCAGGCTGATGACATTGGTCCGCCCGGTGCGCAGGCGCACGCCGGCGCGGTTCGGCCGATAGCCGATCTGCTTGGCGACCAGCCGCACCCGCTCCTTGGTCGCCTGCCCGATGTCGGGCGCGTCGTTGAGCGCCCGCGACACCGTGGTGACGCCGAGGCCCGTCATGTAGGCGATCGTCTTCAGCGTCGGGCGCGCGTCCCGCCCCACCGGCACCTTCTCTCGCTTGTCGGACTCCATGCCGGAACGATCCCTTTCCTCGCAAATCGCAGGTTACCCGCGCGGCCGGCACACGCAAGCTGAAACGTTGCAGCAAAAATGCTGCGGCCGCACAATCGGGCGTCAATCGGCTCTACCTCAAGACGCAGGGCGGCAACCCGACACATCTCCCGCGGCAACCGATCAACCTCTATATCCCTGCAATTGCGAGGGTTATGCCGCGCGTTCGCAACGCAAACCGGACGCGAACCGCACTTTTGCCAACCGGCGCGAAAGGCCGAAAATCCGTGGTTGCCTTCCGGCTCCGCCTTTCGTAGCATTTTACTGCAACGATATAGAACCCTGGGAGGTCACCAATGAAAATCCGCTCGCTCGCCGCGGTACTCGCGACGTCCGTCGCCTTGCCGCTCGCCGCGCACGCCACCGATCTCGAGGTCACGCACTGGTGGACGTCCGGCGGCGAGGCGGCAGCGGTCGCCGAGTTCGCCAAGGCCTTCGACGCCACCGGCAACCACTGGGTCGACGGCGCCATCGCCGGCTCCGGCGACACGGCGCGGCCGATCATGATCAGCCGCATCACCGGCGGAAAGCCGATGGGCGCGACCATGTTCAACCACGGCCGCCAGGCCGAGGAGCTGGTCGAGGCCGGGCTGATGCGCAACCTCGACGACGTCGCCAAGGCCGAGAACTGGGCCGAGGTCGTCAACCCGCCCTCGCTGCTCGAGGGCTGCATGCTCGACGGCCATCTCTACTGCGTGCCGGTCAACATCCATGCCTGGCAGTGGCTCTGGCTCTCGAACGCGGCGTTCGAGAAGGCCGGCGTCGCGGTGCCCACCAACTGGGACGAATTCGTCGCGGCCGGCCCGGCGCTGCAGAAGGCCGGCATCCAGCCGCTCGCCATCGGCCAGCAGGGCTGGCAGCAGTCCGGCGTCTTCAACCTGCTGCTGATCGGCATCGGCGGCAAGGACCTCTATCTCAAGGTCCTCCAGGACAAGGACGCCGACGTGGCCGCCGGGCCCGAATTGGCGAAGGTGTGGCAGGCGGCCGCCGACGCCCGCACCCTCGGCAAGGGCTCGAACGTCCAGGACTGGAACCAGGCGACCAACATGGTCATCACCGGCACGGCCGGCGGCCAGATCATGGGCGACTGGGCGCAGGGCGAGTTCCAGGTCGCCAACCAGGTTGCCGGCAAGGACTATACCTGCATGCTCGACCTCGGCGCAGGCGATCCCTACATCACCTCCGCCGGCGACAGCTTCTACTTCCCGAAGCTCGACGATCCGGAGAAGTCGAAGGCGCAGGAGGTCCTCGCCTCGGTAATGCTCTCCGCCGAGACCCAGGTCGCCTTCAACCTCAAGAAAGGCTCGATGCCCGTCCGTGGCGACGTCGATCTCGGCGCCGCCAACGACTGCATGAAGAAGGGCCTCGAGGTACTGGCGAAGGGCAACATCGTGCCGAGCACCGACGAGCTGATCACCCAGGACACCAACTCGCAGATCAATGACCTGATGACGCAGTTCTTCAGCTCCGACATGTCCGACCGAGGACGCACAGAAGAGCTACGCCGCGATCATCGCCACCGCCGACTGAACCGGCGACGCGGCCGTCGGCTCCCCGCGTCGCGGGGCCGACGGTTCAATCGCACTCATCCGCGGGGGGATACCGCATGGCCGCGCAGCGTCCGACACAGGCTCTTCCAGAATATCAGCGCGAAGATCGCCTCGATTCCGATGATCCTGACCGCACTCGTGGTCTTCCTCGGCGGCACGATCTGGACGGTGGTCTACTCCTTCACCAGCTCGAAGCTCCTGCCGCGGCTCGACTTCGTCGGCCTCGACCAATACCGGCGGCTCTGGGCCAGCCCCCGCTGGCTGGACTCGATCCAGAACCTCGCGATCTACGGCATCCTCGCCCTGATCTTCTCGTTCCTGATCGGCTTCCTCCTCGCAGCGCTCCTCGATCAGAAGATCCGCTTCGAGGACGCCTTCCGCACGATCTTCCTCTACCCCTTCGCGCTCTCCTTCATCGTCACCGGCCTCGTCTGGCAGTGGATCCTGAACCCGGACTTCGGCATCCAGCACATCGTCCGCGGCCTCGGCTGGGAGACCTTCACCTTCAACCCGATCTACGACGCCAACCTCGTGCTCTACGGCCTCGTCATCGCCGGGCTGTGGCAGGGCACCGGCCTCGTGATGTGCCTGATGCTCGCCGGGCTCCGCGGCATCGACGAGGACATCTGGAAGGCCACCCGCGTCGAGGGCATCCCGATGTGGAAGACCTACCTCGTCGTGATCATCCCGATGATGCGGCCGGTGTTCATCACCACGCTCGTCATCGTCATGAGCGGCATCGTCAAGCTCTACGACCTCGTCGTCGCGATGACCGGCGGCGGCCCCGGCACGGCCTCCGAGGTGCCGGCCAAATACGTCTACCAGTACATGTTCGGGGCGCAGAACCTCGGCCAGGGCTTTGCCGCCTCGACGATGATGCTGGTCACCGTCGCGATCATCATCATCCCGTGGGCCTATCTCGAGTTCGGAGGGAAGAAGCGTGTCTAACCCCGCAACCCTCGCCGGCGCCGTCGTCGCCGATACCGCCATCGAGACCTTCGACCGGTCCGAACCGCGCGGCGCCCGGCCGCGTCCCACGCCTCTCCCGCCGCAACATCATGCTCTACGGCATCCTGATCGTCGTGGCGCTCTACTACCTGCTGCCGCTCTACGTGATGGTGGTGACGTCGCTGAAGGGCATGCCCGAGATCCGCCTGGGCAACATCTTCTCCCCGCCGATGGAGATCACCTTCGAGCCGTGGGTCAAGGCGTGGTCCGAAGCCTGCACCGGCCTCAACTGCGACGGCCTCAGCCGCGGCTTCTGGAACTCGGTGCGCATCGCCATCCCCTCGGTGCTGATCTCGATCGCCATCGCATCGGTCAACGGCTACGCCCTCGCCAACTGGCGCTTCAAGGGCGCCAACACCTTCTTCTTCATCCTGATCTTCGGCGCCTTCATCCCCTACCAGGTGATGCTCTATCCGATCGTCATCATCCTGCGGACCATCGGTCTCTACGGCTCCCTGACCGGCCTCGTCCTCGTCCACTCGATCTTCGGGATGCCGATCCTGACGCTGCTCTTCCGCAACTACTTCACCTCCGTCCCCGAAGAGCTCTTCAAGGCCGCCCGCGTCGATGGCGCCGGCTTCTGGGGCATCTACTTCAAGATCATGCTGCCGATGAGCCTGCCGATCTTCGTGGTCGCCATCATCCTGCAAGTCACCGGCATCTGGAACGACTTCCTCTTCGGCGTCGTCTACACCACGCCCGACACCTACCCGATGACGGTCCAGCTCAACAACATCGTCAATTCGGTGCAGGGCGTGAAGGAATACAACGTCAACATGGCAGCAACGATCCTGACCGGCCTCGTCCCGCTCGTCATCTACTTCATCTCCGGCAAGCTTTTCGTCCGCGGCATCGCCGCCGGCGCCGTGAAGGGATAAGGCATGAACCAGATGGCCTCCACCACGCCGACCCCGTCCGACCCTCGAGCCGAGCGTTTCCGTCAAGGATTCGACCTCGCCTACGGCAGCCTCAAGATCCTCGACAACCTCAACCTCGACATCGCCCCCGGCGAGTTCATCGTCCTCCTCGGCCCCTCCGGCTGCGGCAAGTCCACGCTGCTCAACTGCATCGCCGGCCTTCTCGACATCACCGACGGCCAGATTCTGGATCAAGGGCAAGAACGTCACCTGGGAGGAGCCGAAGGACCGCGGCATCGGCATGGTCTTCCAGTCCTACGCCCTCTACCCGCAGATGACCGTGCGCGGAAACCTCTCCTTCGGCCTCAAGAACGCCAAGCTCCCCAAGGCCGAGATCGACAAGCGCATCAAGCGCGCCTCGGAAATCCTGCAGATGGAATCCCTGCTCGACCGCAAGCCCGCCGCCCTCTCCGGCGGCCAGCGCCAGCGCGTCGCCATCGGCCGGGCCCTCGTCCGCGACGTCGACGTCTTCCTCTTCGACGAGCCCCTCTCCAACCTCGACGCCAAGCTCCGCTCCGAGCTCCGCGTCGAGATCAAGCGCCTCCACCAGCAGCTCCAGAACACCATGATCTACGTCACCCACGACCAGATCGAGGCCCTGACCCTCGCCGACCGCATCGCCGTCATGCGCGGCGGCATCATCCAGCAGCTCGCCGACCCCAAGACCATCTACAACAGGCCCGCCAACCTCTTCGTCGCCGGCTTCATCGGCTCGCCGGCGATGACGATGATCCCGGGCACGATCGTCGACGGCCCCGGCGAGCGCGCCTTCGCGGCCGAGGGCGTCACCGTGCCGCTGACCGGCTACGAGGGCGTCGTCCCGGCGGCCGGCGCCAAGGTCATCCTCGGCATCCGCCCGGAGCACGTCAGCATCCAGACCGAGGGTGAGGGCGGCTTGCCGGCGATGATCGAGATCGACGAGCCGATGGGCTCGGACAGCCTGATCTGGCTCACCTTCGCCGGAGCGCCGCTCCGCGCCCGCACCACCGCCGACCACGGCCTCGCCAACGGCCAGGCCGTGCAGGTGGCCTTCGACATAACCCGCGCCTCGCTTTTCGACCGCGAGACCGAGCAGCGCCTCTAGGAACGCCCGCACCGACCATGCTCGACCTCTCAGGCCCCTGGACGCTCTCCGACGAGAGCGGCGAAATCACCGTGCCGATGCGCGTCCCGGGCGACGTCCACACCGCACTTCTCGCCGCCGGCGTCATCCCCGACCCCTACTTCGGCCGCAACGAGTACGCCGTCCGCTGGGTTGCCGACCGCGACTGGACCCTGTCGCGCACCTTCGATTACCCGGCCCACCCCGGCGCCGGCCCCGCGACCTTCGTCGCCGACTGCCTCGACACCATCGCCACCATCCGCCTCAACGGCACCGAGATCGGCACCGCCGACTCCGCCTTCCAGCCCGTCGACCTCGACGCCGCCGACGCGCTGGTGCAGGGCGAGAACCGCATCGCCATCACCCTCCACTCCGCGACGGCCGAGGCCAACGCCCTCGCCGCGCTCCAGCCCTATCCCGTCCCCTACAGCGCCTCGAACTGCCCGATCCCCAACGGCAACATGCTGCGCAAGCCCCAGTGCGACTTCGGCTGGGACTGGGGCATCGCCCTCGCCCCGGTCGCCGTCCTCGGCCGCATCGGCATCGCCGGCCCCGCGGGCGACGTCCACGCCGCCACCTTCGAGACCACGCTCCACGACACCCGCGCCCGCGTCGCCCTCGGCGTCTCGCTGATCGGCCTCGGCGACGCCCCCCTCGCCTGGCGAGCCACCCTCTGCGGCATCACCGTCACCGGCGAGGCGACCCCCGAGGACGGCTGGGCCTTCCTCGACGCCACCCTCGACATCCCCGACCCCGTGCTCTGGTGGCCGAACGGCATGGGCGCCCCCACCGTCCACGACCTGACCCTGACCTGGGGCGACGAGTCCCGCACCTACCCCATCGCGCTCCGCCAGATCGACCTCGTCTCCGAACCCGACGCCACCGGCCGCAGCTTCGCCGTCCACGTCAACGGCCGCCCGGTCTTCGCCCGCGGCGCCAACTGGATTCCCGCCGACGCCCTCCCCGGCCGCATCACCGCCGACAAGACCCGCGCCCTCCTCCAGTCCGCGGCGCAGGCCAACATGAACATGATCCGCGTCTGGGGCGGCGGCCGCTACGAGCCCTCCTCCTTCTACGAGGCGTGCGACGCCCTCGGCCTGCTCGTCTGGCAGGACTTCATGTTCGCCTGCCACCTCTACCCCTGCGACGACGATTTCCTGCAAGGCGTCGCCGCGGAAGTCGACTTCCAGTCGAGCCGCCTCGCCCACCACGTCGCCATCTGGTGCGGCGACAACGAGCTCCTCGGCGCCCTCACCTGGTTCGAGGAGTCGCGCAACAACCGCGACCGCTACCTCGTCGCCTACGACCGCCTCAACCGCACCATCGAGACCACCCTGAAAGCCACCCTCGCCGCCCCCAACTGGTGGCCCTCATCGCCCTCACCGGGCCCGATGTCCTTCGGCGACACCTGGCACGACGACACCTCCGGCGACATGCACTTCTGGTCGGTCTGGCACGAGGGCCGCGACTTCGAGCACTACCGCGACGTGAAGCCCCGCTTCTGCTCCGAGTTCGGCTTCCAGTCCTACACCTCGCTCCCGGTGATCGAGACCTTCGCCGACGCCGCCGACCTCAACATCGCCTCCCCGGTGATGGAGTCCCACCAGAAGAACGCCGGCGGCAACGCCCGCATCGCCGAGACCATGTTCCGCTACTTCCGCTTCCCCAAGGATTTCGCGAACTTCGTCTGGCTCTCCCAGGTCCAGCAGGGCCTCGCCATCAAGACCGCCGTCGACTACTGGCGCAGCCTCAAGCCGCACTGCATGGGCGCCCTCTACTGGCAGCTCAACGACACCTGGCCCGTCGCCTCGTGGTCATCCCTCGACTACGGCGGCAACTGGAAGCTCCTGCACTACATGGCAAAACGCTTCTTCGCCCCCGTCACGGTCTCCGCCATTCCGACCGATGGCGCCTTCCACATCACCGCGGTCAACGACACCGCCGCGCCGGTCACCGTCACCGTCACCCTCCGCGCCGCCGCCATGGACGGCACCACCCGCCCCCTTGCCGAGGCCACCGCCGACGTGCCCACCGACGCCGCCGCACCGGTGGCCACCCTCCCCCTCGACGCCCTCGCCGAGGACGAAGTCCTCACCCTGATCTGGTCCGCGTCCGACGGCACCGCCGGCGGCGATGTCGTGCCCACCGTCCGCCCCAAGGCCCTCGCGCTCCGCGACCCCAAGATCGCTCTCACCACCACCGTCGTCGACGGTCGCCTCCGCGCCCGCCTTACCGCCGAAGCCCTCGCCCTCTACGTCACCGTCGAGGCCGACGCCTCCGGCCGCTTCTCGACCAACGCCGTCACCGTCTTCCCCGGCTTTCCCGCCGAGATCGACTTCACCCCCGACCCGGGCGTCGATCCCGCCTCCGTCACCCTCACCACCCGCGACCTCTACAAGAGCTTCGCCTGACCCCTGAAGGGACCCCTCCGATGACCGACTTCTCCTACCAGCTCTACAGCTCGCGCAACTTCCCGCCCCTCGTCGACACCCTGACGATGGTGAAGAAACTCGGCTACACCTCCGTCGAGGGCTACGGCGCGCTCTACGCCGACGAGGCCAAGGTCGCCGAACTCAAGCAGCACCTCCGCGCCAGCGGCCTCACCATGCCCACCGGCCATTTCGGCCTCGACATGGTCGAGAACGACCCCGCCGGCACCCTCGACATCGCCAAGGCGCTCGGCGTCGAGACGATCTACGTCCCCTACCTCCTCCCCGACCAGCGCCCCGACAGCGGCGCCGGCTGGCTCGCCTTCGGCCAGCGCCTTCAGGAGGCGTCCAAGCCCTACCGCGACGCCGGCCTCGGCTTCGGCTGGCACAACCACGACTTCGAGTTCCGCAAGACCGCCGACGGCGCCATCCCCCAGGTGGCGATCTTCGAGGGCGGCCCCGACCTCGAATGGGAGGCCGACCTCGCCTGGGTGGTCAAGGGCGGCGGCGACCCGCTCGACTGGATCAAGACCTTCGGCAAGCGCCTGACCGCCGTCCACCTCAAGGACATCGCCCCCGCCGGCGAGAACGCCGACGAGGACGGCTGGGCCGACCTCGGCCACGGCACCATCGACTGGAAGGCCCTCAAGGCCGCGCTGGCGAACACCCGCGTCAAATACTTCGTCATGGAGCACGACAACCCCAAGGATGCCGCCCGCTTCGCCGAACGGTCCCTCGCCACCGCCAAGGCCCTCTGAGGAACCGCCGCGCGGCCGCGATCCTCGCGCGTTAACGATCCTGAACGCACGGTTAACGCCGAAGGCTACAATGCAACGATATCAACCCCTTAAGCCTCTGCGCACGCGTGCGCAGAGGCGCCCGAAAATCGAATGAGGACACCAAATGGCTGACAAGCTCGGCGTCGGGATCATCGGCTGCGGCAACATCTCGACCACCTACTTCCGCCTCGCGCCGCTCTTCCGCGGCCTCGAAATCCGCGCCTGCGCCGACGTCGTCCTCGCCGCCGCCGAAAAGCGCGCCGAGGACAACAACGTCGAGGCCCAGACCGTCGACGCGCTCCTCGCCAACCCCGCCATCGACGTCGTCATCAACCTCACCATCCCCGACGCCCACTACAAAGTGTCGAGCGACGCCCTCGAAGCCGGCAAGCACGTCTACTCCGAGAAGCCCTTCGTCCTCACCATCGAGGAGGGCCTGAAACTCAAGGCCCTCGCCGACGGCAAGAACCTCCACGTCGGCTCCGCCCCCGACACCTTCCTCGGCGGCGCCCACCAGTACGCCCGCAAGCTGATCGACGACGGCGCCATCGGCACCGTCACCGCCGGCACCGCCTTCGTCATGTCCCACGGCATGGAGGCCTGGCACCCCAACCCCGGCTTCTTCTTCCAGCCCGGCGGCGGCCCGATCCTCGACCTCGGCCCCTACTACATCACCGACCTCGTCAACCTCCTCGGCCCGGTCCGCCGCGTCGCCGCCATCACCGGCATGGGCACCCCCACCCGCCTCGTCACCGCCGACGGCCCGTTCAAGAACCGCGAAATCCCCGTCGCCACCCCGACGAACATCCACGCCCTCCTCGACTTCGCCAGCGGCGCCAGCGTCATGCTCGGCGCCAGCTGGGACGTCTACGCCAACCGCCACCGCAACATCGAGCTCTACGGCACCGACGGCGCGATCTTCATCCCCGACCCCAACTGGTTCGGCGGCACCGTCGAAGTCTCCGGCCGCGACGGCAAGATCGAGGAAGCGACCCAGTGGGATCACCCCTTCGGCGTCGCCAACGACATCCGCCCCACCGCCGCCTTCGCCAACTACCGCACCGCCGGCCTCGCCGACATGGCCCTCGCCATCCTCGACGACCGCCCGGCCCGTTGCTCTCTCGACCTTGCGCTCCATGTTGTCGACGTGATGACCTCGATCCTCAAATCCGGCGAAATGGGCGCCTTCGTCGACCTCCAGACCACCTGCGAGCGTCCCGCCCCCCTCGACCCTGAAGCCGCCGCCGCCCTCCTCGTCTAAGGACCACCCATGCCCTACCTCCCCGCCGAGACCCGCTACGACGGCCGCATGGCCTACCGCCATTGCGGCCGCTCCGGCCTCCAGCTCCCGGCCCTCTCCCTCGGCCTCTGGCACAACTTCGGCGGGGACACCCCTCACGAGACCAAGCGCGCCATCATCCGCACCGCCTTCGACGCCGGCATCACCCACTTCGACCTCGCCAACAACTACGGCCCACCCGGCGGCTCCGCCGAAACCGCCTTCGGCGAGATCCTCCGCACCGACCTCGCCGGCTACCGCGACGAGCTCGTCATCTCCACCAAGGCCGGCTACCGCATGTGGGACGGCCCCTACGGCGAATGGGGCAGCCGCAAGTACCTGCTCTCCTCGCTCGACCAGAGCCTCGACCGCATGGGCCTCGACTACGTCGACATCTTCTACTCCCACCGCTTCGACCCCGACACGCCGCTCGA
This sequence comes from uncultured Alphaproteobacteria bacterium, assembly GCA_963798235.1. GTDB lineage: Bacteria > Pseudomonadota > Alphaproteobacteria > Rhodobacterales > Rhodobacteraceae > Amaricoccus. The sequence continues at coordinate 287,263 of CAWCSN010000003.1, read as the reverse complement.
AGAAACCATGGGCGCCCTCGACACCGCCGTCCGCTCCGGCCGCGCCCTCTACGCCGGCATCTCCTCCTACAACTCCGAGAAGACCCGCGAGGCGGCCGCGATCCTCAAGTCCCTCGGCACCCCCCTCGTCATCCACCAGCCCAGCTACAACATGATCAACCGCTGGGTGGAGCGCGACGGCCTCAAGGACACCCTCGCCGAACTCGGCATCGGCTCCATCGCCTTCACCCCGCTGGCGCAGGGCATGCTCACCGCCAAGTACCTCAAGGGCGTCCCCGAGGGCAGCCGCGCCACCCAGGGCAAGTCGCTCCGCCCGGAGTTCCTCAACGAGCACGCCATCGCCAACATCAACAAGCTCAACGAGATCGCCGAGGCCCGCGGCCAGACCCTCGCCCAGATGGCCATCGCCTGGGTCCTCCGCTCGGGGGGCATCACCTCCGCCCTCATCGGCGCCTCCCGCCCCTCCCAGGTCGAGGACTGCGTCGGCGCCGTGAAGGCCCTCGACTTCACCCCCGCCGAACTCACCGAGATCGACCGCTACGCCGACGAGGAGAACATCAACCTCTGGGCAAGGTCCTCCGACGCGAAGTGACCCAAGCGCCGCTGCCGCCTGCCCGACTGGACCGCCACCCTCAGGTGGCGGCCCGGTTCCGCGGTCCGGACGCGCTGCCGGACCCCACGATCATCCAAAGGATCCGAGGAGAGCTTTCGTGACCGCGCCCCTGCCCCCGCGCATCGCCATCACCGGCGGCGCCGGCAACCTCGGCCGCAAGCTGACCGCCGCCTTCCTCGCCGACCCCGCCTGCACGCGCGTCCTCATCCTCGACCCCGCCGCCGGCACCGTCCCGGCCGGACCCCCGCGTCGTCCCCGTCGTCGCCGACCTCCGCACCCGCGAGACCGCCTGGACCGACGCGGTGGCGCAAGCCGACGCCGTCGTCCACCTCGCCGCCGAGAACCCCTACCCCGGCGCCACCTGGGCCGAGGCCGCCCGCTCCTTCGACATGACCGCAAACGTCATGGAGGCGGCCGCCGCCTCCGGCGTGCGCCGCTTCGTCTTCGCCTCCTCGAACCACGTCATGGGCGGCTACAAGGACACCGCCGTCGCCGACACCCCCGGCGCCCTGACCACCGCCCTCGACCCCCTGGCCGGCACCCACACCACCACCACCGACTCGACCGAGTACGCGACCGCCAAGCTGATGGGCGAGCGCCTCCTCGCCGCGAAGGCCCGCTTCGACGGCATGACCGGCGTCAGCCTGCGCATCGGCTGGTGCCAGCCCGGCGAGAACGACCCGCGCACGATCAACCTCAGCGGTCTCCCCGGCATCGAGCAGACCGTCGCCTCCGACGCCGAGCGCCGCGAACTCCGCTGGTTCCAGCGCATGTGGCTCTCGAACGCCGACTTCGTCCGCGCCGTCACCGCCGCCCTCCGCGCCGACCCCGCCGGCTGGCCCGCCCCGGCCATCGTCGTCAACGCCGTCTCGCGCAACGACCGCACCCCCTGGGACCTCACCACCGCCGCCAGCCTCATCGGCTACCAGCCCGGCGACGGCTTCCAGCCCTGACCCTCCGGATGTCCCTCGGGCCGGCGATCGGCACCATCACCCGTTCAGGCCATCCACCGGAACAGCGCCCGTTTCCTGCAGCGGCTCCTCGGTGATCGTTACCTTACTGGGATAAAAGGCGATCCGGCCGGCGATCCCGACGACAGCCGGATGGGGCGCCTCGTACGTCCAGGCGGCGTTTGCGCCTTCCTCGCCGAGAAAGCGCAGGTGAAAATAGCCTGCGTCACCCTTGTAGGGGCAGTAGCTCGCATGGTCGCTGCGAGCGAGCAGGCTCATGTCGACATCGTCGCGGGGAATATACTGCACGGGCGCATAGCCTGCCTCGCGGAGGGTGAGGGCGCTGCGGCTATCCGCGATCACGCGCCCGGACGCGCGGACCACGACCCGGTTGGGGTTCCGGGCGACGTCGATCGGATGGTCCTCGCTCGGAACGAGCATTGGCTTGGGCATGGCACGGGTCTCCTCTCGTCGCGCAAGATGGGGCAGCGCGGCCGGCGGGCGAGGCCCGGCGACGTCCCCATTCGCGGCAACCGCGGGCGCATCTAAGCGTCGCCTATGCTCATCGACGAAAGACCCGGCACCCTCCCCGAGTTGGGACGTGCGCGCAGCGTGGCGCGCAGCGCCTCAGCGCATCGGCGGAATGTTCGGCCCCGAGTTCGCCCGCGCCGCCAGCGCCTTCTTGAAGATCACCAGCGGCAGCACCAGCAGCGCGATCACCCCGAACAGCCAGACGATCAGCGTCGCGATCACCCACGTCGAGGCGCCGGTGATGATCAGCCCGCTCGTCAGCCACGTCGTCACCAGCAGCCCGAAGAAGGTCGTCACCAGCCCGATCCCGCCGGTGATCGCCCGCGCATACTTGAACGACAGCTTGAAGATCAGCGGCGCCAGGATGAACCGTGCGATCGTGAAGACGACGATCACCGTGAAGAACCCCGCCGGCGTGATGACGAACCCCGGCAGCAGCCACTTCGCCACGAGGAGCCCGATGGCGTTCGCCACCAGCTCGACGACCGTCCTTGCAATCAGGCGAACCATGTGAACTCCTCTCGGTCGCGGGTGAAGCGACGCTATGCCACCGCACCGACCCTGACAAGCGCCCGCCCAAGGGCGCGCGACCAAAGGAGGCGACGCGATGATCCGCAACCCGGTCCTCAAGGGCTTCAACGCCGACCCGTCCATCTGCCGCGCCGGAAACGATTACTACATCGCCACCTCGACCTTCGAGTGGTACCCCGGCGTCCAGATCCACCACTCCCGCGACCTGGTGAACTGGCGCCTCGTCACCCGCCCGCTCACCCGCGCCACCCAGCTCGACCTCCGCGGCAACCCCGACTCGGCCGGCGTCTGGGCCCCCTGCCTCTCCCACGCCGACGGCCTGTTCTGGCTGATCTTCACCGACGTGAAGCGCTTCGACGGCAACTTCAAGGACGCCCACAACTACCTCGTCACCGCCCCCGCCATCACCGGCCCGTGGTCCGACCCGATCTATCTCAACTCCTCGGGCTTCGACCCCTCGCTCTTCCACGACGACGACGGCCGCAAGTGGCTCCTCAACCAGCAGTGGCGCCACACCACCGACAGCGTCGGCGGCCGCCCGCGCGGCACCGCCTTCGACGGCATCCTCGCCCAGGAATACGACCCCGTCGCCCGGCACCTCACCGGCCCGATCACCAACATCTTCGCCGGCTCCCCCCACGCCCTCGTCGAAGGCCCCCACCTCCACAAGCGCGCCGGCTGGTACTACCTCACCACCGCCGAGGGCGGCACGGGCTACGGCCACACCGTCACCATGGCCCGCTCGCAAAGCCTCCACGGCCCCTACGAGCTCCACCCCGAGACCTTCCTCCTGACCTCGAAGGACGCCCCCGACGCCCCCCTCCAGCGCGCCGGCCACGGCCAGATCGTCGAAACCCCCGACGGCCTCACCTACCACACCCACCTCTGCACCCGCCCGCTCCCCGGCACCCGCATGAGCCCCCTCGGCCGCGAGACCGCCCTCCAGCTCTGCACCTGGGGCCCGGACGGCTGGCTCCGCCTCGCCCACGGCGGCCTCGTTCCCGCCCTCGACGTCCCCGCTCCCGAAGGCGCCCCCGAACCCGAGCCCGACCACGCCGTCGAGCACCGCTTCGATGGCCCCGCCCTCCCGTCCGACTTCCAGTGGCTCCGCACCCCCTACCCCGAGCGCCTCTTCACCCTGACCGGCACCGCCCTCCGCCTCCACGCCCGCGAGTTCATCGGCTCATGGTTCGAGCAAGCCCTCGTCGCCCGCCGCCAGGAGCACCACGCCTACCGCGCCGAGACCCGGCTCACCGCCTTCGCCCCCGACACCTACCAGCAGGCCGCCGGCCTCACGACCTACTACAACCGCACCAAGTTCCACTTCCTCGCCGTCACCTTCGACGCCGCCCTCGGCCGCGTCCTCACCATCCTCTCCTGCCCCGGCGACTGGCCCGACGGAAAGCTCTCCTTCCCCCTCCACCCGGCCATCCCCCTCCCCGATGGCCCCATCGACCTCGCCGTCACCGTGACCGGCGCCTCCCAGCAGTTCGCCTACCGCGCCGGCGGCGAGTGGACCCCCGCCGGCCCGCCCCTCGACGCCTCCGTCATCTCCGACGAAGGCGGCCGCGGCGAGCACGGCTCCTTCACCGGCACCTTCGTCGGCCTCGTCGCCTTCGACACCTCCGGCCGCGCCGCTCCCGCCGACTTCGACCGCTTCAGCTACGCGCCCGGATGATGCGCACAAGCGCGCCCTGCCCGACCCCTTCCGCCGCGCACGTCGAACCGACGCGCATTCAGACCTCTGCAAGACCGCTCATACCAACGGCCCGGGCCGTCGGCTCCTTGCGTCGGCTCCGCCCTCGCACCGTCCCGATCGCCGGCGGAAACGGTGCAACCGCCGGATTTTGGCCGTTGACAAATCCGGCCGCGTCCGCCCCTCCCGGGGGTGGACGCGAAACGCGTCCACCGGGGCGGCCGCGCCCGGATGGAACCCGACGCGCGGGTGGCACCCCCCTTCGCCTCCGCGCTCACGCGCTCCGGCGAACGGCCCGGCCGAAGCAGGGCTTCGGCTTGTCGGGCCGCGACTCGCGGGCAGAGCCCGCTTCGGCCGAAAGACAGGCGAGCCGTCGTCCGAGAGGACCGTTGGCATCACACCCATCGCGCCCCCCTCCAAAGAACATGAACCGAAAGCTAACGCGCCAATCATAATCGAGCAATATCAGCCTCTTGACCAGATCAGCACGCGTGCCAGTCCTCCGCAGCGGCACACCCCGCCGCCACCACGCGCCGCCACCTGACCGCCCATGCCAAACCGCCGACAGGTCCTCGCCATGCTCGCCGCCACCGGCGCCGCCGCCGTCGTCACGCCCCGCCCCGGTCGCGCCCAGTCGCTCGTCGCCGGGATGACCCTCGCCGAGAAGCTCGGCCAGCTCTCGATCCTCTCCGCCGACTACGCCGTCACCGGCCCCGTCGTCCCGACCGACGTCGATGCCGACGTCCGCGCCGGCCGCGTCGGCAGCCTCTTCAACCTCTGGGGCCGTGACGCCGTGCGAAAGGCCCAGACCATCGCCGTCGAGGAAACCCGCCTCGGCATCCCGCTCTTCTTCGGCCTCGACGTCATCCACGGCTTCCGCACCGTCTTCCCGATCCCCCTCGCCGAAGCCGGCGCCTTCGATCCCGCCCTCTGGGCCGAGACCGCCCGCGCCGCAGCACTCGAGACCACCGCCGCCGGCATCGACCTCACCTTCGCCCCGATGCTCGACGTCGCCCGCGACCCGCGCTGGGGCCGCATCGCCGAAGGCCCCGGCGAAGACGCCCTACGTCGCCGCCGCCTTCGCCACCGCCAAGGTCCGTGGCTACCAGGACGCCGGCCTCGCCGCGACGCCCAAGCACTTCGTCGCCTACGCCACCTCCCTCGCCGGCCGCGACTACGCCCAGACCGAAGTCTCGCCGCGCACCCTTGCCGAGGTCTACCTTCCGCCCTTCCGCGCCGCCGTCGACGCCGGCGCCCTCGCGATCATGCCCGCCTTCACCGACATCGACGGCATCCCCCTCACCGCCCACCACGGCCTCCTCACCGGCCTCCTCCGCGAGCAATGGGGCTTCACCGGCGTCGTCATTTCCGACTACACCGCGATCAACGAACTCCTGAAACACGGCGTCGCCGCCGACATCCCCGAGGCCGCCGCCCTCGCCCTCAACGCCGGCGTCGACATCGACATGATGTCCCGCGCCTATGAACACGGCCTGCCGCAAGCCCTCGATCGCGGTCTGACGACCATGGCCACCATCGACGCCGCCGTCACCCGCGTCCTCCTCCTCAAGGAGCGCCTCGGCCTCCTCGACGACCCCTACGTCCGCCTGGGGCTCCCCGACGCCGACCTCCCGGCCACCCGCGCCATCGCCCGCACCGCAGCCAGCCGCTCCATCACCCTCCTCCGCAACCGTGCCGAAACCCTGCCGCTCCCGGCCACCCCCGGCCGCCTCGCCCTCATCGGCCCCCTCGCCGACTCCGCCGGCGAGATGCTCGGCCCCTGGGCCGGCGCCAGCCGCCGCGAGGAAGCCGTCTCCGTCCGCGACGGCCTTGCCGCCGCCTTCCCCGGCACCGACATCCCCTTCGCCGGCGGATGCCCCATCGACCACCCCGACGAGACCGAAATCCCCGCAGCCGTCGCCCTCGCCACCGCCGCCGACCACGTCCTCCTCTGCATCGGCGAAGCAGCCTGGATGAGCGGCGAGGCCGCCAGCCGCGCCCGCATGGACCTCCCCGGCTCCCAGGCCGCCCTCCTCGACGCCATCATCGCCACCGGCACCCCCACCACCATCCTGCTCTTCTCCGGCCGCCCCCTCATCCTGCCCCCCTCCGCCGACCGCGCCGCCGCCCTCCTCGCCTGCTGGTTCCCCGGCTCCGAAGCCGGCCACGCCGTCGCCGACCTCCTCACCGGCGCCGCTTCCCCCTCTGCCGCCCTCCCCGTCACCTGGCCCCGCGACACCGGCCAGATCCCCATCACCTACGCCGCCCGCCCCGGGGGCCGCCCCGAAGAACCCGACAACCACTACTCCAGCAAATACCTCGACCTCCCCAACACCCCCGCCTTCGCCTTCGGCCACGGCCTCACCTACACCCGCTTCACCCTCGCCGACCCCATCGTCACCCCCGGCGCACCCGGTGAAGCCACCGGCGTCGAAACCACCCTCACCAACACCGGCCCCCGCCCCGGCACCGCCACCGTCTTCCTCTTCATCCGCGACCCCGTCGCCCGCATCGCCCGCCCGACCCTCGAACTCCGCCGCTTCACCCGCGTCACCCTCGCCCCGGGCGCCACCGCCACCATCGGCTTCCAGCTCACCCGCGCCGACCTCTCCTTCCTCGACGCCGACCTCCGCCCGGTCTTCGAGCCCGGCGCCTTCGAGGTCCACGTCGGCCTCTCCGCCGACCCCGCCGCCCTCCGCACCGCCCGCTTCACGCTCGACTGATCCCGCCCGTCTTGACGCCCGCGCCGCCGGGGTGCCACCTGCCTCGACCAACCGAGGAAGCCCCGATGCTCGCCGACGCCACCACCGCCGACCGCAGCGCCTTCGAGCAGACCTTCGATGCCTGCGTCATCGGCGCCGGCCCCGCCGGCATCACCCTCGCCCGCCGCCTCGCCGCGCAGGGTTTCTCCGTCGCCCTGATGGAAGCCGGCGGCCTCGAGATCACCGAGGAAAGTCCCAGGACGTCTACGTCGGCACCAACATCGGTCTCGAATACTTCGACCTCGACATCTGCCGCCTGCGCTACTTCGGCGGCACCTCGAACCACTGGGGCGGCTGGAGCCGCGCCCTCGAAACCATGGACTTCGAGAAGCGCGACTGGGTTCCGCTCTCCGGCTGGCCGATCGACCGGCTCGACCTCGACCCCTACCGCGCCGAGGCCGACCTGATCCTCGACCTCCCCTCCGCCACCGAGGCCCCGAACCTCCCCGTCCGCCAGGCGGCCTACGACTTCGAGCGCTTCCAGTTCCGCTTCTCGCCCCCCACCCGCTTCGCCGAAAAATACCTCGACGAGATCACCGCCTCGACGCAGATCTCCTGCTACCTCAACGCCAACCTCGTGGACCTCCGCCTCGACGACGCCGGCAAGGAAATCACCGCCGCCGTCTTCCGCACCTACGACCCCGCCGCCGCGCCCTTCACCGTCAAGGCCCGCACCTACGCCCTCTGCACCGGCGGCATCGAGAACGCCCGCCTCCTCCTCAACTTCACCAGCCAGTCCCCGGACGGCATCGGCAACGCCTCCGGCTGGGTCGGCCGCTGCTTCGCCGACCACCCGCACTTCGTCCTCGCCGAATGCGTCCTCCGCGTCCTCGTCCGCGAGCGCGAGTTCTACCAGCCGACCGAACTCTTCATGGAGGAGCACGGCTGCCTGAACTTCGGCCTCCGCCTCGAACCCCGCTGGATCTGGCCATACGAGCTTCCGTCGATCGCCGCCGAGGACACGCCCCCGGAGCAGTTCAACATTCTCCTGGAGAAGCTCGTCCGCGATCCGATCGTCGACCGCACCCTGACCGACCGCCTCGTCCTGCCGCAGCCGACCGGCCAGACCGGCGTCATCCGCCAGGCCTCCGAGGCCGCCCCGAACCCCGACAGCCGCGTCACCCTGTCCGAAGACACCGACGCCTTCGGCCTCCGCCGCGTTGCCCTCGACTGGCGCCTCGCCGAGCAGGACGTCCAGACGATGCGCACCTCGGTCATCGCCTTCGGCGCCCACATGGCCGAGCAGAACATCGGCCGCGCCCAGATGGCCCCGTGGCTCGAGTCCGAAACGCCGAAGTTCCCCGGCATCGCCGACGACGAGGTCGGCGGTAAACACCACATGGGCACGACCCGCATGTCCGACACCCCCGACACCGGCGTCGTCGACGGCAACTGCCGCCTCCACGAGGTCTCGAACCTCTACATCGGCGGCTCCAGCGTCTTCGCCACCACCGGCCACTGCAACCCGACCTACACCATCGTCCAGCTCGCCCTCCGCCTCGGCGACCACCTCGGCGAACGCCTGCGCGCCTGACCGAAGCCAGGCGCGCACCCGTCGATCAGCCAGGGTCGCCGACGCCACTCAGGCCGCGATGAACTCCTGCACGAACCGCGTCGCCGGCCGGTTGCGGATCTCTGCCGGCGTCCCGATCTGCTCGATCCGCCCCATGCTCATCACCACCACCAGATCCGCGAGCTCCATCGCCTCGTCCTGATCGTGCGTGACGAACACCGTCGTCAGCCCGGTCTGGTCATGGATCTCGCGCAACCCCGTCCGCAGTTCCTTGCGCACCCGCGCATCCAGCGCCCCGAACGGCTCGTCGAGCAGCAGCATCCGCGGCTCGATCGCCAGCGCCCGCGCCAGCGCCACCCGCTGCCGCTGCCCGCCCGACAGCTGCGAGGGATAGCGCCCGGCGATATCCGGCAGCTGAATGAGTTGCAGCAGCTTGTTCACCCGCCGGTCGATCTCCGCATCCGTCGGCCGCACCGCCTTGGGCCGCGCCCGCAGCCCGTAGGCGATGTTCTCGAAGATCGTCATGTGCCGGAACAGCGCGTAGTGCTGGAACACGAACCCCGCCCGCCGCTCCTGCACCGACAGGTTGGTCGCATCCTGCCCCCCGAACAGGATCCGCCCCTGCCCGGGAAACTCCAGGCCCCCGAGGATGCGGAGCAGCGTCGTCTTCCCCGACCCCGACGGCCCGAGCAGCGCCACCAGCGCCCCCGACGGAATGACCAGGCTGACCGGCTTCAGCGCCGTGGTGGAGCCGAATTCCTTGGCGATATCTTCGATCTCGATCTGCATGATGGATCCCCTACCCGATACTCAGTGACGATGGCGTGCCGCGAGCTGGTCGGCATACCGCCACTCGAGGAACGATTTCAGCGCGAGGGTGACGAGGCCGAGCAGCGCGAGCAGCCCGGCCAGCGAGAAGGCGGCGACCGAGAGATACTCGTTGTAGAGCATCTCGATCTGCAGCGGCACGGTCGCGGTCTCGCCGCGGATCTTGCCGGAGACCACCGCCACCGCCCCGAACTCGCCCATGGCCCGGGCGTTGCAGAGCAGCACGCCGTAGAGCAGCGCCCAGCGGATGTTCGGCAGCGTCACGGTCAGGAACGTCCGCCATCCCGACGCCCCGAGGGTCAGCGCCGCCTCCTCCTCGGACTTGCCCTGCTCCTGCATCACCGGGATCAACTCCCTGGCGACGAAGGGGAAGGTGACGAACATCGTCGCGAGGATGATGCCCGGCACCGCGAAGACGATGCGGATGTCGTGCGCGATCAGCCAGGACCCCATCACCCCCTGCGCCCCGAAGAGCAGCACGAAGCAGAGGCCCGCCACCACCGGCGAGACCGAGAACGGCAGGTCGATGAAGGTGATCAGGAAGGCTTTGCCGCGAAAGTCGAACTTGGCGATCGCCCAGGCCGCCGCGATGCCGAAGGCCGCATTGAGCGGCACCGACACCGCCGCGACGAGAAGCGTCAGCCCGACCGCCGAACGGATATCCGGGTTGGCGAACGAGGCCACCGCCTCCCCGAGACCCTTGGCGAGAGCCTGCGAAAAGACCGCGATCAGCGGCGCGAACAGCACGACCGTCAGCGCCAGCAGCACGCCGAGGATCATCGCGAGGCGAAGCCAGTCAGGCTCGGTGGTCGCCGCGCGGGAGTGGCGGCGAAGCTCGGCAATGCCGGCAGGAAAAGCGATGTCAGCCATTAGTTTCCGAGCCTCCGTCGACTCCAGACCTGAACCAGGTTGATGCACAGCAGCATGGCGAAGGAGATCGCCAGCATCGCGATGGCGATGGCGATGGCGCCGTTGTAGTCGAACTCCTCGAGCTTGATGACGATGAGAAGCGGGGCGATCTCGCTCTGGTACGGCAGGTTGCCGGCGATGAAGATCACCGACCCGTACTCCCCGACGCTCCGCGCCAGCGCCAGCGCAAACCCGGTCATCAACGCCGGCGCCAGCATCGGCAGGATCACCCGCCGGAACGTCCGCCAGCGGTAGGCGCCGAGGGTCGCCGAGGCTTCCTCGATCTCGCTCTCGATCTCCTCGATCACCGGCTGCACCGTCCTGACCACGAAGGGCAGGCTGACGAAGACCAGCGCCACGAAGATGCCGAGCGGCGTATAGGCGACCTTGATCCCGAGCGGCGCGAGGAGCTGCCCGAAGACCCCGTTCGGCGCATAGAGCGCCGTCAGGGCGATACCCGCCACCGCCGTCGGCAGCGCGAAGGGCAGGTCCACGGCCGCATCGACGAGGCGCTTGCCCGGAAACCGGTACCGGGCGAGCACCCAGGCGAGGGTCAGTCCGAAGGCGAGGTTGAAGAGCGCCGCGAGGAACGAAATCCCGAAGGACAGCCGGAGCGCGGCCCAGACCCGCTCCGTGCCGATCGTCCGCCAGATATCGGCGGCTCCGATGTTGACGCCCCGGAAAAGCAGGGCGCCGATGGGAACGATGACGAGGATGGAGAGCATCGTCATCGTGATGCCGAAGGCGAGGCCGAAGCCCGGCAGCGCCGACGGAGTCCGGAAGGTTGCAGCCCGCATCGTCCGGTTCCCCCTTAACGCGGCGTGTAGATTTGGTCGAAGATCCCGCCGTCACCGAAATGCTCGGGTTGCACCTTCTTCCAGCCGCCGAAGTCCTCGATCGTCGCCATCTCGAGTTTCGGGAAGCGGGCGACGTCCTCGGCCGCAGCCGCGCTCGTGTCCCAGGCGCGATAATAGTGCTTCAGCGCGATCGCCTGACCCTCGGGGCTGTAGAGATACTCGAGGTACTCCTGTGCCGCCGCCTTCTGCGCGTCGCCGTCGATGTTGCCGTCGACGAGCGCCACCGTCGGCTCGGCCAGAACGGAGACCGACGGCTCGACGATCTCGAACTGGTCGGGTCCAAGCTCCTCGAGCGCGAGGTAGGCTTCGTTCTCCCAGGCGAGGAGCACGTCGCCGATGCCGCGCTGTGCGAAGGTCGTCGTCGAGCCGCGGGCACCGGTGTCGAGCACCGGCACATGGGCGAAGAGATCGTGCATGTAGTCGCGGATCTGGTCCTGATTGCCCGCGAACGTCTTGTCGGCCCAGGCCCACGCCGCAAGATAGTTCCAGCGCGCCCCGCCCGAGGTCTTCGGGTTCGGCGTGATGACCTGCACGTCGTCCTTCACGAGGTCGCCCCAGTCACCGATGTGCTTGGGGTTGCCCGCCCGGACGAGGAAGACGATCGTCGAGGTATAGGGCGCCGAGTTGTGCGGCAGCCGCGCCTGCCAGTCCGCCGGGATCTTGCCGGTCTTGTCGGCGATGGCGTTGACGTCGCTGGCAAGCGCCAGCGTGACCACCTGCGCATCGAGGCCGTCGATCACGGCCCGCGACTGCGAACCCGAGCCGCCGTGCGAGGTCTTGACCTCGATCGGCTCGTGGCCCTCGGCCGCCCAGTGCTTGGCGAAGGCGACGTCGTAGTCGCGGTAGAGCTCGCGGGTCGGGTCATAGGAGACATTGAGCAGCGTCACCGGATCGGCGGCGCGCGCCATGCTCCCGGCGAGCACGCCGCCAGCGAGCATCGTCACCGCCAGCGCCGTCGCGGTCGGCCGCAGGAAGCGGGTGGCGCGTCCGACCAGGGAGGAGAGCGCCGGCAGGAGGGGCGCTGCTTCCCCACGATCGTCCCCGTCGTCGCGCGCCGGGGCGATGTGCAGGGTGCCGAACATGTCGAAGTGAACGTAGGCGAGAGGGAGGGCGGTAGCGTCGGCCATCGTCTGCCGCACGCCCTCGGTTCGGTCCGTGCGGGGCTGGTGGTCGTCCATCGAAATCTCCGGTCTGGTTTCCCGGTAATGACGACAGAGTTTGTAGATTTAGGCAACAAAAAAAGAGAGTGGCTTCTCAGGCTAGCAATTTCAGAGGTTTACTCGGCGGCCGACGCTTCGGGGATCAGCGACTCGTTGCGCAGCAAGTCGGCGAGGGTCAGAGATTCGATCAGGAGCAGGTAGTTCGCGAAGACGCTCCCGAAGACCGCACGGATGCGGCAGGCCTCCTCGTCCTTGCAATCGGCGCAGGGTTGGTAGGCGCCGCGCGACAGGCAGGGCAGTGGCGCCATCGGCCCGTCGACGAGCCGGAGGATCGCCCCGATCGAGATCGACTGCGGGTCCTTGATCAGGACATAGCCGCCCTCGCGGCCCCGCCGGCTGCCGATCAGGCCGGCACGCTTGATCTCGAGCAGGATGTGCTCGAGGAACCGCTTGGGCGTGCCCCCGCGCTCGGCGACCTCCTCGATGGTCAACGACGCGCTCCCCCGTGATTTCTCCTCGGCGAGGGTGATCAGGGCCTTGATGGCGTATTTCGTCTTGAGCGAGATCATGGTGCCGTCAATGTCTACGTTGCTTCAATGCCTTGCAACAGGACAAAGTAGGCATTCCCGCCCCCTGACGCGAGAGGGCGGTGCAAAACTTCGCGGGAAGCGGCTGCCCTCAGGCGGTCAGCACGACCTTGACGCTCTGGCTGCGGTCGAGCGCCAGCGCAAAGGCGGCATTGACGTCCGACAGCGGCCGCGTGGCGGTAACGATCGCCATCACGTCGATGGCCCCCGTCGAGATCAGGCCGACGGCCTCCTCGAACTCGGTGTCGAAGCGGAAGGACCCGACGAGGTCGAGTTCCTTGGCCATCACCGGGTTGATCGGCGCGGCAATGTCGCCCCCGGGCAGGCTGCCGAGCAGCACCACCGTGCCGCCGCGACGCACCGCGGTGATCGACGCGGCCAGCGCCTTGGTGCTGCCCGAAGCCTCGATCACCACGTCCGGCGCCGGGATCGCCGCAAGCCCGTCGGCATCGGCCGAAAGATCGACGACCCGGTCGGCCCCGAGCCGCGTCGCAAAGGCCAGCGGCGCCGCGGCGATGTCGACCATCGTCGTCTCCCGCGCCCCCTTGCGCTTCGCCGCCAGCATGGTCAGCAGCCCGATCGGCCCGGCGCCGATGATCGCCACCGACTTGCCCGCGACGTTCCCGCGGTTGACCGCGTGCAGGCAGACCGCCAGCGGCTCGGCCAGCGCCGCCGCCTCGAACGGCACGTCGTCGGGCACCGGAATGCACTGCTCCGGGATCGCGTCGAACCGGGTCGAGAAGCCGCCCTGCATGTGCGGCGTCTTGGAAGCCGACCCCATGAAGTAGATGTTCTCGCAGAGATTCCGCCGCCCCTCGCGACACCGCTCGCAGTGCCCGCACCAGCGCGACGGATTGACCGCGACCCGGGCGCCGGGGGCGATCGACGTCACCCCCTCGCCCACCTCCTCGACCACGCCCGCGACCTCGTGCCCGAGCACCAGCGGCGACGTGGCGACGAAGTTCCCGATCCGGCCATGCTTGAAGTAGTGCATGTCCGACCCGCAGATCCCGCCCGCGGCGAAGCGGACACGGACGAAGCCGGGGGCGAGGTCGCCCAGGGGCCGGTCGATGAGGCGCAGATCCTCGGGACCGTAGAGCGTGGCAGCCTGAGCGGTGGTCATGGGTGGATCAGCCCCATCTTTGTCGGCAGCCACAGCGTGACCGCCGGTATGAAGGTAATGACGAAAAGCGCGATGAACAGCGGCACCAGCCACGGCAGGATCGCCATGGTGGTCCGTTCGACCGACAGCTTCGCCACGCGCGACAGCACGAACAGCACCATCCCGAGCGGCGGATGCAGCAGCCCGATCATCAGGTTCAGCGTGATGATCAACCCGAAGTGCACCGGGTCCACCCCGAGCCGCAACGCGATCGGCAACAGGATCGGCACGATGATGGTGATCGCCGCGATGGTGTCGAGAAAGCAGCCGACGACCAGCACCATGATGTTGACCAGGAGCAGGAACACCCACTTGTTGTCGGTGAACGACAGGATGAGATCGGACAGCGACTGCGCCGCCTGGCTCACCGTCAGCAGCCACGCGAAGACCGACGCCGCCGTGACGATGAACAGCACCGACGCCGTCGTCTCGATGGTGTCGAAGCTCGCCTTGGCGAGGCTCTTGAAGGTCATCGTCCGGTAGCGCACCAGCCCGAGGAACAGCGACCAGATCACCGCGGCGACCGCCGCCTCCGTCGGGGTGAACCACCCCATCGTCATGCCGCCGATCAGGATGATCGGCGTCATCAGCGCCATCACCGCCGACCAGTCGAAATACCAGTCGAGCGCCACCAGCGCGGCGAGCCCGATCAGCACCGACACGTTGATCGACAGCCCGGCCAGCACCAGCAGGTAGATGAACACCGGAAAGCCGAAGACGATCACCACCTCCAGCGAGGCCTCGCCGAGCTTCCTGAGGTCGAAGGGCGCGTCCGACCCCCAGCCCTTGCGCTTGGCGATGATCATCACCGTTACCATCATCAGCGCCGTCATCACGAGGCCGGGCAGGATGCCGGCCATGAACAGCGCCCCGATCGAGACGTTGGCCATCATCCCGTAGATCACGAAGGGCAGCGACGGCGGAAAGATCGGCCCGAGCGTCGCCGAGGCGGCGGTAACACCGACCGCGGCCTCGACCGGATAGCCGTGGTCCTTCATCGCCTTGATCTCGATGGTGCCGATGCCGGCAGCGTCGGCCAGCGCCGTCCCCGACATGCCCGAGAAGATCACCGACCCGATGATGTTCACCTGCGCCAGCCCGCCCTTCATCCAGCCGACGAGGCTGACCGCGAAGCCGTAGATGCGCCCGGTCACCCCGGCGATGTTCATCAGGTTGCCGGCGAGGATGAAGAACGGCACCGCAAGCAGCGGAAAGCTCTCGACGCCGGCGATCATCCGCTGCGCGATGATGATGTCGGGGGCGATGCCGTAGAACAGCAGGTAGAGCCCCGAGGCCACGAACATCGAGATCGCGACCGGCAGGCCGATCACCATCAGGACGAGGAAGGAGAGGATCAGAAGGGCCATGCGGTCACCCCGATATGCCGTCGAAGGCTTCCGGCCGCTCGAGCACCGAGTAGCCGCGCCGCCAGTTGCCCCAGGCGACCTGGATCGAACGAATGAACATCAGCACGAAGGCGATGAAGACGGCATAGAACACCGGTCCGCGCGGCAGGCCGACGGTGACCATCCGCTCGCTCGCGACGATGCCGACGTAGCGCCAGAGCAGCAGCGACGCATAGGCGAAAAAGGCGATGCGGACGACGTCGACCACCGTCGAGAGCACCCGCGCGACCTTGGGCGGCAGGTAATGGTAGATCACGTCGACCTGAATGTGCCGCGAGCGGCGCACGCACCAGACCGCGCCGAGAAAGACCACGACCACCAGACAGTTGATCGCGATCTCCTCGGTCCAGGCGAGGCTGTTGTTGAGCACGTACCGGGTGAAGAACTGCAGGAAGACGCAGAGCGCCATGCCCCAGAAGATCGCAAGCGTCACCCAGTCCTCGACCGAATAGGGCGACAGATCGACGGGGGCCTCCTCTTCCTCGAAGGCGTGCGCGAGTTCCTCGCTGGTGACCTGCGTATGATGTTCCGGCTCGCGGCTCATGCCACGCCCTCCGCGCTGTCAGGGGGAAGCGATCAGGGAGAGGGGAAGCGCCCCGTCGGGCGCCTCCCGGAGAGCCGAATCAGGAACCTGACTGGATCGCCTTGATCGCTTCCCAGTCGGACTCGCTGTAGCCGAGGCTCTCGACCGGCTTGTTCTTCAGCACCGCGTCCTCGAAGCTCTTCTTGTCGACTTCGGTGACGTTGATGCCCTTGTCCTTGAAGGTCTGGACCAGCGCCGCCTCACGCTCCACGATGATCTTGGTCGCGCGCTCGGCGGCCTCCTGCATCACCTCGGTGAAGATCGCCTTGTCCTCGTCGGACAGCGAGGCCCAGGTCGACTTCGAGACCACCGTGTTGAGGTGGTCGACGATGTGACCGGTCAGGGCGATGTTGGTCTGGACCTCGTAGAACTTCTTCGCCTCGATCGTGGTCAGCGGGTTCTCCTGCGCATCGACCGTGCCGTTCTGCAGCGCGAGATAGACTTCGGCGAAGGCGATCGGAGCGGTATTGGCGCCGCAGGCCTGCGGCATCGCCAGATAGGCCGGGACGTCGGGAACGCGCATCTTCACGCCCTCGAGGTCCGAACACTTGGTGATTTCCTTGTTCGCGGTGGTCTGGCGCGTGCCGTAGTAGGTGACGGCCGCGATGTGATGCCCGGTCTTATCCTCGTAGCCCTGCGCCAGCCGCTTGAAGACGTCGCTCTTGGTATAGGCGAGCAGGTGGTCCGAATCGCGGAAGATGTAGGGATAATAGGTCACGCCGATCGGGGGATACTCGCGCGCCGCGAAGCTCGAGCCCGAGATGATGATGTTCACCGTCCCGAGGGTCAGGCCCTGGTTGATGTCCGCTTCCTTGCCGAGCTGCGACGCCGGAAAGACCTGGATCTCGTAGCGCCCGTCGGTCCGCTTCTTGATCTCCTCCGCCGCCCACACCGACTCGGTGTGGAAGGGCTCGGTGACCTCGTAGACATGGGCCCAGGTCAGCTTGGTCTGGGCAAAGGCGCTGCCGGCCATCGCCGACAGCGCGACGGCAGCGAAAGCCGCGATGGCAAAGGGTTTACGCACGTGTGATCCTCCCGGTCGCATCTTTGTGTTGCTTCCGTTTTTTCCGGGTGGGCCTCGCCCGTCAAGCACAAACGCCCCGCTCCGACGAATGCCGGCGCCGGCGCCTCAGCGTCGGACCAGGCCGTCGACGAAGACGTCGACCAGCCGCGACACGATCGCGCGCCAGTCGGGATGGTCGCGGGTGTAGCACATGCCGACCACCGCCCGCATGACGTCGTCGCCGCCGATGTCGCCGCGGATTCGCCCGGCGGCCACCGCCTCGGCGAGCAGCAGGTCGACCGCGGCCGCCAGCCGCGCCGCGGTGTCGGCATAGAGCTTGCCCGAGGGATCGGGCGCCGGGTCGAGCGCCGCAACCATGCCCTTCTTGGTTGCGATCATGCCGATGCTCGCCTGCAGCCAGCGGCGCAGGGCGTCCACCGGATCGGGCCCGCCGGCAAGGCCATCGGACAGCGCGACCAGCTCGTCGACCTCGTGGCGATAGACCGCCTGGAACAGCGCCTCGCGGGTCGGGAAGTGGCGGTAGAGCGTGGCGATGCCGACGCCGGCCGTGCGCGCCACCGCCTCGAGGCTCGCCGCGCGGCCGCCCTCCCCGAAGACCGTCCGCGCCGCCGCGAGCAGACGCTCCCGGTTGCGGAGCGAATCCGACCGCGGCGCGCGATTTGCCTTTCCTGCGGCCTGCTCCATTCTCCTCCCCACACCGGCGCTTGCAAAACGGAGGCATCCTCCGTATAAGGGATCGCAGGCGCAACCGTCCACTGCCGCCGCGGACCCTCCGAGGCTCCCGCCCACTCTCCTACACCCAGCCCAGCGCCGCCAGCCTCGTCTGAGAGACCCTCTGCAAACTGCCCTTCCGTCGCACGTTAACGAACATGAACAGTCGCCTAACGCGCCACAGAATATGTCTATTTATCAACGGTTTGACCGGAGTTGCACGCGTGCGACGACCGTGCTGCGGCACGGCCTCCGGGCACATCGCGGACCTTTTGCAGGGGTTCTCCCTGATCCATCGACCGGAGCCAGCATGACTTATTCGCTCACCCTGACCGTCAACGGTGCCCGCACCGACGTGGCGCTCGACGATCACCCGCGTGACCCTTCTCGACCTCCTCCGCGAGCGCCTCCACCTCACCGGCACCAAGAAGGGCTGCGACCGCGGCCAGTGCGGCGCCTGCACCGTCCTCGTCGACGGCCGCCGCATCAACGCCTGCCTGACCCTCGCCGTCAGCCTCGACGGCGCCACGGTCGAGACCATCGAGGGCCTCGCCGCCGGCGACACCCTCCACCCGCTCCAGGAAGCCTTCATCGCCCACGACGGCCTCCAGTGCGGCTACTGCACCCCCGGCCAGATCATGAGCGCCGTCGGCCTGCTCCGCGAGGGCGAAGCCGGCGACGACCCCGAGCGCGTCCGCGAGGGGATGAGCGGCAACATCTGCCGCTGCGCCGCCTACCCCGGCATCGTCGCCGCCGTCTGCGAGGTCGCCCGCCAGGCCGACGAAACCCAGCGGAGGACCGCATGAACCGCTTCGACTACATCCGCCCCGCCTCGGTCGCCGAGGCCATCGCCGCCGCCGCCGAGCCCGGCACCGCCTATCTCGCCGCCGGCACCAACCTCCTCGACCTGATGAAGATCGGCGCCGCCAGCCCCTCCCGCCTCGTCGACGTCACCCGCCTCCCCGGTCTCGACCGCATCGACCTCGCGCCCGACGGCGGTGCCCGCATCGGCGCGATGGTCCGCAACGCCGACCTCGCCCGCGACCGCGGCTTCGCCGCCGCCTTCCCCTCGGTCGCCGAAGCCCTGCTCTCGGGCGCCTCCGCCCAGCTCCGCAACGCCGCCACCGTCGGCGGCAACCTCCTCCAGCACACCCGCTGCGCCTACTTCCAGGACGCGGCCAGCGCCTGCAACCGCCGCGATCCAGGCGCCGGCTGCGACGCCCGTGGCGGCGTCACCGACGGCCACGCCGATCCTCGGCTGGAGCGAGGCCTGCATCGCCACCCACCCCTCCGACTTCTGCGTCCCCCTCGCCGCCCTCGATGCCGTCGTCGAGGTCGAAGGCCCCGCCGGCCGCCGCGAAATCCCCCTCGAAACCTTTCACCCCCTCCCCGGCGACCACCCCGAGCGCGAGAGCGCCCTCGCCCCCGGCGAACTCGTCCTCGCCCTCCGCCTCCCCCCCGAGGCCAGCGCCTTCCGCGCCCACGCCCGCTACCTCAAGCTCCGCGAGCGCACCTCCTTCGCCTTCGCGCTGGTCTCGGCCGCCGCCGCCCTCCAGCTCGACGGCGGCCGCATCCGCCAGGCCCGCCTCGCCCTCGGCGGCGTCGCCGCCCGTCCGTGGCGTGCCCGCGAAGCCGAGGCCCTGCTCGAAGGCGCCCTCCCCGACCGCGCCGCCTTCACCCGCGCCGCCGACGCCGCCCTCGCCGACGCGCGTCCCTCCGGCGACAACGCCCACAAGATCGAGCTCGCCCGCCGCCTCGTCGTCCGCGCGTTCGAAGCCGCCGCCGCCGGCACGCCGTCGCGACTGCCCGCCCTCCCGGCGTCCGTCCTCTCCGAAACCGCCGATACCGGAGCCCGCTCCCATGCCTGACACCCAGAGCCTCGCCACCGCCCACGTCCGCCTCGGCTCGAACAGCGGCCAGCCGATCACCCGCCGCGACGGCATCCTCAAGGTCACCGGCGCAGCCCCCTACGCCGCCGACAACCACCCCGAGGGGATGCTCTACGCCGTCTACGCCATCAGCACCGTCGCCCGCGGCCGCGTCGTCTCGCTCGACACCGCCGCCGCCGAGGCCCACCCCGGCGTCGTCGTCGGTGATGACCCCGGCCAACCGCCCGCCCCTCGCGCAGGACCCCGAACTCCAAGCCGACGATGTTCAGCTGGCGCGTCGAGGCACTCCAGGACGACAGCGTCCGCTACGCCGGCCAGCCGATCGCCCTCGTCGTCGCCGAGACCCTCGAGGCCGCCACCGAAGGCGCCCGCCTGCTCGCCCCGACCTACGAGACCGAGCCCGCCCGCATCGGCTTCGACGCCGGCGTCGCCTTCCCGGGCGTCAAGGTCGGCATCGGCGCCCCCGGCAGCCTCACCGTCGGCGACCTCGACGCCGGCCTCGCCGCGGCCGCCCGCGTCACCGAAACCACCATCGAAACCCCGCTCCAGTACCACAACGCCATGGAGCCCCACGCCATCGTCGCGGCCTGGGACGGCGACCGGCTGACCATCGACACGCCGAACCAGGCGATCGGCATGGCTCAGGCCGGCTTCGCCGCCTTCTTCGGCATCCCGCCGGAGGACGTGACCATCCGCAGCCCCTTCCTCGGCGGCGGCTTCGGCTCCAAGGCGATCCTCTCCGGCCCGCAGATCCTCGCCTGCCTCGCGGCGCGCAGTGTCGGCCGGCCGGTCAAGCTCGTCCTCCGCCGCGACCAGATGTACGGCCCGGTCGGCCACCGCGGCAGCACCCGCCAGCACCTCCGCCTCGGTGCCGACGCCGAAGGCCGCCTGACCGCGATCGCGCACCACGCCGAACTCGACCACGAGCAGCTTCGACGACTTCCTCGAACCCGCCGCCAACGCCTCGCAGAACCTCTACGCCAGCCCGGCGATCGTCACCGACCACACCGGCTACCGCATCGACACCGGCACCCCCGGCCCGATGCGCGCACCCGGCGAGGCCAGCGGCTCCGCCGCCCTCGAATGCGCGATGGACGAGGCCGCGGAAGCCGCCGGCCTCGATCCGCTCGAGTTCCGCCTGCGCAACTACGCCGAGACCGACCCCGCCACCGGCAAGCCCTTCTCGTCCAAGGCGCTGCGCGAATGCTATGCCCAAGGCGCCGAACGCTTCGGTTGGGAAGGCCGCCCGCTGGCACCCGGACAGATGCGCGACTCCGCCGGGCGCCTCGTCGGCTGGGGCATGGGCACGGCGCTCTTCCACGCGCCGATGTTCCGCGCCGAGGCCCGGGCCACGCTCCGCGCCGACGGGACCGCCCTCGTCGAGACCTCGGCCGCCGACATGGGCCAGGGCGCGTGGACGGCGCTGGCGCAGATCGCCGCCGACGGGCTCGGCCTGCCGATCGAGCGGATCGAATTCCGCGCCGGCCACTCGGACCACCCCGACGCCGGGGTCGCCGGCGGCTCCGGCCACACGGCGACGGCTGGCAGCGCGCTCTTCTCCGCGGGGTCCGACGTGATCTCCCGCCTCGCCCAGCTCGCCACCGCCGACCCGGAGTCGCCGCTCTTCGGCGCCGACAACGCCGGGGTGGAGGCGCGCGACGGCCATCTCCACCACCGCGGCGACCCCGACCGCCGCGAGCCCTACGCCGCCGTCCTTGCCCGCGCCGGCGTCACCGAAGTCGTCGGCAACGGCACCGGCGCCCGCGATCCCGGCCAATGCCGAAGCGCGGGCGATGTTCACCCACGGCGCGGTCTTTGCCGCGGTGACGGTCGACCCGGAGCTTTTCCAGATCCGGGTGACCCGCCTCGTCGGTGCCTTTGCGGCCGGGCGGATCATCAACCCCCACCTCGCCCGCAGCCAGCTGACCGGCGGGATGATCTGGGGCCTGTCCTTCGCCCTGCACGAGGAGGGGGTCCACGATCCCCGCACCGGCCGGCCGATGAACGCCGACCTCGCCGGCTATCACGTGCCGGTCAGCGCCGACGTGCCCTCGGTCGAGGCGATCATGGTGCCGGAGGACGACCCTTACGTGAACGCGCTCGGGGTGAAGGGCGTCGGCGAGGTCGGCATCACCGGGACGGTCGGGGCCATCGCCAACGCCGTCTGGCACGCCACCGGCAAGCGAACCCGGCGCTTCCCGATCCGCATCGCGGACCTTTTGTAGAAGCACCGGAACGAGGTCGATACCGCCGCCGGGAGGAATCCCGGCGGCGGTGCCGTCGCACGGCGTCGCACGCGTGCGACTCCGATCAAACCATTGATATTGCATAATATTCAGTGGCGCGTTAACCGCGTGTTCATCTCGGTTAACGTGCGACGGCGCGGGGAGGGGCGGTCTTGCAGAGGGCGGTCAGAACCCCCGCCGTGCGAGCGCCGCGGCCATGCGGTCACGCGTCGGCTGATGGCGGATCGGCAGACCCTCGAAGAGATGGTCCCGCCCCGCTCCGGGGTTCATCCGGCGGACGACCTCCGCCCAGTGCGCCGCCGCCGCCTCGTCCCCGGCCAGCGTCTGTGCCGCTGCCGCGATCATCGCGATGACGACGTGCGCCCCCGGCGCACGAGCCGCGGCGTCGGCCAACTGGGCCGCCTCGGCGAACTCCCCGTCGATCAGGCGCGCCATCCCCTTCGTCGCCAGCATCGCATAATGCAGCGGGTCGAGCGGGCTGAGCTCGATGGCGAGGCTCGCGGCCTCGAAGCCCGCGGCGCTGCGGCCCGAAAGCGTGTCCATCAGCGCCCGGGAGTAGAGACCCTGCGCGTAGCTCGGGCTGATCGAGGTTGCCCGTCCGAGCCAGGGCAGAGCGTCGTCGAGTTCCTGCCGAAGCCAGAAGCTCCGCCCCATGTTGTAGTTGACGAAGGGATCGAGCGGATCGAGTTCCACCGCCCGCTCGGCGAAGGCCCGCGCCGCCGCCGTCTCTCCGGCGTGGTCGGGGCGGTAGCGCAGAAAGGCGTTCTGGAAGTGCACGAACGACAGCCCGGCCTGCGCCCTCGCGAAGCCCGGCTCGAGCGCCGCAGCCCGGCGAAACAGCGCCTCCGCCGCTTCGTTGCCCGGAGCCGTGTAGCGGTGCATCTGCCGCAACCCGAGATGATAGGCCTGCCAGGCGTCGAGGTTCTCGACCGGTCGCCCCTCCGCCAGCCGCGCCTCGGCCAGCGGGATCTGCACGTCGAGTGACGCGCAGACCCCGCGAACGATCGCGCTCCGCAGCGCGTGAACGTCGTCGAACCGGCCGTCGTAGCGTTCCCCCCACAGCACCGCCCCGCCCGCCGTCTCGGTCAACTCGACGCCAACCGCGATCCGCGGTCCCCAGACCTCGACCGTCCCGAGCAGGCAATAGCGCGCCCCGAGGGTCCGTCCGACCTCGGCAAGATCCTGAACCGGCCCCCGGAAGCGGAAGCACGACCCGCGCGCGATCACGAAGAGCCAGCGCAGCCGCGCCAGCGCCAGGATCACCTCGTGCGGCAGCGCCTCCTCGAGCCCCGGATGCGGCCCCGGATCACCGAGCCGGACGAAGGGCAGCACCGCGATCGACGGCGCTCCCTTCACCGGACCCGCGGCCTCGCTGGCCGACGGCATTTCGGGAACGGGCACCGCCACGCCGGCCGGCACGGTGACCGCAACCGGCCCGCGAAAGCGAAAGCCCCGTCCCCGCACCGTCTCGACGAAGATCTGCGCCTCACCGCTGTCGCCGAGGGCGCGGCGGACCGACTTGATCGCGGTGGACAGCGTCGCCTCGGAGACGATCCGCCCGCTCCACACCACGTCGACCATCCGGTCGCGGTCGATCACCGCGCCGGCGTTGGCGACGAGCAGCGTCAGCAGATCGAAGACCAGCGGTTCGACATGCACGGCCGCGCCATCCTGACGCAATTCATAGCCGCCGGTGTCGAGCCGGAAAGCGCCGAATGTGTAGATCAACGCCGCGCCGCCCGGTAATCCCCAAGCATCCCTCAGGATACCCCCACGCCCCCCTCAAGCACAAGCCGCGCGACCGGCGCATCCTCCCGCCTACCGGCTAGGGCCCGAACGGCCCGGCAAACCGCCGTGAAGGAAAAACCATGAACCAGCAAGCAACCGCGACCGTCGACCTCGGCGCGCTCAAGGCAAAGCAGCGCGCAACCTGGGGCTCCGGCGACTATGCCGCGATCGGCACCACCCTCCAGATCGTCGGCGAAAGCCTCTGCGAGACCATCGACCTCCGCTCCGGCGCCCGCGTCCTCGACGTCGCCGGCGGCAACGGCAACGCCAGCCTCGCCGCCGCCCGCCGCTTCTGCGTCGTCACCGCCACCGACTACGTTCCCGCCCTCGTCGAGCGCGCGAAGGAGCGCGCCGCCGCCGAGCGCCAGTCGATCGACTTCGCCGTCGAGGACGCCGAGGCTCTCAGCTTCGCCGACGCAAGCTTCGACGTGGTGCTCTCGACCTTCGGGGTGATGTTCACCGCCGACCACGACCGCGCCGCCGCCGAGATGCTCCGCGTCTGCCGACCGGGCGGGACCATCGCCATGGCGAACTGGACCCCCGACGGCTTCATCGGCCAGCTCTTCAAGACCCTCGGCCGCCACCTGCCCCCGCCCCCCGGCGCCCGCTCGCCCGCCCTCTGGGGCACCCGCGAGGCGATCGAGCGGATGTTCGGCGGGCAAGCCGACACCATCGCGCTGGTGCCGCGGAGCTTTGCCTTCCGCTACCGCTCACCGGAGCATTTCGTGGCCTTCTTCCGCGACTTCTACGGCCCGCTTCACAAGGCGTTCGAAGCGCTCGGCGACCGCGGCGCCGCCCTCGAGACGGACCTCCTCGCGCTGATCGCCGAGCACAACCACGCCAGCGACGGCACGATGGTCGTCCCCTCCGACTACGTCGAGGTCATCATCCGCAAGGCCTGACCCCGAGGCGCCGCCACTCCCGGCGGCGCCTACCCCGGCAGGCCCTGGAAGCCGTCGCGGAGCGCCTTGCTCCACCCCTCCGACATCGCCGCGAAGGTCTGGTCGCCGGCCTCGACCCGCTCGCGCGTCGACACCCGGTACTCGTTGCGCCGTATCGTCAGCAGGTCGAGCGGCATCCCGACCGACAGGTTCGAGCGCAGCGTCGAGTCCATCGAGATCAGCACCGCCTTGCGCCCGTCCTCGAGGGTCGTCGACGGCCGCACCACCCGGTCGAGGATCGGCTTGCCGTACTTGTGCTCGCCGATCTGCAGGTAGGGCGTGTCGTCCGTCGCCTCGATGAAGTTGCCCTCGCGGTAGATCAGGAACAGCCGGAGCTGCCCCCCGATCCGCTGCCCGCCGAGCAGCATCGACGCCGAGGCGGAATAGTCGGTCCGCTTCATCCGCTCGTCGACCTTGACATAGACGTCGTTGAGCGTCCGCCCGACGATCTCGGCAACCTCGAGCATCGACGAGGCGTGCATGATCGAGTTCGGCGAAGCCTCGTTCGCCATCTCGTGCCGCAGCTTGGCGATCACCGTCTGGGTGACCGACAGGTTGCCGGCGGTGAGGATGGTGATGACCCGTTCCCCGGAGGATTCGAACACGAACATCTTGCGATAGCAGGCGATGTTGTCGAATCCCGCGTTGGTGCGGGTATCGGAAAGCATGACGATGCCCGAATCGAGCAGTAGTCCGACACAATAGGTCATGATGGGAGTCCGGTAGGCCTTTTACTGCTGCGCCGCCACGACGACGGTGACATCCATAGCCTCTCCCGCGCCGCCGCGCGAGACGCCACGGATGGGAGCGGCCTCGCGCGCGTCGCGGCCGGAGCCGAGGCGGATGTAGCGTTCGTCCGGGCAGCACTGGTTCGCCGGATCGAAACCGATCCAGCCGAGACCGTCGACGTGAAGCTCCGCCCAGGCATGGGCGGCCTCGCCTTCCTCGTCGTCGGTGAAGAGATAGCCGGTGACGTAGCGCGCCGGCATGTCCGCGGAATGGGCGAGCGCGATCAGCGCATGGGTCATGTCCTGGCAGACGCCCTTGCCGAGTTCGAGCGCCTCGGCCGCGGTGGTGTTCGAGGCGGTCGCGCCCGGCGTGTAGGCGATCGCGTCCGAGACCGCGCCGCAGAGCCGGTGCGCCTTGTCGAGCCAGCCGTCGTTCGCGCCGTCGAGGGCGGCGTCGCGGAGCTCGGTCAGCAGGCGGTTCGTCTTGGTGAAGGTGGTCGGCTGGCGGTAGACCAGCGGATTGGCGATCTCGCGGTGGCCGCGGAGCACGCCGGCGGTGTTGGTGGTCTCGACGATCCCGTCGACCACGACCTCGATCCGCGTGATCGGCCCCTGCACCGTCATGGTGTTGACCGCGTCGCCGGCGCCGTCGGTGAACGCGCAGCCGAAGACCGCGCCCTCCGCCGCGACGGTCCACGACACCACGGTCTGGGCGTCGTTGCCGACCGGCGTGAGGCGATGGCTCTGGGTGACGAAGCGCATCGGCGAGTCGAACTGGTAGGCGGTGGCGTGGCGGACCGAAAGGCGCATTACTGGACCCCGAAGAGGTAACTTTCGGCCACGTCCTGGCCGAGACCCGCGTTCTGGTAGATGAAGCGGGTGAGGAACTCGTGCAGGCCCTCCTGCAGGACGCTCTCCACCTCGGCCTCGGCGAGTTCGCCGAGCATCGCGTGCATCCGGTCGTGGGCGGGCGTGCGCTTGCCGTAGGCCTTGGCCAGCCAGCCGAGATGCTCCTCGACCTTGACCTGGCAGTGGAGCAGCGACCGCGGGCAGGCGCGGTTGAGGATCAGGAAATGGGCGATCTTGCGCGGGCTGTATTCGCCCCCGTAGGTCCAGTGGAAGGCGCGGAACGCCGACAGCGCCCTGAGCAGCGTCGTCCACTGGTAGGTGTCGATCGACCCGCCGACCATGTCGGTCGTCGGCAGCAGGACGTAGTATTTCACGTCGAGCAGGCGCGCGGTGTTGTCGGCGCGCTCGAGGTAGTAGCCGATGTTGAGGAAGTCGTAGCCGTCGTTCTGGAGATGCGTGCCCTCGGTGGCGCCACGGAGCAAGGCACCCTGCCGCTTCGTCCAGTCGCAGATCTGCGGCAGCAAGGCCTCCGACCGCGGCCGCCGCTCGATCTCGCGGAGGTCGAGATAGGCGCCGTTGAGCGCGTCCCACATCTCGGTGGTCAGCGCCGTGCGCACGGCGCGACCGTTCTGCCGCGCCGCCTCGATGCAGGTGATGACGCTCGACGGGTTCTCGCGGTCGAAGAACAGCCATGTCTCGACGTCGCGCTGGCGGAAGTCGTCGCCGAACTTCGCCTCGAAGCCTTCGGAGGAACCGGCCGCCGCCACCAGCGACGCCCATTCGTTGCGATAGCCCTCGCCGGCGGAGGGCATCAGCGCCATCCGGTAGCCGACTTCGAGCAGGCGGGCCATGGTCTCGGCGCGCTCCATGTAGCGCGCCAGCCAGTAGAGGTTTTCTGCGGTACGGCTCAGCATGTCAGTCTGCCAGCACCCAGGTGTCCTTGACGCCGCCGCCCTGGCTCGAATTCACCACAAGCGACCCTTCCTTCAGTGCCACGCGGGTCAGCCCGCCGGGGCAGAGGTGTACTTCCTTGCCGACCAGGCAGAACGGCCGGAGATCGACGTGCCGCGGTGCCAGCGTCCCGTCCTCGCCCTCGAAGGTCGGGCAGGTCGACAGCGCCAGCGTCGGCTGGGCGATGAAGTCGGAGGGATCGGCCTTGATGCGCTCGGCATAGGCGGCGATCTGCTCCTTGGTCGACTTCGGCCCGACCAGCATCCCGTAGCCGCCCGAGCCGTGCACTTCCTTGACCACCAGTTCGCCGAGGTGCTCCAGCACGTACTTGTAGTCGTCCGGGTCGGCGCATTTCCACGTCTGGACGTTCTTCAGGATCGGGTTCTCCCCGAGATAGAAGCGGATCATCTCCGGCACGTAGGTATAGACCGCCTTGTCGTCGGCGACCCCGGCCCCCGGTGCCGAGCAGATCGTCACCCCGCCCGAGCGGTAGACGTTCATCAGCCCGGGCACGCCGAGCATCGAGTCGGGCCGGAAGCACAGCGGATCGAGGAAGTTGTCGTCGAGACGCCGGTAGATCACGTCGACCCGCTTCGGCCCCTCGGTGGTGCGCATGTAGACGAAATCGTCCTGCACGAAGAGGTCCTGCCCCTCGACGATCTCGATCCCCATCTGGTCGGCGAGGAAGGAGTGCTCGTAGTAGGCGCTGTTGAACGACCCCGGCGACAGCACGACCGACACCGGATCGCCCTCGCACTTCGGCGGGGCGACGCTCGCAAGCGTGCGGCGCAGGCGGTCGGGATAGTCGTCCACCGGCTCGATCCGGCTCGACCGGAACAGCTCGGGGAACATCCGCATCATGATCTCGCGGTTCTCGAGCATGTAGCTGACGCCCGAGGGCGTGCGGCAGTTGTCCTCGAGCACGAAGAACTCGTCCGGGCCGGTGCGCACGAGGTCGATGCCGACGATGTGGCTGTAGACCCCGCCCGGCGGGTTGATCCCGATCACCGCCGGCTCGTAGGCCTCGTTGCGAAAGACGAGGTCGCCGGGGATGATCCCGGCCCGCACGATCTCGGCGCGATGGTAGACGTCGTGCAGGAAGGCGTTGAGCGCGCGGGCCCGCTGCTTCACGCCGCGCTCGAGCTTGCGCCACTCGGTTTCCGTGAAGACGCGCGGCATCATGTCGAAGGGAATCAGTCGCTCGGTGTCGCCACCCTCGCCGTAGACGGCAAAAGTGATGCCGATCCGCCGGAAGAGCGCCTCGGCCTCCTCCTTCTTCTGGGCGAGAACTTCGGGTGAGGTGGTCTGCACCCAGTTGATCAACCGTTCGTACGCCGGGCGGACCCGGTCTCCGTCGAACATTTCGTTGAAGGTCGCTATGCCCGCCTCCCGCCACCGCTGCCTTGGCCCATCTAAAGTCGCTCGCTCCGGAAAAGGCAAGCCGCATACCGGCGGCCAATCGACGCCGGATTCCGGGGTAAGGATGGTCGCGAACGAACGAAACAGCGGCGCTAACGACCAAACGCCGAGCGGGGGCCGGACGCAAGATTATGACCAGTGCACGAATCGTGCGCATTGCGGGCGTCGTGCCCAGAGTCTAACCAGTCAGCCAGCAGGTCCGTCAGCGGGGGTGAAGAATTTGCGTCAGTCCGATCGATGTGGTTATCATCCGCACAACGGGGTGCACACTCCGACAAACAGCAGGGAATAGCGGATGGTGGTCGAGCGCGGTGACGCGGCCTTCGTGTCCTTTGAACACGTACAGAAGAGCTACGACGGCGAGAACCTTGTCGTTAAGGATCTGAACCTCTCCATCGGCAAGGGCGAGTTCCTGACGATGCTCGGGCCCTCGGGGTCGGGCAAGACGACCTGCCTGATGATGCTCGCCGGCTTCGAGACGGCGACCCACGGCGACATCCGCCTCGCCGGCCGGCCGATCAACAACATCCCGCCGCACAAGCGCGGGATCGGCATGGTCTTCCAGAACTACGCGCTCTTCCCGCACATGACGGTCGGCGAGAACCTCGCCTTCCCGCTCGAGGTGCGCAAGATGGCCAAGTCCGAGGTCGATGCCAAGGTCAAGCGCGCCCTCGACATGGTGCAGATGGGCGCCTTCGCCGGCCGCCGCCCCGCCCAGCTCTCCGGCGGCCAGCAGCAGCGCATCGCCCTCGCCCGCGCCCTCGTCTTCGATGCCGAGCTCGTGCTGATGGACGAGCCCCTCGGCGCCCTCGACAAGCAGCTCCGCGAGCACATGCAGTTCGAGATCAAGCACCTGCACGAACAGCTTGGAATCACGGTCGTCTACGTCACCCACGACCAGTCCGAGGCGCTGACGATGTCCGACCGCGTCGCCGTCTTCAACGACGGGCGCATCCAGCAGCTCGACCCTCCGGAAGACCTTTACGAGCGTCCGACCAACAGCTTCGTCGCCCAGTTCATCGGCGAGAACAACACCCTCCCCGGCACCGTCGAGACCATCGCCGGCGACCGCTGTACCGTCCGCCTCTCCGACGGCTCGGTGATCGACGCGCTCCCGGTCAACGTCACCCAGCCCGGCGACCGCACCCTCGTCTCGATCCGCCCCGAGCGCGTCGAGTTCCGCGGCGACCGCCTGCCGGCCGACACCCACACGCTCGAGGCCGAGGTGCTCGAGTTCATCTACATGGGCGACAGCTTCCGCACGCGCTTGCGTGTTGCGGGAACCGACAACTTCATCATGAAATGCCGAAATGCCGTCGACCAGCGCCGCCTCGCCCCGGGCGAGAAGGTGGTGATCGGCTGGCACGTCGCGGACTGCCGCGCGCTCGACGCCGCGTGACACCCGCCAATCCCCGGCCCCGCCAGACGGGCCGGCATAACCGTAGTGACCATCGACCCTCAGGGAGTCTTCGAATGAATCTGAAACTGTTCCTCGGCGCATCCGCGCTCGCGCTCCTGCCCTTTATGGCGGCAGCGCAGGACGCCGACATCAAGCCCTGCGACGACTGCACCGATGCGATGACCGTCGTCTCCTGGGGCGGCGCCTACCAGAACTCCCAGCAGAAGGCCTATACCGAGCCTTATGCCGGCGAGACCAAGACCGCCTTCACCTGGGACGAGAGCTCGAACGAGGCGACCGCCAAGCTCCGCGCCCAGTTCGAGGCCGGCAACGTCACCTGGGACCTCGTCGACGTCGAGGGCCCGGACAGCCAGCGCCTGTGCGACGAGGGCCTGGCGATGGAGATCGACTTCGACAAGGCGCTCGCCCCCGGCGCCGACGGCTCGACCCCGACCGACGACTTCGGCCCGAGCCTGATCAACGCGTGCTTCATCCCGCAGATCGTCTTCTCGACGACCTTCGGCTACCGCACCGACGTCGCCGAGTGGAACGGCGCGACCCCGACGTCGATGTGCGACGTCTTCGACCTCGAGAAGTTCCCCGGCAAGCGCGCCCTCGAAAAGCGCCCCAAGAAGAACCTCGAGTGGGCGCTGATCTGTGACGGCGTCGCCAAGGAAGACCTCTACGACGTGCTCTCGACCCCCGAGGGCGTCGACCGCGCGCTCGCCAAGCTCAAGACGATCAAGGACCAGACCGTGTGGTGGTCGGCCGGCGCGGAAACCCCGCAGCTGCTCGCCGACAAGGAGATCGTGATGGGCTCGACCTACAACGGTCGCCTGTTCTCGGTCATCGAGGAGCAGAAGCAGCCGGTTGCGATGCTCTGGGACTGGCAGGTCTTCGACTTCGACGGCTGGGTCATCCCCGCCGACCTGCCGAAGGACCGTCTCGACCGGGTGATGAACTTCCTCTACTTCGCCACCGACACCCAGCGCCTTGCCGACCAGGCCAAGTACATCTCCTACGGCCCGGCCCGCGCCTCGTCGCAGCCGCTCGTCGGCAAGCACGCCGAACTCGGCATCGACATGGCGCCGCACATGCCGACCAACCCGGCCAACCAGAAGAACTTCCTCGTCAACAACATCGAGTGGTGGGCCGACAACCAGGACGAGGTCGAGGCCAAGTTCCAGGCCTGGCTCGCCCAGTAAGCGACACGACCCGACCGGGGCCGCACCGGCCCCGGTCGACTTCCACCGTGCGTGAAGAGAAACCGGGGCCCTGGGCCCCGGGTGTACCGACGGAGAGAGCGATGACCGACGCGACCGCAGGCCCGATGCTCGCCGCCGATGGCACCCCGCTCAAGACGAGCCTGCGCCGCGCGCTCCGCACCCAGAAGCTGCGGGCGCTGATGCTGATCGCGCCCCTCCTCGTCTTCATCCTCGTCAGCTTCCTCTTCCCGATCGGCGACATGCTCTTTCGCTCGATCGAGAACGAGATCGTCCCGGAGACGCTGCCCAGCACCGTCGCCGCCCTCGCCGACTGGGACGCGCAATCGGACGAACTCCCCGGCGAGCCGGTCTTCGCGGCGATCCACGACGACCTGACCGTCGCGGTCGAGGAGAAGGCCAACACCCGCCTCGGCTCGCGCCTCAACTACGAATACTCCGGCATGTCCTCGCTCATGCGCGGCATCGGCCGCGACCTCAAGAAGATGGACCCGGCCCAGCCCTTCAAGGAACAGTTCATCGCTTCCGACGAGAAGTGGGGCGACCTCGGGGTCTGGCAGACGATCAAGCTCTACTCCGGCAATTACACCTCCGGCTACCTGCTCAACGCCCTCGACCTCCAGCTCACCCCCGACGGCATCGGCCTGAAGCCCCCGGCCCAGCGCGTCTACATCAAGCTCTTCCTGCGCACCGTGGTGATGAGCCTGACGATCACCGGCTTCTGCCTGCTCCTCGGCTATCCGATCGCCTACCTGCTCGCGAGCCTGCCGCTGCGCACCTCGAACCTGCTGCTCATCCTCGTGCTCCTGCCGTTCTGGACCTCGCTCCTCGTGCGAACCGCGTCGTGGAAGGTGCTGTTGCAGCAGCAGGGCGTCATCAACGACGTGCTGGTCTGGCTCGGGATCATCGACAACGCCAACCGCCTCGTGATGATCAACAACGCCACCGGCACGATCATCGCGATGACGCACATCCTGCTGCCGTTCATGATCCTGCCGCTGTTCTCGGTGATGAAGACCATTCCGCCCACCTACCTGCGCGCGGCCAAGTCGCTCGGCGCCAACGACTGGACGGCCTTCTGGCGGGTCTACTTTCCCCAGACCATCCCCGGCATCGGCGCCGGCGCGATCCTCGTCTTCATCCTGTCGATCGGCTACTACATCACCCCGGAACTGGTCGGCGGCACCTCGGGCATCTTCATCTCGAACCGGATCGCCTACCACATCTCCTCGTCGCTCAACTGGGGCCTGGCGGCCGCGCTGGCGACGCTGCTCCTGATGGTGGTGCTGATCCTCTACTACACCTACGACCGCATCGTCGGCATCGACAACGTCAAGCTCGGGTAGATCAGATGGCGCTTCCCCCCTATGCCTCGACCGGCCAGCGCGTGTGGTTCTGGACCTACCGCACCATCTGCGTGCTGATCCTGCTCTTCCTGATCCTGCCGATCCTGGTGATCGTGCCGCTGTCGTTCAACGCCACCAACTTCTTCACCTTCACGCCGGAGATGCTGCACTTCGAGGCGGCCGGCTTTTCGCTCCGCCACTACCGCGAATTCTTCACCAGCCCCGACTGGCAGAACGCGGTGTGGAACTCGGTGCGCATCGCCCCGGTCGCGACGCTGGTCGCCGTCACCCTCGGGACCACCGCCGCCGTCGGCCTCAGCCAGCGCCACGTTCCCTTCCGCGGGGCGATCATGGCGATCCTGATCTCGCCGATGATCGTGCCGCTGATCATCTCGGCGGCGGGCATGTACTTCTTCTACTCGCGCCTCGGCCTGCAGGGCACCTACTGGGGCGTCGTCCTCGCCCACTCGGCGCTCGGCATCCCCTTCGTCATCATCACCGTGACCGCGACCCTCGTCGGCTTCGACCAGAGCCTCGTCCGCGCCGCCGCCAACATGGGCGCCGGACCGGTGCGCACCTTCTTCAAGGTCCAGATGCCGCTGATCCTGCCGGGGGTGATCTCCGGCGCGCTCTTCGCCTTCATCACCTCCTTCGACGAGGTCGTCGTCGTGCTCTTCGTCGGCTCGGCCGCGCAGAAGACCCTGCCCTGGCAGATGTTCATCGGCCTGCGCGAGCAGATCTCGCCGACGATCCTCGCCGTCGCCACCATCCTCGTGGTGATCTCGATCGCCCTGCTCACCACCCTCGAACTCCTCCGCCGCCGCTCCGAACGCCTGCGCGGCATGAGCCCGGGCTGAACGCGGCGGAGTACGCACGGCACGAACGAATACACCGGGACGATCCGGCGGGGCTGCTCGCCGGATCGTCCCGGGCAGTTTCCCGGGCGGGCTGGGGCTGGGTGGCGCCGATGAACCGGGCCCGGGAATCCCCTTCAGGTGGCCGGCGTCAGGCGCCGTGACGCACCGCGATGCGCTCGCGCGGACCGCTTTCGGCGATCGCGGCAATCGTCTCGCCGAGCGTCCGGGCCTGCAGGGCGATCTCGCGGACCGAGGTCGACTCCCAGACCGATCCGCGCAGCGGGTGCCCGATCGCGAAAATCCGCCCCGACCCGCTGCCTCCGGTCGCCGGCCTCACCGCCAGCGTCAGCGGATCGACGTCGATCCCGAGGCCGGTGGCGTGGCGCCGTGCCAGCCCGCGGTCGAGCAGCGAGCGCACCAGCGGATCGCCGAGCTCCGACCAGTCGGCGCTGTGGCCGCGGCAGTTGACGACCACGTCCGCGACCAGCTTCCGCGCGCCATCGTCGTCCGACACCGCGACCGTGACCCCGGCCTCGCCGGTCTCGATCGCGCCGATCTCCCCCGCCTCGATCGTCAGCCGTCCTTCGGCCATCATCCGCTCGGCGACACGATGGGTCTCGATCGGCGCGAGATGGACGCACTTCTTCCACGCGCCCTGAAGGTGGCGGACGAAACGCTGCCGCTCGGCGTCACTCAGCCGCGTCCACAGGTCCGGCGTCGCCGCGCGGACCGCGGGCACCAGCTGTTGCCAGTCGCCACCCTCGGCCACGATCTTGCGCCGCGCGACCTGGACCTGGCGCACGAGCCCGCGCAGCGTCGGCGCCTCGCCGGTGAGAAAGCCGTCGACCGCTTCGACCGGCCGCCGCGGCTCGACGAGCCCGCCGCCCCGCGATACCGCCCGCACCCGGCCACGAAAGCCCGCGCTCTCGAGCGACACCAGCGCGTCAAGCATCGCCAGCCCGCTGCCGAGCACGACAACCTCGGCCGCATCGGCGACCCCGTCGAAGGCGCCCGGCGCATAGGGATCGGCGATGTGGCGCGCATCCCGCACCGGCCCCGCGCCCCTCTGGAACACGCCCGAGGCCAGCACCACGGCGTCGGCGAGGATCGTCCCGCCTTCGGCCAGCGCGACGACGAACTCGCGCCCGAGCATGCCGACCCCGGTGGTGCGGTCGCGCCGGTGGCGCAGGCGCACCCGCCCGAAACTGTCGGCCGCCGAGGCTGCAAGCCGCGACGAGGCATAGCTGCCGAAATGCCAGCGCGGTGGCTGGCTCGCCGCCCAGCTGACCCCGGCAGGCGGCTGCCAGCCGCCCCGCGCCGCCTCGGCCTCCATCCAGCGGACGAAGTGCAGCGGCGCCTCGGGATAGAGGCTGAGGCCGCGGGCCGCCCCGTTCATCAGGTGCCCGGCGTCCGGCGTCGAATAGGCAATGCCGCGGCCGATCTCGGCGCGCGGCTCGACGACGGTGATCGCCAGCGGGCTGTCACCGGCCTCGATCAGCCGCAGAGCCGCCGCCGCGCCGGCGAAGCCGCCGCCGATGATCACCACGCGAAAGGGTGCCGGCGGGGCAGCCGGCAGCCGGCGGGAACCGGGCAGGCTGCCCATTACGACGGCTGCCCCGACAGACCCAGGCCGGCGGCGCGCTGCCGCGCAACCGCGGCGAGGCGGCGGCCGGCGAAAGGCGCGACCGCGAGGCTCGGGACCAGAACGCTGGCGCCGAGGACGTAGACGAGAAAGGCGGCCAGCACGCCCCCGCCCGAGATCAGCGTCGCCAAGGCCAGAAGTCCGCTTCCGCCTGCGCCCGCCATCACCAGCGCCAGGGTCCGGCCGTCGCCCGCAGTCTGCGAGCGGTCGAAACGCGCTCCGTGCGATCCAGTGGTCATCGGGTGCCTCCGTTGCTTTCTCGTTAATTACGACATTGTTTATCGTCTTTAACAACTAAAAAGTTCGGACCCATCCTCCAAAAGGATTAACCACACCTTTCCAACGCCTTAAGGGAATCTCACCCGATCAGGCCGGCGCCCGGCGCGCCATCAGCCCGATTCGAACCGGCTCAATCCGCGTCGAGTTGCGCGAGAATCGCCACCGGCAAGCCGGTCTCGGCACTCTCCGCCGCCGCGACTCCGGTCAGCACCGACAGCGCCCCCGCCCGCGCCCCGGCGCGCTGGCTCAGGGGATCGTCGCCCTCCGGCACGAAGAGGCTGCGGTGGAGCAGCGGGTCGCCGCCGAAATGCCCCCCCGGCCCGTGCTCGACCCAGATCCGCTCCACCGACCGGTCTGTCCCGAGCAGCAGGATCTCGTCCCGGTCCTCGGGCGCCTCGAAAGCCTGCCGCTCGTACATCCGCACCTCGAGCCGCCCGTGGGTGCCGTTGAACGCCAGATGATAGCCCTCGATCGGCATGTAGGCGTTCAGCGAGTAGCTGACCTGCACGCCGTTGGCATAGAGGATCGCAGCACTCATCGTGTCGTAGATGTCGATGTCCTCGCGGTAGACGCAGGCGTCGCGCACATAGCCGTCCTCCGCCGCCGGCGCCTCGTAGAGCGCGTCCAGCCAGGGGTCCTTGCCGATGTCGAGGTAGAATTCGCATTCCCCGGCGTGGGCGCACCCCTTGCACCGCGTCCCCCGGTAAGGCCCCGCCGCCCCGTACTTGCGCAGCGCGCCCTGGGCAAAGACCCGCACCGGATCGGCGTCGATCCACCAGTTGAGCAGGTCGAAGTGATGCGTCGCCTTGTGGACGAACAGCGTCCCCGAGTTGCGCCGGTAGGCGTGCCAGCGCCGGAAATAGTCGGCGCCGTGCACCGTATCGAGATACCAGTGGAAATCGACCGAGGTCACCGTCCCGATCCGCCCCGCCGCCAGCAGTTCGCGGATCTTCCGCGAGGTCGGCGCGAAGCGGTAGTTGAAGGCGACGTCCACCCGCCGCCCGGTCCGCCGCTCCGCGTCGAGGATGCGCCGGCAGTCCGCCGCCGTCGTCGCCATCGGCTTCTCGGTCACCACGTCGATCCCGCGCTCCAGCGCGTCGACGATGATGTCGGCATGGGTGTCGTCGCGGGTGCAGACGACCAGCGTGTGCGGCCGCGCCTCGGCCAGCATCGCGTCGAGATCGACGTCGACCGCCGCCCCCTCCACGCCCAGCGCACCCGCCACCACGCCCAGTCGCGCCGGGTTGAGGTCCGAGAGCCCGACCAGGACGACGTGGTCCGCGCAGGTGGCGGGAACGTCCTTCCCCCAGGTCCCGGCGCCGCGATGGCCGGTACCGACGATGGCGACACGCCGCTTGTTGGTCTGCACTGCGCCCCTGCCCTTGCCGGTAAGTAACAGTGCGGTTACTACTCACGCGCCCGGCTGGCTGTCAACCGGGGGCGGAGGTGCAGGGTGGACGACGGCGAGACCAGCGAAGCGGCCAGAACGACGCCCCCGCGCCGTCCGCGCGACCCGGTGCGCACCAAGCGCGACATCCTCCTTGCCGCGCGCGAGGAGTTCGTCGAGCACGGCTTCGAAGGCGCCCGCGTCGACCGTATCGCCGAGCGCGCCGGCGCCAACAAGCGCATGCTCTACCACTACGTCGGCAACAAGGAGGCGCTCTACGCCCGCGTCCTCCACGACGCCTATCTCGACATCCGCTCCGGCGAGCACGAACTGAACCTCGGGAGCCTGCCGCCCCGGCTGGCGATGGAGAAGCTCGTCGGCTTCACCTTCGACCACTTCCGCGCCAACCCGTGGTTCATCCGCCTGCTCGCCACAGAGAACATCCAGCGCGGCGCCTATGTGCGCACCATCGCCGACATCCGCAGCCTCAACGCGCCGCTCGTCGGCCGCATCGCCCAGGTCCTCGCCGAGGGCGAGGCGACCGGCATCTTCCGCCCGGGCGTCGATCCGTTGCAACTCTACATCACCGTGACCGGCGTCAGCTATTTCTACCTGTCGAACATCCACACCCTCGCCATCGTCTTCGACGCGCCCCTCGCCTCCGAGGCGGCGATGGCCTGCCGCCGCGCCCATGCCATCGACGTCGTCCTCGGCTACCTCCGCCCGGTGGAGCCCCCGGCCGGGGACGCGCCGGCGACAGAATTGCTTGCGACGAAATAACCAAGGGGTTACTTTTGCCCCGAGAGCCCGGAAAGCGGGCCCAGACCAACAAGACGAACGTCCATGTCCGTGGGAGGACCCCGATGAGCCTGATCACCCGGCGCGCGTTCGGCGGCCTGATTGCCGGTACCGCTGCCGCCTCGACCCTCGCCTCGGTCGGCGCCTTCGCGGCAGCCGGCGACAGCATCCGCTTCATCTGGTGGGGCAATCCCGACCGCGACCGCCGCACCAACGAGGTGCTGGCGCTCTTCGGCAAGGACGACGGGACCGCCGTCACCCCCGAGACCTACGGCTGGGGCGACTACTGGCAGAAGCTCGCCACCCAGGCCGCGGGCCGCAACCTGCCCGACGTCATCCAGATGGACTACCGCTTCCTCTTCGAATACGCGCGCCGCAAGCAGCTCGCCGCCCTCGACGACTTTCTCGGCAAGCAGATCACCCTGACCGACTTCGATCCGAACCAGCTCGCCTCCGGCAAGGTCGACGACAAGCTCTACGGCATCTCGATGGGTGCCAACTCGATGAGCCGCATCTACGACAAGGTGCTGCTCGACAAGCTCGGCGTCACCCTCCCCGACCAGAAGACCTGGACCAACGCCGACTTCGACGCGATCGGCAACGAGGTGAAGGGCGGCCTGCCCGCGGGCATGTTCTTCACCCAGAACATGGGCTACCTCGAACCGATGCTCGAGACCTGGGTGCGCCAGCGCGGCAAGTCGCTCTACACCGAGGACGGTCAGCTCGGCTACGAGCTCGCCGACCTCTCGGACTTCTTCGCCTACTGGAAGGACCTGCAGGACAAGGGCCTGACCCCGCCGGCCGACATCATGGCCCAGGACGCCAGCCAGAAGATGGAAGACTCGATGCTGGTCGCGGGCAAGTCGCTGTTCGGCTTCAGCCACTCGAACCAGCTCGTCGCCAACCAGAAGCTGATGCCCGACGAGATCGACATCGTGATGATCCCGAACCAGGAGGGCGGCAAGCCGGGCCAGTACCTCAAGCCCTCGATGCTGATCTCCATGGCCGAGACCTCCGGCGACAAGGAGGCCGCGGCGGAGCTGATCGACTTCTTCATCACCGACCCGGCCGCCAACGCCATCCTCCAGATCGAGCGCGGCGTCTCCGGCGACCCGGCGATCCGCGAGAGCCTGATCCCCGGCCTGACCCCGACCGAGAAGAAGATCATCGACTACCTCGACATCGTCGCCACCTCGGTCAGCCCGCTGCCGCCGCCGCCGCCGAAGAACGCCGGCGAGCTCGACCGCGCCCTGCGCCCGGCGTGGGACGAGGTTGCCTTCGGCAAGCTCTCGGTCACCGACGGGGCGAAGAAATACTACGACAACGCGGTCGCGATCCTCGGCCGCGCCTGAGCCGATGGCGCACGTCAGGGCAACGACGGCCGGGCGGCCCACGCCGCCCGCGATGGGCGAACGGCTGCGCCGCGGCCTCCGCCGCAATGCCGCGGGCTATCTCTTCCTGTTGCCGTGGCTGATCGGCTTCTTCGTCCTGACCCTCGGGCCGACGCTGGCCTCGCTCTACTATTCCTTCACCAACTACGACCTCCTGACCCCGCCCGAGTGGGCGGGGCTCGGCAACTATCGGTACGCCTTCTTCAATGACGAGCGCCTGCGGAGCGCGATCACCGTCA
This sequence comes from uncultured Alphaproteobacteria bacterium, assembly GCA_963798235.1. Classification (GTDB taxonomy): domain Bacteria; phylum Pseudomonadota; class Alphaproteobacteria; order Rhodobacterales; family Rhodobacteraceae; genus Amaricoccus. Next base: position 248,068 of record CAWCSN010000003.1, on the reverse strand, counting down.
CCTTCACCTACGTCCTCTGGTCGGTGCCGCTGAAGCTCGCCGCGGCGCTCGGCCTCGCCATGGTGCTCGACCGCAGCGTGCGCGGCGTCGGCGTCTACCGGGCGATCTTCTACCTGCCGTCGCTGCTCGGCGCCTCGGTGGCGATCGCCGTCCTCTGGCGCCAGATCTTCGGCGCCGAGGGCCTGGTCAACCAGCTCCTCGCCGTCGTCGGCATCCATGGGCCGGCGTGGATCTCGCACCCCGACACGGCGCTCTCGACCCTCGTCGTGCTGGCGATCTGGCAGTTCGGCTCGCCGATGATCATCTTTCTCGCCGGCCTCCGCCAGATCCCGACCGACCTCTACGAGGCGGCCTCGATGGACGGCGCCTCCGGCTGGCGGCAGTTCTGGAAGATCACCCTGCCGCTGCTGGCGCCGGTGATCTTCTTCAACCTCGTGTTGCAGACCATCGAGGGCTTCAAGGCTTTCACCCAGGCGTTCATCATCTCGGGCGGCACCGGCGGCCCGATCGAACTCGACGCTCTTCTACTCGCTCTATCTCTACGAGGAGGCTTTCGCGAACTTCCGCATGGGCTACGCCTCGGCGCTGGCGTGGATCCTGCTCGTCATCATCGCGATCTTCACCGCGGTCGCCTTCGGCACGTCGAAATACTGGGTCTACTACGAGGACGAGAGCCGATGAGCGAGCACAAGCCCCGCCCGCTCCGCTCCGAGCTCCTCCGCCACCTGCTGCTCGTCGCCGCCTCGGTGCTGATGATCTATCCGCTGCTCTGGATGGTGCTGTCGTCGTTCAAGCCCGACGAGCTGATCTTCTCCCATCCGACCGCGCTGCCGACCTCCCTCGACCTCTCCAACTTCGTCGAGGGCTGGACCGCGCTCGGCGTCTCCTTCACCACCTTCTACCGCAACAGCTTCCTGATCGCCGGCCTCGCCGTCATCGGCAACCTCGCCGCCTGCTCGCTGACCGCCTACGCCTTCGCCCGCCTCGACTTCCGCTTCAAGCGGATGTGGTTCACCCTGATGCTCGGCACGCTGATGCTGCCCTACCACGTCACGCTGGTGCCGCAGTACGTGCTCTTCCTGCACTTCGGCTGGGTGAACACCTTTCTCCCCCTCGTCGTCCCGAAGTTCCTCGCCGTCGACGCCTTCTTCGTCTTCCTGATGGTCCAGTTCTTCCGCGGCATCCCGCGCGAGATCGACGAGGCCGCGATCATGGACGGCTGCGGCCCGTGGCGGATCTACTGGAAGATCATGCTCCCCCTCTCGACGCCGGTCCTCGCCACCGCCGCGATCTTCTCCTTCATCTGGACCTACGACGACTTCCTCGGGCCGCTGATCTATCTCAACGACATCAAGACCTACACCGTCCCGCTCGCGCTCCGCGCCTTCGTCGACTCGTCCGGCGGCGAGTTCCTCTACGGCGAGCTCTTCGCCATGTCGGCCCTCTCCCTCGTCCCGGTCTTCGTCGTCTTCCTCGCCTTCCAGCGCATGATCATCCGGGGCGTCGCGATGAGCGCCCTCAAGCGGTAGTCCCAATGCCCGAAACCTTCGATTTCGCCGTCTCCGGCATCAACCACAACCACATCTTCGGCCAGGTCGACGCCATGCTCGCCGCCGGCTGCCGCCTCACCACCTTCCACGCCCCCGAAGACGACCTCGCCGCCGCCTTCGCCAAGGTCTACCCGGAGGCCCGCCGCGTCACCGACGAGGCCGAGATCCTGAACGACCCCGCCGTCCGCCTCGTCGTCGGCGCCGGCATCCCCGCCGACCGCGCCGGCGTGGCGCTGCGCGCCATGCGCGCCGGCAAGGACGCGATGGTCGACAAGCCCGGCTGCACCACCGAAGCGCAGCTCGCCGAGCTCCGCCGCGTGCAAAAGGAAACCGGCCGCATCTTCTCGATCTGCTACTCCGAGCACGTCCTCCAGCCTTCGACCGTCGCCGCCGCCCGCCTCGTCGCCGAAGGCGCCATCGGCCGCGTCGTCTCGACCATCGGCCTCGGTCCCCACCGCATCGGCCTCCACCGCGCCCCGACTGGTTCTGGGACCCCGACCGCGGCGGCTCGATCCTCACCGACATCGCCTCGCACCAGTTCGCGCAGTTCCTCGCCTTCACCGGCGCCACCGACGCCCGCATCCTCTCCGCCGTCGAGGCCAACCTCGCCCACCCCGACCGCCCCGGCTGGTGCGACTACGGCCACGCCACCGTCGCTTCCTCGGGCGCGTCGGAAGCCGCCACCGGCTTCATCCGCGTCGACTGGATGACCCCCGACGGCGCCCCGGTCTGGGGCGACGGCCGCCTCTTCCTCGTCGGCACCACCGGCACCATCGAGCTCCGCAAATACATGGACATCGAAGGCCGCCCCGGCGGCGACCACCTCTTCCTCACCGACGCCCACGGCACCCGCCACATCGACGCCAGCGCCGAGCCCCTGCCCTATGGCACCCAGCTCCGCGACGACATCCTCAACCGAACCGAGACCGCGATGCCCCAGGCCCGCTGCTTCCTCGCGATGGAACTCGCCCTCGCCGCCCACCGCCTCGCCACCCCCCTCCCGACCGACAGCGGGAGCCGCCCCTCATGACCCGCCTCAAGGTCGGCGTCGTCGGCTCCGGCATCGGCGCCTCCCATATCGAGGGCTACCAGTCCCTCCCCGACCTCTACGAGGTCGCCGTCCTCTGCGACATCGACCCCGCCCGCGCCGCGGCCGTCGCCGCGAAACACGCCATCCCCGCCACCGTCACCGCCTTCGACGCCCTCCTCGCCCGCGATCTCGATCTCGTCGACATCTGCACGCCGCCGCACCTCCACGTCCCCCAGGCCGTCGCCGCCCTCGAAGCCGGCTTCCACGTCGTCCTCGAGAAGCCCGTCGCGCGCAGCCTCGCCGAACTCGACATCCTCGCCGCCGCCGAAGCCGCGTCCGCCCGCCGCGTCTCGCCGATCTTCCAGTACCGTTTCGGCCACGGCATCCAGAAGCTCCACCACCTCCGCGCCCGCGGCTTCGCCGCCGCCCCCTCCGTCGCCACCGCCGAAACCCACTGGTGGCGGTCCACCCCCTACTACGAGGCCGCCCGCTGGCGCGGCACCTTCGCCGGCGAACTCGGCGGCTGCCTCACCTCCCACGCCATCCACATCCACGACCTGCTCTGCGAAGTCCTCGGCAACCCGTCCTCGCTCCACGCCCGCACCTCCAACCGCCAGAACCGCAACGAGACCGAGGACATGGCCGTCCTCTCCCTCGCCTTCCCCTCCGGCGCCTTCGCCACCTCCTCGGTCACCCTCGGCTCCCGCCAGGAGATGTCGCGCCTGCGCTTCTGCTTCTCCGACCTCGTCGCCGAAAGCGGCCTCGCGCCCTACAACCCCGGCCACGAGCCGTGGACCTTCCCCCACGACGACCCCGCCGAGGCCGCCCGCATCGCCGCCGCCCTCGCCGATTTCGTCCCCCTGCCCGAGCGGTTCGCCGGCCAGTTCCACCGCCTCCACGCCGCCCTCACCAGCGACGCCGCCCTCCCCGTCGACCTGCCCGTCACCCTCAACGACGCCCGCCGCTCGATCGAACTCCTCACCGCCGCCTACTGGTCCGCCGCCACCGGCGAGCCGGTGACGCTCCCCCTCACCCCCGACCATCCGTACTACGCCGGCTGGATCCCCACGCCGGAGGCCGTCGATGGCTGACCTCGAACTCCGCCAGGTCGTCAAGCGCTTCGGCGCGGTCGAGGTCATCCACGGCGTCGACCTCCGCGTCGAGGACGGCGAATTCGTCGTCTTCGTCGGCCCCTCCGGCTGCGGCAAGTCCACCCTGCTCCGCATGATCGCCGGTCTCGAACCGATCTCCGACGGCGACCTGCTCATCGACGGCGCCCCGATGCAGGACGTCCCCGCCGCGAGGCGTGGCCTGTCGATGGTCTTCCAGTCCTACGCGCTCTATCCGCACATGACGGTGCGCAAGAACCTCTCCTTCGGCCTCGAGACCATCGGCGAGCCGAAGGCCGAGATCGAGCGCAAGGTAAGGAACGCCGCCGAAATCCTTCAGATCACCGAGCTTCTCGACCGCCGCCCCGGCCAGCTTTCCGGCGGCCAGCGCCAGCGCGTCGCCATCGGCCGCGCCATCGTCCGCGAGCCGAAGATCTTCCTCTTCGACGAACCGCTCTCCAACCTCGACGCCGAACTGCGCATGCAGATGCGCGTCGAGATCAACCGCCTGCACCGCCGCCTGCGGCGCGACGATGATCTTCGTCACCCACGACCAGGTCGAGGCGATGACCCTCGCCGACCGCATCGTCGTCCTGCGCAAAGGCATCATCGAGCAGGTCGGCACGCCCCTCGATCTCTACAACAAGCCCGCCAACATCTTCGTCGCCGGCTTCATCGGCAGCCCGCGGATGAACCTCCTCCCCGGCCGCATCGGCCGCGTCGACGGCCACCGTGCCGAAGTCGACATCGACGCCAACGACACCGCCAGCGAAACCGCCGGGCGCACCCTCACCGTCGAATTCCCGAAGCCGCCAAAGCCCGGCAGCACCATCACCCTCGGCGTCCGCCCCGAGCACCTCGTCCCCGCCGATCCCGGCACCGGCGTCCTCCGCGGCGAGGTCCAGCTCACCGAGCACCTCGGCGGCGAGACCTACGTCTACGTCGCCCTCCCCGGCGGCCGCACCGTCACCATCGAGATCAAGGGCCAGGCCAGCCTCGCGCCCGGCACCGCGCTCGACCTCGCCATCGACGCCGACCGCTTCCACGTCTTCGGCCCCGACGAAAAGGCCCTCCGCCACGCCTGACAGCGGCCCTTCTCCAGGTCTTCATACGGCCTTGAAACCTGGAGAGCAGTCGTTTTCGGCCCACAGGCCGAAAACCAGAAAGAAAAAAAGCGCGCACCTGCGCGCTCCCCTTCGCGGCAAAGGCCGCGTCCCGAACCTCACCCACGAACCCCCGCCCGGCACCCATCGCCGTAGGGTGGGTTCTTCACCCGCCCTACCCGGCGGAGGGGGGCTCGATGCCCCCCGACGCCGGACCCCGGCGGGCCGCTGCCGTCAGCAGACCGACCGGAACCGCTCGACGCAGGTCGCCAGCACCTCGTCCCCGTCCCGCTTCCACCAGTTTCCCGCCGAGAAGATCTCGACCTCCTGCGGCCCGTGGAACCCGGCCCTCTCGAACCACCCCCTGATCCGCTTCAGGTCGATCACCCCGTCTCCCATCATCCCGCGGTCGTTCAGCGGGTCCGTCGTCGGCACCAGCCAGTCGCAGACATGATGCGCGAGGATCTGCCCCGCCGCCCCGGCCCGGGCCAGTTGCGCCTCCAGCTCCGGGTCCCACCACACGTGATAGACGTCGATCGCCGCCCCGACCCCCTCGCCGAGCAGATCGCAGAGGTCGAGCGCCTGCTTCAGCGTGTTCACGCAGGACCGGTCGGCCGCATAGACCGGATGCAGCGGCTCGATCGCCAGCGGCACCCCGGCCGCCAGCGCCTCCGGCAGCACCGCGGCAATCCCGTCCAGCACCATCGCCCGCGCCCCGCCGATGTCCCGCGACCCCTCGGGCAACCCCCCGACCACCAGCACCAGGCAATCCGCCCCCAGCGCCGCCGCCTCGTCGATCGCCCGCCAGTTCTCCTCGATCGCCGCCCGTCGCCCGGCCTCCGTCGCCGCCGGAAAGAACCCGCCGCGGCAGAGCCCGGTCACCCGCAGCCCGTTGTCCCGCACCAGCGACGCCGCCCGCTCGAGGCCGATCGCCGCCACCTGGTCCCGCCACGGCGCAATCGCCCCGATGCCGTGGCGCAGGCACCCCTCGATCGCCTGCGCCATGTCCCACTGCGCCCGCACCGTCGCGAGGTTGATCGACAGCCCCCCGTTCGCAAAGTCGGCCATCACGCCACCCCATGCACGGCCAGCACCGCCTTCATCCGCGCCGCCGCCACCTCCGGATCGCGCAGCACCCCCGCCCCGTCCGCCAGCCGGAACAACTCCGCGAGGTGGACGATCGACCGCGCACTCTCCTGCCCGCCGACCATGACGAAATGGTCCTGCAACCCGTTGAGATAGGCGAGAAACACCACCCCGGTCTTGTAGAACCGCGTCGGCGCCCGGAAGACATGCCGCGACAGCGGCACCGTCGGCTCCAGAATGTCGAAGAACGCGTTCTCCTCACCCCGCCCCAGTGCCGAAAGCGCCGCCGAAGCCGCCGGTGCGATCGCATCGAAGATCCCGAGCAGCGCATCGGAATGCCCCTCCGCATCCCCGGCGATCAGCTCCGCATAGTTGAAGTCATCCCCGGTATACATCCGCACCCCCGCCGGCAGCCGCCGGCGCATGGCGATCTCCTTCTCCTTCGACAGCAGCGAAATCTTGATTCCGTCGATCCGGTCCGCGTGGGCCGCCAGCATGTCGAGGCAGGTCTCCATCGCCTGCCCAATGATCGCCCGACCCCCAGTACCCCGCCAACGCCGGATCGAACATTTCCCCCAGCCAGTGGATCACCACCGGCTCGCGCACCTGCGACAGCACCCGGTCATAGACCCGCAGATAATCGTCCGGCCCCGTCGCCGCCGCCGCCAGCGCCCGGCTCGCCATCAGGATGATCCGCCCGCCCATCCCCTCGACCGCCTCGACCTGCTCCTCGTAGGCCCGCACGACCGCATCCACCCCGACCTCCGGCCCCGGCGCCAGATGGTCCGTCCCCGCGCCGCACGCGATCAGCGCCCCCGGCCGCTCCCGCGCCGCCGCCAGCGCCCGCCCGATCAGCGCCTTCGCCTCCGGCCACCCGAGCCCCATCCCGCGCTGCGCCGTATCCATCGCCTCCGCCACCCCGAACCCGAGGTCCCAGAGATAATGCCGGAAGCGCATCGTCGCCTCCCAGTCGATCGCCGGCGCCAGCCACGGATCGACATCGGCGAGCGGGTCGGCCACGACATGCGCCGCCGCAAACGCCACCCGGTTGAACCCCTTCCCGTCCGGCGTCCACACCGCCGGGGCGCGCGTGCTGTAAGCCTCGATCCGGCGATCCGCAGTCGGCAGGCCCAGGGTCGCCATCGCTCAGATCTCCAGCGCCGGAACGTCGACCCAGCGCCGCTCCCGCCAGCTCTCCAGCCCGAGCTCGGCCAGCTGCACCCCCTTCACCCCTTCGCCCAGCCCGAACTTCCACGGCCCGTCCTCGGCCAGATGCCGCAGGAACATCTCCCACTGGAGCTTGAAGCCGTTGTCCGAGGGCTGGTTGTCCGGCACCTCCTCCCACCCGCCGAAGAAGTCGATGGTCTGCGGCACGTCCGGGTTCCACACCGGCTTCGGCGTGTTCACCCGGTGCTGCGTCCAGCACTTCGTCAGCCCCGCCACCGCCGACCCGTGCGTCCCGTCCACCTGAAAGGTCACGAGGTCGTCGCGCCGCACCCGCACCGTCCACGACGAGTTGATCTGCGCGATCACCCCGCCCTCCAGCTCGAACGTCGCATAGGCCGCATCGTCCGCATCGGCCTGATACCGGTGCCCCGCTTCATCGACGCGCTCGGGAATATGCGTGGCTCCAAGGCAGCTTACCGCCTTGACCTCACCGAAAAGATTGTCGAGCACGTAGCGCCAGTGGCAGAGCATGTCGAGGATGATCCCCCCGCCGTCCTTCGCCCGATAGTTCCACGACGGCCGCTGCGCCGCCTGCCAGTCCCCCTCGAACACCCAATAGCCGAACTCCCCGCGCACCGAGAGCATCCGTCCGAAGAACCCCGCATCGCGCAGCATCGCCAGCTTGCGCAGACCCGGAAGAAACAGCTTGTCCTGCACCACCCCATGCCTGATCCCCGCCGCCTTCGCCTTGCGGGCCAGCGCCAGCGCCGCCGCGACATTGTCCGAGATCGGCTTCTCGCAATAGACGTGCTTGCCCGCGTCGATCGCCCGCGACAACAACGCCGCCCGCATCTGCGTCGTCCCCGCATCGAAGAACAGCGTGTCCTCCGGATTGGCCAGCGCCGCATCGAGGTCGTCGCTCCACCGCTCGATGCCATGCGCCTTGGCCAGCGCCTCCACCTTCGCGCCGTTTCGCCCCACCAGGATCGGGTCCGGCATCAGCCGGTCGCCGTTCGACAGCGCCACGCCCCCCTGCGCGCGGATCGCGCAGATCGAGCGCACCAGGTGCTGGTTCAGACCCATCCGACCGGTGACGCCATGCATGATGAGGCCGAAGCGCCTGACCGCCATGTCGCTGATCCTCCCCCGAGGGTGCCGTGTTTCCGGCGTTTATAACTGGTTGGTTACCAAATTCGCCGGAAGCATCCCGCCGGTCAAGCGCAAAAGCCGGCACCGCCGGTTGCGCGGCGTCCGCGGCCGTGTTCTCTGGACGTTCCCCTTCGGCAACAGACCCCGCCCAAGAGACCCCGCAATGCCCCGCGCCACCCCCGCCCCGCTCACGCTGACCCTCGCCGAAGCCCGCCGCCTGTGGCTCGCGGCGCAGCGCCTCGACACGACAGGCGCCCTTCGGCGACGGACCGGCGGCGACGCGGGCCGCCGTCGAGCATCTCGGCTATGTCCAGATCGACACGATCAACGTCATCGAGCGGTCGCATCACCACATCCTGTGGAGCCGCATCCCCGGCTACCGCCGCGCCGACCTCGCGGTGGCTCTCGGCGACGACAGAAGCGTCTTCGAATACTGGACCCACGCGCTCGCCTACGTGCCGACCCGCGACTACCGCTACTTCATGGCCGACATGAAGCGGCATCGCGAGACGCCGGAGAAATGGTTCGAACTCGGTGGCGCCGAAGGATCTCCGCGCCGCCATCGCCCGCGTCCGCCGCGAAGGCCCCCTGTCGATCCGCGACATCGACGACGACGTGCTGGTCGAGAAGGACCACCCGTGGGCGAGCCGCAAGCCCTCGAAGCGGGCGCTCCAGCTCGGCTTCTACCGCGGCGACCTGACCGTCTCCGCGCGCTCGGGGATGCTCAAGACCTACGACCTCACCGACCGCCACTTCGGCTGGCCACCGCGACCGCGCCCGGCGAACGAACGGCAGTTCCTCGACTACCTGCTCGACCGCGCCCTCCGCGCCCAGGGGATCGTCTCGATCGACGCCATCCAGCAGGTCCGCGGCCGGCGTCCGGCGATGGCCGAACTGATCGCGGAGCGTGTTCGGCGACGCCACCTCGTTCCGGCGGTGCTCCCCGAACTCGGCGGCGCCTTCTGGGTGGCCGCGGGCACCGAAATCCCCCCCGAGCCCGACGAGGGTCTCGTCCACATCCTGTCGCCCTTCGATCCGCTGGTCATCCAGCGCAACCGGCTCGCGGCCTTCTTCGGCTACGAGCATCGCTTCGAGGCTTACCTGCCGCGCGAGAAGCGCGTCCTCGGCTACTTCGCCCTGCCCGTCCTCGCCGGCGACCGCGTCGTCGCGGTCGCCGACCTCAAGATCGACCGCGCCGCCGGCAAGCTCCTCATCCAGCAATGGACGACCATCGACGCCGGCCGCGAGCAGGCCCACCGCCCCGCGATCGACGCGGCGCTCGGCCGGTTCGAGCGGTTCCAGCTCGAGGTATAGCCGCAGTGCAACACTCGTGCCGCCTTCTCCGGCGACGCACATGAGCCGGGTCTTCGCCAAGTTCGCCTACAGCGAGTAGCGCCACCCCGCTTCACGCCGTCGGACGGCAACGCCCCGCGGAACCTGCTTCGTGATCGGCACTTGTGTTACTATGATGCAAGTCGTCAACGGAGTGGCCCGGATGACCGAGACCAGGACCATCGATAGCCGGCTGGTGCCCGCCGAGACCCTCGCGGCCACCAACGCCGCCAGCTTCCCCAACGAAAGCGCCGCCTACCGCACCGCGCGCAACGCCCTCCTCGCCGAGGAGATCGCCCTCCGCCGCCAGTCCGAGCGGGTCGCCGCCATACGCCGGTCGCTGCCGCCGGGCGGCGCGGTCGACCGCGCCTACGACTTTGTCGGCGAGGACGGCCCGATCACCCTCGAGGGTCTCTTCGGCGACAAGGATACGCTGGTCGTCTACAGCTACATGTTCGGCCCAGAGCGCAAGGCGCCCTGCCCGATGTGCACCTCGCTGATGGCCGGTTTCGAGGGCAAGGTCCCCGACATCACCCAGCGCGTCGCGCTCGCCATGGTCGCCCGCTCGCCGATCGAGCGGCTGGTCGCCGCGAAGGCGGAACGCGGCTGGCGCAACCTGCCGGTCTACGCCGACCCGAGCGGCGACTATACCCGCGCCTACGTCAGCGCCGAGGACGCCGACGTCCCCGGCCTCACGGTCTTCACCCGCCGCGACGGCACCATCCGCCACTTCTGGAGCGGCGAGATGTCGGGCGAGATGGCCGACCCCGGCCAGGACCCGCGCGGCTCGCCCGAGATGGACCCGCTCTGGCTGCTCCTCGACGCCACGCCCGAGGGCCGCGGCACCGACTGGTATCCGAAACTCGGCTACGACTGAAACAAACGGCCGCCTCTGACCTGCCGCAACGATGCCACCGCCGGATTTTGGCCGTCGACAAAATCCGGCCGCGTCCGCCCCTCCCGGGGGTGGACGCGAAACGCGTCCACCGGGGCGGCCGCACCCGGATTGAACCCGACGCGCGGGTTGCACCCCCCTTCGCCTCCGCGCTCACGCGCTCCGGCGAACGGCCCGGCCGAAGCAGGCTTCGGCTTTTCGGGCCGCGCCTCGCGGGCAAGCCCACTTCGGTCGAAGGCTGATGAGCTGAGCGCGCTCTGGGAGGCGGTTAACCTTCCTGAACGCACAGTAAATTTGAATCGGGAAAGTGATGTATTTCAATCACTTGACTGCTTGCGCACGCGTGCGCAAACAGGCGTGCGCACGCGTCCGACCGGCCTTCGCCCGCTCAGGCCTCGCGGCCCGCGAGCTTGGCGAGCCGCGCCGCCCGCAGCCGATCGAAGTCCGCGCCGGCGTGATAGCTCGACCGCGTCAGCGGTGTCGCCGAGACCATGAGGAAGCCCTTGCCGAACGCCGCCTTCTCGTAGCCGGCAAACTCCTCGGGCGTCACGAAGCGGTTGACCGCATGATGCTTCGGCGTCGGCTGCAGGTACTGGCCGATGGTCAGGAAATCGACGTCCGCCGCCCGCATGTCGTCCATCACCTGCAGCACCGACTGCCGGTCCTCGCCGAGCCCGACCATGATCCCCGACTTGGTGAACATCGACGGATCGAGCTCCTTCACCCGCTGCAGCAGCCGCAGCGAATGGAAATACCGCGCCCCGGGCCGCACCTCCGGATAGAGCCCCGGCACCGTCTCGAGGTTGTGGTTGAACACGTCCGGCTTCGCCGCCACCACCGTCTCCAGCGCCCCCGGCCCGCAGCGCAGGAAGTCCGGCACCAGCACCTCGATCGTCGTCGTCGCCGTCTTGCGCCGCACCGCCCGGATCGTCTGCGCGATATGCTCGGCCCCGCCATCGTCAAGGTCGTCCCGATCGACCGAGGTGATCACGACATGGTTCAGCCCGAGCTTCTCCACCGCCACCGCAACCCGCAGCGGCTCGAACACGTCCAGCGCCTCCGGCCGCCCGGTCGCGACGTTGCAGAACGTGCAGCCCCGGGTGCAGATCTCGCCCATGATCATCATCGTCGCGTGGCCCTGCGACCAGCACTCGCCGACGTTGGGGCACCCCGCCTCCTCGCAGACCGTCACCAGCCGGTTCTCGCGCAGGATATCACGCGTCCGCTTGTACCCCTCCGAGGTCGGCGCCTTCACCCGGATCCAGTCCGGCTTGCGCAGCATCGGCGTATCCGCCTTGCCGGCCTTCTCGGGATGGCGCTGGGCGCGGTCGCTGAGGTCGCGGGGCTCGCTCATGGGACACTCCGTGGTGGTCACGCCAAAGATAGGGCGCCGACCGGATAAAGTCAGCCGTCAAAAGGCGCAAGGCCGCCCTGTTCTTGCGGCGCCGCCGATCACACCGTCACCGCCGCGATCTCGGCCCGGGCCGCCTCGGCGAGAATGGCGCCGAGTTCCCCGAACCACCCGTCATCGACCGCCAGCGTCCGCCGCACCAGCGCGATCGTCCGCGCCGGCTGCGGCTCGGCAAAGCGCGCGAGGCAGAGCGCCGGCGCCGCCGCCCGCTCCGACCGCGCCGCGATCTCGGGCAAGAGCGTCAGCCCAAACCCCTCCGAAACCAGCCGGCACAACGTCGCCAAACTCGCCGCCCTCAAATCCATCCGCGCCCGCGTCCGGTCCACGGCACAGGCCGCCAGCGCCTGATCCGCAAGGCAATGCCCGTCGTCGAGCAGCAGAAGCTGCTCCGCCGCCATGTCCTCCGGCCGGAGCGGCGCCGTCGTGGCGACGGCGGCAAGGCGCCCGGCACTCCCCGCGAGCAGAAAGCGGTCCTCGAACAGCGGCGCCGTGGCGAAGATCCTCGGTCCCCGCCCCGAGCGCGATCACCGCCGCGTCGAGCGCCCCCTGCCGCACCTCCTCGACCAGCCGGTCGGTCTGCGCCTCCCGCACCCCGAGGTCGAGCGTGAGGTGCCGTGCGCGCAGTAACGGCAGCGCGTGCGGCAGCAGATAGGGCGCCACCGTCGGGATCACCCCGATCCGGAGCTGCCCCCCGAGCCCCCGGTCCCAGCGCGCCACCTGCTCGATCTCGCGCACCTCATCGAGGATGCGCCGCGCCCGCCGCACGATCTCGCGGCCCGTCGGCGTGATCACCACCTCCCGGCCGCCGCGCTCGACCAGAGCCGTGCCGAGCGCCCCTTCGAGCTCGCGGATCTGCACCGACAGCGCCGGCTGGCTGACATTCACGGAAATCGCCGCGCGCCCGAAATGTCCCGCGTCCGCGAGGGCGGCCAGGTAGCGGAGCTGCTTGAGAGTGATGCTCATAGGACGTTCCTATCGAAACGAGAATGAAATGCAATTTCCCATTATCGAAACCGCGGTCTATACCGGTCTCAACGGCAACTCCGGGGGAGAAAAATGGAGAGATCGCCGACCAACGCGCCAGCCCCGGCCGCGCCCTAGACGCCCGGCGCGCGGCCAGAGGGTCCGCGCCGACCGATATCCGCAAGCGAGCAACCGCCGCAGGCCCAGAACGCGGCAGGGATTGGAGCAAGTCATGGAAGCCCTCGACGTCAACGAGGAACCCGAAGCCAAGTGCCCGATGGCACCCCAGGCCAAGATCGCCTCGAGCACCGCAATGCGCGGCAACACCGACTGGTGGCCGAACCAGCTCAACCTGAAGATCCTCCACCGCCGCTCGCCCAAGGCGAACCCGCTCGGCGAGGCCTTCGACTACGCCGAGGCGTTCAGGTCGCTCGACTTCCCGGCGCTGAAGGCCGACCTGACGGCGCTGATGACGGAGAGCCAGCCGTGGTGGCCGGCCGACTTCGGCCACTACGGCGGCCTCTTCATCCGCATGGCCTGGCATTCGGCCGGCACCTACCGCCTCAAGGACGGCCGGGGCGGCGCCGGCGACGGACAGCAGCGGTTCGCGCCGCTGAACAGCTGGCCGGACAATGCCAACCTCGACAAGGCCCGCCGCCTGCTCTGGCCGATCAAGAAGAAGTACGGCGACAAGATCTCCTGGGCCGACCTCTACATCCTCACCGGCAACGTCGCCCTCGAATCGATGGGCTTCAAGACCTTCGGCTTCGCCGGCGGCCGCGTCGACACCTGGGAGCCTGAGGAGGTCTACTGGGGCAACGAGGACGAGTGGCTGGCCCCGACCGACAATCCAAAGAGCCGCTACTCCGGCGAACGCGATCTCGAGAACCCGCTCGCCGCGGTGCAGATGGGCCTGATCTACGTCAACCCGGAAGGCCCGGACGGCAACCCCGACCCCCTCGCCTCGGCCCGCGACATCCGCGACACCTTCGCCCGCATGGCGATGAACGACGAGGAGACCGTCGCGCTGATCGCCGGCGGCCACACCTTCGGCAAGACCCACGGCGCGGCTGACGCCAAGCACATCGGCCCTGAGCCAGAGGCGGCCGGTATCGAGGACATGGGCTTCGGCTGGCTTTCGTCTCACGGCTCGGGCAGCGGCGCCGACGCGATCACCTCGGGCCTGGAGGTCGATCTGGACCTCGACGCCGACCCGGTGGAGCAACAACTTCTTCTGGAACCTCTTCGGCTACGAGTGGGAGCTGACCAAGAGCCCGGCCGGCGCCCACCAGTGGACCCCGAAGAACGGCGGCGGTGCGGACACCATCCCCGACCCCTTCGACAAGTCGAAGCGCCGGGCGCCGATGATGCTGACCTCCGACATCGCGCTCCGGGCCGATCCGGACTACGAGAAGATCTCGCGGCGCTTCTTCGAGAACCCTGACCAGTTCGCCGACGCCTTCGCCCGCGCCTGGTTCAAGCTCACCCACCGCGACATGGGCCCGCGTGCCCGTTACCTCGGCCCCGAGGTTCCGGCGGAGGAGTTGATCTGGCAGGACCCGGTGCCGGCCGCCGGCCCCGTCCTGATCGACGCCGCCGACATCGCCGCGCTGAAGGCGAAGATCCTCGCCTCCGGCCTGACCACGCCCGAACTCGTCTCCGCCGCCTGGGCCTCGGCCTCGACCTTCCGCGGTTCGGACAAGCGCGGTGGGGCCAACGGCGCGCGCGTCCGGTTGCTGCCGCAGAAGGGCTGGGCGGTGAACCAGCCGGCGACACTGGCGAAGGTGCTCGACGCGCTCGAAGGCATCCGGGCGGAGTTCGACGCGGCCCAGACCGGTGGCAAGACGGTCTCCCTCGCCGACCTCATCGTGCTCGGCGGCGCCGCGGCGATCGAGGCGGCGGCGACCAAGGCCGGCACCCCGGTCACGGTCCCCTTCGCGCCCGGCCGTACCGACGCGACGCAGGAACAGACCGACATCGCCTCGTTCGAGGTTATGGAGCCCGTCGCCGACGGCTTCCGCAACTGGTCCTCGGGCCGGAGCGGCGCCACCCCCGAGGAGCTTCTCGTCGATCGCGCGCAGCTTTTGACGCTGACCGCGCCGGAGATGACGGCGCTCGTGGGGGGCCTCCGCGTCCTCGGCGCCAACGCCGACGGCACGAGCCACGGGGTCTTCACCGACCGTCCGGGCGCGCTGACCCAGGACTTCTTCGCGGCCGTCCTCGACATGGGCACGGCGTGGAAGCCGGTGGCCGACCAGCGCGGCGTCTACCAGGGCAGCGACCGGGCGACCGGTGCGCCGAAGTGGACGGCGACCCGCGTCGACCTCGTCTTCGGCTCCCACGCCCAGCTCCGCGCGCTGGCCGAGGTCTACGCCCAGGACGACGCGAAGGAGAAGTTCCTCGCCGACTTCGTGGCCGCCTGGAACAAGGTGATGAACGCCGACCGCTTCGACCTCGCCTGACGGCCCCCTGAAGAGAGCGATGCCGCCGGCGAAGGCCGGCGGCATTTCCTATTTCCAGACATGGCGACTGCGCTACTCGGCCGGCTTCGTCTTCGTCCGCTCGTTGTCGGCAACTTGGGCGGTTCCGCCGGTCGCTCAGCCGCGCACGACCCTGCAACAGTGCCGGCGAGCAAGCCGTCTCCGATCGCTTAACGGACTGTGGATGCGCACCGCTTGCCTCAGCGGACCCGCATCCCCGCCGACTCGTCCCAATGCAGCGGCTTGGCCGACTTCGGAACGGCGCGTCGGCCGAGGAGATCGTTACCCCCGCGGGCGTGTCGGGCGGGCAGATCGCGACGTAGCGCGCGTAGCCGCCGAGGCCGCCCTGGAACTTCGGGTAGCCGATGGCGACGAGGCAGCCGGTCGGCGGCACCTGGTCGAGGTTCGCCACGCCCTCGGCCTGAGCATAGCCGTTGTGCATCAGCCAGTACTCGCCCTCGAGCGTCGGGGTGGCGTCGGTGTCGAGCGGCTCGTGGCCGTGGAAAAGGATGTGGCGCTGCTCGTGCAGGAACTTCAGCGCGTCGAGTCCGACGCCCGGGAAGGGTGCCCTCGCGGCGAAGTCCTTGTCCGGCCAGCCCTTAGACCAGTCGGAGCGCACGAAGACCACCGATCCCTCGGGGATGACGCCGTGCTCCTTCTCGAAAGCCTCGATGTCGGAGACCTGCAGGGCGTAGCCGAAGTCCTTCGCCACCTGCTCCTGCATCGGGATCACCACCAACGGGCGCAGCGTGTAGGTGGCCGGCAGCTCGTCGATGCCCGGATACTCGGGCGCCCAGTGCGCCGGCGGATCGAGCTGGGTGCCGAGTTGGTCGGTCGGCAGCACGTAGGCCGTCGCCTCGAAGCCGTGCTTCTCGTAGGTGAACGTGTCGCCCTTGGCCGCGTAGCCTGCGAGCTCCTGCCCGGCCTTCGCTGGCGCGAAGGTCGGGTCGCCGAAGCCAGGCCAGACGGGGATCTCGGGCGTGATGACGTGGGTGAGGTCGATGTATTTTGCCCCCTTGAACACCTCGTCGTACACAGCCCAGAGCCCGGGCGCCTGCGCCAAGGCAGGCCCCCCGAGGCCCGCCAGCATCAATCCTAGAACAGCCTGCTTCCGCATCGTCCACCCTTCCCTGCCGTCGGTTGAGGCCCCGACGGTAGCAGGGAAAGGCAGGCCCGCAAGCGTCACATGTGGAGCATCTTGCCGTAGGCGTCGAGCACTGCCTCGTGCATCATCTCCGACAGGGTCGGGTGCGGGAAGACAGTGTTCATCAGCTCGACCTCGGTCGTCTCGAGCGTCCGCCCGATGACGTAGCCCTGGATCAGCTCCGTCACCTCGGCCCCGACCATGTGGGCGCCGAGCATCTCGCCGGTCTTGGCGTCGAAGACGGTCTTGATCATGCCCTCCGGCTCGCCAAGCGCGATCGCCTTGCCGTTGCCGATGAAGGGGAAGTGGCCGACCTTGACGGTGTAGCCCTGCTCCTTGGCCTTCGCCTCGGTCAGGCCGACGCTCGCCACCTGCGGATAGCAGTAGGTGCAGCCGGCGATCGAGGTCGCCGCCGTCGGGTGCGGGTGGCCCCCGGCGATCAGCTCCGCGACCATGACCCCCTCGTGCATCGCCTTGTGGGCGAGCCATGGCGCCCCGGCGATGTCGCCGATGGCATAGAGGCCGTCGACGCCGGTGCGGCAGTACTCGTCGACCACGACGTGGGTCCGGTCGACCTTCACCCCGGCCTCCTCGAGCCCGAGGCCCTCGACGTTGCCGACGATGCCGACCGCCGAGATGACCGTGTCGAAATCGGCGGTGGTGGTCTTGCCGCCCTGCTCGATCGTCGCCGTCACCTTGTCGGCGGCGCGGTCGAGCTTCTTGACCGTCGCCTTTTCCAGGATCGTCATCTTCTGCTTCTGGAACTGCTTCTTGGCGAAGGCCGAAATCTCGGCGTCCTCCACCGGCAGGATGCGGTCCATCACCTCGACGACCGTCGTCTCGGCGCCAAGGGTGTTGTAGAAGCTGGCGAATTCGATCCCGATGGCGCCGGAGCCGATGACCAGCAGCTTCTTCGGCATGTGCGGCGGCATCAGCGCGTTCTTGTAGCTCCACACCCGCTTGCCGTCGGCTTCGAGCCCGGGCAGGTCGCGGGCGCGGGCACCGGTGGCGAGGATGATCGCCTTGCCCTGGAGTTCCTCGCTGCCGGCTGCGGTCTTGACGGTGACCTTGCCCTTGCCGGCAAGCTTCGCCTCGCCCATCACCACGGCGATCTTGTTCTTCTTCATCAGGAAGCCGACGCCGCTCGCAAGCTGCTTGGCGATGCCCCGCGACCGGGCGACCACGGCGTCGATGTCGTAGCTGATCCCTTCCGCCTTTAGCCCGAACTCTTTCGCCCGGTGCATCAGGTGAAAGACCTCGGACGAGCGCAGCAGCGCCTTGGTCGGGATGCAGCCCCAGTTGAGGCAGATGCCGCCGAGGTGTTCGCGCTCGACGATCACCGTCGACAGGCCGAGCTGGGCGCAGCGGATCGCCGCGACGTAGCCGCCGGGGCCGGCTCCGATGACGACGACGTCGTAACTCTTGGCTGCCATGTGGTCTTCCCCTCGAAGGTGGCCGGCTCGCTCAGGCCGGAATATTTCCAAGCGCCGCCGTGTAGCCGCCCGCAGCGAGGAATTCCACCTCGTCGGGACGGCTCTCGCGACCGAGCGCCTGATTGCGGAACGGGAACCGGCCGAAGCGCCGGATGATATCGCGGTGCGCGCGGGCGTGGCGCACCATCTCGCTGTCGCGCCCGAAGCTCAGGAGCATCAGGCGCACCGCCCGGTCCTGGTCGGACGGCAGCTCGGAATGCTCGAGCGGCAGGTAGTAGAACTGGCGCTCCGGCAGCGCCACGCGCTCGTCGAAGCCGCGCAGGATCGCCTCCTTGGCGCAGTGCCGCGCCCGGTCGTCGGTCGCGAAGGCGCGGGCGTCGCTTCGGAACAGGTTGCGCGGAAACTGGTCGAGAAGGATGAGAAGCGCCAGCGTCCCCCGCGACGTGCAGCGCCAGTCGTCGAACGCGCCCCCGCGCGCCTCCTCCCAGAGCGGCAGCCACCGCTCGCGGATCTGCGCATCAAGCGCGTCGTCCTTGACGTACCAGCCATCCGGCCCGACGTCGTTCAACCAGAACTGGGCGAGCGCCTCGGCTCGGGGGTCCATCGTTTCCTCCACGTCTTTTCCGGCACTCTCGCCGAGTGATCGGGAAAAGGGAAGGGTCGGCGATGCGCTCGCCCCTGCGCCGCTCCGCCAGCGCCGGCGTCAGGGCATGGCGGCGGCGGTGGCGGGACGCGGGACCGGGAAGCTCTCGGGATCCTTGAGATACTCGATCACGGCCAGCCGCTCGTCGGGCGTGAGCGCCTGCTTGGGAAAGGCGTGCCCCTGCGCGCCGTTTCCCGGCACGCTGGTATCGAAGCGGAAGGCGCCCGGCGTCTCGGTATCCGCGAAGCCGAGGTGCTCGGGATCGAGCGTGCGGTCGCCGACCCAGAAGGACGTCGCCCGCTCCGCCGGGGGCGACAGCAGTTCGTAGACCGTGCGCACCGAGCCGTTGTGCAGATAGGGGCCCGTCGCCCAGATCCCGAGCAACGGCCCCGCCTTCAGGGCTGCCCCATGCCCGGGCGGCACGTAGGCGCAAGGCTGGCCGGTCGTCCCGCAGTCCGGGTGGGTCGCCGGCCGCATGCGCATGAATTGCGGGATGGTGGCGTCGGTCTCCCCCGCCTGTTTCAGCAAGGCGACGGTCGCGGTCCTCACGATACCGCCGAAGTAGATGGCGGCGGGCACGGCCTTCTGGCCCTGGAAGAGGGCGGCCAGCGGGCCGGTCTCGACCCAGCGCCCCAGAAGCGCCCGGTTGTAGAGCGGATCGGTTCCGACCTCGTCGAGGGGGGTCGCTCCGACCTTGATGAACGCCTCCCCCATCAGGTTGTCCTTTGCCTCCGTCATCTCGAACGGCGGCGCGTTGTGGCAGTCCGCGCAGTTGGCCACGAAGAGGTCGCGCCCCTTCTCCGCCCGCGCCGTGTCGATCGGGCCGAGAGCGGCGGGCCAGCGCGGCGGCTTGAGGTCGCCGAGCCAGGTCTCGTCGTCGCGGAGCGCCACGAGGTTTGCCGAGGTGGCGAACGAAGGCGTCGTGCCCTTGAGATCGGTCTTGCCGAAGACCCCCTGTGCCTGCCCGATGTTGCGGGACAGGGGATCGGCAGCGGTCAGGTTCCACTGGACGAACTCGAGGCTCGGCGCCAGCCACACCGCCGGATAGCTCGTCGGTGCCGCCGGAACGCGGTAGTTCGCCGGCATCCCGAGATCGCTGACCGCGAGGGCGTTGACGATCTGGGTCAGCGCATCGACCCGCCCGGGGCCGGAGGGCTGCGCGGGGTGGCGCAAGGCTGCCTGCCCGAGGAACTCCGTGGCGAAACCGAGCGCGGCGGACGGCGAGGCGAGCGTCGGCGCGGTCGCCGCGACTCGCTCGAGGAAGGCGGCGAAGGCCGGGGTCGGCCGAGCGTCCGGGCCCGGACCGTCCACCTGTATCGTCGCCTGCACCGATCGCGCGAGATCCGCGAGGAAGCGGTCGAAGTCGAACGCGGCCGGTGCGCCGTCGACGCGGATGCGCTGGCCGTTCGCGATCACGTCCGCCGTATGGCAGGCCGCGCAGTTCAGGCCGACGTTGGCGGTCGGCCCGGTTCCGGCGAGCGCCAGCCCGATCGGCAGGCCGAGCGGGTTCAGCCCCACGAGGTCACCCTCGGAGGGAAGCAGTCCGTAGCGGGAAAGGTTGTCGGGCGCGGCGAAGCTCCCCTGACCGTCGGGGCCGGGCAGCGCGGTGAAATAGGCCACGGGCATCAGCACGCTGCCTTGCGACGTGTGATAGAACCGCTCGCGGATGCCATCGGACCAGCCCTGCTTCTCGGGGAGCACGTCCATGACGGCAGGCAACCCGACCGGCGCCCCGACTGGCGCCCCGACTGGCACCGGCGCGGCCGCCGGTGTCGCGGGCACCGGCTCTGCCGGCGGCGCAGCGGCGACCGCGCCCGGGCAGGGCAGCGCCGGATCGCGCCAGTTGCCCGAGTTCAGGCAGGCGACCACCTCCGCCGTCTCGCGCGCGGTCCTGCGCACGACCGTCGCATGGGCGCGGGCGCCGGCCGGGCCGAAGCCGGGGTACCAGCCGAAGGCGCGGACGTTCCACTGATCGAAGCTGCGGGCGCTGTCGTCCGGCCCGCGCGGCATCGCCGCGGGCTCGATGCCCTCCGCCGTTGCAATCGCGACACTGGCGGCAGCCTTGTCGGCGGAGGCGTCGATTTCGCGCCGGGTCTCGGTGTGGCAGCTCAGGCAGTCTGTATTGAAGAAGTGCGCCTGCCTCGGATCGGCGACGACGGCGGCGACCGCCGCGGCCGCCTCGGGCGTGTTGGCGTTCGCCGCGAAGAGGGTGCTGGTGGTCACGCCGTCACTGCCGTCGGGCTGGGTGACTCCCGGCAGGAAGTTGGCAAGGCAGTCGACCGGCAGCCGGTTGCGCGTCAGGCCGGCGGGCACGACCTGCGAACCGCCGACGAAGCTCAGCATCTGCGCGAAGGCAGGCACCGCACCGCCCTGGGCGATCGCCGGACCCGGCACGGGCTTGACGGTTCGCTCCTCGGGGTTCCGGGACATGGCGAGGAAGATCCACGGCTCCGGCGCATTGGCCGGCAGGCCGGCGACCGAAACCGCATCGAGCCGGTCCTCCGTCGCATGGGTCCGCAGGAAGGCGTCGAGCCCATCGACCAGCAAGGCGGCCGTCGCGGGCTGCGCGAAGGCCGGGTGCACCCCGAGCGGTGCTCCGTCGGTGTCGACACCCTTCGCCTGCAACGCCGCCTTGAGCGCGAGCAGATCATCGACCACCGGGCCGAAGGCCGCGAGGTCGGGCGTGACGTGGAAAAAGCACGCGTCAGTGCCGGTGTGGAGTCCGAAGGTGTAGACGAGATGGATCGCCTCGTCCCGGACGACAGCCTTGCCGTTCTCCATCGCCACCGGCTGGACGACGAGACGGATCTGGGGCGAACGGCCGAACGGGGCGAAGGCCGCCGACAGGCCCGGCGCCCCGGGATCGAGCCGGATCGAGGTGACCTCGAGCGTGCCGCGCTGGCCCCGGAACAGCGCCGGATCGATCGCGACCGGACCGGACGGGCCGGCGACCTTGCCGAACTGCTCGACGAGCTTCGCCACCATCTCCGCGGTCGCCGCCGAGAAGCTGGTCTCGGGCAACGCCAGCATCGGACTGCCCGGACCTTCGGGCGGCGCCAGCAGGATCGAGACGTCGTCGGGCGCGAAGGTCTGCGCCTCCGCGGCGGTCACGGCGAGAAAGGACGCGCAAGCCAGAGAGATCAGAAATCGCATCGTGACCAACCCCATCAAAAAGGAATCGACACTTGAAGCCGTCGGGCCGAATGGACTGTCAGAGAGCGGGCAGACTGGCCCCTGAGCAAAATAACTCGGTTGCCAGTATGCGCCCGCCGCCGCCTTTGCGCAATGCGGATGCTAGCCGCGCGCCTCGCTGGCCCGCTCGATCGCCACTTCCTGCGCGACCTCCAGAGCCACCGGCGAGGCCGTCGGCAGGACCGGCCGGTAGGGCGAGGTCTCGTCCGGCGTCGGCCGCTTCGACATGCGATAGAGCGCGTAGCCCGCGATCAGCGCGAACAGGATGCCGACATAGGCGAAATAGGCCCCCGCCCCGAACCGCGTCATTGCCGCGCCGATGATCAGCGGCCCGGTCATCGCCCCGAGGCCGTTGATGAAGAGCAAGCCGCCCGATGCAGCGGCCATGTCGGAGGGTTGCAGAAAATCGTTCGTGTAGGCGATGATCAGCGAATAGAGCGGGTTGGCAACGCCGCCGATCACCAGTCCGAGCGCCAGCGTCACCGCATAGCTCTCGACGAACCAGCCGCCGGCCGCGGTGGCCAGCGCCCCGCCGGCGGTTAGCCCCATGATGAGGATGCGCCGGTCCATCCGGTCCGAGACCCAGCCGATCGGGTACTGGAAGAGCAGCCCGCCGAGATAGATCGTCGCGACGAAGACCGAAATCTGCGCGACGTTCATCCCCGCCTGCGTCCCGAAGACTGACGCCATCCCGAAGATCGCGGCGAATACCCCGCCGAGCAGGAAGGTCCCGATGCACCCGAGCGGCGAGATCCGGAAGAGCTGCCGCAACGACATCGGCTTGGTGGTCTGGAACGCCGGCGCCGTCCCCGCCGCGAGCAGGATCGGCGTGAAGGCGACCGACACCAGCACGGACATCACCACGAAGAGCGTGTAGCCCGAGGGGTCGGCGAGGTTGAGAATGCCCTGCGCGGAGATGATCCCGACCATCTGCACGATCATGTAGAGCGAGAGCGCCTGCCCGCGGGTCTCGTTGGTGGCCGCGTTGTTGAGCCAGCTCTCGGCAACGACGTAGACCCCGGCGAAGCAATAGCCCACGATGACCCGGAGCAGCACCCACACCCAGAATCTGCGGCGCCGCGGCATAAAGGATGAAGGCCGCGGAGATCATCGAGGCCAGCGCCGCAAAGACCCGGACATGGCCGACCCGCGCGATCAGTACCGTCGCCCGCCGCGAGCCGAGCAGGAAGCCGACGTAGTAGCCGCTCATCACCAGCGACATCGTTGCCGCATCGTGGCCCTCGATGCCGCCGCGGATGCCGAGCAGCGTCCCCTGCAGCCCGTTGCCGACCAGCAGCATCAGCACGCCGAGCAGCAGCGCCCACGAGGTTTTCAGGACATTGAGCATCGCGCTTTCCCCGGTTGTCCGCCCCGATACACAAGGCTTTGCCGGCCTCCGCAAGCGGCGATCGCCGCTGGTGATGTCTCAGTTTGAAACATGAAGGCGCTGGCGCGAGGCGGCGCGGTCGTCGCCGGCGACGTGTTCGCGAGGTTGGCGCTCGACTTCATCGACGCGCCCTGAGCGGGCCGAAACCGCCCGGCAGCAGGAGCGACGAATCCCCGTAGGAGAAGAAGCGATAGCGCTCCGCGACGGCGTGGGCATAGACCGCCCGCACCCGCTCGACGCCCATCAGCGCCGAGACCAGCATCAGCAGCGTCGACTTCGGCAGGTGGAAGTTGGTCATCAGCCCATCGGTGACGCGGAAGTCGTAGCCCGGGCGGATGAAGATGTCGGTCTCGCCCCGCCAGGGCGCGATCCGCCCCGGTGCGGTCGCTGCCGTCTCCAGAAGACGGAGCGCGGTGGTGCCGACCGGGATCACCCGGCCGCCCGCCGCGCGCGTTGCCATCACCGCCTCGGCGGTCGCGGCGCCGATCTCGCCCCACTCGGCGTGCATCCGGTGGGTCGCGATGTCCTGCACCTTGACCGGCAGGAAGGTCCCCGCGCCGACGTGAAGGGTCAGCCGTGCCGTCGCCACGCCCTGCGCTGCGAGGGCGTCGAGCAGGCCCGGCGTCGAAATGCAGCGAGGCGGTCGGCGCCGCCACCGCACCCGGACGCTCGGCGAAGACCGTCTGGTAGTCCTCGCGGTCGCGGGCGTCGGCCGGCCGTCGGGCGGCGATGTAGGGCGGCAGGGGCATCTCGCCGACGGCCGCCAGCGCCGCCTCCAGCGCCGGGCCGCTGCGGTCGAAGGCGAGCACGACCTCCGCGCCCTCCTTGTCCCGCACCTCGGCCGACAGCCCGGTGAAGTCGATCACGTCGCCGACCGCCAGCCGCTTCCCCGGCCGCGCCAGCGCCCGCCAGAGGCCGTCCGGTGCGGCGGCGATCAGCGTCGCCTCGATCCGCGCCCCCTGCCCGCCCGGCCGCCGGCGCTCGCCGGAGATGCGCGCCGGGATGACCCGCGTATCGTTGAGCACCAGCAGGTCGCCGCGCTCCAGCCAGTCGCCGAGCTTTGCCACCGTCGAGTCGTGGATCGCCGCCGGCCCCGCGACCAGCAGACGCGACGCCGGCCGCGGCCGCGCGGGGCGCAGCGCAATCAGCTCTTCGGGCAGGGCGTAGTCGAAATCGTCGAGGCGCATGGCGACCGCGGTATAAGGGGGGCGGCGCGGCGCGGCAACGCAGCGCTTTCGGCTTGCTTCAGGCGCCGACCGGGGGCGACATGGTGCCGAGCAAAGGAGACCGCCGATGACCGTCGAGATTGGGGACAGCATTCCCGACTTCACCCTCCCCCGCGACGGCGGCGGCAGCGTCGGCCCGGCCGACTACCGCGGCCGCAAGCTGGTGCTCTACTTCTATCCCAAGGACGACACCCCCGGCTGCACGACCGAGGCCGTCGACTTCACCGCCAAGCTGCCGGCTTTCGAGGCCGCCGGCACCGCCGTGGTCGCGATCTCCAAGGACAGCGTGAAGAGCCACGACCGCTTCCGGGACAAGCACGGCCTGACGGTGCCGCTCCTCTCGGACGAGGACGGCGCGGTCGTCGAGCGCTTCGGGCTCTGGGTCGAGAAGAAGATGTACGGCAAGACCTTCATGGGCATCCAGCGCGCCACCTACCTCGTCGACGCGGCGGGCGTCGTCCGCCACGTCTGGCCGAACGTGAAGGTCGCGGGCCACGTCGACGAAGTCCTCGCCGCCGCCGAGGCCCTCTGAGAAGGCACTGGATGCGCCGGGAAGGCGTGCCGCCGTCTGGTTTGCGCACGCGTGCGCAAGCACTTAACCTATTGATATTGCAGTATATCGCTCGGCGCATTAAACATCGCTTCATAAAATTTAACGTGCGACGGCACGCGCGGAGCAGCACCCCCTGATCGTCTGGCGCGACTGTCCTCGCCACGGCCTTGCGGAGCGCTCCTTATCGCCGCCGCTCCCGATCGGGCCTGCGCCGGGCGGCGGAGAGCGGCCGGCATGGGGGCGCCATCACCAGAGAATCCGATGCTTGACGAGCGGCGCATCACCGGCGATGTGGCGGAAATCGAACTTCCGAGGACTGGAAAGCGCCACGTCCTGCCGGAGGCGTGCTTCCGGCTGGATCTGCGGCCGAACCGATCGCCTGCGTGGTGGATCGGGACAAGGACGGCCCCCGGTGACCTGACCCACGCCTTCCGCACCGTGCGAGTATTTGCTGCAGCAATTTTTCCGCTATCGGGAGGGGCGGCGCATAGCCTGCCGAAATTTTCACCGGCTGGGCCGTCGCTTGCGGCCGTGACCTCAGGATTTGAGGCTTCCTTCGCCCTCGACAACTACCAGTTGTGGATCGGCAGATATCCGCCTGCCCCCTCTAGGGGGACACGCCTTGGCGTTGCGTCTGGCGAGCGGGCTTTCTAGACAACGTCCACGAGAGTGGGGTAGCGCCCTAAGAGAGTTGGAACAACCGTTGGGTGAACGCATGGGGTCTGTTGCGCGCAAGGTGAACGGCATTCTCGCGTTCGCCTTTCCGGAAAAACGGCTCTTCATCCAGTCAGGCTCCTCCACCCGCTACCTTCGGCTCACCCCGATCTCGCAGTTCCTGTCCACCACCGCGGCCGTTGCCGCCGTCGGCTGGATGGCCGTCGCCACCGCGACCGTGGTGATCGACCGCGTCGCCGCCAACAGCGACTCCCGCTCGGTGGTCATCAAGGAAGCCTACCAGACCCGCCTCGAGGAACTTGCCGGCGAGCGCGACCAGCGCACCGCCGAGGCCCGCTCGGCCCAGGGCCGCTTCCAGGTTGCGATGGACCAGGTCAGCCGCCAGCAGACCGCCATCCTCCAGTCGGTCGAGGAGCGCCGCGAGCTCTCGACCGCCCTCGACCTGATGCGCCAGCGGCTCGAGGACGCGGTCGGCCAGCGCGACACCGTCACCGCTGCCAACGACCGCCTGCTCGCCCAGATGAAGGCGGTCAACGACACCCTGACCACCGCCCCCTCGGGCGAGGACCTGACCGAGACCCTCGGCGTGATCTCGCAGGCCCTCGGCGAGGCCGTCGCCGCCCGCGACACCGCCACCGCGGAGCGCAGCGACCTCGAACAGCAGGTCGCCACGCTCGAGATGCAGGTGAAGGTCAACACCGAGCGCCAGGACCAGATGGTCGACCAGGTCGAGCAGGCGATCGCCGTGTCCTTCGGCCCGCTCGAGAAGATGTTCAGCAGGGCCTCGATCAACGTCGACGACCTGCTCGCCGACGTCCGCGCCAACTACGCCGGCGCCGGCGGCCCGCTCGGCACGACCACGGTCTCGACCCGCAGCGTCGACGATCCCGCCGTCACCGGCGGCTTCGACAAGCTGATGATGGATATGGACCGCATGAACCTGATGCGGATCGCCGTCGACAAGGTGCCGCTCGCGATGCCGCTGCAGTCGGCCTTCCGCTTCAGCAGCCCTTTCGGCAACCGGCGCGATCCCTTCGGCCTCGGCGGACGCTTTCATGCAGGCGTCGACCTCGCCGCCCCGCGCGGCACCCCGGTCTACGCCACCGCCGACGGCGTCGTGACCAGCGCCCGTTATGAAAACGGCTACGGCAACGCCGTGCACGTCCAGCACGAGCTCGGCTTCGAGACCGTCTACGGCCACCTGTCGAGCATCGCGGTGCGCCCCGGACAATTACTATCGCGTGGCGCGAAAATTGGTGGTATGGGTTCAACCGGGCGTAGTACCGGCTCACATTTGCACTACGAAGTGCGGGTGAGCGGGAAGCCCGTGAACCCGATGACCTACCTAGAGGCCGCCAAGGATGTTTTCTAAGACGAAACCTGCCGACGCCGTCCACCCTCCCCTCAATCCGCCCGACCTCGATACGCCGCCGCAGCCCCTGCCGGCGGCGTTGTCATTCGAGGCCCGGCCAGCCCCCGCCGCGATGCCGGCGGCGCCCAAGCCCAAGCCTGCCGCCTCGGTGCTTTCCTCCGACCTGACCATCACCGGCAACGTCCGTTCGTCCGGTGACATCCAGATCGAGGGCATCGTCGAGGGCGACGTGCGCGCCCAGACCCTGATCGTCGGCGAGACCGCCACGGTGAAGGGCGAAGTCGTCGCCGAGGAGGTGATCGTCCACGGTCGCGTCGTCGGCCGGCTGCGCGGCCTCAAGGTGCGCCTGTCGAGCTCGGCGCGCTGCGAGGGCGACATCGTCCACAAGATGATCGCCATCGAGAGCGGCGCCCACTTCGAGGGCTCGGTCCAGCGCCAGGACGACCCGCTCGGCAAGAGCAAGGAGCAGCCGGCCCCGCGCCTCGCGCCGACGCCGGCGATGACCGCCGCGGAGTAGCCGGCGGCCAGGACTACGCATCGGGGGATCTTTCGACGAAGCCCCGCCCTATCCCGGGCGGGGCTTCGCGCGTTTCGGACCGTTGCAGGCCGCCCTTTCGCGCCGGGCGAGAGCATCCGCGCCGCGCCCCTCTTGCGAACCACGGCCCTCCCGACGATGATCCGTTTCCCCGGCAGCTGCAGCGCGCCCCGGCACCGGCACCTCTCTCCCCGCGACACCGCCGCGACGACCGGGGCGATTGTACGCGGGCGCGGTTTGCCGTAAACGGGCCGGCGGACAGGAAAAGAGGGCCGGATGCCAGAGGTTCACGACGTCGCCATCCTCGGCGCCAGCGGCTATACCGGGGCGGAGCTCGTCCGCCTGATCGCGACCCACCCCGCGATCCGCATCGCCGCCCTCGCCGCGGACCGCAAGGCCGGCCAGACCATGGGCGCGGTCTTTCCGCACCTGCGCCATCTCGACCTGCCGACGCTGACCACCATCGATGCCATCGACTTCGGCAAGATCGACCTCTGCTTCTGCGCCCTGCCCCACGCCACCAGCCAGGCGGTGATCGCTGCCCTGCCGCGTGACCTGAAGATCGTCGACCTCTCCGCCGACTTCCGTCTTCGCGATCCGGCGGTCTACGAGCAGTGGTACGGCAGCCCCCATGCCGCCCTCGACCTCCAGCAGGAGGCCGTCTACGGGCTGACCGAATTCTACCGCGACGCGATCAAGGGCGCCCGCCTCGTTGCCGGTACCGGCTGCAACGCCGCCACCGGCATGTACGGGCTGATCCCGCTCCTGAAGGCCAGGGTCATCGACCCCGACGACATCGTCATCGACCTCGCCACGGGCGTTTCCGGCGCCGGCCGCTCGCCGAAGGAGGGCTCGCTGCACGCCGAGGTTTCCGAGGGTTTTCACGCCTACAACGTCGCCAAGCACCGCCATCTCGCCGAGTTCGACCAGGAATTCACCGCGGCTGCCGGCCGCAAGGTGGAGGTGACCTTCGTCCCCCACCTCCTGCCGCAGAACCGCGGCATCCTCGCGACGATCTACGTCCGCGGCGAAGCCGAGGCCGTCCACGCCGCTCTCGCCGCGGCCTATGCCGACGAGCCCTTCGTCGTCGTCCTGCCCTTCGGCGAGGCCCCCGCCACGCGCCACGTCCGCGGCTCGAACTTCGTCCACGTCGGCGTCGTCCCCGACCGGCGGCCGGGGCGGGTCATGGTCTTCTCGACGCTCGACAACCTCGCCAAGGGCTCGTCCGGGCAGGCGCTGCAGAACGCGAACCTGCTGCTCGGCCTGCCCGAGACCATGGGGCTGATGGCGGCGCCGCTGTTTCCGTGAAGCGCACCAGACGCTTCCTGCGCGCGCTCTGGGTCGCCCTCGACCGCTTCTACAGCAACGACGGCTCGCCGATGGCGGGCTTCATCGCCTTCTCCGGCCTGCTCTCGATCTTTCCCTTCCTGATCTTCGCCGCGACGCTGACCGGCATCCTCTTCGGCGGCGACCAGTCGGAGACGATCATCGAGTCGATCTTCGAGATCGCCCCCCAGCACGTCGCCGAGACCCTCGAGCCCGTCGCGATCGAAGTCCTCAACAAGCAGAGCGGCGAGGTCCTGACGATCTCCTTTCTCTTCGCGATCTGGGTGGCGTCGAGCGCGGTCGAAGCCTTTCGCATCGCCTTCGACCGCGCCTATGCCGTGCCCGACCCGCGGGGCATGATCGAGAACCGCCTGCTCGCCATCCTTCTCGTCTTCATCGGCGGCTTCGTCGCGGCGCTCCTCGGGGTCTCGATCCTGTTCAGTCCGCTGATCCTGCGCTTTCTCGAGCACGTCTTCCTGTTTCGCGTGCCGGTGGTGGCGAGCTATCTCACCTACGCCTTCGGCGTGCTGGTCTTCATCGGGTTCCTGCTGATCATGCACCGGCTGCTCCCCGGGCGGAAAGTGAAGCGGGTGTGGCCCGGCGTTCTGGTCACCACCATCGTCTGGATGGCGCTCGCCTCGGGATTCTCCTTCTACCTGACGTTGACGCCCGGCTATACCGTCACCTACGGGGCGCTTGCCGGGGTGATGATCACGCTGATGTTCTTCTATCTGACCGGTGCTACGATTATCTACGGAGCGGAGGTCAATGCGGCGATGCACCGGATCGGCCTCGATCCGCCGAGCCAGCAGCAGCCAGCGGTGGCCGGACGCAAGCGGTGACGGGAGACAAGCGATGGCAGTCGGCCTGAAGAAGAGACGCCGGATCCAGATGGTGATCGCCGGGGCCGTGCTCCTCGCCGCGGCGACGGGCATCGTCGGTTACGCCATGCGCGACGGCATCGAGTTCTTCCGCGCCCCGAGCCAGCTCGCCAGCCACCCGCCCCGCGACGGCGAGCGCTTCCGCCTCGGCGGCCTCGTCGAGGAGGGCTCCGTCGTCCGCGACGGCGGCGCGGTGCGCTTTGTCGTCACCGACGGCGGTGCCAGCGTTCCGGTGACCTTTCGGGGCCTTCTCCCCGACCTCTTCCGCGAGGGCCAGGGTGTGATCGCCACCGGCAGCCTCGACAGCGGCACCTTCGCCGCCTCCGAAGTCCTCGCCCGCCACGACGAGAGCTACATGCCGAAGGAAGTCGCCGACGCCCTCAAGGAACAGGGCCTCTTTCGTTACGGAGGCAGCGTCGCCGAGAAGCCCGGAAGCTGACGGCCGCCTTGCGGTCGCGGTCGAGACCGTCGCCCTGCTGGTCGCCGACCAGTTTCCGGCCTGGGCGGACCTGCCCGTGCGACCCGTCGAGACGCCGGGCTGGGACAACCTGACCTTCCGCCTCGGCGACAGGCTGAAGGTCCGCCTGCCGAGCGCCGCGGGCTACGTGCCGCAGGTCGCCAGGGAGGCGGGCTGGCTGTCCCGCCTCGCCCCGCATCTGCCCTTGCCGATCCCGGTCCCGATCGCCACGGGCGCGCCGGGCCGGGGCTATCCGTTCCCCTGGTCGGTCGCACCGTGGATCGAGGGGCACCCGCTCACCCGCGACGCCGTCGCGGACGAGACCGCCTTCGCCCGCGATCTCGCCGCCTTTCTTCGCGCGCTCCGCGCCGCGCCGCCCGAAGGTCCGCCCGCCGGCATCGACAACTTCCATCGCGGCGGCCACCTCGCGGTCTACGATGCCGAGACCCGCGCCGCGCTCGCCAGTCTCGACGGCGCCGTGGACCAGCGCCGCGCCCTCGCCACATGGGACGCCGCCGCTCGCCGCCGGCTGGACGGCAGCGCCCGTCCCGGTGCACGGCGACATCGCCGCCGGCAACCTTCTCCTCGTCGACGGCCGCCTCGCCGCGGTCATCGACTGGGGTTGCGCCGCGATCGGGGACCCGAGCACAGACCTCGTCATCGCGTGGACCTTTCTCACGCCCGAGTCCCGCGCCGCGTTTCGCGCCGCCCTCCCCGACGACCCTGCGACCTGGGCGCGGGCGCGCGGCTGGGCGCTGTGGAAGGCGGCGATCACCCTCGCCGCCGGCGGTTCCAGCCACCCCGCCGAGCACGATCCGCTGGCGGTCCTGACTTCGGTTCTCGAAGAGTCCGGCAGCTAAGCGAATTTTAGTCAACTTCACCGAGACTGCGCGCTTTCTCGACACATACCTCAGGAGCGACAGGATGCACTCGGTAGAGAGCATCGCGGCAGAGATCGTGCGCCGCGAAGGGGGGTTCGTGAACGACCCCGACGATCCCGGTGGGGCCACCAACCACGGCGTCACCATCCACACCATGAAATCCCTCGGTCTCGACCTCACCGGCGACGGCAAGGTCGACACGGCCGACGTGAAGGCCCTGAGCACCACGCAGGCGGCCGACATCTATCTCCGCCACTACTTCCGCGGCCCGAAGCTCGACCTGCTTCCGGTGCCGCTGCAGGCCAGCGTCTTCGACATGCAGGTCAACGCCGGCGCCAACGCCGTGCGCATCCTCCAGCGTCTGATGGCGGCCTTCGGGCTGCCGCTGAACGATGACGGCGTCGTCGGCCCGATCACGGCGCGCACGGTGGCGACCGCGATGGACCGGGCGCCCGACCACCTCGTCGACGCCTACGGGATCGCCCGGCGCAACTACTACTACCGCCTCGGCGACCAGCGGCCGGCGAGCCGCAAGTATGCGCGCGCCAGGGACGGGGGAAAGGGCGGCTGGATCATCCGGGCGGAGACCTTCGTCGCAGCGCATTTCCACCTCACCCGGGCCGAACACGACGCGAGGGTCTCCGCATGGGCATGATCGGCACTCTTCTCGGTACCGGCCTCGGGCACGGCGCTGCTGCGGCCCGGGTCGGCGAGGCGGTCGGCAGCGTCGCCGAGGTCTTCGTCGGCAACCGCGCCGAGCGCGACGCCGCCTCCGCGGCCGGCTTCACCGCCACCGTCGGCCAGTACGGCGCCGAGTTCGCCAGCGCCGGCGACGGCCCGTTCGACCGTTTCGTCAACGCCCTCAACCGCCTGCCGCGGCCGATGCTCGCCCTCGGCACCCTCGGCCTCTTCGTCTACGCGATGGCGGAACCCTCGGGCTTTTCGGTGCGGATGGAGGGCCTGAACCTCGTGCCCGAGCCGCTGTGGTGGCTGCTCGGCGCCATCGTCTCCTTCTACTTCGGCGCCCGCGAGCTGCATCACCAGCGCCAGCGTGGCGCCGTCACCACCGCCCGCGCCATCCTCGCCGGCACCACGAGCCGCCCCGGGGGCGACGCCGATACCGCCCTTGACGCAAGCCCCGACGAGGTCGCCGACGCAGCGCCCGAAGCCGGCATGGTACCGGTGGCGCGCCCGATCGCGCGCCCGATTACCGCCCCCGCGGCGGCCCGCGTCGCGGCACCCAAGGCGGCCCGTGCTGCCCGGACGGCGGTGATCGACCCTGACGGCAACGCGGCCGTCGAGGCCTGGCGCCGCCAGCACCCCTGACCCTGCGCCCGCCCGGGGATGCCCCGGGCGGGCCATTGGTGGCTTTTTGCGGCGATCGATGGTCTACTACACGCTTCGCGACAAAAGCCCGGAGCGCCTATGATTGCCATACGCGCCCTTCCCGTGCTCCTCCTTGCCCTCGCCAGCCCGGCCGCAGCCGCCGAGCCGCTTCCGGGCCTCGGTGCCGACCTCGTCGGTACCACGGTCTCCGGCCTCTCCTCGGGCGCCTACATGGCCGGCCAGTTCCACGTCGCCTTTTCCGGGACGGTCTCCGGCGCCGGCATCGTCGCCGGCGGACCCTACGGCTGCGCCGAACGCTCGATCGCCTTCGCCCTCCAGCGCTGCATGGGCACCGCCCTCGGCCCCGCCGACCCCGACCGCCTGTTTTCCCTCGCCGCGGACGCCGCCGCCGACGGTACCATCGATCCGCTGGCAAACCTCGCCGACGACCGCGTCTACGTCTACGCCGGCACCGAGGACCACACCGTCGATCCGTCGGTCGCCGCCACCGTCCCCGCCTTCTACGCCGCCGCCGGCGTCCCGGCCGATCACGTCGCCTTCGTCGACGACAAGCCCGCCGGCCACGCCTTCGCCACCCTCGACCACGGCAACGCCTGCGCCACCAGCGCGCCGCCCTTCGTCAACGCCTGCGGCTACGATCAGGCCGAGGCGATCCTCTCGACGCTTCTCGGCGGCCTCGCCCCGCCCTCCGCTACCCCCGCCGGCAGGCTCGTCGCCTTCGACCAGCGCGAGTTCCTCGCCGACCCGACCGACCACGGCCTCGCCCTCGCCGGCTTTGCCTGGGTGCCCGACAGCTGTACCGCGACCCCGGGCTGCCGCGTGCACGTCGTCTTCCACGGCTGCAAGCAGACCGCGTCCCTCGTCGGCGACGCCGTCACCCTCGGCGCCGGCTTCGACCGCTGGGCAGACACCAACCGGCTGATCGTCCTCTACCCGCAGACGCACGCCACCGACCTCAACCCCAACGGCTGCTGGGACTGGTGGGGCTACGACGATGCGGCCTACGCCACCCGCGAGGGCCGGCAGATGGCCGCGGTCCGCGCCATGCTCGACCGCCTCGCCGGCACCGGCATCCCGGCGCCGTTCTGCGCCACCGTCGTCGACAGCAACTTCGGCCATTGGCGCGCCGGCCGCGCCCGGACCTGCGACTTCTTCTGGATCTGCGCCGTCGGCTCGGGCGAGACCCTCGGCCTGCCGACCAGCACGACCACCCTTTTCGAGCACCCCGCCGGCAACTTCACCACCGCCCCCTGTCCCGGCTGATCCCGCGTCCGCATGCGCTCGAGTGCAGCGGCTCGCCGCGCCCTTCGCGCAGGTTGCTGGCGCCTGGGATCTGCGTTTTCGGCGCACCCCGCCTGGCGACGCTCCCGATGCGCGGGCGGCAGGGTGCTTGAGCCGACCCCGGGGAGCGGATAAGTCTCGCCGCGGGAGGGCCGGAATGCCGCTGTTTCTCGACACGACCGAGCCGGACTTCGAGGCGCGGTTCACCGCCTTCCTCGGCGCCAAGCGCGAGGCCGACGCCGATGTCGATGCCGATGTCGCGGCGATCCTCGCCGATGTCGCCGCCCGTGGCGATGCCGCGGTGATCGCCCTCACCGAACGCTGGGACCGCCTGCGGCTGACCCCCGAGACCCTCGCCTTCTCCGCAGAGGAGATCGACGCCGCCGTCGCCGCGGTCGCGCCGGAAGACCGCGCCGCGCTCGAACTCGCCGCCGCGCGCATCCGCGCCTATCACGAGCGCCAGAGGCCCGAGGACGCCCGGTGGACCGATGCCACCGGCGCCGACCTCGGCTGGCGCTGGACCGCCCTCGCGTCGGCCGGGCTTTATGTTCCCGGCGGCCTCGCCTCCTATCCGTCGTCGCTCCTGATGAACGCCATCCCGGCGCGGGTCGCCGGCGTCGAGCGCATCGTGGTCTGCGCCCCGACGCCGGACGGGGCGGTCAACCCGCTGGTGCTGCTGGCCGCGCGGCTGTCCGGGGTCGACACCGTCTACCGCATCGGCGGCGCGCAGGCGATCGGGGCGCTCGCCTACGGCACCGCGACGATTGCCGCCGTCGACAAGATCACCGGGCCGGGGAATGCCTTCGTCGCGGCAGCCAAGCGACGGGTGTTCGGGCGGGTCGGCATCGACATGATCGCGGGGCCGTCGGAGGTGCTGGTGATCGCCGACGCCGACAACGACCCCGACTGGCTGGCCCTCGACCTCCTCGCCCAGGCCGAGCACGACGCTGCGGCGCAGGCGATCCTCGTCACCGCCGACGCGGCCTTCGGCCGGCGGGTGGCGGCCGCGGTCGAGGCGCGGCTGGCGACGCTTTCCCGCGGCGCCATCGCCGGGGCGAGCTGGCGCGACTACGGCGCGATCATCACCGTGCGCGACCACGACGAGGCGGTGGCGCTGTCGGACCGCGTGGCGCCCGAGCACCTCGAGATCATGACCGACGACGCCGAGGCGCTGGCGGCGCGGGTCCGTCACGCCGGGGCGATCTTCATCGGGGCGCTTACCGCGGAGGCGATCGGCGACTATGTCGGGGGACCGAACCACGTCCTGCCCACGGCCCGGTCGGCGCGCTTCTCCTCGGGGCTCTCGGTCCTCGACTTCATGAAGCGCACGACCATCGCCCGGATGACCCCCGCGGCGCTCCGCGCCATCGGTCCGGCGGCGGCGCGGCTGGCGGCGAGCGAAGGACTGGAGGCGCACGGGCTCTCCGTGCTCGCCCGTCTCGAACGCCTGAACGAGGAATGAGCCGATGGCCGACAAGCCCGACCCGAAGCGTGATCCCAAGGCAGGCAGGAAGTCCGTGCCGAAGTCCAGGCCCGGGCCGGAGGCCGGCAGCGAGCCCGTGCCCGAGCTTCAGTCCGGGCCGGGGGTGAGCGAGGGTGATCCCGACCGCCTGATTGCGGTGACCCTGGACGAGGCCGGGCTCGGCGCCCCGACGCCGGAGGTCGAGCAGGAACGGCGGGTGGCGATCTTCGATCTGCTGGAGGACAACCGCTTTGCCCTCCCGGCCCGCGACGATCGGCCGGTGCCGCCCGGCCCCTACAGCCTCCACCTCGCGATCCGCGAGCGGCGGCTGGTCTTCGACATCGCCGCCGGCGACGGGAAGGCCGGGGAGTTCCACCTTTCCCTTTCGCCCTTCAACCAGGTGGTGAAGGACTACTTCCAGATTTGCGAGAGCTACTTCGACGCGGTCAAGCGCCTGCCCGCCGCCCAGATCGAGGCGATCGACATGGGCCGCCGCGGCATCCACAACGAGGGCTCGCGCATCCTGCTCGAACGGCTGGAGGGCAAGGTCGAGACCGACATGGCGACGGCCCGCCGGCTGTTCACCCTGATCTGCGCGCTGATCGTCCGGGGCTAAACCCTTGAGTGCAACCCCGCAGGCGGTGCTCTTCTGCTGCGACCACAACGCGGTGCGCTCGCCGATGGCCGAGGGCATCATGAAGAAATACTATGGGTCGCGGATCTACGTGCAGTCGGCCGGGGTGAAGAACGACCTCGATATCGACGGCTTCTCCGTCGCGGTCTGCGCCGAGATGAGCGTCGAGATCCAGCGCCACCGCACGCGCAGCTTCCAGGACATGGAGGACTGGGGCGACCGCATCGAGGCCTATGAACTCATCGTCGCGCTGTCGCCGGCGGCGATGCGGCAGGCGCAGGAATATACCCGCTACCACGCCATCGACGTCGAATACTGGCCGATCTTCGACCCGACCGGCCTTGGCGAAACCCGCGAGGCCAAGCTCGCCGCCTATCGCCAGTCCCGCGACCAGATCGAGCGCCACATCCGCGAGCGCTTCGGACCGCCGGACGAGAGCGCGGCCTAGGCCAGCCCCGTCGCACGGTCGTCGCACGCGTGCGACTCCAGTCAAACCATTGATATTAATTCGTATTCTATCGCGCATCAACCATCTGTTCATACAGGTTAACGTGCGACGGCGCGAGTGTGAGCGGGCTTTGCCGAGGTCTTCCCGACCGATTAGCGTCAGACCTTCTTCCTTCGCCCCGCAGGCTTCGCCTCGTTGAGGGCGACGGCGGCGCGGATCAGGGCTGTCAGGGCGGCGGCGTCGATGGTCTCGCCCTCGCGGATGTCGATGGCCCGCCGGGTGTTGCCCTCCAGGCTCGAATTGAACAGGCCCGCGGGATCGGCGAGGGCGGCGCCCTTGGCGAAGGTGAGCTTGACCACCGCCTTGTAGGTCTCGCCCGTGCAGAGGATGCCGTCGTGCGACCACACCGGGACGCCGCGCCACTTCCACTCCTCCACCACCGCCGGTTCCGCCGCGCGGATGAGGGCGCGGACACGCCCGAGGGTCTCGCCGCGCCAGTCGCCGAGTTCGGCGATGCGCGCATCGATGCGGTCGGAAGGGGTCGGTTCGGTCACAGGCGTTCTCCGGGCAGGCGGCTCGCCTGCGCGATCCAGTCGGCGAGCCGGGCCTCGTCGACGACCTCGCCCTCGCGGATGTCGAGGTAGCGAACCGCGGGCTGCTTCGACGGTCCGGGCGGCGGTGGCACCAGCGAGGCCCCGCGGAAAAAGGTCACCTTCACCGCCTTGGCGAAACAGTGGAAGCCGAGGAACCAGGTCGTGCCGTCGAGGCCATAGAGCGGGGTATTCCACTTCACGGCTTTTTCGACGCCGGGGACGGTGCCGACGACGAGGGCGTCGATCCGGCGGCCGACGCCCTGCTTCCAGCCGGGCATCGCGTCGAGATAAGCGTTCACTGGCGCGTCGCCGAAGCCCTTGGGGATCTGCGGATTTCCGCCCGCGAGAAGCCGCGGCCCTTCCGGAGGCGAGCCGTCCGCGGTCACGGGTTATCCCCCTCCGGCGCCGTATCGAGACCCGCGAGAACGCGCTCGAGCGCGTCGAGGAATCGCGGCCAGCCGGCCTTCGCTCCGCCGTAGAAGCGCGGCTGGTCGGCCGGGAAGCCGGTCTGCTCCATGCGCAGGCGGGTGCCGGCGCCGGTCGGCGTAAGGGTCCAGGTGACGACGCTGCGCAGCGCGTCCGCGTCCCAAGTGTAGGCGAGCCGCCGCGGCGGCTCCACCGTCCGCACCGCGCAGGAGACGACGCCCCAGTCCGCGCGCAGTTCGAACCTGTGGCCGACCACCGGCTCGAAGTCGGTCTCCATCAGCCAGGCGCCGATCAGCTCGGAGCGCGTGAGCGCCCGCCAGACCTTCTCCGGCGGATGGGGCACCTCGCGCTCGATGACGACGGCAAGGGTGTCGGTGTCGGTGGTCCCGGGAGCGGTCATTGGTCCATCCTCCTCAACAGGTCCTCGATGCGGTCGAAGCGGTCCGACCAGAAGCCGCGCATACGCGTCGTCCAGTCGATCAGCGGCGTCAGCGCGGCAGGATCGGCGCTGTAATGGGTCTGGCGGCCGTCGGGGCGATCGCGGACCAGCCCGGCGCGGCGAAGGACGCCGAGGTGCTTGGAGACCGCGGGTTGCGACACCCCTGCCCCGACGGTCAGCGCCGCCACCGTCTGCTCGCCGTCGCGGCACAGTCGCTCGAAGATCGCGCGCCGGGTCGGGTCGGCGAGCGAGCGGAACAGCGGATCGGGCGCGACGTCCATGGTTATAGATAACCGGCGAGTTATTGATCGAGCCCATATAGCCAAGCGGCTATGAGTTGGTCAAGGCCCGCTTTCGCCCCGCAGCGCGCCGGTTGAACGCCTCTGCACCGGTTGGGACGATGCCTCGCCCATGGGCGATTTCCCTTGAACTCCGTACCGATTGGGACCATTTACCCCGCGCGGTCGCGCGAGAACTCGTTCGGCCGCATATCTGCAATTGCATCGGAGCAAGCATGGCCAAGGAAGAGCTTCTTGAATTTCCTGGGGTCGTGACCGAGCTGCTACCCAACGCGACCTTCCGGGTGGAGCTCGAAAACGGCCACGTCATCATCGCCCACACCGCCGGCAAGATGCGCAAGAACCGCATCCGCGTGCTGGCCGGGGACAAGGTCCAGGTGGAGATGACCCCCTACGATCTGAGCAAGGGCCGGATCAACTATCGCTTCAAGTAAGGACGCGGGCGTGCGGCCGCGGTTGATCCTCGCATCGGCGAGCCCGCGGCGCCTCGACCTGCTGGCGCAGGTCGGCGTCGTGCCCGACACCATCGTACCCGCCGAGATCGACGAGAGCCCCCTCCCGGGCGAGCTGCCGCGGCGCTGTGCGCTGCGCCTCGCCGAAGCCAAGGCCGCGGCCGTCTGGGCCGGCGCCGAGGAACTGGTGCTCGCCGCCGACACCGTGGTCGCGCTCGGCCGGCGTCAGCTCGGCAAGCCTGCCGACGCCGCCGAGGCGGCGCGCTTCCTCGCTCTGCTCTCGGGGCGGCGGCACCGCGTCGTCACCGGCGTCGCGCTGCGCCTCGGGACGCAGACCTGGACGCGGGCGGTCGAGACCGCCGTGCGCTTCCGCCAGCTCGACGGCGCCGACATCGACGCCTATCTCGCCAGCCGCGAATGGGAGGGCAAGGCCGGCGGCTACGCCATCCAGGGCCGCGCCGGCGGCTTCGTGCCGTGGATCGGCGGCTCCTATTCCAACGTCGTCGGCCTGCCCCTCGTGGAGACCCTCGGCCTGCTCGCCGCCGCGGGCCTGCGCCCGTGAAGGGGCGACAGCTGCTCATCGAGCCCCTGGCCGGGGGCGGCCACGCCGCGGCGCTGGTCGTCGACGGGCGGCTCGACGACCTGCTGATCGATCCCGACGCCGCCGACCTCACCCCGCGCCCCGAGGCGATCTATCGCGGTGTCGCCGCCCGGCCGATGAAGGGCATGGGCGGGGTGATCGTCGACCTCGGCGGCGGGCTGGCCGGCTACCTGCGCGGACCGAAGCTGCCGGCGCCCGGGCGGCCGGTGCTGGTGCAGGTCTCGGGCTGGACGGAGCCCGGCAAGGCACCGCCGCTGACGACGCGCCTTCTGCTCAAGGGCCGGACCGCGATCCTGACGCCGGGGGCGCCCGGCGCCAACGTCGCCCGCGGTCTCCGCGAACCGGAGCGGCGCGCCGCCCTTGCCGCGCTCGCGGCGGCGGCGCTCGCCGGCAGCGAG
This sequence comes from uncultured Alphaproteobacteria bacterium, assembly GCA_963798235.1. GTDB lineage: Bacteria > Pseudomonadota > Alphaproteobacteria > Rhodobacterales > Rhodobacteraceae > Amaricoccus. The sequence goes on along the minus strand of CAWCSN010000003.1, from coordinate 208,708 downwards.
GCGGCGGTCGGGGTGATCGTGCGCAGCGCGGCCGAGGACGCCGACGACGCCGAGATCCGCGCCGAGATCGCCGCCCTGCGGGCGGAGTGGGCAGCGCTGGCGGCAGCGGTGGCCGGGCCGCAAGGGCTGGTGCGGCCGGCACCCGGCGCGGCGCACGAGGCGCGGCGCGAGTGGCTGGCGCCCGGCGACGCGGTGCGCGAGGCGGCGACGGCGCTGCTCGATGCCGGCGTCCGGGACGAGATCGACGCCCTGCGCCGCCCGGTGGTCGCGCTCGGGCCCGGCTCGATGGCGATCGAGCCGACGCGGGCGCTCGTCGCCGTCGACGTCAACACCGGCGCCGACCTGTCGCCGGCGGCGGCGCTGAAGGCCAACCTCGCCGCGGCCCGCGAGCTGCCGCGCCAGCTGCGCCTGCGCGGCCTCGGCGGCCAGGTGGTGGTGGACTTCGCCCCCCTCGCCCGGACCGAGCGCCCGCGGATCGAGCAGACGCTCGCCGCGGCCCTCAAGGCCGACGGCATCGAGACCACGGTGCTCGGCTGGACGCCCGGCGGCAACCTCGAGCTACAGCGCAAGCGGGCGCGGCGGCCGCTGGCCTAGAGCGCCGGATCGGGCGGGGTCTTGTCCCGGTCCACCTTGTCCCGGTCCACCTTGTCCTTGTCCGAGCCCAAGTCCTCCAGCATCTCGATCTGGACCTTCTGCATCTCGACGAGGCGCTCCCACTGGCTGGCGAGCTGGTGGTCGATCTTCTCGTGCAGGTGGCGGATTTCGAGTTCGGCCTTGAGGTTCACCTTGTAGTCGTTCTCGGCGCGGCTGCGGTCGCGGTCCTCCTGGCGGCGCTGGCTCATCATGATGACCGGGGCCTGCAGCGCGGCGATGGTCGAGAGCACGAGGTTGAGCAGGATGAAGGGATAGGGGTCGAAGGGCTGGCGGAAGAGGCCGCTGACGTTGAGGGCCATCCAGACGACCAGCACCACGCCGAAGCTGAGGATGAAGGTCCATGACCCGCCGAACTCGGCGATGCCGTCGGCCGCGCGCTCGCCGAGGGAGCGATCGCCGTCCCAGCCGGCGGCGACGTTCTCGGCGATGGTCGCGCCGGCCTCGAGGCTGGCCAGCACCTCGCGGTCGAGGGCGCCGAGCTCGCCGCGCTCGGCCTCGAGCATGGATTCGACGTAGTGGCGGCGGAAGCGGCCGAGGTCGGCGCGGCAGATCGACCCGCTGTCGGGGAGGGTGCCGTGTTCGGCGCGGATCGCGGCGAGGATGCCGGGGCCGAGCGTCGCGATCGGGCGAAGCTCGGCGATGGGCGTGTCCTGCCCGCAGACCGCGCAACGCGCCTTCTCCGCCCCCACGATTCGTCCCTTTCCGAAAGCCGGTGATCCTTGGATCAATGTGGCCGGGCAGCGGGCGTTGCAAGGGAGCTGTGGGACCGAGTCTGGCCTGCTTGAGCGCCGCCTAGGCGGCGGCGAGCACGCCGCGACGGCTGACCCAGCCGAGGCCGACGAAGGCCGCGACGAGCATCCACGCCGGTGCCGGCAGCGGGATCGCGGCGAGAGCGCGATCGTCTTCGAAGGTCAGCGACACGCTGGGATGGGCGCCGAGCGAGAGCAGCGCGAGCGTCGACACCGTGCCGGGGCCGGACCCGCCGACGTAGGCGTAGCTGCTTGGGAGCGGTTATTCGCGGTTGGACTGGCGATTTACGCGGTTCAATTCAGCGGGAGAGGGCCTCTGCCTCGCCGCGGGTAAGGCCGATGTCGCGGAGCAGCCGGTCGTCGAGGGTGCGGAGGCCGCGTCCGCCGTGGCGAAGGCGGCCGAGCCCGACGCCGAGCCCGAGAGTCCCAGCCCCAGCCAGGCGACGAGGCGGCCGGGCTGGCTCGCGGCCGCGCCCGGCTGGTCCGACAGGACTTCGAAGGTGGTCATCCGATGTCCTCCGCTTCCGTCAGGCGCCGCGCGCCAGCAGGCGGCGCCACGTTTCCGCAAGCCAGCCGGGACGGGCGCCGGCTCGAACGGGCTCTCCCGACCGCACGCCAGCCATCGCGGGCCGGTCCGTGCAGGTTGCGATCATGAAAGTCTTGGCGTAGATTTCCAGCATGGGTCCGGTCCTTCCCGGTAGCGTCCTTTGTGTTGAATTATATAGGCTTCTGCCCCTTCGGCCGCCACGCAGGAAAAAATCGTAAGTGTAATTAAAACTTACATCACAGTTTGATCACGGGCGAGTGATCCGGGAGCGATGCTCGCTGCCGGATTGACCCGGTGCCGGGCGGCGTGCAAGTCAGGTAGTATTTGATGACGTAGCCACGGTGTTTTCGAATGGATTGGCGGACCCTGCCCTCTCTCAGCGCCTTGCGCGCGTTTACGGCCCTTGCCGAGAACGGCAGCTTCACCCGCGCCGGCGAAGCCCTGAACGTCAGCCACGCCGCCGTCAGCCAGCAGGTGCGGGCGCTCGAGGACCGGCTCGGGGTCTCGCTGATCCTTCGCGACCGCCGCGGTGCGATGACGCCGGAGGGCGAGCGGCTGGCCGCGGCGCTGCAGGGCGCCTTCCTGACCATGGAGCGCGCCGTCGAGGAAGTGACCGGCAGCGACGGCTGGCGGCCGCTGCAGGTGACGACGACCTCGGCCTTCGCGATCAGCTGGCTGATGCCGCGGCTGTCGGAGTTCCGCGTCGAGCACCCCGAGGTCGAGCTGATGGTCAACCCGACCGCCGAGGTCATCGAGCTGGCGCCGGGCGGCATCGACCTCGCCATCCGCTTCGGGCGCGGGCCGTGGCGCGGGCTCGACAGCGAGCTGCTGGTGCCGACGTCGATGGTGCTCGTCGCCGCACCGGCGCTGATCGCGGGGCGCCGGATCGCGGAGCCCCGGGACGTGCTCGGGTTCCCGTGGCTGCAGGAACTCGGCACCAGCGAGATGTCGAACTGGATGCGCGACCACGGGGTGGTGGCGCCGCGCGGGGACTCGCTGACCCACTCTGCCCGGCCACATGGTGCTCGAGGCGGTGCGCAACGGCGACGGGGTGTCGCTGTCGACGCGGGTCAACGTCGAGCGCGACATCGACGCCGGGCGGCTGTCGGTGCTGTTCGAGGAGGACCACCCCGGCCTCGGCTATTACATCGTCCATCGGCCGGGGGTGATGCGGCCGCCGCTGAGGGCCTTCGTCGGCTGGCTGCGCCGCCACGCGCGGAGCCTCTGACCGCGGCTCCGGTCCGCCTTCACGGTATTGTCGCGTCTCCTTCGTCCAGCCGTCACGGCGCGGGCGTAGCTCGCCCCCGACGCGCCTCGCTTCGCTCAAGGGCGGCGAGCCGCGCCAGTGACGCAAACGGAAAAGTGGACCCCCATGACCGCGAACCGCTCCCGCCTTCTCTCGACCTGCCTTGCCGCCCTTCCGGTGCTCTGCCTCGGCATGGGCACGGCTGAGGCGCAGTCTGCCGACGACGCCCTCTTCGACCGCAGCCATGCCGGCGCTCTCGCCACCAATGGCGGCGCCCGGCGTCTCTCCGGCGACATCACCGACGCCTTCCGCGCCGAGATCAAGAATGGCCCTGCGAAGAACGTCATCCTGCTGATCGGCGACGGGATGGGCGACTCGGAGATCACCATCGCCCGCAACGTCGCCCTCGGCGCCGGCGCGGCGTTCAAGGGCATCGACGCCCTGCCGGTCACCGGGCAGTACACCCACTACGCGCTCGGCAAGGACGGCAAGCCGATCTACGTGACCAACTCCGCGGCCTCCGGCTCGGCCTGGGCGACCGGGACGAAGACCTTCAACGGCGCGATCTCCGTCGACATCGACGGCAAGCCGCAGCGGACACTGCTCGAACTCGCCAAGGCGGCCGGCCTCGCCACCGGCGACGTCTCGACCGCCGAGATCCAGGACGCGACCCCTGCGGTGCAGGTCGCCCACGTCAGCGGCCGCAAGTGCTACGACCCGACCTCGACCGCCGAGAAGTGCCCCTCCGAGGCGCTGGAGAACGGCGGTCTCGGTTCGATCTCCGAACAGCTCCTTGCGACGCGACCGGACGTGACGCTCGGCGGCGGGCGCAAGTACTTCGACGATACCGCCCGTGCCGGCGAGTGGAAGGGCAAGACCCTCGTCGAGCAGGCCACGGGCGCGCGGCTACCAGATCGTCGAGACCCTCGACCAGCTGCAGGGGATCAACGGCGCCAATGACGCCCAGCCGCTGCTCGGCCTGTTCGCCCCCGGCAACATGCCGATCCGCTGGAAGGGCCCGCAGGCGACCCACCACGGCAACGTCGATCAGCCGGCGGTCGCCTGCGAGCCGAACCCGGACCGCACCGCCGGGATACCGACGCTGGCGGAGATGACGACGAAGGCGATCGACCTGCTGAGGCGTCTCCGACAAGGGCTTCTTCCTGCAGGTCGAGGGCGCCTCGATCGACAAGCAGGACCATGCCGCCAACCCCTGCGGCCAGATCGGCGAGACCGTCGACCTCGACGAGGCGGTGCAGGCGGCGCTGACCTTCGCGCGCGCCGACGGCAACACCCTCGTCATCGTGACCGCCGACCACGCCCATGCCAGCCAGATCATCGGCAACGACGTCAAGGCGCCGGGTCTCACCCAGGCGGTGAAGACCGCGGACGGCACCGTGATGTCGATCAGCTACGGCAACTCCGACGACGCGACCGACCAGGAGCACACCGGCGCCCAGCTCCGCATCGCGGCCTTCGGTCCCGGTGCCGCCAACGTCAGCGGCCTGACCGACCAGACCGATCTCTTCTTCACCATCCGCGACACGCTCGGGCTGGTGGCACCCTCGAACTGAGTTGGCGGGAGCCCCAAGGCAGGGCCCTCCGGCGCGAGCCGGAGGGCCTTTTCGTTCGCGACCGCTCTCCCTTGGGGCGGAAGCGGTCCGCCTCGGCCGCGGCCGCCCCGGGGCGCGGCGCGCGGGGCCGCGTTGCCATCACCATCGCCTGCCTCTCTCCCCCGGTATCGGTTTTTCTCGGGCTGGTCGGGCTCGCGGCCTGCCCCTGGCTGCTCCGCCGCGGAGCAGGTCAACGACCCCGAGACCCGCGGGAATCCGCTTGACGCCCCGGTGACGGTCCCCTAGAAACCGCCCCGTGACCGGCACCGGACCTGCGGTGCCATGTCGAAATGCGCGGTTGTAGCTCAGTCGGTTAGAGTGCCGGCCTGTCACGCCGGAGGTCGCGGGTTCGAGCCCCGTCAACCGCGCCATTTTCCCGATGCCTTTGCGGGCCCTTTGTCTGCTGATCTCAGGTCGCGCGGCAGCACGTTTCAACTTTTGGCCCTGATCTGTTCGCTCCGATCCGGCAGCGGCCACCTTTCCGAGCCTCGCTCCAGGCGCTCCACACTCCGCCGGCAAGCGCCTAATGGAACATACATCCGCGCCGCGCTCCCACACGGCGGGGTGATCCCGACCTTGCCGGACGCTGGGCGCACTTTCTTCGGCGGTGCGATGCGAAGGGCGCGCAACTGGCGGCGATGAGCGGTGGGCGGGCCCGGGACGCGCGTCTTTCGTCTCGATTCACTGCGACGACCCGGCTAGTCTTCCCGCAAGATCAGGAGGATGGACGTGTATCTGGGAACGCAGTTGCCCGCGCGGGACGATGCCGATTTTGTCGTGATGAAGCAGCTTGGCGTCGATCATGTCTGCGCCGATCCCGAAAGCGACTGGCGGAACTGGGACGTCGAGGCGCTGACCGCGCATCGCAAGCGGATCGAGTCCTTCGGCCTGACCCTCGACATGATCCAGATTCCGCTGCCCTCGAAGCCTCTGCCGAAGGCGCAGATGCCGGACATCATGACCGCGGGGCCCGACCGCGACCGGCAGATCGACGCCATCTGCGCCATCATCGCGGCCTGCGGCAAGGCGGGCATCCCGGCGGTGAAATACAACTTCAACTATATCGGCATCCCGCGCAGCGCCGACGAGCCGGGGCGGGGCGGCGTGCGCAATTCGGCCTTCCGGTGGGACAGGATGGACCAGCAGCAGGCCCCGGGACCGGCGGGAACCGTCAGCGAGGACGAAATCTGGAGCCGGATCGACTATTTCCTCGCCCGTGTCGTTCCCGCGGCCGAGGCGGCGGGCGTCCGGCTCGCCTGTCATCCGCATGACCCCTACACGCCGCCGGGCTACATGGGGGTCACCCGCGTTCTTGGAACCGTCGATGGGCTCGCGCGGTTCATCGAGACCCGCAAGAGCGAGATCCACGGACTGAACTTCTGCGTCGGCACGGTCGCCGAGATGCTGGACGACGTGTCGGACGTGCCGGAGATCACGCGAAGGTTCGTCTCGACCGGCAAGGTGTTCAACGTCCATCTGCGCAATATCCGCGGCCGCAAGCTGTCCTTTGCCGAGGTCTTTCCCGACGAGGGCGATGTCGACCTTCCGGCGGTGGTCGATGCGCTTGCCGACGGGGGCTATCGCGGGATGATCATGCCCGATCACGCGCCGCAGATGGATGGACGCGATCCGCTGGGGACGGCCTTCGCCTTCAGCTATGGCTATATCGCGGGATTGCTGGACCGCCAGCGGCGCCAGCGCGGCCGGGCGTGACGGGGGTGGGCATGGAGAAGCGGCGTACAAGCCTTCGCCGGTGCCTCGACCTCGACCTTCGGGTCGGCGAAGTCTCCGGTCTGGGACGACGATACGGGCACGCTGGTCTTCGTGGATATCCTGGCACCGGCGCTGTTCCGGTTCCATCCGGCGACGGTCGCGTCGAGAGATGGGAGATGCCCGAGTCCATCGGCAGCTGCGGACTGGCCGCAGATGGACGGATCGTCGTCGCCCTGCGGTCGCGCGTTGCGCTCTTCGATCCCGGCACCGGCCGCCTCGAGGATCTGGCGCGGCCAGAGCCGGACCGGCCGGGCAACCGCCTGAACGACGGAAAGGTCGGGCCGGACGGCGCCTTCTGGGTCGGCAGCATGGACGACACGGCCGACAAGGGGCCGAACGCGGCGCTCTACCGGATCGCGCCGGATGGCGGCGTGCGGCAGGTGGTCGATGGCCTGACGGTGTCGAACGGTCTCGCCTGGTCGGCGGATGCCGGGACCATGTTTCATTCCGACAGCCGGCAGACGGTGCTCTGGGCCTGGGATTTCGATTCTGCCAGCGGCACGGCCTCCGGTCGCCGCGAGGTCAGGCGGTTCGCCGAAGCGGACGGGCCGCCCGGACGGGGGCGCCTGCGATGCCGAGGGCATCTACTGGTCGGCGGGGGTGTCGGCGGGCTGTCTCAACCGGATCGGCGCGGACGGTGCGCTGCTGGAACGGATCGACCTCGATATCCTTGCGCCGACCATGCCCTGCTTCGGCGGGGACGATCTGAGGGTGCTCTATCTCACCTCGCTCACTACGGAACGCGGCGGCAGGAGCGAAAGCGGCGGTCTCTACTGCGTCGAGGCGGACCCGGGCATCGCCGGTGCGCCGGTCTCCCGCTTCGGCGCGGTGCCCGCGGGTCAGGCGAAGGCGTAGGATCCGTCCGGCCGCTTCGGCACCCGGCGCTGCCAGTGGACATAGCCTTCGCGGGCCATGTAGTCCTCGTCCATCTCGACGCCCCAGCCGGGCCGGTCGGGGCGCAGCTCCAGATAGCCGTCCTTCGGCAGATAGGGGTCGGCGACATAGCGCGCGGCCTCGGTCCGCGTCTCCACCTCGGTGCCGCCATAGACATAGACCGGGCCTTCCGGCAGGCGGTATTCGAGGATCGAGAAGTTCTGGCAGGCGGCAGAGAAATGCACGTTCACCGCCGTCGCCAGCGGCCCCATCGGGTTGTGCGGGGCCACGGTGACGTAATGCGCTTCGGCCAGCGTGGCGATCCGGCGCATCTCGGACAGGCCGCCGACGACGCAGATGTCCGGCTGCACGATGTCGGCGCCGTTGGCCTTGAGCAGTTCGAGAAACTCGAAGCGGTTGTAGAGCGATTCCCCGGTGGCCAGTCGGCATTGGAGCCCCTGCTTCAGCACGCCCCAGACCGGGATGTTCTCGGGCCGGAGCGGTTCCTCGAAGAACAAGGGATCATAGGGGGCCAGCGCGTTGCCGAGTTGCCGGGCCTGCACCGGCTCGAAGATCTTCGCATGGGCGTCGAAGGCGATCTCGTAGTCGCTGCGGAGGGTCTCGCGCAGGCCCCGGAAATAGTCGGCCGAGGCGCGCACCACCTCGCCCCAGCGGTTCGCGTGCATGTCGATCCGCCAGGGGCTGAGCTTGAAGGCCGTGAACCCCCAGTCGGCGTTCAGCCGGTCGAGTTCGTCCTTCGCGCGGGGCACGTCCGGCGCGGTGTAGACGCCGGAATAGACCTTGACCCGGTCGCGGACCCGCCCTCCCAGAAGCTGGTAGACCGGCACGTTCAGCGCCTTGGCCGCGATATCCCAGAGGCAATGATCCAGCGCCGAGATCGCGGCCAGACCCAGCGCGCCCGGCGGGAAGCGGGCCTGCTGGATCATCAGGTTCACCAGATGCTCGACCCGGGTCGGATCCTCGCCCTGGAGAAACAGCATCAGGTAATCGAGCACCGCCGGCAGCGCCTTGTCGGGCCCGTGATTGTAGCACTCGCCCCAGCCGGTCAGCCCGTCATCGGTGTCGAGCGCGACAACCACGCGGGGCCGGTCCTTGTCGTGGGTCATGTAGACCCGCATCCGGTCGATTTTCATGCTGTCTCGGGCTTCAGGTGTTTCGGGGGAAAAGTAGCGGCGGCGGCCGGTGCGGCTCTGGACATAGACATGCTCGGGCCAGGTGCCGGGCGCCCAGCTGCGGTTGCCCTCTTCGGGGGGGATGCCGGAATTTCCCTGACTGGGATAGCGGGCGACCAGCGCCTCGTCGATGTCGCAGCCGAGGCCCGGCGCGTCGGGGACCGTCAGGAAGCCTTCGGACTGCTCGGGGTGGGGCCGGATGATGTTGCGGCGCTCGGGCCAGTCGTCTTCCAGCCGTTCGAGGATCAGACCGTTCGGGATCGCCGCCAGCAGGTGCAGGGCCGCATACTCCGCCACCGGCCCGAGGGAGCCGGAATGGGGCGCGACCATGATGTGATGCGCCTCGGCCATCGCGGCGATCTTCTTCATCTGGGTCAGCCCTCCGGCGCGGCCGGTATCGGGCTGGACGATGTCGATCAGCTCTTCCTCGATCAACTCGCGGGTGCCGAAGATCGTCGCGTGACGCTCGCCCGCCGCCAGCGGCACATGCGCCGCGTCGCGGATACGCCGGTAGCCGGACAGGTTCTCGGGCGCCACGGGATCCTCGATCCAGAGAAGGTCGTAGGGTTCCAGCGCCCGCGCCAGACGGGCCGCATCGGCCGGGGTCAGCCAGGGCGGGCCGTGCAGGTCGATGGCGATATCGACATCCGCGCCAACCGCGTCGCGCAGTTCCGCTACCTTGCGCACCGGGTCCGAAACGCCGCCGCACTTGATCGTCGTGATGCCGCGCGCCTTGGCGGACAGCGCGACCTCGGCGGTGTTCGCATGGGAGTAGATGCGGACCCGGTCGCGGATCTTGCCGCCCAGAAGCTGCCAGACCGGCACGCCCAGCGCCTTGCCCTTGATGTCCCAGAGCGCCATGTCGATCCCGGTCATCGCCCCGCCGCCGACGGTGCCGAGCATCCCGTGGCCCATGATCGCCACCTGCATCTTCTGCCACAGTTTCTCGATATGCATCGGGTCTTCGCCGACGAGAAGGTCGGCCAGATCCTGTACCGCCGTCTGCAGCACCCGCGGCCAGCCCGAGCACTCCCCGATCCCGGTGATGCCCGCATCGGTGTCGATCTTGACGAACAGCCAGTTGCGGAACCCGTGCTTCCTGCCTTCCGCGCCGAAAGGCTGGCCCTTGGGGGTATCGGTCGCATAGCCCGATGCCGGCGGTTGGCCGACATGCATCAGGAACGTGCGGATCCCGGTGATCTTCATGACGGTCCCTCAGGCCTCTTCGACATAGCGGTGACGCTTGTGGATGCCGCGGCGGTTCGGGTCGGGCCAGGGAACCGCCGAGATCAGCGCCTTGGTATAGGCATGGGCCGGGGCGGTGACGACCTGCTCGGTCTCGCCGATCTCGACCAGCTTGCCGCGATACATGACGCCGACCCGGTCGCAGAGATAGCGGATCACGCCGATATCGTGGCTGATGAAGACATAGGCCAGACCCAGTTCGTCCTGGAGGTTCAGCAACAGGTCGAGCACCTGGAAGCGGAGCGAGGCATCCAGCGCCGATGTCGCCTCGTCCGCCACGATCACCTTGGGCTTCAGCGCGATCGCGCGCGCGACGCCGATCCGCTGGCGCTGGCCGCCCGAGAAGGCATGCGGATAGCGCTCGCGCCAGGACGCGTCCAGCCCGACCTGCTCCATCAGGCGCGATACCCGCTCGTCCAGATCGCGCCCCCGCGCGATCCCGTTGACCAGAAGCGGCTCCGCGATGATCTGGGCGACGGTCATCCGCGGGTTGAGCGATCCGAACGGATCCTGGAACACCATCCGCACCTCGCGGCGCATCGCCTTCAGCGCCGGACCCTTCGCGGGAACGAGGTCGATCACCTCGCCATCGGGCTTGCGATAGAGGATCTGTCCCGATGCCGGATCGAGGAGCCGCACGATGCAGCGCCCCATCGTCGTCTTGCCTGACCCGCTTTCGCCCACGATGCCCAGCGTTTCGCCGGGTCGCACCTCGAAGCTGACATCGTTCACCGCCCGCAGGGTCGCGAAGTCCATGCAGAGGTTTCGGACCTCGAGCACCGGCTTGCGCTCCGGCGGCACCGGGGCGCGGGCAGCGCGCAGATCGGACGGTCGCTGGAGCCGCGTGACCGAATCGATCAGGCGCCGGGTGTAGGCGTTCTGCGGGCGGTGGAAGATGGTATCCACGTCGCCCGTTTCCATCACCTTGCCCATATACATGACCAGAACGTCGTCGGCGATCTCGGCCACCACGCCCATGTCGTGGGTGATGAAGATGACCGCGCTGCCATGCCGGTCCTTCAGCCGCTTGATGAGGTCGAGCACCTCGGCCTGGGTGGTGACATCCAGCGCCGTCGTCGGCTCGTCCGCGATCAGCAGGCGCGGGTTGCAGGCCAGCGCCATGGCGATCATCGCGCGCTGCCGCATCCCGCCCGAGAACTCGAACGTATAGCGGTCGATCGCCTTGTCGGGCGTCGGTATCTCCACTTCGGCCAGCAACTCGATGGTCCGGGCGCGCGCCTGCTTCTTCGTCATCCGCAGATGCAGGCGCAAAACCTCCATGATCTGATCGCCGATCGTGTGGACCGGCGACAGCGACGACATCGGCTCCTGAAAGATCATCGCGATGTCATTGCCGCGGATCCGCCGGATGGCGCGGCCGCGGGCGCCCAGACGGGCCAGATCGACGGTCGCGCCATCGGCGTGACGAAAGATCATCTCGCCCGACATGATCCGGCCGGGCGCATCGACGATCTGGAGGATCGAGCGGGCGGTGACGCTCTTTCCCGACCCCGACTCGCCCACGATGCAGAGCGTCTGACCGGGCCGGACGGTGAAGGAAACCCCGTCGACTGCCTTCACGATGCCGTTGCGCACCGGGAAATAGGTGACGAGATCGCGCACCTCCAGAACCGGATCGTCGGTCGTTGGCGGCGCGGACAGGGGGTCGGGCATCCGGGGATCGGTCCTACTTGTTGTAGGGGTCGGCGGCGTCCCGCAGCCCGTCGCCCAGAAGGTTCAGCGCCATGACCGCCAGCACCACCGCCCCTCCGGGTGCGAAGAGCCAGGGCGCGGTGGCGATCGAGCGCACGTTCTGCGCCTCGCGCAGCAGCACCCCCCAGGAGATCGTCGGAGGTTGCAGCCCGAGACCGAGGAAGCTGAGCGAGGTTTCGGCCAGGATCATCGCCGGGATCGCCAGCGTGATCGAGGCGATGATATGGCTCATGAAGCTGGGCAGCATGTGGCGGAAGATGATCCGTCCTTCGGAACAGCCGTCGAGCCGGGCGGCCGAGACGAATTCCTCGGTCCGCAGCGACAGGAACCGGCCCCGGACGACACGGGCGAGATGCGCCCAGCCGGTCAGGGACAGGATGATGGTTATCATCATGTATTGCGCTGCCGCCGGCCAGCCCTGCGGCAGCGCCGCCGCCAGCGCCAGCCAGATCGGGATCGTCGGCAGCGCCAGCACGAATTCGACGACCCGCTGGATCGCAAAGTCGATCCGGCCGCCGAAATAGCCGGAGATCCCGCCCAGCACGACGCCGATGATCAGCGAGAACGCCACCCCCACCAGTCCGATCGACAGCGAGATCTGCGCCCCCTGCATGATCCGGCTCCAGACGCAGCGACCCAGCCGATCGGTTCCGAACGCAAAGAAGGGCTGTTTGGGGTCGGCCGACGCGAGAATGTGGCGGTCGGTCTCGATCAGGCCCAGCAGACGATAGCTGAAGCCCCGGCCGAAGAAGACGAGTTTCACCGCCTTCTCCGGCTCCGGCACGTAAATGGCCGCGAGCGTCTCGGGGTCGCGCTTGAGCTTCGACGGGACGAAATGCAGGCCAAAGCCGTCCGGTCCCCGGAACTGGATCGCCTCGGGCGGATGGAACGGCGTGCGGGCGTTCTGCGCGGACGGATCGTTGATGGCGAAGAAGCCCGGCACCGCCGCGATGACGTAGAGGACGATCACGACCACCAGTCCCGCCATCGCCAGCCGGTGCCTGCGAAAGGCCCACCAGATCAGCTTGGATTGCGAGGCCACCGCCGCACGGGGCGGCGGCAGAACCGGGTCTTCCAGCATCATGTCCGACATTCGCGCTTTCCTATGCCAGCCGGATGCGCGGATCGGCCAGCGCCAGCAGAATGTCGCTGACCAGCGCGCCGACCAGCGTCAGCGCGCAGATCAGAAGCACGAACGCCCCGGCCAGATACATGTCCTGCGCCAGCAGCGATTGCAGCAGCAGCGGGGCCGCGGTCGGCAGGTTCAGCACGATGGCCACGACGATCGAGCCGGACACCAGGTTCGGCAGAAGCCAGGCGATGGTCGAGATGAAGGGATTGAGCGCGATCCGCACCGGGTACTTCATCAGGAGCCGGAATTCCGACAGGCCCTTGGCGCGGGCGGTGGTGACATAGGGCTTGTTGATCTCGTCCAGCATGTTGGCGCGCATCACCCGGATCAGGCTGGCGGTGCCCGAGACTGCCAGGATGATGACCGGAATCCACAAATGGTGCAGCAGGTCGACGACCTTGGCCCAGCTCCACGGCGCGGTCTGATACTGGTCCGAGAAGAGGCCGCTGACATCCTGCCCGAACTCGACGACGGCGATATACATCAGCACCAGCGCCAGCAGGAAGGACGGGATCGCGAGGCCCAGAAAGCTGATCATGGTGACGATATAGTCGCCGATCGTGTACTTGCGGACCGCCGAGAAGATGCCGATCGGCAGCGCGATTGCCCAGGTGGCGACCAGCGTCGCCAGCGTCAGGGTCAGGGTCAGCGCCATCCGTTCCCAGATCAGGTCGCTGACCGGCTGCTGCCATTCGAACGAAATGCCGAAATCGCCCCGGGTGAGGATGCCCCAGATCCACTTGCCGTACTGAAACAGCAGCGGATCGCCCAGACCGAACCGTTCGCGCAGGGCGTCGGCGGCCTGCTGGTCGACGATCTCGTTCGAGGCCGCCAGGGTGGCGACGTAGTTGGTGACGAAATCGCCCGGCGGAAGCTGAATCAGGACGAAGGCCAGGAAACTGACCGCGAACAGCGACGGGATCATCCAGAGCACCCGCATGGCGATGAAGCGAAGCATCTCGGTGTCCCGGCAAACCGACAGGAGGGGCGGCCCGTCTCCGGGCCGCCCGATGAGGGATCAGCTCTCGAAGGAGAATTGCTGCGGCAGCGCCGGCGCCGGGTTCGGATAGGTCCAGCTGTCCGGTTCCTGCTTGGGCGTGTTGAAGAAGTTGTTCCGGCAGATGCCGAAGGTGTTGACGCCGAGACAGACGCCGATGACCTCGTAGGCATCGGCCGCGAGCTCGAACACCTGGTGCATCAGCTTCGCCCTCTCCTCCAGATCGACGGTGGACTTGGCCTGATCGTAGAGCTTCATCCGCTCCCTCTGGCTTTCCGGGGGCTCTTCGCCCTGGGTGCCGTTCGACACATACCATTGCGCCCATGGCACCGCGTAGCGCGAGCCCTGGGTGTGCATCGCGAAGTAGTCGCGCGGATCGAACATCGGATCGAGTCCCCCGGCCCCGGCCAGACCTGCGCGTCATGGTCGTTCGCATCGCCGCGCGAATAGTAGAGGGCGCGCTCGATCGAGTTCACCTTGATGTCGATGCCGACCTCGGCCCAGTAGGATTTCATCAGCTCCAGAACGTCGACCAGCTCGGGATAGAGCGTCGGGATGACATCGACCGAGAAGAACAGCTTCTGCCCGTCGGAGCGCAGCCGCATCCCGGAGCTGTCCTTCTTGTCCAGTCCCATCCCGTCGAGCAGCGCATTGGCCTGATCCACGTCGCGCTCGGTATACTGGCGCGAAATCTTCTCGTAGTACCAGGGATGCGTCGGGCGCGGGCCGGTCTGGTAGGGTTCGGACTGCCCGAGATAGATGAGGTCGATGACCTCGGGCCGGTCCATGGCGAGCGACAGCGCGACGCGGAAGTCCTTGTTGGCGAAGATCTCCCGCATCGCCGGATCCTTGTGGCACATGTTCACATAGATCGAGCAGACGTTCGCCGCCGACGGCACCAGTTCCATCAGGTGATAGTCGCCTTTTTCGGTATTCTCCGACAGGACCGGCTTGTTGTTGAGCGAGTTGATATGCCGCTCCTGCAAGTCGATCTTGCCCGAGATCACGTCGAGCATCAGCGATTCGACATCCTGGCTGATGCCGAAATTGATCCCGTCGAGATAGGGCAGCTGATTGCCCTCGGTATCGACCTGCCAGAAATAGGGGTTCCGCTTGACCGTGACCCGCGTGGCGCCGCCGACATAGGGCTCGTCGATGACCCAAGGGTCGATGACCGGCTTTTCCGGGTTCGACCAGCGCGACGGGATCTCGATATCGCCGTTCTTGGCCCGGAACAGATCAGCCCAGCTGGTCAGGCCCTCGGCCTTTACCATGTCGTCCAGCTTGTCGTTGTATTTCGGCACGAACTGGCTGGCGTAGTGCTTGCAGAACAGCGTCGGATGCTGGCCCAGCGGGGTCGCCAGCTGTTCGAGGAAGAGGCCGTAGGGCGCCTCGAACTTGAACTCGACGGTCTGGTCGTCGATCTTCGTCACCGTGCAGGGCTTGCCGCCCGAGGTCAGGACCGACGGGACCGAGCTGTAGAGCTCGGAGTTCTTGACGCAGTCCTCGATCGAGAAGACGATGTCATCCGCGGTGAAGGGTTCGCCGTCAGACCACTTCATCCCCTTGCGCAGGTGGAACGTATAAGTCGTGGCGTCGTCGCTGACGTCCCAGCTTGCGGCCACGTTCGGCTCGGCATGGGTGAAGTCGATATCCCAGCGGGTCAGGCCGGTGTTGCCGACGCAGCGCAGGATGCCGTTATGGTCGGAACTGCCGCGCAGACCGCGCCGCCACACACCGCCATAGCTGCCGGTCTTCTCGAGCGGGGTGACGACCATCGGATTCTCGGGCAACCGGTCGGCCAGTGCCGGCAGCTTTCCGTCCGCGGCCATCGCGGCGAGGTCCGGCGCCTCCTTGCCGGCGGCGAACGCGCGGCGCGGCATCAGCGCCAGGCCGGCAAGAGTTGCGGTCGTGCCCATGAAGGTGCGACGGCTCAGCCGTCCGCGCTCGGTCTTCCCGTCAAAGCTCATTTTTTTCCTCCCGGAACCGTCGGTCGGGCGATCGAGCCACCCACCTTCGGCGTCATTTTTTTCAGTAAGCGTTGGCAATCATTGGCAGGTGAGGGATGAGAATCCAACCCATAGGTTCAGGCCCGCAATGCGCCTGGGCGAAATCAGCGGTGTGTCCCGCCGGTGGTGCGCGCGGCGCTGGAGCGGGTGCGCGAGGATGGTGTCATCGTCTCGCGCGGGCATCTCCGCCGACGATCCTCGCTTGGAAGACGTCGCTGCCGCGACCAACACCGGTATCGCTCCGCCTTGCAGCATCAGGTGCAGCGCCATATCAGGACCGGCATGAACCTGTCGTGACCTTGCGCCCTGCAACCAAGCCGCGCGCGGATGCAGCAGGTCAAGGACGTGCATATCGGCCGTCGTTGCGGCCTAGGGCGCGGGATGCCGATGCCGCTGGGTGGTTGATGAAGGGCCACGTGCTTGCGGCCCCGCGCAGGAAGTTCAAGGGAGTCGAGAGATGAGCCTGACAGCAACCCGCGTCGTCGTGACCGGAGGTGCCGGGCGGGTCGGCCGGTCGCTGCGCGCGGCCATGTCGGCGGAGTTCGCCCAGGTCGTCGTTCTCGACCTGGTGGAGGAGACGCAGCTTGCGCCGAACGAGACGGCCGTGGTCTGCGACGTGACCGACCTGCCGGCCCTGACGCGGGCGCTGGCCGGAGCCGATGCCGTGATCCACTTGGCCGGTTATCCCAGCGACCGTCCGGTCGAGGACATTCTGCAGGTGAATTGCCTTGGCACCTGGAACCTCTACGAGGCCGCCCGCCTGAACGGAATCCGGCGCGTGGTCGTGGCGTCCAGCAATCACGCCACCGGCTTCTATCCCCGTGATCAGGTCGTGTCGCCGGACATGCCGATGCGCCCGGACGGCACCTACGGCCTGTCGAAATGCTGGGGCGAGCTGGTCGCCGGCCTCTACTGGGACAAGTCGGGGATCCGGTCGCTGTCGATCCGGATCGGCAACGCGCTGGGACGGCCCGAAACCCGGCGCGCGCTCCACGTGTGGATCAGCGCCCGCGATCTGGCGCAACTGGTGCGGATCGGGCTGACCCATCCGCAAGTCGACGCGACCGTGGTCTACGGCATTTCGCGGCGGGATGACGGCTGGTGGGACAATTCGGTCGCCGAGGCGCTGGGCTATGCACCGCAGGACCGGATCGACGATTTCGGAGCGCCCGGTGCGGCCACGTCGCCGCCGGAAACCGCCGTCTCCGAGTCGTTTCAGGGCGGAATGTTCTGCGATCACGACCATGACGGCGTGATCCGGTATCGGTCCGATCCTCTCGCCGAGCTTCCTGACGGCGGGGGCGCAGTGGGGTCCGGGACATGAACCTTTCCCGCTCGACGCCGCGCTCGTCCGGGGGCGTCCTCGAACCGGCCGGCGATGCCGCCGCCGGCAATGCTTTCACGGGCGGGCGGGCTCTGCTAGCAATCGCCCGGAGGAAGCCGGGCCGGTGGGGCGCGGTGGCAAGGGGGAGATGACGATGGGCTTCGGCGACATTCTCGGACAGCTCATGCAGCAGGGTCTCGGCGGGCAGGGCCAGCCGAACGCGCGCGTGCAGAACACCGCGCGCAACCTCGGGACGGGCGGCTCCGGCTTCGAGTCAATTCTAGGGCAGCTGCAGGGCGCGCTCGGCAAGGCCGGCATCGACACGTCCAGCCTGCAGCAGAGCGCCGGTGGCCTCTCCGGCAAGGCGGGGGACTTCCTGCGCAAGGATCAGGTCGGCACCCTCTCGGGCGCGCAGGTCGGCGGGATCGGCGCGATCGCCGGGGCGCTGCTCGGCGGCGGGCTCGGCGGCGCGGCGAAGGGCGGGGCGATGGCGGTGCTCGGCACGCTGGCGCTGAGCGCGCTCCGCAACGCCCAGGCCGGCCGCGCCGGGGCGCCCGCGGCAGAGACGCCGGTCCGCGAGGACGATGTCCGCGCGGTGACCGGGCCGGACAGCGAGCGGCTGGTGCTCGCGGCGATGATCAGCGCGGCCAAGGCCGACGGCACCATCGATCAGGCCGAGATGCAGAAGATCGTCGGCAAGCTCGGGGACGTGACCCCCGACGAGAAGCAGTTCGTTCTGGAGCAGATGGCCGCGCCGCTCGATATCGGTGCGCTCGTCGCACAGGTGCGTGGCAAGGCGCAGGCCGCGCAGGTCTACGCCGCTTCGCTCCTCGCGATCAACTCCGACACCGAGGCCGAGAAGGCTTATCTCCGCGAACTCGCTGGCGCTCTCAGCCTCGACGACGCCACGGTGGCGCAGTTGCACGGGATGACCGGCGCCGCCTGAAACGCGCGTGGCCGGCCCGATGGGGGCCGGCCACTTCAGTTTTAGCGTCTGCCAGACGGGCGGTCAGTCGGCGAGGATCTTCTCGACCTGCGCGCGCTTGGACGCGTCGGTCTCGTTCGAACTCATGATGTTCTCGATCTGGCCGAGCTGCGAGATGGTCAGCATCTGGACCTGCTCGGTATCGACGCCGATGGAGGCGAGGTCGGCCGCGGCGGAGTCCTGAAGCTGCGTCACGCCGAGCGTGCCGGTCTCGGTCGCCTCGTTGCCGAGGATGCCCATGACGTGCTTTTTCTTGAGCTCCTGATTCTCGTTGGAGGAGACGACGTTCTGGATCTGACCGAGCTGCGACAGCGTCAGCATGTCGACGCCGCTGGCGTCGATGCCGAGGCTGGCGAGGTCGCTCGTCGCCGAGCTCCGCAGCTGCGCGACCCCAAGGCGGCCCGTCGCCGTGGCCTCGTTGGTGCCGAGGATGTTCTCGATGCGCATCTTCTTGGCCGAGTCGGTGTCGGTCGAGGAGAGCACGTTGGTAATCTGCGCCACCTGATCGTTGGTCAGCGATTCGACAGGCGCCTGAACGCCGAGCTTGGCGAGGTTGGCGGCCGCGGAGTCGGTGAAGCCCTGCGAGAAGGCGGGCGCCGCGAACAGCGCGATCGAAAGCGCGGCGGCGGATAGGGTCGATACGGTAAAGCGGGTCATGGTGTTTCCTTTCCCCAGACATCCTTTTCGTGACGGCTCCAGCCGCCCGATGTCGATCAAACGCCAACCTGCCATCCGGAGTTCCGCGGCGTCCCGCCTTGCCGACGCGATCCCGAGGCCCTATGCCACCGCCATGACGGCGCGTTTCCGGCCCGAGACCATCCATGCCCGCCTCGGGGAGTCCTTCTTCGACCCGGTGCGCCCGGCCGCCTTTCCCGAGACCCGCCTCCGCTTCCGCAACCAGCCCTGGGCCGGGCGGATCGGCCTCGACGGCCTCGACGACGACGCCTGGGTCCGACACTTCGGCCGCTTCGAGCCCCTGCCCGGCAGCCTGCCGGAGCCGCTGGCGCTGCGCTATCACGGTCACCAGTTCCGGTCCTACAACCCCGACCTCGGCGACGGGCGCGGCTTTCTCTTCGCGCAGGGGCGCGACCTCGTCGACGACCGCCTCCTCGACCTCGGCACCAAGGGCTCCGGCCAGACGCCGTGGAGCCGCACCGCCGACGGTCGCCTGACCCTCAAGGGCGGGGTTCGCGAGATCCTCGCGACCGAGATGCTCGAGGCGCTTGGCGTCTACACCTCCAAGACCTTCTCGCTGGTCGAGACCGGCGAGGCGCTGATCCGCGGCGACGAGCCCTCGCCGACCCGCTCGTCCGTCCTGGTGCGCCTTGGCCACAGCCATATCCGCATCGGGAGCTTCCAGCGCCTCGCCGCCCTCGGCGAGACCGAGGCGCTCCGCGCCCTCGTCGACCACTCGATCGCCTACTACTGGCCCGACGCCGCCGCCGGGCCGGATCCCGTCGCTGCCTTCTATGAGCGCGTCGTCGAGGCCGTCGCCCGGCTCGGGGCGGAGTGGTTCGCGGCCGGCTTCGTCCACGGCGTGCTCAACACCGACAACATCAACATCACCGGCGAGAGTTTCGACTACGGCCCGTGGCGGTTCCTCGACCGGTTCGAGCCCGGCTTCACCGCCGCCTACTTCGACCACAACGGCCTCTACGCCTTCGCCCGCCAGCCGGAGGCGCTGAACTGGAACCTTGCCCGGCTCGGCGAATGCCTGATCCCGCTCTCGACGCGGGCGGCGATCGAGGCGCCGTTCGACTCGTTTTCCGACCGTTTCCAGACCGCGCTTGCCCGGCAGACCTTTGCGCGCCTCGGCGCCCTGCCCGGCGACGCGGCCGAGGCGCGGGCGCTGGTGCACCGCTTCTGGGGCGCGATGCAGGAGACGGCGCCGCCGATGCAGCAGGTCTTTCACGACCTCCTCGGCGGCATCCCCGGACGGGTCGCGGCGAGCCCGCTCCGCGCCCTCTACGAGACTGCGCTCTGGGCCGAGGTGATCGAGGACCTCCGTGCCCTCGCCCCGGCGCCCGGCCTCGCGGCGGCCCTCGCTCATCCCGCCGCGGAGGCGCCGGCGCAGACCATGGTGATCGCCGAGGTCGAGGCGCTCTGGGCGGCCATCGACCGCGACGACGACTGGGCGCCGCTGGCCGCGAAGATCGCGGCGGTGCGCGAGACCGGCGCCTTCAATCGCGCGCTCGGCCTGCTTTCGGGGCCGAACGGTCGGCCGGGGCACGTCCCGCTCGACGGCGACGCGGTAGGACAAACCGCCGGAGAGAGCCCTTGAAAGGGCTCCGATGGGCCTGGAGGTCGTGCCTGCGCACGCGTGCGCAGAGGGTCAAGCTCTTGATATTGAACCCTATTGACCGGCGCGTTTACTGTGCGTTCATGTTCGTTAACGGGGCGGCCGCAGGGGTGGACCCTCAGCGCAGGCGCCAGCGGCCAGCGGCGGGTGCACCCTCGACTGCCGCAATATCGCGATCGCGAAGATCGACGAGGTGGGCGAGGACGTTGCGCCCGGCCGCGCCGTGCAGCGCCGGATCGACACCGGCGTAGAGCGCCGCGACAAGTTCCGGGATCGTCGCCGGGGCTTGCGCGAGAGCGGCGCGGATCCCGGCCTCGCGGTTGGCGCGGTGGCCGAGGATATGATCGACGAGCGGCCCGGGGTCGCGGACCGGCGCGCCGTGGCCGGGGTAGTAGACTGCCTCCGGCCGGGCGCGGAGGCGCGCGAGGCTGGCGCGGAAGGCGCCGAGGTCGCCGTCGGGGGGCGAGATCAGCGTGGTTGCCCAACCCATCACGTGGTCGCCGGTGAAGATCGCCCCGCCCTCCTCCCAGGACGAAGCTCAGGTGGTCGGCGGTGTGCCCCGGCGTGGCGAGGGCGGTCAGCGTCCACCCGGGACCGCGGACCACGGCCCCGTCGCGGATCGTGCGGTCGGGGACGAAGCCCGCATCGATGCCCTCGCCGCCGCCGAGGCCGCCCTCCGCCGCGAGGCGGGCCATCGCCGGACTCCGCGCCGCCGCCGGGTCGCCGTGGGCGAGCAGCGGTGCCGCGACCGCATCGGCGAAGGCCCGGGCGCCGGCGCTGTGATCGCGGTGGGCGTGGGTGACGAGCACCGCCGCCACCGGCGCCCCGCCGAGGGCCGCGAGCAGCGCAGCGCGGTGGGCGGGATCGTCGGGACCGGGGTCGATGACGGCGACCGCTTCCTCGCCGAGCAGGTAGCTGCGCGTCCCGGTGAAGGTCATCGGCCCGGCGTTCGGCGCGGTAAGGACGCGGAGGCCGGGCGCGAGCGGCTCGGGCACCCCGACCGGCGGGGCGTGGCTCAGGTCGAAGGGCGACGCCATCCTGTCCTCGCAGTCCTTCCCCGCGCGCCAGACTTCACGCGCCGTTCACCCCACGCCACTGCGCGCGCGCCGTTCCTTGCGCGGGCGGGGCCGGCGGCGTAACCCTCGCCGTCATGGCCTCGATCAAGTCCTTGCTGCCGCGCAGCCTCTTCGGCCGGGCGCTGACCATCCTACTGGTGCCGATCGTCGTGCTGCAACTGGTGGTCGGCCTCGTCTTCTTCCAGCGCCACTACCTGCGCGTCACCGAGCAGATGACCCGCAGCGTCGCCTACGAGATCGCCTATACCGCCGATCGCGCCGAGTCGGCGGCGACGCCGCAAGGAACCGCCGCGGCCGTCGACAGCCTCGGCCTGCCCTTCGACCTCACCCTCGACGTCGGGCCGTCGGACAATTTCCGCAGCGGCGTTTTGCGCGGGCCGCTCGACTTCACCGGGGCGAAGGTGGTCGATACCCTGCGCGACACGCTCCGGCGACCGCTGCACATCGACCTGCTCAGCGACTCGCGGGTCGCGACCATCGACATCCGCACCAGGGCCGGGGTGTTGCGGGCGGTGGTGCCGCGCGACCGGCTCTCGGTCTCGAACCCGCATCAGTTGCTGGTGCTGATGATCCTCGTGTCGCTGCTCCTGACCGCGATCGCCATCGTCTTCCTGCGCAATCAGGTCCGGCCGATCCGCACCCTCGCCGAGGCGGCGGAGGCTTTCGGCAAGGGGCGCACCCTGCCCTTCCGGCCCTCGGGCGCCGAGGAAGTGCGGCGGGCGGGCGCCGCCTTCCTGTCGATGCGGAGCCGGCTCGAGCGGCAGATCGAGCAGCGCACCCAGATGTTGTCCGGGGTCAGTCACGACCTGCGCACGCCGCTGACCCGGATGAAGCTGACGCTGGCCTTGATGGAGGAGAGCGAGGAGACCCGCGACCTGCTCCAGGACGTCGACCAGATGGAGCGGATGCTCGGGGCCTTTCTCGCCTTCGCCCGCGGCGACGGGCTGGAGGAGACCGTGCCGAGCGATCCCTTCGCCCTCGCCGAGGCGATCGCCGACGACGCCCGGCGGGCCGGCACCGCGATCCGCGTGGTCTGCACCGACGAGACCGGCCGCCGCGGCCGGCCGGAGCCGCGGCTGGTCAAGGTGCGGCCGGGGGCGATGGCACGGGCGATCCACAACCTCGTCGGCAATGCCGCCGCCCATGGCAAGACGGTGCTGCTGACCGTGCGCCTCGGCCAGCGGGCGCTGACCTATGTCGTCGAGGACGACGGCCCCGGCATCCCGGAGGCCGACCGCGCCCGGGCCCTCCAGCCCTTCACCCGGCTCGACGAGGCGCGGAGCTCCAATCCCGCGGGCAGCGTCGGCCTCGGCCTCAGCATCGCCCTCGACGTCGCGCGGAGCCACGGCGGCTCGCTCGAACTCGGGGAGAGCGCGGAGCTTGGCGGCCTGCGGGCGACGCTGCGCATCCCGCGCTAGCCTCCTGACCCCGCGCTAGCATATTGAATTGACGCGATTTCTTAACCGGCGGATAGTGCCTGCGACTGGACGCCGCCCTGCCCGGAGCCCCCGATGACGCCGCGCCGATGAAGCCGATCGTGACCCTGACGCTCAACCCGACGATCGACAGCGCCAGCGACGCCGACCGGGTCATGCCGCACCACAAGATCCGCACGTTCAACGAGCGCTATTATCCCGGCGGCGGCGGCATCAATGTCGCCCGGGTGATCGCCAGTTTCGGCGGCGACGCGCTCCCGGTCTATCTCGCCGGCGGCCCGACCGGGGCGCTGCTCTCGGATCTGCTGCGCGCGCAGGACTTCACCACGGCAGTGGTGCCGATCGCCGGCAACACCCGGATCAGCCACGCGGTCTTCGAGCGCGCGACCGGGCTGGAATATCGCTTCGTCGCGGAGGGGCCCGAGGTTTCGGTCGAGGAGTGGCGGCGCTGCCTGACCGCGGTGCGGGGGCTCGACTACGACTGGCTGGTGGCGAGCGGCAGCCTGCCGCGCGGGGTTCCGGTCGAGGCCTATGCCGAGCTTGCCGCCATCGCCGCGGCGCGGGGCGCCCGTTTCGTGCTCGACACCTCCGGGCCGGCGCTGGCGGCCGCGGTGGCGGGGGGCGGCATCCACCTCCTGAAGCCGAGCGTCGGCGAGCTGGCCGGCCTCGTCGGCCATGCCCTCGACGGTCTGGAGGCGCAGGAGGCGGCGGCGCGGGAGCTTGTCGCCGGCGGCGTCGGTCTGGTGGCGCTGACCCTCGGCCACCATGGCGCGGTGCTCTGCCATGGCGGGGGCAGCGTGTTCCTGCGCCCGCCCGCGGTCGAGGCGCGGAGCACGACCGGCGCCGGCGACAGCTTTCTCGCCGCGCTGGTCCTCGCCCTCGCCGGCGGCCGCCTGCCCGAAGACGCCTTCCGCCGCGCCGTGGCCGCCGGGACCGCCGCCGTGCTGACGCCGGGCACCGAACTCTGTGACCCCGCCGATGTCGACCGTCTGGAAGCGATGCTTCTGGCGGGCGAGGACTGAGGCAAAAGGGTATCGCCGGGCGCGACTCTCCCGGTCGGGTGACCTGAGACGCCGGACTTGACGGCGGCGGCGAAACCGGAGATTTCCCCGAAACAGCGGCCGAGCGACTCTCCGGCTGGCCGCCTCCGTACAACAACCACCGGTATATTCCCCATGTCCGCATCCCCCGGGATGGCCCGCATTGCCCTCGTCATCGGCCTGCTCGGCATGGTCGGCCCGTTCTCGATCGACATGTACCTGCCGGCGCTGCCGCTGGTCGCCGCCGATCTCGGCGCCTCGCCGCAGGCCGTTCAGGCCACGCTTTCGGCCTATTTCGCGGCCTTCGGGCTCTCCCAGCTCGTCTACGGGCCGCTCTCGGACCGCATGGGCCGCAAGCCGCCGGTCTACATCGGCGTCGCGATCTTCATCCTCGGCACCCTCGCCTGCGCGCTGGCGCCGACCATCGGGACGCTGATCGCCTCGCGCTTCGTGCAGGGCCTCGGCGCGGCGACGGTGATGGTGGTGCCGCGGGCGATCATCCGCGACCTCCACACCGGGCCGGCGGCGACGCGGCTGATGGCGACGGTGATGCTGGTCATCTCGATCTCGCCGATGCTCGCGCCTCTTGCCGGCAGCGGCGTGCTCCTCGTCGCCGGCTGGCGGTGGATCTTCGGCGCTCTCGCGCTGCTCGGGGTGCTGAGCCTGCTCCTGACAGCCTACCTGCTGCCCGAGACGCTCTCGGCGGAGAAGCGTGCGGGAACAACGGTGTCGGCGCTCTGGCAGGGAGCGAAGCGGCTGCTTTCCGATGGCGATTTCATGGGGCTGACGCTGATCGGCGGCTTTGCGATGGCGAGCTTCTTCATCTTCATCGCCAGCGCGTCCTTCGTCTATACCGAGGAATTCGGGCTGTCGCCGACGCAGTTCAGCCTGGCCTTCGCGCTCAATGCCATCGGCTTTTTCGGGGCGTCGCAGACTGCGGCGACGCTCGGCGAACGCTACGGGATGCCGCGGCTGGTGCTGACGGCGGTGGCGGGGTTCGCCACGATCGTGACGCTGCTCCTGCTGGTGGCGGTGAGCGGGCAGGCCAGCCTCGTCGTCATCATGGCGATGCTTTTCCTCGCCAACACCTGCCTCGGCGTGGTGATGCCGACGACGATGGTGATGGCGCTCGACCCGCATCCCGACATCGCCGGGCTCGCCTCGTCGCTCGGGGGGACGCTGCAGATGCTGATCGGGGGCGCGATGATCGCTCTCGCCGGGCCGTTCTTCGACAGCACGGCGACGCCGATGATCGCGGCGATCACGGCGGCCGGGTGGCTGGCGCTGGTGGCGGCGGTGCTGACGCTGCGCAAGCGGGTCGTGCGCGGCGCGGTCGGTTAGAGCGAAGTCCGTTCGGCAGAGGCGGCTCGGACTTCGCTCTAGGGTATTGATATCGCTCGAGGCGGGAGCCGGAAGCGAAACCGCCCTGCCGGTGGCAGGGCGGGAAGGATCACTCGGCCTCGACGACCGGGGCCGGATCGGCGGCGGGCGCCTCGGCGCGCGGACGGCGGCGACGCTTCGGGGCCGGGGCCGGGGCGGGCTCCGCCGCAACCTCGGGGGTCACGTCCGCGGACACCTGGGCCGGCATCTCGGGCTGGGGCTGCTCGGTGGGCTGGGTCGGCGCAGCCTGGACGGGCTCCGGCTGCTGCTGGACCTGCGGCGCAGGCTCGGGCTGGACGAAGGGCTGCGTCACGCGCTGCGACGGACGCTCGGAACGCTCGGCGCGCTCGGGCGGTCCGGCCGATCCTGGCGCTCTGGGCGATCCTGGCGGTCGGGGCGCTCCTGGCGGTCGGGCCTGTCGAAACGCTCCTGGGACCGCTCGGGGCGCTCCTGGTAGCGGTCCTGGCGATCGGACCGTTCCGCGCGGTCGGACGAACGATCCGACCGGCCCTGGTCCCCATTGGAGCTGGGCTCGTAGGAACGGCTGCGGCTGTTCTCGGGCGTCTCGATCGGGCCGGAGAAGTCGTCGGAGTCCTCCGGGTCGATCATCGCGAGGCCCGAGGACACGTTCGGCTGCTGCGTCGGCTGCGGACGGCGCTGCTGCTGGTCGGAGCCGCTACCGGCCTCCTCGCTGTTGCCGCGGTCGTCGCGCTCCTGGAAGCTGCGGGTTTCCACCTGCTGCTGCTGGGCCTCGCCGAGGAGCCGGCTGTAGTGCTCGGAGTGCTGGAGATAGCTCTCGGCGGCCACGCGGTCACCGGCAAGCTGGGCGTCGCGGGCGAGCGCCTGATACTTGTCGATGATCTGCTGGGGCGTGCCCCGGACCTTGCCGTCGGGCCCCGCGCTCTCGAACACGCGGTTGATGATATTGCCCATCGTGTTGCGGCGCTGGCCGCTGTTGTTATTGTTGTTGTGTTGCCCGCCGTTGTTCCCCTGCTTGTTGCGGGAGCGGGACTTGTTCTGTGGTCGCATGCTCAAGGATTTTTCCGCCATTCGTGGCTTGACGGGTGCGGAAGCCCTCGCCGCTCACGCAGCGGCATCCCGAAAACCCGAAGTGTCAGTGCACGTATCGGATGCCGCGCGCGTCCCAGTTCAAGCGGTTGGACGCTGATTGCGGTATCAAGGAGAGGATATAAGCATCCCGGCGACCATGACAAGCGAAAATGGCCTGCTCCGGTCCCGCTTTCACCGTGCGGCCTCGACGACGCGGTCGCGGCCGTCGAGATCGCGGTGCACGGTGATTGCGCCGAACCCGGCCGCGGCAAGGAGGTCGGTGACGGCCGTGGCCTGGGTCGGGCCGATCTCGAGGAGCGCCCTGCCGCCGGGCGCCAGCACTGCGTCGAGGCCGGCGGCGATCGCGGCGTAGCTTTCGAGGCCGGTCGGCCCCGGGGTCAGGGCGTGGCGCGGCTCCCAGTCGCGCACGTCCGGGGCGAGGCCGGCGATCTCGTCGGCGGGGATGTAGGGCGGGTTCGAAACCACGAGGGCGAAGGGGCCCCCCTGCCCCGCGTACCAGTCGCCGAGGGCGAGGCGGCAGCGGTCGGCGAGACCAAACCGGGCGGCGTTGGCGGCGGCGACGGCGAGGGCGCCTGCGTCGATGTCGGTCCCGACGCCCTGCGCCTCGGGCCATTCGGCGAGGAGGGTGACGAGGAGGACGCCGCTTCCGGTGCCGATGTCGAGGAGGGTTGCCGGGGTCGGGCCGGCGAGGGCGGCGGCGACGAGGGTCTCGGTCTCGGGGCGCGGGTCGAGCACGGCGCCGGTGACGGTGAAGTCGCGGCCCCAGAAGGCGCGGCGGCCGACGATCTGCGCCACCGGCCGGAAGCGCGCCCGCTCGGCGGTCATCCGGGCGAAGGCGGAGGCGGCCGGTGGCGCCAGCGGCTCGCCGGTGACGAGGGTCAGGCGCTCGGGGCCGATGCCGAGGGCCTCGGCCATCAGGCGGCGGGCATCGCGGATCGCGTCGGGAACGCCGGCGGCGGAGAGGGCGGCCGTCGCCTCGGCCAGCGCGGCGCGGACGGTGGTCAAGCCTCGAGGTCCGCGAGCCGCGCCGCCTGGTCGGCGGTGGCGAGGGCGGCGATCACCTCGTCGAGGTCGCCCTGCATGATCTGGTCGAGCTTGTAGAGGGTGAGGCCGATGCGGTGGTCGGTGAGCCGGCCCTGCGGGAAGTTGTAGGTGCGGATGCGCTCGGAGCGGTCGCCGGAGCCGACCTGGCCCTTGCGGTCGGCCGCCCGTGCCGCGTCGCGGCGCTGGCGCTCGAGGTCGTAGAGGCGGGCGCGGAGGACCTGCATGGCGCGGGCGCGGTTCTGATGCTGGGACTTCTCGGAGCTGGTCACCACGATGCCGGTGGGCAGGTGGGTGATGCGGACGGCGGAGTCGGTGGTGTTGACGTGCTGCCCGCCGGCGCCGGAGGAGCGGTAGGTGTCGATGCGGATATCGCCGGGCGGGACCTCGATGTCGACGTCCTCGGCCTCGGGGAGCACCGCGACGGTGGCGGCGGAGGTGTGGATGCGCCCGCCGGATTCGGTCTCGGGCACGCGCTGGACGCGGTGGACGCCCGACTCGAACTTCAGCGCGGCGAAGACGCCGCGGCCGGTGATCTCGGCGACGAGCTCGCGGTAGCCGCCGAGCTCGGTCGGTGTCGCCTCGACGGTTTCCCAGCGCCAGCCGTGGGTCTCGGAGAGGCGCTGGTACATGCGGGCGAGGTCGGCGGCGAAGAGCGCCGCTTCCTCGCCGCCGGTGCCGGCGCGGATTTCGAGGATGGCCGAGCGTTCGTCGGCCTCGTCGCGCGGCAGGAGGGCAACCTGGAGCGCGTGCTCGGCGGCGGGGAGGGCCTCGGCGATGCGCTCGATCTCCTCGTCGGCGAGGCCGCGCATCTCGGGATCGGCGCGCAGGCGCACGGCCTCCTCGCGGTCGGCGAGGAGGGCGCGGTAGCGGGCGATCTCCTCGACCACCGGCTTCAGCCCGGCATACTCGCGCGACAGGGCGGCGAGGTCGGCGACGGCGGCGCCCGCGTTCAGGCGGGCCTCGAGATATTCGAAGCGCGCGCGGATCTGGTCGAGCTTGTCGTGCGGGATCATCGGAGCCTTCCCTGCGTCGCCAGCCTCTTGCGCGAGAGCGGGCGTCCGCGCAAGCCCGTCGGCGGCGTCAGTCGGCCGGTCGAGCGGCCGGTCAGGCGTCGGCGCCGCGGGCGCGCGCGGCCGCGACGAGGCGGGCGAGGTGGCAGAAGCCTTCGAGCGGGACCTGCTCGGCGCGTTCGGTGGGCGGGATGCCGGCCTCGGCGAGAAAGGATTCGAGCGCCGGGCCGAGCGGGCGCAGGCTGGCGCGCAGCATCTTGCGGCGCTGGCCGAAGGCGAGGGCGACGACTTCGGAGAGGATCGCGGGCTCGGCGGGGAAGCGCGGCGCCGGCAGGGCTTCGAAGTGGACGACGGCGCTGGTGACTTTCGGCGGCGGGGTGAAGGCGCGGGGCGGGATCTCGAAGACGATGCGGGCGTCGCACCGCCACTGCGCGAGGAGCGACAGGCGGCCGTAAGCCTTGGAGCCGGGCTTCGCGACGATGCGCTCGGCGACCTCCTTCTGGAACATGAGCGTCAGGCTCTCCCAGTAGGGCGGCCAGGTCGGCGGGGTCAGCCAGCGGACGAGGAGTTCGGTCCCGACGTTGTAGGGGAGGTTGGCCACGACGCGGACCGGCGGCGTCAGGTGCGGCAGCGGGTCGAGGGCGAGGGCGTCGCCGGCGAGCACGGTAAGGCGGCCGGGCACGGCGGCAGCGATCTCGGCGAGGGCGGGCAGGCAGCGCTCGTCGCGCTCGATGGCGACGACGTGGCGGGCGCCTTCGAGGAGCAGGCCGCGGGTCAGGCCGCCGGGACCGGGGCCGATCTCGAGCACGTCGCAGGCGGCGAGGTCGCCGGCGCGGCGGGCGATCTTGGCGGTCAGGTTCATGTCGAGGAGGAAGTTCTGGCCGAGGGCCTTGCGCGCCGACAGGCCGTGGGCGGCGATGACCGCGCGGAGCGGCGGCAGGCCGTCGAGATCGAGGCTCACGCGGGGATCGCGGATCGCGCCGCGCGGGTGGCGCCGAGCCCGGCGGCGAGGTCGAGGGCGGCGACGAGGCTGGCGGGGTTGGCGCGGTAGTCGGCGGCGATGTCGTAGGCGGTGCCGTGGTCGGGCGAGGTGCGGACGAAGTCGAGGCCGAGGGTGACGTTGACGCCGCTGTCGAAGGCGATGGTCTTGATCGGGATCAGCGCCTGGTCGTGGTACATGCAGACGGCGGCGTCGTAGCGGGCGCGGGCCTCGGCGTGAAAGAGCGTGTCGGCCGAATGCGGGCCGGTCAGCGTCATGCCTTCGGCGCGGAGGCGGGCGAGGACGGGGGCGAGGACGGCGATCTCCTCGCCGCCGATCGCTCCGCCCTCGCCGGCGTGGGGGTTGAGGCCGGCGACGGCGATGCGCGGGTCGGCGAGGCCGAAGTCGGCGACGAGGGCGCGGTGGGTGATGCGGATCGTCTGCTCGAGGAGGTCCGGGGTCAGCGCGGCGGGGACGTCGGCGAGGGGGATGTGGATGGTCACCGGCACGACGCGGAGGCCGGGGGCGGCGAGCATCATCACCGGCAGGGGTGCACCGGAGAGGTGGGCGAGGAACTCGGTGTGGCCGGGGAAGGCGAAGCCGGCGCCGTCCTTCAGGGCCTTCTTGTGGATGGGGTTGGTGCAGAGCGCGGCGGCGCGGCCGGCGCGGACGAGGGCGACGCCTTCGGCGATGATCGCGACGACGGCGGCGGCGTTGGCCGGATCGGGGCGGCCGGGGGGCGCGGGGCGCGGCAGCGGGTGATGGAGGACGGGGAGGCCGCGGGCGAGCGCCGCGGCGGTTTCTTCGGGGGCGGCGATCGGGGCGGTCGGGATGGAGAGCCGTTCGGAGAGGGCCGCCATGTGGTCGCGGTCGCCGATCAGGAAGAAGGGGAGACGGCCGTCGAGGGCGGACCACGCCCGGAGGGCGATCTCGCCGCCGATGCCGGCCGGGTCGCCGAGGGTCAGGGCGACGGGACGCGCCGACGCCGCCGTTCGCGGTTGGGGCCGTCGGGGTTGGCGCTGGTCATCGCTCGATGATGAGCGCGTCGCCGAGCAGCTCCTGGAGGTAGCCCTGGCCGAAGCTGCCGATGCGCTCGCTGAAGAGCTGCTGGCGCAGCGCCTCGCGGGCTGCGGGAAGCTGGTCCTCGGGGATCGGGTCGAGCTTCTTCTTGGTGATCGACACCAGCTTGACGAGGGCGAGGCCGCCCGAGATCGGGATCGGGCGCGTCACCTGGCCGGGGCTGAGGAGGAGAACCTGGGTGCGGAAGGCCGCGGGCAGGTTGTTGGCGGGCACCGGCGCGAGCTGGCCGCCGTTCTCGGCGGAGCCGCTGCGGCTGTACTGGGAGGCCATCGACGCGAAACTCGCCCCGCGCGCGATCTGGCGGTAGAGGTTGTCGGCGAAAGCCTGGGTCTCGGCCTCGCCGCGCTCCTCGAAGGGAAGCGCGATCTCGGCGAGGGTCAGCATCTCCTGCGGCTGGGTCTGGCGCTGCTCGAGCGCGGCGTCGATGTCTTCCTCGGAGGGGAGGGAGCGGGCGCGGAACCGCTGGCCGACGACCTCGCGCCAGAGCAGGCCGGACTCGACGAAGTCGTTCATCGTCTGGACGTCGATGCCCCGGACGTCGAGGACGTTCATCACGTCTTCGTTGGTCAGGCCGCGGCCGGTGGCGAACTCCTCGATGCCGGTCTCGACCGCGCCGTCGGGAAGCTCGATGCCCATGTCCTTGGCGGCCTGCTTCTTGACCCGGTCCTCGGTGAGCTGCTGGACCGCGAGCGGCCGCACGTCGCCGTTGGCGCCGAGGGCTTCGAGCAGCTTCATGCGCTGATCGATGTCGTAGTGGGTGATGACGCCGTTGTTGACGGTTATCGCCGGCGCGAAGGGATTGGCCGCGAACGCCGGCCCGCCGGCTGCGGCCAGGCAGAGTACCATCACCCGAACAATCCGCCGCATGCCCGCCCCGTCCAGCCTCATCAGATGCCGCGCGGCGTGCACACACGCGCCGGCCATTGCTTCTCGCCGTTCTGCCCGACGCCCGACAGACGCACGGCGAAGCCGATCGACGTCGAGGGCGGTACGTTAGACGATGTGGTATAGCGGCGCGAGACCGAAAGGTCGAACACGGCGCACTCGTTGCCGTAGGTGATCCCCGCCCCGGCGCGGAGGTTGGCGTTGGCGGCCACGTCGTAGCGCCACAGGCCCGTCAGCTCCCAGTTGCGATGGACGCGGACCTTGGCATCGATGGCGAACTCGTTGGTCTCCGGCTGCGGGCCGAGGATCGGGTTCGAAGTCGTCGGCGGCAAGGTAGGTATAGGCCGCCCGCAGCGCGCCAAAGTCGCCGTCGTAGGCGAGGGCGAACTCGTTGCGGCGGAAGTTGAAGTCGGGGTCGAAGAGCGACCGGTTCACCAGGCCGAGGCCCCACGGCAGGTCGAGCGAGACGGCGCCGATATAGTCCGACCAGCGGCCGGCGAGGCCGGTGCCTTCGGCGAACTCGTCGACGGCGGTGTCGCGGACCACCCGGCCGAGGGTCAGGCCGAGGGACCAGCCGGTCGGGTCGTAGCGGGTGTAGCTGATCCCGAGGTTGGCGCGCAGTCCGGTCTCGCTGCGGTCGAGGCCGGGGAAGCGGTTGAGCGAGAAGAGGTTGGTCTCGTCGAACTCCGGCAGGCGGCTGTCCTCGTTGGGGATATTGTCCTGTTCCGTGAAGGCGTTGGACCAGGCGACCTGACCGATCGGCTCGATGACGTGCGTGGCGTGGCCGGTGACGCGGACGAGCGGCCAGCGCAGCTCGATCGCCGCGGTGGGCACGACCTGGGCCTCGTAGCGGTCGGGGACGTCGGGGTTGTCCCAGATGCGGTAGAGGTCGATGAGGGTGGACGCGGTGGTCGTGCCGCGCAGGCCCTTCGGCAGATCCCACTCGCGGTTCCAGTCGAAGGAGCCGCCGCCGCGGAGCATCATGCTGCCCTCGTGGCGCCAGACGCCGAGGGAGTTGAAGTCGATGCCGAGGCGGCCGCCGATGCCGGGGGTGTCGATCAGGCGGCGGTAGTAGAACTCGGGGAGGACGAAGGGCACCTCAAGCGAGTCGTCGTCCTCGGTGAGGCTCTGGAAGGCGACGGTGCCGAGCTCGAAATAGTCGGTGTCGCGGGTGCGGGAGACGCGCGCGACGCTCGTGAGCTGGTCGGCGTCGGTATAGTCGTACTGGGTGAGGAAGCTCTTGTCCGAGGCGACGTTGAGGTCGAAGTCGAGGACGAAGTCCTCGGGCAGCCGGAAGAGGCCGACGGCGCTGATCGCCCCCCGCCCTGCCCCGCCGTGGCTGGTGCCGGCGGCATCGAGCGTGTCGGCGAGCCCGACGACGCCCCAGAGGTTGAAGCCGCCGGTCGAGAAGCGGCGGCGGTATTCGCCTTCGAGCAGGAGGCCGCCCTCGGTGGTGACGAAGGGGGTGACGGTGGCGTCGGAGGACGGGCCCGTCACGCGGTAGTAGGGCAGCTTGAAGCCGAAGCCGTAGATGTCGGACTGCTGGAAGACCGGCGGCAGGACGCCGCTGGCGCGGGTCACGCCGGGCTCCGGCACGCTCAGGCGCGGGATGAAGGCGATCGGGAAGCCGATGACCTCGAGGCGGGCGTTCTCGAAGTAGAGCCGCTGTGCGGCCGCGTCCTCGGTGACGCGCGAGGCGCGGATCGCCCAGGTCGGGGTCGTCGAGCCCTCGCAGATCGTGCAGGAGCTGACGATGGTGCGCTGGAGCGTGGCGTAGCGGCCGCCGCTGCGGCGGACTTCGGCGCTGGCGAGCTGGAGCTGGCCGTCGATGAGCACGCGGGCGCTCGAGATCAGACCGTCGGCGAGGTCCGGGGTCAGGGCCGCGGAGTCGGCGAGAAGCACGTCGCCGCCGGGATCGGTGAGGACGATCGGACCATCGGCGCGGATCTCGCTTTGCCCGCTCGTCGTAGGTGATCCGCGACGCCCGCAGCACCCGGCCCTGGTAGAGCACCTGGACGTCGCCGGAGGCGACGAGGAGCCCGGTCTCGCGGTCGTAGGAGACCGAATCCGCGGTCAGGGTCGCCGGCAGGCCGTCGTCGGTGCCGCTGGCGCCGAGCGTCTGGCTCTGCGCGCCCGGGGCGAGCAGCGCGAGGCCGAGCAGCAGCGCGAGGAGCGCGAGGGCGGGCGGGAGGCGGCGCATCCTAGCCGTCCTCGAGGTGGAGGAGGAGCGAGACCGCGAGCAGGATCGCGGCGACGGGTGGCGTCCATGCGGCGACGAGAAGCGGGATCTGGCCGCCCCCGCCGAGCGATTCGGCGAAGTCCTTGAGAAAGAAGAGCGCGAAGCCCGCGAGGACCGCGAGCAGGATCATCACCCCGGTCTGCCCGAAGCGCGTCGGCCGGAGCGCGAAGGCGGCGCCGATCAGCACCATCGCGGCGTAGAGAGCGGGCTTGGCCAGCTCGCTCTGCAGGAAGAGCCGGTGGCGGAGGCCGGAGAAGCCCGATCCCTCCATCTGCGAGATGAAGCGGCGGAGATCCCAGAAGCCGACGGTTTCGGGCGGGGCGAAGCTGTCGAGGATCTCGTCGCTGGTCAACGCGGTCGGCAGCTCGATGCGGGTGCCCTGGCTGACGCGCTGGAAGCTGCCGTCGTCCTGCAGCCGCCATTCGGTGCCGCCCTCGATCACCCAGGCGCCGGGGGTGAGCCGCGCGGCCGCCGCCTCGATGCGGGCGTAGAGGGTGCCGGCGTGGTCGAAGCGGTGCATCCGCACCTTGGACAGGATCGACCCGTCGGCGTTGGTTCGCGCCGCCTGGATCACCGTCTGGCCCTCCGAGTCGCCCTGGCGGAGCCAGACGCCGTCGGGGGAAAAGGACAGGAGCGACGAGCCGGCGTTGCGGAAGTCGTCCTCGACGACGAGGCCGCGCTTGATCGAGGCGGCGACGAAGGGGTTCACGATCGCGACGAAGGCGATGCCGATCAGCATCGCCGCCGCCACCGGCACGGCGACGAGTTCGAGCGCCGAGACCCCGGAGGCGCGCATCACCACGAGCTCGCTGGTCCGGGCGAAGCGCAGGAAGGTGACGAGGCTCCCGAGCATGAGCACCAGCGGGAAGACCTGGTAGAGGACCTCCGGGGCCTGGAGCAGCGTGACCTTGAGGATGTCGCCGAAGCCGGCGCCGGTGTCCCCGAAGCGGCGGAGGTTCTCGACCGAGGTGAACAGGATGATGACGAGGGCGATCACCGCGAAGACCGCGAGGGTCGCCTTCAGGAAGTTGCGCAGGATGTAGCGAAACAGCGTCATGCCGGCACCGCGGCGCGTCGCGGGTGGCTGATGCGGCGGACCAGGGCGCCGACGTAGAGCAGCCCGATCAGCACCGGCAGGTACATGAGCGGCCAGAGCTCCGGTCGCTCCTGCACGCGGGCGCGCACGCCGAAGACGAGGACCTGGAGCAGCGCCGCGACCGCGATCGCGACGACGACGCGGCGGCCGAAGCCGCTGCGGCGGTAGCCGCCGGCGAGGAGCGTGACGAGGGCGATCATCGGGTAGACCACGGCGAGGAGCGGCAGGCTCAGCTTGTAGTGGGCCTCGGAGACGAAGTCGCCGCGGGTGTAGCGCCCGGTGGCGAGCATCTCCGGGGTCGGGCGGAGGAGCGCGAGGACCGAGTATTCGGACGGGCGCGGCACGCGGTCGCCTTCCTCCTGGATCAGGTCGCTGAGGTCGAAGACGAACTGGTCGAAGCGGACGGCGGTCAACTGGTCGCCGCTGGTGCCGCTGGTCAGGGCGACGCCCTCGAACATCACCAGCCGCGCCTCCATGTCCTCGCGGACGAGGACGGCGCGCTCGGCGGAATAGGTGACCGGGCGGGCGGGATCGCGCTGGTCGTTGATGAAGATGCCGGCCATCTCGCCCTGGCGCCCGGTGTCGGTGATGAAGAGGGTCAGGCCCGCGGCCGGATGCAGGAACTGGCGCTCGACGATCAGGGCGTTGGCGAGGTCGGAGCGGATGGCGCGGGTGCGCTCGGCGAGAATGGCGCCGGACTGGGGCACGAGCACCATCAGGACGAGGGCCATCAAGAGGCCGATGAAGGCGCCGAAGAGGGTGACCGGGCGCAGCATGGCGATCGGCCCGACGCCCGCGCCCATCATCACGATCAGCTCGCTGTCGGTGTAGAGCTTGTTGAGCGCGAAGAGCGCCGCGCCGATGCCGGCGAGCGGCAGGACGATGACGAAGACCTGCGGCAGCACCAGCGCCGAGAAGGTGAGGAAGATCGTCGCACTCTGGCCGCTGGCGACGACGGTGTCGATCAGCCGCACCGCCTGGGTCAGCCAGACGACGCCGGTGAAGATCAGCACGAAGAAGCCGAGCGCAGCCACGAGCTGGCGCAGGATGTAGCGGTCCAGTCGGTTCACCCGGGGCGTCTCTCCTGCTCATCGTCGCCTTGCCGCGCCCCGGGCCAATATGGTCAAGCCCGGGGAAAGCCGTTAAGGGGCTTTCCGACTGGACGGAACTTAATGGAGAGCATCGTGACCGCGCCACTGCAAACCGCCTTCGTCGCCACGGCACCGGAGAAAATCGCCGAGACGCCCGGGCGGATCGTGGTTTTCGCCGAGGCCGGCGCCGCACTCGACCCCCTGGCCCGCCGCGTCGACCGCCTTTCGCGCGGTGCCGTCGCGCGACTGGTCGCGAGCGACGCCTTCGCCCGCGCCAAGGCCGGGCTCCGGCCACGTCCTCGCCTTTCCGGCCGGGCTGGCCGCCGAGGCGGTGCAGGTGGTGAAGCTCCCGCGCCGCCCGACGCCGGCCGAGGCGCGGCTCGCCGGGGCGGCGATCGCCGGCTTCAACGGCAGCGTGGCGCTGACCGTGCTGGCCGGCGGGCAGGCCCGGGTCGCCGAGGTGGCGCAGGGGCTGGCCCTGCGGACCTACGATTTCGTCACCTACCGCAAGGACGATCCCGAGAAGCCGGCGCCCAACCGCGAGGCCACCTTTCAGGTCAAGGAGCCCGAGGCCGCGGCCGCGGCCTTCGGGCCGCTGTCGGCGCAGGCGGAGGGGGTGTTCTTTACCCGCGACCTCGTGTCGGAGCCGGCGAACGTGCTGACCCCGGCCGAGTTCGCCGACCGGCTGACGGCGCTGCGCGAGCTCGGGGTCGAGGTCGAGGTGCTGGAGGAACCCGAGCTCGAACGGCTCGGGATGCGGACGCTGCTCGCGGTCGGCCAGGGGTCGGAGAACCGCTCCAAGGTCGTGGTCATGCAGTGGAAGGGCGGCGAGGGCGCGCCCTTCGCGCTGGTCGGCAAGGGCGTCACCTTCGACACCGGCGGCATCTCGATCAAGCCGTCCGGCGGCATGGAAGAGATGACGATGGACATGGGCGGCGCCGGGGTGGTCGCCGGTGTCATGAAGGCGCTGGCGCTGCGCAAGTCCAGCGCCAACGTCGTCGGTCTGGTCGGGCTGGTCGAGAACATGCCCGACGGCAAGGCCACCCGTCCGGGCGACGTCGTCGCCTCGATGAAGGGCGACACCATCGAGATCATCAACACCGACGCCGAGGGCCGGCTGGTTCTCGCCGACGTGCTCTGGTACGCGCAGCAGCGCTTCAAGCCGACCGGGATCGTCGACCTCGCGACGCTGACCGGGGCGATCATCGTCGCCCTCGGGCACGAGAAGGCCGGGGTCTTTTCCAACGACGACGGGCTTGCCGACGCCTTCCTCGCCGCGGCCGCCGCCGAGGGCGAGGGCGCGTGGCGGATGCCGCTGGCGCCCGAATACGACCGCGCGCTGAAGAGCCGCATCGCCGATGTCGCCAACGTCGGCGGCCGGCCGGCCGGGGCGGTGACGGCGGCGCAGTTCCTCCAGCGCTTCATCGCGGACGGGACGCCTTGGGTGCATCTCGACATCGCCGGGGTCGCCTATGTCACGCGCGACGGCGACCTCGCGCCGAAGGGGCCGACCGGCTGGGGCGTCCGCGCACTCGACCGGCTGGTCCGGGACCGGTTCGGGGGCTGACGCGCCTTGCCCGAGGTGCTTTTCTACCAGCTCTCGGACACCGGCCTCGACGCGACCGTGCCGGACCTGCTGGAGCGGTCGCTCGACCGCGGCTGGCGGGTGGTCCTGCGCTGCGGGTCGGAGGCCGGGATGGCCGGCCTCGACGCGCTGCTCTGGACCTATCGCGACGAGAGCTTCCTGCCCCATGGCACGGCCGCTGCCGGGAACGCGGGCCTGCAGCCGGTCTACCTGACGCTCGGGGACGAGAACCCGAACGGTGCCAACGTCCTGATGCTGGTCGACGGGGCGCGGGCGACTGCCGCCGAGATGGCGGGGTTCGAGCGCACCTGCCTGCTCTTCGACGGACGCGACGACAGGGCGCTGGAGACGGCGCGGGCTGACTGGCGCGCGGTCCGCGCCGCGGCACTGCCGGCGAAATACTGGGTGCGCGAACAGGGGAAATGGACGCAGAAGGCCGCGTCCTGAGGCTATTCGCGGCCGAGCACGCGGTCGACGAGGAAGTCGGAGACCGCGCCGCTCCGGTAGGCGGCCGAGAGCGCCGCGGGGTCGTAGCGGGTCTCGACCCAGGTGCGGAAGCTCATCGGCTCGAGTTCGGTGTCGGCGGCGAAGCGGTCGATGAGGGCGTACATGATGCCGGTGGCGGCGCTCTTGACGTGGAGGTAGCGCCACGAGAGCTGCGCGCGCGCCTCCTCGACCGGGCGGCCGCGGAGGAGCAGGTAGAGCGCCGCGGCAAAGCCGGCGCGGTCCGCGCCCGACTTGCAATGCATGAGGAAGGGCTGCGGCAGGCGGTCGAAGATCGCATCGAGGGCGAGGATTTCGGCGCGGGTCGGCAGGATGCGCGACGACAGCTTGAAGTCGACGAGTTCGATGCCGGCGGCGGCGCAGGCCTCGCGTTCGAGCAGGTAGGAGCCGTATTCGGTGGCGCCGCGGAGGTTGAGGATCGCCTTGACCCCCTGCCCCGCCAGCCGGTGGATGCGGCCGGGATCGGGCTGGTTGGAGCGCAGCACCCCTTCGGCGACGCTGTGCTGGTTGGGCCAGACCTTGCGGAGCAGGCCGTGGTCGAAGACCAGCATGTCGATCGTCGCGCTGCGCCGTCCGCCGGGCGCGTCGAGGCCGCCGGCGATCCAGCCGTCCTTCCAGCGCCGTTGCCAGCGGCGGATCGGGCCGCGGCGCCGGCTCAAGACGGCGGGTCCCGCTCGGGATCCGAGGCCACGCGGCAGGGGGTGGTGAGGGCGCCGAGGCGTTGGCGCTGGCGGCCTTCGGCGTCGAAGTTCGCCGGGTCGAGCCACGCCTCCCACGCCGCGCGGAGGCAGGGCCAGTCGCCGTCGGTCATCGCCAGCCAGGCGGTGTCGCGGTTGCGCCCCTTGACCACGGTCGCCTGACGGAAGACCCCCTCCCAGGAGAAGCCGAAGCGCTCCGCCGCCCGCCGGCTCGGGCGGTTGAGGGCGTCGCACTTCCACTCGAAGCGGCGATACCCCTCGCGGAACACCCAGTCGGCGAGGAGGAAGATCGTCTCCGTCGCGGCGCGGGTGCGCTGGAGGGAGGGCGCGAAGCAGATGTGGCCGACCTCGATCGACCCGGCCTCGGGGGTGATCCGCATCAGGCTCATCACCCCGGCGGGGGTGCCGCGGGCAAGGTCGGTGACGGCGAAGAACAGCGGATCGGCCTTGCCGGACGCCGCCTCCACCCAGGCGGCATAGGCCGCCTCGTCGGCGAAGGGGCCATAGGGGAGATAGTCCCAGATCGCGTCGTCGGCGCGGTTCGCGGCATGGAGCGCCGGCGCGCAGGCGGGCGTCAGCGGGTCGAGCCGGACGTAGCGGCCTTCGAGCCGCATCGGACCGGGCCAGGGCGGCGGGGTCCAGTCGGGGAGCGGGTCGCCGAAGCGGCGTTCTTGGGTCATGGGGCACTTGCTCCGCGCGGCTCGGGTCTCCGTCATAGCGGCCGGGCGCGGTGGCGGAAAGCCCGCGCCGAGGCGGCGGATCGAGCCCAGGGGCGGTCAGCCGAGCGAGAAGTTCTCGGGATAGTCGTGCAGCCCGTCGAAGTCGGCCTTGCCGAGGCGCACGCCCGCCTGCTTGAGGGCGACGTGGGCCATCGCCTGATGGAAGTAGAGGTTGGGCAGGCCGAAGCCGTGGAGAAACGCCTCGCCGTCCTGCTCCAGATCGGCGAAGCCGGCCTGGAAGCGCACGAGCCGGCCCTCCGCCCCCGCGA
This sequence comes from uncultured Alphaproteobacteria bacterium, assembly GCA_963798235.1. GTDB lineage: Bacteria > Pseudomonadota > Alphaproteobacteria > Rhodobacterales > Rhodobacteraceae > Amaricoccus. The sequence continues at coordinate 169,154 of CAWCSN010000003.1, read as the reverse complement.
AATCGCCCGGCGGCAGCGCGGCGAGGAGCGCCCGCGTCTCGGCCAGCCGCGATCCGAGACCGGCCGCGTCGAGTCCGCCGCGGACCTCGGGCACGCGCCGGCCGGCAAGCGGATACGCTATGCGCAGGGTGAACTGCGCCGCCGTCGCCACCTGCCGCCCGGCCGGCAGCATCTCCGGGGCCGGGCGCTGCATGAAGGCCGCGTCCGCATCGGTGCCGAGGGTCGCGATCGCCTTGGCCACGGTGCGTTCGAGGCGCAGCAGCACCGCGTCGAAGACCGGGATCGTCGCCCGCCAGAGCGGCGGCTCGGCCACCGCCGCGCCGATGTCGCTGCCCATTTGCTCGCCCCTCCGGTGAAACCGGGGGAGATCTGCGCCAGGCTCGGGCGCGATGCAAGACCGGGGTGCGGCGCGAGCCGCGGCGGACGGCAATGCTCGGCGCGCGGACGGGCCGCTACTCGGCGGCCTTGGCCATCGGGTTGTTCGGGTGGGTGGTCCAGTTGGCGTAGGTCGGCTCGACCACCTTGCCGGTGCGCTCGTCGACCGCGCCGGGTTCGAGGGTGACCATGGTGATGCAGTCCTCGACCGGGCAGACGTTGACGCAGAGGTTGCAGGCGACGCATTCGTCGTCCTTCACCTCGAAGACCCGGCCGGGCTTCATCGCGATTGCCTGGTGGCTGGTGTCCTCGCAGGCGGCGAAGCAGCGGCCGCAGCCGATGCAGAGGTCCGGGTCGATGCGCGCCTTGGCGATGTAGTTGAGGTTCAGGTACTGCCAGTCGGTGACGTTGGGCACGGCCCGGCCGCGGATCGCGTCGAGGTCGGCATGGCCGTGGTCGTCCATCCACTGGTTGAGGCCGGAGACCATCTCCTGCACCACCTTGAAGCCATAGGTCATCGCGGCGGTGCAGACCTGCACCGTGCCGGAGCCGAGGGCGATGAACTCGGCCGCGTCGCGCCATGTGGTGATGCCGCCGATGCCGCTGATCGGCTTGCCGTAGGTCTCGGGGTCGCGGGCGATCTCGGCGACCATGTTGAGGGCGATCGGCTTGACCGCCGGGCCGCAGTAGCCGCCGTGGGAGCCCTTGCCGTCGATCGAGGGCTCGGGGCTGAAGGTGTCGAGGTTGACGGCGGTGATCGAGCTCACCGTGTTGATGAGGGAGACCGCGTCGGCGCCGCCCCGGAAGGCGGCGCGGGCGGGGTGGCGGATGTCGGTGATGTTGGGGGTCAGCTTGACGATCACCGGCATCCGGGTGTTCGCCTTGCACCAGCGGGCGACCATCTCGATGTATTCGGGCACCTGGCCGACCGCCGAGCCCATGCCGCGTTCGCTCATCCCGTGCGGGCAGCCGAAGTTGAGCTCGACGCCGTCGGCGCCGGTTTCCTCGACGAGGGGCAGGATGAACTTCCAGCTTTCCTCGTCGCAGGGCACCATCAGGCTGACCACCATCGCCCGGTCGGGCCAGTCGCGCTTGACGGCCTTGATCTCGCGGAGGTTGGTTTCCAGCGGCCGGTCGGTGATCAGCTCGATGTTGTTGAGGCCGAGGAGGCGGCGGTCGGCGCCCCAGATCGCGCCATAGCGCGGACCGTTGACGTTGACGATGTGGGGGTCGAGGCCGAGCGTCTTCCAGACGACGCCCCCCCAGCCGGCCTCGAAGGCGCGGCGGACGTTGTATTCCTTGTCCGTCGGCGGCGCGGAGGCGAGCCAGAAGGGGTTCGGGGACTTGATCCCGACGAAGTCGCTGCGGAGGTCGGCCATCGGCAACTCCTGACTCAAGTTTTCCTGAAGATCATCTCGACGGGCTGGATGTCGCCGGCCGCGACCGCTGACGCCATGTTGCCGATCTTGGCCGGAGCTGCTGCTCCGAGCAGGATCGGCAAGCCGACGGCCGGCGGCTGTTCTCCGGCCATCGCCGCCTTCATTTTCGCGAAGAAGGCGCCCGCCATCGCGCCCCGGTCCCGCCGCGCGACGAGGTCGAAGCCTGACGCCTGCGCCGCCGCGAGGTAGATTTCGGGCGGTTCCAGGAACGAGCCCTGCGGATCGCTGGCCCAGGGGAGCGGGAAAGCCGGGTGCTTCCCGAAGAGCATGACGTCGTAGACGGCGAAGGTGCCGCCGGGCGCGAGGACACGGGCGACCTCGGCGAAGAGGCGCGGCTTGTCCGGCAGGTTCATCCCGACATGGAGGAGGGTCGCGAGGTCGAAGCTCCCGTCGGCGAAGGGCAGGTCGAGGGCGCTGCCGAGGACGAACTCCACCTGCAACCCGAGCAGCGCCGTCAGCTTCTGCGCCGTGTCGACGAAGTCGGGGGTGAGGTCGATGCCGGTCACCTGCGCGCCATAGCGCCGGGCGATCTGCCGCGCCGGGCCGCCGATGCCGGAGCCGACGTCGAGCACCCGAGTGTCCGGGCCGATCGCCAGCTGGTCGAGAAGCGCGGCCGTCGCCTCGGCATCGCCGATGTGGAATTCGTCGACTGGCCCCAGGTGCTCGGCCGTCACCGCCTCGGCGGGGACGCCGGCGTCGGCCAGGCGCTGCATGATGCGATCGTGCATGCCGGCGCCAGCGTAGTGTGACGCAACCGTTTCCTCGATCGAGCCCATCATAGCCCTCCCCTCGCCGGCCGGAAGGGTAGCACCCGCGGCGTCATCCGGCAAAGCCGGTCTCGGGCGCTCATGCCCCGCCGGAGAGCGCGGCGTGAATGTCCATCGCCGCGTCGCGGCCCTCGGCGACGGCGGTGACGGTGAGGTCGTCGCCGCCGCTGGCGCAGTCGCCGCCGGCCCAGACTCCGGGGCGACTGGTGCGGCCGGGGCCGGTGACGGCAATCTTGCCGCCGGCGAGGGCGAGGCCGGCCGGAGCGCCGTCGAGGCGCTGGCCGATGGCGACGAGGATCTGGTCGGCGGGGAGGTCGAAGCCGTCGCCGGTCTCGACGAGGCCGGCTGCGCTTTCCTCGGTGCGGGCGACGGCGATGGTCGAGACGGCGCCGTTACCCTCGACGCGGACGGGGACGGCGTTGGTGACGATGCGGACGCCGCTGGTGGCGGCGAGTTCCTGTTCGTAGGCGCTGGCGCCCATCTTCTCGCGGGAGCGGCGGTAGAGGATGGTCACCTCCTCGGCGCCGAGGAGCTTCGACTGGATCGCGGCGTCGATGGCGGTCATGCCGCCGCCGACGACGACGACGCGGCGGCCGACCGGCAGGGCGGCGAGGTCGCCGGACTGGCGGAGGTCGCCGATGAAGTCGACGGCGGGCCGGACGCCGGGGCGGTCGGCGCCGGCGGCGGCGAGGGCGTTGACGCCGCCGAGGCCGACGCCGAGGAAGACGGCGTCGAAGCCGGCGGCGAGGTCGTCGAGCCCGAGGTCGCCGCCGAGCGCGCGGCCGTATTCGACGGTGATGCCGCCGATGCCGAGCAGCCAGTCGACCTCGGCCTGGGCGAAACCGTCGACGGCCTTGTAGGCGGCGATGCCGAATTCGTTGAGGCCGCCGCCCTTCGGACGCGCGTCCATCAGCACGACGGCGTGACCGAGCAGGGCGAGGCGGTGGGCGCAGGCGAGGCCGGCCGGACCGGCGCCGACGACGGCGACGCGCTTGCCGGTGGGTTCGGCGCGGGCGAAGGGGTGGCCCTGGCGGGCCATCAGGGTGTCGGTGGCGTACCGCTGGAGGCGGCCGATCTCGACGGGCTTGCCCTCGGCGAGTTCGCGGACGCAGGCCTCCTCGCAGAGCTCCTCGGTCGGGCAGACGCGGGCGCACATGCCGCCGAGGATGTTCTGATCGAAGATCGTCCGTGCCGCCGCCTCGGGCGTGCCGCCCTGGATCTCGCGGATGAAGAGCGGGATGTCGATGGTGGTCGGGCAAGCCGTGGCGCAGGGCGCGTCGTAGCAGAAGTAGCAGCGGTCGGCGGCGACCCGGGCCTCGTGGTCGGAGAGCGGCGGCGCGATGTCCGCGAAGTTCGCCGCCAGTGTCGGGGCGTCCAGCCGACCGGCCGAGATCCCGGGCGTCTGCGGACTGGGTGCCATGGACCTCTCCGTCGTTCTCCGAAGCCGCGAGGCTGTCACGGGGCTGAAATTTGATCAACTGGTAAAATCCGACGATTGCGCGGATCGCGGCGCCGGGCCCCCGCCTGCCCCATTCTTGGGCAGTTCGCTGCTCTCGGCCGCTTTCGCGCGGCTCGGACGTTGCGTCAGGCGGCGCGGCGCGGCTTAACTCGCTCACCATGCTCGACGCCGGCTCCCCCTCCCCCAGCCTGCAGCGCGCCCGCGGCCGCGCCGAAGTGGCGGTGTCGTTTCGCGGCGGCCGTATCCGCCTCGACCGGCTGGTGCAGGAGGGCTGCGGCAAGGCGCTGCTGCCGAAGACCCACGGGCCCGTGCCGGAGGCGGTGCTGGTCAATACGTCAGGCGGCGTCACCGGGGGCGACCGCATCGACTGGCGGCTCTCGGCCGGCGACGGGGCGGCGCTGGTGGTGACGACGCAGGCGGCCGAGCGGATCTATCGCTCGTCGGGCGGGGCGGGGCGGATCGAGACCCGGCTGACGCTCGGCGCCGGGGCGGCGCTCGACTGGCTGCCGCAGGAAACCATCGTCTTCGACGCCGCCCGCCTCGAACGCAGGCTCGACATCGAGATGGCCGCGGATGCGCACCTCCTCGCGGCCGAGACGATCATCCTCGGGCGGGCCGCGATGGGCGAACGGGTGACGACGGGGCTCCTCTCCGACCAGTGGCGCATCCGGCGTGGCGGCAAGCTCGTCCATGCCGAGGCGGTCCATGCCGAGGGCGATCTCGCCGCCGCCACCGGCGGGCCGGCGACGCTGCGCGGCGGGCGGGCCTTCACCACCGTCGCCCTCGCCGCGCCGGGCGCCGCCGACCGGCTCGACGCCATCCGGGCGGTTCTCGACGGCCTGGACGGGGTCGAGGCGGCGGCGACCCACAAGCCCGACCTCCTGCTCGTGCGCCTCGTCGCCGCGGACGCGCGGCCCTTGCGCGCCGCGCTGATCCGCCTTTTGATGGCCCTCCGGTCTCAGCCCCTTCCCCGCGTCTGGAGCACGTGAAGTCCCATGAACCTGACCCCGCGCGAAAAGGACAAGCTGCTGGTCTCGCTTGCCGCGATGGTGGCGCGCAACCGCCTTGCCCGCGGCGTGAAGCTCAACCATCCCGAGGCGATCGCGCTGATCACCGACTATGTCGTCGAGGGCGCCCGTGACGGCCGCAGCGTCGCCGATCTGATGGAGGCGGGCGCCCATGTCGTCGCCGCCGAGCAGTGCATGGAGGGGGTGCCCGAGATGATCCACGACGTCCAGGTCGAGGCGACCTTCCCCGACGGCACCAAGCTCGTCACCGTCCACGCCCCGATCCGCTGATGCTCGACCTGCGCCCCAACTGCGAGTGCTGCGACCGCGACCTGCCCCCGGAGGCGGCGGCGCTGATCTGCAGCTTCGAGTGCACCTTCTGCCCGGACTGCGCCGACGGCCCGCTCGCCGGCACCTGCCCGAACTGCGGCGGGGAGCTGGTCCGCCGCCCGGTCCGCCCGGCGGCGGCGCTCGCCACCAGTCCCGCCTCGACCCGCCGCGTCGTGAAGGCCGGCGGCTGCCCGGCCATGGAGGCTGCCCGATGATCCCCGGAGAAATCTTCCCCGCCGACGGCGAGATCACGCTGAACGACGGGCGCGAGCAGATCACCCTCGTCGTCGCCAACACCGGCGACCGGCCGATCCAGGTCGGCTCGCACTATCACTTCGCCGAGACCAACGCCGCCCTCGACTTCGACCGCGCGGCGGCGAGGGGGATGCGTCTCGACATCGCCGCCGGCACCGCGGTCCGCTTCGAGCCCGGTCAGAGCCGCGACGTGCGGCTGGTGCCCTATGGCGGGGCGAGGCGGGTCTTCGGCTTCAACGCCGCGGTAATGGGAGAGCTGTGATGGGAGATCTGTGATGGCTGTGGAGCACTACAGCGGATCGTGCCAGTGCGGGGCGGTCAGCTACGAGGTCGACGTCGACATTTCGGAGCCGATCGCCTGCACGTGCTCGCGCTGCCGGCGGCTGGGGAGCCTGCTCGCCTTCGCGCCGATCTCGGATTTCAAGCTGCTGAGCGGCGCCGATGCGATGACCGACTATCAGTTCAACAAGCACGTCCTCCACCACCTGTTCTGCGCGACCTGCGGCATCCAGACCCATGCGCTCGGCACGGGGCGGGACGGCTCCGAGATGGTGGCGATCAACGTCAACTGCCTGGACGGTGTCGATCCCCGCTCGCTGCCGTTCAAGACCTACGACGGCGCGTCGAGCTAGATGGACAGGGCGGGCGGCGCCCCGGCGATTTGGCTTTTCCGCCGCCATCGGCTAGAAGCCGGCAGCGGCCATCGCGGCCGCTTCCCCGGAGCAACCGATGCCGATCGCCGTCCTCGTCCTGACGCTCCTCGCCTTCGCCTACGGGGTGTTCGCCTATCCGCAGTTCCGCACGCCGGCGCTGGCCGGCGGGGCGCTGGTGGCGGCGGCACTCGCGGCCTACTTCTTTCTCGCGTCGCCGGAGGACAGCCGCAGCACCAGCCGCATCCCGCTGGCGGACATCACCCTCGACGAGGTCGCGGTCCAGCAGACGGTGCGCGGCGCGACAGTGACCGGGCGCGTCCGCAACGCCTCCACCCGCTACCACTTGCGGGAGATGATGCTGCAGGTCCGTCTCCACGACTGCCCGACGTCGGAGCCGGCCTCGGCCCCCGCGGCGGCGCCGGAAAGCTGTCCGGTGATCGGCGAGGGTACGTCCCTGACGCGACCCGACGTGCCGGCGGGCGAGACCCGCGCCTTCTCGACGCACTTCTCGCTCGCCGGGGTGACACCCGCCACCGGCACGCTGCGCTGGGAGCTGGCGGTGACGGAGACCCGCGCCACCACCCACTGAGCTCACTTCACCGTGGGCAGCGGCGGCAGGGTGCGGAGGTAGGCAATGACCGCCGTGAGGTCGTCGGGCGTCATCCTGGCGAGATAGCCATAGGGCATCGGCGGCAGCATCTGGCTGCCATCGGGGCGCACCCCTTGCGTGATCATCGTCGCGATCTCCGCATCGGTGTAGTCGGCGAGGCCGTCGGGGCCGTTGGTCAGGTTCTGGGCCACCGAGACGCCCCAGGGGCCAGGGAATTCGAAGCCACCCTGCCCGAGGGCCGTGTCGATCATCGGGCCCTTCGGCCCCATCGGCGTGTGGCATTCGAGGCAGTGCATCACCGGTCCCGCGAGGTAGCGGCCGTACTCGGCGGTCGGCCCGCGCGGCACGTCGGCGACGTGACCGACCGGCGGTCCGTAGGCCGGCGGCAGGGGAATGTGGTAGACCGACTTCGGGTTGTCGCTCGGGATCGGCTTGACCGTCCGCAGGAAGGCGACGATGGCCGCGAGGTCGGTGTCGCTGAGGCCGCGGTACATGGTGAAGGGCATCGGCGGCCCGATCAGCGTTCCGTCGGGGCGGATGCCCTCGCGGATCGCGCGGGCGAGTTCGGCGTCCGACCAGTTCGCGATCTCGCCCGCCGGGGTGATGTTCGCCGACCAGATGACCATCGCCTCGCTGTCTTCGAGCTTGGAGCCGGTGAACTCCTTGTCCATCTCCGGCCCGTTCGGCCCGACCGGCGTGTGGCAGTTGCCGCAGCCCATCGGGCCGCGCACCAGATATTCGCCGCGTTCGAGCGGCGTTTCCGCCCAGGCGGACGCGGCGAGACTGGCCACGGCCAGGCCGCAGAGCAGCGTGCTTCGGATCATTGTTTCCCCCCGTATGCCCGTGAGTCGCTCCCGGGCGTGGGCGGGACGCTAGGCAAGCCCCCGATTCGTTTCAAACAAGCGAATCGCTCAGGAATGCCGGTGTCGCCGTCCCGGGTCCTTGCCCGGCGCTGCCTGTGCAGCCCCGGCCGCCCCGTCGCTTCAACCTGAGAGGCCGCCATGCCGACCCGTATCTCCCGCGCCGCCTATGCCGACATGTACGGGCCGACCACCGGCGACCGCGTGCGCCTCGCCGACACCGAACTCGTCATCGAGGTCGAGCGCGACCTGACCACCTACGGTGAGGAGGTGAAGTTCGGCGGCGGCAAGGTGATCCGGGACGGCATGGGCCAGAGCCAGGCGGCGCGCTCGGAGGGCGCGGTCGATACCGTCATCACCAACGCGCTGATCCTCGACTGGTCGGGCATCTACAAGGCCGACGTCGGCCTTCTCGACGGCCGGATCGCCGCCATCGGCAAGGCGGGCAACCCCGACACCCAGCCAGCGGTGACGATCGTCATCGGGCCGGGGACGGAGGTCATCGCCGGCGAGGGCAAGATCCTGACCGCCGGCGGTTTCGACGCGCATATCCACTTCATCTGCCCACAGCAGATCGACGACGCGCTCCACTCCGGGGTGACCACCCTTCTCGGCGGCGGTACCGGGCCGGCCCACGGCACGCTGGCGACGACCTGCACGCCGGGGCCGTGGCACATCGCGCGGATGCTGCAGGCCGTGGACGGGGTGCCGGTCAACATCGGCATCTCCGGCAAGGGCAACGCCAGCCGGCCGAAGGCGCTCGAGGAGATGGTGCTGGCCGGGGCCTGCGCGCTCAAGCTCCACGAGGACTGGGGGACGACGCCGGCCGCGATCGACTGCTGCCTGACGGTGGCGGACGCCCTCGACGTGCAGGTGATGATCCACACCGACACGCTGAACGAGAGCGGGTTCGTCGAGGACACGGTGCGGGCCATCGCCGGGCGGACGATCCACGCCTTCCATACCGAGGGCGCCGGCGGCGGCCATGCGCCCGATATCATCAAGGTCGCGGGGCTGGCCAACGTCATCCCGTCGTCGACCAACCCGACGCGGCCGTATACGCGCAACACGCTGGAAGAGCACCTCGACATGCTGATGGTCTGCCATCACCTGTCGCCGTCGATCCCCGAGGACGTCGCCTTCGCCGAGAGCCGCATCCGCAAGGAGACGATCGCGGCGGAGGACATCCTGCACGACATGGGCGCCTTCTCGATCATCTCGTCGGACAGCCAGGCGATGGGGCGGATCGGCGAGGTGATCACCCGGACGTGGCAGACCGCCCACAAGATGAAGGTCCAGCGCGGCAGCCTGCCCGAGGAGACCGGCGACAACGACAACGCGCGGGTGAAACGCTATGTCGCCAAGTACACGATCAACCCGGCGATCGCGCATGGCGTGTCGCGGCACATCGGGTCGATCGAGGTCGGCAAGCGGGCGGATCTGGTGCTGTGGTCGCCGGCTTTCTTCGGGGTGAAACCGGAGATGGTGCTGATCGGGGGCATGATCACCGTGGCGCAGATGGGCGATCCGAACGCCTCGATCCCGACGCCGCAGCCGGTCTACACCCGGGCGATGTGGGGGTCCTACGGGCGGGCGCTCGGGGCGACGTCGGTGACCTTCGTGTCGGCGGCGGCGGCGGAGGACGGGATTGCGGAGCGGCTGGGGCTGACCAAGGGCGTGGTGGCGGTCGAGAATACCCGCGGGGGGATCGGCAAGGCGTCGATGAAGCTGAACGACGCCACGCCGGAGATCGAGGTCGATCCGGAGACCTACGAGGTGCGCGCGAACGGCGAGTTGCTGACCTGCGAACCCGCCGGCGTCCTGCCGATGGCGCAGCGGTATTTTCTCTATTGAAGCTGTGGCTTTGTCGGGAAATCCGGGGCGCCCGCGCTCCGGGGGAAATGGTGGGCCGGGGCGGTTTCGAACCGCCGACCTTTCCGGTGTGAACGGAATGCTCTCCCGCTGAGCTACCGGCCCGACGGAGGGGGAGATAGCCGGTCGAGGGCGGGCGCGCAAGCGGCAATGGCGGGCGGGATCGCGCGGTCGTGGCCGCTTCCGGCCTTGCCTTTCGCGGCGCGGCAAGCAAAGTCGCGCGGCGCGGTGTTCGAGCCGCCAAGCGAAACAGGGGATCTCGCAACATGGAAAACGAAATGGTCGAGCACGGGGCTCATCTCGGCGGCATGACGTTCGGGACGTTTCTTCTCGACGCCCTTTTCATCTTCTTCTTCGTCGTCTGGTTCTGGATCCTGATCCGGGTCCTGATGGACCTTTTCCGGCGCAACGACATTTCGGGCGTCGCCAAGGTACTGTGGGTGATCTTCATGGTCGTCCTGCCCTACATCGGCATCTTTGCCTACGTCCTGACCCAGGGCTGGGGCATGGAGGACCGCACCATCGAGCAGGCCAAGCAGACCCGCGAGGCGGTGCGCGAGGCCATCGGCTTCAGCGTCGCCGACGAACTGACCAAGCTCGGATCGCTCCGCGACGCCGGGACGATCAGCGAGGACGAGTACAAGAAGCTCCGCGCCAAGCTGGTCTGAGGGCAGGCGGCGCCCGGTCCGACAGGGCCGGGCGCAACGGCCGAAATCATCCGCCCGTCGCCCGGTCAGGGCCCGAACGGGCGATGCACAACCCATGCACATCGCTATGCACAAACCATGCACCGGACTTTGGACGATGAGCGGCTGGACAGCCTGATTCGCGTCAGCGTAGCGTGAGGGCAACGCGCCGGTGAGCGCGGCTGCGAGGAGTGCCGCGTGACCCCTTCGGCGTTCATCGCCAAGTGGCGGCCGGTCGGGCGGGATAGGCGGAGCGGGCGATCCTCGCGCTGGCGGCCCCTGCGCTTTCGGGGTCGCGCGGTGGCGTTGTTGGACCTAAAAGGGCACGCGGCGCGGCTTGGCGCGTTCGGGAATGAACTGCCCGGCGGCTCGACGTCCCGCCGGGACCGGACCGGCCTTCAGGGGGCCGGGCACCATGCGAAGGGTACGATGGCAAAGCAGACGATGCCCCGGCATATCGGGTTCATTCCCGACGGAAACCGGCGCTGGGCGGTCGGTCATGGCATGGCCAAGGAGGCCGGCTACGGGCACGGCATCGAGCCGGGATTGCAGCTTTTCGAGATGTGCAAGGCGCAGGGGATCGAGGAGGTTTCGGTCTACTGCTTCACGCAGGACAACACCCGGCGGGCCAGCGTGCAGAAGCAGGCCTTCAGCAGCGCGAGCGTTGCGTTCGCGCTGGAGATCGCGCGGCGGGGTGCGGCGCTGCTGGTGGTCGGCGACGAGCGTTCGGCGCAGTTTCCGCGCGAGCTGCTCGACTATCGGGAACGGCGGGGCGAGGGGATCAAGGTCAATCTTCTGGTCAACTACGGGTGGGAGTGGGACCTCGACGGCCTGCGCAATGGCGGGCTGCGGTCCGCAGCGGTCTCGCGGCTCGACCTGATCGTGCGCTGGGGCGGCGGACGGCGGTTGAGCGGGTTTCTTCCGGTGCAGTCGGTCTATGCCGACTTCTATGTCAGGGACGAGTACTGGCCGGACTTCCGGGGAGAGCACCTCGCGCAGGCGCTGGCCTGGTTCCGCGAGCAGGACCGCACGCTCGGGGGGTAGGCGACCCTTCGGATGATCGCAGACGAAAAAAGCCCCGGCCGATGGCCGGGGCTTTTCGGATTCGCGAGGGCTCAGTGCGCCGCGGCGCCCGGAGCTCCGGCTGCCGCCTTCGCCGCCGCGGCGGCAGCGGCTTCGGCGGCTTCGTCCCATTCGATCGACTCGGGCTGGCGGACCAGCGCGTTCTTCAGGACGTCGGTCACGTTGGAGACCGGGATCAGCGCCAGGCCGTTCTTGACGTTGTCCGGGATGTCCCGGAGGTCCTTCACGTTGTCGGCCGGGATCATCACCGTGGTGATGCCGCCGCGGAGCGCGGCGAGCAGCTTCTCCTTGAGGCCGCCGATCGGCAGGACGTTGCCGCGGAGCGTCACCTCGCCGGTCATCGCCACGTCACGGCGCACCGGGATGCCGGTGAGGACCGAGACGATGGAGGTGACCATCGCGATGCCGGCCGAGGGGCCGTCCTTGGGCGTCGCGCCCTCGGGCACGTGGACGTGGATGTCGACGTGCTCGAAGAGCGTCGGCTTGAGGCCGAGGTCGGGGGCCTTGGAGCGGACGTAGGAGGCCGCCGCTTCGATCGACTCCTTCATCACGTCGCCGAGCTTGCCCGTGGTCTTCATCCGCCCCTTGCCGGGGAGCTTCAGCGCCTCGATCGAGAGCAGGTCGCCGCCGACTTCGGTCCAGGCGAGGCCGGTGACGACGCCGATCTGGTCTTCGGTCTCGGCGAGGCCGTACTTGAAGCGGCGGACGCCGAGGTATTCCTCGAGGTTCTCGGGCGTGACGACGACCTTGGCGGTCTTGCCCTTGACGATCTCGGTCACCGCCTTGCGGCAGAGCTTGGCGATCTCGCGCTCGAGGTTACGGACGCCGGCCTCGCGGGTGTAGTAGCGGACGATGTCCTGCAGGCCCTCGTCGGTCAGCTCGAACTCTTCCGGCTTGAGGCCGTGCCCCTTCTCCTGCTTGGCGATCAGGTGCATCCGGGCGATGCCGGCCTTCTCGTCCTCGGTGTAGCCCGAGATCGGGATGATCTCCATGCGGTCGAGGAGCGGGCGCGGCATGTTGTAGGAGTTCGACGTGGTGATGAACATCACGTTGGACAGGTCGTATTCGACCTCGAGGTAGTGGTCCATGAACGTCGAGTTCTGCTCGGGGTCGAGAACCTCGAGCATCGCCGACGCGGGGTCGCCGCGGAAGTCCTGGCCCATCTTGTCGATCTCGTCGAGCAGGATGAGGGGGTTGTTGGTCTTGGCCTTCTTCATCGACTGGATGATCTTGCCGGGCATCGAGCCGATGTAGGTGCGGCGGTGGCCACGGATCTCCGCCTCGTCCCGGACGCCGCCGAGCGAGATGCGGATGAACTCACGGCCGGTTGCCTTGGCGACCGACTTGCCGAGCGAGGTCTTGCCGACGCCCGGGGGGCCGACGAGGCAGAGGATCGGGCCCTTGAGCTTTTCCGAGCGCGACTGGACGGCAAGGAACTCGACGATGCGGTCCTTGACCTTCTCGAGGCCGTAGTGGTCGTCGTCGAGGACCTTCTGGGCGAGCGGGAGGTCCTTCTTGATCTTGGACTTCTTGCCCCACGGGATCGAGAGCATCCACTCGAGGTAGTTGCGCACGACGGTGGCCTCGGCCGACATCGGGCTCATCGAGCGGAGCTTCTTCAGCTCGGCGATGGCCTTTTCCTTGGCCTCCTTGGAGAGACGGGTCTTGGCGATGCGCTCCTCGAATTCGGAGGCGTCGTCCTGGCCTTCGCCCTCGCCGCCGAGCTCGCGCTGGATCGCCTTCATCTGCTCGTTGAGGTAGTACTCGCGCTGGGTCCGCTCCATCTGCGTCTTGACGCGCGACTTGATCTTCTTCTCGACCTTGAGCACGGACATCTCGCCCTGCATCAGGCCGTAGATCGCCTCGAGGCGGTCACCGACGTCGGCTTCCTCGAGAAGCTTCTGCTTCTCCTCGAGCTTGACGCCGAGCTGGCCGGCGACGGTATCGGCAAGCTTTTCCGGTGCCATCGAGTTGGAGATGGCCGAGACCGCCTCTTCCTGGATGTTGCGGTTGAGCTTGGCGTAGCGCTCGAATTCCTCGGCGACGGCGCGGCTGAGCGCCTTGATCGCGGCGGCGTCCCGGGACGTCTCGGGGATCTCGGTGGCTTCGGCCTCGAAGTAGGCGCCGTTCTCGAGGAAATTGGTGATGCGCACGCGCACCTTGCCCTCGACCAGCACCTTGACGGTGCCGTCGGGCAGCTTGAGGAGCTGGAGCACGTTGGCGAGGACGCCGACGCGGTAGATGCTGTCGGCGGCGGGCTCGTCCTCGGAAGCGTCCTTCTGGCTGGCAAGCAGGATCTGCTTGTCGTCCTTCATCACCGCTTCGAGGGCGCGCACCGACTTCTCGCGGCCGACGAACAGCGGCACGATAACATGCGGGAAAACCACGATGTCGCGCAGGGGAAGGACGGGGTAGGGAGTGCTGCTCAAGTCTGACATGGTTATGTCCTTATTCTGGCGAAGCGCCCGGTCCCGGCCTATTCCGGCGAAGCGGGCGTTCCCTTGTCGATGCAGATGGCGCGGCGGCGGCGTCGTTTCAAGTCACGGTTATCTTGCGCGCGGGTCCGGCGCGTTGCAAGCCGGCGACCGGTGCGTTCAGTAACCATATGGGCAGGTCGGCCCCGGTGACGCCCCCCCTTGGGATGTGGTATGATGTCGCTGCCGCGCGCGGATTGAGCCGCCGCGGCCCCGCCGGCCCGCGCATTTCGGCCCGCCGGCTCGCATTTGGACAGTCCACTGTTTGCAGGAGGTTTCATCCATGTCGCGTTTCGCATTTTCGTCTCTCGTCGTGTGTCTGCTTTTCTCGGCGACGGTCGTCGTCGCCGACGGGCCGCGGTCGCGCGGCCATGCCATCGGGCCGGATCTCGCCCTGCTCGCCATGCCGATCGCGCCGGTGACCCCGCCGGCGCATCCCGGTCAGGTGATGGAGCCGGCGACGGCGGTGGCCGAAGCCGACGGCTGCCTGCCGGTCGGCTTGCCCGGCCGAGGAGGTGGCGCTCGGGAAGTAGGGCCTCAGAGCGGGGGCAGATCGCCCCCGGCGCGCTCGGCCTCGAAGGCGGTGACGAAGTCGGCCAGCCGGCCGGCGGCGATGGCTGCGCGCAGGCCCGCCATGAGGTCCTGATAGTAGTGCAGGTTGTGCCAGGTGAGCAGCATGGCGGCGATGATCTCGCCGGCCTTGAAGACGTGGTGAAGGTAGGCGCGGCTGTAGCTGCGGCAGGCCGGGCAGGCGCAGTCGGGGTCGAGCGGGCGCGGGTCCTCCGCGTGGCGGGCGTTCTTGATGTTGACGGCGCCGCGGCGGGTCAGCGCCTGCCCGGTGCGGCCCGAGCGGGTCGGGAGCACGCAGTCGAACATGTCGACGCCGCGGACGACGGCCCCGACGATGTCGTCGGGCTTGCCGACGCCCATCAGGTAGCGCGGGCGGTCGTCGGGGAGCATGGCGGGGGCGTGGTCGAGGACGCCGAACATTGCCGCCTGCCCTTCCCCGACGGCGAGGCCGCCGATGGCGTAGCCGTCGAAGCCGATCGCCTTGAGCGCCTCGGCCGATTCCTCGCGGAGCGCGCGGGTGACGCCGCCCTGCTGGATGCCGAAGAGCGCGTGGCCGGGGCGGTCGCCGAAGGCATCGCGCGACCGCTGCGCCCAGCGCATCGACAGGCGCATCGACTGCGCCACCGCCTCGTCGGTTGCCGGCAGGGCCGGGCATTCGTCGAAGGCCATGACGATGTCGGAGCCGAGCAGGCGCTGGATCTCCATGCTGCGCTCGGGGCTGAGGTGGTGGACGGCGCCGTCGACGTGGCTGCGGAAGGTGACGCCCTCCTCGGTCAGCTTGCGCAGGCTGGCGAGGCTCATCACCTGGAAGCCGCCGGAGTCGGTGAGGATCGGCCGCTCCCAGTTCATGAAGCGGTGGAGGCCGCCGAGGCGGGCGACGCGCTCGGCGCCGGGGCGGAGCATCAGGTGGTAGGTGTTGCCGAGCAGGATGTCGGCGCCGGTCTCGCGCACGCTCTCGGGCAGCATCGCCTTGACGGTGGCGGCGGTGCCGACCGGCATGAAGGCGGGCGTGCGGATCTCGCCGCGCGGCAGGCGCAGCGTCCCGGTGCGGGCACGCCCGTCCCGGGCGGCAATGTCGAAGGCGATTCCGGACATGGGCGTCCCCTTACGCGCTCGGGGGCGTGGGCACAAATGCCGGGTCGCGACCCGAGGGAGGCGAGCGCGGCGGGCCAGTCCGCTGACGAAGGCTGCGGGGTTGCTCCGGCTCAAGGGATCGGAGCGCCCGCCCGCGGCGGCTCTCCCCTCAAATCGCGCCATGAGGAAGGCCATTCACCGGGCCGGCTTTACGCGCGCGGGGTATTCCCTATATATCCACTAGGAAATGCCCCACCCCTTGGAGGGCCTGATGAACATCGAAACGGACGCCCCTGTCGAGGGCACGCCGCTCATCCGTCCCTCGACGACGGACCATCCGCTCTACGATCAGGTGGTGGATGCCTGCCGCACGGTCTACGACCCGGAGATTCCGGTGAACATCTATGACCTCGGGCTGGTCTACACGATCGAGATCAGCGACAGCAGCGACGTGGCCGTCGCGATGACCCTGACCGCCCCCGGCTGTCCGGTGGCCGGCGAGATGCCGGGCTGGGTGATGGAGGCGGTGTCGTCGGTCCCCGGCGTGCGCAACGCCGACGTCGAACTGGTCTGGGACCCGCAGTGGGGCATGGACATGATGTCCGACGAAGCCCGGCTGGAACTCGGCTTCATGTGACGCGCGCCCCCGCGTGACCCGACCCCGCGTGACCCGACCCCGCGTGATCCCTTGCCGCGCGCGTCGGCGGGGGGCATGATCGCGGGCAGGCAGCCAGAGCGGACGATGCCCCAGAGCCAAGCGCAGTCGCGGTACGCCGTCTCCGATGCCGTGGTCCTGACCGGCGACCTCGTCGCCTCGTCGAAACTCACCCCGCAGGAACTCTCACAGGCGATGGCGGTGCTCGAGGCCGCGTCGCGGGAGATGATGCGCGGCTGGGGCGGGGCGGCCTCGCACTTCACCGCCTTTCGCGGCGACGGCTGGCAGTGCCTCGGCCCGGAGCCGCGCTTTGCCCTGCGCGCGGCGCTGGTCCTGCGGGCGAGTCTTTCTGCGCTGGGGCGACAGTTCGACACCCGGATTTCGGTCGGCCTCGGGGCCGGCTCGTGGAGCGAGGACGGCGGGCTCGACCTCGCCTCCGGGCCGGCGTTCGAGCTGTCGGGGCGGCGGCTCGACGCGATGGAGCACGCCCGGCGCTTTTCCGTCGCCTGGGAAACGCCGCCGGCCGGGGCGCCGCTGATCGGCGCGATCTTCGCGCTCTGCGACGAGATCTCGCGCAACTGGACGCCGGGCCAGGCCAGGGTCTTCGCCCGCCTGCTGATCGAGCGGCCGCGGCCGAACCAGGAGGCGATCGCCCGCGCGCTCGACATCACCCAGCAGACCGTGGCCACGCATCTCGCCGGGGGGGGCGACTGGGCGCTTCAGGACGCGCTGAAGGCGGTGGAGGGATGAGGGCAAGGGCGGATCGGGCTGTTTTCCGGATTACAGCTGAAACCGGCTGTATATCGATATACAGACCGAAACGGCTGTAATGCTCGAGACCGCGACCGCCCTCGTCCTCGCCCACGTCCTTGCCGACTTCACCATGCAGTCGAACGCGATGGTCCGGGACAAGGCGAAGACCAGCGTCCTGCTCGGCCATGTCGGCATCGTTGCGCTGGTCAGCTGGGTGGCGCTGGGCCTCGCGCTGGTGCCGCTGCTCCTGCTGCTGATCGCGGTGACCCATTTCGTCATCGACATGATCAAGATCCGCCTCGGCGATCCGCGGCTCGGGCCCTTCGTCGCCGACCAGTTGGCGCATCTCGCGGTGATCGCCCTCGGCGCCGCGCTCTTTCCCGGCGCCTGGGGGGCGGGGCTGTGGGGGGTGCTCGCCACCGGGCCGCTCGCCGAGGGGGTGGCGCACCTGCCGCAGGCGATGGCCTTCGTCGCCGGGCTCGTCGCCACGGTCTGGGCCGGCGGCTACGCGGTGCGCGCGCTGATGACCGACCTGCGCCTGCCGTCGGACGCGGGGGAGAGCGGCAGCCTGCCGCTCGGCGGGCAGCTGATTGGCCGGCTGGAGCGGCTGATGATCCTGATGCTGCTGCTCGCCAACCAGCCCGACGGCATCGGATTGCTGATCGCCGCCAAGTCGATCCTGCGCTTCAACGAGCTCGCGCATGACGCCGCCTCTGCCGATTCCGGCCGGCGGGCGAGCGAGTATGTCATCATCGGCACCCTCGCGAGCTTCGCCTGGGCGATCGCCACGGCCTGGGTGACGGGGGCGGCGTTGCGGGCTCTGGCGCCCTGAGACCTCGCGCCCCTTGAGACCTCGCGCCCCTTGAGACGGGGGCCAGTGCGCACTAGGTTGGTCGGCAACACCAGTTTCGAGGAACAGGCTTCCCCATGTTCGGCATTCCCGGCAAGCCGCCCGTCAGCATCACCCCCGCCGCCGAGGCGCAGATCGCGCGCCTGATGGCGAAGGGCGAGACCAAGGGCCTGCGCATCGGCGTGCGCAAGGGCGGGTGCGCGGGCATGGAATACACCATGGAATACGTCGCCGAGATCGCCGCCCACGACGAGGTGGTCGAGCAGAACGGCGCCCGGGTGATGATCGCGCCGATGGCGCAGATGTTCCTGTTCGGAACCGAGATCGACTACGAGAACGGATTGCTCGAGTCGGGGTTCAAGTTCAACAACCCCAACGTCGTCGATGCCTGCGGCTGCGGCGAATCGATCAAGTTCGCCGGGACCTGAGGCCGCCCTTACCCGGGCTTTCCCCGCTGCCGACGCTCTGCTAGCACCATCCGGGCAACAGATCGGAGGGTTCTAGATGTCGCCGCGCAAGCTCGTCGCCGGAAACTGGAAGATGAACGGGCTGACGGAATCGGCCGCCTTCATTCTCGAGCTCGCCGAGCGCCAGCCCGAACCGCTGTGCGACGTACTGATCTGTCCGCCGTTCACCCTGATCGCCCGCTTCGCCGGAGGCCCCTACCCCATCGGCGGGCAGGATTGCCACTGGAAGCCGTCGGGCGCGCATACCGGTGACATCGCGGCCGAGATGCTGGCCGATGCCGGCGCCGTGGCGGTGATCGTCGGCCATTCGGAGCGACGGATCGATCATGCCGAGACCGACGCCGAGGTGGCGCTGAAGGCCGCGGCGGCGTGGCGGGCCGGGTTGATGGCGATCGTCTGCGTCGGCGAGTTGGAGGCGGAGCGCGAGGCCGGGCAGACGCTCGACCGCATCGCCGAGCAGCTCGCCGGGTCGATCCCCGACGGCGCGACGGCGAAGCGGCTCGCGGTCGCCTACGAGCCGATCTGGGCGATCGGCACCGGCAAGACTCCGACGCTGGCCGAGATCGCCGAGGTCCACGGTCACATCCGGGCGATCCTGACGCGGCGCTTCGGGGCGAAGGTCGCGGACGGGGTGCGGCTGCTCTACGGCGGCTCGGTGAAGCCCGGCAATGCCGCCGAGATCTTCACCGTCGCCAACGTCGATGGCGCCCTCGTCGGGGGAGCCTCGCTGGCGGCCGAGGACTTCGCCGGGATCATCGCCGCCGCGGGCTGACCGCGGCCGGGGGTCAGCCCGCCCGGCGCTGGGGGACGGCGGCAAGGCCGTAGTGCATCGCCAGCCGCTCGAGCGCGATCTTGAGGACGACCTTGCCCGACCGGGCCGACCATCCAAGTCTTTTCTCAGCCGTTTCCAGACCTTCCAGGAAGCAGCAGATGCGGAACACGACGTCCGAGAGGCCCGGTCCGAGGGCCTCCATCGCCTTGGCGACACGGACGCGCGCCGCCTGCTGGCCCTCGCCGGGGCCGCGGCCCTGGCCGGCGCCGCGATCGCTGCCGACGGTCAGGAAGCGGTCCCAGTTCTGGGTGGTGCGCGGCCCCATCTGGGCGAGTTCGAAGTCCTCGCGCAGGCGCTCGCCGGCCTCGATCAGGTGGGCGGTGAGGTAGGCGGCGCCGTCCTTGTCGCGCTTGCGGCCGAGGACCGACAGCGGGCTCTCGGCGAGGTTGAACCGGAGGCGCTGCTCGCCCGAGCCGTCGCTGGCCGTAACCACCCGCTCGGCGAAGAAGCGGTGCTGTTCCTGGAAGGGCGAGGCCGCCTCGGCGAAGCCCACGCGGGTGTCGCGGGTTTCGCGGCCGAGGCGCTCCTCGGTCAGCAGGCGCTTCAGCGTGGCGCGGCCGACGGTGGTGATCCCGTAGCAGGCGATCTTGCCCGAGCGCTCGCAGGCGATCCACTCCTGCAGGGCGAAGGCGTGGGCGACGTCGCGGTCGACGACGGCGATGCGGTTGGTCTTGCCCGGCACCACCTCGCGCAGCACCACCGCCTTCTCCATCTCCGGCGCCACCGCGAGGAAGGCGCCCTTCTCGCAGAGGCGGCGCAGGATGCGGCGGGCCTCGCGCTCGATGCGCGCGTCGTTGCGGGTGTCGCAGCGGGTAGCGCGAGAGTCGGTCGTCTTCGCGGCCTGGCTGGGCATCGGCGGGGTCTCCTCCGGGAGGTCAGTTTCGGCGAGGTCAGTTTCGGCAAGGTCGATTTCGGCGAGGGCGGCGGCGTGGGTACTGGCGAGCCGCTCGAGTGCCTCGTCGACGAGGGGGTCGTCGCGCCACGCCTCCACCCGCCGCACCTGCCGCAGGACGGTCGAGGCGTGGCAGCCCTTTTCCCGCGCCAGCGCCCGGATCGGACGGCCGGCGGCGGTATGGGCGAGGTAGGTGAGGGCGACGTCGGGCAGCCAGCCAGGGATCATGCGCAAGGTCCTCGGGACAGGGGGGTGCGGGGCACCGCGCAGGGTGGGATTGATCGCAATGGGCGCATACTTTTGGTCAAGTTTTCGCCAAACTCGTCTTAAAGTTGATTCGTGAACGGTTCGTTACCTCTCGGATTTGCCACATATTTCCTGAAAACCGGTTCCGCGCGACCAGCGCACGATGCACGTCTAAGTTGTGCAACACCCCTCGCCGGCGTGGTGACAGTCGGGCCAACCACAAAGCCGACAGAGGGACTGCCATGACCGATCTCGCCATCATCCTCGCCGCACTCCGCCGCCCGAAAATCCTCGTCCGCGCCGCCCGCGCCGGGGTGGTCGATTACCGCCGCGACCGCGACCTCAAGCGCATCCTGCGCCAGCCGCGCACCGCCGCACCCCAGGCCGCCATCGGCCACCTCATCGACGAGGAGCGCCGCCTCGAGGAGATCCGTGCGGCGGGCGAGGCGACCTACTCGATCCAGCGCCACGTCGCCGTGCTGACCGCCCTCCTCGCCGAGGCGCGCCTGGTCCCCGGAGCGGCCGCATCCGCCTGATTTCCCGGAACCCGGACGGGAGAAGGGCGTTCTGCCCTTGTCATCCCCAGCCTGAGAGAGTCTGTTGCCGGCCGTGTCGGGTCGCCTCATCATCGCATCTAACCGCATCGCCAGCCCGGGCGCCGAGCGCCCCGGCGGGCTTGCGGTCGCCCTCGCCGACGCGCTGACCGAGCGCGGCGGCGGCGTGTGGTTCGGCTGGTCGGGCGAGACCGTCGACCGCGAGACCCGCGGCGTGCGGCTCTTCACCGAGGGCAACGTCGAATATGCCGTCGCCGACCTGACCCAGGCCGAGCACGACGGCTATTACCTCGGCTACTCCAACCGCGCGCTCTGGCCGGTCTTCCACTACCGCGTCGACCTCGCCCGTTTCGACGAGAGCGACTTCGACGCCTACGAGAGCGTCAACCGCCGCTTCGGCCGCCTGCTCGCCCAGTTCACCCGGCCCGACGACCAGATCTGGATCCACGACTACCACTTCCTGCTGATGGGCCAGGAGCTGCGCGCCTCGGGCTGGAACGGGCGGATGGGGTTCTTCCTCCACATTCCCTTCCCGGCACCCGAGGTCTTCACCTCCCTGCCCCAGCACCAGCGCCTCGCGCGCGGGCTCTGCGCCTTCGACCTCGTCGGCTTCCAGACCGAGCGCGACACCGCCAACTTCCGCCGCTATCTCGTCGAGCAGTGCGGCGCCGTGCCCCACGAGGACGGGACGCTCCGCGTCTTCGACCGCACGGTGACGACGGAGACCTTTCCGATCGGCGTCGATCCCGACGACGTCGCCCGCCTCGCCGAGAGCGACGAGGGCCGCTCGGCCGCCCATCGCCTCGAGCGGATCAGCGAGGACCGGGCGCTCGTCATCGGCGTCGACCGCATGGACTATTCCAAGGGCCTGCCGCAGCGCATGGAAGCCTTCGGCAAGCTGCTCGACGACCACGCCGAACTTCACGGGCAGGTCAGCTTCGTCCAGATCGCGCCACCGTCGCGCGAGGCCGTCGATGCCTACCAGACGCTGCGCGAGGAGCTCGACCGCCTGTCAGGACGCATCAACGGCGACTATGCCGACCTCGACTGGATACCGATCCGCTACCTCGCCCGCAGCTACTCGCGCGCGGCGCTCTCCGGGCTCTACCGGCTGGCGCGCGTCGGGCTGGTCACACCGCTGCACGACGGGATGAACCTCGTCGCCAAGGAATTCGTCGCCGCCCAGACGCCGGAAGACCCCGGGGCGCTGGTCCTCTCGGAATTCGCCGGGGCGGCCGAGGAATTGCAGTCGGCGATCCTCGTCAACCCGCACGACGTGAGCAGCACCGCCGACGCGATCCTCCGCGCCCTGACCATGCCGGTCGAGGAGCGCCGCGAGCGGTGGGAGTCGATGAACGCCACCATCCGCCACCACGACATCGCCTGGTGGCGCCACGCCTTCCTCGACGCCCTCGCCGCGACGCGGCCGGAGATCGAGGCGCCGGTGTGAGCGGCCTTCTCCGATGAGCCTCGGCGACCTTGCGGGACTGGTGCTGACGGCGGACGACGCGCTGTTTCTCGACTTCGACGGCACGCTCGCCGAACTCGGCCCCGATCCGGATGCGATCGCCCTGCCCCCGGAGAGCGCCGCCGACCTCGGCCGCCTCGCGGCGCGGCTCGGCGGCGCTGTGGTCCTGCTCAGTGGCCGCGATCTCCGCGATCTCGCGCGGCGGACACCCGCCACCGTCTGGCGCGCCGGTGGGCACGGTCTCGAAACCGTCGCGCCGGGAGAGCCGCTGCCCGCACCGCCGCCGCCGCCGGCTGAGGCCGTGCTCGCACCGCTCCGCGCCGTCGCCCGCACGCCTGGCGTCAAGCTCGAACTCAAGGGTCCGGTTGCCGCCCTTCACTGGCGCGCGGCGCCCGAGGCCGGCGACGCCTGCGTCGCCGCTGCCGAGGCGGCTGCAGCCCTGGCGCCCGGCCTCGTCGCCCAGGCCGGCAAGATGGTGGTGGAGGTGAAACCCGCGGCGGCCCACAAGGGCACCGCGCTTCGCCGGCTGATGGCGGCCCCGCCCTTCGCCGGCCGCCGGCCGGTGATGCTCGGCGACGACACCACCGACGAGGATGCCATCGCCGCCGCCGTTGCGCTCGGCGGGGTCGGGGTCAAGATCGGCGAGGGCGCCAGCGCGGCGCCCCTGCGGGCGGCCGACCCGGCCGCGGTCCGCGCCTGGCTGTCGCGCGAGGCCGGGCGCTAGAACCGGAGCGGCTCGCCGGTCAGGGCTTGTGCCACCAGACCTCGGGAAGCCAGCCGATCCAGTCGCCGTAGACCGGGATATGCTCGGGGTGGGCGAGGTCGGAGTCGTAGGCGAGCAGGCTGCGGTCGGGGAAGCCGAAGGGAATCACGTAGCGTCCGGTGGTCAGCACGCGGTCGAGGGCCTGCACGGCGGCGGTGAACTCGGCCTGGTCGCGGGTCGCCAGCATGTCGGCGATCATCGCCTCGGCGGCCGGGCTGTCGAGGCCCATGTAGTTGCGGGTTCCGGGCGTGGCGACGCCGTCCTTGCCCCAGTAGAGCGTCTGCTCGTTGCCCGGCGACAGCGACATGTTCCAGAGGTTGACGATCATGTCGAAGTCGTAGTCGCTCCTGCGCGCCGTGTACTGCGCCGCATCGACCAGCTGGACCTTCGCCTCGATGCCGAGTTGGCGGAGCGCATCGACGAAGACGTTGGTCGCGCCCTCGTACTGGCCCTGCTGGAGCAGGATGGTGAAGGTGAAGGGCTCGCCCGCAGCGTTGCGGAGCGTCCCGCCCTGCACCGCCCAGCCGGCCTGCTTCAGGAGGTCCGCAGCGATTCGCATGTTCTTGCGATTGCGCGGAGATCCGTCGGCGACCGGCAGCGCGTAGGCGTCGAGGGCGCCGGGCACGAGCTCGGCGGCATAGGGCTCGAGCAGCGCGGCCACCCGCCCCGTCGCCGGGCCGTCGCCCATCGCCAGCGGCGAGTTGGCGAAATAGCTCGCCCGCCGCGGCCAGGCGCCGGCATTGAGGGTCTGGTTGACGAACTCGTAGTTGAAGGCGTGCAGCAGCGCGTCGCGTACCCGCCAGTCCTGGAACAGCGGTTTGCGGGTGTTGAAGACGAAACCCTCCATCCCCGAGGGCCGGCCGTGGGGGATCTCGGCCTTGACGATCTTGCCGGAGGTGACGGCGGGGAAGCCGTACTCGTTCTGCCAGCGCGACGGGTTGGTCTCGCGGTAGACCGAGATCGCCCCGGCGGTGAACGCCTGGAAGAGCACGCCGGCGTCGACGAAGTATTCATAGCGAATTGTATCGAAATTGTTCACCCCCCGGTTGATCGGGAGGTCTTTTCCCCAGTAGTCCGGATTGCGGACGAATGTGACAAATCGTCCCGGCTCGAAGGGGCCGACGGTGTAGGGGCCGGAGCCGACCGGCACCCGCAGGCTGCTCGCGGCGAAGTCGAGGCCGTCCCAGTCGGCCTTCTTCAGGATCGGCCGCAGGCCGATGATCAGCGGCAGCTCGCTGTCAGGCTCGGAGAAGGTGAACCGCACCGAACGCTCGCCGGTCTGCTCGATCTTCGCGACCTTTTGCCAAGCATTCTGGTATCTTGGCAGGCCCTTTTCCGACAGCGTCTCCATCGACCAGATCACGTCGGCGACCGTCACCGGGCTGCCGTCGGAGAATCGCGCCTCCGGGCGCAGGGTGAAGTCCACCCACTCGCGATTCGGGCCGGTGTCGATCGACTCGGCGAGAAGTCCGTAAAGTCCGAAGGGTTCGTCCCAATTTCGCGCCATAAGCGTCTCGAAGACATGGGTCTGGATCGCCGCGGGTGCCCGACCCTTCAAGATGTAGGGGTTGAGGGAGTCAAAGCCGCCAAGTTCGCCGAAGACGATGGTGCCGCCCTTCGGGGCTGCCGGATCGGCGTAAGGCAGGGACACAAAATCCGGTGGTAGCGCGGGTTCGCCATACATAGCTATGCCCCCCCGCGGCTCTGCGGCCCCCAGCGAAGGCAGCAGCGAGGGCAGCAGGGCGGCGGCTGCGATGGCGATCCTCGCCGCCTGGAGCCAGCGTGTCATATCGGTCACATCCCCGAGAGGTCTTTTCGGTGGCGACCCTAAACCACCCCGGCGACGGGTCGCACGCAGATTTTTGGCTTGGCGATAGGGCATTGATTTTGTATAAGGGTTCCACTGCTCGATAGGTTTCTTGCCTGTATGAAACCTGCCTCAACGACTTGACGCCCTCCTCGTGAGGGCGTCTTTTTTTTGCCCCTCACCTTGACCTCGTCTCGACCGCGACTTGCTGCTTCGCAGACGCAATATATATGTCGCCGGCGTCCGGCTGCTCCCTGCGGGCGCTGCAGCAGCCACAGGATGCCCTTCCGATGAGTCAGGTGATCAATCTCGCGTTGCAGGGCGGCGGCGCCCACGGCGCCTTCACCTGGGGCGCGCTCGACCGCATCCTCGAGGAGCGCGGCATCTCCATCGAGGGAATCAGCGCCACCTCCGCCGGCGCGATGAACGCCATGGCCCTCAAGCACGGCTGGGTCGAGAACGGGCGTGCCGGGGCGCGGGAGTGGCTCGAGCGCTTCTGGCTGCACCTCTCCGGGCTCGACGGTGTCATCGGCGAGGAGATGCTCGACTGGCTCCGCCACGTCTGGCCCTCGCCCGCGTTGACCGCGCGCCTGCTCGAGTTCAACCCGACGGTCGTCGCCACCGATGCCCTGACCCGCGTGCTTTCGCCCTACCAGTTCAATCCGGCCAACTACCACCCGCTGCGCAGCGTGGTCGAGGAGATGGCCGGCAGTGCATCCGCCGCCTCCACCCGCGGCCCCAAGCTGTTCATTTCGGCCACCAACGTCCGCGACGGCAAGCCGCGAATCTTCCAGGGCGCGGAGATCACCACCGACGCGGTGCTCGCCTCGGCCTGCCTGCCGCAGCTCTACCAGGCGATCGAGATCGACGACCCCAGGACCGGCCGCCGCGAGGCCTACTGGGACGGCGGCTACATGGGCAACCCGGCGCTCTATCCGCTGCACTACCACACCAGGGCCGTCGACATGGTCCTTGTCCACATCAACCCGCTCTACCGCGAAGAGCTCCCGAGGACGACGGGAGAGATCGCCAGCCGGATCAACGAGATAACCTTCAACGCTTCGCTTCTGCGCGAACTGCGCAGCATCGACTTCGTCAACCGCCTGATCGACGACGGCACGATTCCGCCCGGCCGGATGAAGCGCAACTTCATCCATTCGGTGAGCGACGACGCGCTGATGAACCAGCTCGGCCTCGTCACCAAGATGGCGATCAGCCGGACGCTCCTGCTCCAGCTCCGCGACGCCGGGCGCGCCGCGATGGACGCCTTCCTCGCCGGCCACCGCCACGAGCTCGGACACACCTCGTCGGTCGACCTCGCGCGCCTCGTCAACTCGGTCGGCTCCGCCGCCTGACCGTCCCGGCCTGACCCTCGGCGTGCCGCGGCGCAGACAGGATCGACGGGCACGCTGAAACTTTTGGCGCCGCTTCGCCGTTGCTTCGCCAATATTCCGTTTTTCTGCGGCAACTCTCCCCGGTGGTCGCCGGAGCGGCCAGATCCATCCAGTGAGGAGAATCATGATCGCACTCGCCTTCATCGCCTGCCTCGCCACCAGCGACTGCCGCGACTTCACCCTGCTCTACGACCCGCACGAGGTGTCGGTGATCGGCTGCATGCGGGGCGCCGAGGTCGAGCTCGCCGTCTGGAAGCAGGAGCATCCGGTCTGGACGATCACCCGCTGGACCTGCGGCTATCAGGACCCCGGCAGCGACGCCTGAGATCAGCCGAGCGCCTTGCCGAGTCGCGGCAGCCCGGCGCGCTTCAGAACACCGCGCACCCCTGCCTCGCGCCCGCGGCACGCCGCCTCCGCCACCGGGGCGAGGTCGAGGCCCTCGGTGAGCAGCTCGACGAGGAAGCCGTCCGGGTCGCGGAGAATCACCCCATAACGGGCGAGCGTGCGCGTCGGGAAATCGCTGCGGTTCAGCGTCACCAGGGCCTCGGCGCCCCCGGCGATCGCCGCGGCGAGGACGTGGCGGTCGTTGGCATCGGGCAGCGACAGGGTCGCGACCAGATCCTCCGGCACCGCGACCTCCGCCGCCGGGAAGCGCGCGCGGAGCAGGGCAATCTGGATGCGGGCCGCCGCCTCCTGCCCCTCGGGCAGCCGCCGCGTCGCCCGGGCCCATTCCTCCAGGATGCGCTCCGACCAGACCGGGGCGAAGCCGCCGAGCGCCGCCGCCCCGACCAGCATCTCGCGCATCACCGGCGGAAAGAGCACGCAGGCGTCGAGGACGACCCGCGGCGGGCTCAAGGGCCGAGCCGCAGGAAGAGGGCCTTGAGATAGGCGGTCTCCGCCAGTCCGGGATGCACCGGATGGTCGGGCCCTGCCCCGCCGACGTGGAGGATTCTGCGCACTGCGGCCCGCCTTCGCCACCCCGCGCAGGCTCGCCTCGCGAAAGCGCGCGAGGTCGGCGGCGTGGCTGCACGAGCAGAGCACGAGGAAGCCGTCGCCCTCGACCAGCGCCGCCCCCATCCGCGCCACCCGCTCGTAAGCCCGGAGGCCGGCGTCGAGCGCGGCCTTGTTCGGCGCGAAGGCCGGCGGATCGCAGACGACGACGCCGAAGCGCCGGCCCTCGGAGGCGAAGCCGGCCATCGCGTCGAAGGCGTCGGCCTTGAGGGTCTCGAACCGCCCGGCCACCCCGCCCGCCTCCGCCCCGCGCGTGGCGAGCGCCAGCGCCGGCGCCGAGCCGTCCACCGCCAGGGCCGTGGCGGCGCCGCCGGCCAGCGCCGCCAGCCCGAAGCCGCCGACATGGGCAAAGACGTCGAGCACGCTCCGCCCGCGCGCCAGCCGCGCCGCGAAGGCATGGTTCGGGCGCTGGTCGTAGAAAATTCCGGTCTTCTGCCCTTCGGCGAGATCGGCGAGGTAGGTCGCCCCGTTCATCGGCACCGCCACCGGCCCGTCGAGCGCCCCCGCCACCACCGCGGACACGTCGTCGAGCCCTTCGAGCGCCCGCGCCCGGCCGCCGGCGTTCTTCACCACCGTCGCGACGCCGGTGACGGTCCGCAGCGCCGCGACCAGGCCCGCGAGCCGCGCATCGGCCCAGGCGGCGTTGGGCTGCACCACCGCCGCATCGCCGAAGCGGTCGATGACGACGCCGGGCAGGCCGTCGGCTTCGGCATGGACGAGGCGGTAGAAGGGCGCGTCGAACAGCGTCTCGCGCAGCGCCAGGGCCCGGGAAAGCCGCGCGACGAACCAGCCCTCGTCCACCACCGCCGCCGGGTCGTCGTCGAGCATCCGCACGGTGATCTTCGAGACGGCGTTGAAGGCCGCGGTCCCGACCGGCCGCCGCTCGCCGTCCTCCAGCGTCACCACGCTCCCCGCGGGGATCGCGCGGGTGCGGCGGTCGAGCACGATCTCGTCCTGATAGTGCCACGGCGCCCCATGCCGCCGCCGCGCCTGCGGCCTGAGCCGCACCGTCGGCCGCTCGATCAGCTCGTCCACGCCAAATCCCTCCGCCTGCCCTCGGGCGGCTTCTAGAGCAAGGACGGGCGGGGCGGAACCCGGGGGTCGCGGCCCGCCGGTCTCAGGCCCAGCCGCCGTCGACGACGTGGTTCTGCGCGGTGATGCCGACGGATTCGTCGGAGGCGAGGAACAGCGCGACGCGGGCGACGTCCTCGGGCAGCAGGCGGCGCGCGAGGCACTGGCGGTCGGCGCGCATCGCGTCGGCCTCGGGCGTCAGCCACAGCGAAAGCTGGCGCTCGGTCATGATCCAGCCCGGCGAGATGGCGTTGACGCGGATATTCTCGCCGCCGTGGTCACGGGCGAGCGAGCGCATCAGGCCGATCACCGCCGACTTGGCGGCGGAATAGACCGGGATGCCGCCGACGCCGACGAGCGGCACGATCGAGCTCATGCAGATCACCGAACCGCCGCCGGCCTCGCGCATGTCGGGGAGAACCGCCTGGGTGGCGAAGAACTGGTGGCGGAGGTTGGTGGCGATGCGCTCGTCGAAGTATTCGGGCGTCACCTCGTCGGTCGTGTGGCGGTCGTCGCGGGCGGCATTGTTGACGAGGACGGTGATCGGGCCGACCACGCCGCGGATCGACGAGACCGCCGCCTTGAGCGCGTCGATGTCGCGGAGGTCGGCGTGGGCGAAGGCCGAAGTCGCCCCGGTCGCCGAGAGCTGCGCGCTCAGCCGCTCGCCCGCGCCGAGGTCGAGGTCGATGAAGCCGACGCGGGCGCCCTGCGCAGCGAAGGCCTGGACGATCGCAGCCCCGATGCCGCTGGCACCGCCGGTGACGAGGACGCCGCGGCCGGCGAGGTCGGGATAGACCGCACCCATGTCAGCGCCCCGCCCCGATCGACGCCATCCGCCCGGCCCCCTGGCCGGTCCGCCCGCTTGCCATCGCCTTGTTCCTCTCCCGCTGGATACGCGGCCTTTCCGGCCCTTTGCGCGACGATGCCCGGCTTCCGCTGCGGCTGTCAACGCGGCGGGACGGCGGCCGAAGGTCAGCCCTGCTCCTGGCCGCCGAAAAATCCCGGCCTGCCCTTCTCACGCTTTCGCGTGCCCGGCCGCTCGGGCGCGGGCCTCGACACGCCGGGCGGGCGCGCTTAAGTCTCGGCGCAACCCGGAGGATCATCATGACCGTTTCGCAGCCTCTCGCCCGCGACGTCCGCGAGCCCGCCGCCGATGCCGGCCTCGGCGCCCTGCCCGAGTGGGACCTGACCGACCTCTACGCCTCCCCCGACGCGCCCGAGATCGCCCGTGACCTCGACTGGCTCCGGGGCGAGTGCGCCGCCTTCGCCGCCGACTACGAGGGCCACCTCGCCACCGCCGGCGCCGCGGGCCTGCTCGGCGCCATCCGGCGCTACGAGCGCATCGAGGCGGTGACCGGGCGGATCGGCAGCTATGCGGGCCTGCGCTACTACCAGATCACCACCGATCCGGTGCGGGCGAAGTTCATGGGCGACACCCAGACCGCGCTGACCGACGCGACCACGCCGCTGGTCTTCTTCACGCTCGAGCTCAACCGGCTCGACGACGCGGTGCTCGACGCCACCGTCGCCTCGGACCCCGCGCTGCTGCGCTACAAGCCGATCCTCGACCGCATCCGCAAGATGAAGCCCCACCAGCTCTCCGACGAGCTGGAGAAGTTCCTCCACGACCAGTCGGTCGTCGGCAGCGCGGCGTGGAACCGCCTCTTCGACGAGACCATGGCCAGCCTCACCTTCGAGGTCGACGGCGAGACCCTGTCGCTCGAGGCGACCCTCGACCGGCTCTCCGACACCGACCGCAGCCGGCGCCAGGCTGCCTCCGAGGCGCTGGCGGTGGTCTTCGAGGCGAACCTGCCGCTCTTCGCCCGGATCACCAACACGCTCGCCAAGGAAAAGGAGATCGAGGACCGCTGGCGCAAGCTCCCGACCCCGCAGGCCGGCCGCCACCTCGCCAACGACGTCGAGCCAGAGGTCGTGCAGGCGCTCCGCGACGCCGTCGTCGCCGCCTACCCGCGGCTCTCGCACCGCTACTACGCGCTGAAGGCGAAGTGGCTCGGCCTCGACAAGCTGCAGGTCTGGGACCGCAACGCGCCGCTCCCCAGGGACGACGACCGCAAGATCCCGTGGGACGAGGCCCGGGCGACCGTCCTCGACGCCTACGCCGGCTTCGACCCGCGGATGGCGGAACTCGCCCAGCCCTTCTTCGACCACGGCTGGATCGACGCCCCCGTGCGCCCCGGCAAGGCGCCCGGCGCCTTCGCGCATCCGACGGTGGTGGACGTGCACCCCTACGTGCTGCTCAACTACCTCGGCAAGCAGCGCGACGTGATGACCCTCGCCCACGAACTCGGCCACGGCGTCCACCAGCGCCTCGCCGCCGGCCAGGGCGAGCTCCTCTCCTCGACCCCGCTGACGCTGGCCGAGACCGCGAGCGTCTTCGGCGAGATGCTGACCTTCCGCAAGCTCCTCGACGACGCCCCCGACCAGGCCGCGCGCAAGATCCTCCTCGCCTCCAAGACCGAGGACATGATCAACACCGTCGTCCGGCAGATCGCCTTCTACGACTTCGAGTCGAAGATCCACGCCGCCCGCCGCGAGGGCGAACTGACCCCCGACGACATCAACGCGATCTGGATGAGCGTCCAGGCCGAAAGCCTCGGGCCGGTCTTCGAGTTCATGCCGGGCTACGAGACCTTCTGGACCTACATCCCGCACTTCATCCACTCGCCCTTCTACGTCTACGCCTATGCCTTCGGCGACGGCCTCGTGAACGCGCTCTACGCGGTCTACCAGGAGGGCGATCCGGCCTTCCAGGAGAAGTACTTCGCCATGCTCGAGGCCGGCGGCTCGATGCACCACAAGGAACTCCTCGCCCCCTTCGGCCTCGACGCCGGCGATCCGACCTTCTGGGACAAGGGCCTGAACCTCATCGCCACGATGATCGACGAGCTGGAGGCGATGGAGGCCTGAGCCCCATGGACGAGAACGCGGCGCAGCGCGACTTCTGGAACGGCCCCGTCGGCCAGAACTGGGTGACGAACCAGGCCGCGCTCGACGCGCTCCATGCCGGCGTCGCGGCGCTGCTGATGGCCGAGGCGGCACCGGCTTCCGGGGCGCGGGTCCTCGACATCGGCTGCGGGGCGGGGGCGACCACCCTCGCCGTGGCGCGGGCGGTCGGGGAGACCGGCACCGTCGCGGGCATCGACATCTCCGAGCCGCTGCTCGCCCTTGCCCGCGAGCGGGCGGCGGCGGAGGGGGTCGCGAATGCCACCTTCCTCCATGCCGACGCCGCCCACCACCGCTTCGAGACCGGGGGCGCCGATCAGGTGGTCTCGCGCTTCGGACTGATGTTCTTCGCCGACCCGGTCGCGGCCTTCGCCAACATCGCCACGGCGCTGCGCCCGGGCGGGTCGATCGTCTTCACGGCCTGGGGTCCGGCCGAGGGCAACCCGTGGTTCGGCGAGCCCCTCGCCGCCGCCGTCGAACGGCTCGGGGCGGGCACGCCCGCCAACCCCGACGCCCCCGGGCCGATGGCCTTCCGCGACATCGACCGCGTCGTCGGCATCCTCGCGGCCGCCGGCCTTGCCGAGCCGCAGGGATCGGCGCGGGCGGTCGACCTCCACCTGACCGGCGGTCTCGACGCCGCCGCCGACCTCGCCCTGCGGGTCGGCGCCGCGACACGGCTGCTCCGCGACAAGAACGGCAGCGCCGAGGACGCCACGGCGATCCGGGCGGCAGTGCGGGAGCGGTTCGCGCGCTTCGTCACGGCGGACGGCATCCGGGTTCCCGCCACCGTGAACGTGTTCCGGGCCATCCGTCCCTGACGGTTGCCGCCGGGCGCAGAGCGGCGCCATCTATGGACGATGAACCGTCTCCTTCCCCTCGCGGCGCTCTGTCTCCTCCTCGCGGCTCCCGCGATGGCCGGCGACGTCGCCTGCCGGTCGAACACGCTCGGAAATCAGACCTGCTCGGGCGGGCCGATCCGCCCGGAACCGCGGCCGGTGATCCGCGGCGACACCTCCGGGCTCGAGCGGCTGGCCGACGAGCCGGCCCAAGTCACCGCCCCCGAGACCTTCGTGCCGGCCGGCAAGCGCCGGGGCCTCGGGACGACGATCATCGATGCGCCCGGAGCGATCGGAACCTGCCGGACCGACACGCTCGGCAACCTGCACTGCCGGTAGGACGGTTCGGCCAGGTCGCAGACGGTCACTCCGCCTTGGTGATCCGCCCGCTGGTGCCCGGGGTGTAGTCCGGATGATCGGCGAGGTAGTCGGCGAGCACGGTCTCCAGCCCCGGACCGAAATCGTAGGCGTTGGTCGCCTCGTCCCGCAGCGAGACGTAGCCGTCGCCGCCGTTGCGCATGAAGTTGTTGGTCGCCGCCATGTAGACCTTGGCCGGGTCGATCGGCACCCAGGCGTCGCCCTCCGCGACCTCGACCGAGGTGATGCGGCCCTCCATCGGGGCGATCTTCGGGTCCCAGGTGAAGCGCAGGCCGGCGACCTGCGGGAAGCGGCCGCCGCCGTCCTCCACCTGGCTGACGCCGTTCTCGAGGGCCGAGACGATGGCCGAGCCCGGGATGTTGAAGGTCGAGAGGGTGTTCTGGAAGGGCAGCACCGCGAGAACGTCGCCCATCGAGAATCTCGCCGGCCCCGATCGAGGCGCGGAGGCCGCCGCCGTTCTGCAGCGCGATGGTCACGCCCTGGTCCCTGACCCGGTCGAGGATCGCGTCGGCGACGAGGTCGCCCATGGCGCATTCGCCGGCGCGACAGGTCTCGCGGCTGCCGTCGATGTCGGCGGGGGTCGAAGCGACGACCTTGGCCTTGAGCTGCTCGATCGGGCCGGCGAGTTCCTTGATCCGGGCGAGGGTCGCCGGGTCGGGGACGACGGACTTGTCGAGGAGGATGGTGTCCCCCGTCGCGGCGGTGACCGCGCCTGCATCGTCCCAGGTGAGGGAAAGGTGGCCGAGGTCCTTCGAGTAGGCGCCGGCCTGCACGATCGGCACGGCGACGCCGTCGGCGCCGTCGACCATCAGCGGGTACTTGTAGGGCGCCTTGGGGTCGGTGTTGGAAAAGAGCGTGTGGGTATGGCCGCCGACGATGGCATCGACCCCGGCGACCTTTTCGGCGAGGTCGATGTCGGCGGGGGTGCCGAGGTGGCTGAGCACGACGATGCGCTCGACGCCCTCGGCCTTGAGCGCGGCGATCTCGCCGGTGACGAAGGCGGCCGGATCGAGGAAGGCGACGGTCGGGCCGGGGGTGGAGATCTCGGCGGTCTCGGGCGTGACCACGCCGATGATGCCGACCTTCTCGCCGCCGAAGTCGAGGACGACGTGCTTCAGGGCGTCGGGCGCGAGCAGCGGTTCGCGCGAGACGTCGGTGTTGCCGGAGAGCACGGGGAAGTCGGCGGTGGCGATGAACTTGGCGAGCGGCGCCGGGCCGAGGTCGAACTCGTGGTTGCCGTAGACCATGGCGTCGAGCCCGATGCGGTTCAGCATCTCGGCCTCGGCCGCGCCGCTGTAGGTGGTGAAGAAGAGCGATCCCTGGAAGACGTCCCCGGCTTCGAGAACGGCGACATTCTCACCTTTCGCCTTCATCTCGTCGCGCAGACTGTTGATTTCAGTGAATAGTCGCGCCGCCCCGCCGAAACATTCGCCGGCGGCCTCGTCCTCCGCGGAACAGGTCGAGTCGAAGGCGTTGATCGAACTCGATCCGGCTGTGGAAGTCGTTGAAATGGAGGATCTGCAGGGTGAAGGCTTCCGCGCCGGTCGCGGCGAGGGTGAGCGCGGTCGCGGCGATGGCGAAAGGCAGGCGGCGCGGCTTCATCTGGAACCTCCGGCGGATGCGGGTCACGGGGCTTGGTGGACCGCGACAGGATGGCAGGGGGAGGACGGCGGGTGCAAGGGCTACCCACAGGCTGGCTACCCCGATTCCGGATCGGGCGGAGTCTTGCCCGCAGGCCCGGAAGGAGCGCGGACGGCGGGAGGCGCCCGCGGGACGCCCCCGTCTCGGCCGCCGCCCGGCAGTCAGACGCCGTCCCGGCCCCCCTCGGGCGAACCCCCGCAAGACCGCCCACACCCGTTCTCTCGCCCGTTAACGATCCTGAACAGGAGGTTAGCGCGCCAAAATATATGCAATAATATCAATGGCTTGAATGGAGTCGCACGCGTGCGACGACCGTGCGACAGCACGGCCTCCGGCCGCATCGGCGACCCTATCCAGAGCCGGCCTCCGCCGGCCGACTTTTCTTCTCCCAGGCCCGGCCCTTCCCCCTCTCGGCTGACGTCGACGAAGAAGAGACGGCGCGGCCCGGCGCACCGCTGCAGCGCGCCGCGGGCGCGACGGCGGGGTCGCGGGCGGCCGACGCGGCGCTTCCTTCGACCGGCGCGGAGGGAGGAGGGCTTCGGTCGATTGACCGCGCGGTTCCACCCGTGCAAGTAGTCGGAACCCCCCTCCAGGCCCGGACCCCGTGCGATGAACCAGCCGCTGAGCAATTTCCAGACCCGCGACGTCGAGGCGCTGCTGCACCCCTATACCGACGCGGTGGCGCTGCGGCGGACCGGCGCGATGGTGATCGAACGGGGCGAGGGCATCCGGGTCTTCGACCAGGCGGGCCGCGGCTACATCGAGGCCCTCGGCGGCCTCTGGTGCTGCGGGCTTGGCTTCGGCAATGCCGAACTGGTCGAGGCGGCGGCGGAGCAGATGGGCAAGCTCCCCTACTACCACATCTTCGGCGGCAGGAGCCACGAGCCGGCGGTCGAGCTCGCCGAGAAGATCAAGGAGCTGGCGCCGGGGATGGCGCGGGTCTTCTACCAGACCAGCGGCTCCGAGGCGAACGACACCCAGATCAAGTTCGCCTGGTACTACAACAACGCCAGGGGGCGGCCGCAGAAGAAGAAGATCATCAGCCGCATCAAGGCCTACCACGGCGTCACCATCGTCTCCGCCTCGCTGACCGGCCTGCCCAACAACCACCGCGACTTCGACCTGCCGGTCGAGGGCATCCGTCACACCACGACGCCGCACTTCTGGAAGGGCGCCGAGCCCGGCGAGAGCGAGGAAGCCTTCTCGGCGCGGCTCGCCGCCGACCTCGACGCGCTGATCGAGGCCGAGGGCCCGGACACCGTCGCGGCCTTCATCGCCGAGCCGGTGATGGGCGCCGGCGGGGTGATCGTGCCGCCGAAGGGCTATTTCCCGGCGCTCGCCGCGGTCTGCCGCAAGCACGACGTGCTGATGATCTCCGACGAGGTGATCTGCGGCTTCGGGCGGACCGGGGCGTGGTTCGGACATCAGGCCCTCGACTTCCCCGCGACGTCCTTCTCGGTCGCGAAACAGCTGACCGCCGGCTACCTGCCCCTGTCCGCGGTGGTGATGAACGCCGACATGGCGGAGACCATCGAGGCGAACTCCGGCAAGATCGGCACGCTCGGCCACGGCTATACCTACGGCGGACACCCGGTGGCCTGCGCCGTCGGGATCAAGACGCTCGAAATCTATCACCGCATGGACGTCACCGCCCGCGTGCGGCGGCTGGCGCCGCGCTTCGCCGGGCATTTCGAGCGGCTCGCCGGGCATCCGCTGGTCGGCGAGGTCGCGGTTCTTCGGGCTCGTCGGCGGCATCGAGCTGGCGCCGGGGCGCTCGCCCAAGGGCTTCGCCCAGCCGGGAAAGGTCGGCGCGCGCTTCGCGCAGGAACTGATGGATCGCGGCGTGATCGCCCGGGCCATCGCCGACACGCTGGCCTTCTGCCCGCCGATGACGATCACCGAGGACGAGATCGACGAGATGTTCGAGCCCGTCGAGGCGGCGCTCGACGCGACCGAAGCCTGGGCACGGGCGGAGGGGCATCTTGCCTGACCGAAGACGCGGGGAAGCGCGCGGAGCGGCGGCGTGAACCCGCTCCGCGGCATCGCCCTGAAAGTCACCTCCGTCCTGATCTTCACGATGATGGCGATGTGCATCAAGGCGTCGGCCCCGCACGTACCGGCCGGGCAGGCGGTGTTCTTCCGGTCGTTCTTCGCGATGCCGGTGATCGTCGTCTGGCTGGCGATGGCGCACAACCTGCGCCATGGGCTCGATACGCTCTATCCCATCGGGCATTTCTGGCGCGGGCTGGTCGGAACCACGGCGATGGGGCTCGGCTTCACCGCGCTCGGGCTGCTGCCGCTGCCGGAGGCGACGGCGCTCGGCTATGCGGCGCCGCTGCTGACGGTGATCTTCGCGGCGATGTTCCTCGGCGAGGAGGTCCGCGCCTTCCGGCTGACCGCGGTCGCCATCGGGCTGGTCGGCGTCGTCATCGTGCTGACGCCGCGGCTGACGGTGAAGCTCGGGGACGCCTCGGTGCTCTACACCATCGGCGCCACGGCGGCGCTCGGCGGGGCGGTGTTCGCGGCGCTGGCGCAGGTCTTCGTGCGCAAGCTGATCAAGACCGAGGGGACGGCGTCGATCGTCTTCTACTTCTCGCTGACCGCCTCTCTGCTGTCGCTGCTCACCCTGCCCTTCGGCTGGGTGGTGCCGGGCGGGCGGGAGGTGGTGCTGCTCGTCGGTGCCGGCCTTCTCGGCGGGGTCGGGCAGATCCTGCTGACCGAGAGCTATCGCCATGCCCCGACCGGGGTGATCGCGCCCTTCGAGTATGTCTCGATGCTTCTGGCGCTCGTCCTCGGCTACGTGGTCTTCGAGGAGGTGCCCACCACCCCGATGCTGGTCGGCGCGGCGCTGATCGTGTCGGCAGGGCTGTTCATCATCTGGCGCGAGCGCAAGCTCGGGCTGCAGCGGTCGGCGGCGCGCAAGGTGATCACGCCGCAGGGGTGAGGAAATGCTGATCTATAAGGTCTTCCGCGCCGACGAATGGGCCGAACTCGAGACGGCGGGCGAGACGCTGGGCGCGCCGGTCGACCGGGCCGACGGCTATGTCCACTTCTCGACCGCGGCGCAGCTCGGCGAGACCCTGCGGCGGCATTTCGCGGCGGAGCGCGGGCTCTGGCTGCTGGCGGTCGATGCCGAGGCCGCCGGTACGGCCATCCGCTGGGAGCCGTCGCGGGGTGGCGCGCTCTTCGCGCACCTTTACCGGCCGCTGCTCCGCGGCGACGTGCTCTGGGCGCATCCGATCGCAGAGGGGCCGGATGGGCCGCTGGTGCCGGAGGGGCTGGCGTGAGCCTCGGGGAGCGGGTCGGGCTGCCGTTGCTGCGGCGGCTCGATCCCGAGCGGGCGCATGGGCTGGCGCTCGCGGCGCTGCGGGCGGGGCTGGGGCCGAACCTCGGGCCGGTGACCTCGCCGCGGCTGGCGGTGACGCTGGCCGGGATGACGCTCCCGAACCCGCTCGGGCTGGCGGCGGGGATGGACAAGAACGCGACGGCGGTGGCGGCGCTCGGGCGGGCGGGCTTTGGCTTCGTCGAGGTCGGGGCGGCGACGCCGCGGCCGCAGGCGGGCAATGCGCGGCCGCGGCTCTTCCGGTTGAGCGCGGACCGGGCGGTGATCAACCGCTTCGGCTTCAACAACGACGGGATGGTGGCGATCGCGGCGCGGCTGGCGGCGCGGCCGAAGGGCTTCGTCGTCGGGCTGAACCTCGGGGCGAACAAGGAGAGCGCCGACCGGGCGGCGGATTTTGCCGAGGTGCTGGCCCATGCCGGGCCGTTCGTCGATTTCGCCACCGTCAACGTCTCGTCGCCGAATACCGAGCGGCTGCGCGACCTGCAGGGCAAGGCGGCGCTGGCTGGGCTGCTGGCCGGTGTGGTCGCGGCCAACGCTGCGCTGGCACGGCCGGTGGCGCTGTTCCTGAAGATCGCGCCGGATTTGGGGGACCGCGAGCTCGCCGAGGTTGCCGAGACGGCGATGGAAGCGGGGGTGGACGGGATCGTCGCGACGAATACGACGCTGGCGCGGGAGGGCCTGCACGGGGTCCACCGCGGCGAGGCAGGCGGTCTGTCGGGGGCGCCGCTGTTCCGGCGCTCGACGATCGTGCTGGCGAAGCTGCACGCGATGACCGAGGGGCGGCTGCCGTTGATCGGGGTCGGGGGGATCGGCTCGGCGGAGGACGCCTATGCGAAGGTGCGAGCCGGGGCGTCGGCGCTGCAGGTCTACAGCGCGCTGGTCTATGGCGGGCTGGGGCTGGTACCGGGGATCGTGAAAGGGCTCGACGCGCTGCTGGCGCGGGACGGGTTCGCGAGCGTCTCGGAGGCAGTGGGCACCGGGCGGGGGGAGTGGCTGACGGCGGAACTCTGATATCAGAGAAATCCGCAAAGGTCCCCGATGCGTCTGGAGGCAGTGCCGTCGCACGCGTGCGACTCCGATCAAGCTTATGATATCGCACGCTATTCTGCGGCGCGTTAACCGCCTAGTCATACCTGTTAACCTGCGGCGGCACGGGGGTGTGGGCGGTTTTGCGGAGGTGGCTTCTCCGAGCGAGCGGCGAGTGTGACGCGCGCGATCACCTGCGAGCCCCGGGGGCGTATCAGCCGCCGAAGCGCTCCGTCCTGATCGTGGCGGCGGGGAGGCCACGGTCGACTGCGGCGCTGGCGACGGTCTCGACGAAGGCATTGTTGCCGCAGATGTAGGTGGTCGCCGGGGGTGCCTCCATCCGGCCGAGGAGCCAGGCGACGGCGGGGGCGTCGAGGCGCATGCCGATGTCCTGGGGGCGCCGGGGCGTGTCGCGGGAGAGGGCGAAGATCACGGTCAGGGCGGGTTCTTCCGCGTCGCGGGCGAGGAACTCGTCGCGGAAGGGGAGGTCGTCCCAGGTGCGCGCGGCGCAGACGAGGGTGGCGGGGACCCCGGGTGCGGCGGTGGCGCGGTGGCGGGCGATGGCGACGAGCGGCGCGACACCGGAGCCGCCGCCGGCGAGGAGGAGCGGGCCGCCCTGCCCTGCCCGCCAGACGAAGTGGCCGCCGAAGGGGCCGCGGATCTCGAGGCGGTCGCCGGGGCGGGCGACCTCGTGGAACCACGGCGAGACCTCGCCACCCTGCATGAGGTCCACCGCGAGGTCGTAGGTGCCGGGGGTATCGGGGGCGGAGCAGACCGAGTAGCTGCGCTCGGCCTGGTATCCGTCCGCGGCGGTCAGGCGGACGTCGAGGTGCTGGCCGGCGTCGAAGGGCGCCCAGGTCTCGGGGCGGAGGGTGAAGAGCTTGATCCGCGGGGTCAGTCTGGCGACCGCCACGATCTCGGCCATTTGCCAGTCGGCCATGCTCAGTCGTCCGTGAAGCGCTGCTCGCGCCACGGGTCGCCGTGGATGTGGTAGCCGCGCAATTCCCAGAAGCCGGGCTCGTCGCGGGTGGTGAACTGGAGCCCGCTGACCCACTTGGCGGACTTCCAGAAGTAGAGGTGCGGCACGAGGAGCCGGGCGGGGCCGCCGTGGTCGGCGGCGAGGGGCTGGCCGGCGTAGTGCGTGGCGATCATCGCCTTGCCGCCGGTGAGGTCGGCGAGGGGGACGTTGGTCGAGTAGCCGTCGAAGCCGTGGGCGAGGAGGTAAGCGGTCGGCGGGGCGATGCCGGCGGCGGCAAGGAGGTCATCGACGAGGACGCCGCTCCAGCGGGTGTCGAGCTTGCTCCACTTGGTGACGCAGTGGATGTCGCGGGTAAGCTCGGTCTGCGGCAGGGCGGCGAATTGCTCCCAGGTCCAGGTGGCGACCTTGCGCGGGCCGACCTTGAGAAAGAACGTCCACGTGGCGGTGTCGACGCGCGGGGTCGGGCCGGCGGAGAGGACCGGGAAATCGGTGGTCAGCGACTGGCCGGGCGGCACGCGGCTGGCGAGGTCGGCTGCCGGGCGGCGGCCGGAGAATCCACGGGTTTCCAATCGAGGCCCCTCCCCTGTTGCATCGCACACTCTAGCGACGCGGCGGCCTGCGTCAAAGCCGTCCGTCGGGCGCGCCCGCGGCCCGGCCGGGGGGAAGCGCCGACCTCGGGGAGGCGCGCGCGAAGAGCGCGCCCCCCACTCGGCCGACGCTGGTCGGTCGGCCGCCTTTGCGGCCTCCCTTCGAAGGAAGCCGGCATTCGCCGGCTGAGTTGTTTTTTCTCCCCGCCTGTTGGCGGGGCCCCTCGTCCTGCCCGATAGGCTTCATGCCAGTATGAAATCCGAAGAGAGGCGGGGCAGCCGGGCACCCCTCTTCTTCGGCGGCACCCCGGCGGAAAAGCGTGTCGCCGAAGAAGAAGAGACGGTGCGGCCCACCGCACCGATGCAGCGCGCCGCGGGCGGGAGGGTCAGGCGTGCGGGCGGCTGACGCGGCGCCTCCGGGAGCGCGGCAGGGCGAGTGCGCTTGAAGGACTGCCGGGAAGGCCCTAAGAGGGCCGCGTTTGATCGAAAAGCGTGCAGAGAACACCATGCCCCGGCTCGTGATGAAATTCGGCGGCACCAGCGTGGCCGACCTCGACCGCATCCGCAACGCGGCGGCGAAGGTGAAGCGCGAGGTGGAGCGCGGCTACGACGTCGCCGTGGTGGTCTCGGCGATGGCCGGCAAGACCAACGAGATGGTCGGCTGGGTGCGCCAGACCTCGATGCTCTACGACGCGCGGGAGTACGACGCCGTGGTCGCCTCCGGCGAGAACGTCACCGCCGGGTTGATGGCGCTGACTCTGCAGGAGATGGGCGTGCCGGCGCGGAGCTGGCAAGGGTGGCAGGTGCCGCTGCGCACCAACTCCAGCCACGGCGCGGCGCGGATCATCGGCATCGAGACCGAGGGGCTGCTGCGCAAGTTCGACGAGGGGCTGCACGCGGTCATTGCCGGCTTCCAGGGGATCAGCCCCGAGGGGCGGATCACCACGCTCGGGCGCGGCGGGTCGGATACCAGCGCGGTCGCCTTTGCCGCGGCGCTCGAGGCGGAGCGCTGCGACATCTACACCGACGTCGATGGCGTCTATACGACCGACCCGCGGATCACCCGCAAGGCGCGAAAGCTCGGCAAGGTGGCCTACGAGGAAATGCTGGAACTCGCGAGCCTCGGCGCGAAGGTGCTGCAGACCCGCTCGGTCGAGCTTGCGATGCGCTACAAGGTGCGGCTTCAGGTCCTCTCGTCGTTCGACGACGTTCCGGGGACCATCGTCTGCGACGAGGAGGAAATCATGGAATCACGCGTGGTCAGCGGCGTCGCCTTTTCGCGCGACGAGGCCAAGGTGACGGTGCAGGGCGTGCACGACCGCCCGGGCATCGCGGCGGCCCTGTTCGGGCCCCTCGCCGCGGCGGGCGTCAATGTCGACATGATCGTCCAGAACATCGGTGCCGACGGTCGCACCGACATGACCTTCTCCTGCCCGGACGACGACCTGCCCCGCGCCCGCAAGGCGCTCGACGACCTGAAGGAGAGCGGGGCGCTCGATTACGCCGGCCTCGACGTCGATGCCGACACCGCCAAGGTCTCGATCGTCGGCATCGGGATGCGCAGCCAGGCCGGCGTCGCCCACCGCATGTTCGAGGCCCTGGCCAGGGACGGCGTCAACATCAAGGTCATCACCACCTCCGAGATCAAGGTCTCGGTGCTGATCGACCGCAAATATCTGGAACTGGCGGTGCAGGCGCTCCATGATGCCTTTGAACTGGAAAAGGCCAGTTGAACGACATCGGGGACTTCCGGGATCCAATGCCCTTCGCGAATGCGGTCGATAGCCGTGTCCTGCTGACGCGTCTGCGCGCGACGCTCGCCGAGCCCGGCGGCGGCCAGGAGCGGCTCGACCGCATCGTGCGGATGGTCTCCGAAGGGCTCGTCGCCGAGGTCTGCTCGGTCTACCTGCGCCGCGACGACCAGACGCTCGAGCTGATGGCGACCCAGGGACTGAACCAGCAGTCGGTGCATCAGTCGCGGCTGCGCGTCGGGCAGGGGCTGGTCGGGCAGATCGCCGAGACGGCGGAGCCGATCAACACGCGGGACGCGTCGCATACCCGCGGTTTCCGCTACCTGCCGGAGACCGGCGAGGAGTTGTTCTCGAGCTTCCTCGGCGTGCCGATCCAGCGGCTCGGCGAGGTGATGGGCGTGCTTGTCGTCCAGAACCGCGATCCGCGCGAGTATTCCGACGACGCGGTCTATGCCCTGGAAGTCATCGCGATGGTGATCGCGGAGATGGCCGAACTCGGCGCCTTCGTCGGGCCGGGCTCGATGGAGGCGCATCCGCACAAGCAGCCGTTCTTCGTCAAGGGGCTGGTCGGCCAGGAGGGGGCGGCCGAGGGGATCGTGGTGCTGCACGATCCGCAGATCCTCATCACCAACCCGATCAGCGACGACCCCGTCCGCGAGACCGAGCGGCTGAGGAGCGCGATCGAGGGGCTGAGGGCGGAGGTCGACGAGATGCTGGCGACCGAGCATCTCTCGGCCGGTGGCGAGCACCGCGACGTGCTGCAGGCCTACCGGATGTTCGCCTACGACAAGGGCTGGGTACGGCGGATGGAGGCCTCGATCGAGACCGGCCTTGCCGCCGAAGTCGCGGTCGAGAAGGAACAGTCGGCGACCCGCACGCGGATGAGCCGGGCGGCGGACCCCTATATCCGCGAGCGGCTGCACGACCTCGACGACCTGTCGAACCGCCTGCTGCGCCTGCTGACCGGCGACCTGCGCAACGGCCGCGACCTGCCGGAGGGGGCGATCCTCGTTGCCCGCAACATCGGGCCGGGGGAGTTGCTCGACTACGGGCGCAACCTGCGCGGCGTCGTGCTCGAGGAGGGCTCGGTCGGCAGCCATGCGGCGATCGTCGCGCGGGCGCTCGCCATCCCGCTGGTGATCCAGGCGGCGCGCGTCACCCGCGAGGCGATGCCCGGGGACGCGATCCTCGTCGACGGGGACCAGGGCGTCGTGCACCTCCGCCCCAAGGAGAACGTTGCCAAGGCCTTCCGCGAGCGGATGGAGTTGCTGCTTCAGGCGCAGACCGCTTATGCAGCGCTTCGCGACAAGCCGGCGACGACGCGGGACGGGGTGACCTTGCACCTGCACATGAACGCGGGGCTGATGGCCGACCTGCCGAGCCTGCCGACGTGCGGCGCGCTCGGGGTGGGGCTGTTCCGGACCGAGTTGCAGTTTCTCGTGCGGACGAGCGTGCCGAAGCGGGCGGAGCTCGCGGCGAGCTATTCGCGCATCCTCGACGCCGCGCGCGAGAAGCCGGTGATCTTCCGGACCCTCGACATCGGCTCGGACAAGGTGCTGCCCTACATGCGGCGCGCCGACGAGCCCAACCCGGCGCTGGGCTGGCGGGCGATCCGGGTCGGGCTCGACCGGCCGGGGATCATGCGGATGCAGGTGCAGGCGCTGATCCGCGGCGCCAAGGGCCGCGCGTTGCAGATCATGTTCCCCTTCGTCACCGAGGCGGGCGAGTTCGATGCCGGGCGTGCCCTCGTCCTCGACGAGGTGGCGCGGGAGAAGGCGCTCGGGCATCCCGTGCCGGCGGACATCCGCATCGGGGCGATGCTCGAGACGCCGAGCCTCGCCTATGCGGCGGACCAGTTCTTTGCCCGCGCCGACTTCATCTCGGTGGGGGGCAACGACCTCAAGCAGTTCTTCTTCGCCGCGGACCGCGAGAACGAGCTGGTCCGGCGGCGGTATGACATGCTGTCGTCGAGCTTCCTCTCCTTCCTGCGTTACATCGTCGGACGCTGCGGCGCGCAGGGCACGCCGCTCTCCTACTGCGGCGAGGATGCCGGGCGGCCGGTGGAGGCGCTGACGCTGGCGGCGGTCGGCTTCCGCAGCCTGTCTATGCGGCCGGCCTCGATCGGGCCGGTGAAGGCGCTGCTTCGTCAGGTGCAGCTCCATACCGTGCGCGCGGTGATCGACGAGGCCATTGCCGGCGGTTCCTTGACCGCGCGGCCGGCGATCGAAGCCTATCTCGCGGGCGCGGGGCTGGTCGCGAAAACCTGACCGGGGCGGCGCGGCGGTTGCTGTCCCGGCGCTGGGACCGGCCGGGCGCGACGGGCTTCATTGCGGAAACTTGCGCGTGTTTCGTGGCCTGGGCGCGAACGCGGGCGAGGTCCTTGTTCACCGGTCGGCAAGAAAGCGACGGTTAGGGTCTCGGCGACAGCGGGGAGATCCTGATGACGGCGACGAGCATCCACCTGACCGGCGAGGGCCTCGCCGCGCTTGACCGGGTGGGCCTGCGGCTCCCCGGGCTGCGCCACACCGGGCGGCTCGCCGAGGCGTCGCGGATCGAGACGCCGACGTCGATCATCGCGACGGTGCCGACCGGGGCGTTTCTCGAGGTCGGCGCCTTCTGCAATCTCTCGGGCGGGACGGTCAACAACGCCCGCTTCGGCCGCTACTGCAGCCTGGCGAGCGGGGTGGTCATCGGGCCGCACGAGCATCCGACCGACTGGCTGACCACCTCGCGCGCCGCCTATTTCCCCGAGGTCAACGGCTGGGACGCGCTGGTCGCCGGCGCGCGGCTGCCGGCGATCCGGGCGCGCAAGCGGCCGTTTCCGGGGAGTTGTCCGGTCACCGAGATCGGGCCGGACGTGTGGATCGGCCAGGGGGCGTTCATCAAGGCCGGGGTGACGATCGGCGCGGGAGCGATCATCGGGGCGCGGGCCACGGTGCTGCGCGACGTGCCGCCCTATGCGATCGTCGTGGGCACGCCGGCGCGGGTGCTGCGGCTGCGGTTCCCCGAGGCGACGGTCGAGCGGCTGCTGGCGCTCGCCTGGTGGCGGTATGCGATCTACGATCTGTTCGACGCGCCAATGGACTCGATCGACGCGGCGCTCGACGCCATCGAGGCGCTGGTGGCC
The DNA here is from genome assembly GCA_963798235.1 of uncultured Alphaproteobacteria bacterium. Lineage (GTDB taxonomy): Bacteria > Pseudomonadota > Alphaproteobacteria > Rhodobacterales > Rhodobacteraceae > Amaricoccus. The sequence goes on along the minus strand of CAWCSN010000003.1, from coordinate 124,245 downwards.
AGCGGGTCGGTGCAGCCCTACGAGGGGCGCTGGGTCTCCGCCGCCGAGCTTGCCGACGTTCCGGGGCTGGCGGCGGGCCTCGCGCCGGCCGCGCTCGACCGGGCGGGTTGAAGCGATGACGGCTGGTTCGGCGGCTCTCCCGACTGCGCCCGTGCCCGGCGACGGGGGTCCGAGGATTTACGGGGTGGTCGATGTGGTGCGGCCGGACCGGGTCGCCGGGTGGGTGATCGACCGCCGCGACGACCGCAGCGCGCTCGACGTCGAGGTCAGGCGCGAGGGCCGGCTGGTCGCCACGGTCAAGGCGGCGCGACCGCGCCGCGATCTGGAAAAGGCGGGCGTCGGGACCGGGCGCTACGGTTTCGCCTGCACGATCGAGCCGCCGCTGGAAGCGGGGTTCGAGTTCACCCTTGCCGTGACGGCCCGCGCCGCGGACGGGACGGTCGAGCCGCTGCGGCGGCCGGCCTCGGCGGCGCCGGACCCCGACCGCCGCCTGCTCGAGCGGATTTTCGAGACGGTGGGGCGCCCCGCGGAGACGGGGCTACGGCGGAGACGCCGGACCAGCTCCGGGAGATCGCCCAGCGCCTCGACCTTGCCGTGGCGCGGATCGAGGCGCGGCTTTCGGCGCTGGAGACGCCGCCGGAGGTTGAGCGGCACACCGGGCTGCGCCTGCTCCTGGCTGTGGCGATGACCATGGCCGCGGCATCGCTGGCGCTTGGCGTCGTCTCGATGTGGGTGTCCTGAGCCGGTCCATGGGTCGCCGCGCGCCGAGCGTTCTCTTCGTCCACGACAGTTTTCCCGGCCAGTTCGGCGCGCTCTGCCGGGCGCTCGTCGACCGGGGTTGGCAGGTCGCCTTCGCGACCGCCGCCGATGCGCCGGCGACGGCGGGCATCCGCATCCTGCGCTATGCCCCGCACCGCGCGCCTTCGCCGCAGACCCATCCCTATGCGCAACCGATGGACCGCGCCGCGATCCGGGCGCAGGCCTTCGCGCGCGTGGCGCTCGATGCACGCGCCGAGGGGCTGGCGCCCGATGTCGTCGTCGCCCATTCGGGCTGGGGGGCGGGGATGTTCGCCCGGCAGGTGTTTCCGGAGGCGCGGTTCATTGCCTATTGCGAGTGGTGGTATCGCTTTCCCGGCGCGGACGTCGCGTGGCTCGCCGACCATGGCTATCCCGCGCCGACCGGACCGGAGGCGGCGATCCACGAACAGGCGCGCAACGCGCCGATCGCGATGGACCTCGCGGCCGCGGACGGCGCGGTCTGCCCGACGGCCTTCCAGGCGGCGCAGTTCCCGCCGGTCTTCCGGGCGGCGCTGACCGTGCTCCATGACGGCATCGACACCGACCGCTTCCGCCCGGAGCCGGGGGCGCGCGGGGATACCCTCGGGGGGATCGTTGCCGGGGACGCTCGCGTCGTCACCTACGCCACCCGGGGAATGGAACCGCACCGCGGCTTTCCCGAGTTCATGGCGGCGCTGCCGAGGGTGCTCGCCGCGGACCCGCGGGCGGTGGTCGTGATCGCGGGCGAGAACCGGGTGTGCTACGGCGGCGACCTGCTGCGCCGGACGGACTGGAAGGCGCGGGCGCTCGCCGCGAACGACGTGGACCCGGCGCGGGTCCGCTTCGTCGGCACCCTGCCCCCGGCGGCCTACCTGCGGCTGCTGCGCCGCTCGGACGCGCACGTCTACCTGACGGTGCCTTTCGTGCTGTCGTGGTCGATGCTGGAGGCGATGAGTACCGGCTGCGCCATGGTGGTCTCCGACACGGGCCCGGTGCGCGAGTTCGTCGATGGCGGGGCGGCCAGACTTGTCGACATCGCCGCGCCGGGTGCCCTCGCCGACGCCATCCTGGCGACGCTGGACGAGCCGGCGACGGAGCGCCGGGCGTCAGCCCGTGGCATTATCGAGGCGCGGGTGCCGCTTGGGGCGGCGCTGGACGGGTGGGAGGCGCTGCTGCGGGGGTGAGCGGGACGGGCCGGGTGTTCCGGCACCGTCCCTCCGCAGCCTCTCGCCGGTCAGGCGTCCTGCCAGACGATCGCCAGCTCCTCGCGGAAGGCGAAGCGGACGAGATGGCGGGCGACCACGTCCTGCAGCTCGGCGATGGCCTCCGGGGTGGCGGCCTCGACGGTCAGCGTCAGCCGGTCGCCCTCGGCGGCGAGCCGGCAGAGGCCGGCGGTGAAGGCGATCTCGCCCGCGCCGTCCTCGAACCGCGCCGGGATCTTGTGGGCGAAGTGCTTGCAGAGCTGCGCCGCATAGCTGGCCGCCTTGGGGGTCGTCACGGTGGCGGTGCTCTTGAGGCGTTCGGTCGTCGCGGGCGCTTCGGTCATCGTGCCCGCCACTTCACTGGCCGCGGTGCGGATGGCGCCGGCGATGTGCTCGGCGGCCGCCGCGTCGACAGGCCCCTGGGCGAAGCGCGCCCGCAGTGACCGCTTGAGGGTGCGCATCGCGTCGAGCACCGGCTCGGGCGCGTCGTGCCGGCCGCCGTGGACGCCCATGCGCGCCTCGAGCGCGGCGAGCGCCGGGCCGTTGGCGGCGAGGAAGGCGGCGCCCTCGGCGGTGATGCGGTAGCGCTTGCGGCCGGCCTCGGCCTCGGGGATGGCGTAGCCCATGTCCTCGAGCCAGGCGAGCGTCGGATAGATCACGCCGGGGCTGGGGCTGTAGCCGCCGCCCATGCGCTCCTCGATCGCCTTCATCAGCTCGTAGCCGTGGCGCGGGGCGTCGGCGATCATGCCGAGCGTGATCAGCCGCAGCGCGCCGTAGTCGAAGGGCCGCCGGCCGCGGCGGTGGTCGGGCCGGTGCTCGGGTCGGTGGCCGTGCTCATGGTCCGGGCCATGGTGGGTATGGTCGTGTGTGTCGGGGTCGTTGCCCGTTCGGATGCGTGTGTGTCATGGCGGAGGAGATAGATTTCGATATAACTGATTTCAAGATATATCGCGTTTATTCGCGGGGCCGTGATGGAAGCTCGGCCTTAAGGCGGAGCGGGCGGCGGGGCCGCCCGGGTACGCTACAATTTCTGACGTTCCCCTCGCCGGTCTGGTAAAAGAAGGGGAGCAGCTGGCTGGCAAGGGGGAGACTGCTGTCATGAGCGAGAAGATCGATACCGAGGCGCTGCCGATTTCGGCCGACGCGCTGCGCCTGTCCATCCTCCAGAAGGAGATGGACAAGATGGACGGCGAGCGAAAGGCGCGCGAGGTGGAGCAAAAGAAGCTCACCGCCTTTACCGACGACTTTCTCCACCACCACGTCAGCGCCGACGAGATCGCCATGGTGCGGCGTCTGGTTTCGAACGCGGTGAAGGACGGCAAGATGGAGGCGATGGTCTACAGCTTCCCGTCGGACCTCTGCACCGACAGCGGCCGGGCGATCAACAACGGCGATCCGAACTGGCCCGAGACGCTGCAGGGCAAGGCGAGGGAATTCTTCGACCGCTACCAGGAGTTCGGCAAGCCGGGCGGCTACAAGCTGAAGGCGATGGTCATCAACTTCCCGGGCGGCATCCCCGGCGACATCGGCTTCTTCCTGAACTGGGCCCCGCCCGCCGTCTGAGCAGCCGCCGCCCGGCCCGGCCCGGGCGACGCCCGACGCGGTCATGACGCGGGGTCGGCGGACGGCACGCCGATCGACCTCTCGCCGATGACCAATACCAACGGCCCTGCTGGCTGATCGTCGCCGAGTCTTTCGCGGAGATCGAGGTTATGACGTCCGGCCGATGGGCGAAGCGGTTCCACGCGGCGCAGCAGGCGTCGACGATTGCGTCGTTCGTCGCGGTGAAGGAAGAGGCGCAGCTCGACATGCAAACCATGCATCGGGCGCGCTCGACGCTGCTTTCGGAGGGTCCCCCAAAGAGGCGTTAGTATTATAACCGAAGGAACTGCCAAGAGTCTCTTCTCGCAGACATTGCGGATACGCCGCTCGAAAGGACAACCAGTTATGGGAGGGTCTATGGGCAGGCTGGCTTAGAGCTTGTCCGAGAATGTGCTGAGCGAGGTTGGGCAGCCACCGCCGGCCTGATTCACCGTGGTTTCTGGCGAGAGACGACGGATGATCGAATGGCGTGGACGACGGCTACCCGTGGCGACTATGTGCGCCCGAGCGAGAGCTATGCAAGATGAGATCGGGAGTGGGCGCTGATCGCGCCGCTACTCCCGGCATTCCGTCCGGGCCGGCGACGGAGGACGACCTGCCTGCGGCGGGCGGTGAATGCGATCTTCTCCCTGCTGCAGGCGGGTTGCCAGTGGCTGATGCTGCCGAAGGACTTCCCGCCGCGCAGTACCGTATAACGCTACATCCGGGCTTGGATCGCGGCCGGAGTCTGGGCAAACGTTCACGACGGGCTCTACCGGCAGACCCGGGATCTGGAGGGCCGCGAGGAGAGCCCGGCCGCGGCAATTATCGACAGCCGGAGCGTGAAAACCAGCCCGGAAGCCCGCAAAATGGTCGGATACGACGCATGAAAGTGGGTCAAGTCCGCAAGTCAGACACTCAGCCAGCTCGAGAAACGTCAAATATTGAAACTATTTGATGAAGTATTGGCTCCGGCGGTAGGGATCGAACCTACGACCAATTGATTAACAGTCAACTGCTCTACCGCTGAGCTACGCCGGAATGCCGAGAGGTCTCAAGTTCTTAGCCTGACACGCTTCCGGCTCGGACCGCCGGACCTGCGTGGGGCCAAAGGGCCGTTGTCCTCTTGGCGCGCTACATACGTTCGGATCCCAAAGGTGTAAACAGAAAAAAGATCGGGCGTGGCGGGTGTCGTGGCGGGCGGATGGCGCGGCGCGGCGAGGCCGGGAGAGGCGGGTCGGAGGCGCGCGTGGACGGCGGGCGCCTTCGGTCTGCGACATCGTCGGAACGGGAGCTGGCGTCCCTCAGGTCAGGGCGAGAGGCGCGCGGCGGCGATGGCGAGGTGGGTCGCGGCGGTGACGCCGTCGATGACCGGGACCGGCAGGGTGGCGAGGCGCTCGGTCAGGCCGGCCATGCCGGCGCAGCCGAGGACGATGGCCTCGGCTCCGTCCTCCTCGATGGCGCGGGCGGCCTCGGCTGCTATGGCGTCGCCGGCGGCTTCTACCTCCAGCACCGGAATTCCTGAGGCGCGGACGCGAGCGCAGGCGTGGGCGAGGCCGTAGGCGGCGAGGTTGGCCTCGAGGATCGGGACCGAGACAGCGAGGGTGGTCACCACCGAGAAGCGGCGGCCGAGGAGGACGGCGGCGAGGTAGGCGGCCTGGCCGATGCCGAGGACCGGACAGGGGGCCATGGCGCGGGCCTCCGCCAGGCCGGTGTCGTCGAAGCAGGCGATGACGATCGCATCGGGGGGGCCGGCGGGGTCTTCGGCGGAGAGAGCGGCGGCGATCTCGGCGAGAAGGCCGGGCAGCGCGGCGGCGCCGTCGGCCTCGCCCTGGATGGCGGGGGGGCCGGAGGCGTTGGTGCGGGCGACGATTTCCACGCCGGGGGGCGCGGCGAGGCGGGCGGCGGCGGCGATGGTGTCGGTCATCGCGGCGGTTGCGTTGGGGTTGACGAAGAGCAGGCGCATGGGTCCCCCGCGAGGCGCTTCAACGTGTGATGGGCGGGTCGCACTCCCATTTCCCGGGTCCGGTCGGGGGCGTCAGCTGATCCCGGTCATACCGTACCGGAGCCGGCGTCGGTCGGCCGGCGGGCGCGGCGGCTCTGGACGAGGAAGACGGTGGCGAGGCAGGTGCCGATGACGAGGAAGGAGAAGAGCGTGGTGAGGGTGCCGAGGGCGTAGATGACCGGGGTGGTGACGTTGGTGGTCATCCCGAAGATCTCGAGCGGCAGGGTGTTGAAGGAGCCTGAGGTCAGGAGGGTCCGGGCGAATTCGTCGTAGGAGAGGGTGAAGCCGAAGAGGGCGACGCCGACGAGGGAGGGGGCGATCATCGGCAGGACGACGTTGGTCAGGGTCTGCCAGCCGGAGGCGCCCTGGTCGCGGGCGGCCTCCTCGTAGGCGGGATTGAAGCGGTTGAAGACGGCGAACATGATCAGGATGCCGAAGGGCAGCGTCCAGGTGAGCTGCGAGCCGAGGCCGGAGGTGAGCCAGCTCACCTCCCAGCCGAGCTGGCTGAAGATCAGGCCGACGCCGAGCGAGACGAGGATCGACGGGATGATCAGGCTGGTGATGACGAGGTAGAAGAGGAAGCCCGAGCCCGGGAAACGCTTGCGGAAGCCGAGGCCGGCCATCAGCGAGATCACCACGGTCGCGACCATCACCAGCAGGCCGAGGACCAGCGAGCGGCGGAAGGCGCCCCAGATGTCGCCGACGGCCTGCTGCTGGAAGAGCTCGTCGAACCAGTGGGTCGAGACGCCCTGCATCGGGAAGGTGAGGCCGCCGCCCGGTCCCTGGAAGGAGAGGATCGCGATGGTGATCGTCGGGCCGTAGAGGAAGAGGACGAAGAGCGCGAAGAAGGCGGCGAGGATGTAGAAGGAGGCGGGGCGCTTCTCGTCCATCATGCGGTCTCCGGGTGGGTCGGGCGGGCGGGCGCTTCACGTCGCGATGGAGGGGCCGAAGCGGCGGGCCGGCTTTCAGGCGTCCGGGGGAGCCTTGCAAAAGGTCCCCTATGGGACCGGAGGCCGTGGCGTCGCACGGGAGTCGCACGCGTGCGACTCCGATCAAACCATTGATATTCTGTCATATTTCTTGGCGAGTTAACCGAATGTTCATGCAGGTTAACGTGCGACGGCACGGCCGTTTGTTGCCCTGGGGCGGTCTCTGGCGTGGGCGCGACGGCGACAGGGGCCATCCGGGCGCGGCCGCCCCCGTCCACGGCGAGAAGCCGGCGCGAGGGGCCGGCGGACCCGGCCGTTGGCGTGGGAGCAGGGGACCGAGCCTCCATCAGAGTTCGCTCCGGATATCGACGGCGCGGAGCAGCGTGCCGATCACGATGAGGACGGTGACGAGCAGCACCACGGCGGTCGCGGCGGCGGAGGGGTATTGCAGGAGGCCGATGTCGTTGGAGATCAGCCGGCCGACGTTGGCGGACTGCGAGCCGGACATGAAGCGGACGGTGATGAAGTCGCCCATGACGAGGGTCACGACGAAGATCGAGCCGATCATGATGCCGGGCTTGGTGAGCGGGATGATGACGTTCGTCAGGATCTGCCGGCCGCTGGCGCCGTTGTCGCGCGCGGCCTCGATCAGGGATTTGTCGATGCGCATCATGGTGTTGAAGATCGGGACGACCATGAAGAGCGTGTAGAGGTGCACGAAGGCAAGGATCACCGCGAAGTCGGAGAAGAGCAGCCATTCGAGCGGCGAGTCGATCAGCCCGAGGCTGAGCAGCGTCTGGTTGGCGATGCCGTTGCGGCCGAGGAAGGGCACCCAGGAGATCATCCGGATGATGTTCGAGGTCCAGAACGGGATCGTGCAGATCAGGAAAAGCGACATCTGCCACGCCAGCGTGCGGACGTGGAAGGCGAGGAAGTAGGCAACGGTGAAGCCGACCACGAGGGTGACGACCCAGGTGACGCCGGCGAACATGAAGGTCTTGAGGAAGACCTGATAGGTGACGGACGAGCCGAAAAGGAAGGCGTAGTTGTCGAACTGGAAGGCCGGGTAGATCGAGAATTCGGTGGCGCCCCAGAAGCTGACGATGACGATCATGATGATCGGCAGCACCAGGAAGGCCATCAGCACCAGCGTCAGCGGCGAGACGTAGAGCCAGCCGGTCAGTGCGTCGGAGAGCCCGAGCCGCCCGGCGGTCGCGGCGGGCTTCACGGGCGCGGCAGTGGCTTCGGTCACGCTTGGGGGCCTCCGGCGGGTGGGCGGTGGAGGGTGGGTGCGGAGCCCCTGCCCTGCGGGTCGGCGGTGAGAGGTGGGTGCGGACACCCACCCCCGCGGGTCAACGGGGTGGGTGTCTCACCCACCCCATCCCGCACTTACGCGGCTATGAACTCGTTCCACTTGCGGACCATGTACTGGTTCTCGTCCATGACCGAGTTCCAGCAGGCGACCGCCCCCATGCGCTCGTCGTAGGAGCCGCCGTCGCGGACGTCGCCGGCGGTGGCGAGCTTGTCGCCGGTCGGGCTGACGATGTCGCCGGTGGCGGGCTTGCCCTCGTACCAGTAGCCCCACTCGTTCTCGGACATGAACTCCTTCGAGGTCGAGGGGACGGCCGAGTAGTAGCCCTGGCGCATCAGGTAGCCGCCGACCCAGCCGGAGAGATACCAGTTGATGTATTCGTAGGCGGCGTCGAGCTCGATGCCGCTCAGCCCCTTGGAAAGGCCGAGGCCGCCGCCCCACGAGCGGTAGCCTTCCTTGAGCGGCTGGAAGACGCAGTCGATGCCGCGGGTCTTGACGGCGGTGACGGCCGGCGACCACATCGACTGGATGACGACCTCGCCGGAGGCCATCAGGTTGACGCTCTCGTCGAAGCTTTTCCAGAAGGCGCGGAACTGCCCGTTCTTCTTGGCCTCGGTGAAGATCGCCATCGTCTTGTCGATCTCCTCCTTGGTCATGTTGCCCTTGTCGCCGTACTGGATCTCGCCCATCGACTCGCAGACCATCGCCATGTCCATGATGCCGATCGAGGAAATGTCGAGGATCGAGGCCTTGCCCTTGAACTCGGGGTTGAGGAGCTCCTTCCAGTGCTCGATCGGCCGCTTGATCAGGTCGGGGCGGATGCCGAGGGTGTCGGCGTTGTAGATCGTCGGGATGAGGGTCATCCACTGGGTCGGCTCGGGCGCGAATTCGGTGCTGCCGGCCTCGGGGACGAAGCCGACCTTGGAGGGCGCGGTGCCCTGGGCGACGACGCTTTCGGGGGTGAGCTTGCCGGTGATGAAGATCGGCGAGATCTTGTCGAAGTTGGCGATCTTGGTGGTGTCCATCGCCTGAAGGTTGCCGGTCGGCCAGACCTTCTTGCAGATCCAGTACTCGATGTCGGCGATGTCGAAGCTGTTGGGCTGGGTCGCCGCGCGCTGGGTGACGGCGTCGGAGTCGAGCGCGGTCATCGCGAGGGTGAAGCCGAGGTCTTCCTTCACCTTCACCGCGACGTCGTTGAGGTTGGAGACGCCGGTGCCGAACTGGCGGATCGTCACGTCCTTGATGTTCTGCGCCCAGATCATCGGCGCGCCGAGCGTCGACGCCGCGGCTGCCGTCGCCGAGACGGCAGCGCCCTTCAGCAGGGCGCGGCGGGTGGTGGTGGTGGTCATTCTCTTCTCCCTGTTAGCTGGCGAGGCGGTGCTGGTCCGAGGTGGCCCAGGTGAGCCTGACCTCGTCGCCGACCGCGACCGGATCGCGGTAGAATTCGGTATCCGGCAGGACCGCCGAGATCTCCTGCTGTCCCTGTGCGGCGAGGCCGACCGAGACGATCGGCCCCTGGTACTCGACGGCCGCGACCCGCGCGGGCACGCCGTCGTTCGCGCCATGGGCGGCCCGGCCGAAGCGCAGGCGGTCGGAGCGGACGGTGAAGAGGCCGTCGGGCAGCTTCAGGACGGCATGGCCGCCCATGAAGCGGGCGACGAATTCGGTCTTGGGCGCGTCGAAGACCTCGCGGGCGGGGCCCGACTGCACGATCTTCGCGTCGTTCATCACCACGATCTCGTCGGCGAGGCCGAGGGCCTCCTCCTGGCCGTGGGTGACGTGGATGAAGGTGATCCCGGTCTCGCGCTGGAGGCGGCGAAGCTCGCCGCGCATCCGCACCCGGAGGAAGGGATCGAGGGCGGAGAGCGGCTCGTCGAGGAGCAGGACCTGCGGCTCGGTGATGAGGGCGCGGGCGAGGGCGACGCGCTGTTGCTGGCCGCCGGAGAGCTGGGCCGGCAGGCGGTCGGCGAAGGTGCCCATGTGCACGAGTTCGAGCATCTTGTGGGCCTTCGGCAGCCGCTCCGCGCGCGAGACGCCCTTCATCTTGAGCGAGAAGGCGACGTTGTCGGCGACCGAGAGGTGCGGGAAGAGCGCGTAGGACTGGAACATCATCGCGGTGCCGCGCCGGGCCGGCGGCATCTTCGAGATGTCGGTGCCCTGGAGGACGATCGACCCCTCCGAGACGCTCTCGTGGCCGGCGATCATGCGCAGCGTCGAGGTCTTGCCGCAGCCCGAGGGGCCGAGCAGGCAGACGTAGGTCCCGGCGCGGAACAGGTGGTCGATCGAGTCGACGGCGACGGTCGAGCCGTAGCGTTTGGTGAGATGGACGAGTTCGAGGTCTAGGGGCGAGCGCACCTGGGTCTCCCTGTTGCCACGGACAGGCTGGCCCGCGCCCTGCCCTCTCGCAAGGCAACTTCGGGAGGCGCACGCCTCGGGTGGGGCAAATCGGTCGGTGGTGGTTGAATTTTAGGCAGAGTGCCGTGGTGCGAGGCAGATCTCGTATACGATCGAGTCTTCGCCTGCCCACGAAAGGCGAATCGTTCGCGCACGCGCCGGGTGAACTGCTAGCGTCGGGGGTGTTTCCTATCCGAGCGAGCATGGACAGCACTCCCGAGGACCAGACCCCCGAGCCGCCGGACGCTGCGGCGACGTCATCGCAGCAGATCGCCGACGCGCTGGAGCGGGCGATCGTCGAGCATCGCCTGCCGCCGGGAGCGAAGCTGCCGGAGGACGAGATCGGCGAGCTCTACGGCGCCGGGCGGACGGTGGTGCGCGGGGCGTTGCAGCGGCTGGCGCACGGCGGGCTGGTGACGCTGCGCCGGCATCGCGGGGCGAGCGTCGCGCAGCCGAGCGTGCGCGAGGCGCGGGAGGTCTTCGAGGCGCGGGCGCTGCTCGAGCCGCGGACGGCGCGTTCGGCGGCGGTGCGCGCCGGCCTGGCCGAGGTGCGGACGCTGCGCGGGCACATCGACGAGGAGCACGCCGCGCTGGCGGCCGGCGACGTCGGGCGGGCGGTGTGGCTGTCGGGGCGGTTTCACACGACGATCGCGGAGATGGCCGATCAGGCGACGATCGCGGCCTTCGTCGAGACCCTGGTGGCGCGGTCGTCGCTGGTGATCGCGCTCTACTGGCGGCGGCGGGACACGCTATGCGAGAGCCACGCCCACCATGCGCTGCTCGACGCGATCGCCGCGAACGACGGGGCGCGGGCGGAGGAGCTGATGCAGAGCCACCTCGTCGACCTGCTGTCGGGGCTCGACCTTCGCGACCGCCCGAAGCCGCCGCGCCGCCTGCGCGACCTGCTGGCGACGGGGACGTGAGCGGGGCTCAGGCGATGAGGTAGCCGCCGTCGATGACCAGGACGGCGCCGGTGACGAAGCTGGCGAGGGGGGAGGAGAGGAAGACGACGCCGGCGGCGACCTCGGCGGGCTCGCCCCAGCGGCGCATCGGGGTACGGGCGAGGATGGGGTCGTTGCGGGCGGGGTCTTCGCGGAGGGCGGTGGTCAGGGGGGTGGCGATCCAGCCGGGGGCGATGGCGTTCACGCGGATGCCGTCGGGGGCGAAGGCGATGGCGAGGGACTTGGTGAGCTGGGCGACGCCGCCCTTGGAGGCGGAATAGGCCGGGACGAGGCCGCCGCCGAAGAAGGTCAGCATCGAGGCGGTGTTGACGATGGTGCCGCCGCTCTCGGCGAGGCGGGTGCGGGCGGCGGCGCAGGCGCGCATCGAGCCGTTGAGGTTGATGTCGACGACGTCGGCGAAGACCGCCGGGTCGAGTTCGGCGCCGCGGCGGATGACGCCGGCGCAGTTGACGAGGTGGTCGAGGCGGGGGAGGCCCTCGACCAGCGCGGTGACGGCGGCGGGGTCGCGGACGTCGAGACGCTCGAACCGGACGGCGGGGTCGGTGGCGCGGGCGGCTTCGACCTCGCGGTCGGTGGCGCCGGTGGCGAGGACGGCGGCGCCGAGGGAGGCGAAGGCGCGGGCGACGGCGGCGCCGATGCCGGACGAGCCGCCGGTGACGAGCACCTGGCGGCCGGCGAAGAGGTCGGGGCGGAGGGCGGCGAGCGCCGCCCCCGCGTCAACGGATGAACTGGTCGACATAGTCGGCGCCGAGGCCCACCTTGGTGTAGTGCTCGCGGCAGAGGTCGATCTTGGTGAAGACGTCCTCGAAGCCGAGCGGCTCGCCGTAGGCATCGACGTAGTACATGATGCCGTTGACCTGGAAGTAGGTGATCATCTCCTCGACGTCGTCGGGGACGATCAGCGTGTGGGTCTCGCCCGGCGGCTCGAAGACGTAGCCGCCCTCCTCCGCCACCCAGTCGTGCTCGAGGTAGTGCCAGCGGCCCTTGAGGACGAAGCCGTGGACGGCCTGCGGGTGGCGGTGGCGGGAGAGGACGCCGGACTTGGTCACCTTGAGCAGGTTCATCCAGTAGCCGGCCGAGCGGTTGAGGCAGAGCGGACGGAACCAGACGTTCTCGCCCTGCGGCACCCAGATGCGCTCGTCGGTCGGGATGGCGTTGGGGATGACGATGTCGGGCAGCGTCTCCTTCGGCATCGGATGCTGGTAGGGCATCCGCGGGTTGGGGTCCTTGCGCATCGGCGGCATGGGGTTTCCTAGGTTACGGGCTGAAGCTGGGGCGCAGCGGCGGCGGACGCCACCGGCGGCCGGGCGGGCTGGCCGAGCATGAACTCCGCCGCCTTCTCGGCGACGACGAGCACGGTGGCGTTGGTGTTGCCGCTGATGATCGCCGGCATCACCGAGGCGTCGACGACGCGCAGGGCCTCGATGCCGCGGAGCCGGAGATCGGGGGTGACGACGGCGTCGGGATCGTCGTCGCGGCCCATGCGGGCGGTGCCACAGGGGTGGTAGACGGTCTTGACGAAGCGGCGGGCGTGGGCGGCGAGATCGGCGTCGGAGGTGACGGCGGGCCCGGGGAAGATCTCGCGGTCGATCAGGCCGGCGAGGGGCGCCTGCGCCATGATCTCGCGGGCGCGGCGGACACCGCCGATCGAGAGGCGAACATCTTCGGGGTCGGCGAGGTAGTTCGGGTCGATCAGCGGCTGGTCGGCGGGGTCGGCGGAGGCAAGGCGGATCGAGCCTTTCGAGCGCGGGCGTTCGACGCAGGAGTTGATGGTGATGCCGTGGGAGGGCGTCACGTCGCGGATGTCCTTGTCGAGATAGACGCTCGGCACGCAGAACTGCTGGACCGAGGGGGTGCCGTCGAGGTCGAAGGGGTCGAGGAAGGCGCCGGCCTCGACCCCGTTGGAGATCACCGGGCCGCTGCGGTTGACGATGTATTCGAGGCCGTTGCGCATCTGGCGGTAGCCGCGATCGTGGCCGAAGTAGCCATAGGGGCCGTTGCAGAGCGCGACGACCGGGGTCTCGGTGTGGTCCTGCAGGTTGGCCCCGACGCCGGGCGCGTCGACGATGGCGGCGATGCCGTGGGCGCGAAGGTGGTCGGCGGGGCCGATGCCGGAGAGCATGAGGATTTTCGGCGTGGCGATGGCGCCGGCGGCCATGACGACTTCGGTGGTGGCGCGGGCCTCGCGGGTCTCGGTGCCCTCGCGGTAGCGGACGCCGACGGCGCGGCCCTTTTCGATGACGAGGGAGAGGACGAAGGCGCCGGTGCGCACGGTGATCCGGCCGGTCTTCATCGCCGGGCGAAGGAAGGCGTCGGAGGCGGAGCAGCGGCGGCCGTCGCGGGCGGTGATCTGCCAGGTGCCGACGCCGCGCTGGGTGATGCCGTTGAAGTCGGGATTCCACGGGAGGCCGATGGCCTGTGCGGCGAGGATGAAGGCGCGGGTGAGCTCGCAGGTGTGGCGCGCGTCGGAGACCTGCCACGGGCCGCCGATGCCGTGGAAGCGGTCGTTCAGGCGATCGTTGTCCTCCATGCCGGTGAAGTAGGGCAGGAGCGCGTCGAAGCGCCAGCTCGCGTCGCCGGTGGCGGCGACCCAGGCGTCGTAGTCGCTGGCCTGGCCGCGGATGTAGACCATGGCGTTGACCGACGAGCCGCCGCCGAGGACGCGGCCCTGGGGGACGATCGGGGTGCGGCCGCCGAGGTGGGCCTGGGGGACCGACTTGTAGAACCACATGTATTTCTCGACGCCGAGCAGCTTGACGTAGCCGGCGGGCATGCGGATCAGCGGGTTCCGGTCGTCGGGGCCGGCCTCGAGCAGCAGGACGGTGGCGCCGGCCTCGGCGAGGCGGGCGGCGACGAGGCAGCCGGAGGAGCCGCCGCCGGCGACGATGTAGTCGTAGCCCTCGGTGGTCATGTCGCGATGTCCCTGGCGAAGCGCGAGCCGCCGTCAGGGAGGCCGTTCCGGCGCACCCCGGTCCTCCCTCGTCTCGTGCAGGACGGACCGCTCACGCTTCGGTCGTTTCTGCGGGTGCCGCGCCCTGCCCCGCAAGGCCGAGGAAGGCGGCGGTGTCGGGATCGAGGGGGATGCCGTCGCGGGCGCGCTCGGCCTCGACCAGCCATTCGCGGTCGCCGGGGGCCATGATCGTCGCGCCGGGGCGGGCCGGGGCGGCGCGGAGCGCGGCGAGGTAGACCTGCATCGCGGCGGCGAAGACCGCGCGGCCGCCGAAGTGCGCGGGGTCGATGGCGAGGAAGAAATGGCCCATGCCGCGCGGGGTGGTCACGTCCTCGCCGCCGACCATCGGGAGCATCGCGTGGTCGAGGGCGGCGCCCTGCAGCGCGGCGGAGAGGATGGTCGCGACGCCGGCGAGACCCGCGCCCTTGAAGCCGAAGTCCGCCGCGCCGAAGGGCAGGAGCATGGCGACGGCGTCGGGGTCGCGGGTCGGGGTGCCGGCGGCGTCGGCGGCGACCCCCTCGGGCAAGGGAAGGCCGAGTGAGCGGTAGAGCAGGACGCGGTTGAAGGGTATCGACGAGGTCGCCATGTCGAAGAGCCAGGGCCGCGCCCCGCCGCTCGGGGCGGCGAAGGCCAGCGGATTGGTGCCGTGGAAGGCCGCGACGCCGCCGTAGGGCGCGACGGCGCTGTCGGCGTTGGTGGTGGCGAAGCCGACCATGCCGGCCTCGGCCGCGGCGAGGGCGTAGGCGCCGGCGGCGCCGTAGTGGGACGAGCGCACCACGCCGACCGCGCCGATCCCGGCTTCGCGCGCCAGGTCCACGGCTTCGGCCATGGCGCGGTAGGCGGCGTGGTGGCCGAGGCCGTCGTCGCCGTCGACCACCGCGGCCGCGGCGGCGCGGCGGGTGACGGTGAGCGTCGGGGCGGGGTTTATCCGGCCGCTGCGCAGGACGGCAGCGTAGTGCGAGACGAGGCGGGCGCCGTGGCTGTCGACGCCGAGGCGGGAGGCGTGCATCAGCGCGCGCGCGGCGGCGGCGGCGGACTCCGGCGAAGCGCCCGCGGTGAGCAGGGCAGCGGTGAGACGCCGCTCCAGGTCTCCCGCATCGACTCTGACCGGCTGCGCCATCTGGCTCTCCCTCGCCCCCCGCATCCGTCGGGGGCATCTTTTCGTTAGGTGTGGCGTACCATAGACGATCCTTCTGCCATTGCACCACAGGGAGGGGCGCGATGGCGACGCTCGAGCGCGGTCCCTCGCTGACCGAGCACGTCGAGTTCTTGGCACTGGCGCGGACGAACGACGGCGCCGCGCCAGTGCCAGGAACTCGACGCGCTGGTGGCGCGGCACTCGCCTGGACGCGTGACCACCACGTCGCCGGGATCGCGGCGCCGGCGGCGACCGAACCGCCGCAGCGGCGGCTGCGCGGACGGCATCGGGTCGGTGAAGGCTGAGGCCCGCAGCCGGCCGGGGTCGCGGGTGTTCGCGACCGGGCGCGGTGGCCCGGCGCCGACCCGTCAGTCGCGGGCGAAGACGTTGGCGAGCCTGAACGCCGCCTCGGTGCGGTTGGTCGCCTTCAGCTTCCTCATGATGTTGCGGATGTGCACCTTCACGGTGCTTTCCGACATCGCCAGCTCGTAGGCGATCAGCTTGTTGGACTTGCCGCGCCAGAGCGCGTTGGCGACCGCGGTCTGGCGGACGGTGAAACGCTCGTCGGTCGGCGCGACCTCGGCCGGGCGGGGCACGATCTGGTGGCGGAGCGAGAGGATGCTCGACACCGGAAGGAACATGCCGCCGGCGGCGGTGAGGCGGGTGGCCTCGATCACCACGTCGATGCCGATGCTCGCGGGAATGTAGCCACCGGCGCCGCGGTCGATGGCGTCGATCATCTCGCCGAGATCCTCGCTCTCGCCGAGGACGATCACCGGGGTCGGGCGCGCGGCCTCGACGAGCTGGCGGAGCTCTTCGGAGAAATCCGGGTCGCTGGACAGGCCGCTGCCGATGTTGAAGAGCACGGCGAGAGGCCGGGGCTCGTCCGCCGCGGCGATCCACTCGGCCGCGGTGCGGTAGCCACGGATCGTCAGGCGCGGGTGCGATACCTCCAGGGTCCGCACGAAACACTCCCGCGCGAGATTGCGGGCATCGACGACGGCGAGACGGTCGGTACCGCGCGGCTTCTGGCCCGGGCGGAGCTTGCCCGACGAACTGACGACAGAAAAACCCCTTCTGACGTCCATACTCATGAACGCGACCCCTTCCAAACTTGTCGGTATAGCGAAGCCGCACCGG
The DNA here is from genome assembly GCA_963798235.1 of uncultured Alphaproteobacteria bacterium. Taxonomy (GTDB): domain Bacteria; phylum Pseudomonadota; class Alphaproteobacteria; order Rhodobacterales; family Rhodobacteraceae; genus Amaricoccus. Next base: position 107,855 of record CAWCSN010000003.1, on the reverse strand, counting down.
GGCGGGCCCCGGGCGCACACCACCGGCCTGTTCCCAGCGTACCGAACCGCGACGGAGGCGCAATCATCCATGCGGATAAGGCGCGGGGCGGGAGCCTAATCCCATCCGGCGCCCCATGCCGCTTGCCCTGCCCCCCTCCGAACGGATGCCCGCGGCGCGACCTCGGTGCGGCGCGACTGGCGGCGCTACACGCGACGCGACCACTCCTGGCGGGATCCGATAGGGAGTCGCTTCGGACAAGGCGGCCGGGGCGATGCGGCGCTGCGGCAAAACACTGCCCGCCGGCGCTGATTTCCACTCGCAAAGCGCTCCCGGTGCGATCGTGACGCTTGTTTGGGCACCCTGAACATCGATTGGTTAACATCGCTTTTACCGAGCGCGTAGATATCTGCCTGAGCGGCCTTGCGTGAAAGCGTCACATCTCGCGGCAACGCCGGAAAGGCCTCGGGTTCTCGGTCCGTCCGGGCGCAAAGTACTGAGCGACGACCCCAACCCCGTACAAACCGCCCGTTCAGATCAAAACCATTCGCAGCTCTTTTGGTCGCTACGCGGAAAGCGTGTTGAATTTAACGATCTGGTAACCATCCAGTATCTCTTGATACGGCATCACTCTCCAGAAACATCGATTCGCCCCCTTGGTAGAACTGTTGAGCGCATCAGTCGCATGAAGCGCAATTTACTCCAAACTACTGAGGCGTATTGCACGAGCACTCGAACATGGTAGGGTTGGCGCGGGGGATTGGGTGAGTGCTCTACCTTAGATTGGTAGGCGGAGCATTTCCCAAGATTATGGGGGAGACTATCAGTGACCTTCGCACGAGCGGCCTCAGCCAATCGGCTGAGTGATACTACTTTCATACCTGGCCTTGCCGGCCCGCGCCGCAAGCCGAAGATCGAGCAGAGCACCGACTTTCTCACGATCATCGACGGGCGCTCGCTGGAGCGCGAGTGCTTCGTCCGCAGCATCCGGGTTTCCCGGCCGGGACTGTCGGTCGACTCCTATGCGTCCGTCGACGACTGGGCGACGGCGAGCCACTCGGACACGCCGGTGGCGATCCTGTTCAGCGTCGGGACGCGCAACGCCTCGGACGAGGACGTCGGGCGCGAGATCGAGCGGCTCGTGGAGTTGGCCGGAACGACACCGACGATCGTCCTCGCCGAGTCCGAGAACCTGCGCGAGATGATCGCCGCGGTCGACCATGGCGCGCGCGGCTACATCCCGGCGAGCGTCGGCATCGACGTCATCTTCGAGGCGGCGCGTCTCGCCGCCGTCGGCGGCATCTTCCTGCCGACCGCCAGCGCGCTGTCGCTGCGCGAGGCGGTGGCGCTGCGCTCGGAGCCGGCGAAGGGCCTTGGCGACATCTTCACGCCGCGCCAGGCGTCGGTGGCGCACGCGCTGCGCCGCGGCAAGGCGAACAAGATCATCGCCTACGACCTGAACATGTGCGAGAGCACCGTCAAGATCCACATCCGCAACATCCTGAAGAAGCTCAAGGCGACGAACCGCACCGAGGCTGCCTTCAAGCTCAACGCGCTCTGCAACGACGACTAGAGGAATTGCCGACCGGTCGGAACCGACCGGTTGGCAACTGATCACGGGAAGCACCACCTCGGGCGGAAGAGCCTAGTTTTCCGAATCGGACTCCGCTCCGAAGTCGGGGCTCCCAAGGGAAAAAAGAACGGCGCGTCCGGTGGACGCGCCGTTTCCTTGCGTGCCGGAGCGGCAGGCTCCGCGCTCAGGCGGAGCCCCAGATGTAGATCGCCGCGAAGAGGAAGAGCCAGACCACGTCGACGAAGTGCCAGTACCACGCGGCGGCCTCGAAGCCGACGTGCTGGTCCTGGGTGAAGTGCCCGGCGTAGACGCGGAACAGGCAGACGATCATGAAGATCGTGCCGATGAGGACGTGGAAGCCGTGGAAGCCGGTCGCCATGAAGAAGGAGGCGCCGTAGATGTTGCCCGAGAAGGCGAACTCGGCGTGGTGGTACTCGAACGCCTGGAAGCAGGTGAAGAGGATGCCGAGGCCGATGGCGAGCCACAGGCCGTACTTGACGTCCTGCCGGTTGTTCTCGTGGACGAGGGCGTGGTGCGACCAGGTCAGCGCGCAGCCCGAGCACAGCAGGACGAGGGTGTTGATCAGCGGCAGGTGCCAGGGATCGAAGGTCTCGATGCCGGCGGGCGGCCAGGTGCCGGGGATGATCTGGACGCCCTCGATCACGCCCATCGGATAGATCGCGTGCTTGAAGAAGGTCCAGAACCAGGCGGCGAAGAACATCACCTCGGAGATGATGAAGAGCATCATCCCGTAGCGCAGGCCGATCTGGATGATCTCGGTATGCTCGCCCGCCTCGCCCTCGGCGATGACGTCGCCCCACCACGAGTACATGGTGTAAAGCACGATGACGAGGCCGATCAGCCCCATCCACGGGCCGGAGTCGTGGAAGTAGAGGACGGCGCCAACCAGCATGATGACGGCGCCGAGCCCGCCGGTCAGCGGCCAGATGCTCGGCGGGAGGATGTGGTAGTCGTGGTTCTTGTGGCCCGCCATGGCGCCTCGTCCCTCTATTGTTCGATCGTCGAAGCGCCGCCGGGCGCGGCCGCAAGGCGGCTTGCCGAGGGCACCGGCAGGCTCGCCTCGGGAAGCTCCGTGCGGAACATCGTGTAGGATAGCGTGATTTCGTTGACGCCGCGCGACTCGATGTCGTCGAGCATCGCCGGATCGACGTAGAAGCTGACCGGCATGTCGACGCGCTCGTGCGGCTGCAGCACCTGCATGTTGAAGCAGAAGCAGGCGATCTTGTCGAAGTAGCTGCCGACCTCGAAGGGCACGACATTGTAGCCCGCCTGCCCGGCGATGACGTGGTCGGTCGGGTTGTACGCCTCGAAGAAGGCGAGGCCGGTCTCGCCGAGCTTGAGCTTCATCGAGCGCTGCTTCGGGCGGAACTCCCACGGCATGTCGGGCGCGGTGTTGGCATCGAAGGAGACCGTGATCTCGCGGTCGACGATCCCGGGCTGGATCGCTGCCGCGACGTTGGTGGTGCCGCCGTAGCCGGTGACCTGACAGAACCAGCTGTAGAAGGGCACCGCCGCGAAGCTGGCGCCGACCATCACGCCGCAGACCGCGGCAAGGCCGAGGGCCAGCCGGGTGTTCGAGCGGGGGGCCGCGCCCACCGCCTCAGCTCCCCTGCCCGGGGACGGTCGCGATGGTGTGGTCGTAACCGCGCATGTCCTCGCCCTCGTACATCTTCACGACCGTCACCGCGAAGATCAGCAGGACGAAGGCGCCCAGCGTCAGCCCGACGCCGAGGTTGCGGCTGCGGCGTCGCTGGAAGATCTCGTGGCTGTCCGGTCGCATCGGCGGATCCTCAGAACAGCGTCGGCCAGCCGGCCGGCGTCATGTGGAGCGCACGCAGACCGGCCTCGGCGAGCAAGAGCGCGAAATGCAGGGTCATGTAGAGGATCGAGAAGCCGAAGAACTGCTTCTCGGCACGGAAGCGGTCGGCGTGGGCGGCGATCGCGTCGCGGCGCCAGATCCGCCACGCACCGCGGACGAAGAGCGCGTTCAGGACGACAGCGCCCGCGAGGTAGACCGGCCCGCCGATGCCGCTGAAGGCCGGCGCGATCGCGGCGGCCGCGAGGGCGAGGGAATAGCCGAGGATGTGGTTGCGCGTCACCCGATCGCCGGCGACGACGGGCAGCATCGGAACTTCGACGCGGGTGTAGTCGTCGTTGCGGAACAGCGCCAGCGCCCAGAAGTGCGGCGGCGTCCACAGGAAGATCAGCGCGAACATCGCGACGCTCTCGAAGCTCACCCCGCCCGTCGCCACCGCCCAGCCGATCATCGGCGGGAAGGCCCCGGCGGCGCCGCCGATGACGATGTTCTGGGGCGTCGCCCGCTTCAGCCACATCGAGTAGACGACCGCGTAGAAGAAGATGGTGAAGGCGAGGAGGCCGGCGGCGAACAGGTTCGCGAAAAGGGCGAGGAACACCACCGAGAAGCCCGAGAGCGTGATGCCGATCGCCAGCGCCTCGCCGCCCTCGACGCGGCCGCTCGGGACAGGCCGCCGCGCGGTCCGCGCCATCTGCGCGTCGATGTCCTGGTCCCACCACATGTTGAGCGCCCCCGCGGCGCCCGCACCGACGGCGATGCAGACGATCGAGGCGAAGGCGATGACCGGATTGACCGACACCGGCGCGGCGACGAGCCCGACGATGGCGGTGAAGACCACGAGGCGCATGACCCGCGGCTTCAGGAGTTCGACGTAGTCGCCGAACTCGGGCTCATAGGCGGTTACCGGCTGGCTCCAGCTTGCGTCGGTCATTCCAGCCTCAGTTGGCCGGGGCTGGCGGAGCCGGGGGCTCGGCAGCCGGCGGGGCCGGAGGCGCCGGGGGTTCGGCGCCGGCGGGCGGTGCCGGGGGCGCCGGGGTTCGGCACCGGCGGGCGGTGCCGGGGGTTCGGCAGCGGCGGCTGCGCCGCTGGCCGGGGCCTCGGCCGCTGCCGGCGTGACCTCCGGGCGGGTGCCGCCGTATTCGTCGATCGCCCAGTTGAGCCAGGCGTCGTAGGCCTCCTGGCTGACCGCCTTGACGGTGATCGGCATGTAGCTGTGGTTGCGGCCGCAGAGCTCCGAGCACTGGCCGAAGTAGACGCCCTCGCGCTCGACCCGGAACCAGGTCTCGTTGAGGCGGCCCGGCACGGCGTCGATCTTCACGCCGAAGGACGGCATCGCCCACGAGTGGATGACGTCGGCGCCGGTGACGAGCATGTGGACGACCTTGCCGACCGGGACGACGACGGCGGTGTCGGTGGCGAGAAGGTTGGTCTCCGGCGGATAGCCGTGGTCCGAGAGTTCGCCCGGTTCGAGCATCAGCGCGTCGAAGTTCACGTCGTTGGCCGGATAGTTGTAGGACCAGTACCACTGGTTGCCCGTGGCCTTGATCGTGAGGTCGGTCGGCGGAACCTCGAGCTGCTTGAAGAGGATCGGCAGCGAGAAGGAGCCGATGAAGATCAGGATGACCACCGGGATCAGCGTCCAGGCAATCTCGATCTTGGTGTTGTGGGTCCAGCGCGCCGGCGTCGGATTGGTGCGGGCGTTGAACTTGAAGATGATGATCCCGAGCAGCACGACGACGAAGATCACGATCACCGCCATGATCCCGTGGACCATGCCGGAGAGCCAGTGCACGTCGTGGGCGACCTCGGTCACCGCCGGCTGGTAGTTGATGCCCCCCGGAGTCGGGATTCCGACGAGCGGAAGGTCCCGCGGCTCTCCTGCCGGCTGCGCCCACGCCATCGGTGCGATGAGGGACGCGAGCAGGCCAAGGCCGATGCCGATCCGGTTGATCTTCATTGCGTCCTTCCGTCCTCGCTGCGGCCCCCTCACGCTCTGCGGCGCGCCCCTGGGCTGACTTGTTGTAGCTGCGGCCTGATCAACCATATTAAGTCCGGAAGAACAAGACGCGGCTTTGACGCGGTGCACCCGTTCGGGGCGTGCCGGGACCCGCGGCCCATGTGGAGGCAGACCCCATGCAGACCTCTCCCCGGTTCCGTCCCTTCGAGGAGTCCATCGATGCCGACCGCGCGCTGGCGGTGCTGCGCGAGGCGACGGCAGGCGCCGACGACGGCGAGCTTTTCCTCGAGCGCCGCCGCGGGGAATCGCTGGTCTTCGACGACGGGCGGCTGAAGAACGCCAGCTACGACGCGGCCGAGGGCTTCGGCCTGCGCGCCGTGCGGGGCGAGACGGCGGGCTATGCCCACGCGACCGAAATCTCCGAGGCAGCGCTCCGCCGGGCCGCCGAGACCGCCCGCCTCGCCGTCGGCGCCGGTGGCGGGACGATGGCGGCGACGCCGAAGCTGACGAACCAGCGGCTCTACACCGACCGCGATCCGTTCGACGACGCCGCCTTCGCGGTGAAGGTCGAGATGCTGCGCGAGATCGACGCCTACGTCCGCGGGCTCGATCCGCGCGTCGTGCAGGTGTCGGCGAGCCTCGGCGCGTCGATGCAGGAGGTCGAGATCCTTCGCCCCGACGGCACGCGGCTCGCCGAGGCGCGGCCGATGGTGCGGCTCAACATCTCCGTCATCGTCGAGGAGAACGGCCGGCGCGAATCGGGCGGGTCCGGTGGGGGCGGACGGACCGGGCTGGCGCCGCTGATGGGCACCGACCACTGGAAGTCCGTCGCCCGCGAGGCGCTGCGCATCGCCGCGGTCAACCTCGCCGCCGAGCCGGCACCGGCAGGGGTGATGGACGTCGTGCTCGGGCCGGGCTGGCCCGGCATCCTGCTGCACGAGGCGATCGGCCACGGGCTGGAGGGCGACTTCAATCGCAAGCAGACCTCGGCCTTCGCCGGGCTGATGGGCCAGCGCATCGCGGCGCCGGGGGTGACGGTGGTCGACGACGGCACCATTCCCGACCGCCGCGGCTCGATCAGCTTCGACGACGAGGGCACGCCCTCCGGACGGACGGTGCTGATCGAGGACGGCATCCTCGTCGGCTACATGCAGGACCGCCAGAACGCCCGGCTGATGGGGGTGGCGCCGACCGGAAACGGGCGGCGGCAGAGCTACGCCCACACCCCGATGCCGCGGATGACCAACACCTACATGCTCGGCGGCGACGCCACGCCGGAGGACGTGCTGGCCGGGCTGAAGGACGGGATCTATGCCGTCGGCTTCGGCGGCGGGCAGGTCGACATCACCAACGGCAAGTTCGTCTTTTCCTGCACCGAGGCCTACCGGGTGAAGGACGGCAAGGTCGGCGCTCCGGTGAAGGGCGCGACGCTCATCGGGGACGGGGCGACGGCGCTGAAGCAGATCCGCGCCATCGGCAACGACATGGCGCTCGATCCCGGCATGGGCAACTGCGGCAAGAACGGCCAGTGGGTGCCGGTCGGCGTCGGCCTGCCGACCATCCTGATCGGCGGCCTGACCGTCGGCGGCAGCGCGGCCTGATCGGAGAGCAAGATGCGCCAGACCCTTCACGACATGCCCGAGCGGGAGCACTTTCCCGGCTTTCACGGCCGCTTCGTCCATTCGGACGCGATGACCTTCGTCTGGTGGCGAATCGAGGACGGCGCCGCGGTGCCCGAGCACGCCCATCCGCACGAGCAGGTGGTGAACATGCTGGAAGGTACGCTGGCGCTGACCGTCGATGGCGAGGAGCACGTGCTGCACGCCGGGGACGTCTTCGCGATCCCCGGCGGCGTGCGGCATTCGGCCCGGGCGCTCGGGCCGAGCCGCGTGCTCGACGTCTTCAGCCCGGTGCGCGAGGACTATCGCTTTCCGGTCTGACGCTTTCCGGTCTGACCGCGTGTTGACCACGCGTTAACCCTGCGGGCGGCAGGGTCGGCCGCGATGCAGGCCCCGTCGTCCGCCAAGATCCCGCCCGAGGCCCTGCCCCGCACCGCGGCGGCGGCGCTCGACTGGCTGCGCCTCGCCCGGTCGCGGCGGGTCGGACCTGCGACCTTCATCCGCCTCCTCCGGGAGTACGGCTCGGCCCCGGCTGCCCTCGCGGCGCTGCCGGGGATCGCCTCCGCCGCCGGGGTCCGCGACTACGCCGCCCTGCCCCGCGCCGAGGCCGAGGCGGAGTGGGAGGCCGGCGAGGTCGCCGGCGCGCGGGCGCTGCTGCTCGGTGCGCCGGACTATCCGCCGCTCCTCGCCACGATTTCCGATCCGCCGCCGCTGCTCTGGGCGATCGGCGATCCTGCCCTCGCCGCGCGCCCGACGGTGGCGCTGGTCGGTGCGCGCAACGCCTCGGCCCTCGGCTGCCGGATGGCGTCGCGGCTGGCCGCGGACCTCGGCGCGGCGGGCCTCGTCGTCGCCTCGGGGCTTGCGCGCGGCATCGACGCGGCCGCCCACCGCGCCGCCCTGGCGACCGGCACCATTGCCGCGCAGGCGGGCGGGGTGGACGACGTCTATCCGGCCGAGAACGCCGGACTGGCGGCGGAGATCGCGGCGACGGGCCTGCGGATCTCGGAGATGCCGATGGGCCATGCGCCGCGGGCGCAGGACTTTCCGCGCCGGAACCGCCTCGTCTCCGGCCTTTCGCTCGGCGTCGTGGTGATCGAGGGCGCCGAGCGGTCGGGCAGCCTGATTACCGCGCGCAACGCCCTCGACCAGGGGCGCGAGGTGATGGCGGTGCCCGGCAACCCGCTCGACGGCCGGGCCGGGGGCTGCAACCAGCTGATCCGCGACGGGGCGATCCTCGTCCGCTCCGCCGCCGACGTCGCCGAGGCGCTGGCGATCGCGCTGGCATCGGTCCCCGCCCCGCGTCCGGTCGCGGCCCCCCGTCCAGCCCTGCCGGCGGGAGCGCTCGACTCGCGGCTCATCGACCTGCTCGGAACGGCGCCGGTCAGCGAGGACACGCTGATCCGGGCGCTCGCCGCGCCCGCCTCGGCCGTCGCCGCCGCCCTCGTCGACCTCGAACTCGCCGGGCGGGTGCTGCGCCATCCCGGCGGTCTCGTCAGCCTCGGCGTCTGAGCGCCTTCCGGGCCCCTCGGTTGACAATCGGAAAGCCCGGGCACATCTAGGCCGCCGACGCGCGCCGGCCTCCCGGCACGCCCCAGGAGAACCCCATATGGCAGTGGTCGTCGTCGAGTTGCCCGCCAAGGCAAAGACAATCAACAAGTATCTCGGCCCCGGCTATACCGTCCTCGCCTCCTACGGCCACGTTCGCGACCTGCCTGCGAAGGATGGTTCCGTCGATACCGACAACGACTTCGAGATGAAGTGGGAGGTCGCCTCCGACAGCGCCAAGCACATCCGCGCCATCGCCGAGGCGTTGAAGGACGACCACAAGCTCATCCTCGCGACCGACCCCGACCGCGAGGGCGAGGCGATCTCCTGGCACCTGCTCGAGGCGCTGACCGGCCGCAAGGCGGTGAAGAAGGACACGCAGGTCGAGCGCGTCGTCTTCAACGCCATCACCAAGAACGCGGTGACGACGGCGATGCAGAACCCGCGCAAGATCGACATGGAGCTGGTCGACGCCTATCTCGCGCGCCGGGCGCTCGACTACCTCGTCGGCTTCAAGCTGTCGCCCGTCCTCTGGCGCAAGCTGCCGGGCTCGCGCTCGGCCGGCCGCGTCCAGTCCGTCGCCCTTCGCCTCATCGTCGACCGCGAGATGGAGATCGAAGCCTTCCGCGCCCAGGAATACTGGACGGTCAAGGCCCTGCTCGCCACGCCGCGCGGCGACACCTTCGAGGGCCGCCTCGTCTCCCTCGACGGCGCGAAGCTCGACAAGTTCGACCTCGGCAACGCCGACGCCGCCACCCGTGCCGTGGCGGCGATCGAGGCCCGCGACCTTTCCGTCGCCGCCGTCGAGAGCAAGCCCGCGAGCCGCAATCCGTCGGCGCCGTTCATGACCTCGACGCTCCAGCAGGAGGCGAGCCGCAAGTTCGGCTTCGGTGCCCGCCAGACGATGAACGCCGCCCAGCGCCTCTACGAGGCCGGGCACATCACCTACATGCGGACCGACGGCATCGACATGGCGCCGGAGGCGGTGATGGCCGCGCGCGACGCGATCAAGGAGCGGTACGGCGAGGCCTACGTCCCGAAGTCGCCGCGGATGTACAAGAACAAGGCCAAGAACGCGCAGGAAGCCCACGAGTGCATCCGGCCGACCGACCTGCGGGCGCATCCGGAAGGGGTGAAGCTCGAGGCCGACCAGTGGAAGCTCTACGACCTGATCTGGAAGCGCTCGATCGCCTCCCAGATGGAGGCCGCCCGTTTCGAGCGCACCACCGTCGACGTTTCGAGCGCCGACAAGGCCGTCGGCCTGCGCGCCACCGGCCAGGTCGTCACCTTCGACGGGTTCCTCAAGGTCTATACCGAGGGCCGCGACGACGCCGAGTTCGATCTCTCCGACGACGAGGACGGCGGCCGCCTGCCGCTGATCGTCAACGGCGAGAAGGCGGACAAGCGCGGCGTGACGCCGGAGCAGCACTTCACCCAGCCGCCGCCGCGCTACACCGAGGCGACGCTGGTCAAGCGCATGGAGGAGCTCGGCATCGGCCGGCCCTCGACCTATGCGTCGATCGTCTCGACGATCCAGGAGCGCGAATACGTCCGCAAGGACAAGAACCGCCTGTTCCCCGAGGACAAGGGCCGGCTGGTCACCGCGTTTCTCTCCAACTACTTCGGCCGGTACATCGACTACGACTTCACCGCCGACCTCGAGACCGACCTCGACCGCGTCACCACCGGCGACGAGAACTGGAAGGTGCTGCTCGCCAACTTCTGGCGCGACTTCTCGGCCGCCCTCGGCGAGACCGAGGGGCTGCGCATCACCGAAGTCCTCGACAAGATCAACGAGGTGCTGGAGCCCCACCTCTTCCCCAAGACCCCCGAAGACCCGGAGCCGCGCCGCTGCAAGGTCTGCGGCAACGGCCTCCTTCAGCCTCAAGACCTCGCGCAACGGCTCGGCCTTCGTCGGCTGCTCGAACTATCCCGAGTGTCGCTATACCCGGCCGCTGGCCGGCGAGGATGGCGACGGGACGCTCGACGGGAAGGTGCTCGGCGAGGGGACGCTCGGCGGCGCGGTCTTCGAGGAGGAGAGCATCGCGCCGCAGCCGGTGACGCTGAAGAAGGGGCCCTACGGCTACTACGTGCAGTTCGGCGAGGCGCCGGAGGGCGAGAAGCCGCGGCGGGCCTCGATCCCGAAGGGGATGGACCCGGGCGCGCTCGAACTCGAGCGGGCGCTGGAGCTGCTGTCGCTGCCGCGGGTGATCGGACGGCATCCCGAGGACGGCGAGCTGGTCGAGGCGGGCATCGGCCGCTTCGGGCCCTTCGTGAAGCATGGCAAGGTCTACGCCAACATCCGCGACGCCGAGGAAGTCTTCACCATCGGCATGAACCGCGCGATGGAACTGCTTGCGCAGAAAGCCCAGCGCGGCGCCGGGCGGGTGGCGGTGAAGCCGCTGCGCGAGCTGGGTGAGCATCCCGAGGGCGGCGCGGTCGCGGTCTACGAGGGGCGCTACGGGCCGTATGTGAAGTGGGAGAAGGTCAACGCGACGCTGCCGAAGGAGACGGCGCCCGAGGCGGTGACGCTCGAGGAGGCGCTGCTCCTGATCGCGGCGAAGAAGCCCGCGGGCAAGCGCCGGACGACTTCCGCGAAGGCTGGGGACGCAAGACGGCGACCAAGACGGCGACCAAGTGCCGCCAAGGGCAAGGCCAAGGCCAAGGCGCCGGCCCGCAAGACGGCGAAGGCGCCGGCGCGGCGGGCCACGGGCGGCGAGTAGCGGTTCCCTTTCGCCCTCGCCGCGCTACAGTCGGGGTGGGCGCCCCGGCGCTGCGGATGGGGAGAAATGCGATGGAAACGACACGCCGGCAAACGATCGTCCTCGGCAGCGGCGCGCTGCTGGCCGCTGCGCTCGCGGGAACCGGGCGGGCCCAGACGGCCATGGCGGGGGACAAGTACGAGACCGAGGCGGGGGACGTGGTGATCCATCCCGTGCAGCACGCGTCCTTCGTGATGACCACGCCGGGGCTGGTGATCTATGTCGATCCGGTCGGCGGGGCGGAGCTCTACGAGGGTCTGCCGCGGCCGGATCTTGTCCTGATCACCCACGAGCATCCCGATCATTTCGACGTGCCGACCCTGTCGGGGCTGGTGCAGGAGCAGACGCGGCTGCTGACCAATCCGTCGGTCCACGAGAAGCTGCCGGCCGAGTTGCAGGCGCGGGCGACGGCGATCGGCAATGGCGAAAGCACGACGGTCGATGCGATGGGCGTCGAGGCGGTGCCTGCCTACAACATCACGCCGGACCGGCTGCAGTATCATCCGAAGGGCCGCGACAATGGCTATGTGCTGACCATCGGCGGGATGCGGGTCTATATCGCCGGGGATACCGAGGATACGCCGGAGCTGCGGGCGGTGAAGGACGTGGACATCGCTTTCCTGCCGATGAACCTGCCCTACACGATGACGATCGAGCAGGCCGCCGATGCGGTTGCGGAGATGCAGCCGGGGGAAGTCTATCCCTATCACTCGAAGGGCAGCGACATCGAGGCTTTCGCGAAGCTGGTCGCGGAGAAGGCGCCCGAGACCGAGGTGATGATCCGGGACTGGTATCCGGGCGCCTGAGACGCCGCCCGAAGGGACAGGTCGTCGGACATGGAGGGGAAAGAACGTGGGAGCCCGCGAGGGTCGGGTTTGAGGTGTTGACGCTGCGGTTTCGGGCGCGGTCGGGCGGCCCGGTCGGTGCGATCGGGCCTGTGCCCTCGGCGCGGCGCGTGCTAGGGCACCGGCCATGAGCCGCATCCCCTCCCCCGACGAAATCCTTGCCTGGCTGCGCGAGAACCCCGGCCAGACCGGCAAGCGCGAGATCGCCCGGGCTTTCGGCCTCAAGGGCCAGGCCAAGGTCGAGCTGAAGCGGGTCCTCGCGGACATGAAGCACGCGGGCACCATCGAGAAGCGCCGCACCCGCGTGCGCCCGCAGGGCGAGCTGCCGCCGGTGCTGGTGCTGAAGGTGACCGGACCCGACAGTGCCGGCGAACTCTGGGCCGAGCCGGTCGAGTGGGAGGTCGAGGGCGAGCGCCCGCGCATCCTGATCCGCACCCGCCGCGACGATCCCGGCGCTCGGCGCCGGCGACCGGCTGCTCGGGCGGATGATCGAGCCCGAGGAAGCTGCGCCGCTGGTGGCGCGGATCATCCGCCGCATCGGGATGGGACCGCGCCGCGTCCTCGGCATCTACCATGAGGGCGAGACCGGCGGGCGCATCGCCGCCATCGACAAGAAGACCGACCGCGACTGGATCGTCGCGCCGGGCGACCGGGCCGGCGCCCGCGAGGGCGAACTGGTCGAGGCCGAGCAGGTCGGGCCGGCGCGGGCCCATGGCCTGCCCCATGCGCGCGTCGTGGAGCGACTCGGCGATCCGTCGGCGCCGAAGGCGGTCTCTCTCATCGCCATCCACGAGCACGGCATCCCCGACGAATTTCCCGAGGCCGTCGTCGCCGAGGCCGAGGCGGCGCGGCCGGTGGCGGCGCTCGGGAGCCGCGAGGACCTGCGCGCCCTGCCCTTCGTGACCATCGATCCCTCCGACGCCCGCGACCACGACGACGCGGTCTACGCCCACGGCGACGACGATCCGGCGAACCCCGGCGGCCATGTCGTCTGGGTGGCGATCGCCGACGTCGCCCACTACGTTCGCCCCGGCACCGCGCTCGACCGCGAGGCGCGGCGGCGGGGAAACTCGACCTATTTCCCCGACCGCGTCGTGCCGATGCTGCCCGACCGGCTGTCGGGCGACCTCTGCTCGCTGATCGACGGCGTCGACCGGCCGTGCATCGCCGTGCGCATGGTGCTCGATGCCGACGGGAACAAGCGCGACCACCGTTTCGTCCGCGGGCTGATGCGCTCGGTGGCGACGCTGTCCTACCGACAGGCGCAGGACGCGGCCGAGGGCCGGCCGGACGAGGTGGCGGCGCCCTTCGTCGAGACCGTCATCGGGCCGCTGTGGGCGGCCTGGGGCGCGGCGCGCAAGGCGCGGGACGTGCGGGCACCCCTGAACCTCGACCTGCCCGAGCGGCGCATCATCCTGTCGGACGAGGGGCAGGTGCTGTCGGTGGCCTTCCGCGACCGCTTCGACGCCCACAAGGTGATCGAGGATTTCATGATCCTCGCCAACGTCGCCGCGGCCGAGACGCTGGAGGCCAAGCGCGTCCACCTGCTCTACCGCGTCCACGAGGAGCCCAACCCGGAGAAGCTCGAGGCGCTGCGCGAGATCGTCGAGACGGTCGGCCTGACGCTGGCCAAGGGGCAGGTGCTGAAGACGGCGCATCTCAACCGGCTGCTCGACGGGGTGGCGGGGACCGAGCACGCGGAGATGGTCAACATGAGCGTGCTGCGCTCGATGACGCAGGCCTATTACGCGCCGGAGAACTTCGGGCATTTCGGCCTGAACCTGACGCGCTACGGGCATTTCACCTCGCCGATCCGGCGCTATGCCGATCTCGTCGTCCACCGCGCGCTGGTGCGCGCCCATGGCTGGGGAAGCGACGGGCTGACGCATGACGAGGAGATCGCGCTGGCCGAGACCGGCGAGCATATCTCGATGACCGAGCGCCGCTCGATGCTCGCCGAGCGCGATACCACCGACCGCTATCTCGCCGCCTATCTCGCGGATCGCATCGGCGCCGAGTTTACCGGGACGATCTCGGGGATCGCCCGCTTCGGCCTGTTCGTGAAGCTCGACGAGACCGGCGCGGACGGGCTGGTGCCGATCTCGGCGCTCGGGCGCGAGTATTTCACCTACGACCGCGACTCGCAGACGCTGACCGGGGAGCGGTCGCGCCGGGTGCTCGGGCTCGGGCAGCGGGTGCTGGTGCGGCTGGCCGAGGCGGCGCCGATCACCGGCGGGCTGCTTTTCGAGGTGCTCGAGGTCGAGGGCCGGCGCCTGCCGACGCCGCCGTCGCGGGCGGGCAAGGGCGGGCCGCGGCGGCAGCTGTCGCGGAGCCGGCTGCGCGAGCGGGGCGACGCGAAGCGCGACCGTCAGCGCTGAGGCGCGCTGCGGCGGCCGGTGCGGGAGGGGAGCCGCGCGTCCCCTGCTCGAGCGGGGACGACCGCCTGGGGGTGTCGTCCAAGCCGGCACGGGCCGGTGCGGCAGGTCTGGCGACGTCGACGGCTTTATCAACCGTGCCCGTCTGCGGAGGGCCGCACCCGGAACGCAGGATCAGCGCGCCGGGAGCGGATCCTCGAGGCGGCGCCAGGTTCGTCCCGACAGCGTCGAGAGTTCCTCCTTGTGCTCGAGGGCCACGCCGTTGTGGGAGATGATCGTGGCTGAAATCTCGCTCTCGCCGATGGCGGTAAGTTCGATCAGGGTCGGGCCGAAGCCCTCGTCACCCATCAGGCGGTCGCCGACCGTCCAGCCGTTGGCGCGGCACTGATCCGCATCGTTCATTCGCGGTTCTCCCGGGGAAATGGTTTCGGTAGAAAGACAACATCGGGGCTGGGCGGGCGTCCGTCCATAGTCCGTCTGCCGCCCGACGAATTGCCGCCGAAGCGCCGCGGCGAGGCAACCCCGACCGCCGGAGCCGGTTATCCCGGCGGCACGCCTGCTCTGGGGCAGGTCTTCAACAACGAGGTCATCGTGAACAAACAACTGACACCGAAGGATTTTCGGAAAACCGCCGTCTCCCTGTCGGGAGCCGTCAACTACGAGATGTACAACGATTTCCGACGCCAGATGGACAACGCCCCCGGGGAAGGACTGGTGGCGATCGAACTGTCCACCCTCGGCGGCGATCCCGAAGTGGCGCGGATGATGGGCGAGGACGTCCGCTTCCACAGCGACCTCGACCCCAACCGGCATTTCGTCTTCCTCGGCAAGGCGGCGATCTATTCCGCGGGCACGACGTTCATGTCGTTCTTCAGCCGCGACAACCGCTACCTGACCCGCGGGGCACGCCTGATGATCCACGAGCGCAAGCTGAAGAAGACCCTGGAAATCGACGGCCCGCTGACCACCTGCGTCGCGTCGGTGAAGGCAACCCTGCACGAGATCGAAGCTTCGATTGCCATCCAGAACGAGGGTTTCGAGAACCTCATCCGCGGCTCGACGGTCAAGATGGATGAGGTTCTGGAGCGCGCGCCGTTCAACTGGTACATAGAGGCGCAGGAAGCCACGGAGCTCGGGATCGTCCGGGCGGTTATCTAGGCCCGCCACTCCGCATCGCAGAAAGTGCCCGGCCGGCAGCAGCCGGCCGGGCCTGGCGTTCTACTCCGCGGCGACCGCTTCCTGGTTTGCCGAGGCGTCGGCAAGGGCCGTCAGGGCCTCGTCGGTCTTGGACTCCTCCTGCAGGGTCGCGTCGAAAAGCTTGGCGGCGTCGGGCATCCCGAGGACTTCCGCCCAGCGCTTCAGCGTGCCGTAGCGGGTGATCTCGTAGTGCTCGACCGCCTGCGCGGAGGCGATCAGCCCGGCGTCGAGGGCCGGGGTGCCCTTGTATTCGGAGAGGACTTCCTCGCCCTCCTCGAGGATGCCGTCGATGGCCGGGCAGGTCTTGCCCTGCGCGCGCTTGCCGAAGATTTCGAACACCTGCTGCAGGCGCTCGACGTGGGTCTCGGTCTCGGCCTTGTGGGTCTCGAAAGCCTCCTTCAGCTCGGGCGAGTTGGCGCCGCGCTTCATCTTCGGCAGCGCCTTCAGGATCGTGCGCTCGGCGTAGTAGATATCCTTGAGGTGCTCGTGGAACAGGGTCTCGAGGGATTTGTCGGCCATGGTCGTCTTGCCTCCGGGCTTGGGTTCACTTCGGGCTTCCAACCCCAGGCCGGCGGGCTCGGTTCCTCGCCGATCCGCTCCGCCCCCCGGATCATGCCTAACCTGGATCAGTACGGTTTTCGGGGCTCCGCCGCGATCTGCCTGCCGCGCTGAAGCCACCGCGTCGGCTTGCACGTCTCCACCGATAGGCTGATGATCGAGCTGACCGACCACGGCGTGACGGATCGACGTCCGGGCAAAGGCGGCCGGTGCGGGGCGCGATCGGCGGAACCGGGAGGCCAGCGATGATAACCGACCTGCTTCTGCGATGCCGCACCACCGCAGCTCGACGACCGCGAGCGCCAGCGCGTCGATGCCGCGATCTCCGGCCGCCGGGTTTACGGCCGGCGCCGGACCGTCATCCGGCACGGCACGGCGCTCGACATCAGCCTCTATCTCGTGCGCGGCTTCATGTGCCGCTACATCGACAACAACCAGGGCGACCGGCAGCTCGTCTCGATCCAGGTGCCGGGCGATTTCGTCGACCTGCACGGCTATCCCCTGCGCGTCCTCGACCACGACGTCTCGACCCTGACCGAGGTCGAGGTGGCGCTGGTCCCGCACGAGGCCCTCGACGGGCTCGTCGCCGAGGAACCGGCGCTGGCGCGCAAGCTGTGGTTCTCGACGCTGCTCGACGCGGCGATCCACCGCGAGTGGATCTTCAAGCTCGGCCGCCTGCCGTCGCACGGCCGGGTCGCCCATTTCTTCTGCGAGACCGAGTTGCGCCTGCGCGCCGTCGGCCTTTCCGACGGGCAGCGTTTCGAGCTGCCGCTGACCCAGCCCGACATCGCCGAGATCTGCGGGCTGACCAGCATCCACGTCAACCGCGTGCTCCGGGACCTGCGCGAACAGGGCCTCTGCACGGTGCGCGACGGCGCGGTCGAGGTCCACGACATGCCGGCCCTCACCCGGCTCGGCGAGTTCGACCCGGCCTATCTCTACGTCGACGCCGCCGCGCTCGGCGCACCCGAAGTGATCACGCGGCGATCTTCCCAAGGCTGACCGCGAGGCACCGCCGGCCCGTCGTGCCGGGGCGTCACGCCTACTCCATCGCCCGCAGTTCCGCGTTCGCGCGGCGCAGGCGGTCGGAGATGTCGCTGGCGATATTGCCGAGGATCGTTACCAGGATGTGCGGCCGCGCCTGCTCGAACTCGCGGAGCCGGTCGACCGAGAAGCCATAGCAAACCACGGTCTCGTCCGCGGTCACGTCGGCCGATCGCCGACCGCCGTCGAGCAGCGCCATCTCGCCGAAGCTCATCCCCGGACCGAAACAGGCCAGCCGGCGCCGGCTGCCGTCGGCCATGGTCAGCGACACCGTCACCGAGCCGCTCGCCACCACGAAGAGCATCTGCGCCGCGTCACCCTCGCGGAAGATCGGCTGCCCGGCATCGAAACGCATCGCCTGCGCCACCGCCTCCAGCGCCCGGCACTCGTCCCGGTCGAGGCCGCGGAAGAGGTCGAGATCGGCGATGCGCCGCTTCGAGCGGTCGAAGATGTCGGGCTCGGCCCGGAGGATCTCCGCCTCGCAGGCCTCGAGCGCGCTGTCGGTCGACGCGGCCAGCGCCAGCTTCCCTGTCGCGGCCTCCGCCGCCATCGCCTGCCGCAGCGCCTCGAGCGGCCCACCGGCGTCGAGGTGGGTGAGCACGATCCGCCGCCCCTGCGCCGAGGCGGTCTCCGCGAGCTGCGTCAGCAGCGACACCGCCGCCGGGTCCGCCGCCCGCACCCGCTTGCAGTCGAGGATGACCATCGCCGTCTCCGGCGGCAGGTCGGACACCGCCCGGATCACCCGTTCGCTCGGCCCGAAGAACAGCGCGCCCTGAAGCTCCAGCACCACGGTCTGCCGCCCCGCCCGCTCGAGCGTCGCCGCCTCGCGCGTCGTCCGCACCCGCTTCGAGCGCACCGTGTCGCCATACGCCAGCCGCCGGATCGTCGCGACCTCCGCCGGGCGGGTGCCGTGGGTGTGCAGCCCGAACGCGTGCGACATCCGCTGGAAGAGCCGCACCCCCCGGACGCTGTTGCCGACCGCGTCGAGCGGCGGCGAAAAGGCACACAGCCCGACCTGCCCGGGCACGACGGCGATGATCGCCCCCGAGACGCCGCTCTTCGCCGGCATCCCGACCTCGAAGGCCCATTGCCCGGCGTAGTCGTACATGCCGCTCGTCGCCATCACGCTCAGCACGTCGCGGACCTGGTCGCTGCCCAGCACCCGCACCCCCGTCACCGGGTTCACCCCGTCGTTGGCCAGCGTCCCCGCCATCACCGCGAGGTCGCGCGCCGTCACCAGCACCGAACACTGGCGGAAGTAGAGGTCGAGGATCGCGTCCGCGTCGCCGGAGATCATCCCCGAGTTCAGCATCAGGTAGGCGATCGCCCGGTTGCGGTGCCCGGTCTCCTTCTCCGAGCGGTAGACCGCATCGTCGATCGCGAGGTCGCGTCCCGCGAAGGCGCCGAAGGTCGCCAGCATCGCCGCCCGCTTGGCCGCCTCGTCCGCGCCACGGACCAGCCCGCTGATCGCGATCGCCCCGGCGTTGACCATCGGGTTGAACGGCCGGTTGCGGACCTCGTCGAGCACGATCGCGTTGAAGGCTTCGCCGGTCGGCTCCACGCCGACGGTCTTCAGCACCGCCTCTTGCCCGTGCTCGCGCAGGGCATAGCCATAGAGGAAAGGCTTCGACACCGACTGGATGGTGAAGGGCAAGTCGGCATCCCCGACCCCGTAGACCCGCCCCTCCGTCGTCGCCATCGCGATCCCGAACCAGGTGGGATCGGCCTTCGCGAGTTCGGGAATATAGCTGGCGACCCGGCCTTCGCCGATCCCGGCGAGGTCGGCGTGCAGGGCAGCCAGCATCCGGTCGATCAATCCGCCGGACCCTTGTGCCATGGGGTCGATCGCGTTCATCCGGCTCCCCGATGCTCGCGGCGACTATGGCAACAGATCCGGCAAACCACCAAGCCTGCTCAGATGCCCGCGCCGCGGGCAGGCCGCGGTCCCACCCGAAATTTGATCAGGGCGGCGCGCCGCTGGCGCTTTGTTGGGCAAGCCCATGCCGGCGCGCGGCTAGCGCGTCACAGGGATACACCCGCCGCCGCATAGCCGGCGGTGACCTCCGCCGGCGTGATCGCACCGGGACGCAGTCCCTCGCGCGCCATCCGGGCGCCGAGCCCGGTCAGCCAGGCGTTCGCCGGGGTCGGCACGCCGTGGAGGCGGCCGAGCAGCACGATCTCGCCGTTGAGATAGTCGGTCTCGATCGACCCCGTGCCCCGCGCGAGGCTCTGCGTCGACGACCCACCGACCCGCTCGGCCCCCTCGACCCGGCCCTGACGCATCAGCGCCCGGCGCGGATCATCGCCGCCGACCTCGCGCCAGCGCAGGCCCGCCGCCGTCATCGCGGCCTCGGCCTCGGCCCGCGCCGGCGCGAGAAAGGCGCCGGTGTCCGCCTCCGCCCCGAGCGCCGCCTCGAGCACGTTGCGGAGGTTGAGGAGCAACTTGCCGCGCTTGGCCTCCATCACCGCCTCATCGACGAAGGCGGCGATATTGGCGGCCTCCAGCGCCGCAGCCAGCTCGCACGTCGTCGTCGTCGCTGCCGCCGGGATAGCGCCCGATCTCGAAGATACCGTGCCGCGGCGTGCTTTGGCTGACGATCTCGCCCGGCGTGACGAAGGTCGCCGGCATCATCACCGTGACCCCGTGGACGTTCGGAAAGCGCCGGAGGGCGAACCGCTCGTTGGCGACGCCGTTCTGCGCGCAGAAGATCGGCTGCCCATCGACGCCCGTCGCGCGCAGCCGCTCCAGCGCGGCGGTGGTGTCCTGCGTCTTCATCGCCAGCAGGATGGCGTCGTCGGGGCCAAAGGCGATCTCCGCCGGATCGCCGACGCAAGGGAAGCGGGCGCGGGCGTCGCCGCCCGGGCTCCGCAGCAGCAGGCCGTCCGCACGGATCGCGTCGAGCTGGGCGCCCCGGGCGATGCCCACGACCTCCTGCCCCGCGAGCGCCAGCGCCGCGGCCACCGTGCCGCCGATCGCGCCGACGCCGTAGACGATGATACGCATGCCGTCCTCCCAAACCTCGCAGCGCCGTGCAGCTAGGGCTGGCGGCGGCTCAGTCGAGACCGATCCGCGCCCGCATCGCCGGGTCGCGGAGGCTGACCTCCTCGCCGGCGAAGGCGGCAGCGTCCTCGGTGCAAAGCCAGACCAGCGCCCGCGCCGGATGCTCGACCGGCGCGTGCGCCGAGAAATCCATCTGGCTGACCGGGTTGATGCCGCTCGCCTTGATCCTGCGCTGCATGTCCGTCGCCACCGTTCCCGGTGACAGCGAGAAGACACGGATGCCGCGGCCGCGGTTCTCGAGGTGGGCGCAGCGGGTGAGCATCGCCGCCGCCGCCTTGGCCGCACAATACTGGCTCCAGCCTTCGAGCGGGTTGTGCGCGGCCCCCGACCCGACGTTGACGATCACGCCCGCGCCCTGCGCCCGCATTCCGGGCAGCACGGCGCGCATCCCGTGGAAGACGCCCTTGAAGTTGATGTCCGTCGCCTGCGCCCAGGCGCGCGGATCGGCCGAGGCCAGCGGGCCGATCGGCTCGATGACGCCGGCGTTGTTCACCAGCACGTCGATCCTGCCGAAAAGGTCGCGGGCGTGGGTGGCCGCCGCCTCGACCTGGCTCCACGAGGCGACGTCGCAGGTCATCGCCTCGACGTTGGCGCCGGTCTTGCGCAGCCGCGTCGCCAGCGTGGTGATGCCCTCGGCGCCCCGCGCCAGCAGCAGGAGCGCCGCGCCCTCCGCGGCCATCGCCTCGGCCGCGGCCGCACCGATGCCGCGACCGGCGCCCGTCAGGACGACCGACTTTCCCGAAAGCTGGCCCATCCTTGCTTCTCCCAACAGGCGCTTGTTTTCGCCGATGAAAAGCCCGGTGGCCCCGAAACGCAAGTCCCGATGGCGACGGCCCCCGCCGGCGCCGCCGGTTTCGGCGGATTGCGGCAGATCACCGAGACCCCGGCAAGACCGCCCAAGCCCGTGCCGCCGCACGTCCCCGGACATGAACGAGAGGTAAACGCGAGAACGACATATCGTTCTATATCAACAGTTTAACCTCTTGCGCACGCGTGCGCAGACGTGCGCGGGAACGGCTTCCGACCGCATCCGGACCCTCTGCGGATGCTCCTCACAGGCCCGGCGCGCGATCGATGATCTCCCCGTCGATCCCGCGAATGTCGCGGCGACCGCACAGCGCCATGGTGATGTCGAGCTCGGTTCGCAGGATCTCGAGGCAGCGCGTCACCCCGGCCTTGCCCCCTGCCCCGAGCCCGTAGAGATACGGCCGCCCGATCCAGACCCCCTTCGCCCCGAGCGCCACCGCCTTCAGAATGTCCTGCCCGGAGCGCACCCCGCCGTCCATGTGGACCTCCATCCGGTCGCCGATCGCATCGACGATCGCCGGCAACGCCGAGATCGACGAGCGCGCCCCGTCGAGCTGCCGCCCGCCGTGATTCGAGACGATGATCGCGTCCGCGCCCGACTCCCCCGCCAGCCGCGCGTCCTCGGGATCGAGGATGCCCTTCAGGATCAGCTTTCCGCCCCACTTCTGCTTGATCCACGCCACGTCGTCCCACGACAGCCGCGGATCGAACTGCTCCTTCGTCCACGACGACAGCGACGACAGATCGCCGACATTCGAGGCATGGCCGACGATGTTGCCGAAGCTGTGCCGCTTGGTCCCGAGCATGTCGAGGCACCAGAACGGCCGCGTCGCCAGCTGCCACGCGTGCTTCGGCGTCCACTTCGGCGGGGCCGACAGGCCGTTGCGCAAGTCCTTGTGGCGCTGCCCGAGGATCTGCAGGTCGAGCGTCAGCACCAGCGCCGAGCAGTTGGCGGCCTTGGCCCGGTCGATGAGGTTCTCGATGAAGGTCCGGTCCCGCATCACGTAGAGCTGGAACCAGAACGGCCGGGTGGTGTTCGCCGCCACGTCCTCGATCGAGCAGATCGACATGGTGGACAGGCAGAACGGCACGCCGAACACCTCCGCCGCCTGCGCCGCGAGGATCTCCCCGTCGGCATGCTGCATGCCGCAAAAGCCCGTCGGCGCCAGCGCCACCGGGATCGCCGCCGGCTCGCCGATCATCTCGGTGGCGAGGTTGCGGTCCGTCATGTCGACGAGCACCCGCTGGCGCAGCCGGATCTTCGCGAAGTCCGCCTCGTTGGCGTTGTAGGTGCTCTCGGTCCAGGCGCCGCTGTCGGCATACTCGAAGAACATCTTCGGCACGCGCCGCCGGGCCTTCTCCTTGAGATCGGCAATCGTCAGGGCGTTCTCAGGCATCGCTCTTCTCCGCTTCGTGCCAACGGGCGCATGTCGGGGTCTGGCCGATCCCCGGGTTCAGACTGTTAGCCGGGTCGAGCGACCGATAGAAGCCGGCGAGCGCCGGCCTGGCGGGATAGAGAGGGCCGAAATGTACTTGGCCGGGTAGTTCCCGCGCGCGTCGAGGAGCTTCCACATTGCCTGCTCCAGCGCCAGACAGTCGTGTCCCTTTTTCACCGCGTGGTCCTGTGGACGACGGGGCAGAAGACGTGGCCGTAATAGAGCCTCTTGTCGATCTGCGCGTCGAGCTCCAGCGGCAGCCGCTCCAACCAGAGACGGCTGTCCCGCTTCGAGCGCCCTCAGTCGGCCAGCCAGATCTCGACGGTCCCGACCCTTGCAGGCGGGTCGTAGTGCGAGAAGTCCCGCGCTCGCGCGGGTCGGCCGAGACCGGCGAGCGCGGCAGCGGCCCGGTCGGACAGGGATCGGTCGCCGCCATGAAAATAGCGCGTCTGGTCGGTGCTCACCGCGTCGCTCACGGCACGCCAGTCCACCCGCGCGAACCCCGCTTGCCGCAGGGCGGCCGTCACCGATTCCCGAAAGGCCGGGAGCGATGCGCGGTGATAGTGAACGACGATGCGCGTGGAAGGGCTGGCGGTGGCGGCCGGCGCGACAGCCGCCCGGAGCGGGCGGCGGGGTGGCGGAGCCGACCGTTCGCCCGGTTCGACCGTTGCACCCTGCGCCGCAGGCAAGGCGATGAGAGTCAGGCCCGCGGGCGGCGGGACGGCCTCGGCGACCGGGCCAGCCAGCTTCGGCAAAGCTGGCCAGTCGAAGGTCCGAGGAGGTTGGGAGGACGGCGGGGCCATCGCCTCCGTCGCCGAGAGCGCGACCGGACCCGCGATCTCGATCTGCGCCCTGATCTCGTTTGGCGACTGATCGGGAGCAAGCGGGGGTTTCTCGGGCGCCGGCTCGGCCACGAGCGCGGGGACGGAAGGCGATGGTTCAACCGCTGACCATTCGAGGGGCGCCGGCATGGCCGGACGCATTGCAAGCGACGTCACGACGAGCGCGTCGGGGCGTGCGGGCGCGGTAGCCGGTTGCAGGCGCCCCTTGCGTCCCGACCGCGAGACCGCGGTCCTCGCTCGGGTGGACGAGTACGATCATGGCGACGATCGCGGCTGCGCCGGCCAGCGCAGAGCGACCGTAACGGCGCCGCGCTGGTGCGGAAGCCCCCACGGCGGCGGCCTCGCCAGCAGAAACGGGCTCCGACGGGTCTGGCGGCGGTGCAGCCCGATCCCCCGCCTTCTCCTCGATGTCGGGCCGCTCGGGCCCGGCTGTCGCGGGCAGCGGCCTCGGCTGGCCCAGCGCCTTGCGGATCGCCGCCAGGTCGAGATGCTCGTCGAAGAGCGCGCTGGCGACCTCGCGGGCCTCGGCCGGGCGCGGTTGCGCGCGGGCCACGGCCTCTCCCAGACGATTGCGGCCCGCTGCCTCCGCCACGACCTAGACCTCCCGCATCGAGCGCGCGATCGCATCGCGCAGCGGCGACAGCAGGTAGGCGACGACCGACCGCGCCTCGGTCGGCACGACGACGGTCACCGGCATGCCCGGCGCAAGGCCCGCCACGGTCGGGCCTTCGAGTGCTACGACGACGCGGTAGTGGTCCTCCTCGCCGCCCTCGCCGCTTCCGGCGACCCGGTCGGCGGAGATGCTGGCGACCACGCCGCTGACGCTCGTCTCGCCGCGCATCTCGATTCCCGGCAGGCGAACCTCCGCCGCCATGCCCTGCGCGAGCCGCTCGCGATCGGCCGGCAGCACCCGCGCTTCGACGAGAAGCGTGGCGCCGGAGGGCACGATGCGCATCAGCGGCGCGCCCGGGGCGACGACGCCGCCGACCGTGGCGACCGCCAGGTCGACGACCTCCCCGGACACCGGGGCGACGACCTCGATGCGCGACAGGCGGGCGCCGAGCGCCGCGAGCTCCGGCTCGATCTGCGCCAGGCGCGCGACGACCTTCGCCTGTTCCTCGGAGATGGCCGAGATGCGCCGTGTCTCGGCGCCGGCGCGTTCGAGCCGGACTTCGGCCTCGGCCGCAGCAGCCTCGACGAGTTGCGCCGCGAGGGAGTTCTCCGAGCCGAGGAGCCCCGCGAGGCCACGCTCGATGTCGCGCAGCGCGGCCCGCGTCGCGACCCCACGCTCGGTGAGCTGGCGGGCGACCGTGGCGTCCTCGCCGGCAAGGGCAGCCTGGCGCCGGATGCTCTCGAGTTCCGCCCCGATGGCCGTGCGGCGCGCCTCGAGGCGGCGCAGCGTACCCTCGAGCATCTCCTGCTCCGCCGCATGTTCCTGCATCCGAGCCCGGTAGATCGCCGCTTCGCCCTCGATGGCGACGGCGCCGGCATCACCGGCGATCCTGGAAGAAATCGGGGGCCTCATCGCGCAGTTCCGCCTGCAGGCGGAGGGACCGCGCCGAGAGCGCTCCCTGCTCCGAGTCGAGTGCTGCGAAGGCGGCGCGGACCTCGGTGACGTCGAGGCGCAGGAGCGGCTGGCCCTGTCGCACGATGTCCCCGTCGGAGACGAGGATCGCGCCGACGATGCCACCCTCCAGATGCTGCACGGTCTTGCTCGATCCCTCGACGGCGACCTGCCCCTGGGCCAGCACGGCGCTGGCAAGCGGGGCCTGGAAGCTCCACGCCCCGAGGCCGGCGAAGCAGAGCCCCGCGACGAGGCCCGCCGCGATCAGCGGCCGCCCGATGCCGTCCGCCTGCATCCGGTTCATGACGAAGCTCCTCCCGCAGTTTCCGCGTGCTCGGCCACCGGTCGCAGCGACTTGCGCCGCATGGCGTTCAGCACGACCTCGCGCTCTTCGAAGACTTCGACGGTGCCCTCGCGCATCAGCATGATGCGGTCGGCGAGGGTCGCGAGCACCGGCTTGTGCGAAACGATCAGGATCGTGACCCCGTCCGCCTTGAGCGCCCGGACCGCGTTCAGCACCCCGACCTCGCCGGCCGCATCGAGATGCGCGGTCGGCTGGTCGAGGAGAAGCAGGTCCGGCCGGCGCAGCAGCGCACGGGCAAGCGCGACCGACTGGCGCAGGCCGGCGGAAACGCCAGCCGACTCGAGCGGCGTGTCGAAGCCGCGCGGCAGCCACTCGATCGCGGCGAGCGCGCCGGCCCGCTCCGCCGCGGCGCGCACCTCGGCATCGGAGGCCGTACCGAAGCGGGCGATGTTGTCGCGCACGGTGCCCGGGTAGACCGGGGCATCCTGCGGCAGCCAGCCGACGACGGCGCGACCGGCGGACTCGTCGCGGCCGAGATCACGACCGGCGATGCGGATCTCGCCGCCGCGGATCGGGTCGGCGCCGGCGAGGCAGCGCAGGAGCGTCGACTTGCCCGCACCGCTCGGACCGGCGATCGAAATGACCTCCCCCGCCTCGATGCGGAAGCTGACCGAGCGCAGCGCCGGTCGGGTGGCGCCGGGCGGCGCGACGACCAGGCGGCGGACTTCGACCGTCGCCGGGCACCGCGGCCCGGCCTCGGCCGGCGCCGGCAGCGAGCGGGTGCCGAGCCGCTGCTCCAGCCGTGCCGCCGCATCCCGGGCGAGGCGCCCGCTGCGGAGCGCCCCGGGCAGCGCCTCGATCGGCCCGAGCGCGCGGCCGGCGAGGATCGCGGCGGCGAGCATCGCCGACGGCGCCAGCGCCCCGTCGATGGCGAGCACGGCGCCGGTCGCCAGGGCGGCGCTGTGCGCCGCCATCCGGAACGACCGCGTCGTCGCGCCGACCGAGGCGTTGAGATCACCGGAGGCGAGCTGCAACCGCCCGATCCGATCGTGGTCCGCGGCGAGACGTCGAGCGAGGCCATCCGCCAGCCCAAGGGCCCGGATCTCGCCGCGGTCTGCACTCAGCGCGGCGCCCACCCCGGCGGCGACGCGCGTGCGCTCGGCAAGCTGGCGCTCGCGGCGCGCCTCCACCAGCCGAGCCAGTCCGATGACCAGGAGGATCGCCAACGCGCCAAGCGTGGCGACCAGCCCCAGCATCGGGTGGACCAGAAACAACACGAACAGGAAAAGCAGGGTGAAAGGCGTATCCATCAGTGTCGCCACCGCGCCACCGCCGACGAACTTGCGCAGCGCGTCGATGTCGGCGAGGTCGGCCGACACCCGCCCGTTACCCTCGACCAGCGCCTGATGCGCGGCCGGCGCGGAGAGGCGGGAGGCCATTCGCCCCGCGGCCCGCGCGAGCAACCGGCCCCGGGCCGCGTCGGCGACGCCCATCAGGATCAGGGCAAGGGCCAGCGCAATCGATATCGAGACCAGCGTCTCGAGGCTGCGCGAGTTCAGCACGCGCCCGTAGAGCTGCATCATGTAGAGCGGCGACGCGAGGAAAAGGATGTTGACGGCACCGCCAAACAGGAAGGCGAAAAGCAGGTGGAGCCGTATGCCCCGGACCGCTTCGCCGGCCGGATCGACCGGTCCCGGGACTTCTCTCATCGCATCCGCGTCGGCGCTCATGTCATTCTCCTTGCGGCGTTTCGGGAGCAACGGACGGCGCCGACGCATCGACGCCGTCCGCTCCCCTCAAGGCGGTGGCCCCACACCACCGCCCCCCTCGACTCGGGATCAGCTCAGCGCGAGGTCGTCATCGACCAGGTCACCGCCGAAATCCGCCATCTCCGGCATCGCGGGCATGTCCGCCCCGACGTCGATGCCGGCGTCCTGACCGAGGTCGGCCATCATGTCGACGTCGGCCATCGCGGTATCCGCGCTGCTTCCACCAAGGACGTCGAAGAGGTCATCGAGGCCGAAGGACGACAGATGTCCCTGATCATCGACGATCACGAACTCGGCCGAGCCGTCGCTGACCTCGTCGGCGAGACCGGCGAGCGTGTAGAAGTTGTCGGCATTGCCGAGCACGAACTCGTTGGCCGCCGTCGCCTCGGCGTTCGCGCCGATCGCAGTCGAGTTCGCGTAGTTGGCGCTGGCGGCTTCGCCCACGGCGAGCGAGAAGTCGCCCCCCGCTTCGGCGAGGTGACCGAGCGCATGTGCCCGCTCGCCGGTGGCGCTGGACTGCCAGCCGAAGGCGGTCGCCGCCGTGCCGTCCGCGACGCTCTCGCCGCCGATCGCCGTGGTCGAGGTGCCCATGGCCGAGGCGCTGTCCCCGATGGCGAGGGCGTCGATGCCGGTCGCCATCGACGCGTTGCCGATCGCGGTGGCGTTCGGCCCCTCCGCGCCCGAAGCCTCGCCGATCGCCAGGCTGAAGTCGCCGTCGGCGGTCGCGAGATGCCCGAAGGCGTGCGCCCGCTCGCCGCTCGCCATTGCCTGCCAGCCGAAGGCCGTCGCCGCCGTGCCGTCCGCGACGCTTTCCCCGCCAACCGCGGTCGTCGAGGTGCCGAGCGCCTTGGCCATGTCGCCAACCGCCAGCGCGTCGGCGCCCTTCGCGGCGCTCGCGTTGCCGATTGCCGTGGCGTTGTCGCTCTCGGCGTGGGCTGCCTCGCCGAGAGCGAGGCTGAAGTCGCCGTCGGCCTTGGCGACATGACCGAAGGCGTGGGCGCGCTCGCCGCTCGCCATCGCCTGCCAGCCGAAGGCGGTCGCCGCCGTGCCGGCCGCGACGCTCTCGCCACCGACCGCGGTGGTCGAGGTGCCGAGCGACTTGGCCGTGTCGCCGACCGCCAGCGCGTCGGCACCCTCTGCAACGCTCGCGTTGCCGATTGCCGTGGCGTTGTCGCTCTTCGCGTTGGCCGCCTCGCCGATCGCGAGGCTGAAGTCGCCGTCGGCCTTGGCGACATGGCCGAAGGCGTGGGCGCGCTCGCCGGTTGCCATCGCCTGCCAGCCGAAGGCCGTCGCCGCCGTGCCGGTCGCGACGCTCTCGCCGCCGACCGCCGTGGTCGAGTTGCCCGTCGCCTTCGCGTCGGTGCCGAGCGCAAGCGCGTCCGTTCCGGTCGCCGCAGCGTTCTTGCCGATCGCGATGGCGCCGGCCGAGGTCGGGCCTTCGAAGCCGGCCACGTCCTCGCCTTCGGATCCGGCAGTGGCATTGTCGCCGATGGCGATGCCGTCGGCGCTGAAAGCCCGCGCGCCATCGCCGTCCATGTCGGCATCACCGCCGAGCGCCAGCGAGCCGGCGCCGCGCGCTTCGGTCTCGGAGCCGAGGGCGACCGAGGCGATGCCGGCCGCGAGGGCGCCATTGGCCATGCCGCTGGTGTCGCCGCCGATGGCGACCGAGCCGTCCGCGACGGCATTCGCCTTCTCGCCAACCGCGACCGAGGCCGTGCCGCCGGCGTTCGAGAGGTGGCCGACCGCGGTCGAGAGGCCGCCGCCGGCGACGCTGCTCCAGCCGAAGGCGCTGGCGCCCGCCGCCGTTGCCGCGCTGTCGCCGCCGATGGCCGTGGTCGACTTGCCGATGGCGTCGGCGTCGTTGCCGACCGCGAGCGCGTCCGCGCCCTTGGCGGTCGCGTGGTCGCCGATCGCCGCCGCGCCCGGCCCGTCAGCCTTCGCGCCCTTGCCCAACGCGCCGACGGAAGGGTCTCCCGCACGGCGGATCATCTCCAGGAAGTCCGCGCCGATCCCGAAACTCTTCATAGCCTTGCTCCTCCGTCTGTTTCCGAACCACCCGGAGCCTCCGCAGTCGCGAACTGGCTCGGGTGGTTAATGGAAGTACCCGCGAGGACCCCCGCGCGGATGCAGGGGGCGGCAAGTTTCTTCGGACGGGGGGTTTGGGGAGGTCGCGTCCGCCGCCTGAAACACGACGGACGCGAGAGGGTGGGCCGGCGGTTCAGCCGTCGCTGAGGACCGGCACCTGGGCGTTGCCGACGCCGACGACCGGACCGGTCGGCCGGCCGGTCGGCGAGCCGCCCTGCGGTTCGAGCGTGATCTCGTAGAGCTGCCCGGCGGCGGGTTGGGGCAGGTCGGCGTTGCGCACGGCCATGCGGGCGACGGTCTGCAGCAGGCCGACCGACACCGGCGGTCCATCGGCGTCGGGCTTGGTCCAGAGTTGCAGCACCTGGCTCGGGCCTGCCGTCACCCCACTCAGGGGCGTCACCACGACGCGGTTGTCGTCGTAGGCTTCGAGCACCGCAACGGCCTCGCCGCCTGCGTTCACCAGCACGACGAGCACTGCCGGGTTCGGCTTCAGCAGGGTCTGCCAGGCAAGGACCGCTGCCAGCATGACCGCCGCCGCCGAGGCGAAGAGGGTTGCACTCCGCCACCCGCGGCCGGTCGCCGGAGCGACCGGGGGAGCGTCGGCCTCGACCTCGGGGCCATCGGCTTCCTGTTCGCCGAGTTGCGCCTCGAGCCGGGCCCAGGCGCCGGGTCGGAGCGGCAGGTCTGCGGCGGTCAGGTCGAGGGGCAGCAGCATGTCGCGGGCCTCGCCGACGGCGACCGCGAGCGCGCGGTCTTCCGGGTCGGCGGGCCGGGCGATGCGCGCCTCTACGGCCGCCTGCTCCGCTGCGTCGAGCAGCCCGAGGACGTAGCTCTCGGCCAGCTCCCGGAGCGTGCTCACGACATGCACTCCCGCAGCGCGAGGAGGGCGCGGCGTATCCACGCCTTGGCGGTTCCGAGCGGAACCCCCATCGAGCCGGCGACCTCGCCGTGCGTCAGGCCGACGACGTAGACCATCAGCAGGGCCTTGCGCCGGGGCGGCTCGAGCTCTCCGAGGCACCGCCGCAGCAAGCCCTCGGGGTCGAGCCCGCTCCAGGTGGAGGCAACGCTGGCGTCGCGCAGGCGATCGAGGTCCTCACCCGGAACCGTCTCCTCCCGCGATCCGTCGCGGAGCATGTTCAGCGCCCGGTGGCGCACGATCGCGTAGATCCAGCCCCGCGCCGAGCCGAGCGACCGGTCGAAGGTCCCCGCCTTCCGCCAGATCTGCGCAAAGCCCTCCTGCACGGCCTCCTCCGCGAGATCGCGCCGCCGCAGGATGCGCTGCGCGACCCCGATCATCTTGGGGCCTTCCTGCTCGAAAATCGCGCGCAGGGCCGCCTTGTCCCCCCGCGCGCACTCCTCGAGCTTCTCGGCATAGTCCAGCATGCCACACCCAATCCCGCTTCCCTCGCCCTATGTAACCGCGGGAACGGCAAAAGCGATGCACGCAGTTTCGAAATGCTCCCACTCCAGTGCGCTTTCCTCGGACGCGCGTGCCCGCCACCAGGGACGCGCGACCGGAGGCCTTGCCGTCGCACGCGTGCGAACTCTCGGTCAAGCATCTGATATAGAACGATATTATTTCGCAAATTAAGCACTTGTCCATACTGCTTAACGTGCGACGGCACGGGTGTGGTCGAGAAGACATCGACCGAAGGGCGGATGCTGCCCGGGGCGGTTTCTTCGGGCCGGAACTCCTTTGAGGCAGCCGGGAACGCGAGATGGGGCACTCTTGGTCGACCCCGTGAGCGGCCGGCGCCCGAGCGACAGCCGGCTGTCCCGGCCCCGGATTTGCCGCTACACTCCGCGCAAAGACAGCCGCGCCGAAGAGCGCATCGGGGAGGGAGACCCATGACTGCCACGCTGATCCGCAATGTATCCGT
Organism: uncultured Alphaproteobacteria bacterium; assembly: GCA_963798235.1. Lineage (GTDB taxonomy): Bacteria > Pseudomonadota > Alphaproteobacteria > Rhodobacterales > Rhodobacteraceae > Amaricoccus. The sequence continues at coordinate 76,816 of CAWCSN010000003.1, read as the reverse complement.
CTGGGACGCGATCGAGGACGACGCCTACCCCGGCGAGGTGCTCGTCGAGGGCAACCGCATCACCAAGGTCGCCAAGGGGGCCGAGCGCATCACCGCCGAGACCGGCGCCGAGGTCATCGACGGCGGCGGCCTGTTCCTGATGCCCGGCATGGTCGAGGGCCATTGCCACCTGTCCTTCGTCGGCCCGGCCCGCAACCAGGACCTCGGCGAGATCCCTCCCGAGGAGCACCTGCTCCGCACCTGCCGCAACGCCACCTACATCCTGAACTGCGGCTTCACCTCGGCCTATTCCGCCGCCTCGGCCAAGCTCCGCATCGATGTCGTCGTCCGCCAGGAGATCGAGGACGGCTACCTCGCCGGCCCGCGCTACAAGGCCGCCGGCCCCGAGATCACCGTCACCGGCGGCCTCGGCGACGAGCGCAAGCAGCACATGAACGCCGAGAGCTTCGGGATGATCGCCGACGGCGTCGACGAGATCCGCCGCGCCGTGCGCATCTGCTGCCGCGAGGGCGTCGACAACGTCAAGTTCAACGTCTCGGGCGACGAATTCGTCGGCCACGCCCGCGCCGAGATCGTCTCGCTGTCCGAGGAGGAACTCCGCGTCGGCGTCGAGACCGCCCACGACTGGGGCAAGCGCGTCGCCTGCCACTCCCGCGCCGCCGAGTCGGTCAAGCGCGCCGTCCGCACCGGCGTCGACTGCATCTACCACTGCGACTTCGCCGACGAGGAGGCCCTCGACATGCTCGAGGCGGCCAAGGACCGGGTGATCGTCGGCCCGGCCTTCGGCCTCGTCCACAACTCGGTCTTCGAGGGCGACGTCGTCGGCCTGACCAAGGCGGTGGTCGAGCGCATGGGCCTGCCGCGCAAGCTGGAGCACACCGTCGCCACCTACCACGAGATGCGCCGGCGCGGCATGAAGGTCGTGGTCGGCGGCGACTATGGCTTCACCGTCACGCCGATGGGCCAGAACGCCCGCGACATCGGCCACTTCGTCAAGTTCTTCGGCTACTCGCCCGCCGAGGCGCTGCGCTGCGCCACCGTCGTCGGCGGCGAGCTCATGGGCCACAAGGGCGAGCTCGGCCTGATCGCGCCCGGTGCCCTCGCCGACCTCCTGCTCGTCGACGGCAACCCGCTCGAAGACCAGTCGGTCCTCGTCGGCCCCGACCGCTTCGCGATGATCATGAAGGACGGCCGCCTGCACCGCGACCCGCGCGCCAACGCCCGCGAGCGCGGCCGGATCGCGGCGGAGTAGCGCGCTCAGCCGAGTTCGAGCGTCGCCTCGCCGAAGACCAGCGCCGTCCGCGCGGCGGGCGGCGGCCCCTTGTACATCCGCGCCGTCTCGAACACCGGCGCGAGGCCGAGGCCGGTCGCGAGGTCCATCGCCGGGCGGTTCGGCTCGGGAACGTCGATCGCGAGCGGCTGCCCCGGCCAGATCGCCGCGAGCGCCCCGAGCAGCGCCGCGGCATCCTCCGCCTTCGCCGCGAGCAACGGGCCGACCTTCAGGCCGTCGCGACAGCGCCGCACCGTTCCGACCGCCGCCGGCCGCCCGTCCTGCGGCAGGACGAGGGTGCGCCGGGTGGCCGTGTCGGTCAGCCACGGGCCGAGATAGCCGGGACGCGCGACCCCGCTCGCCGCCGCGTCGAGCGCGACGAGGGCGGGCAGCATGGCCGCCGTCGACGGCACGACCGCGGCGGCGGCCCGCGGCCGCACGACGCCGAGATGGCGGACGGTGCGATGGTCGGCGACGAAGCCCGAACGGGCATAGGCCGCCTGCTGCGCCACCACCCCGTCGAGACCGACCGTCCGCGCCCCGAGGTGGGCGAGCCCGGCCTGCCACAGCGCCCAGCCGTGGCCCTGGCCCCGCCATTCCGGCCGGCAGATGTAGAGGCCGAGGAACCCGTAGTCCGCCGAATGCCGCACCACCGAGATGCAGGCGACCGGCTCCGTCCCCTCCCAGCCCATCAGGAAGCCGCCCGGATCGGCGGCAAGAAAGGCGGCCGCGTCGTCGAGCCCGGGGTTCCAGCCCTCGGCCGCCGCCCAGTCGAGCGCCGTCCCGACTTCGGCCAGCCCCATCGTCGCGATCCGCATCCCCGTCCTCCGTTTTCCAGGCGCAGCCTATCCGCGTGCGCGGGTCTCGACCAAGTCCGCCCTTGGCCTGCTCGAAATCGCAACGCTGGTGCTTTTTCTTGCCAGCGCCGCCCGGGTCGCCCTCGTCGGCAGCGAGCCCCGGGATCTTCCCCTTTGCCGCTTTCTCCGCCATAACCCGCGCGCACAGTCGCCCCGGGGCCCGAGAATGCACGACATCCGCCAGATCCGCGAGGCGCCGCTCGCCTTCGACGCCGCCCTCGCCCGCCGCGGCCTGCCGCCGGCCTCGCCCGAAATCCTCGCGCTCGACGAGACCCGGCGCGCCCGCATCGCCGCAGCCGAGACCGCCCTCGCCGCGCGCAACGCCGCCAGCAAGGCGGTGGGTGCCGCCAAGGCCAAGGGCGACGAGGCCGAGTTCGAACGTCTCCGCGCCCTCGTCGCCGACAAGAAGGACGAGATCGCCCGCGCTCGAGGGCGAGGCCGCCGCCACCGACGCCGCCCTCCGCGACCTGCTGATGGGCATCCCGAACCTGCCCTACGACGACGTCCCCGACGGCCCCGACGAGACCGCCAACGTCGAGGTCCACCGCTGGGGCACGCCGCGGACCTTCTCCTTCCCGCCGGTCGAGCACTTCGAGATCCCCGCCACGAAAGCCGGCTTCGACTTCGAGGCCGCGGGTCGTCTCTCCGGCTCGCGCTTCGTGGTGCTGAGGGGCGCGCTCGTCCGTCTCCACCGGGCGCTCGCCCAGTTCATGCTCGACACCCACGTCGACCACAACGGCCTGACCGAGGTCTGGACCCCGGTTCTCGTCCGCGACGAGGCGATGTATGGCACCAACCAGCTGCCGAAGTTCGCCGAGGACAGCTACCAGACCACCAACGGCTGGTGGCTGATCCCGACCTCCGAGGTGACGCTGACCAACCTCGTCGCCGGGCAGATCCTCGACGAGGCCGCGCTGCCGGTCCGCATGACCGCCCACTCCCAGTGCTTCCGCTCCGAGGCGGGCTCGGCCGGCAAGGACACCGCCGGGATGCTGCGCCAGCACCAGTTCGAGAAGGTCGAGATGGTGTCGATCACCCGGCCGGAGGACAGCCGCGCCGAGCAGGAGCGCATGGTCGGCTGCGCGCAGGGCATCCTCGAGGCGCTCGGCCTGCCCTACCGCACGGTGGTCCTCGCCACGGGCGACATGGGTTTCGGCGCCCGCCGGACCTTCGACCTCGAGGTCTGGCTGCCCGGGCAGGACACCTACCGCGAGATCTCCTCGGTCTCCGACTGCGGCGACTTCCAGGCCCGCCGCATGAACGCCCGCTTCCGTCGCGGCGAGGGCGCGAAGCCGGAGTTCGTCCACACCCTCAACGGCTCGGGCCTCGCCGTCGGCCGCACGCTGATCGCGGTGCTCGAGAACGGCCAGGAGGCCGACGGATCGGTGACCCTGCCGGCGGTGCTGGCGCCCTATCTCGGCGGCCGCACGCGGATCACCCCGGAGGGCCTGCTGGCCGCCTGAGCGACCGCACCCCGCCAACGCCAAGGTTTCAGGTGGGCGTTGGCGGGGGTCGTCGTCGGCCGGGTCGGATCAGTTCGTCATCATCGACTTGGCGTTTTCCGGCGTGATGGCGGTCGTGGCCACCGTGACGTTCGTCGGAACCTCGGTCGCGCAGTCGAGCAGGATCGACTTCGCCATCTCGATCGCCTCGTTGGCGCCCGTCGGATAGGTGAAGGTCGCCGCCCAGTCGCCTTCCGCCACGGCCCGGATGCCGCCCGCCGGGCCGGGCAGGCCGTCGGTGCCGATGATCGCGATCTGGCCTTCCTTGCCCGCGCCCTTGGCGGCGAGGAGCGCGCCGGCCGCCATCATGTCGTTGGAGGCATAGACCATCTTGATGTCGGGATGCGCCTGCAGCATCGCGGCGAAGGCGGTCTGCGCCTTGTCGGGCAGCCAGTCGGCGGCCTGCTCGGCGACGACCTCGATCTTCGGGTTGCCCTTCACGCCATCCTTGAACCCGTCCAGCCGCTCGACGGCGGGGGTGGAACTCGGCAGGCCCTGCAGCACGGCGACCTCGCCGCCATCCGGCAGCAGCGTCTTGGCGGTATACTCGCCGGCGGCAAGCGCAATCTTGTAGTTATCGCCGCCGATGAAGGCCGTGTAGTCCTTGCCCGGATCGCCGACGGTCTTGCGGTCGAGCTCGATGACCGGGATGCCGGCGTCCATCGCGCGCTTCACCGCCGGGGTGATCGGCGCCGCCTCGAACGGCGAGATCAGCAGCAGGTCGACCTTCTGGGTGATGAAGTTGTCGACCTGGGAGGTCTGGGTGTTCACGTTGCCCTGACCATCGGCGATCTGCAGCGTGAACCCGGCACCGCCTTGGCGGCGGCTTCCAGCTCGTCGTTGACGTGCTGGCGGTAGGGTTCGGCGTTGTTGGCCTGGCTGAAGCCGATCAGGAACTCGCCGTCCTTCTTGCAGTATTTCGAGATCGGGTCGGCCGCTTGTGCGGCGCCGGCGATCGCCAGTGCGGCACCGGCGAGCAGCGCGGCCCGGCCGAATTCGGGAATGGTCATGGCATCCTCCTCTGGTCGCCGGGTTTGCCGGCGTCATGTGTGCCGCTTCTTTCAGCGAAGGCCCTCGCGGCGGCGAACGAGGGATTGCAGCACCGCGGCCAGCACGATGATCGCCGCAGTGGCGAGCAGTTGCAGGGCCGGGGTGATGTTGTTGAGCTGGAGCACATTGGCGAGTGCCCCGAGCATGACGGTGCCGGCGACCGTGCCCACCATGGAGCCGGAGCCGCCGAAGAGGCTGGTGCCGCCGATGACGACGGCGGCGATGGCGGTCAATTCGTAGCCGGTGCCGTCGTTGGCGCTGCCGAAGTTGAACTGGCCGGCGTGAACGATGCCGGCGAGCGCCGAGGCGAAGCCGGTGATGGCGTAGACGGACGTCTTCACCAGGCCGACCGGAATGCCGGAGATCTGCGCCGCGCGCTCGTTGCCGCCAACCGCGAAGACGTAGCGGCCGAAGCGGGTGGTGTTGAGCACGACGGTCGCGATCGCGGCGAAGGCGACGAAAACCAGCGTGGCGACGGGCACGGTATTGTTGAACAGCCGCTCGCCGAGCACGGCGAAGATGGGGGGCGCGAGGCCGGGGCCGTCGCCATAGGAGATGTTGATATACTGGTTGCCGGAAACGACGAGGCCGAGACCGCGCGCCGCCTGAAGGCCGGCAAGGGTGACGATGAACGGCTCCAGCCGGAAGCGCGTGGAGATCATCCCCTGGCCCGCGCCGAAGGCGGTGCCCATCAGCAGGACGAGAAGCACGGTCGCCACGAGGCCGAAGCCGCTGGAGATCATCATCGTCGCGGTCACGACACTGGCGAGGCCGAGCAGGGCGCCCACCGAAAGGTCGATGCCGGCGGTGATGATGACGAAGGTCATGCCGATGGCGATGATCCCGGTCTCCGACACCGCGCGCACGATGTTGGCGATGTTGTCGGGGGCGAGGAACAGGATCTCGCCGTGGCGGCGCGGCGAGAAGATGATCCCGCCGAGCACGACGACGACAAGGCCGATCAGGCTCTGGAAGCGGACGAGCAGCGCCAGCGGGTCGCGGCGGCGGGCCGCGGGGGCGGCCAGGGGCTTCGGTTCAGGCATGGGAGGCGACCCTTCCGTTTGCCGCCTCGAGGACGGTGTGTTCGTCGACGGCGCCGGTGAAGGCCGCGACGTCGCGGCCCTCGCGCAGCACGATGATGCGGTCGCAGAGGCCGATCAGCTCCGGCATCTCCGAGGAGGCGACGAGGACGCCGAGGCCTTTGCCGGCCAGCTCGCGCAGGCGGGCGTAGATCTCGCCCTTGGCGCCGACGTCGACGCCGCGGGTAGGCTCGTCGAGGAGGAGCAGGCGCGGCTCGTCGAGCACTTCCTTGGCCAGCACCACCTTCTGCTGGTTGCCGCCGGAGAGCGCGCCGACCGCGATGGCGGGGTTCTTCGGCCGGATGTCGAACTGGCCGTAGGATCGCGCGACGGCCGCCGCCTCGCGCGCCGGGGACATCAGCCCGCTCGGCGACATCCGCCGCAGGATCGACATGACGAGGTTCTTTGCCACCGCCATCCGCAGCATCAGCCCGGTGCCGCGCCGGTCGTCGGTGACGAAGGCGAGACCGGACCGCCGGGCCGCGCGGATCGACGACAGGTCGGCCGGTTTTCCGTCGATCTCCACCGTCCCGCGCCAGCGTCCCGAAGGCGCCGCACCGAAGAGCGCGGTCAGGAGTTCGGTTCGTCCCGCGCCCATCACCCCGGCCAGCCCGACGATCTCGCCGGCATGAACGTCGAGCGACACGTCCTCGGGCGCCTGCCACCCGGCCCGCGAGCGTCGCGGCACGTAGGCGGCATGGGCGAGGCGCAGCAGCCGGGCGCCGGTCTTCGCTGCGCGGGGCGGGTAAAGCTCGTCGAGCGGCCGGCCGACGAGCAGGCGGACAAGCTCTCCCTGCGGCGCATCGGCCGGCAGCGTGCCGACGACTTCTCCGTCGCGCATCACCGTCACCCGGTCGGCGATCAGCGGCACCTCTTCCAGCCGGTGCGAGATGTAGACGATCCCGACGCCGCTCGCGGCCAGCCGGCGCATGATGCCGAAGAGCCGCTCCACCTCGCCGGTGGTCAGCGCCGCTGTCGGCTCGTCCATGATCAGCACCCGGTCGGCGTAGGACAGCGCCTTGACGATGGCCACCACCTGCCGCTGGCCGATCGACAGGTCCGCCACGCGGCTGTCGGCGGAAATCGCCATCTCGAGCGCGGCGAGCCGTCGCTGTGCCTCGCGGCGCATGGCGCCGAAGTTCAGGAAGCCGCCCGAGGTCAGCTCGCGCCCGAGGAAGAGGTTGGCCGTCACGTCGAGGCCGGGCGCGAGGTCGAGCTCCTGGAAGATCGTGGCGATGCCGGCCGCCTGCGCGTCGCGCGGGCTGCCGAAACGCACCGGCGCGCCGTCGATTTCCACGGTGCCCTCGTCGGGGCTGTGGACGCCGGAAAGCACGCCCATCAGGGTGGACTTGCCCGCCCCGTTCTCGCCGAGCAGCGCGTGGATCTCGCCGGGTCGCAGGTCGAAATCCACCCCCCGGAAGCGCCTGGACGCCGCCGAAGCGCTTGGTCACGCCCTTCATCGTCAGGATTGGTGCCGTGGTCGCGGTCATTGCGGTCTTCCCACCGAGGCGCGGAGCTTCATTTCGGCTGCGAGCTGCACATGGCGCCGGGGGCCGTGCGGGTCGCGGATCCGTTCGACGAGCAGCGAGGCCGCCTGCCGGCCGAGTTCGACACAAGGCTGGGCCACCAGCGTCAGCTGGGGCTCGAAACAATCGGCCCATTCGAAATCGTCGATGCCGACCAGCGAGATGTCCTGCGGCACCCGGAGGCCGCGCACCTGCAGGGCGCGCTTGGTGCCGATCGTGACGAGGTTGTTCCCCGCGACCAACGCCGTCGGCGGCTCGGGCGCCCCGAGCAGTCGGTCGAGGATTGCGAGGACGTCCTCGGTCGCCAGCACGCGTGAGTCCGACCAGGCCGCGTCGATGGGCACACCTGCGGAGGCAAGCGTCGCGCGGAAGGCCTCGGCCCGGGACTCGGTGGTGGCAAAGCCCGGCTGGCCGCCGATGAAGGCAATGCGCCGGTGGCCGGCGTCGAGCAGGTGGCGGACCAGCGCGGCGACCGCCGCGGGGTTGTCGATGCCGACCTGGTCGAAGCGCGCATCGGCCATGCGATCGACCAGAACGCAAGGCAGGTTGAAACGCGTGACGTAGTCCAGCGCTGCGGCCGGGTCGGCCGAGGGGGCGAGAATGACGCCGTCGACGCGGCGGGCGTGGAGGGCGCGCACGACCTCCAGCTCGCGACCGGGGTCGTCCTGGGTGTCAGCGAGGAAGACCATCAGCCCGAGGCGGGCGCACTGCGCCTCGATCGCGCAGACCATGTCGGCGAAGTAGGGGTTGGTGATGGTCGAGACGGCCAGGCCGATCGCGTTGGTCGACGCCATCCTGAGGGAGCGGGCCAGCGTGTTCGGCGTGTATCCGACCTCGGTCACCGCGTCATTCACGCGACGCGCCGTTTCCGGCGCGACGTTGCGCGTGTTGTTCAGCACGTGGGAGACCGTGGACATGGAGACCGCGGCCGCCCTGGCGACGTCAGCAATCGTCGCCACGGGTGCTTGCGCAGATGACAGGGTACCGGACCATTTTCCCCCCGGGGACACGCGCTCGAAGCGGCGCTTTAGGAAAGCATTGAACCCTGCGAAACGTTTGCGCAAGAGATTTCGTGTTTCGCCGGTCCGCGCCACGCGCCTTCATCACAGGGGCTCCCAGCGACCCCCTCTCCGGCGGGCAGGACGCCGGCAAATGTCGCGAGCAGCGCCATGCGGGCGATCGTGCGCAGATCAATGGCATGGGATATGCTCTCCGGCCGGGATGGTCCTGGCCGGCCGGTACCGCGAACGCCGCGAAGAGGGGGGAGGCCGTGTTGCAGCCGCGCAAGACTATGCGCAAACGCAGCCCTGTGCGCGAACCTGAACACCTGACTAGAAGTCCAAATTCGCCACGCTCAGCGCGTTCGTCTGGATGAACTCGCGCCGGGGCTCGACCTCGTCGCCCATCAGCTTGGTGAAGACGTCGTCGGCATCCGCCAGGTCCTCCACCCGCACCTGCAGCAGCGTCCTTGCCTCCGGGTCGAGCGTCGTCTCCCAGAGCTGCTCGGGGTTCATTTCGCCGAGGCCCTTGTAGCGCTGCAGCGACAGCCCCTTCTCGCCCTCCTTCATCACCGCGTCGAGAAGGTCGGTCGGCGCGAAGATCGGCTGCTCGCGGTCCTTGCGGACCAGCGCCGCGGTCGTGCCGTAGACCTCCTGAAGCCCCGCGGTCATCGCGGCGAGCCGGCGTGCCTCGCCCGAGCGCAGGGCGAAGCCGTCGAGGACGCGCACCTCGTCGACGCCGCGCGTCGTCCGCCACAGGCGCAATCCGCCGTCCTGGGTCGGGCGCCCCTGCCAGCCGCGCTCGTACTCGGCCGCGATCAGGTCCAGCCGCGACGCCACCGCGTCGGCGGTCCCCTGCGGATCGGCGTCGAGCACGCCGGGCAGCAGCGCGCCCGCGATCGTCGCCTGCTCGATGATCGGCCGCGGATAGTGCGTCGGAAAGCCGCCCAGCGTCGCCCGCACCACGCGCGCCTCCTCGACGACGCGCGCGAGGTCGGCCCCCGCCAGCACCGCCCCGGAGCCGAGCCGCAGCGTCGCGCCGTCGAGCCCCAACTCGACCAGATAGGCGTCGAGCGCCGCCTGGTCCTTCAGGTAGACCTCCGAGCGCCCGCGCCCGACCTTGTAGAGCGGCGGCTGGGCGATGAAGAGATGCCCGCCCTCGATCAGCTCCGGCATCTGCCGGAAGAAGAAGGTCAGCAGCAGCGTCCGGATATGCGCCCCGTCGACGTCGGCGTCGGTCATGATGATGACCTTGTGGTAGCGCAGCTTGCCGAGGTCGAACTCGTCGCGCCCGATCCCGGTGCCGAGGGCGGTGATCAGCGTGCCGATCGCCTCGCTCGACAGCATCCGGTCGAAGCGCGCCCGCTCGATGTTGAGGATCTTGCCGCGCAGCGGCAGCACCGCCTGGTTGGCCCGGCTCCGCCCCTGCTTGGCCGAGCCGCCGGCGCTGTCACCCTCGACGATGAACAGTTCGGCCTTGCTCGCGTCCTTCTCCTGGCAATCCGCCAGCTTGCCCGGCAGGTTCGCCACGTCCATCGCCGTCTTGCGCCGGGTCAGCTCGCGCGCCTTGCGCGCCGCCTCGCGGGCCAGCGCCGCCTCGACGACCTTGCCGACGACGATCTTCGCCTCGGCCGGGTTCTCCTCGAACCACTCGGCAAGCTTCTCGATGACGAGGCTCTCGACCGCCGGCCGCACCTCCGACGAGACCAGCTTGTCCTTGGTCTGCGACGAGAACTTCGGGTCCGGCACCTTGACCGACAGCACGCAGGTCAGCCCCTCGCGCGCATCGTCGCCGGAGAGGACCACCTTCTCCTTCTTCGCCAGCCCGCTCTCGCCGGCATAGGCGTTGATCGTCCGGGTCAGCGCCCCGCGGAAGCCCGCCAGATGGGTGCCACCGTCGCGCTGCGGGATGTTGTTGGTGAAGGGCAGCACCGTCTCGTGGTAGCTGTCGTTCCACCACATCGCCACCTCGACGCCGATGCCCGCGGTCTCGCCGGTGATGTAGATCGGCGTGGTGATCAGCGGCGTCTTCGAGCGGTCGAGGTACTTGACGAACTCGCGCACCCCGCCCTCATAGCTGAGCTCGATCCGCTCGACCTCGGCGTGGCGCCGGTCGGTCAGGGTGATCTTCACCCCCGAGTTCAGGAAGGCGAGCTCGCGCAGCCGATGCTCGAGCGTCTTGAAGCTGTAGTCGGTGTTGGTGAAGGTCCCGGTCGAGGCGAGGAACCGCACCTGCGTCCCGCGCTTGCCCTCGCTCGGGCCAACCCGATGCAGGCTGACCACGGTGTCGCCGTGCTCGAAGCGCGCGAAATGCTCATAGCCCTCGCGCCAGATCCGCAGGTCCAGCCACTCCGACAAAGCGTTGACGACGCTGACGCCGACGCCGTGCAAACCGCCGGAAACCTTGTAGCTGTTCTGGTCGAATTTACCGCCGGCGTGCAGCTGGGTCATGATGACCTCGGCCGCGCTGACGCCCTCGCCCTCGTGGATGCCGACCGGGATACCGCGGCCGTTGTCGGTAACGCTGACCGAGTTGTCGGCATGCAGGGTCACCGTCACCTCGGTCGCCCAGCCGCCCAGCGCCTCGTCGATGCCGTTGTCGACGACCTCGTAGACCATGTGGTGCAGGCCCGACCCGTCGTCGGTATCGCCGATATACATTCCCGGCCGCTTGCGGACGGCTTCCAGGCCCTTGAGAACCTTGATGGAATTGGCGCCGTATTCCTCGGGGGCGCGGGCGGGTTCGGCCATGTTGGGAAAGGTCCTTGACTATGGTGCGACAGTCTAGCGGCGGGTGTCGGGAATGTCACGCCTCCGCCGCATGCAGTCCGCATGCGCCGCCACCCGGATATGGGGACGCCGTCCCCCCGCCGCCAGAGCCCGCGCCTCCCGGCCCCCGGCAGCCGCGGGGCGTCAGCCTAGAGCCGGTCGAGCAGCTCGGCCTTTTTCTTCGCGAACTCCTCGGCGGTGAGGATGCCGCGCCCGTGCAGGTCGGCGAGCTTCTCGATCGTCGCCAGCACGTCCGCGCCGGCCCCCGGCCCCGAAGTCGTCGGAGCAGCCTTCCCCGGAGCATCCCTGCCCGCGTCCGCAACCGGACCGGCGGACGGCTCGAAAGCGGGCGTTGTCGCTGGCGGGCTCGCCCGGGAAGCTGCAGGCCCGTCAGCGGGCGCTGCCGCCGGCGCAGCCGCCGCCGAACTGCCGGACGAAGGCGTGGCCGATCCCTCCCCGCTCACCACCGGCAGGTCGGTGAGGCGAACCGGCCCGAACTGGCTGGTGAAGCTCAGCGACTGGTCGCCGCTCTGCTGCTGCGACACCCCGCCGATCGCGTGATCCCCGGTGTCGTAGATCGTCACCGTGCCGCCGCGCGCCACCGCGAGGCGTCTCCGGTCGGGGAAGACCGCGTAGCGCATGTCGTTCTGCGCCCCCGAGGTCGAGGCGTGGCCGAGGTCCGCCGGCCAGCTGTCGCCGCCCCCGAAGCCCGAGCCCGACGCCTCGGTCGCGAACATCCCCGGCGCCCCGACCATGCCGGAAAGCTCGGAGCACAACGCGTCGACGCGCGCCTTCAGCCCGCTGTTGAACATGTCGCCGATCATGATCATGCCGCCGCGCGACCACTGCCCGAAGCCGCCGAGTTCGGACTCGTTGAACTGCGCCTGGCTGCCGCCGCCGCGCGACAGCGCCTCCGCCAGCCGCTCCGCCGTGCCAGCGCTCACCCCGTGCCGCGCCGCGACCTCCGCCACCCGCGCCCGTCCCTCGTCCGACAATGCCACCGTCCCGCCTCCAGCCCGACCCTTGATCCGTCCCGAGCCCTACCACGCCCCCCCGCCCGGCGACACCCCGGCCCTGTCCGTGAGAAAGCGGTCGCCGCACCGGGGCATCCCGGCTATGCCACGGCGATGGACGCCCCCTTTCCGATCTTCCTCGCCACCGCCCCCGGCCTTGAGCCCCTGCTCCGGGCGGAGGCCGCCGCCCTTGGCCTGCCCGGGCCGCTTGCCGTTCCCGGCGGCGTCGCCCTGACGGGCGGCTGGCCCGAGGTCTGGCGGGCCAACCTCGAGCTCCGCGGTGCGACCCGCGTCCTCGCGCGGATCGCCTCGTTCCGCGCGCTTCACCTCGCCCAGCTCGACAAGCGTGCCCGCAAGGTGGCGTGGGGGGAGACCCTGCGTGCCGACGTGCCGGTCCGCGTCGACGTCACCACCACCGCGAAGTCGCGCATCTATCACGCCGGCGCCGCCCGCCAGCGCATCGCAACGGCGATCCGCGAGACGCTTGGCGCCGCGGTCCACGAGGCCGGCAGCGAGGACGAGCCCGGCGAGGCGGTGACGGTGAAGGTCCGCATCGAGGACGACCTCTGCACGATCAGCGTCGATACCTCCGGCGAGATGCTTCATCGCCGCGGCCACAAGCAGGCGGTGAATGCCGCGCCGATGCGGGAGACCCTCGCGGCGCTCTTTCTCCGCGCCTGCGGCTATGACGGCAGCGAGCCGGTGCTCGACCCGATGTGCGGCTCCGGCACCTTTCCGATCGAGGCGGCCGAAATTGCCGCCGGCCTCGCCCCCGGCCGTTCGCGCGCCTTCGCCTTCGAGCGCCTCGCGACCTTCGATGCGAAGGTCTGGACGGGCATGAAAGCCGACCTGAAGCCGCGGGAGACCGCCTTGCGCTTCCATGGCAGCGACCGGGATGCCGGGGCCGTCGCGATGGCCCGCGCCAACGCCGCCCGCGCTGGCGTCACCGCGCTGGCCGACTTCGGGCAGGCCGCGGTCAGCGACCTGCGCCGGCCGGAGGGGCCGGCCGGGCTCGTCATCGTCAACCCGCCCTACGGCACGCGTCTCGGCGAGGCGGCGAAGCTGCGGCCGCTCTACGCCGCCCTTGGCCGCGTGCTCGGCGAGCGCTTCGGGGGCTGGCGGATCGGGCTCGTCACCACCGAACCAGCGCTCGCTGCCGCCACCGGGCTGCCCTTCGGACCGCCGGGACCCTGGGTGCCGCATGGCGGGCTGAAGATCCGCCTGTGGCAGACGGTGGCCCTTCCGTAGCCCGGAAGCCTGTGCCGTGGCACGGCTTGCGCACGCGTGCGCAAGCTATCAAGCTGTTGATATTACAGCATATCGATTGGCGCGTTAACTGTGCGTTCGTACTCGTTAACGGGCGAAGACGCCGATGCGGACGGCCCTCAGACCTTGCCCTTCATCACCGTCGTCGAGGCCATCGCGATCGCCGCGAGGAAGCCGACGATCGCGAAGACGTAGAAGCCCCACGGGTGGCCGAGGCCCATCGACACCAGTGTCCCGCCGATCAGCGGCCCGGCGATGGCGCCGAGACGCCCGACCCCGGCCGCCATGCCGAGCGCCGTCGCCCGGACCCCGGCCGGATGGTTGGCGGCGACGAAGGCATAGACGAGGACCTGCGCCGAAAAGACGAAGCAGCCGGTCAGGAAGACCGCCGGATAGAGCAGCACCGGCGACATCCGCACCGAGAGGATGGCGAGCAGGATGGCGCCGGCGGTGAACCACACCACCGTCGCCGGCTTCAGGCCGACGCGGTCGCCGACCTGGCCGGCGACGAGAAGGCCGCAGATCGCGCCGACGTTGAGCAGGAGAAGCTGCCAGAGGCCGCCGGACAGGCCGTAGCCCGCGGCGACCATCAGCTTCGGCAGCCAGGTGTTGAGGGCGTAGACGAGGAGCAGGCCCATGAACGAGGTCACCCAGATCGCGATGCTGTTCTTGAGGAACGGCTCGCGCAGCAGCGCCCCGGCGGAGGACTGCGGCACCAGAGCCGCCGCCACGGGTGCCGGGTCGAGGGTCAGGCCGTTGGCGCGGGCGATCGCCTCCGCCTCGCTCCGCCGGCCCTTGGCGAGCAGGAAGGACGGCGACTCGGGCAGGTTCATGTACATCAGCGGCACGAGGAGGAAGCCGGGGACCGCGCCGACGACGAACATCCCCCGCCAGCCGAAATACGGCAGCAGGATCAGGGCGAGAAGCGCCGTCGACACCGCGCCGACGTGGTAGCCGGTCATCACCGTGGTCGAAGCCTTGCCGGCGCGGCCGCTGGAGAACTCGGTGACCATGGCGATCGCGGTCGGCAGGCAGCCGCCGAGGCCGAAGCCGGCGAGAAAGCGGAAGAGGCCGAGCTGCATCGGGGTCTGGGCAAAACCGCAGGCCAGGGTCAGCAGCGAAAAGGCGAAGACCGCGGCGATGAGCAGCTTGCGGCGGCCGAGGCGGTCGGTGGCGATGCCGATGGAGAGCGCGCCGAGGGTCATGCCGACGAGGCTGATCGTCGAGACGAAGGTCGCCTGCGGCGCGGTCATCCACGGGGTGTCGCCGCCGGTCAGCACCGGGATCAGCGCGCCGAGCACAACGAGGTCGAAACCGTCGAGGACGACCGCCGCCCAGCACAGCGGTCCAACCCAGCCCGAGCTCTCGGCGCGGGCAGCGAGCGCAGTCTCAGACATCGGAATCCTCCCCTTCCAGCTTTCCCTCCAGAAGCGCCGGCCGGCGCCCCGCGTCAACCCTCGGGCAGCGTCAGCGTCCCGTCGGCCGCGAGTGGCCAGAACGGGTTCATCGCCAGCTCCCAGACATGGCCGTCGGGATCGGCGTAGTAGCCGGAGTAGCCGCCCCAGAACACCTTCTCGGGCGCCTTGAGCGCGCGCGCCCCGGCGGCGAGGGCCTCGGCGAAGGCGGCGTCGACCTCGGCCTCGGTGGCGAGGTTGCGGGCGAGGGTGACGGCGCCCTTGCCGAGCGAGCCGCGGGCGGCCTTCATGTCGTCGGCGAGGTCGTCGATGCCGAAGAGCGCCAGCACCTGGCCGGCGAGCTGGATGAAGACCACGCCCTCCTGCGCCTGCGCTGCCTCCCAGCCGAGGGCCGCATAGAAGGCCCGCGACCGCGCGAGGTCGGCAACGCCGAGGGTAATGAGGGTGATGGCCTTTGCAGACATGGGCGCGCTTCTCCGGATCGGTCGGCGAGACGCCTCTCGCCGTTCTCGTAGCCGGCATACTTCACTCTCGGACCGGCGGCGTCGATCCTCTCTATGACCCTCGGAAATGGACTTCACGCCGGGAGCGGGCGCGGCCCCTTCGTGGGCAAGACGCTTGCGTCGCGCGGCATCCCGGCCGCATACATGGTCTCGCGGCGGCCCGGTGTCGGCTCCGGCCCTGGAGCCGCGCAGTGCTGATGAATTGAGCAGTCGGCGGTTTCGGTTCGGGTTCGTGATCGAAACCGGTGCAGCCGGCAAACCGATCCGGGACTTGGCGGTTGCCAAACGCGCGGCATCCGCAGAGAGATCGCGGATAGACCGGAGCCTCCGCCCCGGCAGGTCGCGGTCGTCGTCGACCAGCGCCGTCTCCATAACCCTGAAGGGCAAGACCGCATGCGTATCCGACTGGGCTGCCGCCTGACCTACCTGATGCCGCAACCCACACCGATGATCGCGCTGCTCAACGTGCACTTCTCGCGCTTCGGCGATCTCGAGCGCCCGGACTATCTGATCTCGACGCCGCCGGTGCCGATCGGCAGCTACCGCGACGGCTTCGGCAACTGGTGCACGCGGATGGTCGCCCCGGCGGGCCAGTTCGAGCTGACCACCGACGGCGTCATCCGCGACAGCGGCGCGGTCGATCCGGCGTTTCCGGGCGCGATGCAGCACGCCGTCGAGGATCTGCCGGAAGAGTCCATCGTCTTCCTGCTCGGCAGCCGCTATTGCGACACCGACCGCCTGTCCGACGAAGCCTGGCGGCTGTTCGGCTATACCGAGCCGGGCTGGGGGCGGGTGCAGGCGATCTGCGACTTCGTCCACAACCACATCGTCTTCGGCTATCAGCACGCGCGGGCGACGCGCACCGCCTCCGAGGCCTATGCCGAGGGCGTCGGCGTCTGCCGCGACTACACCCACCTCGCCGTCGCCTTCTGCCGGTGCATGAACATCCCGACGCGCTACTGCACCGGCTACATCTCCGAGATCGGCCAGCCCGAACCGTGGTCGCCGGGCGATTTCGCCGCCTGGATGGAGGTCTATCTCGGCGGCCAGTGGCATGTCTTCGACCCGCGCAACAACATGCCGCGCATCGGACGCATCCTGATCGCGCGCGGCCGCGACGCGGCGGACGTGCCGCTGACCAACACCTTCGGCCCGAACCAGCTGACCGGCTTCGAGGTCTGGACCGACCCGGCCTGACGCGGGCCTCCCGGGCCGGTTCACCCGGCGCGGCGGGTCACCCGGCTCTCGCCACCGGCGTCCTCGACCGTCGAGGCGGTCGGCGTCGATCCCCGCGAAGAGCTCGGGGCCGGTGCCGGTCAGGAAAGCCTGGGCGCCGAGGCCGGTGATCGCGGCGAAGAGCGCGGCGCGGCGGGCGTCGTCGAGGTGGGCGGTGATCTCGTCGAGAAGCAGGATCGGGGCGGCGCCGAAGTCGGCGGCGACGGCGCGGGCATTGGCGAGGACGAGGCTGACGAGGAGCGCCTTCTGTTCGCCGGTCGAGCACAGGCGGGCGGGGACGCCCTTGGCGGCGTAGGTGGCGCCGAGGTCGTCGCGGTGCGGGCCGACGAGGCTGCGCCCGGCGGCCTGGTCGCGGGCGCGGCCGGCGCGGAGCGCCTCGCGGAGGCCCTCCACGTCGCGCGGGCCTTCGCCTTCGAGGGCGAGGGTGGCGGTCGGGAAGGGACCGTCGGCCTCGGCGGCGCTGGCGGCGGCGGCGAGGCGGGAGAGGGCGAGGGCGCGGTTGGTCCCGAGGCGGGCGCCCGAGGCGGCCATGCGCGCCTCGAGGGCGTCGAACCACGCAGGGTCGCGGATGCCGTCGCGGATCAGGCGGTTGCGCTCGCGCAAGGCGCGGTCGTAGGCGCCGGCGACCTCGCCGTGGTCGGGGACGAGGCTGAGGGTCATCCGGTCGAGGAAGCGCCGGCGCTCGGCGGCGCCCTCGAGCCACAGGCGGTCCATGGCGGGGGTGATCCACAGGATGCGGGCGACGGTGCCGAGGGCGGTCTGGCTGGCGGCCTTGCCGTCGATCTCGACGCGGCGCCCGGCGCCCTCGCTCCAGGTGGCGGCCTCGTGGGCGCCGTCGGGGGCGTCGATCCCGGCGGTGACCTTCCAGCCGATGGCCTCGGGGCGGCGGGCGAGTTCCTCGCCGGGTGCGCCGCGCAGGCCGCGGCCGGGGGAGAGGAGCGAGACGGCCTCGATCAGGTTGGTCTTGCCGGCGCCGTTCGCGCCGAAGACCGCGACCGGACGGCCGTCGAAGTCCAGCCGCGCGCCGCGATGCGAGCGGAAATGGGAGAGGGAGAGCCGGGTGACCGCGAGCAGGTCAGACCCGCATCGGCATCACGACGTAGACCGCCGACTTGTCGTTGCCCTCGCGCATCAGCGTCGGATCGCCGGCCGAGTTGAAGAGGAAGACGGCGTTCTCGCGGTCGACCTGGTTGGCGATCTCCTGGAGGTACTTGGCGTTGAAGCCGATCTCGAGGCGCTCGTCGCTGTAGGCGACGGCCAGCTCCTCGTCGGCGGCGCCGCTGTCGGGCGCGTTGACCGAGAGGACGAGGCGGTCCTCCTCCAGCGCCATCTTCACCGCGCGGCTGCGCTCCGACGACACCGTGGCGACGCGGTCGACCGCCTGGGCGAACTCGGCGGCGTCGACCTCGAGGCGCTTGGTGTTGCCGACCGGGATGACCCGGGCATAGTCGGGGAAGGTGCCGTCGATGACCTTCGAGGTCAGGGCGACCTCCGGGGTGGAGAAGCGGACCTTGGTCTCGCTGACCGAGACCGCGATCTTCGCCTCGTCGTCGTCGAGGAACTTGCGGAGTTCGTTGACGGTCTTGCGCGGCACGATCACCCCGGGCAGGCCCTCGGCGCCCTCGGGGAGGGCGGCGTCGATGCGGGCGAGGCGGTGGCCGTCGGTGGCGACGCAGCGCAGCACCGGGCCGTCGACGCCGGTGGCGGCGTGCATGTAGACGCCGTTGAGGTAGTAGCGCGTCTCCTCGGTCGAGATCGCGAACTTGGCCTTGTCGAAGAGCCGGCGCAGGATCGGCGCCGGGCAGGAGAAGTTCACCTGGTACTCGGCGCTCGCCATGACCGGGAAATCCTCGCGCGGCAGGGTCTGCAGGCTGAAGTGCGAGCGGCCGGCGCGGACGTCGAGGCGGCCGGCGATGCCGTCGTCGGTGAGCTCGACCATCGCGCCGTCGGGGAGCTTGCGGGCGATCTCGTGGAGGGTGTGGGCGGGGACGGTGGTCGCGCCGGCGCGGCCGACCATGGCATTGGCGCGGTCGACGACCTCGATGTCGAGGTCGGTGGCGCGGAAGCTCACCTGGTCGCCCTCGGCCTCGATCAGCACGTTGGCGAGGATCGGGATGGTATTGCGCCGCTCGACGACGGACTGCGCCCGGCTCATGGCCCGGAGAAGGGCGCTGCGCTCCATGCTGAGTTTCATCTCTGCCACCGTTCGAGGAAGTCCTGGGCCCGCGATCCCAACGGTTGCGCGGACGGAGACGTTAGCGAATTACCGCGAAAGGGCAAGGGTCGCGTTGCAACTCGTGCGATATCGGTAACGCGTTGATCTGGAAGGACTAAGTCGGATTCGTGCGCGTGCCGCCGCGCGAGGGCCGGGATTTCACGCCCGGCCTGCGCGACGGCTGCGCCCCCGGGGGAAGCGCCGACCTCGGGGAGGCGCGCGGAAGAGCGCGCCCCCCGCTCGGCCGCCGCTGGTCGGTCGGCCGCCTTTGCGGCCTCCCTTCGAAGGAAGCCGGCATTCGCCGGCTGAGTTGTTTTTTCTCCCCGCCTGTTGGCGGGGCCCCGCGTCCTGCCCGATAGGCTTCCTGCCAGTATGAAATCCGAAGAGCGGCGGGGCGGCCGGGCACCCCTCTTCTTCGGCGGCACCCCGGCGGAAAAGCGTGTCGCCGAAGAAGAAGAGACGGTGCGGCCCACCGCACCGATGCAGCGCGCCGCGGGCGGAACGGTCAGGCGTGCGGGCGGCTGACGCGGCGCTTTCGGGGGCGTCAGGCCTCGAGCATGCGGCGGAGGAGTTCGACGTCCTCGGCGATCTGGCTGTCGGTGGCGCGGAGTTCCTCGATCTTGCGGACGGCATGGATGACCGTCGTGTGATCGCGGCCGCCGAAGCGCCGGCCGATGTCGGGGAGCGAGCGCGAGGTCAGCATCTTGGCGAGGTACATCGCCACCTGCCGCGGCCGGGCGACCGCGCGGGCGCGGCGGGCGGAGAGCAGGTCGGACATGCGGAGATTGTAGTGCTCGGCGACCTTGCGGATGATCTCGTCGACGGTGACCTTGCGCTCGGAGATGCGCAGGATGTCGGCGAGGCACTCCTGGGTCATGTCGAGGTCGATCTCGCGCCCGACGAGGCTGGCGTAGGCAAAGAGGCGGTTGAGCGCGCCCTCGAGCACGCGGACGTTCGAGCTGATCCGGTGGGCGAGGAACTCCATCACCCCGGTGCCGACCTTGACGCCCGGGTTGTGCTCGAGGTGGGCCTCGGCCTTGGCCTGGAGGATGCCGAGGCGAAGCTCGTAGTCGGTCGGGTGCAGGTCGACGACGAGGCCCCACTGCAGGCGCGACTTGATCCGCTCCTCGAGGCCGTCGATCTCGCCGGGCGCGCGGTCGGCGGAGATGACGATCTGCTTCTTCTGCTCGACCAGCGCGTTGAAGGTATGGAAGAATTCCTCCTGGGTGGAATCCTTGCCGGAGATGAACTGGACGTCGTCGACCATCAGCATGTCGACCGAGCGGAACATCTCCTTGAAGCCGTGCATGTCCTTGAAGCGCAGCGCCGAGACGAAGCGGTACATGAACTGCTCGGCCGAGAGGTAGACGACGCGGGCCTCGGGGTTGGTCTGCTTCACCTCCCAGGCGATCGCCTGCATGAGGTGGGTCTTGCCGAGGCCGACGCCGCCATAGAGGAACAGCGGGTTGAAGGTCACCGGCCCGCCCTCGGCGACGCCCTCGGCGACGCGGCGGGCCGCGGCGTGGGCGAGCTCGTTGGGCTTGCCGACGACGAAGTTGTCGAAGGTGCAGCGGCCGTCGATCGGCGACGACGGCAGGTCGATCTCGCCGGCGGGCGTGGACACGACGGTCGGAGCCGGGGCGGTCGGGGCGGCCACCGGGCGCGCCACCGGCTGGGCGGCGGTACGGGTGACGCCGAACTCGAGGCGGTTGACCGCGATGCCGTCCTTGCACAGCAGCTGGCGGATGGCGTCGCCGTAGTTGCGCAGCACCCAGGTGCCGATGAAGCTGGTCGGGGCGTCGAGGTGCAGGACCCCCTGCTCGGCCCGGACGAAGACCAGGGGGTCGATCCAGTTCTGGAAGGCGTCGTTGCCGAGCTGGGCGCGGAGCGCGCCACGAACCCTTGCCCAGGCCTCGCCGAGGGTTTCCATGCCAGGATTGTCCATATCGCTCGTCATCGTCCGGGGTTGCAGCGCGGCCCGTGATCGGCCCGTGGTCGGGAGGGTCGTCGGTGGGATCAGGAAGGCTGGCTCGGCAGGGGCGCGCCCGGTCCGGTGTCAGCCGAAGCGGGCGCGGGACAGACCCCGGCGCGCTTCCGGCGCCGCTCCGGCGACGCACCCGCACCCATAAAGGTGTAGAAACGACGGCAGGCAATGCCGCCCCGAGCGCTCTCGTTCAATTGCAACTCACCTTCCCGTCGGAAATAGTCTTTTTATGTGTCGGACTTCCGTAGCGCACGACGTACAGAGTAGGTTGGCCATGACAGATATATCACGGCTCCAGGCTGCCCTTGTCTTGTCGGCCGAGGGCATCCACTCGGTGTGCTGCGGTCAGGAATCGTTTCGTGACACCAACATACCGAAGCGCCGGAAATGCGACAACCGGACCGAAGGCGGAACATGTGCCGCCCGCCGAACACTGCCGATCGGGCGGCGCCTGCCGGCCGATCGCCGAACGCCCGCCCCGCGGCGATCCGGCATAACGAAAGACGCGCCCCGCGGGGGCGCGTCCGATCGACGTTTGGCAGGAAGCGGCACGCGGTCCCGAAGGACGGTCGGCCGGGGATCAGGCGCCGAGCGCGTTGACCCGGCTCGCCAGGCGCGACACCTTGCGGCTCGCGGTGTTCTTGTGAACGACGCCCTTGCTGACGTTGCTCATGATCTCCGGCTGGGCCAGGCGCAGCGCCTCGGTGGCGACGGCCTTGTCGCCGCCGGTGATCGCCTCCTCAACCTTGCGGATGAAGGTGCGCATCCGCGAACGGCGCGCCTTGTTGATGTCGGCGCGACGCGCTGCCTGCAGGGCACGCTTCTTGGAGGAAGGCGAATTGGCCATGGGTCGGTCTCGGTCTCACGTCTTATGAATTTCAGGCGGCGTCCATACCCCTGGGACCCGGGGGTGTCAACCGTCTTTCGTCCCGCCGGCGCCTCCGCCCTCCCCGGCCGCGTCGAGCGGACGGACGTCGTCGCGCTCCGCGGCCGGCAGGGCGGCGCGCATTTCGGCCACGGTCCGGCCGAGGACCGGGTGGCGCCAGTCGGGGGCGATCTCGGCGAGGGGAACGAGAACGAAGGCGCGGTCCTGGAGGCGCGGGTGGGGGAGGAGCAGGCGGTCGGGGGTGTCCATCCGCGCCGCTCCGGTCCGGGCGATCCAGGCGGCGACGGTGGCGCGGTCGGGCAGGACGCGATCGCCACAGGCGAGGAGATCGAGGTCGCAGACCCGTGGCCCCCAGCGCTGGCCGCGGCGGCGGCCGAGCCCGGCCTCGACGGCGTGGAGCGCGGCGAGGACCGCCTCGGGCGGCAGGTCGCCGTCGAGGCGGGCGGCGGCGTTGACGTAGTCGGGTCCGGTGCCGGCCGGGAAGGCCGTGGTGCGGAACCAGCGGCTCCGCGCAACCACGCGGAGGCCGTGGCCGGGCAGCGCCGCCAGCGCCGCCTCGAGCGTCGCGCGCGGGCCGCCGGCGGGGGAGTCGAGGTTGGCGCCGAGCGCGATCAGCGATGTCGTGCCGTCGATGACGTACCTCACAGAAAGGGGGGCTTCCTCTGCCCAGCCGGGAGGCCTATAAGCGCACCGGCCGGGCATTTTTGCGCTCGCTCCGGCCCAATCTCAAGCTGGAACGAGAGGAGGTTTCAGGCGCATGTTTTACCGTGACGAAAGACTGGCGCTGTTCATCGACGGCGCCAATCTCTATGCTGCAGCGCGGGCGCTCGGGTTTGACATCGACTACAAGCTGCTGCGTACAGAGTTCATGCGTCGCGGAAAGTTGCTGCGCGCCTTCTACTATACGGCGCTGCTCGAGAGCGAGGAATACTCCCCGATCCGTCCGCTGGTCGACTGGTTGAACTACAACGGTTTCGCGATGGTGACGAAGCCCGCGAAGGAGTTCACCGACTCGACCGGGCGCCGCAAGGTGAAGGGCAATATGGACATCGAGCTCGCGGTCGACGCGATGGAGATGGCCCCGCATGTCGATCATATCGTGCTCTTTTCCGGCGACGGCGATTTCCGGCCGCTGGTCGAGAGCCTGCAACGCCAGGGGGTGCGCGTCTCGGTGGTCTCGACGATCCGTTCGTCGCCGCCGATGATCGCCGACGAGCTGCGCCGCCAGTGCGACAACTTCATCGAGCTCGACGAGCTTCGCGAAGTGATCGGGCGGCCGCCGCGCGGCGAGCAGGCCCAGGCCGTCGTGACCGCCGACGAGGACGATTGACGGCGTCGCCCTGAAACCGGAGCCGGCGCGCCGGCTCCGTTCCCTCTCCCTCGGCGCGCGCGGTCTTAGACAGGCCAGGTTCGGCGCGCTACAACTCCGGGACGGGGCGCTCGGGCCGCTCCGATACCGGCGGCCTGGCGGTCGTCGTCATTCTGAATGGAGCCCCGCCATGAGGCACCAGGCCACGCGCCGCTTCGCTCTCCGCGACCGCACGACGGAGTCCCATGCCGCCCTCGACGCCGCGGTCGGCTCCCTTGCCGACCCGCACGCCTATGCCCGCTACCTGCGCGGGCTTCTCGCCTTTCGCGGGCCGGCCGAGCGCGCCCTCGCCGGTGCCGGCTGGCAGCCCGCACCGATCGCCGCCCTGATCGCCGCCGACATGGCCGACCTCGGGGTCGCGCCGGTCGCGGAGGTGGTCCTCGCCCCGCCGGCCGACGGCTCGGGTGCGCTCGGGCTCGCCTACGTGCTCGAAGGCTCGGCGCTCGGGGCGCGGCTGCTCCATCGTCAGGCGCTGGCGCTCGGGCTCGACGGTGACCGCGGCGCCCGCCATCTCGCGGCACAGACCGCGGACCTCGCCGGCTGGCACGGGTTCCTCGGCACGCTGGAGGCGGCGGAGCCCTTCGACCTCGACGCCGCGGTCGGGGCGGCCTGCGACGGCTTCGCGGCGGCGGAGCGAGCCTTCGCCGATGTCACCTGAGGCAGCCGACCTCAGCAACTGCGACCGGGAACCGATCCACATCCCGGGCTGCATCCAGCCCCATGGCTGCCTGCTCGCCTGCGACACCACCGCGACGACGGTGCTGCGCCATTCGGCCAACGCTGCCGAGATGCTCGGGCATGTCGAGGAGACGCCCGGCGGCCTGCTCGGGGCCGAGGTGCTGTCGGTCATCGGCGAACGGGCGCTGCATGACCTGCGCAACGCGATCACCACGGCCCCGGAGGGCGGAGCGCCGGCGTCGGTGCTCGGCCTCACGATCGGCAACGGCCGGCGCTTCGACGTCGCCGTCCACCGGATCGAGGGCGGGGCCATCATCGAGTTCGAGCCGGTCGGCGTCGGGCCGGATCCGCTGCAGCGGGCGCGGGCGCTGATCGGGCGGATCAGCAGCATCGACGACATCGACCGGCTGGTCGCCCGTGCCGCCCGCCTCGCCCACGGCGTTCTCGGCTACGATCGGGTGATGATCTACCGCTTCGAGCGCGACGGCGCCGGCAAGGTGGTGAGCGAGGTCAGACGGCCCGACCTCGAAAGCTTTCTCGGCCAGTATTTCCCCGCAAGCGACATCCCGATCCAGGCGCGGGCGCTCTACCTGCGCAACACGATCCGCATCATCTCGGACGTCCGCGGCGAACGGGTGCCGATCGTGCCGGAGCTCGACGACGCCGGGCGTCCGCTCGACCTGTCGATGGCGCATCTCCGCAGCGTCTCGCCGGTGCACTGCGAGTACCTCCAGAACATGGGGGTCGCCGCCTCCATGTCGATCTCGGTGGTCGTCGATGGCGCGCTCTGGGGGCTGATCGCCTGCCACCACTACACGCCGCGGTTGCTGACGATGGCCGAGCGCACCGCGGCCGAGCTCTTCGGCCAGTTCTTCTCGCTCCGCCTGCACGCGCTGAAGCAGAAGCGCAGCCTCGCCACCGCCACCGAGGCGCGGCGCTCCCTCGACCGCTTCCTCCGCCTCGCCTCGCACGCCGGCGACGTCGAGACCCTGCTCCGCGACAACCTCGGCGACTTCGCCGGCCTGCTGCCCTGCGACGGCGTCGGCCTGTGGATCGACGGGGCGTGGAGCGGGCACGGCGTCACGCCGCCGGAGGCGGCGGTGCCGGCGCTGGTCGCCTTCGTGTCGGGCAGGGCCGGCGGGCGGATCTGGTCGACCGACGCGCTGTCGCGGCAGTTCGCCGGCGCGGAAGCCTACCACGCCGACGCCTCGGGGCTGCTCGCGGTGCCGCTGTCGCAGCTGCCGCGCGACTATCTCTTCTTCTTCCGCCGCGAGCTGGTCCAGACGCTGAACTGGGGCGGAAACCCGGACAAGACCTACACCACCGGCCCGCTCGGCGACCGGCTCACCCCGCGCAAGAGCTTTGCGATCTGGAAGGAGATCGTCGAGCGCCAGGCCCAGCCGTGGACGGAGTCCGACCTCGAGATCGCCGAGGCGACCCGCGCCGCCACCGTCGAGATCGTGCTCCGCCACAACGAGCTGATGGCCGAGGAGCGCGGGCAGGCGAGCGTCCGCCAGCGGATGCTGAACGAGGAACTCAACCACCGGGTCAAGAACATCCTCTCGGTGATCCGCTCGCTGATCTCCAACCCCGCCCCCGCCGGGGGGACGATCGACGACTATGTCGTCTCGCTTCAGGGGCGGGTGCAGGCGCTGGCCTACGCCCACGACCAGGTGGCGCGCGGCGACGGCGGCGGCCTGCTCGCCGACCTTCTCGCCGCCGAACTCGGCCCCTATCGCCAGCAGGGGGCGGCGGTGACCCTCGCCGGCCCCGGGGTGTGGCTCGACGCGCGCGCCTTCTCGGTGATGGCGCTGATCCTGCACGAACTCGCCACCAACGCCGCCAAGTATGGGGCGCTGTCGCGGACCGCGGGCCGGCTGGCGGTGTCCTGGGCCTTCTCGGAGGCCGACGACGTGGCGCTGACCTGGGAGGAGAGCGGCGGGCCGCCGGTGGCGCCGCCGACGCGGACCGGCTTCGGCTCGGCGCTGATCGCCCGCTCGATCCCCTTCGACCTCGGCGGCGAGGCGGCGGTCGACTACCGGCCCGAGGGCCTGCGCGCCCGCTTCCGCCTGCCCGCCACCCACGTCTCCGGCGCCGAGGGCGCCGCCGAGACGCCGGCCGTGGCGGACGCACCGGCGGTGGTGCCGATCGAGGTGCTTCCGCCGGGCCTCGACGTGCTGCTCGTCGAGGACCAGATGCTGATCGCGATCGACGCCGAGGCGATGCTCGCCGGGGCCGGCGTCGCCAGCGTCACCACCGCCGCCAGCGTTGCCGAGGCGCGCGAGCGGCTGCGCCAGCATCTGCCCGGGGTGGCGGTGCTCGACGTCAACCTCGGCCACGGCACCTCCATGCCGGTCGCCGAGGAACTCCGCCGGCGCGGGGTGCCCTTCGTCTTCGCCACCGGCTACGGCGAGGGCACCGCCCTCCCCGGCGACTTCCGCGCCGTCCCGGTGGTCCGCAAGCCCTACAGCGCCGCCGCCCTCGTCGACGCGATCGCCCGGGCGGTCGCAGCGGGCGCGGGCTGAGCGGCGGGCCGAAGGGCAGGCAGCGCCCGAGGCTGGCACTTTTCCGCCATCGAGACTAACGAGAGGGCCGCGCGGCCGCCGCGCCCACCCGAGAGTTCCGCCGATGCTGCGCCAGTTCTTCGCCTACTACCGTCCGTGGAAGCGGCTGTTCTGGATCGACTTCGGCTGCGCCGTGCTGTCCGGTATCCTCGAACTCGCCTTTCCGCTGGCGGTGACCGTCTTCATCGACCGGCTGCTCCCGCAGGGCGAATGGACGCTGACCGTCGTCGCGGCCGCCGGCCTGCTGGTGATCTACGTCGTCAACTCGGGGCTGATGGCGATCGTCACCTACTGGGGGCACATGCTCGGGATCAACATCGAGACCGAGATGCGTGCCCGCGCCTTCGAGCACCTGACCAGCCTGTCGTGGCGGTGGTACGACCGCACCCGCACCGGCAAGCTCGTCGCCCGGGTGACCCGCGACCTCGAGGAGATCGGCGAGGTCGCCCACCACGGGCCCGAGGATCTGTTCATCGCGGTGATGACCTTCGCCGGCGCGCTCGGGCTGATGCTGTGGATCGACGAGCGGCTGGCCCTCGTCACC
Source organism: uncultured Alphaproteobacteria bacterium (assembly GCA_963798235.1). Classification (GTDB taxonomy): domain Bacteria; phylum Pseudomonadota; class Alphaproteobacteria; order Rhodobacterales; family Rhodobacteraceae; genus Amaricoccus. The sequence goes on along the minus strand of CAWCSN010000003.1, from coordinate 50,092 downwards.
GTGCTGATCGTGCCGGTGACGGTGTGGATCGTCTCCCACTACGGCAACCGGATGACCGCCACCTGGCGGACGATCTTCGGGCGGCTCGGGCAGTTCAATGTCCGGCTGGAAGAGGCGCTCGGCGGAATCCGCCTCGTCCAGGCCTTCGCCAACGAGGCGCACGAGCGCCGGCTGTTCGCGGTCGACAACGCCCGCTACCGCGAGGCCAAGCTCGACGGCTACCGGGTGATGGCCGCCAGCCAGGCGCTCAACTACATGGGGATGCGCTTCGTCCAGGTGGTGGTGATGGTGGTCGGCGCCGGGCTGGTCCTCGACGGCAGCCTGACCGCCGGCGGCTTCGTCGGCTTCCTGCTGCTGGTCAACGTCTTCTTCCGCCCGCTGGAAAAGATCGCCGCGGTGATGGAGGTCTACCCCAAGGGCATCGCCGGCTTTCAGCGCTACCTCGACCTGCTGGCGACGGAGCCGGAGATCGCCGACGGACCGGAGGCGCGGCCGGCGCCGGCGCTTCGCGGCGCCATCGTCTTCGACCGTGTCGGCTTCGCCTACGACGAGGGCCGGCCGGTGCTGCGCGACGTGACGCTGTCGGTGGCGCCGGGGGAGACGGTCGCCTTCGTCGGGGCGTCGGGGGCGGGGAAGACCACGTTGCTGGCGCTGCTGCCCCGCTTCTACGACCCGACGGCGGGCAGCATCGCCATCGACGGGATCGCGTTGCCGGCGATGACGATCGAGAGCCTGCGCCGGCAGATCGGCCTCGTCAGCCAGGACGTCTTCCTCTTCGGCGGCACGCTGCGCGAGAACATCGCCTACGGGCGGCTCGGGGCGAGCGACGCGGAGATCATGGCGGCGGCGGGCAAGGCGCAGATCGCCGGGCTGATCGAGGCGCTGCCGGACGGGCTCGATGCGATGGTCGGCGAGCGCGGGGTGACGCTCTCGGGCGGGCAGAAGCAGCGGGTGGCGATCGCGCGGGCGTTCCTCCGGAACCCGCCGATCCTGATCCTCGACGAGGCGACCTCGGCGCTCGACAGCCAGACCGAGCGCGAGATCCAGTCGGCGCTGGAAGCGCTGGCGGTGGGGCGGACGACCCTGGTCATCGCCCACCGCCTCGGGACGATCCGGAACGCCGACCGCATCGTCGTCATGGACCACGGGCGGATCGTCGAGACGGGCACGCACGAGGAGCTGATCGCCCGTGCGGGCGCCTACGCCCGGCTCGCGGCGTGATCCACGGCGGCGGCGCGGGCGCCGCCCTGTAGGGACTGTCGGCCCGGACCGAACCGTCGCCGGTCAGGCGGCGAAGGCGGAGAGGTCGATGCGGCGGGGGAAGGCGTCGCCTGCGGCGTCGAAGAGGTGGCAGTCGGTGGCGCGCAGGCCGATGGCGAGCGGGCGGTCGGCGGCGACCGGCATCTCGCCGGGCAGCACGAGGCAGAAGGTCTCGGTCGCCCCCGCAAGCTGGCAGTAGCCGATGCTCTGCTGGCCGAGCCGCTCGATCACCGAGGGGGTGACGGAGAGCGTGAGTTCGCCGGCGCCGACGCGCACGTGCTCCGGCCGGATGCCGAGGCGAAGCGGCTGGCCGGGTCTGGCGGCGCCGGGGTCGACGGGGATCAGCGCGCGCTGGCCGTCCATCTCGACGGTGACGCCCTCGGGGCCGGCGGCGGCGCAGGTGACGGGGAGCAGGTTCATCTTCGGGTTGCCGATGAACTGCGCCACGAAGACGTTCTGCGGCTGGTGGTAGAGCTCCATCGGCGTGCCGAGCTGGGCGATGTGGCCGCCGTTGAGCACGACGATGCGGTCGGCCATCGTCATCGCCTCGATCTGGTCGTGGGTGACGTAGATCATCGTGGCGCCGAGCTGCTTGTGCAGGCGGGTCAGCTCGATGCGCATGTCGGCGCGGAGCGCGGCATCGAGGTTGGAGAGCGGCTCGTCGAAGAGGAAGATCTTCGGCTCGCGGACGATGGCGCGGCCGATGGCGACGCGCTGGCGCTGGCCGCCGGAGAGCTGGCCGGGCTTCTGCTCCAGCCGCTCCTCCAGATGGAGGATGCGGGCGGCCTGACCGACCTTGCGGCGGATTTCCTCCTCCTTCGCGCGCTCGACGCGCAACGGGAAGGCGATGTTCTCGAAGACGCTCATGTGCGGATAGAGCGCATAGCTCTGGAAGACCATGGCGATGCCGCGCTTGACCGGCGGCAGGTCGTTGACCCGCAGGCCGTCGATCGCGATGTCGCCGGCGGTGGTGTGGTCGAGCCCGGCGATCATGCGGAGCAGCGTGGACTTGCCGCAGCCCGAGGGGCCGACGAACACGACGAACTCGCCCTCGCGCACGTCGAGCGAGACGTTCTTCACCACGTCGAAGTCGCCGAAGCTCTTGACGATGTTGCGCAGGGCAAGCTCACCCATCGGCATCTCCTTGGCGTCAGGGAAGGCCGGTCCCCGCGGGCAGGACACCCGCGGGGACCGGAGGTGCCTACTTGTACTCTTCGAGCTGGCCCGAGGCCTTTTCGAGCGCGGCCTTGGGCTCGGCTTCGCCGGTAACCACCGACTGCACCATGGCGATCATCGCGTTCTGGAAGCCCTTGTAGTCGGTCAGCACCGGCTCCGGCCCGCCGAACTCGATCCCGTCGAGGAACGGCTGCCAGAACGGCTTGTCCGCCACCAGCTTGTCGACGGCGGGCGACGGCCGGAGCGGCGTGAGCCCGGCGGCGCCGGCGCCCTCGTACTGCTCCTGCACTTCCGGCGAGGTGATGTACTTGGCGAATTCAGCCGCCTTGTCCTCGACGCCCGTCCCCTTGAAGATCGCGAGGCTGTCGGTGATCAGCAGCGTCCCCGGCCCCTTGGCGTCCGGCCCGAGCGGCAGGGCCGCGACCCCCCAGTTCATCTTCGCCTCGTCGGCGCGGTAGGCGGCACCGACCGCGGCCTGGATCATCGCGACCTTGCCGTCGAGCCAGATCGCGCGGACCTCGTTCTGCTCGTAGGCGGTCGGCCCTTCCTCGGAGTAGGGCACCATCTCCTTGTAGGCCTCGAGTGCTGCGAGCACCTGGGGGCTGTCCATCACGACGTTGCCGTCGGCGTCGGTGATCTGGCCGTCGTTGGTGTAAACCCAGTGCAGGAACTGGTGCATGGTGTTGTCGAAGGTCTTGGCCGACATGCCGAAGCCGGGGATGCCGGTCTTTTCCTTGATCTGCTTGGCGAAGGCGATCTCCTCGGCCCAGGTCTTGGGCGGCACCTCGGGGTCGAGCCCGGCCTGCGTGAAGAGATCCTTGTTCCAGTAGAGCGCCTTGGTCGAGAAGGCGATCGGCACGCCCCACTGTTCGCCGTCGAAGGTCACGGTGTCGACGATGTGCGGGTAGTAGGCGGCCTTCTCCTCATCGGTCATCGGCACCGGGACGATCAGGTCGTTGGCGGCGAACTCCTTCAGCGTCCGCGAGCCGACATAGGCCATCCCGACCGGAGACCCGGCGGCGGCGAGCGTCGTCGCCTTGTCCTGGCACTGGGCCCAGCCGACCAGTTCGGGCGCGACCGTCCAGCCGGGATTCTCCTTCTCCCACTCGGCGATGTACTTCACATGCACCGGGTCGAGCGTGTCGCCGCAGTAGATCCACGAGATCGTCTGGTCGGCGGCGAAGCCCGGCAGCGCGGTGCTCGCGAGCAGTGCGAGGGCGGCAAGGCCCCTGATCGGCTTGTTCAAGGTAGTCTCCTCTGTTGGTTATTGTTCTGGGTCATTGCTTGACGGCGCCGGCGGTCAGCCCGCCGACCAGATAGCGTTGCAGGAAGAAGATGATGATCATCGCCGGGGCGATGCCGACGAAGGACGCGGCCATCAGCTCGTTCCACACCACCTCCTGCTTGCCGAAGAAGGCGAAGAGCCCGACCGGCAGCGGCATGAACTCGGTCTTGGAGTTGAAGGTCAGCGCGAAGATGAACTGCTGGGCATAGGCGCCGATGAAGGTGGTGATCGCGACGACGATGATGCCGGGCCGGGCGATCGGCAGGATGACGCGGCGCAGCGTGTAGAGGTGCCCTGCCCCGTCCATGTAGGCCGCCTCGTGCAGCTCCTTCGGGATGCGCATCATGTAGGTGCGCAGCAGCCAGATCGCCGAGGGGATCAGGAAGGCCGCGCCGGGGACGATCATCGCGGCGTAGGTGTTCAGCAGGCCGAAGGTGCGGAGCAGGCGGAAGAGCGGGATGATGAGGACCGCGCCCGAGAACATGTTGACGGCGAGAAAGCCGCCGAGGACGAGGCCGGCGCCGGGGAAGTCGAAGCGCGAGAAGGCATAGGCCGCGGGGATGACCACGGCGAGGACGATGAGCGTCGCCACGGTCGAGATGAAGAAGCTGTTGAAGATGTAGCGCCCGAACCCGGGAACATGCTCCCACATCGTCCGGTAGGCCGCGAAGGAGCCGTTCTCGGGGATGAAGCGGTAGGGCGACGAGAAAAGCTGGCTGAGCGGCTTCAGCGAGACGAGGAAGCCCTCGACGAAGGGCGCGAGCAGGAAGGTGGTGAACAGCGCGACGCCGCCGTAGATCAGCACCAGCTCGATCCACGAATAGCGGTCGATCATCGCCTTGCCCTCGGTGGCGCGGCGGGGCTTGCGGGCGACGGTCTCGACCGCGGCCTCGGCGGCGGTCTGCGGCGCGGCGCTGATGTCGGTCATTTCACGGCCTCCGGCTGCAGGCGGCGGGTGACGCGGAAGTAGGCGAGGCAGAACAGGCTGAGGAAGATGCAGATCACCACCGCCCGCGCCGCGCCCTCGCCGTATTTCTTCGAGGCGATCGCGGTCTGGTAGGTGTCGATGATCATCGTCGTGGTCGCGCCGTTCGGCCCGCCCTGCGTCAGGATCCAGATGATGTCGAAGGAGTTGAACGTGGCGATCAGCGACAGCATCGACATGGTGATCATCGCCGGCACCATGATCGGCAGGGTGATCCGGCGGAAGCGGTACCAGCGGCTGGCGCCATCGACCCACGCGGCTTCGTAGAGGTCCTTCGGGATCGCCTGGATCGCGGCGAGGAAATAGATCGTCACCAGCGGCACGCCGATCCAGGTGTCGGTGATGATCGTCGCCCAGAAGGCGGTGTTGCCGTAGGCCAGCCACGCCACCGGGCCGTCGACGATGCCGAAGCGTTGCAGCATCCCGGAGATCATCCCGAACTGGCCGTTGTACATCCACCCCCACATGAAGATGCCGATCGCCATCGGCACGATCCACGGCGGCATGATCAGCATGCGGAAGAGGTGGCGGCCGGGGACCATGGCGTTGAGGAGCACGGCGCCGAGGGTGCCGAGCACCATCTTCAGGCTGACGGAGAAGAAGGTCCAGACGAAGGTCCGGCCGATCACCGTGGCGAAGGTCGGGTTGAAGATCTTCTGGTAGTTCACCCAGCCGACCCAGTCGGTGGTCTTGCGCAGCGAGGCGTTGGTGAAGGACAGGATCACCGTCTGCACCAGCGGCCAGGCGACGACGGCGATGACGTAGAGGAGCGCGGGCGCGAGGAAGGCCCAGGCGACGAGGGTTGTCGTCGAGCGCCCCTTGGCCATCACGCGGCCTTTGCGGCGAGGGCGCCGTCGAAGCGGTCCCAGGTCGGCCGCAGGTCGAAGACCTGGCGGGAGCGCCGGGCCTCGTCCATGGCGAGGGCGAGGATGCCGGCCTCGAGCGCGTCGAGCGGCGACACCGGCAGCGGGCCGCCGTGCATGACGTGGGCGACGATCTCCGCGGCCATGGCCTCGTCGGCGCCATAGTGCTGGGACAACGCCGTGGCGGCGTATTCCTTGTGGATCACGCGGGACTCGCTCAGCACGTCGGTCACGTCGAAGACCCCCCGGATGAAGTCCCCTTCCGCCTGCCCGCGCGTCCCGAAGACGGCGAAGCGGCGGAACTGGTCAGGCGCATTCAGGTTGGTGTGGAAATTCATCCCCACGCCGTTGGCATATTCGACGATTGCGACCTGATAGTCGATAATATCCGCATCGCTGTCGAAAACCCGGTCCGAGCCGTTCCAGCCGGTCGGCTTGCGGTGGAAGAGGGCGAGGTCGTTGACGCCTTCGAGCGCCGGGTCGTTCTCGGGGATGAAGGTCTTGCGGCCGCCGAAGCTCGCCACGCGCTCGGGCCGCGCGCCGATCACCGAGTTGTAGAGGTCGAGGTCGTGGCAGCATTTCTCCAGCATGAAGCTGCCCGACCATTTCTCGTAGCGCCGCCAGTCCCGCATGAAGAAGGCGCCGTGATAGGGGAAGATATGCTCGGCCGCCTCGACGGAGACGATCTTGCCGAGCCGCCCCTCGGCCTGCGCGGCGCGGAGGTCGCGGTAGAGCGGGGCGTAGCGCAGCACGAGGCCGACCAGCAGGCGCTCCGGCCCGTGGACGCCGAGCAGGCCGGCGAGGGCGAGGCTCTGGTCGAGGGTGGCGACGATCGGCTTCTCGGAGAAGACCTTGAGGCCGGCTTCGAGCCCGAGGCGGATGTGGTCGAGGTGCAGGTGATTCGGCGAGCCGATCATCAGCAGGTCGAACCGCTCGCCCGCGATCAGGTCCTCCGGCGTCGCATACTGGCGGCCGGCGGAGATGCCGCGCGCGGTCAGTTCGCCGAGGCCGGCCGGGTCGGGATCGACATAGCCGACGATCTCGAAATCGGGATCGAGCGCGTCGAAGACGTAGCCGAGATACCCGAGCCGGAAGCCGAGACCGATGATCGCAACCTTCATGCCGCCGCACCCCGCGTAAACATTTTTCGCAATCCTGTGCGAGACCCGGCCAATTCGTCAACGACTTTCGCCACTGCCACCCAAATCGTGTAATTCTTTTTCACCAACGCCCGATCCATCGTCACCCCTGCAAACGGGTGAAGCCGAGCCAGGCCGCGCCGACGATGCCCGGCAGCAGGCGGCACTCGGCCGGCACCACCAGCGGCCGGTCGAAGCGGCGGAGCGTCAGCGGCCGCACGGCGGCGTCGAGTGCCGCGACCAGCCGCGCACTGCCGCCGAGGCCGCCCCCGACCGGGATGATGTCGGCGCCGGTGGTGTTGACCAGCATCGCGAGCGGCGCCGCCGCGATCTCGACCCAGACCGCGACCGTCGCGGCCGCCGCGGCATCACCCTCTTCCCACGCGGCCACCACCGCCTGACTGCTCGCCTCCAGCCCATGCAGGTGACGATGCAGCGAGACCATCCCGCGCGCCGAGACGGTGACGTCGAGACAGCCGGCCAGCCCGCAGCCGCAGGGGAAATGCGGGATCACCACCGGCGGCGTCCCGACGATCCGCGCCGCCACCGGCCCGTGCCCCCACTCGCCGGCAAAGCCGCCCGTGGCGTTGATCAGCCGTCCCTCGATGACCAGCCCGCCGCCGACCCCGGTGCCGAGGATCACCCCGAAGACGACCCGGTGCCCGCGCCCGGCGCCCACCGCCACCTCGGCGAGCGCGAAACAGTCGGCGTCGTTGGCCAGCACCACCGGCAGGCCCAGCGCCGCCTCCAGCCGCGCCTGCACCGGAATGCCGTTGATGCAGGGAATGTTCGCGACCGACCCCAGCCCCGTCTCCGGCTCGATCACCCCCGCCACCGACAGCGCAAGCGCCCGCGGCGGCTCGGGGGCGGCGGCCAGCGTGCGGGCGAGGACGGCGATGAAGGCGTCGAGGTCACGGGCGGGCGTCGGCACCGGCGGCAGGATCTCGATGTCCTCGATGCTGCGCGCCAGCCCGCCCTTCATCGTCGTCCCGCCGATGTCGAAGGCGACGATCACCAGACGGTGCCCCGCGGCAGGTCGGCGACCCGCCTGCCCGGCTCCGGCCAGCTCATTCCGCCGCCCTCTCGCTTGCCCCGAAGGGATCGGCCGAGATCGGCCAGATGTCGCGCCGCACCTTGCGGTAGGGCGTGCGCGCCGGATCGTTGGGATAGGGCCGCCCCGCCGAGCAGTAGATCACCTCCGCCGCGATCGGCGCGAAGGCGGCGTGGAAGTGGTTGGTCGACTTGATCACCAGGATCCCCCGCGCCAGCGGATCGATGCCCACCGCGCTGAACAGCGACGGATCATAGCTCTGCGCCCGCACGGTGTTCAGGATCACCTCGATGTCGGTTCCCGCCAGCCGGACCCGCGCCGCATCGCCGAAGGGCACGACGCTGGCCCCGAAGCGCATCTCCGCCCCCGCCACCAGCGCCACGACTTCGACCGTCGCATCGACCGGCGCGCCGGTGAACGGCGCCGACTTCGCCCCGAAGCGCAGCGGGATCACCGCGCCCACCCCGGCGACGAAGCAGAGCTGCACCGCGATCGGGTCCCAGATCGTCCCGACCGAGACGCCCGACGCCCCGCAGCGGATCAGCTCCTCGAGGATCACCGTCGAATCGCCCGCGGTTCCGCCGCCGGGATTGTCCCAGGCGTCGGCGATCACCACCGGCCCGCGGCGGGCCGCCATCGCCCGCGCCACCGCCTCGCGCTCGTCCACCATCGGCATCATGTGCCGCCCGCGATTGGCGAAAAGCTCCATCCCGAGCCGCTCGGCCAGCGCCGCGCCATGCGCCCCGTCCCCATCGGTCACGGCGATCACCTTGGTCCCCATCTCGGGCACGTCGCCCGCCATGAAGCCATGGATCGCCGACAGCGACAGCACGCGCGCATCCTCCCGCTCGATCGCCATCATCCGGTCGACGAAGCCGCGCATCGGCTGGCGCGAGGTCGGGAAGACGTCGATCATCCGGCAGTCGAAGACCGACATCACCGGCCGCACCCGGCCCTCCAGCGTGTCGACGGCGATCCGCCACAGATCCTCGGCGCGCGCGACGAAATCGGTGTGGGGGAATTCCTTGAACACCGTGAAGAAGTCCGCCGCCGCCACCCGCTTCGCCGTCAGGTGGCTGTGCGGGTCGAGCTCGGCGCAGAGCAGCACCTCCGGCCCGATCAGCCCCCGCACCCGCGTCAGCAGGTCGCCCTCCGGGTCGTCGTAGCCCGCCGCCACCATCGCCCCGTGCAGCCCGAGCACCACCGCATCGACCGGCAGCGCCGCCTCGAGCTGCCCGAGGATCTCGTCCCGGAGCGACTCGTAGGTCTCGCGGTTGACCAGCCCGGCCGGGTCGGCCCAGGCCGCGGTGCCCTCGACGAGGGTCCAGCCCTTGGCCGCGCAGACCGTGCGACCGACGGTGATCGGCGCGGTGCAGAGCGTCGGGGTCTCGGGATGCTCCCCGGGCGGCGCGTAGAGCGAGCCCTCGAACCCGCGCCGGTCGATGAAGATCGGCGAGAAGGTATTGGTCTCGGTCGCCAGCGCCGCAACGAAGACGCGCATCGGTCAGTCCCTCACGTGCGGCAGGTAGCCGACGAAGCCTGCGATCTTCCACCGCTCCCCATCCAGCCGGCAGATATAGAGCGTCTGCCAGTTCATCCGGTCGAACCCGCCGTCCGCCCGGCGGATCCCGCCGTCGAACCGCTTGCGCACCAGCGCCGCCGCGCCGTCGATCTCGATCTCGTCGAGCCGCGTCGCCCGGAAGATCGCCGCGCGCGCGTCCTCGGCATAGAGGCCGCCAGCGCGCGCCGCCTTCGCCTCCGCCGCCTGCCGCAGCCACTCGTCGCGGTAGGCGTCGAGCGTCGGGAAGGACAGGCGCCAGTCGTCGGGCGATGCGAGAAACCGGGCGTTCAGCCCGGTGAAGTTCGCCGCGACGAAATCGCCCGCGACCGGCGCCCAGTCGGCGGCGAGGAAGGCGTCGATGTCGCGCGGGACCAGCATCTCCCAGATCGCGCGACGGTCCGCGTCCGCCGCCGGAAAGGGATTTGCCTCGGGGTCTCGCATGGCCGTTCCCTGAAAATTCTTTTCGGTGGAGGGCGGTTTTCGGTGGAATGATCCCCCAGCCTGTGGCGATATGTCAACGAGAAAGAAAATCAGTTTCTCTGCGCCCTGCCTTGGTGGGCGAGCGCCCGGCAGAAGGCTTCAGGACGGCAATGGACATTTTCGCCGCCCTGTCCGACGGGCACGACCGGCTGACCGCGCTCGAGAAACGCCTCGCGCGCCTTGTCCTCGACGACCCCGAATTCGCGGTGAACGCCTCGATCGTCGATCTCGCCGAGCGCGCCGAGGTCTCGCCCCCGACGGTGACCCGCTTCTGCCGCCGCCTCGGTTTCCAGGGCTATCCCGACTTCAAGCTCCAGCTGGCGCGCAGCGCCTATGTCGGCCTGCGCTACCTCAACCCCGCGACCGCGGAGACCACCACCCCCGCCTCGGTCGCCGAGGACATCCTCACCAAGGCCCAGAACGCGCTCTTCCAGATGCATCAGGCCCTCGACATCGCCGCGGTCGAGCGCGCCGCGGCGGCGCTGGCCGGCGCCGAGATGATCCGCGCCTTCGGCTCCGGCGGCAATTCGTCGATGATCGTCCACGAGCTCGCCAACCGGCTCTTCCGCCTCGGGTGCCGCGTGTCGGCCTCCTCCGACCACGGCATGAACCTGATGATCGCCGCCGCCTGCGTGCCCGGCGACGTGGTCTTCGGCTCGTCGTTCAGCGGCCGCAACAACGAGCTGGTGCGCTGCTTCCGCGTGCTCCGCGAGCGCGGCGTCCCGACCATCGCCCTGACCCAGAGCGGCTCGCCGGTCGCCGGGGCGGCCGACATCGTCATCGCCATCGACCTGCCCGAGGGGGTCAACATCTATCGCCCGACCTCGACCCGCTTCGCCTTTCTTGCGGTGATCGACATCATCGCCAACCTCATCGCCTATGCCGACCGGCCGCGCTCCACCCGCCTGCTGCGCGGGATCAAGGAGCAGCTCGTCCGCTACCGCGACGAGGACGACCGCCAGATCCTCGGCGACTGACCCCGTGACGCGACTTCGGTGACCGACATGACACGCCCTCCCCCCTCGGCCTCGCCATCGTCACCGGCGCCGCCGGCGACATCGGCCAGGCCATCGCCCGGCGCCTCGCCGCCACCCACGCCGGGGTGATCGCCGTCGACCGCGACGCCGAGGGCGCCGCCGCCATCGCCGCCGAAGTCGGCGGCCGCGCCGCGGTCTGCGACGTCACCGACCCGGCCGCGCTCGCAGCCCTCGCCGCCAGCCTCGGTGCGCCGGTCTCGACGCTGGTCAACAACGCCGGCGCCGCCCGCGCCGCCAGCCTCGGCAGCATGACGGCGGCCGACTGGGTCGCCGACCGCGCCCTGAACCTCGACGCGGCCTGGTACGCCTTCGACGCCTTCCGCCCGGCGCTGGTCGCCGCCCGCGGATCGGTGGTCAACATCGCCTCGGTCAACGGCCTCGGCGTCTTCGGCCACCCCGCCTACAGCGCCGCCAAGGCCGGGATGATCCATCTCACCCGGCTGATCGCCGTCGAGTACGGCCACGCCGGCCTCCGCGCCAACGCCGTCGCCCCCGGCACCGTCGCCACCCGCGCCTGGACCGCCCGCCGCGCCGCCAACCCGGCGGTGATGGACGAGGCCGCCGCCCACTATCCCCTCGGCCGCGTCGCCACCCCCGAGGACGTCGCCGCCGCGGTCGCCTTCCTCGCCGGCCCCGACGCCGCCGCGATCACCGGCGTCTGCCTGCCCGTCGACTGCGGCCTGACCGCCGGCACCCCCGGCCTCGCCCGCACCTTCAGCCAATCCCCCGACTACGATCCCGCCCGAGGCGCCTCATGATCCGCTACCGCATCGACAATTCCTGGTCGCCCGACCCCGCGCCCGCCGGGACGCTGGCCGTGACCCTGCACAACCTGACCGACGCCCCGCTCGCGGGCTTCGTTCTCTCCTACACCGCGATCACCCGCGTCATGCCCGACGCGCCGCCGCCCGAGAACGCCACCTTCCTGCTCCGCGACGCCAACTACCACCGCTTCGCCCCGCCCGAGGGGCTGGTGCTCGCGCCCGGCGAAGCCTGGACCTTCAAGGTCTCCGGCCTCAACCGCTCGCCCTTCCACCGCGGCGACGGCGTCAAGACCGCCTACCTCACCCTCGCCGACGGCACCCACGTCGACGCCGACGTCGGCGCCCTCGCCCTCGCCTCCGGCCGCCCCGAGGAGCCGCCCGCTCCGCCTCCCCGAAGGCCGCCTCGACCAGCCCTTCGCCCTCCTCCCCTGGCCCGCCCGCCTCGACCTCACCGCCAGGCGAGACGCCCCTGGCCCTGGTCCCGGCCCCCAGACGCCACGCCCGCCGACCGCGCCGCCCTCGCCGCCGCCGGCGCCCTCCACCGCCGCCTCTTCCCCGCCGCCCGCGCCGCGGTCTCGCTCGTCCCCTTCCCCGGCGCCCGCCCCGTGGCGCTGGCCACCGACGCCGCCCTCGCCCCCGGCGCCTACCGCCTGACCTTCGACGCGACCATCCGCCTCGACAGCGCCGACGCCGACGGCTGCCGCCACGGCCTGACCGCCCTCCTCCACCTCCTCCACGGCGCCACCACCGCGCCCGCGACCTTCCGCTTCCCCGCCTCCGGCACCATCGACGACGCCCCGCGCTACGGCTGGCGCGCCTGCCACCTCGACGTCTCGCGCCACTTCTGGCCGGCCGCCGACGTGCGCCGCTTCCTCGACATCCTCGCCTGGTACCGGATGAACGTCTTCCACTGGCACCTGACCGACGACGAAGGCTGGCGCTTCGAGGTGCCCGGCCTGCCCACCCTCACCACCATCGGCGCAACCCGCGGCGCCGATGGCCCGCTGCTGCCGCAGCTCGGCGACCCCGCCGCCGCCCGCACCCAGTTCTACACCACCGCCGAGCTTCGCGCCGTCGTCGCCCACGCCACCGCCCTCGGCATCGAGGTCATGCCCGAGGTCGACATCCCCGGCCACTCGGCGGCGGCCCTCGCCGCCCTCCCCCACCTCGTCGACCCGGACGAGACCCCCGCCAGCTACCACTCCGTCCAGGGCTACCCCAACAACGCCCTCAACCCGGCGATCGAGGCGACCTACGACGCCCTCGCCCTCGTCTTCGACGCCCTCGTCGCCGTCTTCCCCTCCCGCCGCATCCACATCGGCGGCGACGAGGTCGCCGCGCGACGCGTGGATGGCCTCGCCCCTCGCCCGCGCCCTGATGGACCGCGACGGCCTCCGCGACACCTTCGAGCTCCAGTCGCTCTTCCTCCGCCGCGTCAAGACGATGCTCACCGACCGCGGCCGCGACCTCGTCGGCTGGAACGAGGTCGCCCACGGCGGCGGCGTCCCCCCCAAGGGCACCCTGCTGATGGCCTGGGAAAACCCCCAGGTCGGCGCCGCCCTCGCCCGCGACGGCTACGACGTCGTCATCACCCCCGGGCAGGCCTACTACCTCGACATGGCCCAGTCCCCCGCCTGGCTCGAACCCGGCGCCGGCTGGGCGGGCTCGTCGACCCCCGAGCAGACCTACGCCTACGACGCGGAAGCGAGCTTCCCCGCCGACCTCCGCCGCCACTTCGTCGGCGTGCAGGCCTGCATCTGGAGCGAGCATTTCCACGACCGCGACTACTTCAACGACCTCGTCTTCCCGCGCCTCGCCGCCGTCGCCGAGGCCGCCTGGACCCCGCCGCGCGCCAAGGACTGGCTGCGCTTCGCCGTCCAGGCCCGCTCCACCCCCCGCTTCTGAGGCCACGCCCCCATGTTCCGCATCGCCGTCGGCGGCATCCATACCGAGTGCTCGACCTACTCCCCCGTCCTCATGCAGGCAGAGGACTTCCGCGTCCTCCGCGGCCCCGACCTGACCGCAGCCGACTATTTCGCCTTCCTCCCCCGCCCCGACGTCACCGTCCGGCCGCTCCTCCACGCCCGCGCCGTCCCCGGCGGCCCGGTCGCCGGCCCCGCCTACGCCGGCTTCCGCGCCGAGTTCCTCGACCGCCTGCGCGCGGCCCTGCCCGTCGACGCGGTCTACCTCGCCATGCACGGCGCCATGCACGTCGAGGGCATGCACGACGCCGAGGGCGACTGGATCGGCGCCGTCCGCGAGACCGTCGGCCCGGACGTCCCCATCGCGGTCAGCTACGACCTGCACGGCAACGTCAGCCAGCGCATCGTCGACGCCATCGACATCTTTTCGGCCTACCGCACCGCCCCCCACATCGACGTCCGCACGACGATGGAAGCCGCGTGGGAGATGCTGCTCCGCCGTCTCCGCGGCAGCGCGCGCCCCGGCGTCGCCTGGGCGCCGATCCCCCTCCTCCTCCCCGGCGAGCGCAGTTCGACCGAGGACGAGCCGGCCCGCAGCCTCTACGCCGCCCTCCCCGGCCTCGACGCCCGTCCCGGCGTGTGGAAGGCCGACCTGATGATCGGCTACGTCTGGGCCGACGAGCCGCGCGCCACCGCCGCCGCGGTCGTCACCGGCGAGGACCGCGCCGCAACCCTCGCCGCCGCCGAAGACATCGCCGCCAGCTTCTGGGCCGCCCGCGACGCCTTCCGCTTCGGCCCCGTCACCGGCCCCCTCGCCGCCATGCTCGACCGCGCCGCCGCCGCGACCACGGCCCCGGTCATCCTCGCCGACTCCGGCGACAACCCGACCGGCGGCGGCGTCGGCGACCGCGCCGACGTCCTCGCCGCGCTGATCGCCCGCGGCTGGCAGGGCGCGCTCCTCGCCGGCATCACCGACCGCCCGGCCGTGGAAGCCTGCTTCGCCGCCGGCGTCGGCGCCACCCTGACCCTGCGCATCGGCGCCAGCCTCGACCCCGCCGGCGTCGCGGTCACCACCCCCGCCCGCGTCCTCCGCCTCGACGACGGCGGCACCCCCGCCGAGCGCCAGGCCGTCGTTGCGATCGGCGCGATCGGCGCGATCGGCGACGGCATCACCCTCGTCCTCGCCGCCCGCCGCCGCCCCTACCACGACCTGCGCCGACTTCACCCGCCTCGGCCTCGACCCGGCGACCGCCCGCCTGCTGGTGGTGAAATCCGGCTACCTCTCCCCGGATCTCGCCCCCCTCGCCAACCCCAACCTGATGGCCCTGACCGAGGGCGTGGTGAACCAGGACATCCCCCGCCTCGCCAACCGCCACCGCCGGCCCGGCACCCTGCCCTTCGACCCCGACGCCGGATTCCGGCCGCGGGCCGTCGCCTCGGCCCGCTTCGGCCGCTGATGGCCTTCCTCGCCATCCTCAGGCGCCACCCGGTCGCGCGCGCCGGCGCCGCCGGCATCTTCCTCTTCGGCTTCGCCGGCGCCGCGACCGGTCCCTATCTGCCGGTGGTCGCGATCCGCGAGCTCGGCATGAGCGACTCGGTCTACTCGCTGCTGATCTTTGCCGCCTCCGTGGCGAACGTGCTCGCCAGCATCGCCATCGGCCTCCTCGCCGACCGCAGCGCCAGCTACCGTCTGCCGATCCTCGCCACCACCGCCGCCGGCGCCGCGGGGTTCGCCGCCGTCTGGCTCGCGCCTTCGGCGACGATGCTCGCCGTGGCGGCGGTCGGCCCGCTCGCCGCCTACGCCGCCTCCAACGCGCTGATCTTCGCCAAGGTGCGCAGCCACGCCGCCGAGTTCACCCCCGCCGAGGCCGACGAGGTCAGTTCGCTCCTCCGCATGATGATCTCCCTCGCCTGGGTGCTGGTCCCCGGCATCGTCGGCCTCGCCCTCGCCGGCCGCGCCTCGCTCTTCCCGGCCTTCGCCATCGCCGCGGCCATCGCCCTCGTCGGCCTCGTGGTGATGGCCGTCGGCCTGCCCGCCGACCGTGTCCGCCCGGCCGGGACCGCCCGCGCCGGTCTCGGCGACCTCCGCGCCTTCGCCGGCAGCGGGCTGCTCCTCCGCGTCGCCGGCGTCGCGCTCGCCTCCTCGGTGCTCCACGTCAACGGCGCGGTCCTGCCGCTGATCGTCACCGGCCGGGCCGGCGGCACCGTCACCGACGTCGGCGTCATCGTCGGCTACGTCGCGCTGCTCGAGGTGATCTTCATCTTCGTCTGGGCGCGCATCTGCCGCAGCGTCGCCATGCCGGTCGCCCTCGCTGCGGCGATGGTGCTCTACTTCGCCTACCTCGCCACCCTCGGCACCGCCCGCGGGATGACGCAGGTCCATGTCGCCAGCGTCCTCGGCGGCATCGCGGCGGCCGCGATCATCACCCTGCCGATCCCCTATCTTCTGGGCCTGATCGCCGGCCGCCCCGGCCTCTCGGCCTCGCTGATCGCGGTGAACCAGTTCGCCGGCGCCGGCATCGGCGCCGCGATCTTCGCCGCCGGCAGCGCCATCGGCGGCTATCCGGCGGCGGCGCTCATCGCCGGCACCGCCGGTCTGGCCGGTGGCGCGCTCATCCTCGGCCTCGACGGGCGGCGGCGCGCAGCCGGTGGTGCCATGACCCGCATTCTCCTCGAAGTCTGCGTCGACGATCCCGAGGGCCTCGTCGCCGCCCGCGCCGGCGGCGCCGACCGCCTCGAGCTCTGCGCCGCGCTCGCCCTCGGCGGCCTCACCCCCTCGCCCGCCCTCGTCGCCGCCGCGGCGCGCGAGGGCATCCCGGCGCTCGCGATGATCCGCCCCCGCGCCGGCGACTTCGTCTGGACCCCCGCCGAAGTCGCCGCGATGGAATCCGAGATCGCCCTTCTCCGCGCCGCCGGCGCCCGCGGCGTGGTGATCGGCGCCAGCCTGCCCGACGGCCGCCTCGACGGCCCGACCCTCGCCCGCCTGCTCCGCGCCGCCGAGGGCCTCGACACCACCCTCCACCGCGCCATCGACCTGACGCCCGATCCCGAGGAAGCCGTCGCCCTCGCCGTCGCCCTCGCCATCCCGCGCATCCTCACCTCCGGCGGCGCCCCCCGCGCCGCCGACGGCGTCCCCCGCCTCGCCCGGATGATCCGCGCCGCCGCCGGCCGCCTGACGATCATGCCCGGCGCCGGCATCTCGCCCGAGACGCTGCCCGCCTTCGACGCCCTGCCGCTGACCGAGATCCACGCCTCCTGCTCGGCGCCCCTGCCCCCGCCCGCCCCGGCGCTCGCCGCCTTCGGCTTCCAGCCCGAAACCGCCCGCCGCACCGACCCTGCCCGAGTCGCCGCCATGCGGGCGGCGCTCGACGCACGGAGCGAAGGCCCGCCCTGACTGGGTCCGGGGAGACCTCTGCAAAGACGCCCACACCGTGCAGTTGCCACGTTAACGAACGTGAACATTCGACTAACGCCGCACGAACTATGATTTACTATCAAAGGTTTATCGGGAGTCGCACGCGTGCGACTCCCGGGCAAATCCGAGCGGCAAGCCCTGCCTCTAGAGCACGTAGAGCGGATCCTCGATCGCCCGCGCCACCTCGTCCACCGACCAGGACAGCACCCGCAGGACGAACCCCTCGCCCCCCGGCCCGACCTCGACCGACACGGCGTAGGCGCCCGACGTCGGCGCCGACTGCACCAGTCGAACGCGGCTCCAGTCGCCGTCGCAGCCGATCAGCTCGCCGTCCGGCCCGAAGAGGCTGACCAGCGTCCGCGTGCCGCGCGGCACCGCCTGCAGGTCGACCGTATAGACCCGCCCGCCCTCGAGCGTCACCGCGAAGCGCCGCTCGACCTGCTCCCCGTCGACCGCACAGCGCTCGACCGTCCCGAGCGCGATCCGCCGCGCCGGGCTCCGCCCGGTGAAGTCCGCCGCCTCGCCCAGCGCCGTCTCGACGCCAGGGACACGGTCTTCTTTCGTATCGAAAACAAACATCCTCAGGTCCCCCTCAAAACCTTCCCCACCCACTCGAAACGCGCGCACGGGCCGCTCTTTCAGCGACGGCCACGACAAAGGCACGGCACGACGTCGACGCCACCCGGAGCACTCGCCCGGGAGGAACCCCGCCCCACGGGCGCGAGCCCCTGCGTCGTCCTGCA
Organism: uncultured Alphaproteobacteria bacterium; assembly: GCA_963798235.1. Lineage (GTDB taxonomy): Bacteria > Pseudomonadota > Alphaproteobacteria > Rhodobacterales > Rhodobacteraceae > Amaricoccus. Next base: position 32,411 of record CAWCSN010000003.1, on the reverse strand, counting down.
ATTTCAGCGATGCAAGTATCTTCCGTCTCTCTCGGAAGCTGCCCCCACACGAATGACGAGCGACTCGCCGACATCCGCGCGATTACTGTGCCGAAAGTTGACGCATCCGTCAAATACGCTCGACGCATTCGTAGCGGCACCCTGTTCCATCCCAGCCAGACCGCGGCCGCCCGTCGCCTTTCTGCCGGTTCCGTGCTTAAACTGACCCCACGGACGACCGGGAGGGCCCCAGCGGTGAACAAGGATTTCGAGCAGGAGACCGAGGAGCGTCTGGTGCGCTACTGCGCCATCGACACCCAGAGCGACGAGGCCTCGTCGACCACCCCGAGTACCGCCTGCCAGTTCGACCTTCTCAACCTCCTCGTCACCGAGTTGACCGCGATCGGCGCCGCCGACGTCCGCCTTACCTCCTACGGCGTCGTGCTCGCCACCCTGCCCGCGACCGCGCCCGCCCCGGCCATCGCGCTTCTCGCCCACGTCGACACCGCGCCGCAGTTCAATGCCACCGGCGTCCGCCCGGTGGTCCACCGCCGCTACAACGGCGGCGAGATCCTCTTCGCCGACGCCCCCGGCCTCGTGCTCTCCCCCGAGCAGTCGCCCTACCTCGCCGGCAAGGTCGGCGACGACATCGTCACCGCCAGCGGCACCACCCTCCTCGGCGGCGACGACAAGGCCGGCATCGCCATCGTCATGGCCGCCGCCCGCCATCTGCTCGCCAATCCCGCCATCCCCCACGGCCCGATCCGCATCGCCTTCACCCCCGACGAGGAGATCGGCCGCGGGGTCCATCCCGACCTCCCCGGCGACCTCGGGGCCGCCGTCGCCTATACCTTCGACGGGGGCGACAGGGGCGAGATCGCCTTCGAGACCTTCTCCGCCGACAAGGCGGTGGTGAAGATCACCGGGGTCTCGATCCATCCCGGCTTCGCCGAGGACAAGCTGGTCAACGCCCTCCACCTCGCCGCCCGCATCATCGAGACGCTGCCGCAGGTCACCCGGACCCCGGAGACCACCGCCGGCCGCGAGGGCTTCATCCACCTTTACGAAATGTCGGGAACCGCCGCCGAGGCCGAGCTGCGCCTCATCCTCCGCGACTTCGAGCGCGAGGGCCTCGCCGCCCACGGCGCCCTCGTCCGCCAGGTCTCCGAGGCCGTCGCCGCCACCGAGCCGCGCGCCGAGGTGTCGATCGAGATCACCCCGCAGTACCGCAACATGCGCTACTGGATCGAGAAGGACATGCGCCCGGTCAACCTCGCCCGCGCCGCCTGCGGCGACATCGGCATCGTGCCGCACTCCCCGCCGGTCCGCGGCGGCACCGACGGCTCGCGCCTGACCGAGATGGGCGTCCCCTGCCCCAACCTCTTCACCGGCATGCAGCAGGTCCACGGACCGCTCGAGTATATCTCGACCGCCGACATGGCCGACGCCGTCCGCCTCGCCGTCCGCCTCGTCGAGCTCTGGGGCCAGGAACCCGCCTGACCGCCCCCGCCGCCGCAACGCGCACAAATCGCCGCGATGGATCGCCAAAGTCGCAGACACCGCTTTTGCGCAACCGATGAGTGTATTCGCCACGGCCGCCGACGTATGCGCCCCGCGCAGCCCTATTGAGCTCTCGCCCCCGTCACGACGACACAAACGGCTTGCCGGGAAGCTCCCGGCAAGCCGACCGCTCCGGGACTAGCTTTCCAGACGGCTGATCATCACCGTGCACACCGGCTTCTTGCCGACGGCGTCGTTGGAGATCCGCGAGCAGGTCCGCTGGATCGCCTCGTCCACCGCCTCGTCGTCGCCGAGATCCTTGCGGTTCATGCGGCCGAGCACGCGGCCGATCTCGGCCTCGAGCGCGCCGACCAGCCCGTCGCGCATCTTCGGGTTGTCGGGCAGCCCCGTCGCCTCGACCCAGGCGTCGCCGAGCAGGCGGCCGCGCTCGTCGATGATGACGCTGACCGCGACCTTGCCGCGTGTCGCCATGCGGATGCGGTCGCGGACGATCCCGTCCATCGCCCCGATCAGCACCGTCCCGTCGAGATAGACCCGGCCGGTCTCGATGCGCTCGACGATCCGCGGCACGTCGCCGCCGAGGTCGAGCATCGTGCCGTTCGGCGCCACCGCCGCGGCGATGCCGCGCTCCTCGGCCAGCGCCGCGTGGGTCGCGAGGTGGCGGTGCTCGCCGTGCATCGGCACCAGCATCTTCGGCCGGAGCAGCGTCTGCAGCGTCACCAGATCGGGACGGTTGGCGTGACCCGAGACGTGGTAGTGCCCGTCGCTCTCGTCGATGACCTTCACCCCCTTCTCGCTCAGGAGATTGAGGATGCGCCCGACCGAGACCTCGTTGCCGGGAATGGTCTTGGACGAGAACAGGAAGGTGTCCCCCGCCTTCAGCTCCAGCCCCATGTAGCGCCCCTGCGCCAGCTGCGCCGAAGCCGCCCGGCGCTCGCCCTGACTGCCGGTCGCGAGCACCAGCAGGCGGTCGCGCGGCACGGTGTCGATGTCGAGCGGGTCGAGGATCTCGGGGAAATCGCCGAGCACCTCGGCTGCGTGGGAGGTGCGCAGCATGGTGTTCATCGCCCGCCCGAGGACGACGATGTGACGCCCCGCCGCCCGCCCGGCCTCGGCCAGCGTCTTCAGCCGGGCGACGTTCGAGGCGAAGGTGGTGGCGACGACGAGCGACTTCGCCTCCTGCATCAACTGCCCGATCGGCTCGGTCAGCGTCGCTTCCGAGCGCCCGGGGTGGGCGTTGAAGACGTTGGTCGAGTCGCAGGTCAGCACCCGGACGCCGCTGTCGCCAACGGCGCGCAGCGCCTCCGCGTCGAAGGGCTCGCCGACGATCGGCGTCGGGTCGGCCTTGAAGTCGGCGGAGTGGAAGATCCGCCCGAGCGGCGTGTCGATGATCAGCGCCGACGCCTCGGGGATCGAATGCGCGATCGGCATGAAGCCGACCGTGAACGGCCCGGCGTGGACGACGTGGGGCCAGGCATCGACCTGCCGCACCTCGTCGGTCGGCTGGCCGGCGCGCTCCATCTTCGCCTTGGCCAGCGCCGCGGTGAAGCGCCGGGCATAGACCGGCTTCTTCAGCCGGTGCCAGAGCAGCCCGAGGGCACCGAGGTGATCCTCGTGGCCATGGGTGATGAAGATCGCCTCGAGCCGATCGGCCCGCGCCTGTATCCAGGCTGGATCGGCCATGATGAGGTCGACGCCGGGCGTCGACTCCATCGTCGGGAAGGAAACCCCGACGTCGATCAGGATGAAGCGTTCCGCCCCCTCCGGCCCAAAGCCGTAGAGGTACATGTTCATGCCGATCTCGCCCGCCCCCCCGAGGGGCAGGTAGATCAGCCGGTCCGGTTTAGCCATGCGGTCGTCGTCACTCCCTGTTCATGCGATCGATCAGGACGAGACCGTGAATGGTCAGGTCGGTGTCGATCTTCTGCAGCACATCTGTCCCTTGAGCAAAGAGGGTGGACAGCCCCCCGGTTCCTATGACGGTCATCGCCTCGGCGCGCTCCACGCGGATGCGGGCGCAGATCCCCTCGATCAGGCCGATGTACCCCCAGTATATCCCCGACTGCATGCAGGCCACGGTATTCGTGCCCACCACCCGGTCGGGCTTGGTCACGTCGATGAAGGGCAGCGCCGCGGCGGCATCGTGCAGCGCCTTCAGCGACAGGTTGACCCCGGGCGCGATCACCCCGCCCTCGTAGGCGCCGTCCGCACCGACCACGTCGAGCGTCGTCGCCGTGCCGAAGTCGACGACGATGAGGTTGCCGCCGTAGCGATCGAAGGCACCGACGGTATTGACCAGCCGGTCGGCGCCGACCGTCGTCGTCGGATCGACGCGCGGCCGCGGGCCGATCTTCACCTCGGGCTTGCCGACGACGAGCGGCCGGGTATCGAAGTAGCGGTCGGCGAGGACGCGCAGGTTGAAGACCACCTGAGGCACGACCGAGGAGATCACCACCCGCTCGATGCGCTCGGTGATGCCGTCGTTGCGCATCAGCTCGTGCAGCCAGACCCAGTATTCGTCCGCCGTCCGCTGCCGGTCGGTATGGCAGCGCCATTCGGAAACCACCGCCCGCCCGTCGTGGACCGCGAAGACCATGTTGGTGTTGCCGACGTCAATCGCGAGGAGCACGGGCGCCCTCCGCCGCGGCGAAATGGATGTCGGCCGCAGGCAGCACCACCCGCCCTTCCGCGGTCGCGAGCACGATCGCGCCGCTCTCGTCCACCGTCTCGAAACGCCCGGCGACCTCGCGCCCGGGCAGCCGCGCGACGATGTCCTCGCCGATCCGTGTCGCCCGCGCCAGCCAGGCCGCGCGGATCGGGGCGAAGCCCTCGTCCGACAGCCGCTCCTCCCAGCGCTGTACCGCCGGGGCGAGCGCGCCGAGCATCTCCTCCGGGCTCACCCGCAATCCCGTCGCCTCGAGCAGGCTCACCGGCCGCACCGCTCCCGGCTCCAGCGTCCCCGGATCGGGCGCGGCCACGAGGTTGACCCCGATGCCGATGACCAGCGTCCCGTGCGCCCCGCTCTCGAGCAGGATGCCCGCGAGCTTGCCGCCCGACAGCAGCACGTCGTTCGGCCACTTCAGCGCGAACAGCTCCGGCCGCCCGGTCAGCGTCACCATCGCCTCATGCAGCCCGAGCGCCGCCACGAACGAGCGCAGCGCCATCTGCCCCGGCGGCTTCATCAGGAAGCTCGCCGCGAAATTCCCTTCCGGCGAAGACCAGGCCCGCCCGCGCCGCCCCCGCGCCGCCGTCTGCGCGCGCGCGAGCACCCAGAGCGGTCCCGCCTCGCCCGCAGCGGCGCGGCGCAGGGCCTCGGCATTGGTGCTGTCCAGCGTCTCGTGGATCTCGCGGCCGACCCCGGCCGGCCAGTGTTCCATGCGTCAGGGAACCAGCGTCGCCGCCGCAGCAGCCGCCAGCGTCTCGACCCCGAAGAGGTTGACGATCCCGACCACCATCGCCAGCGACGACAGCGCCAGCATCGCCCAGTGCAGCGTCGGCATCCGCCCGTCGAGCGGCTCCGCCGGCTCGCCGAAGTACATGAGATAGACGATGCGCAGGTAGTAGAAGGCGCCGATCACGCTGGCGACCACACCGGCCACCGCCAGCCAGACCAGCCCGGCCTGCACCGCCGCGAGCAGCACGTAGAACTTCCCGAAGAAGCCGACCAGCGGCGGCACGCCCGCAAGGCTGAACATCAGCACCGCCAGCGCCGCCGCCCGCGCCGGATCGGTCTTGCTGTAGAGACCGAGCGAGGCGATGTCGGTCACCGGCTTCCCGTCGCGCTCCATGTTGAGGATGAAGGCGAAGACGCCGACGTTCATCGTCACGTAGATCGCGAGATAGATCAGCAGCGACTGCGCCCCCTGCTGCGTCCCCGCCGCCAGCCCCATCAGCGCATAGCCCATGTGACTGATCGACGAATAGGCCATCAGCCGCTTGATGTTGCGCTGCCCGATCGCCGCGAAGGCCCCGAGGAACATCGACGCCACCGACAGGAACGACAGGATCTGCTGCCAGTCCGACACCGCTCCGCCGAAGGCATCGAACAGCAGCCGCGCGAACATGATCGCCGCCGCCGCCTTCGGCGCCCCGGCAAAGAACGCCGTCACCGGCGTCGGCGAGCCTTCGTAGACGTCCGGCGTCCACATGTGGAACGGCGCCGCCGAGACCTTGAACGCGATCCCCGCCGACAGGAACACCAGCCCGAAGATCAACCCGATCGGCAGCTCCGCCGTCCCGATGATCTCCGAAATTCCCGCAAAGCTCGTCGTCCCGGCATAGCCGTAGGTCAGGCTCGCCCCGTAGAGCAGCAAGCCCGACGACAGCGACCCGAGGACGAAATACTTCAGCCCCGCCTCGGTCGAGCGCAGCGAGTCGCGCCGGAACGCCGCCACGACGTAGAGCGCCAGCGACTGCAGCTCCAGGCCGACGTAGAGCACGATCAGGTCCCGCGCCGAGACCATGGTCATCATCCCCACCGTCGCCAGCAGGATCAGCACCGGGAACTCGAACTTCATCAGCCCGGTCTTGGTCAGGTAGTCGTGGCTCATCGCCAGCGCCGCGGCGGCGCCGAACAGGATCAGCACCTTGGCGAAGCGCGCGAAGCCGTCCGAGACGAACGACCCGTCGAAGGCCGTCCGCGTCCCCTCCGGCTGGAAGCCGATGAAGAGCCCGACCGCCACCAGCATCAGGCACGAGGCCCAGAGCAGCGGCCCGCCGACCTCACGCCGCGAATAGGCGCCCCACATCAGGCCGGCCATGGCGAAGAGCGCCACCACCACCTCGGGTGCAACGACGTTGAGGTTCTCGGAGAGCATACGCGAGGCCCCTCAGTTCGCGGCGAAGGTCGTGGCCGTAGCCGCGATCGCCGTCTGGGTATGATCGACCAGCGCCGCCATGGCGGGGCTGATGATGTCGAGGATGAACGACGGATAGACCCCGAGCGCCAGCGTGGCGACGACGAGGGGCGCGAAGATCAGCTTCTCGCGCCGGCTCATGTCCTTGATCGTCTTGAGGCTCTCCTTGATGAGATCCCCGAAGACCACCCGGCGATAGAGCCAGAGCGCATAGCAGGCCGAGAAGATCACCCCGGTCGCCGCGAAGAACGCCACCCACGTCGAGACCTGGAAGACGCCGGACAGCGTCAGAAACTCGCCGACAAAGCCGCTCGTCCCCGGCAACCCGACGTTGCCCATGGTGAAGAGCATGAAGACCAGCGCGAACACCGGCATCCGGATCACCAGACCGCCGTAGGCGGCGATCTCGCGGGTGTGCATCCGGTCGTAGATCACGCCGACGATGAGGAACAGCGCCCCCGAGACGAAGCCGTGGCTGATCATCTGGAACATCGCCCCGTCCAGCCCCTGCTGGTTGATCGCGAAGATCCCCATGGTGACGAAGCCCATGTGCGCGACCGACGAGTAGGCGATCAGCTTCTTCATGTCCTCCTGCATCATCGCCACGAGGCTCGTGTAGATGATGGCGATGACCGACAGGGCGAAGACGAAGTTGGCGAGCAGGTCCGACGCCACCGGGAACATCGGCAGGCTGAACCGCAGGAACCCGTAGCCGCCCATCTTGAGCAGGATCGCCGCAAGGATCACCGACCCCGCCGTCGGCGCCTGGACGTGGGCGTCCGGCAGCCAGGTGTGCACCGGCCACATCGGCATCTTGACCGCGAAGCTCGCGAAGAAGGCGAGGAAGAGCAGCGTCTGCATCCCGCCCGTCACCGTGAAGCCGAGCACGTGCAGCGTCTCCGACGGGAAGGTGTAGCCCATCAGCGTCGGGATGTCGGTCGTCCCGGCCTGCATGTACATCGCGATCATCGCGACCAGCATCAGCACCGAGCCGAAGAAGGTGTAGAGGAAGAACTTGAAGGCCGCATAGACCCGGTTCGACCCGCCCCAGACCCCGATGATCAGGAACATCGGGATCAGGCTGCCCTCGAAGAACACGTAGAAGAGCACGAGGTCGAGCGCGGTGAACACGCCCAGCATGAACGTCTCGAGGATCAGGAAGGCGACCATGTACTCCTTGACGCGGGTGGTGACGTTCCAGCTCGCCGCGATCGCCAGCGGCATGATGATCGTCGTCAGCATCACGAGCAGCACCGAGATGCCGTCGACGCCCATCTTGTAGGTGAGCCCGCCCAGCCAGGCCCGCTCCTCGACGAACTGGAAGCCGGTATTCGCCGGCTCGAACCCCGCGAGGATGAACAGCGACAGCAGGAAGGTCGCCGTCGTGGTGAACAGCGCCAGCAGCTTGGCGTTGCGCCGCGCCAGCGGATCGTCGCCGCGCAGGAAGACCAGCAGCACGACGGCGCCGATCATCGGCAGGAAGGTGACCAGAGACAGGAGACTGTTCATGTCAGCGCCCGATCCCGAGGCCGAGCCAGAGCATCAGGAACAGCAGTCCCAGCACCATGGCGAAGGCGTAGTGGAAGACATAACCGGACTGCCACCGGCCCGCGATCCGCGTGACCCAAGGGCACGATCCCCATGGCGAGGCCGTTGAGGAAGCCGTCGATGGTCCGCATGTCGCCATCCTTCCACAGGAAGGACCCGATCCAGCGCGCCGGCCGCACGAAGAGGAAGTCGTAGAGCTCGTCGAAATACCACTTGTTGAGCAGGAAGCGGTAGAGCGCCGGCTGCAACCGCGCCAGCGCCACCGGCCGGCTCGGATCGACGATGTAGAACCAGTAGGCGACGACGAAGCCGAGCAGCATCGCGAAGAACGGCGACACCTTCACCCAGGCCGGCGAGTCGTGCGCGCGCTCGATCGTCTCGTTCTCCGGCCCGAAGAAGATCGCCCCGCCCGTCCCCGGAACCTCGTGCGCCCCTTCCGCCGACGCGTGCGCGTCAGCCGGCGCCGCCTGTCCCTCGGCCGCCGGCGCTTCCGTCATCGCCGTCGCAGCCGGAGCCTCCGCGTCAGCCGGAGCCTCCGTTGCAGCCGGCGCCTCGGTCATCGCCGTCGCGGCATGGTCGCCCTCGGCCGCCGGCGCAACCTCGGCATGGCTCGCGTCCACCGCCGCCGGCTCCACCGCCTCGGCCTGCTCATGCGCCGGGATGCCGAAGAAGGCGTTCATCGCATGATGGTCGCCGAAGAACGGCTTGTACCAGACCATGCCCGCGAGGATCGCGCCCGCCGCCAGCACCCCGAGCGGGATCAGCATGGTGTTCGGGCTCTCGTGCGCGTGGTCATAGGCATGATGGTCGCCGCGCGGCTCGCCATAGAAGGTCATGAACATCAGCCGCCACGAGTAGAAGCTCGTGAACAGCGCCGAGATCACCAGCAGCCAGAAGGCATAGTGCGCCGCCCCGTTGCTCCCCGCCCAGGCGCTCTCGATGATCGCGTCCTTGGAAAGAAAGCCGGCGAAGCCGATATGGGTCAGCGGGATGCCGACGCCGGTGATCGCCAGCGTGCCGATCATCATCGCCCAGAAGGTCAGCGGGATCTTCTTCCGCAGCCCGCCGTAGTTCCGCATGTCCTGCTCGTGGTGCATCGCATGGATCACCGAGCCGGCGCAGAGGAACAGCAGCGCCTTGAAGAAGGCGTGCGTGAACAGGTGGAACATCGCCGCCGGATAGGCCCCGACCCCGGCCGCCACGAACATGTAGCCGAGCTGCGAGCAGGTCGAATAGGCGATGACGCGCTTGATGTCGTTCTGCACCAGCCCGACCGTCGCCGCGAAGAACGCGGTCGTCGCACCGATGAAGGTGATGAAGGTCAGCGCATGCGGCGCCCACTCCAGCACCGGCGACATCCGGCAGACCAGGAACACGCCCGCCGTGACCATCGTCGCCGCATGGATGAGGGCGGAGACCGGCGTCGGGCCTTCCATCGCGTCCGGCAGCCAGGTGTGCAGGAAGAGCTGCGCCGACTTGCCCATCGCGCCGATGAAGAGCAGCACCGAGGCCACCTCGGCCGCGTTCCAGTCCCGCCACAGGAAGTGGAACTCCTGCGTGGCAAAGGTCGGCGCCGCCTCGAAGATCGTGGTGAAGTCGACCGAGTTGACCAGCACGTAGAGCGTGAAGATCCCCATCAGGAAGCCGAAGTCGCCGACCCGGTTGACGATGAACGCCTTCATCGCCGCGTTGTTCGCGCTCGCCTTGCGATAGTAGAAGCCGATCAGCAGGTAGGAGGCGACACCGACGCCCTCCCAGCCGAAGAACATCTGCAGCAGGTTGTCGGCCGTGACCAGCGCCAGCATGGCGAAGGTGAAGAACGACAGGTAGGCGAAGAACCGCGGCTTGTAGCTCTCGTGGTGCTTCCAGTTGTCGTCATGCGCCATGTAGCCGAGCGAATAGAGGTGCACGAGCGACGAGACCGTCGTCACCACGATCAGCATGATCGCCGTCAGCCGGTCCAGCCGCACGCCCCAGTCGGCCGCCAGCGACCCCGACACGATCCACCGGAACAGCGGCTCGCTCCGCGTCACCCCGTCGAAGGTCAGGAAGACGATCCACGACAGCACGCAGACGAAGAACAGGATGCCGGTCGCGGTATAGGTCGCGCCCCTCTCGCCGAGCCACTTGTGCCCGAAGCCCGCAGACGATGGCGCCGAGCAGCGGCGCGAGCAGGATGATCGTGACCACGGCTCAGCCCTTCATCACGTTGATGTCCTCGACCGCGATCGTCCCGGTGTTCCGGAAGAAGCAGACGAGAATGGCGAGCCCGATCGCGGCCTCGGCCGCGGCAACCGTCAGCACGAACAGCGTGAAGATCTGCCCGACCAGATCGCCCAGGTGCGCGGAGAAGGCGACGAGGTTGATGTTCACCGCCAGCAGCATCAGCTCGATCGACATCAGGATGATGATGATGTTCTTGCGGTTGACGAAGATCCCGAAGATCCCCGTCACGAACAGGATCGCCGCGACCGTCAGGTAGTGCCCCAGCCCGATCATAGCCCCATCCCTCCGAACCGGCCCACGGCCGCGCCCCGCCCGCTCATGCGCCCTGTCCCGGCTTGATATCGACCAGCTGCACCGCTTCCTTGGGATCGCGGTACATCTGCGTCAGCACGTCCTGCCGCTTCACCGTCGTCCGCTTGCGCAAGGTCAGGACGATCGCCCCGATCATCGCCGTCAGCAGCACCAGCCCCGCCATCTGGAACAGGAACACGTATTTCGTGTAGATCAGCATCCCGAGCGCGGTCGTGTTGTCGATCACCTCCGGCGGCGGCGCCACCGCCGCCCGCATCGAGATCGCCTGGTCGTTGACCTCCCAGGCCCCGAAGGCAAAGCCGAGCTGGACCAGCAGCACCAGCGCGATCAGCAGCCCGACCGGCATCAGCTTCGCCATGCCCTCGCGCAGCGCCGCGAAGTCGACGTCGAGCATCATCACCACGAAGAGGAACAGCACGGCGACCGCCCCGACGTAGACGATCAGCATCAGCATCGCCACGAACTCGGCGCCGAGCAGCACGAACAGCCCCGACGCCGCGAAGAAGGCGAGGATCAGCCACAGCACCGAATGCACCGGGTTGCGGGCAAAGATCACCAGCACGCCCGAGACGACGGCGACGATCGCGAAGAAGTAGAAACTGAAGACGGCCATGCGCTTCCCCTCCTCAGCGATACGGCGCGTCGAGCTCGAGGTTGCGGGCGATCTCCGCCTCCCACCGATCCCCGTTCGCGAGCAGCTTGGCCTTGTCGTAGAACAGCTCCTCGCGCGTCTCGGTCGCGAACTCGAAATTCGGCCCCTCGACGATCGCATCCACCGGGCAGGCCTCCTGGCAGAAGCCGCAGTAGATGCACTTCGTCATGTCGATGTCGTAGCGCGTCGTCCGCCGCGACCCGTCGTCCCGCGGCTCCGCGTCGATGGTGATCGCCTGCGCCGGACAGATCGCCTCGCAGAGCTTGCAGGCGATGCACCGCTCCTCGCCGTTCGCATAACGCCGCAGCGCATGCTCGCCCCGGAAGCGCGGGCTGAGCGGCCCCTTCTCGTAGGGATAGTTCAGCGTCTCCTTCGGCTTGAAGAAGTACTTCATCCCGATCCCGAACCCGGAGATGAAATCCCCGAGAAAGAAGTACCAGGTTGCCCGACCTATCGGAATTCCCATCAGATCAGCTCCCGATCCAGCGCTGGTAGGTTCCCCAGAACCAGCCGTACTGCGCCGCCAACCCGACGAACACCACCCACCCGAGCGACAACGGCAGGAAGACCTTCCACCCGATCCGCATCAGCTGGTCGTAGCGGTAGCGGGGCACGATCGCCTTCACCATCGCGAACATGAAGAACACCGCGAGCATCTTCAGGAACAGCCACAGCGCGCCGTCCGGTATCAACGGGATCGGCGACAGCCACCCCCCGAAGAACAGCACGCTGATCAGCGCGCACATGAAGAAGATGCTCATCAGCTCGCCGATCATGAACAAGAGGAACGGCGTCGACGAATACTCGACCTGATACCCCGCCACCAACTCCGACTCCGCCTCGGGCAGGTCGAACGGCGGCCGGTTGGTCTCGGCCAGCGCCGAGATGAAGAACAGCACCACCATCGGGAAGTGCGGCAGCCAGTACCAGGAGAACAGACCCCAGCCCCCCTCCTGCGCCAGCACGATATTCGTCAGGTTCAGCGATCCCGTGGTGATCAGCACGCCGACGATGATGAAGCCCAGCGACACCTCGTAGGAGATCATCTGCGCCGCCGAGCGCAGCGCGCCCAGGAACGGATACTTCGAGTTCGAAGCCCACCCGCCCATGATGATCGCGTACACGTGCAGCGACGAGATCGCGAAGATGAACAGGATCCCGACGTTCATGTCGGAGATCACCCAGCCCGGCGCCCACGGGATCACCGCCCAGACGATCACCGGCAGCACGAACGACACCATCGGCGCGAGGAAGAACACCGCCTTGTCGGCGCCCGCCGGGATGACGATTTCCTTGATCACGTACTTGAGCAGGTCGGCGAAGCTCTGCAGCAGGCCCCACGGGCCCACCACGTTCGGCCCGCGGCGCAGCTGCACCGCCGCCCAGATCTTGCGGTCCGCGTACATCAGGAACGCGAGGCTCACCAGAACGATGACGATGACCAGCAGGCACTGCCCGAGAACCAGCAGGAACAGCCCGAAGCCGTGGGTGAAGAATCCGACGTCCATCCCCTACTCCGCCGCCATCTTCTGCACACGCTCGCTCGCCAGCCGCGCCAGGTCCGCCATCACCTCGCTCGCCCGCTGCACCGGGTTCGACAGGTAATGTTGCTGCACGCGCCGAAACGAAATCGCCGCCCGACATAGCCGCCCGCGCCAGCGGGGTCCACGCGTTTTCCGGCACCCGGTCGATTGCGGCGAGATGCGGCACCGCCGCCACCATCGCCTTGCGCAGCGCCGCAAGGCTGTCGAACGGCAACGGCTGCCCGATCTCCGCCGACAGCGCCCGCAGGATCGCCCAGTTCTCGCGCGCCTCGCCCGGCGGAAAGCCCGCGCGGTTCGCCATCTGCGGCCGCCCCTCGGTGTTGACGAAGACCCCCGACTCCTCGACCCAGGCCGCCCCCGGCAGGATCACGTCCGCCCGGTGCGCACCCCGGTCGCCGTGGCTCCCCTGATAGATCACGAACGGCCCGGCCGGCACGTCGATCTCGTCGGCGCCGAGGTTGTAGACCACCTCTGCCCCATCGAGCGCCGCGTCGAGGCCGCCGTCCGTCGTGCACCCGACGTCCATCGCGCCAACCCGGCTCGCCGCCGTATGCAGCACCAGCAGCTTCGAGGCCGTCGCCTCGCAGAAGGCCATGACGGCACCGAGCACCGCCTCGCCGTCCGCGCCGGTCAGCGCCCCCTGCCCGACGATCACCACCGTCGGCACGTCCTTGACGTCGTCGTCGCGGTCCTTGCCGACCAGCGTCTCGAGCGCCTCGCGCCCGGTCCCGAGGTGGTCATAGGGATAGGTGAGGTCCACCGCCTCGCCGACCACCGCAACGCTCGTCCCCGTGGTCCACACCTTGCGGATGCGCGCGTTCAGCACCGGCGCCTCGATCCGCGGGTTGGTCCCGACCAGCACGATCCCCTGCGCCGCGTCGATATCGGCAATCGTCGCCGTCCCGACATAGCCGCCACGGTTCCCCGCCGGCAGCTTCGCCCCGTCCGTCCGGCACTCGACCGTCCCGCCGAGCCCCGTCACCAGTTCCTTCAGCGCGAAGGCCGCTTCGGTCGACACCAGATCGCCGACCAGCCCCGCGACCTTCCTGCCCTTCACCGCCCCGGCAATCGCCCGGAACGCCTCGCCCCAGGTCGCCGCCTTCAGCCGCCCGCCGACACGAATGTACAGGCTTGTCCAGCCGCTGCCGCCGCAGCCCGTCCCAGACGAAGCGCGACCGATCCGCCAGCCATTCCTCGTTCACGCCGTCATGGTTGCGCGGCATGATCCGCATGACCTCGCGGCCCTTCGCATCGACCCGGACGTTGCGAGCCGAGCGCATCCATCACGTCGATCGACTCGGTCTTGGTCAGCTCCCACGGCCGCGCCGTGAACGCATAGGGCTTCGACGTCAGCGCCCCGACCGGGCAGAGGTCGATGACATTCCCCTGCATCTCGCTCGTCAGCATCTGCCCGAGATAGCTGGTAATCTCGCTGTCCTCGCCGCGCCCGATCTGCCCCATCTCCGGCACGCCCGCGACCTCGGTGATGAACCGCACGCACCGCGTGCAGCGAAATGCACCGCGTCATGCAGGTCGCGACCAGCGGCCCGAGATCCATGTCCACCGCCGCCCGCTTCGGCTCGCGGTAGCGGCTGAAATCGACGCCGTAGGCCATCGCCTGGTCCTGCAGGTCGCACTCGCCGCCCTGATCGCAGATCGGACAATCGAGCGGATGGTTGATGAGCAGGAACTCCATCACCCCTTCGCGGGCCTTCTTGACCATCGGCGACTTGGTCTTGATCACCGGCGGCTGGCCCTCGGGCCCCGGCCGCATGTCCTTCACCTGCACCGCACAGGACGCCGTCGGCTTCGGCGGCCCACCGACCACCTCGACCAGGCACATCCGGCAGTTGCCGGCGATGCTCAGCCGCTCGTGATAGCAGAAGCGCGGCACCTCGACCCCGGCCTGCTCGCACGCCTGAAGCAGCGTCAGCCGCGGATCGACCTCGATCTCGACCCCGTCGATGATGACTTTGCGCAGGTCGGTCATGGGCGGTTCCTGTCACGCAGCGCCGGCCATTCCTTGAAGGCCAGCACCCAGAGGGAAATGAGGTTGGCGAGCGGCACCAGCATCAACAGCGCCCAGGCGCCCGAATGCCCGGTCCGCGACCAGATCTTCCAGTAGGGGATCACCGCCAGCGCCAGGATGATCAGGATCGGGATGATCCCGAAGCCGTGGAAGCCGTAGCTCTCGACCGTCGTCGTCGTTTCCATCGCCCTACTCCGCCGCCATCGTGCCGCAGGCCTTCACCCGCCACAGCCGCGCCGCTTCAAGATGCGCCCAGCCGAAGGCCTGATCGCTGTCCCCGTGCGCCCGCAGATGCGCGAGCCGCTCCATCGCCTCGTCGAGCGTCGGCCGGTGCCCGGCCGGCACCCACCACATCACCAGATGCTTGTCGCCGAGCAGCTCGAACCAGTCGGCCCGCCGCTCGTAGAACTGGCGATGCACGGTGTTCCAGACGAAGTGCTCGAGGCTCTCGACGTTCTCCCAGACCGTCAGGTTCGAGACGTAGCGGGTATCCCCGTCGAGCTTGGTCTCGGTGTTGCCGGTCCCCGGCTCGCCCGAGCCCTCCATCATCCACACGAACCCCGGCATCCGCTTGCCGAGCCCGTTGACCCGGTCCAGCGCCGCCATGAACTCGGCCACGCGCGGATCGTCGGTCTCGGCGACGAGCCGTCCGACGTTGAGCTGGGCGAGATGCCTGGCGTTCTCCGTCATCCCCGCGCCCCGTTAACCCCGTTAACCTTTGCCGCAAAGCCGCAAGGGTGGTGCATGGTTTGTGCATGCGTTGTGCATGGATTGTGCATGGAACTTTTCGGCGTTAACCTTTGTTTCCGCTGCACTTTCCTCACTCCGCCGCCACGGCGCTGACCCGCCCCGTCCGCTTCGCCTTGATCCGGTCCTCGATCTCGTTGCGATAGTGCCGGATCAGCCCCTGGATCGGCCACGCCGCCGCATCCCCGAGCGCGCAGATCGTGTGTCCCTCGACCTGCTTGGTCACGTCGAGCAGCATGTCGATCTCTTCCGGCTCCGCGTCGCCGGTGACGAGCCGGTCCATGACCCGCATCATCCAGCCCGTCCCCTCACGGCAAGGCGTGCACTGTCCGCAGCTTTCATGCTTGAAAAACTTGGACAATCTCCAGATCGCCTTGATGACGTCGGTCTGCTGGTCCATCACGATCATGCAGGCGGTGCCGAAGCTCGACTTCAGCTCCCGCATCCCGTCGTAGTCCATGATCGCCGTCTCGCAGAGATCCGCCGGGATGATCGGGCACGACGCCCCGCCCGGAATCACGGCCTTCAGGTTCTTCCACCCGCCCCGCACGCCGCCGCC
Source organism: uncultured Alphaproteobacteria bacterium (assembly GCA_963798235.1). Lineage (GTDB taxonomy): Bacteria > Pseudomonadota > Alphaproteobacteria > Rhodobacterales > Rhodobacteraceae > Amaricoccus. The sequence continues at coordinate 16,438 of CAWCSN010000003.1, read as the reverse complement.
ATGCTTCTCGATGAGCTCCTTCATCGAGATCGACATCGCCTCTTCGACGACGCAGGGATTGTTCACATGCCCGGTCATCCCGAACAGCTTCGTCCCCGCATTGTTCGGCCGCCCGAACCCCGCGAACCACGCCCCGCCGCGCCGCAAGATCGTCGGCGCCACCGCAATCGACTCGACGTTGTTGACCGTGGTCGGGCACCCGTAAAGCCCCGTATTCGCAGGAAAAGGCGGCTTCAGCCGCGGCATCCCCTTGCGCCCTTCCAGGCTCTCGAGCAGCGCCGTCTCCTCGCCGCAGATATAGGCGCCGGCCCCATGATGGACCTTCACGTCGAAGTCCCATCCCGTGCCGCAGGCATTCGGCCCGAGCAGCCCCGCGTCATAGCATTCGTCGATCGCCGCCTGCAGCGACTCCCGCTCGCGGATGAACTCGCCGCGAACGTAGATCCACGCGGTATGCGCCCCCATCGCGAAGCCGGCGACGAAGCAGCCCTCGATCAGCGTATGCGGATCGTGCCGCAGGATCTCGCGGTCCTTGCAGGTGGCCGGCTCGGATTCGTCAGCGTTCACAACCAGATAATGCGGCCGCCCGTCCGAGCCCTTCGGCATGAACGACCACTTCAGCCCGGTCGGAAAGCCCGCCCCGCCGCGCCCGCGCAGGCCGGAGATCTTCATCTCCTCGACGATCTTGTCGCGGCCCATGGCAATGATGCCGGCGGTATTGTCCCAATGCCCGCGCGCCCGCGCCCCTGCGAGGCTGCGGTCGAACATCCCGTAGATGTTCGTGAAGATCCGGTCCTTGTCCGCCAGCATCCGCGTCTTTCCCTCTGACCCCAGCCGGGCCCCTCAGTAGACCTCGCCGTCGTCCACGCGCTTCGAGAACTGCGTCTCTCCGCCCGCAGCGAGGATTTTCGCCTGACCAACCCAGTCGTCCCGCGTCACCCGCCCGAAGAAGCCCTCGAGGTTCGAGTCCATCCACGCCACCTCCGACGGACCCCAGGCCGCAACCTGCGAGAAATGATAAAGCCCGAGCGAGTGCAACAGCTCCTCGAGCTTCGGCCCGACGCCCTTGATCTTCTTGAGATCGTCGGCGACCGTCCCCCTCCGGTGCGGCCAGCGCCGCCGGACGGCTCGGCTCCGGCACCGGCGCCGACAGGTCGGCCGCCATCGCCTTCGCCGCCGCGCCGGCGGACTTGGCCGCCTCGCGCACCCGCTCGCTGATCCCGGTCCCCGGCGGCGGCGTCTCGACCTCCGCCAGCGCCGCGACCGGCTGCGCGGGCGCCGCCACAGGCTCAACAGCGACAGGCTGACAGCACGGCGCACGCACAGGCGCAACCGGCGCATGAGCCGGAGCCGCCGGCGCAGCGTGGGGCGCCAGCGGCGGCCCCGAGTGCGTCATCGACGGAATCCCGTTCATCCCCGGCCAGACATCCTGGTTCGGCCCCGGCCCGGGGCCGAACCGCACCATCAGCCCGCCGACCACCATGAAGGCGACCGCGCCGAAGATCAGCCCGGCCGCCGGATCATCGGCGATCAGCAGCGACAGGATGAAGAAGACGACGATCGCCGCAGCCAGCGCGATGGCCCACCAGACCACCGACCAGAGAACGTCGTCCCGTACTGCAGTCTTACCGGCCATCGTTCATCTCCCTCGCGTCCGCCATCATTCCTCGCGGATCTGTTCCTGCGCGTGCGGCGTCTCGCCTTCCTCGGCGAGCTCCCGGGCCTGTTCGACCCAGCCGTCCCGCGTCACGCGTCCCTTGAACTCTTCCAGATTGTCGTCGACCCAGGCCACCTCTTCGGGCGTCCAGCCGGCGATCTGGTCGAAGTGCCAGAAGCCGAGCCGGTGCAGCAGATCCTCCAGCGCCGGACCGACGCCCTTGATCAGCTTGAGATCGTCCGCCCTGTCGCCGCGCGGCGCCGCCAGCCCGGCAGGCTTGTGCGCCACCACGGCCGGGGCCGGTTCGCTTTCCTCGCTCTCGTCGATGCGCGGCGCCCGCGAGCCGCCGCCGTGCCGGAAGGGCACCGCCGGCTCGCCGGTAATCCGATCCACCGTGTCGCCCTGCGCCAGCGCGATCGTCACCGAGGCATTGGCGTCCTGATGCCGCGGCGCCTCGCTCAGGGCGGTCAGGCCGCCAGCCGGCTCGGAGGCGAACCGCCCGGTGACCGACCCCGGCCGCGGCACCTCGCCACGCGCCAGCGCGTCGAGCACCCCGGCAAAGCTCTCGCTGCTCAGGTCCTCGTAGAAATCCTTGCCGATCTGGGCCATCGGCGCGTTGGCGCAGGCCCCGAGGCACTCGACCTCCTCCCACGAGAACTTGCCGTCCGCCGAAACCTCGTGCGGCCGCGGCGCGATCTTCTCGCGGCAGACCCGCATCAGGTCCTCGGCCCCGCAGATCATGCAGCTTGTCGTCCCGCAGACCTGCACATGCGCGACGCTGCCAACCGGCTGCAGCTGGAACATGAAATAGAAGGTCGCGACCTCGAGCACGCGGATCGTGGCGAGATCGAGCATCCGCGCGATCTCCTCGATCGCGGGCTTGGTCACCCAGCCCTCCTGCTCCTGCGCCCGCCAGAGCAGCGGGATCACCGCACTCGCCTGCCGCCCCTCCGGGTACTTGGCAATCTGCCCCTCCGCCCACTCGCGGTTCCCCGGCGTGAAGGCGAAGTGGGCGGGCTGCTCGTGATGGAGACGGCGCAGCATCAGAAACGATCCTTCGTGGCAGCGGAGAGGCTCATCGATCGACCTCCCCGAACACGATGTCGAGCGAACCGATCACCGCGGCGACGTCCGCGAGCATGTGGCCCTTGCACAGGTGGTCCATCGCCGCGAGATGCGAGAAGCCCGGCGCGCGCAGCTTGACCTTGTACGGCTTGTTGCTGCCGTCGCTGACCAGATAGACGCCGAACTCGCCCTTCGGCGCCTCCACCGCGGCGTAGATCTCGCCGGCGGGAACGTGGAAGCCCTCGGTGTAGAGCTTGAAGTGATGGATCAGCGCCTCCATCGAGCGCTTCATCTCGCTCCGGCGCGGCGGCGACAGCTTGCCGCGCACCAGCACGTCCTCGCCCTTGCAGGCGTCGAGCTTCTCGCAGGCCTGCAGGATCATCTTGGTCGACTCGCGCATCTCCCACATCCGGCACAGATACCGGTCGTAGCAGTCGCCGTTCTTGCCGACCGGGATCTGGAAGTCGAACTCGTCGTACAACTCGTACGGCTGGCTCCGCCGCAGGTCCCAGGCGACGCCCGAGCCGCGGACCATCACCCCGGAGAAGCCCCAGGCCTGCGCCTCCTCGGCGCTGACGACGGCGATGTCGACGTTGCGCTGCTTGAAGATGCGGTTCTCGGTGATCAGCGTCTCGATGTCGTCGAGCACCTTCGGGAACTTGCGCGCCCAGACCACGATGTCGTCGATCAGATCCTGCGGCAGGTCCTGATGGACCCCGCCGGGCCGGAAGTACGCCGCATGGAGCCGCGCCCCGCTGGCGCGCTCGTAGAAGACCATCAGCTCCTCGCGCGGCACGAAGCCCCACAGCGGCGGGGTCAGCGCGCCGACGTCCATCGCCTGCGTCGTCACGTTGAGCAGGTGGTTGAGGATGCGCCCGATCTCGCAGAACAGCACCCGGATCAGGCTCGCCCGCCGGGTGATCGCCGTATCGGTCAGCTTCTCGATGGCGAGGCACCAGGCATGTTCCTGGTTCATCGGCGCCACGTAGTCGAGGCGGTCGAGATAGGGCAGGTTCTGCAGGTAGGTCCGGCTCTCCATCAGCTTCTCGGTGCCGCGGTGCAGCAGCCCGATATGCGGGTCGCAGCGCTCGACGATCTCGCCGTCGAGCTCGAGCACCAGCCGCAGAACCCCGTGCGCCGCCGGATGCTGCGGCCCGAAGTTGATGTTGAAGTTGCGGATCTTCTGTTCGCCGATCAGGACGTCGCCGTGTTCATTGTCCATCATCCCTGCGACACCCCCATCAGGCCGTCGTCCTCGTTCACCTTACCGATGGCGCGCCAGCGCGCCGGCACCTGGCTGCCAAACCGCGACCGCACGAACCCATAGGTCGGCGCCAGCACCGCCGCGAGGCGTGCCTCCATCACCGGCCGAGCCCGCCCTCGTCCCCACGCGCAGCGTGCACGCGCTTGCCGAAGTCCGCCGACCGCCGCGCCACTCCAAGAAAGTCGGTCAGACGGTCGACCTCGGGTTGCGTCAGGATCGTCTCGTAGAAGAAATAGCCGATCTTCTCCGGCGACACGACCAACTGAGCCGCCCGATCGTCCGGTCGTACTGCGATAGCTGCAGGTTGCGTTCCTCGGGGTCGACGGCGGCCTTCTCGAGCCGATCCTCGAACGCCATTGCCGCGATCTGCGGCGCCTCGGTGCGCGTGCGCGCGCATGCTCATCCGCAGCGCCGAGACCAGCCGGTCGATCGGATCGCGCATGATGAAGAGAAACCGCACGTCCGGGTCGACCGCCGCCATCTCGGCGAAGACCTCGGGCTTCAGGTAGGCATAGTCCGGCGTGATCTCCCCCACCGGCTGTCCGCGCCACGCCTGGAACAGCGTATCGGCATACGCCCGGTGCCCGGGCGCCGCATCGCGGTACATCGCATCCGCGAGGCGCCACGACCGGTCATGGCGCCGTCCCCGCGGACCCCGCATCAGCCGCTGGCCCAGACTGCGCCTGTCGAGCTTCTCGACCTCGAAGGCAACCCGATGCGACCGATATGCTCAAACCACCCTTTCCGGCCGGTGGATGAGCTGCCAGATCACCGGCAGGAGGACCAGCAGGTGCCCCGCGAAGCCGTGAACCAGCTGCCGACCAGCGACCACAAGGGAGCGATCCCGTCACGGTCGCAGAGCCGCCACATCGGCACGATGGTCGCGGCCGCGAGGACCAGCCCGAAGAGCCACTCCATCAGGACTCGCCGTCTTCTTCTCGTCGCCGGGCAGGATGTACTCCGCACCCTCCCACGGCGACATGAAGTCGAACTGGCGATACTCCTGCGTCAGCTTCACCGGCTCGTAGACCACCCGCTTCTGCTCCTCGTCGTAACGGAGCTCGACATAGCCCGTCGTCGGGAAGTCCTTGCGCAGCGGATGCCCCCGGAAGCCGTAGTCGGTCAGGATCCGCCGCAGGTCCGGGTGCCCCGCGAAGAGGATCCCGTACATGTCGAAGACCTCGCGCTCGTACCAGTCCGCGGCCGGGAACTCCGACGTCACCGAGGGCACCAGCTCGTCCTCGTGGACCTCGGCCCTGACGCGGATGCGCTGGTTCAGGTGCATCGACAGCAGGTGGTAGACCACGTCGAACCGCCGCTCGCGGTTCGGCCAGTCGATCGCCGAGATATCGACGAGCGTCGTGAAGCGGCAGGTCGGGTCGCTGCGCAGGAAGGCGATGAAGGTCGGGATCGACGCCGCGGAGATGGTCACGGTCAGCTCGCCGAACAGCACCGCGCTGGCGAGGACCGCGTCCTCGCGCCGCAGGCCGATCGACTCCCTCAGGTCGTCGAGCGCAGTTGCGTCCATGCCTCTCCCCCCTGTCCCGCCGTGACGCTCAGCGCACGATCGTGCCGGTGCGCCGCATCTTCCGCTGCAGCTGCAGGATGCCGTAGAGCAGCGCCTCCGCCGTCGGAGGGCAGCCCGGAATGTAGATGTCGACCGGCACCACCCGGTCGCAGCCCCGCACCACGGAATAGCTGTAGTGATAGTAGCCGCCGCCGTTGGCGCAGGACCCCATCGAGATCACGTAGCGCGGCTCCGGCATCTGGTCGTAGACCTTGCGCAGCGCCGGGGCCATCTTGTTGGTCAGCGTGCCGGCAACGATCATCAGGTCCGACTGCCGCGGGCTGGCGCGCGGCGCGGTGCCGAAGCGCTCGACGTCATAGCGCGGCATCGACACCTGGATCATCTCGACCGCGCAGCAGGCGAGCCCGAAGGTCATCCAGTGCAGCGAGCCGGTACGCGCCCAGTTGATGACCGCCGCCGTCGAGGTGACGAGAAAGCCCTTGTCGGCGAGTTCGTTCGACAGCGCCTGCGTCACGAGGTCGCCCTGCAGGTGCGCGCCCGGCCGCCCGGCCGCCGGCTCGATGATCCGGCCGTCGATGGCGGTCTGGGATTCGGTGTTGGCTACTCCCATTCGAGAGCCCCCTTCTTCCACTCGTAGGCAAACCCGATGGTCAGCACGCCGAGGAACACCATCATCGACCAGAAGCCGAAGTGCCCGACGTGCTGGAAGGCCGTCGCCCACGGAAACAGGAAGGCGACCTCGAGGTCGAAGATGATGAAGAGGATCGAAACCAGGTAGAAGCGCACGTCGAATTTCATGCGCGCGTCATCGAATGCGTTGAAACCGCACTCGTAGGCCGAAATCTTCTCCGGATCGGGATTGTAGGGCGCCGTCACGGCCGCCGCGATGAGGAAAACCACGCCGAGGACGATGGCGAGCCCGAGGAAGATCAGGATCGGCAGATACTCGCGAAGAAGCTCGTCCACCGTGCCACCCTCCTTCCGCTAGCGGCCTCCGAAACGCCGGAGCCGCATTGCAAGCCGCCGACGACGCTTATCTGCCGCAGCGCACAAGGTCAACCGAGCCCGCGCCCAGGACCCCCTGACTTTGCCATGATTTGCATGCCGTGCAACCCGGATCCGCGCCCTCGCGATAGCGCCGCGCCGCGCCACGGCCTGCGGCCTCAGACGGCCGGATTCACGCCTCCACGGCCACGACCGCGAGGAACCCATCGCCCCGGCAGCGGGTTTCGAGGTACGACACTCTGCGCCGATAGCGGCCAAGGGAGAACAACGTGAGCGACCATTCGATCACCGCCGACGGAGACCTCGGCCCGATCCCCGCCGACGACCCGAGCCGCCTGTTGACCGTCCGCGACCCGGACGATCCGGACGCGACCCACATCTCGCTCGTCGGGGACACTTACACGATCCTCGTGTCCGGCAAGGACACCGAGGGCCGCTACTGCCTGATCGACATGCTGGTCCCGGATGGCAGCGGCCCTCCGCCGCACCGCCACGACTTCGAGGAGATGTTCTCGCTTCTCGAAGGCACGCTCGAGTTCACCTTCCGAGGCGAGACCCGCACCGTCAGCGCGCCAGCCACCGTCAGCATCCCCGCCAACGCTCCGCACCGGTTCCGGAACGCCTCAGGCGCGACCGCGCACATGCTCTGCATGTGCGCACCGGCCGGCCTCGACGAATTCTTCCTCGCCGTCGGCGTCCCGGTCGAGAGCCGCACCGCCCCGCCGCCCGCCGTGAGCAAGGAGGAACAGGCCGCCAAGGGGAAGCTTGCCGGGGAACTAGCCCCCAAGTATCGAACCGAGATGCTCGATCACCCATAAGGCGTGGCCCGGATTCCTGCCATCGCGCGGGTCTTGGTGCGGGCGGTCGGATTCGAACCGACACGTCTTGCGACGGCGAATTTTGAGTCCGCTGCGTCTACCGTTCCGCCACGCCCGCGCCGCGCGATCCTTACCCGCCGCGCGCGCGGCGGGCAAGCGCCGCGGTCATTCGCCGCGATAGGGTCGGACGTACTGCAGAGCCATGTCCCACGGGAAGAAGATCCATGTGTCCTGGCTCACCTCGGTGATGTAGGTGTCGACGATCGGCCGCCCCTGCGGCTTGGCATAGACCGTGGCGAAATGCGCCTTGGGGTAGAGCCTGCGCACCAGCTCCAGCGTCTTGCCCGTGTCGACGAGGTCGTCGACCACCAGAATCCCGGTCCCGTCGCCCATCAGCGCCGCGTCCGGCGCCTTCAGCACCGTCGCCTCGGCCTGCTTCTGCCAGTCGTAGGAGCGCACGCTGATCGTGTCGATCGTGCGGATGTCGAGCTCGCGCGCCACGATCATCGCCGGCGCCATGCCGCCGCGGGTGATGGCGACGACGGCCCGCCACGACCCGTCTTCGCCAGGCCCCTGCTTGTCGAGCCGCCACGCCAGCGCCCGGCTGTCGCGGTGGATCTGGTCCCAGGAGACGTGAAAGCCCTTCTCGTGCGGCAGGCGGTCGTTCATCGGAACCTCAGGTGGTGGCGATCTTCAGGCCGAGGAGCGCGAGCAGGCCGCCGAAGCTGCGGTCGATCGTGCCCTTCAGCCGCACATAGCCCGCCCGCGTGCGGTCGAGCGAAAACACCCGCGCGACCAGCGTATTCCAGACGGTCTCGTTGAGAAAGACGACGAGGAGCAGCGCCGCGACCACCGCGGCCGGCGTCCCCGGCGGCACCGTCCCGACGAAGATCGCCGAGAACATCACCGCCGGCTTCGGGTTGGCGAGCTGCGTCATCAGCCCGAGCCGGAAGGCCGACCCGGCCGTCCGCGGCGTTCGCGCCACCGTCCCGTCGAGCGGCTGGTCCGCTCCGCGCCACAACTTCACCGCCATCCACAGGAGATAGGCGGCACCCGCCAGCTTCAGCCCCCAGAGCAGCGCCGGCGCGACCTGAAACACCAGCGCCAGCCCGAAGAGCGCCGCCGAAGCCCAGACCACCGCCCCCGCCCCGATCCCGGCGGCGAGGAAGGCGCCCGCGCGCATCCCCTCGGTCACGCCCGTCCGCGCCGCCATCAGCACCGCCGGCCCCGGACTGATCGCCGCCATCAGGCTCAGGAGCGCCACCGCGAGGAAGGCGCCAAGGCTCACTGCCCGGCTTCCTTCCGCCCCGAGACGACGTCGATATCCGGCGCGTCCTCGGCCTTCATGCCGACGACGTGGTACCCCGCGTCGACGTGGTGGTTCTCGCCCGTGACCCCCGAGGACAGGTCCGACAGCAGGTAGAGCGCGCTCTTGCCGACGTCGGCCTGCGTCACGTTGCGGCGCAGCGGCGAGTTCAGCTCGTTCCACTTCATGATGTAGCGGAAGTCGCCGATGCCGCTCGCCGCCAGCGTCTTGATCGGCCCGGCCGACAAGGCGTTGACCCGGATGCCGCGCGGCCCGAGGTCCATCGCCATGTACTTGACGCTCGCCTCGAGCGCCGCCTTGGCGACGCCCATGACGTTGTAGTGCGGCATCACCTTCTCGGCGCCGTAGTAGGTGAGCGTCAGCAGCGACCCGCCATGCGGCATCATGCGCTGCGCCCGCTGTGCGGCGGCGGTGAAGGAATAGACCGAAATCAGCATCGTCTGGGTGAAGTTCGCCGCGGTCGTCATCTCCGTATAAGATCCACGGAGTTCGTTCTTGTCCGAGAAGCCGATGGCATGGACGAGAAAGTCGAGGGTTCCCCAACGCTCGCCGAGCGTCGCGAAGACAGCGTCCATCGAGGCGGCGTCCGTGACGTCGCAGGGCAGCACGATGTCCGATCCGACCGAGGCCGCCAGCGGCTGCACCCGCTTGCCGAGCGCGTCGCCCTGGTAGGTGAAGGCGAGGTCCGCCCCCTGCTCGTGAACGGCCTGCGCTATTCCCCAGGCGATCGACTTGTCGTTGGCGACGCCCATGATCAGGCCGCGCTTACCGCTCATCAGTCCGGTCGCCATCGTCCGCCGCCCCACTCTCTGGATTTCGCGTGGGTGTACGGGAAAGGCGCCCCCGCTTCAAGGTGACGCAGCGCCGGCCCTTCATCCCCCGAGGGCTGCCGACGCAGGGCAACCCGCCCCCCCGGACGCAGCACCAACGCCCGACGCCCGCCCTGACTTCGGAGCCGCGCGCCCAGTCCTCCCCGGAGGCGACGCCCGCAGCGGCCACCACACCCCGCCGTCCCGCAAACCCACCCAACTCGCGCCGGCGCAGCACATTAATGTTTATGAACGCTTCGTTAGCGCGAATCGAAATTCGCTGCAATATCATATGCTTAGCAAGAGTTGCACGCGTGCGACGGCACGGCCGTCGGGTGCATCACAGACCGTTTGCAGGGTCTCCCGGACGCGGGCGGCAACGCTGCGGGTTGACCGTGACGCCGGTTTCGCCTATCTCCGCGCGCAATCTCCGGGAGCGGTCACGCCTCCGGTCCTGACTTCTTCAGGATCGCCGTCGGTCAGCGCGTTGCGCCCACCGGCGCGGTCCGCCTTTGACGAGGGGGCCTGCCCCAATGTTCGAGACCCTGAGCGGCCGGCTCTCCGGCGTCTTCGACAAGCTCACCCGCCAGGGTGCGCTGACCGACGAGGATATCGCCACCGCGATGCGCGAGGTCCGGACCGCGCTGCTCGAAGCCGACGTGTCGCTGCCGGTGGCGCGCAGCTTCGCCCAGTCGGTCGCCGACAAGGCCCGCGGCCAGGCGGTCACCAAGTCGGTCACGCCGGGCCAGCAGGTCGTCAAGATCGTCCACGACGCCCTCATCGACATGCTGACCGGCGAAGGCGAGCCCGGCCACCTGCGCGTCGACTCGCCGCCGGCGCCGATCCTGATGGTCGGGCTGCAGGGCTCGGGCAAGACCACGACGACGGCGAAGCTCGCCAAGCGGCTCAAGGAACGCGAGGGCAAGCGGGTGCTGATGGCCTCGCTCGACACGCGCCGGCCGGCGGCGATGGAACAGCTCGCGGTGCTCGGCACCCAGGTCGGCGTCGACACCCTGCCGATCGTCGTCGGGCAGGACCCGGTGGCGATCGCCAAGCGGGCGCGTCAGCAGGCGACGCTCGGGGGCTACGACGTCGTCCTCCTCGACACCGCCGGGCGCCTCCACATCGACGACGAGCTGATGGACGAGGTTGCGGCGGTCCGCGACGCGACCAAGCCGCACGAGACGCTGCTCGTCGTCGACGGCCTGACCGGTCAGGACGCGGTCAACGTCGCCGAGCAGTTCGACGGCAAGATCGGCGTCACCGGCGTCATCCTCACCCGCATGGACGGCGACGGCCGCGGCGGCGCCGCGCTGTCGATGCGCGCCGTCACCGGCAAGCCGATCAAGTTCGTCGGCCTCGGCGAGCGGATGGACGCCCTCGAGGAGTTCCATCCCGAGCGCGTCGCCGGCCGCATCCTCGGCATGGGCGACATCGTCGCGCTGGTCGAGAAGGCCCAGGAGACCATCGAGGCCGAGCAGGCCGAGCGGATGATGCGGCGCTTCCAGAAGGGTCAGTTCAACATGAACGACCTCAAGGGCCAGCTTCAGCAGATGCAGAAGATGGGCGGCATGTCCGGCGTGATGGGGATGCTCCCCGGCATGGGCAAGATGCAGAAGCAGATGGGCGACGCCGGCATCGACGACACGATGCTCCGCCGCCAGATCGCGCTGATCGACTCGATGACCAAGAAGGAGCGACGCAACCCCGAGCTGCTCCAGGCGAGCCGCAAGAAGCGCATCGCCGCGGGTGCCGGGCTGGAGGTTCAGGAACTGAACCGTCTCCTCAAGATGCACCGCCAGATGGCCGACGCGATGAAGAAGCTCGGCGGCATGGGCAAGAAGGGCCTGCTCCGCGGCGGCCTCGGCGCGCTCTTCGGCAAGGGCGGCGGAATGCCGGGCGGCCCGGGGATGCCGCCGATGCCGGGCGGGATGCCGCCGGGGCTCCCCGGTGGGGGCGGCCTGCCCCCGGGCATGACCTTGCCCTCCGGGCTCTCCGGCCTCGGGAAGAAGAAATGAGCGGCCCCGCCAAGAATTCGGAAGCGCAGGGTTCGGAAGCCGCGCGTTCGGAAACCATCCGCCGTGCCGCCGACCTGCTGCACGGTCATCGCGAGTTGATCGACCGGCTCGACGCGATCCTCGTGTTCACGCTCGCCGAGCGGTTCAAGCACACCCAGTCCGTCGGCGTCCTCAAGGCGCAGCACGGCCTGCCCCCCTCCGACCCCGCGCGCGAGTCGGTCCAGATCGCGCGCCTCGAACGGCTCGCGGAGGAGGCGGATCTCGACCCCGCCTTCGCGCGCAAGTTCCTCAACTTCATCATCTCGGAGGTGATCCGCCATCATGAGCGGCACCTCGAAAACAACACCCAAGGAGACTGACCAATGGCCATGAAGATCCGGCTCGCCCGCGGCGGGTCCAAGAAGCGTCCGCACTATTCGATCGTCGCCGCCGACTCGCGCTCGCCGCGTGACGGCCGCTTCATCGAGAAGCTCGGCACCTACGACCCGCTGCTCCCCAAGGACAACGAGGGCCGGGTGAAGATCGACCTCGAGCGCGTGCAGTACTGGCTCGGCCAGGGCGCGCAGACCACCGACCGCGTTGCGCGCTTCCTCGAGGCCGCCGGTGTCGTCGAGAAGAAGGCGCGGTCGAACCCCAAGGCGGGCGAGCCCGGCAAGGCCGCGCAGGAGCGGGTGAAGTCCCGCGCCGCGAAGACCGCCGCCGCCGAGGCACCGGCCGAGTAAGGCGCCGATGGCTGCCGAGGCCGTCGCCGGGGGCTGCTGGATCGGGGTCGCAGTCGCCGAGCACGTGGCGCGCGGCGTGCGCGGGGGCTTCGCCGCCCTCTCGCACGGGTCGCGCGCCGCTGCGGCGCGTCCGGCGCAGGGCGACCGCGTCACCTATTATGCGCCACGCGAAAGCGTCGACGGGCCGGCCCTGCAAGCCTTCGTCGCGCTCGGTACCGTCGCCGACAGCGGCCCGGAGCAACGCGACCTCGGGGACTTCCGGCCCTGGGTGCGGCGGGTCGACTGGGAGGCGGTGACGCCGGCGCCGGTGCGGCCACTGCTCGACGCCCTGTCCTTCGTCACCGACAAGCGCGGCTGGGGAATGGCCTTCCGCCGCGGGCTCTTCCGGGTGCCGGCGGCGGATTTCGCGGTGATCGAGGCGGCGTTGCGCGATGGATGAGTTGATGACCTGCGTCGGGGCGATCGCCGGCGGCTTCGGCGTCCAGGGCGAGGTGCGGCTGAAGTCGTTCTGCGCCGACCCCGCAGCGATCGCAGACTACGCGCCGCTGGTCACCGAGGACGGGCGCAGCTTCGGGGTGCGGCTGCTCCGGCCAATCGCCGGCGCCTTCGCGGCGCGCCTGACCGGAGTGGCGACGCGGGAAGCGGCGGAGGCCCTGAAGGGGACGCGGCTCTATGCGCCGCGCGACCGGCTGCCGCCGCTCGGCGAGGACGAGTATTACCACGCCGACCTGATCGGGCTGGCGGTGGTCGACACCGGCGGGGCTTCGCTCGGGACGGTGCGGGCGGTGCTCGACCACGGCGCTGGCGACATCCTCGAGATCGCCCGCCCGGGGGCACCGGACCTGCTGCTGCCGTTCACGCTGGCGGCGGTCCCGACCGTGGATATCGCCGGCCGCCGGATCGTCGCGGACCCGCCGGAAGGGCTCGTCGACGGCGCGTGAGGCGCGGGGCCGCCGCTTCTCCCCCAAGCGTCGCGAGGGGACCGGCCTCGGGGGGCATCGAGCCCCCCTCAGCCGCGAGTCGGCTGGCGCCGCCTCGGCGCCGGGTTGGCGGCGGCAGTACCCGTTGCAACTGCGGGACGCGGCCGTTGCCGCGAAGGAGAGCGCGCAGATGCGCGCATTTTTTCTTTCTGGTTTTCGGCCTGTGGGCCGAAAACGACTGCTCTCCAGGTTTCAAGCCCGTATGAAAACCGGGGTTGCGCGCGGCCCCCGCTCGCGAGTGGGTCAGCGACGGACGCAGCGGATGCCGATGTGGCTGGTGCCGGTGTCGACCATCTGGGCGTGGCGGGCCGCCGGGCGATAGCGGCGGCAGTAGGACGGGGCGCAGAGGAAAGAGCCGCCCTTCACCACCCGGCGCGGGATGGTCATGAAGGGTTGCGCCGGGTCGTAGCTGCCTTCCTTGCCGGGGCCGCGCGGGTTCTCGGCGACGCAGCAGCCGGGCTTGTCGGGATTTTCGGCGGTGTGCCTGGTCGCGAACCAGTCGGTGGTCCATTCCCAGACGTTGCCGCAGACCTCGTGGAGCCCGTAGCCGTTCGGGGGATAGGACTTCACCGGGCAGGTCCCGGAATGGCCGTCCTCGGCGAGGTTCTGCCAAGGGAAGGCACCCTGCCAGGTGTTGGCGACGTGGCGGCCGCGCGGCGTCAGTTCGTCGCCCCAGGCGAATTCGCGGCCATCGAGACCGCCGCGCGCCGCGAACTCCCACTCGGCCTCGGTGGGGAGGGCCTTGCCGGCCCAGGTGGCGTAGGCAAGCGCGTCCTCGTAGGCAACCTGCACGACGGGGTGGTCCTTTCGGCCCTTGACCGAGCTGCCGGGACCCTCGGGGTGGCGCCAGCAGGCGCCGCTGACCCAGCCCCACCAGTTGCGGAAGTCGCGGGTGTCGACCGGCCCGGCGGTCATATGGAAGACGACCCCGCCGGGAAGGAGCTCGTGCGGGGCGGCGCCGGGGTAGACGGCGGGGTCCAGCGGGCGCTCGGCGACGGTGATGTAGCCGGTCGCGGCGACGAAGGCCGCGAACTGGCGGTTGGTCACCGTGGTCTCGTCCATCTCGAAGGGCGCGACGCGGACGCGGTGAGCGGGCGCCTCCTCGGAATAGTGATGGTCCGAGCCCATCAGGAAGGTGCCGCCGGGAATGCGGCGCATGCCGTCGCTCGCGGCCTGCCGGATCGGCTTGTTCATGGACTGGGCCCTCCCTCGATAGCGCGTGCGCAAAATGCGCCACGCGCCGGCGGGAGGCAAGGCGCTGCGTTGCGGCGCCCCCCTCGGCGTGGCGGCAGTCAGTCGCGGCGCCGGCGGCGGCCCTCGCCGCCGGCGTTGAACGAGACCGCGGGGAGCGTGGGCAGGTGGGGGAAGGCAGCGGTCGCATGGGGGATGGCGCTTGCGGCGACGAAATGCTCCTGGAAGCGGGGCTCGGTGGCGGTCTCGACCTTATGGATGCGGGAGACCAGCGCCTCGACCTCGCGGCGGGCGGCGACGTTGAGGAGCGCGATGCGGGCACCGGTGCCGGCGGCGTTGCCGGCGGAGCTGACGCGGGTGAGGTCGCAATCGGGGATCATGCCGAGGATCATCGCGTGTTTCGGCGAGATATGCGCGCCGAAGGCTCCGGCGAGGACGATGCGGTCGACGGCGTCGGTGCCGAACTGGTCCATGAGCAGGCGGGCGCCGGCGTAGAGGGCGGATTTCGCCAGCTGGATGGCGCGGACGTCGCCCTGGGTGACGAGGATGTCGCCGTGGAGTCGGTAGGCGTGGGTGCGGCCCTGCGCGACCATGCGGGCGGTGCCGGTGGCCTCGGCGGACCCGATCAGGCCGGAGGCGTCGACGAGGCCGGCAAGGCGCATCTCGGCGATGACCTCGATGATGCCGGAGCCGCAGATGCCGGTGACGGGCGTATCCGGCGGGAAGGCGGGGTCGTCGGACCAGGGCTCCGTGCCGATGACGCGGAAGCGCGGCTCCTTGGTCAGCGGGTCGATCTCGACGCGCTCGATGGCGCCGGGGGCGGCGCGCTGGCCGGAGGAGATCTGGGCGCCCTCGAAGGCGGGGCCGGTCGGCGAGGAGCAGGCGAGGACGCGGGCGGTGTTGCCGAGGAGGATCTCGGCATTGGTGCCGACGTCGACGACGAGGGTGAGGGACTCGGAGGTTTGCGGGCTTTCGGAGAGCGCGACGGCGGCGGCGTCGGCGCCGACGTGGCCGGCGATGCAGGGCAGGATGTAGATGCGGGCGTCGGGGTGTAGGCGGAGGTCGATCTCCTCGGCCCAGAGGTGGAGCGCGTCGGCGGTGGCGAGGGCGAAGGGCGCCTGGCCGAGCTCGGTCGGGTCGATGCCGAGGAGGAGGTGGTGCATGACCGGGTTGCCGACGATCACCGCCTCGAAGATCAGCGCGCGGTCGATGCCGGCCTCGGCGGCAGCCTGGCCGGCGAGATCGTTGAGGGCGGCGCGGACGGCCTGCGTCATCTCCTGCGCGCCGCCTGGGTTCATCATCGCGTAGCTGACCCGGGACATCAGGTCTTCGCCGAAACGGATCTGCGGGTTCATCAGGCCGGTGGAGGCGAGCACCTCGCCGGTCTGGAGGTCGCAGAGGTGGCCGGCGATGGTGGTCGAGCCGACGTCGATGGCGAGGCCGTAGATCGAACCGTCGTGGAAGCCCGGCCAGACGTGGAGGATGCGCGTCTCGGGGCCGTCGCGGTGGACGGCGACGGTGACTTTCCACCCGCCCTTGCGCAGCGCGGGCTGGAGCATCTGGAGGGTGCGGAGGTCGCCCTTGGCGTCGGGGATGCCCCATTGCTCGGCGAGGGCCCGTTCGAGGCGCTGGAGGTCGCCGGAGGGGTCCTGCATGTCGGGCTCGGCGACCTCGACGTAATGAAGGCGGGTGGCCGGGTCCATGGTGATGGCGCGGGCCTCGGCGCGCTTGCGGACGACCTGCTTGTGGACCTGGCTCTCGGGGGGGACGTCGATGACGACGTCGGCGAGGATTTGCGCCTGGCAGCCGAGGCGGCGGCCGGGGGCGAGGCCGCGGACGCGGTCGTAGCGCTCCTCGACGGCATTGAAGGGCGAGAGGGCGGCCCCGGTCGAGGTCAGGCCGTGCTTGGGGAAGGAACCGAAGGCGGGCTGGACCTGGCAGCGGGAGCAGATGCCGCGCCCGCCACAGACGCTGTCGAGATCGACGCCGAGGGCGCGGGCGGCGGCAAGGACGGTGGTGCCGGCTGCACGCGGCCGCGGTGGCCCGAGGGGGTG
>CAWCSN010000002.1:0-352745 GCA_963798235.1 uncultured Alphaproteobacteria bacterium | reverse complement strand
TAGAGAGCGGAATCCCATCAGTCCGGATCGTATCCGGCTGCGGCGAAGTAGTTGGCGCATTCAGCCGGGCTGAAGAGATCGACGATGCGGCCGATGGCGTTCCACAGGCCAGCGACGGTGCGCTCGGAGGCCTTTCGGAGCAGGGCCTTGAGCTTGGCGAAGGCGTTCTCGATCGGATTGAAGTCCGGGCTGTAGGGCGGGAGGAAGAGCAGCTGCGCACCGGCGGCCTCGATGAGGGCGCGCACCTTCGGTCCCTTGTGGCTGGAGAGGTTGTCCATGACGACGATGTCGCCGGGCCGGAGCTCGGGGACGAGGACCCGCCCGACATAGGCCTCGAACGCCTCGCGGTTGATCGGCCCGGAGAGCACGAAGGGGGCGATCATGCCGCGCAGGGTCAGCGCGGCGACGACGGTGGTGGTCTTCCAGTGGCCGTGCGGCACGCCGACCCGCAGGCGCTCGCCTCGCGGGGAGCGGCCGTGGGTGCGGGCCATGTTGGTCTTCGCCCAGGTCTCGTCGATGAACACCAGCCGCTCGGGATCGAGATCGGGCTGGCCGTCGAACCAGGCTTCGCGCCGCGTCAGGACGTCCGCGCGATCCTGCTCGCTGGCGTGCGCGGTCTTTTTTTGCGCGTGATCCGGTGGCGGGCGAAGAACCGCTGCAGCGTCCCGTAGCCGAAGGCATGACCGCGGGCGCCGAGCGCCGTGCGCAACTCCTCGACCGTGATGTCCGGCGTCTCCGCCAGCAGCCCCAGGATCAGCGGCGCCTGCGCCTCGATCCGGCCCGACCGGCGATCGCCCCCGAGCGGACCCGGTCGGGCATCGCCCTGCTTGCGCTCGAGCGCACGCCAGCGACTGACGCTGGCGGCGCTGACCCCGAACCGAGTTGCCGCTGCACGGTGACTGGACCCGGCGGCTACCGCGGCAAGGACCCGAATGCGCAGGTCGATGGAAAGCGCTTTGACCATGTCTGCCGGCCTCCCCTCCGGCAGACAGCTTGAATCAGAACCGACGCCTCATGGGAATCCCCGACGATTTAATCCGAACGGCCCCCGCTCTAGAAGGCGGCTTGGACCGCGGCGCCCGGCGCCGACGACATCGCGCTCTACCGCGCCCTCGCCGAAGACCCCGCCCTGCCCCGGCCAGCGATCCTGCTGCCGCCTACTGCGGCGCCCCGGTCATCGTGACGGCCGAGGACGGCGACGCCGTGCACTACCTTGGCGACGACTACCCCTTCTACTTCCGGAGCCTCGCGGCCGCCGACCTCGAGATAGCGATGGCGACGGCCGCCGCCGCCCTCGGCGGCCCGGACTGGACCCGAGCCCGCGACATCATGGCCTAGGCTCAGGACCCATAAACAGGATTCTCAGGCGCCCTGAGATGTGCTTGAAGCTCCAAATATTGGGAGCTTGCGATGTCGGACCACTACTTCTGGCTTTCTGATTCGCAGTTCGCGCGTCTGGAACCGCTTTTCCCGAACAATCTGCGCGGCGTGCCTCGGGTGGATGACAGGCGGTGATCTTGGGGATCATCGGGGGTGGGTTGATGTGGCGGGACGCACCTGCGGTCTACGGGCCGCCGAAGACGCTCTACAATCGTTTCCGTTTTATCCGCTGGAGCCGGATCGGCGTCTCGACCGGATCTTCGCCGCGCTGGCGGGCGCAGCGAGGCGACGGACACCGTTATGATCGATGCGACGCACCTCAAGGGTAAGCCTCCGGCGGGGACCGTCTGCACCGGCGGGGGCGGACGGTGCTACTTGCCCTTATGGGCAGCCATATGGACAGACCTCAGGTCACGGTGCTGGAGATCGTCGATACCGGTCGGCGTCGGCGTTGGAGCAAGGCTGAGAAGCTGCGGATCGTCGAGGAGAGCTTTTCCGGACGTCGGCTGGTGTCGGCGACGGCTCGGGCGCACGGCATCTCGCGGTCGCTGCTGACGACGTGGCGCCGGCTGCACCGGGAGGGACGGCTCGGGGAGGATGAGACCGTAAGCTTTGCGCCGTTGCTCGTCGCCCCACCGCCGAGGGCTGCGCCGGCGGTCCAGGGTGCGGAGCCTCGCGCAGAGCGGATCGAGATCGTGCTGACGAACGGGCGTCGGATCGTGGTGGGGGAGGACGTCGACCCGGTCGCGCTGTCGCGGTTGGTGTCGGTGCTGGAGCGGGCATGATCGCGCTGCCGCCGGGGGTGCGGGTCTGGCTGGCGGGCGGGGCGACTGACATGCGCAAGGGCATGAACGGGCTGGCGCTCATGGTCCAGGAGGGTCTGAAGCGCGATCCGCATGTGGGCGATCTCTTCGTTTTCCGCGGCCGGCGCGGGCAGCTGGTGAAGCTGCTCTGGCACGACGGGGTCGGCATGTCGCTCTACGTGAAGCGGCTCGACCATGGCCGGTTCATCTGGCCGGCGCCGGCGGACGGGGCGGTAGCGGTGTCGGCGGCGCAGCTCGGCTATCTGCTGGACGGCATCGACTGGCGGAACCCGCGGCACACATGGCGGCCGTCCGCCGCCGGGTGATTTGGTCGGCCTGCGGCGTCGTTTTTTGCTCCAATGCATTGGCAAGGCGCGATAAACTCGGGCATGAGCACCGAGCCGAGCGAGATCGACGCGCTTCGCACCGCCCTTGCGGCGGCCGAGGCGCGTGCCGCGGAATCTGAAGCGACGGCGGCCGAGGCGGCGCGGGACCGGGCGGTGCTGGCGAACGCCGAGGCGATCATCGCGGCACTCAGGCTCGAGATCGAGAAGCTCCGACGAGCGCTCTACGGGACGCGGTCGGAGCGCAAGGCGCGGCTGCTCGAGCAGCTGGAACTGCAGCTCGAGGAACTCGAGGCCACGGCGACCGAAGACGATCTTGCTGCCGAGGCGCTCGAAGCCCCGGTAGCCACGGCGCCCACGCGGGAGCGTCGGCGACCGGCGCGCAAGCCCTTCCCGGCGCACCTGCCGCGCGAGCGGGTCATCGTTGCGGCGCCGGCCTGCTGCGAGACCTGCGGCTCGGGCCGGGTCGTCAAGCTCGGCGAGGACGTCACCGAGACGCTGGAAGTGATCCCGCGCCGCTGGAAGGTGATCCAGACCGTGCGCGAGAAGTTCACCTGCCGGGACTGCGAGAGGATCAGCCAGCCGCCGGCGCCGTTCCACCCGACGCCGCGCGGCTGGGCCGGCCCGAACCTGCTGGCGACGATCCTCTTCGAGAAGTTCGGCCAGCATCAGCCGCTGAACCGCCAGGCCGAGCGCTACGCCCGCGAGGGCGTCGATCTCAGCCTCTCGACGCTGGCCGACCAGGTCGGCGCCTGCGCCGCTGCGCTGGCGCCACTGCACGACCGCATCGCCGCGCACGTACTCGGCGCCGAGCGGCTGCATGGCGACGACACCCCCGTGCCTGTGTTGGCGAAAGGCCGGACCGACACCGGCCGGCTCTGGGTCTATGTCCGCGATGACCGCCCCTTCGCCGGCGGCGCCCCGCCAGCAGCGCTCTACCGCTACTCCCGCGATCGGCGTGGCGAACATCCGGCGACGCACCTCTCAGGCTGGAGCGGCATCCTCCAAGCCGACGCCTATGCCGGCTTCGGCTCGCTCTACGCGCCGGACCGCTCCCCCGGATCCGTGACCGAGGCGCTGTGCTGGGCGCACGCCCGGCGCAAGTTCTTCGAACTCGCCGACATCGCCGCCTCCGCCCGCCGCGGCAGTCAGGCGCCGCCGATCTCGCCCCTCGCCCGCGAGGCCGTGACCCGCATCGACGCCGTCTTCGACGCCGAGCGTGCGGTCAACGGCCTCGACGCCGGCGCGCGTCTCGCGGTCCGACGGGAGCAGGTCGCCCCTCTGGTTGCCGACCTCGAGACCTGGATGCGCCAGGAGCGGGCCAGGCTCTCGCGCCATGCCCCGGTCGCCAAGGCGATCGACTACATGCTGAAGCGCTGGGACGGCTTCGCCGGCTTCCTCGCCGACGGCCGCGCCTGCCTGACGAACAACGCCGCCGAACGCGCCCTGCGCGGCATCGCTCTCGGCCGGAAGGCCTGGCTCTTCGCAGGGTCCGACCGCGGCGGCGAGAGAGCCGCCTTCATGTACGGCATGATCGCCACCGCCAAGCTCAACGATGTCGACCCGCAAGCCTGGCTCGCAGATGTCCTCGACCGCATTGCCGGCACCCCGGCATCACGGCTCAACAATCTCCTACCCTGCAACTGGACATCAGGCGAAGCCGCAAGCTCTACCTGACCGCGGCCCTCGCCGGATGGTTACAGCCATTCTGCTGCGGCGCTTGAGGCAACACACCCTTCGCGTGCGCTTTCGCACGGGGAGGGTGATGAACAGGTGGTTAACAGGCCAAGGGTAATCAATTTATATCAATGACTTGACCGTTGTCGCACGCGTGCGACGGTATAGCCCTCCGGGCTTGTCAGGACCGTCTCTCAGAGCAGCGTCGCGGCCCCGCGGTCGAGGTAGGTCTCCAGAAACTGGTCGATGCGCGGGTGGCGGGGCTTGCCGAAGACCGTTTCGGACGGACCCTCGACCAGGACCTTGCCGTGATCGAGAAAGACGATCTTCGAGGCGACCGAGGCGGCGAAGCCGATCTCGTGGGTAACGACGACCATGGTGATCCCCGTCGTTGCCAGCGCCCGCA
Source organism: uncultured Alphaproteobacteria bacterium (assembly GCA_963798235.1). Taxonomy (GTDB): domain Bacteria; phylum Pseudomonadota; class Alphaproteobacteria; order Rhodobacterales; family Rhodobacteraceae; genus Amaricoccus. The sequence goes on along the minus strand of CAWCSN010000002.1, from coordinate 348,135 downwards.
TCACGTTGAGGACGTCGCCGGTCAGCTCGGGGTCGAGCGAGGCGGTGGGCTCGTCGAAGAGCAGGATGCGCGGCTCCAGCGCCAGCGCGCGGGCGATGGCGACGCGCTGCTGCTGGCCGCCGGAAAGCTCGGCCGGATAGTGGCCGGCGCGCGGGGCGAGGCCGACGGCCTCGAGCTGGACGAGGGCCTTGGCGTCGGCCTCCCGGCGCGACAGGCCGCGGACACGGACCAGCGCCTCGGCAACGTTGCCGAGCGCGGTCATGTGCGGCCAGAGGTTGAACTGCTGGAAGACCATGCCGATACGCCCGCGCACCGCGCGGATCGTGGCCGCCGGCAGGCGCATCCGCTCGCCCGAGGGGCCGAGGGCGAAGCCGAGGGGCTGGCCGTCGATCTCGATCAGTCCGCCGGTCGCCTCCTCGAGAAAGGCGATGCAGCGCAGCAGCGTGCTCTTTCCCGAGCCCGAGGGGCCGATGATGCAGGTCACCTCGCCGCGGGGAACGGCCAGGTCGACGCCGTCGAGGACGCGGGTCTCGCCGAACGACTTCATCAGGCCGGTGACGCGGACGGCGGTGGGGGCGGGGAATTTCGTGACGGGTGCGGTCATGCGAACTTGTACTTGGCGAGGCGGCGCTCGGCGAGGCGGCCGGCGGCGCCGCAGGCTTCGACCAGCGCCCAGTAGATCAGCGCGAGGACGGTGAAGCTCTCGACGAAGGCGTAGTACTGGGTGCCGATGGCGCTGACCGTCAGGGTCAGCTCGGGGACCGAGATGATCGACAGGATCGCCGTCTCCTTGAGCATGAGGATGGTCATGTTCACCATCGAGGGCAGGACCAGCATGGTCATCTCCGGCAGGATGATGCGGCCGAGGGTCTGCGCCGGGGTCAGGCCGACGCAGTCCGCCGCCTCGATGTGGCTGCGGGGGATGGCGTCGAAGCCGGCGCGCCACAGCTCGGAATAGTAGGCCGAGGCGTAGATGGTCAGCGCAAGGATGCCGGCGGGCAGGTTGTCGAGGCTGAGGCCGACGTAGGGGCCGCCGTAGTAGAGCAGAAAGACCTGCACGAGGAAGGGCGTGCCGCGGATGATCTCGACCGGCACGAAGAGCAGCCAGTCGACGAAGCGCGGGCCGTAACGGCGGGCGACGGCAATGACGAAGCCGAGCGCGAGACCGAGGCTGGCGCAGACCACCCACAGGAACAGGGTCATCCCGGTGGCGCGCAGGATCGCCGGGGCGAAGCTGGCGAGAAGGGCGAAGTCGAAGCTCACGCCGGGCTCCGCTGGCCGAAGGGGCGGGGGGCGCGGCCGGTCACATCCGCCCCCAGCTCAACCGGGCCTCGAGGCCGCGGCCGAGGAGTGCGACGATGACGTTGATGACGAGGTAGATGAAGCCCGCCGCGGCGTAGAGTTCGAGCGGACGGTAGGTCGAGGCGGCGAGGTCCTGCGCCATGCGGGTAAGCTCGATGACGCCGACGACGGAGACCAGGGAGGACGACTTCAGCATCATGATCGCTTCGTTGGTCAGCGCCGGCAGCACCAGCTTGACGGCGATCGGCAGGCGGATGTGGCGGAAGGTGTCGAACCGCGACATGCCGCAGACGTCGGCGGCCTCGACCAGCCCCTTCGGCACGCCGGCAAAGCCGCCGCGCATGATCTCCGCCTGATAGGCGGCGGTGCACAGCGACATGCCGGCGATGGCGGCGGCAATCGGCGGGACGTCGAGGCCGATCGAGGGGAGGAGGTAGTAGATCAGCAGGAGCTGGACGAGGAGCGGCACCCCGCGGAAGAAGCTGACGAAGAGCCGCCCGGCACGGCGCGCCCAGGGGTTCTCCGACAGCATTCCGGCACAGACGAGGACGCCGATCAGGAAGCCGAAGATCCCGATCGAGACGACGCTGACGAGGACCGTCAGCCGGGCGGCCTGCACCAGCAGCCAGAAGAGCTCCCAGGTCATCCGCCCGCCGGCCGGCCGCCCGCCCGGATCAGAAGGCGGCTTCGGTCAGGACGTCGGGCGTCTCGAAGGTGACGCCGAACCACTTCTTCTGCAGCTCGCCCAGGCGCCCGTCGCCCTTCATCTTGAGGAGCGCCGCGTCGATCGCGTCCATCAGGCCCTTGTAGTCCGCGTCCTTGCGGCCCGGGAAGCCGAAGTAGGTCTTCACCCCGAACGGCGGCTCGACGAGGCCGAAGGTCTCCGGGCGCTCCTGCGCGACGAAGGCGATGTTGGGGAAGGAGTTCGCCACCGCGACGATGCGCCCGGCGGCGAGGTCGGCGTAAGCCTCGTTGAAGCTCGGATATTCCTTGATCTCGACCGGGCTCGGCAGGGTCTTGGCGTATTCCTCGAGCTGGGCGAGCTGCGCGGTCGCCTTGCCCGAGCCGACGGTCTTGCCGGCGATGTCCTCGGGCTTCATCAGCGTGTCGTCGCCGGCCTTCTTGATCAGCGCGACCGTGGCCTCGGCGATCGGCGTCGAGAAGCGGTAGCGCTCCATCCGCGCCTTGGTGATCGTCGCGGGGCCGGCGACCATGTCGAACTTGCCGCTTTCGAGGCCGGGCAGCACGCCGTCCCACGGCAGGGCGATCCACTCGATCTCGACGCCGAGCTCCTTGCCGATCTCGGCGAAGATGTCGACGTTCATGCCGGCGTGCTTGCCCGCGTCGATGAAGTCGAAGGGGGCGAAGGCGGTCTCGGTGCCGACCTTCATCACGCCCGCCGCCTTCACCCGCTCAAGGGCGTCCTCGGCCAGCGCTGCGTTGGCAAGGAGGGCGGCCGCAAGCGCACCCATGATCGTTCGCAGAAACATCGTTTTTGAATTCCCTGTTGGCTGACTGGCTCGACGCGCCGTCCGGCGTGCCGTGGCGTTCTGCCTCGAAAAAGGACGGCGACTCACGGGGCTTGTCAATACTTTGGATAGCAAAGCGCCCACTGCCTACCGAAGTGGCAGGGGGCGCTCGCAACCTCAGGCGTGTGCGGGTTCGCCCGCCGCTCGCGACGCGTGCTTGTCGGCCGAGAACAGCGTGTAGAACATCGGCACCACGAAGAGCGTGAACGGCGTGCCGACGATCAGGCCGGCGAAGATCACGAGGCCCATCGAGTAGCGCGCCGCGGCGCCGGCGCCCTCGGCGATGATCAGCGGCACCACGGCGAGGGCCATGGCGGCGGTGGTCATCAGGATCGGCCGGAGGCGGATCTTGGCGGCGGCGACCACGGCGTCGCGCTTGGACATGCCGGGGTGCTCCTCGCGCTGCTGGTTGGCGAACTCCACCATCAGGATGCCGTGCTTGGTGATCAGGCCGATCAGCGTGATCAGCCCGACCTGGGTGTAGATGTTGAGCGACCCGAGGCCGATGTTGAGCGGCAGTAGCGCGCCGAAGATCGACAGCGGCACCGACATCAGGATGATGAACGGGTCGCGGAAGCTCTCGAACTGCGCCGCGAGCACCAGGTAGATGACGAGCAGGGCGGCGCCGAAGGCGATGGCGATGGTGTTGCCTTGGGTGACCTCCAGGCGCGACTGGCCCGAGTAGTCGATGAAGAAGCCCTCGGGCAGGTCGCCCCGGATGATGTTCTGGATCTCGGCGAGGCCGTCGCCGGTGGTGACGCCCGGCAGCGGCAGGGCGGAGATCGTCGCCGAGTTCAGCTGGTTGAACTGCTCGATCGAGTTGGTGTCGGCATCGGTGGCGATGGTGACGACCGAGCTCAGCGGGATCATCGCGCCTTCGGAGGAGCGCACGAAGAACTCCCCGAGCTGCTCGGGGTTCTCGCGGAAGGCGCGCGGCACCTGCGGAATGATGTCGTAACTGTTCGAATCGCGGTCGAACTCGCCGATCTTGCCGCCGCCGACGAGCAGCCCGAGGGTGTTCGCGATCTCGCTGATCGGGACGTTGAGCGCGGCGGCGCGGTCGCGGTCGATGGTGATGTTGACCTGCGGCGCGTCGAAGGCGAGCGAGTTCTGCACGACGATGAAGCGTCCGCTGGCCTGCGCCTTCTGCTTGACCGCCTCGGCGATCTCGTAGACGCGCTGGGCGTCGTGGATCGACTGGATCACCACGGTGATCGGCAGGCCGCCACCGGCGCCGGGCAGGGAGGGCGGCGCGAAGACGAAGGCCTCGACGCCGGTCTGCTTGCCAAGCCGGCCCTGGATGTCCTGCTGGATGGCCTTCTGCGAGCGCGCGCGCTCGGCCCAGTCCTTCAGGACCCAGATGTAGAACGCCGTGTTGGCCGAGCCGCCGATGCCGGTGATCGAGAACTCGGTGCCGACCTCGTCGATGCCGCGGGTCAGCTCCGAGGTGCGGTCGGTGTAGAGCTTCATGTAGTCGAGCGTCGCGTAACGCGGCCCGGCCATGATCGAGAACAGCGCGCCTTCATCCTCCTCGGGCGCGAGCTCCGAAGTCGTGTTGAAAAACATGAAGACGGTGGCGCCCACCAGCGCGGCGATCATCAGCATCGTCACCGGACGATAGTCGAGCGAGCTCGACACCCGGCGCTCGTACCAGTTGGCGATACGGTCGAAGCTGCCATCGACGATACGCTGGAAGCGCGACGTATCACCGTGGCGCAGGACGCGCGCCGCCATTGACGGGGTGATCGTCAGCGCCACGATGCCCGAGATCACCACCGCGCCGGAAAGGGTGAAGGCGAACTCACGGAAGAGCGCGCCGGTCAGCCCGCCGGTGAAGCCGAGTGGGGTCAGCACCGCGGCTAGCGTCAGGGTCATCGCGACCACCGGGCCGGTGATCTCCTTCATGCCCTTGATCGCCGCATCCATCGGGGTCATCCCCTCCTCGATGTGGCGGTGGATGTTCTCGACCACGACGATCGCGTCGTCGACGACGAGGCCGATCGCCAGCACCATCGCCAGCAGCGACAGGAGGTTGATCGAATAGCCGAGCAGAAGCAGAATTGAGCAGACGCCGATCAGCGACAGCGGAATGGTCACGATCGGCATCAGCACCGAGCGGAACGAGCCGAGGAACAGCAGGATGACGACGACGACGATGGCGACCGCCTCGGCGATGGTCTTGAAGACCTCGCGGATCGACGCGCTGATCGTCTCGGTCGAGTCGTAGACGAGCTCGATCTTCATGCCCTGCGGCAGGCTGGCGTTGATCGCCGGCAGTTCCTTGACCACGGCAGCGGCGGTGTCGAGCGGGTTGGCCGCCGGCGTCGGGAAGACGCCGATGAAGGTGCCGGGCTTGGCGTTGAAGGTGACGACGGCGTCGAGTTCCTCGTGGGCGAGCTCGATGTTGGCGACGTCACGCAGGCGCACCACCTGGTCGCCGCTGCCCGAGATCGGCAGCTGGCCGAAGGCCTCCGGCGTCTGCAGCGTCGTCTGCATGTTGATGTTCTGGGCGACGAACTCGTTCTCGGTCTTGCCCGGCGCCGCGAGGAAGTTCGACGCGCGGATCGCCGTCAGCACCTCGGAGGCGGTGACGCCGCGCGCGGCGAGCTGCGACGGATCGATCCACACCCGCATCGCGTAGTTCGCGGCGCCGATGATCTGGATCTCTGCAACGCCCTCGATGGTCGACATCCTCGGGCGGATGACCCGCTCGAGGTACTCGGTCATCTGTTCCTGGGACATGTTCGGGTTGACGGCCGCAAGGTACATCAGCGCGAACTGCATGCCGGTGCCCTTGACGATCACCGGGTCCTCGGCGTCCGCCGGCAACTGGCCGCGGACACCCTGCACCTTCGACAGCACCTCGGTCAGCGCCACGTCGGGATTGGAGCCGAGCTTCATGTGGACGCTGACGATGCTCGCCGACGGCGTCGACTGCGAGGTCACGTAGTCGATGTTCTCCGTCGTCGCCACCGCCGCCGCGATCGGCGAGGTGACGAAGCCCTGGATCAGGTTCGGGGCGGCGCCGGGGTAGACCGTGGTGATGGTGACCACCGTCTCCTCGACCTCGGGATACTGGCGGACGGGCAGGTTCACGATGGCCTGGAAGCCGAGGAGCAGGATGAACGCCGCGAGGACCGACGACAGGACCGGCCGGCGGATGAAGAGCTCGGAAAAGTGCATTGCCTGCCCTTCAGCCGTCGGTGAGCGGCGCGGCGCCACTCGGGTTGACGGTATTGTCGATCACCACGCCTGCGCCGCCGCTGAGCCGGTTCTGCCCGGCCGAAACCACGATGTCGCCGGCCTTGAGCCCCTCGACGATCTCGACGAGGCCGAGCGAGCGGCGGCCGGCCTTGACGAAGACCTGCTCGACCTTGCTCTTCGCCTCGTCACCCTCGCCCTCGGTATGGACGACGAAGACCGAGTCACCGTAGAGCGTCGAGCTCAGCACCGTCTGCGGCAGCGCCACGACGTTGTCCTCGGACGGCAGCTCGACGCGGACGCGGAGGAACTGGCCGGGATTGACGCGGCTGCCCTCCAGGTTCGCGAACTCGGCGCGGATGTTGACGAGGCGGCTGTTCGGGTCGATGCGCGGCTCGATCGCGGTGATCTTGCCGCTGAGGGTGGTGGCGCCGACCTCGGTGGTCAGCGTGACCGGCATCCCCATCATCACCAGCCGCACCTGCTGCTCGGGCACGGAGAAGTCGACGCGCATGTTGTCGAGGTCCTGCAGCGTCGCGTAGACGGTGCCCGGCATCACGTAGGCACCGACCTCGACCTGCGGGATGCCGATGACGCCGTCGAACGGCGCCTCGAGGCTCTTGAGGTTCATCATCGCGGTCAGCCGCTCGACCTGGGCGCGGGCGCTCATCGCCCCGGCCTGGGCCTGGTCGAGGTCGCTGATCGCGGTCACGCCGCGGGTGCGCAACTCCTTGGCACGGGTGAGCTGGGTCTCGGCGAGATCGAGCTCGGCCTGCGACGCGGCGAGGGCGGCGCGCTCGACGACGTCGTCGATCTGCGCGAGGTGCTGTCCGGCGGCGACCTTTTCGTTGGCCTGGAAGAGGATGGCCTTGACGATGCCATCGGTCTCGACGGCAAGCTCGACGCCGTTGATCGAGTGCGCGGTCCCGATCGCCTCGAGTCCGGGACGCCAGGTGATCGGCGCGACCTCGACGGTCGAAACCGTCACCGGCGGCGGCTGCATCGTCGCGAAGTAGCCGGCGATCATCTTGTCGCGGAACATGTTGAAGCCGACGATCCCGCCCACGACGGCGACAAGCAGCACGACAGCCAGCAGCAATCGCCAAATCATTCGGTGTCGCCCCAGCTACCCTGTTCCGCGTATTCACTTTGCGGTCGCGCGCTCAAAGTCAACCCCTGCGGCGGTGCGGGAGAGGCAGGGCGACAGCGGAAGGTGGCGGAAAAGGTCGCAGAACCGGGGTTCGGCGGAAAAGATCGCCTCATGCGGATGTCCTACTTTTCCCCCGCCGCCGCGGGACATACCCTTCCGCGGTGATCCGCCCCCCGCCGAGACGGGCCGGGCGGGCCGGGAGGAGGCCGATGACCCTTTCGCTGCGCCGCCCCCCCGCGGCCTTCGCACCTGCCGCCACCGGCGCCCCGGCGCACTGAGGCCCCATGCCCGCCGCCTCGCCCCCCGCCTCGCCGGTTGCCGGCCCCCCGCCGGTCATCAGCCTCCGCCATGTCGACAAGTCCTTCCGGCGCGGCAGCCGCGGTGCGCCGGTGCAGGCGCTCGCCGACGTGTCGCTCGACATCGGGCAGGACAGCTTCGTCAGCCTCGTCGGCCCGAGCGGCTGCGGCAAGACCACGCTGCTCCGGTTGATCGACGGCCTCGTCGCCCCCGACGCCGGCAGCGTGCTGGTCGAGGGCGTGCCGCCACGGCCGGGGCCGCGGATGGGCTTCGTCTTCCAGTCCTTCCGGCTGATCCCCTGGGCGAGCGTCGCCGACAACGTCGGCTTCGGTCTGTCGCTCCACGGCGTCGCGCCCTCCGAGCGCCGCGAGCGGGTGCGTGCCCACCTCGATCTTGTCGGCCTGTCGCGCTTCGCCGACGCCTACCCGCACGAGCTCTCCGGCGGGATGAAGCAGCGTGCGGCGCTGGCGCGGGCGCTGGTGACCGAGCCCGAGATCCTGCTGATGGACGAGCCCTTCGCCAGCATCGACGCCCAGACCCGCGAGCTGATGCAGGGCGAGCTGATGCGCATCTGGGGCGAACGCCGGGGCGTCGTGGTCTTCGTGACCCACAGCGTCGACGAGGCGGTGCTCCTCGCCGACCGGGTGATCCTGATGGGCCCGCGCCCCGGCCGCATCCTCGAGAGCCACGACGTCCCGCTCCCCCGCCCGCGCTGGGACTACGACGTCCGCGCCCGCCCCGAGTTCGCCGAGCTCCGCGGCCTGCTCTGGGAGCGCATCCGCGCCATGGTCGTCGACGACCCCGCCTCCGACTTCTTCCGCCGCGGCGCCCGCCCGCGGTAAGGAGGGTGGACGCGAAACGCGTCCACCGGGGCGGCCGCACCCGGATTGGCAGCGACGCTTGGGTGGCACCCCCCTTCGCTTCCGCGCTCACGCGCTACAGCGAACGGCCCGGCCGAAGCAGGGCTTCGGCTTGTCGGGCCGCGACTCGCGGGCAAGCCCGCTTCGGTCGAAAGACAGACGGGGCCACCAAGAGGACCGTTCATGTCACGCCAAATCGGTCTGTGCGTGAAACCGGCGGCGCCTCACGCCTCCCTCAGCTGCACCCATGTCGGCGCATGGTCGCTGGCGTTCTCCCGCCCGCGCACCGCCCGGTCGACCCCCGCCGCTTCCAGCCGCCCGGCGAGCGCGGGGCTCAGGAGCAGGTGGTCGAGCCGCATCCCCCCGTCGCGCTCCCAGCGGTTCCGCCGGTAGTCCCAGAAGGTGTAGAGCCCGTCCTCCGGGTGCAGCGCCCGCAGCGCGTCCGTCCACCCCTGCGCCAGCAGCCGCGCATAGGCCGCCCTGCGGCTCCGGTTCGTTCAGCGCGTTGCCGTCGTAGGATTTGGTCGGATAGACGTCCCGCGGCTCCGGCGTGACGTTGTAGTCCCCCGCCAGCACCACCGGCACCCCCGCCGCGATCAGCCCGGCCGCGTGCGCGTGCAGCCGCTCCATCCACGCCAGCTTGTAGGCGAACTTCGGCCCGGGCTGCGGATTGCCGTTCGGCGCGTAGAGCGACGCAACCAGCACGCCCTGCACCGCCGCCTCGATATAGCGCGGCTGCCGGTCCGCCTCGTCGCCGGGCAGGGCCTCCCGGGTCAGGATCGGCTCCGCGCCGCGCGCGAGGATCGCCACGCCGTTCCACGCCCGCTGCCCGCGCCAGACCGCGCCGTAGCCTGCCGCCTCCACCGCTGCCGCCGGAAAATCCGGCTCCGCCGCCTTCAGCTCCTGCAGGCAGACCACGTCCGGCTCGGTCTCCGCCAGCCAGTCGAGCAGGTTCCCGAGCCGCTTGTTGATCCCGTTGATGTTGAACGTCGCGATCTTCAAAGCCCGCCGGCCCAGTCCCGCACCCGCGCCGCGACCGCCGCCAGCGCCGCAGCGGCCGGCACGCCGGTGACGCTCTTGCGGGGCTTCAGGTCATGGTCGCCGTCCTCCACCCACAGCACCTCGATCGCCGGCGAGAGGGCATAGCCCGCCACCTCCTCGCGCGTGCCGAAGGGATCGCGCGTCCCCTGCACGATCAGCGCCGGCACCGCCAGCCGCTCGAGATGCGCGGTGCGGAGCTGCGCCGGCTTCCCCGGCGGATGGAACGGATAGCCGAGGCAGAGCAGCCCCGCGACCTTGCCGTCGCCGTGCAGCCGGTCCGCGACCATGCTCGCGACCCGCCCGCCCATCGACTTGCCGCCGATGATGAGCGGCGCCCCCGGCCCGAGCGCGTCGACGGCTGCGGCATACTCCGGCATCACCGCCTCGGCCCGCGGCGGCCCGCGCTTCCCGCCGGTGCGCCGCGCCGCCATGTAGCCGAACTCGAAGCGCGCCACCCGCAGCCCCACCGCCGCCAGCGCCCGCGCCGCCGCGGTCATCGACGCGGAATCCATCGCCCCACCCGCCCCGTGGGCGAGCAGCACCCGCGTGCCGGCATCCTCCGGCCCGTCGTAGAGGAAATCCGGCATCAGCCCTTCTGCGCCGCCACGTAGCGCACCCCCCGCTCCGCCGTCCGCGCCCACTCCGAGTCGGGATCCAGTTCCAGATAGCGTTCCCACCACCGCCGTGCCTCGGCGAGGTTGCCCGCCTCGAACTCCAGCGTCGCGAGGTTGTAGACCGCGTCTCCATACGCCGGATCGACCGCGATCGCCCGGGCGTAGTGCCGCCGCGCCGCCGCCCCGTGGCCGGTCTCGGCCATCAGTCCGGCGAGGTTGAACCACGCCTCGACGAACCCCGGATCGCGCTTGGCCGCCCGCACGAAGTCCTGCGCCGCCGGCGCATGCCGCCCGAGCGCCCGCAAACAGTTGCCGCGGTTGAAGGCCGCCACCGCGTCCCCGGGGTCCGCGTCGAGGCAGCGCCCGTAGAGCCGCGCCGCCGCCTCGAACTCCCCCGCCGCCTCGGCCGTCTCCGCCGCCTCGAAGAGCGCGTCGAGGTCCGGGCCCGGCCCGAGGTCGAGCGACAGCTGCCCGTCGATGTCGCTCAGGCCCTCGCTGCCGCGCAGCCAGACCCGCCCGCCCTCGGCGTGCAGCGCCTTCGCCGTCAGCGGCCCGGCCTCGCCGAAGCGGTGCACCGAGCGCGCGATCGCCAGCCAGTCGGCCCCCCCGCCGACGAGTCCTGCGTATTTCTTCGCGAGGATCAGGTCGCGGAAGGAGAACGGCTCCTCCGCCGTCTCGAAGGCGTCGGCGAGCGCCAGCATGTCCACCGCCTCGCCGTCGAGCCCCGAGCGTTCGACCAGCGTCGCCCGGTCGATCCCGGCCGTCGGCGCCGCCCGCGCCACGCCGATCAGCCGCCGGAAGCCGCCCTCGCCGATCACCCGCCGCCCGGCCGCCCGCTCGAGCGCGACCCGCGCCTCGATCATCGCCGCCGCGCCGGTCGCCAGCCAGCGCCGCCCGATCACCACGTCCGTCGTCCGCCGCCCGACCCCGCGCCGCAGGCGGCCGCCGAGCCGCTCGACCTCGCGCGCCGCCAGCCGCCGCGGAAAGGCGTCGAGTGCCCCGACGATGCCGAAGGTGCGACCGGCGAGGGGTTTCATGGCGCCGCGCGGCCGCGCGACCCGAATGCCGAGGTCGCCCGCGAGGAACCCTGCCCGGGGCCGAGCGCCGGGCGGTCCAGCGACCCCTGCGCGCTTTTGATGGCGGCTGCCGTCACGACGCCTTCTTGGCCGCCGTCCGTCGCCCGCCCGAAGCGGCCTTGGCCGGCTTCTCTTCCGCCGGCGCCGCCTCGGCCTTCGCCGCAGGCGCCGCCTTGCCCTTGCTCGGCGCCGGCGGCTTCGCCTGCCCGAGGCTCTGCTTCAGCGCGTCCATGAGGTTGACGACGTTGCCGCGCGCCGGCTCTGCCGCGATGATCGGCTTCGCCCCCTTGAGCTTCTCCTTGATCATCGCCTTCAGCGCCGCCTCGTAGCGGTCCTCGTAGGCGTTCGGATCGAAGGCCGTCGTCTTCTGCTTGATCAGCGCCTCGGCGAGTTCCAGCATCTCCTTGTCCGGCGCCTGATCCGGGATCTCGTCGAAATAGGTCGCGGTCGCCCGAACCTCGCCCGGCCCGCGCAGCGTGCAGACGAACATGCCCTTGTCGCGCGGTCCGATTGTCACCACCCGCTCCCGGCTCGACATCACCAGCCGCGCCACTGCGACCTTTCCCGCCGCCTTCATCGCCTCGCGGAGCACGATGAAGGTCTCCTCCGCCATCGCCCCGTCCGGCGCGAGGTAATAGGGCGTGTCCTCGTAGATCACGTCGACCTCGCTGGCATCGACGAAGGCCTCGATCGACATGGTATGGTTGGTCTCGAGCTTGACGGACTCCGAGATCCTCGTCCTCGAGGATGATGTATTTCTTGTCCTCGTACTCGTAGCCCTTGACCAGATCCGCCCGCTCCACCAGCCCGAGCTCGGGGTCCACCGGCTTCATGTTGATCCGGTTGTGGGTGTCCTTGTGAAGCTGGTTGAAGCGGATGCGCTCGTTCGCGCTGGTCGCCGGGTAGAGCCGCACCGGGCAACTCACCAGGCTCAACTTGAGGTATCCCTTCCAGGAGGCCCTGGGCGCCATCTCGTCACTCCTTGCGACACTCAGCCCTTAACGCGCGAAGGCGCCGGCAGGTCGCGTGCAAAGTCATCGATGTCGGCCCAGGGATCGCCGCTGGCGGCCACCAGACCCGGAAGGGAAGAATAGTTCAAATCCTCCGCAGCGTCGATCTTCTCGAGATCCTCCCACGAAAGCGGTGCACTTGCCGGCAGGTTGTTGCGCGCCCGCAACGAATACGGCGCCACGGCGGTCGCGCCGCGGGCGTTCCTGTGGAAGTCGATGAAGATCCGCCGCTTGCGGTTCGATTCTCCCATCACCGTCACGAAGGTCTCCGGCGCCCCCGCCGCGATCCGCGCCGCGATCTCCCCGGTCACCTGATGCACCGCCTTCCACGCGGACCGGGTCTTCACCGGCACGACGACGTGAACCCCCTTGCCCCCCGTCGTCTTGGCAAAGGCCACCAGCCCGAGCGCCGCCAGCGCCTCGCGCACGTGCACCGCCGCCTCGACCACCTCGCGCCACGCGATCCCCTCGCCGGGGTCGAGGTCGAACACCACGCGGTCGGCCCGCTCCAGCGTCTTCACCCGGGCTCCCCAGGTGTGGAACTCGACCACCCCGAACTGCGCCAGCGCCAGGTACCCCTTCGCCGTCGCCACCGTCAGGTAGGTGCGGTCCTCCTCGTCGCTGGTCCTCGTCTCGAAGACATCCACCCCCTCGGGCATCCCGAGGAACTTGTGGCGCTGGAAGAAGCAGTCCTCCGGCCGCCCCGACGGGCAGCGCACCAGGCTGACCGGCCGCCCGAACAGGTGCGGCAGCATGAAGTCCCCGATCGCCGCGTAGTAGACCGCGACGTCGAGCTTGGTCGGCCCCGACCGCCCGAACAGCCGCCGCGTCGGATTGGTCACCCACACCGTCGCGAGATCCGCCTCCGCGATCAGCCGCCTCCGCGGCGCCGGCTCGGCCTGAACCGTCAGCGCCACGTCGCGGAGCCCGAGGAACACCCCATGCCGCACCGATCCATCGGCGGTGATGTTGGTATACTGCACCCGCGCCGAATAGACCGGCCGCACCCGATGCACGTCCTTCGGCGCCCCGTCGAGCGTCAGCGTCCGGTCCTCCAGCGGCGCCAGCCGCGCGTGCAGGTCGGCGAGCGTGCCCGCATCGAACCCCGTCCCGACCTTGCCGCGATAGCGGAGTGCGTCGCCCTCCCACTCGCCGAGCGCCAGCGCCCCGATCCCCTCGGCCTTGTCGGACAGGGTGAACCCCGCGATGACGAAATCCCCGGTCAGCTTGGCCTTGGCCTTGGTCCAGCTCTTCGACCGCCCCGGCTGGTAGGCCGCCCCCGCCCGCTTCGACACCACGCCTTCCAGCCGAAGCGCCGAAACGGAATCGTAGAACGCCCTCCCGCCGCCCTTCACGTGGTCCGAATACTGGATCGCCGACCGCCCCGTCGCGCCCGCCAGCAACTGCGCCAGCAGCGCCTTGCGCTTCTCCAGCGCCGCCCCGGTCAGCGTCCACCCGTCGAGGTGCAGCAGGTCGAAGGCGAAGAAGACCAGCTCGGTCTTCGCCCCCCGCGACAGCGCGTCCTGCAACAGCCCGAAGCGGCTCACCCCGTCCTCGTCGAGCACGACGATCTCCCCGTCGATCACCGCGCTCCCGCACGGCAGCCCCCGGAACGCCTCGCCGAGATCGCCGTAGCGATGCGTCCAGTCCAATCCGCTCCGCGTCACCAGCCGCACCGCGTCGCCGTCGCGAAACGCCAGCGTCCGGTACCCGTCGAGCTTGATCTCGTGCAGCCAGTCGTCCCCCGCCGGCGGCTCCCCGACCGCCGTCGCCAGCTGCGGCGCCAGCCCCTCCGGCACCGCCCCCTTGACCGCACCGGTCACCGACCCCGGCCGCAACCGCTTCGCCGCCGCCCGCGGCAGCGGCGGGGCAGGGGCCACCAGCTCCTCGATCCGCCGCCCCGACTTCACGCTCTCCGGCCGCTCGCTGAGGATATCCGTCCCCGGCGCCGCCGCCTGATCGCGCTCCTTGAACAGGAGCCAGGTCCGCTTCTTCTCCCCCGCCCGCGGTTTCAGCCGCGTCAGCATCCACCCGCCGCCGAGCTTCTCCCCCGCCAGCCGGAACTTGAACGCCCCCGCGGCGATGTCCTTCTCCGCATCCCCCATCGGCGCCCAGGTGCCGCTGTCCCAGACGATCATCGGCCCGCCGCCGTACTCCCCCTCCGGGATCACCCCCTCGAAGTCGACATAATCGAGCGGATGGTCCTCGGTCTCGACCGCCAGCCGCTTGTCGGCCGGATCGAGCGACGGCCCCTTCGGCACCGCCCAGCTCTTCAGCACGCCCCCGACCTGCAGCCGCAGATCGTAGTGGTCCGCCGTCGCCTGATGCTTGTGCACCACGAAGGCATTGCCCTCGCCCTTTCCCACGCCCCCCGCCGGCTCGCTCGTCCGCGTGAAGTCGCGCTTCTCCCGGTAAGGTGTCAGGCGGTCGGCAGGGGCCATCCCGCCATGGTAGCAGCCCCCGGCAGCGCGGCAACACTCGCCCGCGCCCCGGCCGTTCCGCCTCGGATTGGGTTTGAACGCCCCCGGGAAAGCCGATAGAGACCTCTGACCCGCAACGTCAGCGACGGAACCGCCCATGCTCCGCCCCTTCCTGGCCGCCCTCGCCCTCCTCACGCTCGCGGCCTGCGCGAGCAATAGTGGCGGCGGCCTGCGGATCTCCGACGCCGATCGGGACGCCATCCAGCTCCGTCATCTCGACTCCGTCAACGCCGTCCGGGCCGAGAACGGCCTCCAGCCCGTCCAGCTCTCCGCCGAGCTCAACGCCGCCTCCGAGACCCACGCCCGCGACATGGCCGCCCAGCAGCGCGCCTGGCACTTCGGCTCCGACCTGACCAGCCCGCGCGAGCGCGCCTTCCGCGCCGGCTACGTCGGCGAACTCGTCGGCGAGAACCTCTCCGAGGGCTCCGACAGCGACCTCACCGTCCTCAAGACCTGGCTCGACTTCAAGGACACCCGCGACGTGATCCTCGATCCCAGCGCCCGCGGCCTCGGCATCGGCTGGTATCAGGAGGCCAACGGCAAGATCTGGTGGGTCGAGCTCCTCGGCCAGTAGCCGCGTGTCCCCCGGCCCCTCCCCGTCCGCCTCGCAGACCACCGCACCCGCCCGCGTCTGGCACCCCGGCTGGTCCGGTTGGTTCACCTGGCGCGGCTACCGCGGCCGCCTCTCCTACATCGGCGCGACGCTGCTCAACGGCCTCGCCGTCGGCCTCGTCGTCGCCGCGCTGGCCGCCCTCGCCGGCTTCGGTGCCGGTGGGGACTGGACGGCGCTCGCGCTGATCGCCGTCGCCGTGATCGCTGTCGTGATCCTCGCCGGCCTCATCGTCTTCGCCTGCATCCTCGCCCAGCGCCTCCGCGACATCGGCATGCCGGTGGTGCCGACCATCCTCGCCTACGTGCTCGCCTCGCTGCTCGCCTCGGCCGCCATCGCGCTGCAGGAGACCGGGGAGTCCGCAGCGCTCTGGAACCCGGACTGGCCGCTGTGGCTGAACCTCCTCCAGCTCGCCCTGACCGTCTTCTCCCTCGCCCTGCTCATCGTCCCCGGCAACGCCTGGCTCGACGCAGAAGACTGACCGCCCTGCCCAAGGGGCATCCCATCCAAGCCTCGCCGTCCCAAGGAAAAGGGCCCCCGAAGGGGCCCCCTGTACGGCCGGCTTTTGCGCTCAGGCGAGGATGGTGATCGGGATTCCCGTCGGGACCATCGTCCAGATTTCCTCGATCTCCTGGTCGGAGACCGCGATGCAGCCGGCGGTCCAGTCCGGCTTGCGCCGGTCGACCGCCCGCTTCGGGCCGCCGTGGATCATGATGTCGCCGCCGGCGCGCACGCCCATCGACCTGGCCCGGGCCACGTCGATGACGTTGGGATAGCTGACCCCGAGCGACAGGTAGAAGTCGCTCCGCGGGTTGCGCCGGTCGATGTAGTAGCGCCCCTCCGGGGTCCGCCCGTCGCCGGACTGCACCTTGTGCCCGATGGGCTGGAAACCGAGATGGACCTTGTAGCGCTTGAGGGTTTTCTCGTCCGCCATCAGCGCCATCACCCGGTTGGTCTTCGAGACCACGATGTGGTTCGCCCGCGGCGCCATCGTCTGCACGTAGGCCGCCTTCGCCGGCATCGCCCCGGCGGCGAGGAAGCCCGCGGTCAGCGCCAGCGCGCTTCGTCGCGTCCACAGCCCTCCGGAATTGTCTGCGGTATTGTCCTCGTTCTCGCCGAGTCGCCAAATCCGATCGTTCATAGCCTGCTCGTTTTTTTTGCTCTGCCCCGGTTCGCTTACGTCCTGGGGACGTCGCGATTTCTTGCCCGATAGGGTTGATATACCCCTAACCGCCCTTCGGGGAAGCTGATTCCGACCGGCCGGACAGCGCGCCGCAGGCAGTGTTGCAGCCTTGCCCTCAGGCCCGCGCCGCCCGCCGCTCGCGCTCGGAGGCGCTCTTGAGCTGCCCGCAGGCCGCCATGATGTCCTCGCCACGCGGCCGCCGGATCGGAGAGGCATAGCCGGCGCGATTCACGATCGCCCCGAAAGCTTCGATCCGCTCGGGGTCCGACCGCTCGTAGGGCGCCCCCGGCCAGGGGTTGAAGGGGATCAGGTTGATCTTCGCCGGGATGCCGGCGATCAGCTTCACCAGCCGCCGCGCGTCGGCATCGGAGTCGTTGATGCCCTTGAGCATCACGTATTCGAAGGTGATCCGCTCGGAGTTCGACAGCCGCGGATAGGCCCGGCAGGCGTCGAGCAGCGCCGCGATGTTCCATTTCCGGTTGATCGGGACCAGCGTGTCGCGCACCGCATCGGTGGTGGCGTGGAAGGAGATCGCCAGCAGGCAGTTGATCTCCTCGCCGACCCGGGCAATCTCCGGCACCACGCCGGAGGTCGACAGGGTGATCCGCCGTCGCGACAGCGCGATGCCCTCGCCGTCCATGGTGATCTTCATCGCGTCGCGGACTGCGTCGAAGTTGTAGAGCGGCTCGCCCATGCCCATCAGCACGATGTTGGACACCAGCCGCTTCTCGTCGGGCTTGCGCCCCCAGTCGTCGAGGTCGTCGCGCGCCACGAGGATCTGCCCGACGATCTCCGCCGCGGTCAGGTTCCGCACCAGCCGCTGCGTGCCGGTGTGGCAGAAGGAGCAGGTCAGCGTGCAGCCGACCTGGCTCGACACGCAGAGCGTGCCGCGATCCTCCTCGGGGATGTAGACGGTCTCGACCTCGCTCCCGCCGGCAACGCGGAGCAGGTACTTGCGCGTCCCGTCCGCCGAGACCTGCCGGGTGACGATCTCCGGCCGCTCGATGGCGAAATGCGCCGCGAGCAGCGCCCGGAACGGCCGGGCGAGGTTGGTCATCGTCTCGAAGTCGCGTGCGCCGCGGTGATAGACCCACTGCCAGATCTGGCTGACCCGCATCGTCGCCTGCGCGTCCGGCGTCCCCGCCTCGACCAGCGCCGCGCGCAGGGCGTCTCGGGTCAGCCCGACCACGTTCGTCCGCTCCGCGACCGGCAGGACGCGGGGCAGGGTGAGGACGGCAGGCGTGATCGGCAGGGTGGCGGTCATGGCAAAGCTTCGGACTGGCGGAAGGTCCGCGTCACATAGCCCTTCCGGGCCGCAATTGCCAGACCGGCGAATCCGGGACGTCGCAACGCCCCGCAGCGAAGCTCGCGCCGCCTCAGCGGCAGCGCGCCTCCGCGTCCTCGACCGCCGCGGTGAACCCGGCCAGCGAGAAGGTGTCCGTCGTCGCCGTACCGCGCGAGGAGGTCCCCGTCAGCACCGCCGACGAGCCCTTGCGCATCGCCGCGACGGCCTTGCTGTCGTCCGACGGGTCGGTCCACGCCCATTCGCCCGCGTCACCCTGCCCGGGCCCGAGCGAGAACTTCGCGCCGCTGACGTCGAGGCCGACCGTGCTCCCCGGCTTGAACGGATAGCCGCCGGTGAAGCTCACCTCGTTCGAGACGTTCTCGCCCGGCCGGAAGGCCACGAACAGCCGCACGTCGCCGCGGGTGACCTCGGCCGGCTTGCCGTCGCGGGTGGCCGACGACTTGGTCGGCGGCGAGACGATGTAGCACTCCTTCGGCGCGGCCGCGACGAACACGCTCCAGTCGGTATGCGCGGCGACCCGCTCGGCCGACTGTGCCGCGGCCTGTCCGGCGCCGGTACCTGCAGCGACGAACGCAAGGCAGACCGCGATCGGATGCCAGCACCTGAATGTCATGGACCAGTATCTCCTGCTCGTTCCTCGGCCTGTTTCCGCGGTTCCGTGCCCTTGTCGTGGCATGACGGAAACAGGACCGCGGCCAAGCTTGTCTTTGTCTTCGACGCGGCGCTACTCTAGCGCGACGCAGCGGGGATTTGCCAGCCCCTTGCAGAAGATTCACCGAGCCGTGACGCGACCTCGCCGGTCGGACGCGCGCTGCCGAGCAAGGCCGGATCGATGCTGTCCCCACCGCCGGGCCCCGCCGCAGACAGCGACGCCGACCTGCTCCTCGCGGTGGCCCGGCGCGACCGCGAGGCCTTCGTCGCGCTCTTCGAGCGCTACGCCGGCCGGGTCAAGGCCTTCGCCCTCCGCCGCGGCGCCAACGTCGCCGATGCCGACGAAATCGCCCAGGACGTGATGGTCGCGATCTGGCGCCGCGCCGACAGCTTCGACCCCACCCGCGCCGCCGCCTCGACCTGGATCTTCGCGATCGCCCGCAACCGCCGCATCGACTTCGCCCGCCGCGCCGCCCGCCCGGGGCCGGACCCCTTCGACCCGCTGCTCCAGCCCGAGCCCGAGCCCGACGGCTACGTCCGCCTCGACACCGCCGAGCGCGAGGCCCGCCTGCGCGACGCGCTTGACGCCCTCGCCCCCGAGCAGCGCCGCATCCTCGTCGCCTCCTTCTTCGACGGCCTCAGCCACGGCGAGATCGCCCTCCGCGAGAGCCTGCCGCTCGGCACGGTAAAGTCGCGGATCCGGTTGGCCTTCCGCCACCTGCATGGAATACTCGGCGTCGATCTGGCGGAGGGCTTTTCTGATGACTGACGCGGTGACGCTGGTGGAGACCACCCGCGGCGACCTGACCGAGTCCCGCCACCGCGGCCACGCCGTGGTCTGCGACGCCGCCGGCGGCATCATCGCCGCCTGGGGCGACCCCGACGCGGTGATCTTCCCGCGCTCCTCCTGCAAGATGCTCCAGGCCCTGCCGCTGGTCGAGAGCGGCGCCGCCGCCGGCCTCTCGACCGAGCGCCTCGCCCTTTCCTGCGCCTCCCACAACGGCGCCGAGATGCACGTCACCCGCGTCGAGCACTGGCTCGCCGACATGGGGATGGCCGAACCCGACCTCCGCTGCGGCACCCAGGTTCCCGACGACGCCCCCGAGCGCCACCGCCTGCACGACGCCGGCATCGCCCCCTGCCAGCTCCACAACAACTGCTCGGGCAAGCACGCGGGCTTCCTCACCCTCAACCGCCACCTGCGCGGCGGCAGCGAATACGTCGAGATCGACCACCCGGTGCAGAAAGCCGTCCGCGCCGCCTTCGAGGAAATGACCGACGCCGCCAGCCCCGGCTGGGGCGTCGACGGCTGCTCGGCCCCGAACTTCGCCACCACCACCCGCGGCCTCGCCTTCGCCATGGCGCGCATGGCCGACCCCCGCGGCCTCGGCCCGGCCCGTGAGGACGCCGCGCGTCGCCTCGTCGCCGCGATGGTCGCCCACCCCGCCCTCGTCGCCGGCGAGGGCCGCGCCTGCACCGAACTCATGGAGGCGATGGACGGCGCCGTCGCCGTCAAGACCGGCGCCGAGGGTGTCTTCGTCGCCATCCTCCCCGCCCGCGGCATCGGCGTCGCCCTGAAGATCGAGGACGGTGCGACCCGCGGCTCCGAATGCGCCATCGCCGCCCTCCTCGTCCGCCTCGGCCAGGTCGAGGCCGACGACCCCGCCGTCACCCGCCGCCTGCGCCCCGCGATCGTCTCGCGCCGCGGCATTCCCGCCGGCGGCATCCGCCCCGCGCCCGGCTTCTGGCAGGGCGGCGCCCGCCTCTGAGTCCCGCGATTTCCGGCCCTGCGCCGCTCCGCCGCCGTCACGGCGGCGCGCGCGCCGGATCGACGGAGCATTACCCAAACAAATCCATGGGCTTGCTGCACCGCAACCCCGGGCGCCTCGCGAAGCGCCACCCTTGCCGCCCGCGCGATAAGGGCGTATCTCCGCGCCATGATGACGCGGACCTTCGACATCGACGACCACACCCGCCTCCCGTGGCGCTTTCATGCCCGGGTCGACGGCCGACTTACCGGCGCCTGAGGCCCCGATTCCTCAGGCCAGCGATACGTCGACCCATTCCCGCGGGAGAACAGCCATGCCGAAGACCCTCTACGACAAGATCTGGGACAGCCATATGGTGCACGAGGCACCCGACGGCACCTGTCTGCTCTACATCGACCGCCACCTCGTCCACGAGGTCACCAGCCCCCAGGCCTTCGAGGGCCTGCGGATGACCGGTCGCAAGGTCCGCGCCCCCGGCAAGACCGTCGCCGTGCCCGACCACAACGTCCCGACCGACGTCAATCGCGCCAAGGGCATCGAGAACGCCGAGAGCCGCATCCAGGTCGACGTCCTCGAGAAGAACGCCGCCGACTTCGGGATCGAGTACTATGGCGTCGACGACGTAAGGCAGGGCATCGTCCACATCATCGGCCCGGAGCAGGGCTGGACCCAGCCCGGCATGACCATCGTCTGCGGCGACAGCCATACCGCCACCCACGGTGCCTTCGGGGCGCTGGCGCATGGCATCGGCACCTCGGAGGTCGAGCACGTCCTCGCCACCCAGACGCTGATCCAGAAGAAGTCGAAGAACATGAAGGTCGAGGTCCGCGGCGCCCTCGGCCCGGGCGTGACGGCCAAGGACATCACCCTCTCGATCATCGGCGCCACCGGCACCGCCGGCGGCACCGGCCACGTCATCGAGTACATGGGCGAGGCGATCCGCGCCCTCTCCATGGAAGGCCGGATGACGGTCTGCAACATGGCGATCGAGGGTGGCGCCCGCGCCGGCATCATCGCGCCGGACGACAAGACCTTCGCCTACGTCATGGGCCGCCCGCACGCCCCGAAGTCCGCCGCCTGGGAGATGGCCGTCGCCAACTGGCGCGGCCTCTACACCGACGAGGGCGCGCATTTCGACCGCGAGGTCATCCTCGAGGCCGCCGACATCGCGCCGGTGGTGACCTGGGGCACCAGCCCCGAGGACGTGCTGCCGATCACCGGGGTCGTCCCGAGCCCCGACGACTTCCGCGGCGGCAAGATCGACGCCGCCCGGCGCAGCCTCGAATACATGGGCCTGACCCCGGGCACGCCGCTCCGCGACATCGCCATCGACACCGTCTTCATCGGCTCGTGCACCAACGGCCGCATCGAGGACCTCCGCGAGGTGGCGAAGATCATGGAGGGCCGCCGGGTCAAGGACGGCATCCGCGCGATGATCGTCCCGGGCTCGGGGCTGGTGCGGGCGCAGGCCGAGGAGGAAGGCATCGCGGCGAAGCTGATCGAGGCCGGCTTCGACTGGCGGATGGCCGGCTGTTCGATGTGCCTCGGGATGAACCCCGACCAGCTCGCCCCCGGCGAGCGCTGCGCCTCGACCTCGAACCGCAACTTCGAGGGTCGCCAGGGCCGCGGCGGCCGCACCCACCTGCTCTCGCCGGCAATGGCAGCGGCGGCAGCGATCACCGGCCGGCTGACGGACGTCCGCGAGCTGATGTGACCCGCAAGGGGAAGCGCCGACCTCGGGGAGGCGCGCGCGAAGAGCGCGCCCCCCACTCGGCCGACGCTGGTCGGTCGGCCGCCTTTGCGGCCTCCCTTCGAAGGAAGCCGGCATTCGCCGGCTGAGTTGTTTTTTCTCCCCGCCTGTTGGCGGGGCCCCGCGTCCTGCCCGATAGGCTTCATGCCAGTATGAAATCCGAAGAAGAGGCGGGGCAGCCGGGCACCTCTCTTCTTCGGCGGCACCCCGGCGGAAAAGCGTGTCGCCGAAGAAGCAGAGACGGTGCGGCCTGGTGCTTCGGTGCAGCGCGCCGCGAGCGAGCCGGTGAAGCCCGCGGGCGGCTGACGCGGCGCCTCCGCCAACCGCCGGAGGCGGCCCCCTCGGGGGCCGGCGCCGGCGGGCGGCAGGCCGGCGGGTGGGGTCAGGCCTTGTTCTTGTTGTAGACGTCGAAGATCACCGCGGCGAGCAGGACGAGGCCCTTGATCACCTGCTGGAAGTCGATGCCGACACCCATGATCGACATGCCGTTGTTCATCACCCCCATGATGAAGGCACCGATCACCGCACCGACGATCCGCCCGACGCCGCCGGAGGCCGAGGCGCCGCCGATGAAGCAGGCGGCGATCACGTCGAGTTCGAACGAGACCCCGGCGCTCGGGGTGGCCGAGTTCAGGCGGGCGGCGATGATCAGCCCGGCGAGGGCCGCGAGCATCCCCATGTTGGTGAAGACGAGAAAGACCAGGCGGCTGGTCTTGATGCCCGAGAGCTTGGCCGCCTTCTCGTTGCCGCCGAGGGCGTAGATCCGCCGGCCGATCGTCGTCTTGTTGGTGACGAAGGTATAGGCCGCGATCAGCACCGCCATGGTGATGAGCACGTTCGGCAGGCCGCGCGCCGTCGACATCAGGTAGGTGATGTAGACGATGGCGATGGCGATGACGCCGTTCTTGAGCACGAAGAAGCTGAACGGCTCCTCGACCGCGGCATAGCGCGCCGCCTTGGCGCGGGCCCGCGCCGCGCTCCAGACCAGCGCTGCGGCGGCGCCGCAGCCGAGCAGCAGGGCGGTCAGGTTGAGGCCGTCGGCGCCACCGAGGAAATCGGGCACGAAGCCGGAGCTGAGCAGCTGGAACGACTTCGGGAAGGGACCGACCGACTCGCCGTTCAGCATCGCGAGGTTGAGGCCGCGGAAGACCAGCATGCCGGCCAGCGTCACGATGAAGGACGGGATGCGCC
Organism: uncultured Alphaproteobacteria bacterium; assembly: GCA_963798235.1. Taxonomy (GTDB): domain Bacteria; phylum Pseudomonadota; class Alphaproteobacteria; order Rhodobacterales; family Rhodobacteraceae; genus Amaricoccus. The sequence continues at coordinate 325,115 of CAWCSN010000002.1, read as the reverse complement.
AGAAGGCGATCCAGTAGCCCTGGGCCGCGCCGATCGCCGCCCCGACCACGAGGCAGATCAGGATCGCCGGCACCACCGGGAAGCCGTTGCGCACGATGAGGACGCCGGCCAGCCCGCCGATGAAGCCCGCGACCGAGCCGACCGACAGGTCGATGTGGCCGGAGACGATCACCAGCAACATGCCGAGCGCCATGATGATGATGTAGCTGTTCTGCAGGAACAGGTTGGTCAGGTTCAGCGGCTTCAGGAGCACGCCGTTGGTCATGTACTGGAAGAAGGCCATGATCACGACCAGCGCCAGCAGCATGCCGTATTCGCGGAAGTTCGTCTTGAAGTGGCCACCGGCCGAAGCGGTGCCTTGGGTATCGGGAATGCTTGCCATGGCCCCTATCCGTTCAGGATCATGCGCATGATGCGTTCCTGGCTGGCGTCCGCCGCCGCCAGTTCGCCAACGAATGCGCCTTCGTTCATCACGTAGATGCGGTCGCACATGCCGAGCAGTTCGGGCATTTCGGAGGAGATCATCAGCACCCCCTTGCCCTGATCGGCCAGTGCGTTGATCAGCGTGTATATCTCGTACTTCGCGCCGACGTCGATGCCGCGCGTCGGCTCGTCGAGGATCAGCACCTCGGGGCCGGAGAACAGCCACTTCGACAGCACGACCTTCTGCTGGTTGCCACCGGAGAGGTTGAGCACCTTCTGGTAGACGCTCGGCGTGCGGATGTTCATCTGCTTGCGATAGTCCATCGCCACCTGCCGCTCGGCGTGGCTGTCGATCACGCCGTACTTCGACACGCCGGGCAGGTTCGCCAGCGTGATGTTGTGGATGATGTGGTCCTCGAGGATCAGCCCGAGGCTCTTGCGATCCTCGGTCACGTAGGCGAGGCCGGACTCGACCGCCTCGACGACGGTGCCGACCCTGATCGGCTTGCCGTGCAGCTTCGCCGTGCCGGTGATGTGGTGCCCGTAGGAGCGTCCGAAGATGCTCATCGCAAGCTCGGTCCGCCCCGACCCCATCAGCCCGGCGATGCCGACGATCTCGCCGGCCCGGACGTTGAAGCCGACGTCGAAAATCTGCTGCCGGTCGGAGTGGACCTGATGGAAGACGTTCCAGTCCTCGACCTCGAACAGCACCTCGCCGATCTTCGGCGTGCGGTGCGGGTAGCGGTCGGACATCGAACGGCCGACCATGTCGCGGATGATGTGGTCCTCGCTGATCGTCTCGGCCTTGGTGTCGAGCGTCGAGACCGTGGCGCCGTCGCGGATCACCGTGATCCGGTCGGCGACGCGGCCGATCTCGTTCAGCTTGTGGCTGATCAGGATCGAGGTGATCCCCTGGGCCTTGAATTCGAGCAGAAGGTCGAGCAGCGCCTGGCTGTCGGTTTCCTGAAGGCTCGCCGTCGGCTCGTCGAGGATCAGGAGGCGCACCCGCTTGGACAGCGCCTTGGCGATCTCCACCAGCTGCTGCTTTCCGACGCCGATGTCGGTGACGAGGGTCGTCGGCTTCTCGCGCAGGCCGACCTTCTCCAGAAGCTGCGCGGTTCTCGCGTAGGTCTCTTCCCAGTCGATGACGCCGCGCGTGGCGACCTCGTTGCCGAGAAAGATGTTCTCGGCGATCGACAGGAGCGGCACCAGCGCCAGCTCCTGATGGATGATGACGATGCCGAGGTGCTCGCTGTCGGCAAGGTCGCGGAAGCTGCGCACCTCGCCGTCGTAGACGATGTCGCCCTCGTAGGTGCCGTGCGGATAGACCCCCGACAGCACCTTCATCAGCGTCGACTTGCCGGCGCCGTTCTCGCCGACCAGAGCGTGGATCTCGCCCGGCTGGACCACCAGGTTGACGTTGTCGAGCGCGCGAACGCCCGGAAACGTCTTGGTGATGCCGCGCATCTCCAGAAGTGGCTGCATTCCGTCCTCCCCTGGGGACGGGGCGGGCCGAACGGCCCGCCCCAAGGCCAGACTTACTGGATCTGGTCCTTGGTGTAGTAGCCGGACCCGACCAGCGTCTCTTCCCAGTTCGTCTTGTCGACTTCGACGGGGACGAGCAGGTAGGACGGAACGACCTTGACGCCGTTGTCGTAGGTCTTGGTGTCGTTGATCTCCGGGGTGCCGCCGGCGAGGAGCGCGTTGACCATGCCGACGGTGACCTTGGCGAGTTCGCGGGTGTCCTTGAACACGGTCGAGTACTGCTCGCCGCCGATGATCGACTTCACCGAGGGAATCTCGGCGTCCTGACCGGTGACGATCGGCATCGGCAGGTCGGCGGCGCCGTAGCCGACGCCCTTCAGCGACGACAGGATGCCGATGGAGAGGCCGTCATAGGGCGACAGCACGCCGTTGACGTGGGCGTCGGTGTAGTTGGCCGAGAGCAGGTTATCCATGCGGGCCTGCGCCGTCGCCGGCAGCCAGCGCAGCGTGCCGACCACGTCCATGCCCATCTGGCCGGAGCCGATCTTGATGGAGCCGTCGTCGATCAGCGGCTGCAGCACGCTCATCGCGCCGTCGTAGAAGAAGAAGGCGTTGTTGTCGTCGGGCGACCCGCCGAACAGCTCGACGTTCCACGGCTTCACGTCCGGGAAGCGCTCCTTGAGGCCCTTCACCAGCGAGTTGGCCTGGAGGACGCCGACCTGGAAGTTGTCGAAGGTGGCATAGTAGTCGACGTTGCCGCTGTCGCGGATCAGCCGGTCATAGGCGACGACCGGGATGCCGGCCGCGGCGGCGTTCTCGAGCGCGTTCGACAGCGTGGTGCCGTCGATCGCAGCGATCACCAGCGCGTCGACGCCCTGCACGATCATGTTCTCGATCTGCGCGAGCTGGTTCGGGATGTCGTCGCCGGCATACTGCAGGTCGGTGCCGTAGCCGGCATCCTTGAACTGCTTCACCATGTTGTCGCCGTCGGCGATCCAGCGCGCCGAAGTCTTGGTGGGCATCGAGATGCCGACGGTCTTGTCCTGCGCGAGCGCGGGAAGCGCCAGCGACGCCGCGAGCGCGGCGCCCGCCAGCATGTGGGCGAGTATTCTCATCTGAAACTCCCTGTGGCGGTCGCCGGGCAAAAGGCCCGGGCGCCGGCGTTACCTCCGGTCGCACGCGCGCGGGCTGATCCCGCGTCGTCATGCAGCCGGAGCGGAGAGTAGGCGCGGAGCATCGGGAACATCAAATGCAATGTGCAGTGCAAGTCATGTCATGCTTGGCATGGTAAACGCCCGCACCATGTCACGGCAACTGGCCCGTCAGGACCGCCGCCGGCGCAGCATGGCGAGGCGGATGAAAAGCCGCTCGACCAGCGCCTGGCCGGGCAGGGGCCGCGACGAGCGGAGCGCGAGTTCCGCCTCGACGATCAGCGCGAGCGCCTTCTCGAGCTCGCCCTGTCCGAGCGCGCGCGCCTGCGCCGCCATGCGGGCGCGCCGCGGGCCGAAGACCGGCGGCCGGGCGCGGGCAAGGGCGGCGTCGGGGCCGTCGGCGGCGACCGAGGCGGCGTGAAGGGTGCGGAAGTAGCGGCCGGCGGCGATGGTCAGCCCGGTCGGGCTGCCGCCGCGCGCGGCGAGGGTGCGGAAGGCGAGGGCGAGCGGGCCGGCGGCGCCCTCGGCGGCGAGGGCGACGACCTCGTCGACCTCGGCTTCGGGCGGCGGCGGTGCGCAGGCGGCGATGTCCGCGGCGCCAAGCGGCAGCGGGTCGCCGCGCTTGTAGAGCCCGAGCTTGACGAGAAACTGCGCGAAGTCGCCGGGATCGAGGCTCTGCGCAAGGCCGTCGATCTCGGCCGAAACCTCGCGGTCCGGTGCGGCGAGGCCGTTGGCGGCGAGCGCCGCCTCGATCTCCTCGCGCCCGGGTGGATCGGCGTAGACGCCGATGGCGACCGCCGTCCGCGCCGCCTCGAAAGCCTTGCGGAGCGCGCTCCCCGGCCCGAGGTTGCCGGCCGCGACGACGAGGGTGGCGTCCCCGGCCCGCCAGTCCTCCAGCGCCGCGCGAAGCGCCGGCGCGGCCGCATCGCCGGCGTCCTCGACCAGCACCGCGCGCGGGCCGGGAAAGAAGCCGCTGGCGCGCATCGCATCGGAGACCGCGGCCGGGTCGCGGCGCAGGTCGGCACCCGGCAACCGGGTCAGCCGCATCTCGGCGACGCCGTCCGGGCCGATCAGCGCCTCGACCAGCGCCGCGCGCTTCAGGGCGACGCGCATCGCGTCGGCGCCATGGAGCAGGACCGCGGCGGTCCCGGCGGTCGGTCGGGACAGGAAACGCGCGGCATCGCGGGCGGTGAGCTTCATCGCGGGCGCTTCATGCGGGGCGCATCACGGCCAGCTTCCCGCCGTCAGGGCCAGCCGCTCGATGATCTGATCGGCCAGCGTCACCGCCAGCCGCTCCTCGGCATCGCGCTCCGCGGCGCGGATGGCGAAGGCCGAACCGGTCTCGGAGGCAGGCGCGCTGAAGCCGGTGACGGTACGGACGCTGCCCGAGGCGACCGGCGGCCCGCCGGCGATCGGCACGAGGCGATAGGTCGCGAGCCCCGCGACGTCATAGCGGGTGGTGACGTTTTCCTGGGTCAGCGCGACGCCGGTCCGGGTCAGGGTCAGCGTCGTCTCCAGCCGATAGGGCGCGGCGTCGGGCGTGCCGAGGCGCGCGGTCAGCCGCTCGCGCATCGCGAACCCCGGCGCTCCTTCGAGCACCGCGACCTCGACGCGCCCGGTCATCGCCGCCGCGGGCGTGCCCTCGCCGTAGAGCGGCGTGAACCCGCAGCCGGCGAGAGGGAGCATCGACAGCGCCGCCAGCAGCGCGCGACGGCGGATCGGCGCATCGGTGCGAACGCCTGCCGCGAAACTCTCAAGCTGCTGATCGACAACCATTTTTCTGCCCTTGCGCTCCCCGTTTCCGAACGGTCGCCACTGCCCTCCTACCGCCGTGCCGGCGATGGCGGAAGGAATTTCTGCTCCGCAGCCCGTCTCGCAGACGCCCGCGTCGCGGTGGGGGGGCGATCAGAGCACGACGTTGACGATTCGGTCCGGCACCACCACCAGCCGCCGCGGCGCCGCCCCGTTCAGCGCCCGCTGCACCGCCGCGTCGGCCAGCACCAGCGCCTCGATCGTCGCCACGTCGGCCCCTGCGGGCACCGCGATCTCCGCCCGGCGCTTGCCGTTGATCTGGACGGGCAGCGTCACGCTCGCCTCGGTCAGCAGCGCCTCGTCCGCCACCGGCCAAGGCGCCGCCGCGACGAGGCCGTCACCACCGGCAGCCGCCCAGACGTCCTCCGCCAGATGCGGTGTCATCGGCGCCGTCAGCTGCGCAAGGGTGCGCAGCGCCGCGCGGCGGTCGGCGGCCGGCGCCGCGGCGCCCTTGTGGATGGCGCCGGTCAGCTCGTAGAGCCGCGCAATCGCCTTGTTGAAGGCAAAGCCCTCGATATCCGCCGTCACGTCACGGATCGCCCGGTGCGTGGCGCGCGCCAGCACCGCCCCGGCCTCCGCATCGCCGCCGTCACCGGCCTCGGCCGCCTCATGCGCCAGCCGCCAGACCCGCCCGAGATGCCGGTGCGCCGCCTCCGCGCCGGACGCCGTCCACTCGACGTCACGGTCCGGCGGACTGTCGGACAGCACGAACCAGCGCGCGGTATCGGCGCCATAGCGCCCGATGATCTCGTCGGGATCGACGACGTTCTTCTTCGACTTCGACATCTTCGTCGACGGCCCGATCTCGACCGGAGTCCCGTCGCCGAGCCGCGCCCCGGCGCCATCGCGCACGACCTCCCCCGGCTCCCGCCACACCGGCCGCCCGTCGGCGCCGACGGTCGAATAGGTCTCGTGCGTCACCATCCCTTGCGTGAACAGCGCATCGAACGGCTCGATCGCCTTCTCCGGCAGGTGCCCGGTCGCCTTCATCGCCCGGGCAAAGAAGCGCGAGTAGAGCAGGTGCAGAATCGCGTGCTCGATGCCGCCGATATACTGGTCGACGTTCATCCAGTAGCTGGCCTCGGCCGGGTCGGTCGGCTCCGCCGCATGCGGCGCGGTGAACCGCGCGTAGTACCAGGACGAATCGACAAACGTATCCATCGTGTCCGTCTCGCGCCGCGCCGGCCCGCCACACGCCGGGCAGGTGGTCACCGCCCAGGTCGGATGATGGTCGAGCGCGTTCCCCGGCTTGTCGAAGCGCGCGTCGTCGGGCAACCGCACCGGCAGGCTCTCCCGCCGCTCCGGCACCACGCCACAGGCCGCGCAGTGCACGATCGGAATCGGGCAGCCCCAGAACCGCTGCCGCGACAGCCCCCAGTCCCGCAGCCGGAACTTGACCACGCCCCGGCCGATCCCCCGCGCTTCGCAGAAGTCGATCGCCGCCTCCAGCGCCGCCTCCCCGGTCATCCGGCTGACGCCTTCGGGCCCGAGCGCCACCGGCCGCAGATAGTCCACCACCTCGCCCTTCGGCGGCACGAAGGCCACGTCCCCGACGCGCTCCTCCGACTCCGGCGCGGCAAACACGTCCACCACCGGCAGCCCGTACTTCCGCGCGAAATCGAGGTCGCGCTGGTCATGCGCCGGGCAGCCGAAGATCGCGCCCGTGCCGTAGTCCATCAGGATGAAGTTGGCGATATAGACCGGCAGCTCCCAGGCCGGATCGAACGGATGCCGCACCCTGATCCCGGTGTCGAAGCCCTTCTTCTCCGCCGTCTCGATCTCTTCCTCGCTGGTCCCGAGCGCCCGGCACTCGGCGAGAAACGCCGCCACCGCCGGATCGCCCTCCAGCGCCCGCGCCAGCGGATGCTCCGGCGACACCGCGGCAAAGCTCGCCCCCCACAGCGTATCCGGCCGCGTCGTATAGACCTCGAGCGCGTCGAACCCCTCCGGCGCGCCCCTGGTCTCGAAGCCGAACTGCAGCCCGCGGCTCCGCCCGATCCAGTTGCGCTGCATCGTGCGCACCTTCTCCGGCCAGGCGTCCAGCCCGTCGAGCGCGTCGAGCAGCTCCTCCGCCATGTCGGAAATCTTGAAGAACCACTGCACCAGCTCGCGGCGCTCCACCGGCGCCCCCGAGCGCCAGCCCTTGCCGTCGATGACCTGCTCGTTGGCGAGCACCGTCAGGTCGACCGGGTCCCAGTTGACCACCGCCGCCTTGCGCGTCACCAGCCCGGCGGCGAGCATGTCGAGGAACAGCGCCTGCTGCTGGCCGTAGTACGCGGGGTCGCAGGTGGCGATCTCCCGGCTCCAGTCGATCGACAGCCCGAGCGGCTTCATCTGCGCCCGCATCGCCGCGATATTGGCGTAGGTCCATTCCCCCGGCGCCACGCCCCGCTCGATCGCCGCGTTCTCGGCCGGCAGGCCGAAGGCGTCCCACCCCATCGGATGCAGCACGTTGAACCCCCGCGCCGCCTTGTAGCGCGCGAAGAGGTCGCCCATCGTGTAGTTGCGCACGTGACCCATGTGGATGCGCCCCGAGGGATAGGGAAACATCTCCAGCACGTAGAACTTCGGCCGCGCCGGATCGTGCCGCGCCGTGAACAGGCCGGCCTCGTCCCAGGCCCGCTGCCATTTCGACTCGATGGCACCGGCGTCATAGCGCATGGCGAGAGGCTCCTTGGACGGCGTCAGTTCGCGCCGGCGATGCGCATCTGGCGGGCGCGGGTGAGGATCGCGTCCTCGAGGGCGCGGTTCTCGGCATCGCCGACCGGAACGGCGCGGCCGGGCGAGCCCCGGAAGGCCGCGACCTTCAGCGAGCTCGCATCGAGCGCCGGGTTGGTGATGTAGACGGTGACCCGGTAGGGCCCGGTGCCGCGGATGCTGCCCCAGCCGGTGACCAGCACGCCGGAGAAGGGATCGGCGCTCTCGATCGGCAGGAAGGACAGGATATCGAGCGACGCCTGCCACAGGTAACGGTTGACCGGCACCTCGCGGTTGGCGTCGGTCCGGCCGCGCAGGAGGTCGAAGATGCTCTCGTCGCTGATCTCGTTCTCGGCGTTGCGGCGCTCCATCGTGCGATCACGCTGCAGCTGCCGGTCGCCGTTGCAACCGGAGAGACCACCAAGCAGGGCGGCGGCGAGGCATATTGCGCGTACGTCGATCACTGGTCGATCACTGCCGTGCGGGTCCCGGATACCTTGGCGGGCACGTGTAATTTGAAGCCTTCCGGCGGGCAAGAGCAAAGCGGAAGTGAGCCCCGGAGGGCACTGTGGCAAAGCTGCATCAACCCCTCAGTCAAAACCGGCGGCCTTTCCCCATTCGCTTGACCGTTCGGGGGCTGATGAGGGAATACATCCCCACTGGTCCGGGGATACCTCGGATTTGAGATGGGTTTCAAAGAAGAAACACGAGGAAAGCGATGAAGAAGGCACTCTTCGCCACGACCGCCGCAAGCGCACTGCTCATTGGCGGTATCGCGTCGGCACAGGGCATTGCGCTGTTTGGTAGCGCCCGCCTGGGTCTCGGCTACAACATTGCCAACGACGGCTCGATCCTGACCGAGACGAACGCCGCTGGCGAAAAATCCACCCCCGACGATCTGCGGGCGATCTCCCGCGTTCGTTTCGGCGTCAACATGACCGGTGAGACCGACAGCGGCATCACCTTCGGCGCCACGATCCGCGCCGACAACGCGGTCGGCGGCAACGGCGGCAAGAACGGCCAGACCGAGGGTTCGGTCTTCGTGTCGGGCAGCTTCGGCACCCTGACCCTGGGCGACACCAACGCGGCCGACGAGCAGTGGGTCGGCGACGTCCCGGGCGACTTCTCGCTCACCGGCCTCGGCGACCTCGACGAGACCCGCTACGTCTCGAACGGCGGCTCCTTCGGCGCGGACGACGGCAACAGCTTCGCCAGCAACCCGCAGGCCCGTCCGACCATCCGCTACGACTTCGACATCATGGGCTTCGGTATGTCCGTGTCGTCGAACCGTGACCTGACCGACGTCGGCGTCGGCGCTGGTTACGCGGCGGACTTCGGTGGCGGCTCCTGGAGCGCCGGCATCGGCTACAACAACTACCAGGGCTTCACCGCGAACGACGGCGTGCAGGTCGTCCAGGTGACTGACATCAACGGTGACATCCAGAACGTCGCCGCCACCGTCCCCGGTCAGGAGTTCCCCGACGGCGAGCAGTGGTCGGGTGGCGTGAAGGCTGACTACGACGCCTTCGCTTTCGGCATCACCTACACCAAGCTCAACTCGGACACGAGCGCGCTTGGCCAGTGGGATGCGGACAACCTCCTCCTTGGTGCGTCGTTCACCTTTGACGCCTGGTCGGTCGGCCTGAACTACGGCAAGATCCTCAGCGCCTCGGGCGATATCGAAGCCATCGATGGCTCGGACTCCTACGAGCTCTCGGCTCAGTACGACCTCGGTGGTGGCGCGGCTCTCATGGGCGGTGTCCGCCGGACCTACAACCTCTTCAACACCGACGGTTCCGAAGCCGACGCCGCCTACATCGGCGACTTCGGTATCTCGATGGCCTTCTGATCCCGAACAACGGGACAGTGAGAGGGAAAGGCGGGCTTCGGCCCGCCTTTTCTCGTTTCTGAACCAAGGCTTGTCGCGACGCTCGTCGAGTTGATAGTTTGTTGTTGTCAAACCAAAACCAGCAAACGGAGATGGCGATGAAACGCAGGCTTCTTGCGACGACGATCATTGCAGGCGCACTGCTCTCCGCGGAGGGCGCCTCGGCACAGGGGATCGCGCTCTACGGCGAAGCCCGGCTTGGCCTCGGCTACAACATCGACAACGAAGGCGGCGTCCTCGTCGACGACAACGGCGAGACGCCCGACGACCTTCGGGCGGTGTCGCGGGTCCGCTTCGGCGTCAACATGACCGGCGAGACCGACAGCGGCATCACCTTCGGCGCCGAGATTCGCGCCGACAACGCCGAGGGCGGCAATGGTGGCGACGTTGGCCAGACCGAAGGCAGCGTCTTCGTTTCCGGCAGCTGGGGGACGCTGACCTTCGGCGACACCAACGGCGCAGACGAGCAGTGGGTCGGCGACGTCCCGGGCGACTTCTCGCTGACCGGACTCGGCGACCTCGACGAGACCCGCTTCGTCTCGAACGGCGGCGACTTCGGAACGGACAGCGGCACGAATTTCGCGTCCAATCCGGTCGCGCGGCCGACGATCCGCTACGACTTCGACATCGCGGGCTTCGGCATGTCGGTGTCATCGAACCGCGACCTCACCGACGTCGGGGTCGGCGCCGGCTATGCGGCCGACTTCGGCGGTGGCGCATGGGCTATTGGCGCCGGATACTACAAGTACGACACCTTCGTCGAGACAAGCGACTCGGACGCCGTGCTCGTCCTGGACGTCAACGGAAATCCGGTTGCCGTTGCGGGCGAGTCGATCGAGACGATCTTCCCGAAGGGCGAGCAATGGTCGTTCGGCTTGAACGCCGACTATGATGCCTTCGCCTTCGGCGCGACCTACATCGCCCTGAACTCCGACACCAGCGGGGTGGACGAGTGGGACTCGAACAGCCTGCTGCTCGGCGCCGCCTTCACCTTCGACGCCTGGTCGGTGGGCCTGAACTACGGCAAGATCCTCGACGCCTCGGGCACCCTCGAACCCCTCGACGGCCACGACTCCTACGAGATCTCGGCGGCCTACGATCTCGGCGGCGGCGCTTCGCTGAACGGCGGCATCCGGCGGACCTACGCCCTCTTCGACTCGGACGGCAACGAGACCGACGCCGCCTACATCGGCGACTTCGGCATCACCATGGCGTTCTGAGAGCCCCCCGCAAGACCCCCCGAACCCGTACCTTCGCCCGTTAACGAGTACGAACGGGGGGTTAACGCGCCGAACAATATGGCGCAATATCAATAGGTTGACCCTCTGCGCACGCGTGCGCAAAGCGTGCGGCGGCACGGCCTCCGGGCGCGACGCGGAGGTTTTCCGGCCGGCGTCCAACCCGCCTTCCGTCTCGGCATGGGCACGGCTAAGGTCGCGTCCATGCCGATTGACGACATCCGCCAGCGCATCGACGCCGCCCTCGCCCGCGCCGGCCGCCCCGCCGACGCGGTGACCCTCGTCGCCATCTCCAAGGTCCAGCCCGAAGCGCGGGTCCGCGCCGTTCTCGACGCCGGCCAGCGCGTCTTCGGCGAGAACCGCGTTCAGGAAGCCGAGACCCGCTGGCAACCGCTCCGCGCCGACTACGCCGGAACCGAACTCCACCTCGTCGGCCCGCTCCAGACCAACAAGCTCGCCCGCGCCCTCGCCCTCTTCGACGCCATCCACAGCCTGGACCGCGACTCCCTCGCAACCAAACTCGCGACCGCCGTCCAGGCCAGCGGCACCTGCCCGACGCTCTTCGTCCAGGTCAACACCGGCCGCGAGTCGCAGAAGGCCGGCATCGACCCCGACGCCCTCGACGCCTACGTCGCCCGCTGCCGCGACACCTACGACCTCCCGCTTTTCGGCCTGATGGTCATCCCCCCCGTCGACGCCGACCCCGCCCCGCACTTCGCCCTGCTCGCCGAAATGGCCGAGCGCAACGGCCTCCCCGGCCTGTCGATGGGCATGTCCGACGACTTCGAGGCCGCGATCGACGCCGGCGCCACCCACGTCCGCGTCGGCTCGGCAATCTTCGGCGCCCGCCTCGCCTGAAGCCTCACGCGCGCCCCCACCCGCCGCCGCACCAAGTCGCAAAACCTTCACTTTCACCCGCCGCCCCGCACGCTAGAAGGCGAAGGAACGGCGATGCGAGGGCAAGATGGACGAGGCGACGGGCAGCAACGCGGCGGACTGGCTCGAGGCCGAGCTCCTCGACGCGATGGACGAGGAAGCCGAGCTCGAACTCGAGGACTCCGCCCTCTCCCGCGAGATCGCCCGCATCTACCGCGAGCGCCATCCCGACCAGCTCGACCGCCGGGTCTACTTCCGCGAACTCCTGCGCCTCCAGGCCGAGCTCATCAAGCTCCAGGACTGGGTGATCTACAACAAGGAGAAGGTCGTCGTCATCTTCGAGGGCCGCGACAGCGCCGGCAAGGGCGGCGTCATCAAGCGCATCGCCCAGCGCCTCAACCCCCGCGTCGTCCGCACCGTCGCCCTGCCCGCCCCGAACGAGCGCGAGCGCACCCAGTGGTACTTCCAGCGCTACGTCCCCCACCTGCCCGCCGGCGGCGAGATCGTTCTCCTCGACCGCTCCTGGTACAACCGCGCCGGCGTCGAGCGCGTCATGGGCTTCGCCTCGGAAGACCAGGTCGGCCAGTTCTTCAACGACGTCCCCGAGTTCGAGCGCATGCTCGTCCGTTCCGGCATCCGCCTGGTGAAATACTGGTTCTCGATCACCGACGAGGAGCAGCAGCTCCGCTTCCTCGTCCGCATCCACGACCCGCTCAAGCAGTGGAAGCTCTCCCCGATGGATCTCCAGAGCCGCGTGCGCTGGGAGCAGTACACCAAGGCCAAGGAGGAGATGTTCGCCCGCACCAACATCCCCGAGGCGCCGTGGTACATCGTCGAGGGCATCGACAAGAAGCGGGCCCGCCTCAACTGCATCGCCCACCTCCTCGGCCTCGTCCCCTACGGCGAAGTCCCCCACGTCGAAATCGGGCTCCCCAACCGGGTCTTCAACCCCGACTACGAGCGCAAGGTTCTCCCGCCCGAACTCTACGTCCCGGAACGCTATTGACCGCCTGCGCGAGGTAGAGCGGTCGATCCCAACCACCCCGGAAGCCGGTCAGCCGACCAGCATCGCCCCAAGCGGCCGCCCGCCGAGGATATGCACGTGCATGTGCGGCACCTCCTGATGGCCATGCCCCCCGGCGTTGGCGATCAGCCGATACCCCGGCCCGCCGTCCCCGTCCGGCGCCACCCCGAGCTCCCTACACAGCCGCGCCACCACCCGGGTAAAGTCGACGATCTCCGCCTCGCTCGCCTCCGCCCCGAAGTGGTCATAGGTCACGTACTTCCCCTTCGGGATCACCAGCACATGCACCGGCGCCTGCGCCCGGATGTCATGGAAGGCGAGCGTATGCTCGGTCTCCACCACCGTCTTGTTCGGTATCTCGCCCCGAAGGATCCGGGCAAAGACATTCTGCTCGTATCGTAGTCGTAGGCCATGGCGCACGCCTCCTTTTGCAGCGAGGCAGAGGGCGAAATGCGCCACAGGTCAAGGGCAACGACATATAGCGGCCTCCGCGGCACCATTCCGCCATATGCGGTTGACACGAGGCCCCCGTCTCTGGAATCTGGCGGACGGCCAGCAACAGGGCTTCCCCGGTGCACTTCACCCGCCTGCGCCTCCTCGGCTTCAAGAGCTTCGTCGATCCGACCGAACTGGTCATCCACGAGGGCCTGACAGGCGTGGTCGGCCCCAACGGCTGCGGCAAGTCCAACCTCCTCGAAGCCCTGCGCTGGGTGATGGGCGAAAACCGCCCCACCGCGATGCGCGGCGACGGCATGGAAGACGTGATCTTCGCCGGCTCCGGCTCCCGCCCCGCCCGCAACCATGCCGAAGTCACCCTTACCGTCGACAACCGCGACCGCCGCGCCCCCGCGGGCTTCAACGAGGAGGACGATTTCGCCATCGTCCGCCGCATCACCCGCGACGCCGGCTCGGCCTACAAGGTCGCCGGCAAAGAGGCCCGCGCCCGCGACGTCGCCATGCTCTTCGCCGACGCCTCCACGGGCGCCCAATCCCCCGCGCTCGTCCGCCAGGGCCAGATCTCCGAGCTGATCAACGCCCGCCCCAAGGCCCGCCGCCGCATCCTCGAAGAGGCCGCCGGCATCTCCGGCCTCTACCAGCGCCGCCACGAAGCCGAACTGAAGCTCCGCGCCACCGAGACCAACCTCGCCCGCGTCGCCGACGTCCTCGAAGCCCTCGACACCCAGCTCGCCAGCCTCGCCCGCCAGGCCCGCCAGGCCCAGCGCTACCGCGAGATCGCCGAGGCCCTGCGCCGCGCCGAGGGCCTGCTCGTCTGGCGCCTCTGGCACGACGCCGAAGCCGGCCGCGCCGCCGCCTCTGCCACCCTGACCGAGGCGACCCGCGCCGCCGGCCAGGCCCAGTCCGCCGCCGCCGAAGCGGCCCGCCTCCGCGCCGCCACAGAGGAAGGCCTGCCCGCCCTCCGCGACGAGGACGCCATCGCCGGCGCCCTCCTCCAGCGCCTGACGCTGGAGCGCGACCGCCTCGACGGCGAGGTCGCCGCCGCCCGCCGCGAGATCGCCGGCCTCGTATCGCAGCGCACCCAGGTCGCCGCCGACCGCGAGCGCGAAGCCGCCCTCGACCGCGACGCCGAGGCCAGCGGCGCCCGCCTCGCCGACGAAAGCGCTGCCCTCGCCGACGAGCATGCCGGCCACGCGGACGCCCTCGACGAAGCCCGCGCCGTCGCCGAAGCCGCCGGCGAGGCCCTTATCCTCGTCGAGACCGCCTTCTCCGAGCGCGCCGAGGCCGCCGCCCGCCTCGTCGCCGAGCACCAGTCCGCCGACCGCCTCCTCGCCGACGTTCGGCGCCGCGCCGCCGAGGTCGCCCGCGGCCTCGAATTGGCCGAAGCCGCCCTCGCCAGCGCCGCCCGCGAACTCGAAGCCGCCGGCGAGACCCGCGCCGCCGCCGCCGACGCGGCCGAAGCTGCCGCCGAAGAACAGGCCATCGCCGAGGAACGCCTCTCCGAGGCCGAAGCCGCCTCCGCCGATGCCCGCACTGCCGACGGCATGGCCCGCAGTCGCCTCTCGGAAGCCGAAGGCGCCGCCAAGGCCCTCGCCGCCGAAGCCGCCGGCCTCGAACGCCTGCTCGCCCGCGGCGACGCGGGCGCCAAGCCCATCCTCGACGCCATCACCGTCGCCCGCGGTTACGAGGCCGCCCTCGGCGCCGCCCTCGCCGACGACCTCGCGCTCCCCCTTGCCGCCGACGCTGCCGCCACCGGCTGGCGCGCCCTCGACGCCATCGCCGCTGCATCGCTCCCCGGCGAACCCCTGGCCCCGCACGTCACGGCCCCCGCCGCCCTCGCCCGCCGCCTCGCCGCCATCGCCGTCGTCGACCGCGCCGACGGGCCGCGCTTGCAGGCCGGGCTCGCCCAGGGCCAGCGCCTCGTCTCCCGCGAGGGCGACCTCTGGCGTTGGGACGGACTGACTGTCGCCGCTGGTGCCGCCCCCTCCGCCGCCGCCCTCCGCCTCCAGCAGCGGAACCGCCTCGCCGAGGTCCGCCGCGCCGAGGAGGACACCACCGCCACCCTCGACGCCGCCCGCGCCGAAGCCGCCGCCATCGCCCAGCGACAGCAGGCCGCCGCCACCGCCGAGCAGTCCGCCCGCGCCGCCCGCAAGACCGCCGAACAGGCCGCCGCCGATACCGCCCGCGCCCTCGCCCGCGCGGAGACCGGACTCGAAAGCCTCGAATCGCGCACCGCCGGCCTCCGCGCCTCCGGCAGGCGCCGCGCCGAGGAGCTCGCCGCGGCACGCAAGGAAGAGACCGCCGCCGAGGCCGCCCTTGCCGCTCTCGCCGACCCCGCCGAGGCCAGGGCCGCCGTCGAGGCAGAGCGCGTCCGCGTCGAGGCCGCCCGCATCGCCATGCTGACCCGCCGCGCCGGTGCCGACGAGATCGCCCGCACCGGCACCGCCCGCGAGCGCCGTCTCGCCGAGATCGCCCGCGAGGCCGAGGGCTGGACCGCCCGCCGCGCCTCCGCTGGCGGGCGGCTTGCCGACCTCGACCGCCGTGCCGCCCTCATCGCCGAGGCGCTGGACGAGGCCAGCGACAAGCCCGCCGAGCTGGAAGCGCGGCGTGAGGCGCTGGCCGAGGCCGGCACCGTGGCCGAGGCCCGCCGCCGGCACGCCGCCGACGCGCTGGCAATCGCCGAAACCGAGATGCGCGCCCGCGACGCGGCCGCCCGCACGACCGAGCGGGTTGCCGGCGAGGCCCGCGAGGCCCGCGCCCGCGCCGAGGCGCTGGGGGAAGCGGCCGAGGCCCGCGCCGTCGCCGCCAGCGAGCGCCTTGCCAGCGAGACCGGCCGCGCGCCGGCCGACCTGCTCGCTTCCTTCGGCGCGCAGGCGGAGACGGTCGCCCCCGCCGCCGCGCTCGAGGCCGAGGCCGACCGTCTCCGCCGGGCCCGCGACGGCCTTGGTGCGGTCAACCTCCGCGCCGAGGAGGATGCCAGGGCGCTGAAGGAGGAGTCCGAGACCCTCATCCACGAACGCGCGGATTTGGAGGAGGCGATCAAGAAGCTCCGCCTCGGCATCGCCAGCCTCAACCGCGAGGGCAGGGGCCGCCTGCTGACCGCCTTCGAGGAGGTGAACCGCAACTTCGGCACCCTCTTCACCCACCTCTTCGGCGGCGGCGAGGCCAGCCTCGTCCTTGTCGAGGACGAGGACCCGCTCGAGGCCGGCCTCGAGATCATGGCCCAGCCGCCGGGCAAGAAGCTCTCGACGCTGTCCCTTCTCTCGGGTGGCGAGCAGACCCTGACGGCGCTGTCGCTGATCTTCGCCGTCTTCCTCGCCAACCCCTCGCCGATCTGCGTGCTCGACGAAGTCGACGCCCCGCTCGACGACGCCAACGTCACCCGGTTCTGCGACCTTCTCGACGAGATGACCCGGCGCACCGCGACGCGCTTCCTGATCATCACCCACCACGCGGTGACGATGGCGCGGATGGACCGGCTGTTCGGCGTGACGATGCGCGAGAAGGGGGTGAGCCAGCTCGTCTCGGTCGACCTCGCCGCGGCCGAGCGGATCATCGAGAACGCCTGATCGTCGCGCGCGGCTTCGGGCCGGGCATCGCCCGGCGCGCGCCCCGCCCGCCCACCCGCGCACGCCGGGCGATGCCCTCCGCGCCTGCCCCGTCCGGGAGACCGCGGAAAACGGCCCGGATGGGCTTGGGGGCCGTGCCAGCGCACGGTTTGCGCACGCGTGCGCAGACACTTAAGATATTGATATTGAACGATATGTCGTGGCGCGTTAACCCCTCGTTCATCGGCGTTGGCGTGCCGAGGGCGGCGGTCGCCGCCCGGGGTCCGGGCGGCTTTTCAGGAGGTTTCCCGGTCACAAGAACGCCTGGAATAGATGGGGTCGCCCGGGCCGTTGCGCGGCGCCTCAGCCCTCGTCCGGCTCCTCCCCGAGCACCCCGGCGAGCAGGCGTTCGAGGGCGTCGTAGTCCTCGACGTCGAAACCGCCGACCCCCTGCATCCATATCCCCGCCGCCCGCATGCCCTCGGGCAACAGCCGGCAACTGACCACCCGACCGGCCTTTTCCTGCGCCACGAGCCCGGCCCGCGCGAGAACCTGAAGATGCTTCGAGATCGCCGCCAGCGACATCGCATGCGGCTCCGCCAGTTCCCCCACGGTGCGGTCGCCGCCGACGAGCTCGGCAAGGATCGCCCGCCGCGTGGCATCGGCGAGGGCGGCGAAGATCTGGTCGAGGTCTGGCGCCGCGGCGGTCATCGACGGCGGGATGCGACCATCCGTCGCGAAAGTCAACCGATCGGTTGATGGTTTCCGGGGGCCGCCGCACTCGCGCCGCCGCCGGAGGCGATTTGCGCCGCTTTCGAAAGTTCATGAGATTTCAGTCCCTTGACCCCGCGCTGCCCCGGCCGCTTTCGCTTGACAGCATCGGCCGCGATCCGCTACTTCCTCAAGCCAAGTTGACTGGGTGCGAGGCGCCCGGGCGGGTGGGGAAGGGCGGGGAGCCGGTGGCCGAAGAGCCCTTTTCCGATCGCTTGAAGCGTCTCGAGGATCGCATCGCCCAGGCGAAGAAGACCCGGGAGCCACCGCGGAGCCACCGCGGCGAGTTCACCCAAGGGTCGCTCGCCTGGCGGATGGTGACCGAGCTCGTCGTCGGGATGGCCCTTGGCCTCGCGATCGGTCTTGGTCTCGATGCGCTCTTCGGAACCCGGCCGGTATTTCTGGTGGTCTTCGCGCTTCTCGGCTTCGCCGGCGGTGTGCGGACCATGCTCCGCACCGCCGAGGAGGTGCAGCGGGGCCGCGGCGAAGCCGCGCTGATGGGCAAGAAACCCGCGGGCAAGGCCCCGGACGACGCGGACGAGGAGTAAGTCGATGGCGGAAGGCGGCAGCGGCCTGAACATCCACCCGATGGAGCAGTTCGAGGTCCATCCGCTTTTCGGCGACGGTCCCGTCCACTGGTACACCCTGACCAACGCCACCCTGTGGATGGCGCTCGCCGTCGCCGGGGTCAGCCTGCTGATGATCTGGGGATCGCGCGGTCGCGCCCTGGTGCCTTCGCGCGGGCAATCGCTGGCGGAATCGATCTACGGCTTCGGCCACAAGATGGTCGAGGACGTCGCCGGCAAGGAAGGTCTGAAGTACTTTCCCTACATCATGACGGTCTTTCTCTTCATCCTCGCCACCAACCTCTTCGCGCTGATCCCCGCGAGCTTTGCGGTGACGTCGCATATCGCGGTCACGGCGATCCTGGCGCTCGCGGTGTTTTTCGCCGTCACGTTGATCGGCTTCTACAAGCACGGCTCGCACTTCCTGAACCTCTTCTGGGTGTCGAGCGCCCCGACGGTGGCCCTGCGCATCGTCCTCGCCGTGATCGAGGTGATCTCCTATTTCGTCCGCCCGCTCAGCCACTCCGTGCGACTTGCCGGCAACATGATGGCCGGCCACGCGGTGCTGAAGGTTTTCGCGGGCTTCGCCGGTGCCCTCGGCATCGGCGCGGTCCTTCCGATCGTCGCGATCGCCGGCATGTACGGGCTCGAGCTGATGGTGGCCGTCATCCAGGCCTACGTCTTCGCGATCCTGACCTGCGTCTACCTCAACGACGCGCTCCACCCCGGCCACTAGGGCGCAAGCCGCGGCCACCGACAAACCTTGAAGGAGAGACATCATGGAAGGCAATATCGCTGACATGGGCCAGTTCATCGGCGCGGGCCTTGCCTGCGTCGGCATGGGTGGCGCGGGCATCGGCGTGGGCCTCGTGGCCGGCAACTTCCTGTCGGGCGCGCTGCGCAACCCGGCGGCTGCCGGCGAGCAGACGGCAACGCTCTTCATCGGCATCGCCTTCGCCGAAGCGCTCGGCATCTTCTCGTTCCTCGTCGCGCTCCTGCTGATGTTCGCGGTCTGATCCGCGACCCTTCGACCGACGCTGCCGCGGGCCCGCGAGGGGCCTGCCGAGGACGGAGTGAGAGATGGCGACCGACAACGCCGTGATCGTGATTGCGCAGGCCGACACCGGGCACGTCGAGATGGCGCCGGCCGGAGCGGATCACGCCGCCACGGGTGAGCTGACCGCGGGGACGCTGGGCCACGAGAACCTGGTGCATGCCGAGTCCGGCATGCCGCAGCTCGACATCGGGCTGTTCCCGAACCTGATCTTCTGGCTGATCGTCGCGATCGTCGGCCTCTACTACATCCTGAGCAGGGTGGCGCTGCCGCGGATCGCCACCGTCCTCGCCGAGCGCAACGACGCGATCGCGAACGACATCGAGATGGCGGCGCTGCTGAAGAAGCGGGCCGAGGACGCCGAAAGCGCGTACAACGCCGCCCTCGCCCAGGCCCGCGACGAGGCCCACAAGATCGCCGCCGAGACCAAGGCCGGAATCGACAAGGAGCTGTCGTCGCTCCTCGCCAAGGCCGACGCCGAGATCGCGGTGAAGACGGGTGAGTCCGAGAAGCGCATCGGCGAGATCCGCGACAGCGCGGCGATCAGCGTCGAGGAGGTCGCGCGGAGTACCGCCGCGGCGCTCGTCGAGGCGCTGCTTCCCGACGTCGCCGACCAGGGGGCGGTCGATGCCGCCGTCGCCAACCGGCTGAAAGGCTGAGCGCATGGACTTTCTCAACAACACCGAGATCGTCGTCGGGATCGGCTTCGTCGTCTTCGTCGCCGTCCTGCTCTACTACGACGTTCCGGCGATGATCACCGGCAAGCTCGACCAGCGCGCCGTGCGCATCAAGGCCGAGCTCGACGAGGCGCGGGCGCTGCGCGACGAGGCGCAGACGCTGCTCGCCAGCTACGAGCGCCGCCAGCGCGAGGTGAAGTCGCAGGCCGAGGACATCGTCACCGCGGCGCGGGCCGAGGCCGAGCGGGCCGCGGTGGTCGCCAAGGAGGACATCCGCAAGTCGGTTGCCCGCCGGATGCAGACCGCGACCGAGCAGATCGCCGCCGCCGAACAGGCTGCCGTCCGCCAGATCAAGGATCGCGCCGTTACCGTTGCCGTCGCGGCTGCCGCCGACGTGCTCCGCGAGCGGATGAAGGCCGAGGACGCCGGGCGCCTCATCGACGCCGCGATCGGCGAAGTCGGCGCCAAGCTGCACTGAGGCGGAAGGAGAGCGCATGTCGATCGAGAGCCGAAAGGCGCAGCTTGAGGCGAGGCTTGCCGAGCTCACTCACCGCGTCGAGGAGATCTCGGACGCGCTCGAGAGACCGGTCTCCGAGGAGCCCGAAGAGCAGGCGATCGACATGGAAGAAGACGAGGTCCGCGAGGATCTCGGCGAGGCCGCCGTCCACGAAATCCGGATGATCGAGGCGGCGCTCGACCGGATCGCGACCGGCACCTACGGGGTCTGCGCCAACTGCGGCGACCCGATCGCCGAGGAGCGGCTGGATGCGGTTCCCGCGGCGCCGCTCTGCGCCGACTGTGCCTCCCGCACCTGACAGCGGCCCGGATGCCCTGCCGTCGCACGCGTGCGACTCCAGATAAGAGACTGATATCGCGTCATATTTGCTGACGCGTTTACCCTGCGTTCACGCAGGTTAACCGTGCGGCGGCGACGGCTTCACGTCTCCGGGATGGCCTCCAGCGCCGCGGCGATCTGCAACGCGAACTTCGCCGAGGCGACCGGCAGGGTCCGACCGCGCATCTGGCCGAGGAGGAGCAGGCCGGGGCGGATGTCGATGACCGGCAGCGGCCGGACGACGAGGCGCGGGTCGCTGGCCGAGAGGCCGATCGGGATCTGGAAGGTCACCACGCGCTCGAAGAGAACGTAGCGCCGCATCATCTCGAAGCTGTCGGCCTCGACGACCGCTGCGAGGCGGCGGGAGCGGCCGTGGGTGGCGAGTTCGAGCAGGTGGCGGACGCCGTATTCTTCCGACGGGACGACGTGGGGCACGTCGAGGCAGTCGCGGAGGCGCAGGTTCGGGCGTGTCGCGAGCGGGTGGTCGGCGGCCATCACGGCGCAGACCGGCTGGGCGACGGCTTTCAGGACTTCGAAGTCGGCGAGATGGATGGGCTCGAAGACCAGAGCGAGGTCGGAGGAGAAGGTGGAGAGCTCGTGCTCGGCGGCGGCGCGGTCACGGACGCGGACCGAGAAGGTGACCGCGGGGTGGTCGGAGCGGTAGCGGGCGATCTGCTCGGGGAGGAAGATCGGGTTCACCGCCTGCGAGCAGGCGATCGAGACGTGGCCGCGGCGGGCGCCGGTGAGGTCGGCGACCTGGGAGCGGACGCGGTCGAGGTCGCCGATCTGGCTGCGGATGTGCTGCATGAGCAGCTCCCCGGCGGTGTTGAGCCGCACCCCGCGCGGCAGGCGCTCGAAGATCTGCGCGCCGAAGTCGGCTTCGAAGGCCTGGATGCGCCGGTTGAGGGCCGAGGAGGTGAGGTTGAGGTCCTCGGCCGCCTTCCGGATCGACCCGGCGCGGGCGACGTCCTGGATCAGCCGGAGGGTCTGAAGGTGTCGCATCGGTCGCCCCATGGAAGAGTGCTGCGTCTGGTGCAGCGGACCTCTGAATTCTTAGCAGTAGAAGTCAGCGCTTTGCCACAGCAAGGTTTCCGCCGACCGAAGCCGTGACGAGTTGCGAGGCGCATGATCGAAGGACTGCCATTCACCCTGGGTGCGCTCCGTGACGCCTATGCTGCGGGACTGGAGCCCGCGGCGGTGCTGCGCGAGGTCGAGCGGCGCCTCGCCGCGATCGACGATCCCGGGATCTTTCTTGCCCGCTTCCCGATCGAGACCCTGCTGGAGATGGCGGCGGCGCTCGGGCCGTTCGATCCGGCGCTGCCGCTCTGGGGCGTGCCCTTCGCGGTCAAGGACAACATCGACGTTGCCGGCCTGCCGACGACGGCGGCCTGCCCTGCCTTCGCCTACGCGCCGGCCGAGGACGCCTTCGTCGTCGCGCGGCTGCGGGCCGCGGGGGCGATCCCGGTCGGCAAGACCAACCTCGACCAGTTCGCCACCGGTCTCGTCGGGGTGCGCACGCCCCATCCGGTGCCGCGCAACGCCATCGACCCCGCGATCGTGCCCGGTGGCTCCTCATCCGGCTCGGCGGTGGTCGTTGCCCACGGTGCGGTGGCCTTTGCGCTCGGCACCGACACCGCCGGCTCGGGCCGCGTGCCGGCGGGGCTCAACAACATCGTCGGGCTGAAGCCGACGCTCGGGGCCCTGTCGGCCCGCGGCGCCGTGCCGGCCTGCCGGACGCTCGACACGATCTCGGTCTTCGCCCTGACCGTCGACGACGCGTGGACCGCCTTCACCGCGGCGGCGGGCTTCGACGACGCAGACCCTTACGCCCGCCCGGTCAAGGTCGGTCCTCTTGCCGCACCCCCGGTCGCGCCCGTGGTCGGCGTGCCCTCGCCGGAGACCCGGCGCTTTTTCGGCGACGCGGTGCAGGAGGCGTCCTTCGACGCGGCGGTCGCCGGCCTCGCCGCCGCCGGCGCCCGGATCGTGGAGATCGACTTCGCGCCGTTCTTCGCGGTGGCGGACATGCTCTATGCCGGCGCCTGGGTGGCGGAGCGGCACACCGTCGTCGGGCCGCTGCTCGACACGAACCCCGAGGCGGTGCATCCGGTGATCCGCCGGATCGTCGGCCCGGCGGCGGCGATGACGGCCGACGACGCCTTTCGCGGATTCTATCGGCTGGAGGCGTTGCGGCGGGAGGTGGCGCCGGCGCTCGCCGGCGTCGACCTGCTCTGTGTCCCGACCTTTCCCGCCTTCGTCACGCTCGACGAGATCGCCGCCGATCCGATCGGACCGAATGCGCGGCTCGGGACCTACACCAACTTCGTCAATCTCCTCGGGCTATGCGGTCTGGCCGTGCCGACTCCGGCGCGGACCGACGGGCGCCCGGGGAGCGTCACCCTGCTTGCCGCGGCAGGGCGCGACGGTCTGCTCGCGAGCGTCGGGCGCGAGATCGAGCGGTGGGGGGACCGCACGGCTCGGCGCGACCGGGTGGATGGTGCCGGCGGCAGGGGGGACTGCCGCCGGCACCGGCGCCGCTGCGGACGAGATCGAGGTCGCCGTCTGTGGCGCCCACATGGCGGGCCTGCCGCTCAACGGCGAACTGACCCGGCTCGGCGGACGCTTCCTGCGCGCGGTCCGGACGGCGCCGGTCTACCGGCTCTATGCCCTGGCCGGCGGCCCGCCGCGGCGGCCGGGCATGGTCCGCGTCGCCGAGGGCGGGCCGATCGCCGTCGAGGTCTGGGCTTTGCCGCGGACGGCCTTCGGCGACTTCATCGCCGGGATACCCTCGCCCCTGTCGATCGGGACGGTGGAGCTCGCCGACGGTACGCGGCCGAAGGGCTTTCTCTGCGAGCCGGCGGGGGTCGTCGGCGCCGAGGACGTCACCGCGATCGGCGACTGGCGCAAGGTCATCGCGGAGGCAGTGGCATGAACGCCCTCCGCCGCTCAGGGAGCGAGGCTGACGTGCGCCGAGGCGATGCGCCAGCCCTCCGGGCGGCGGACCCAGACCTGGCTCTGCGCGCCAACCCGGCCGGAGCCGGTGCGGCGGTATTCGGCGGTGGCGACCGCGACGTCGGGCGTCAGGGCGACGATCTCGACGCGGGTCAGTTCGCGGGCGAGATCGGAAACGTCGCGGCCCTTGCGGAAGGCGGCGATCGCCTCGATGCCGTAGAGCCCGCCCTCGGTCATCAGCCGCACCGCCTTCGGGCTGTCCCAGAAATAGCCGGTCAGCGCCGCCACGTCGTTGGCGCCAAGCGCCGCCTCGTAGCCGTCGAAGGCCGCCCGCACCGCGGCCACCACGGCCGTTTCGTCGAATTCCATCCCCAGTCCCCCGCCGCCCCGCGGCGCGAGGTTACGCGAAAGGACCGTGCATGAGCCATACCCTGCAGGCCGAGCCGGGACCGATCCCCTTCGAGATCGGGCGGACCGCGCTCGTCATCATCGACATGCAGCGCGACTTCCTCGAACCCGGCGGCTTCGGCGAGACGCTCGGCAACGATGTCTCGCTGCTGCAAGCGGCGGTCGGGCCCTGCGCCACCGCGCTCGCCGCCGCCCGCGCCGCCGGGATGCTCGTCATCCACACGCGGGAGGGCCATCGCCCCGACCTCGCCGACGCGCCCCCCGCCAAGCTTGCCCGCGGCGTGCCCTCGAAGCGGATCGGCGACCCCGGCCCGATGGGCCGCATCCTCGTGCGCGGCGAACCCGGCCACGACATCGTCGCCGCGCTCTACCCGATCGACGGCGAGCCGGTGATCGACAAGCCCGGCAAGGGCGCCTTTCACCAGACCGACCTCGCGCAGGTCCTGAAGAACAACGACATCGACACGCTGCTGGTCTGCGGCGTGACCACGGAAGTCTGCGTGCATACCACGATCCGGGAAGGCAACGACCGCGGCTATCGCTGCGTGGCGATCGGCGATGCCTGCGCCTCCTACTTCCCGGAATTCCACCGCATCGGCCTCGAGATGATCAAGGCCCAGGGCGGCATCTTCGGCTGGGTCAGCGACAGCGCCTCCCTCGCCACCGCGCTCGGCGCGGCGCGCGCGGCGGCCTAAAGCGAAAGGACGGATCGACATGGCAATGACAGACACCTTCAAGCCGGGGCCGAAGCTCTGGGTCCCCGGCGACTGGAACGCGCTCTTCGGGTTCGGCACCAACATCCTCGTCAACCTGCTGGTGCTGACGGGACTGCTGCAGTTCGTGATCAAGATGCCGACCGACATCATCTTCGGCCGCATCCTGCCCGCGACCGGCCTGATGATGTTCCTCTCCACCGGATACTACGCCTGGCTCGCCTGGACCTACGCCAAGAAGACCGGGCGGGACGACGTCTGCGCGCTGCCCTCGGGCATCAGCGTGCCGCACATGTTCGTGGTGACGTTCGTCATCATGCTGCCGATCGCGATCGAGACCGGCGACCCGATCATGGGCTGGGAGGCCGGCCTCGTCTGGGTGTTCTTCCAGAGCTTCATCCTGATGATCGGCGGCTTCATCGCCCCCTTCATCCGCCGCGTCACCCCGCGCGCCGCCCTGCTCGGGGCGCTGGCCGGCGTGTCGATCGCCTTCATCGCGATGAAACCGGCCTTCGACATGTTCCTGAACCCGGTGATCGGCATGGTCTGCTTCGGGATCATCCTCGTCGCCTGGTTCGGCGGCGTCCGCTATCCCCGCGGCATCCCCGCCGGCCTGATCGCCATCGCCTTCGGCATGGCGGTCTGCTGGATCGCTGCCGCCCTCGGCTACGAGATCGCCGGCATCAGCCCGGCCGGGTTGCACGGCGCCTTCGCCAACTTCGGCTTCAACCTGCCCGTCCCGGCCATCGACCACGTTCAGGACGGGTTCAAGTACCTCGGGGTGATCCTCGTCACCGCCATTCCCTTCGGCATCTACGATCTCGTCGAGGCGATGGACAACGTCGAGAGCGCCGAGGCGGCCGGCGACCACTACCCGACCACACGCGTGCTGACCGCCGACGGCGTCGTCAGCCTGATCGGCTGCCTGATGGGCAACCCGTTCATCAACGCCGTCTACATCGGCCATCCCGGCTGGAAGGCGATGGGCGGGCGGATCGGCTATTCCTTCGCCACCGGCATCATGGTCATCGTGCTCTGCTGGTTCGGCATCATCTCGGTGATGCTGGCGCTGGTTCCGGTGGTCGCGATCTCGCCGATCCTGCTCTACATCGGCATGCTGATCGGCGCGCAGGCCTTCCAGAGCACGCCGTCCAGCCACGCCCCGGCCGTCGTCCTCGCCATCCTGCCGAGCATCGCGGCCTGGGCGTTGACCATGGTCAACGGCGCGCTCGGCGCCGCCGGGGTGCAGGTCACGCCCGAGCTCATCACCGCGATGGCGGGCAACGGCGTCCTCTACCAGGGGCTGCACGTCCTCGGCGGCGGCGCGATCCTGTCGGGGCTGATCCTCGCCTCGATCGCGGTCTTCATCATCGAGCGCAAGCTCGAGACGGCGGCGATCTTCGCGGCCGTCGGCGCCGCGCTCACCTTCTTCGGCTTCATGCACGGCGAGGCGATCGGCTTCAACGTGACGCCGCTGGTGGCGCTCGCCTACCTGATGCTGGCCGGCTTCCTCCTCCTCTGCTCCAAGCTGGAGGCGACGGCGGCAAGCACCGAGACCGCCATGATCGACGCCGCCGCGCAGCCGGCGGAGTGACGACGATGGGTGCGGCCGACTGGGAGCCCTATCTGGACGCGGTCGCACCCGCAGTCGGCCTTTCGCTCGACCCGGCGTGGCGGCCGGGCGTCGCGCGCTTCCTCGACCTCGCCGCCTCGATGGCGGCGCGGCTCGAGGCGGTCGACCTGCCCGACGACCATCTCGAGCTCGATGCGGTGCTGGTCCTCCCGGAGCTTCCGCGATGACGGGCACCCCCGGCCCGTGGGCCACGGCCGCCGGGATCGCGGCCGCCGTGGCGGACGGGACGGCCTCCGCGGTCTCGATCGCCGAGCAGACCCTCGCCCGCATCGCCGAGGTCAACCCGGCCATCAACGCCTATACCGACGTCACCGCCGCCCGTGCCCTCGCCGAGGCGGCGGCGATCGACGCCGCCGTCGCGGCCGGCCGCCCGGTCGGGCCGCTCGCCGGCGTGCCCTTCGCGGTCAAGAACCTCTTCGACGTCGCCGGCCTGCCGACCCGCGCCGGTTCCTGCATCAACCGCGAGCGCGCGCCCGCGACCGCGGACGGCCTCCTCGTCCAGCGGATGACCGCCGCCGGCGCCGTCCTGATGGGCGGGCTCAACATGGGCGAGTACGCCTACGACTTCACCGGCGAGAACGCCCACGACGGCGCCTGCCGCAACCCCCACGACCCCACCCGGATGAGCGGCGGTTCCTCCTCCGGCTGCGGCGCTGCGACGGCGGCGGGGATCGCCCCGGTCTCGCTCGGCTCCGACACCAACGGCTCGATCCGGGTGCCGGCCTCGCTCTGCGGCGTCTTCAGCCTCAAGCCGACCTTCGGCCGGCTGCCGCGCACCGGTGCCTTCCCCTTCGTCGACAGCCTCGACCACCTCGGCCCTTTCGCCCGCAGCGCCCGCGACCTTGCCCTCGCCTACGACGCCCTGCAGGGCCCGGACGCCCGCGATCCCGGCTGCGCCGGGCGGCCGGTCGAGCCGGCGACGCCGACACTGGACGAGCCCCGGCGCCTTCGGGTCGGCGTGCTCGGCGGCTGGTTCGAGACCAACGCCGGCGACGAGGCCCGCGCCGCTGTCGCCCGTGCCGCCGAAGCCCTCGCCGGCATCGCCGACCTGACGCCGGTCCGCCTCGACGAGGCCGAGGCCGGCCGCGCCGCCGCCTACCTCCTCACCAACGCCGAGAGCGCCGAGTTCCACCTCGCCCGCCTGCGCGCGCGCGCGGCCGACTTCGACCCCGACACCCGCGACCGCTTCCTCGCCGGCGCCCTGCTGCCGGCCGCCTGGGTGGCCCGCGCCCGGCGGGTCCGTCGCTGGTGGCTCGAGCGGGCGCTGGCGGCTTTCGCGGATGTCGACCTGCTGCTGGCGCCGGCGACGCCTTGCCCGGCGCCGCCGATCGGGGCGAAGTCCCTGAGCCTTGCCGGCCGACCGATGCCGCTCCGGCCGACGCTGGGCCTGCTCTCGCAGCCCTTTTCCTGCATTGGCCTGCCGGTTGCCTGCGCGCCGGTCTTTGCTTCGGGGCCGCTCCCGATCGGGGTCCAGCTGATCGCCGCGCCGTGGCGCGAGGACCTGAGCCTCGCGGCCGCGCATTTCCTCGAAACCGCCGGCGTTGCCGAGGCGCGGCCCCCCGTGGCGGCCGCCGCCTTTGCCCCGGCCCGCCGCGCGGCGGCCGTGGGCTAGCCCGCGATGATCTCGAACTTCACGACGTCGACCAGCCCGCGGTCGGTGATCTTCAGGGCCGGGATCACCGGCAGCGCGAGGAAGGCAAGCTGCAGGAAGGGCTCCTCCAGCACCACCCCGAGGCTTCGCGCGGCGGCCCGGAGGCCGGTCAGCCGGTCGCGCACCGTCTCGAAGGACGCGTCGCTCATCAGCCCGGCGATCGGCAGCGGCAGCTCGGCGAGGATCGCCCCGTCGCGGGCGACGACGAAGCCGCCCTCGATCTCGGTCAGCCGGTTGGCCGCCAACGCCATGTCGGCGTAGTCGGCGCCGACCACGGCGATGTTGTGGTGGTCGTGGCAGACCGTCGAGGCGATCGCGCCTGCCTGCATCCCGAAGCCGCGGACGAAGCCGGTGGCGATGTTGCCGTTCTTGCCATGGCGCTCGATCACCGCGATCCGCATCAGGTCGCGGGCGTGGTCCGGGCGCTTGTCGCCGTCCTCGATGGCGATCTCCTCGCGCAGGTGCGCGGTGATGATCTTGCCCTCGATGATGCCGATGACGTCGGTCTCCGTCCGGTTGCCGCCGCTGCGGAAGTCGCGCGCCTCGACCCGCGGTGCCATGACCGAGCGCCGCCCGATCTCCGCCTGCGCCGGGCGCGCGGCAAAGGCCGCCTCGTCCACCACCCGGCCTCCGCAGAGCACCAGCTGCGCATGGCAGCCCTCGAGGCTGTCCACCGCCACGATATCGGCGCGCAGCCCCGGCGCGATCAGCCCGCGGTCAAGCAGCCCGAAGGCCGTCGCCGCCGACAGCGAGGCGGCGCGGTAGGCGGCAAGCGGGGCGGTGCCGAGCGCGATCAGGCGGCGGATCATGTAGTCGAGATGCCCGTGCTCGGCGATGTCGAGCGGATTGCGGTCGTCGGTGCACAGGCACAGGTACGCGCTCGTCGCTTCGGTCAGGATCGGCTGAAGGGCGTCGAGGTCCTTCGACACCGAGCCCTCGCGGATCAGCACCCGCATCCCCTTGCGCAGCTTCTCCAGCGCCTCCTCCGCCGTCGTCGCCTCGTGCTCGGTCCGGATGCCGGCGGCGATATAGGCGTTGAGGTCGCGCCCCGACAGCTGCGGGCAGTGCCCGTCGACGTGTCCGCCCGCGAACAGGCGCAGCTTCGCCATCGCGCCGGGATCGCGGTGGATCACGCCGGGATAGTTCATGAACTCCGCCAGCCCGATCCCCGACGGATGCCCCATCAGGCCCGCGAGGTCCGCCGCCTCGATCCGTGCCCCCGCCGTCTCCATGTCCGTCGACGGCACGCAGGACGAGAGCTGCACCCGGAGGTCGAGGAGCACCTGCGCCGACGCCTCCTGAAACCAGCGGATGCCGTCGACGCCGATGACGTTGGCGATCTCGTGCGGGTCGCAGATCGCCGTGGTGATCCCGCGCGGCGTCACGCAGCGGTCGAACTCGTGGGGGGTGACGAGGCTGCTCTCGACGTGGAGGTGCGTGTCGATGAAGCCGGGCACCAGCACCAGCCCCGCGACGTCGATGACCGTTCGCGCCTCGTAGGCGTCGCCGATGCCGGCGATGCGGTCGCCGGTGATCGCGACGTCACCGTCGATCATCGTCCCGGTGACGAGGTCGAAGACCCGTCCGCCGCGCAGCACCAGATCCGCCGGCTCGTCGCCCCGCGCCTGGGCGATGCGGCGTTCGAGGTCGTCCGAGGGTGCTGCTGCCATGTCCGTCCGTCCTGACCGAAAGCTCCGGTCAGGCGTACCCGTATCGCGCGGCGCGGTCGAGCCGGCACCGCGGGGCAGGGCGCCGGATCGTGATCAAAGCACCGCGGCGGCGATCCCGTCGAGGTAACGCTCGGCGTCGAGCGCGGCTTCGCAGCCCGAGCCGGCGCTGGTCACCGCCTGGCGGTAGATGTGGTCCTGCACGTCGCCGGCGGCAAAGACCCCCGCGATGCTCGTCTGGGTGGCGTTGCCGTGGCGACCGCCCTGGGTGACGATATAGCCGTTCTCCATCTCGAGCTGGTCGGTGAAGAGGTCGGTGTTCGGCTTGTGGCCGATGGCGATGAAGACGCCGCTCAGGCTCAGGTCCTCCTTCGCCCCCGCCGCGTCCGCGAGCCGCAGGCCGGTGACGCCGGACGCATCGCCGAGAACCTCGTCCACAGTGCGGTTCCACTTGATCGAGACCTTGCCGGCCTTTTCCCGCTCGAACAGCCGGTCATGCAGGATCTTCTCCCCGCGCAGGCTGTCGCGCCGATGGACCAGCGTCACGTGGCTGGCGATATTGGCAAGATAGAGCGCCTCCTCGACCGCGGTATTGCCGCCACCGACCACCGCGACGTCCTGGTTGCGGAAGAAGAAGCCGTCGCAGGTCGCGCACGCCGAGACCCCCTTGCCCATCATTGCCGTCTCCGACGGCAGGCCGAGATACTGCGCCGAGGCGCCGGTCGCGATGATCAGCGCGTCGCAGGTATAGGTGCCGTAGTCGCCGACGAGCCGGAACGGCCGCTCGGTCAGGTGCGCCTCGGCGATATGGTCGGAGACGTACTCGGTCTCGAAGCGCTGCCCGTGGCGCTGGAACCGCTCCATCAGCTCCGGTCCCTGCACGCCCTCCGCGTCCGCGGGCCAGTTGTCGACGTCGGTCGTGGTCATCAGCTGGCCGCCGGCTTCGAGCCCGGTGATCACCAGCGGCTTGAGGTTGGCGCGGGCGGCATAGATCGCCGCGGTATGCCCGGCGGGGCCGGAGCCGAGGATGATCAGGCGGGAATGGCGGGTGGTCATGGGAGCCTCGTCATGAAGGAGCGCGAGACGCGCGCGTCCCGGTTTGCGCGGCAACATAGTGTCGCATCGGCCCGGCGGAAATGCCCCGCGTCGCCAATCCCGTCGAGAGGGGGAGGGTGGCCCGGGGGGCGTGAGCCTTTCGGCGTCCTCGCCTTGCCGACCCGCCGAGGCAGGGGCCATTGGATGGCCGTTGGGCCGCGGAAGACGCTCGCGACGTGAAATCGCGGCATTTATAGGGCGGTTAAGTATTAGCGTGTGACTTACCTGCGAGATCGGGGAGCCTCGCTACCCTTCCCGCCGTCCTCGCCATGCGCGGCGCCTAGCAGTCAGCGCCGCGTCCCCTGTCAGGAACCACCGCGTTGCGAGACCTTGCCCCTCTCACCACGATCGTGGTTCCGACGCTGAACGAGTCCAGGAGGATAGGCTCGGTCCTGGACGCTCTCCTGGCGCAGGGTGGTGATTTCGTCGTCGAGCTCATCGTCGCGGACGGCGGCAGCACCGACGGCACCCGCGAGATCGTCGAGGCGGCGGCGCGGGCCGATCCTCGCATACGGCTGATCGCGAACCCGAAGCGGCTGCAGAGCGCCGGGGTCAACCTCGCGGTTCTCCACGCCGATCCCCGCTCCGAGGTCGTGCTGCGCGCCGATGCGCACATGCGCTACCCGGAGAACTTCGTGGCGGGGGCCGTGTCGGGGCTCGGGGAGCATGGCGCCGACAGCGTCGTGGTCCGCCTTCGCACGGTCGGCGAAGGCTGCTTTCAACGCGCCGTCGCCGCGATATCGAACGCGGCGGTCGGCAGCGGCGGTGCTGCTCACCGCTCCGGGGCGCGATCCGGCTTCATCGATCACGGGCACCACGCCGCGTTTCGCCGGGCGCGTTTCGCCGCGATCGGCGGGTACGACGAGACTTTCGCTGCCAACGAGGACGCGGAGTTCGACGCGCGCCTTCGCGAGTCCGGGGGGCGCATCTGGTTCGAGAGCACCATCGCGCTGGACTATTTCCCCCGTCGGACGCCGGCGGCTCTGGCGCTGCAATACTGGCGCTACGGCAAGGGCAGGGCGCGGACGGTGCTCAAGCATCGCGAGAGGCCGCGGCTGCGCCAGATGGTCCCGCCGCTGATGGTGGTCGGGATCGCCGGTGCGCTGCCGCTCTCCCTCTTCTCGCCGTGGTTCCTCGTGATCCCCGGCCTCTATCTTCTCGCCATCGCGGTGGTCGGGGCGGTCCTGGCCGCGCGGGGCCGCGACGTCTGCCTGCTCGCCGCCCCTGTCGCGCTGGCGGCGATGCATCTGCCCTGGGGTGCGGGGTTTCTCTGGATGATTGCGACGGAGCGCGATCCCCCCGAACCCGCTCGCCAGCCCGCGCCGCGTGGGACGTGGACCCGAGCCCGAAACCGAAACCGTGAGGCTCAGGCGGGGATAACCGTCCCTTGCCGCCAAAGTGGCGCGCACGATCGTTATCAGATCACGAACTGGTCTCTGCGGACGTAAGCGGTCGCATCAATCTGCGCGAGACGGCGGGCGCGGCTCGGGGTCGCGCGACCCGCGGCACCGGGATGCATCATGATCCGGCGGATGTCGCAGACAGACCACCCACGATGCATTAGATTTGGACCGGGCCACCAAATGGGGCAGAGCAATCTTGCTGGCGGGGTTTTCGCTTGAGTGGGGAAGGGCAGCGTACAGCCTGCCGGTTAGCGGGCCTCCAAGCCGCGAATTGAAGGGTTGGTCCGGGCTACTCGCCGGATCGTCGATGAGGGCGAGTGCTGAGCGGCGCTCCTGCCTCCCTTGTCGCCGCCGACAGGGCGGCGGTAACTGCCTGACGGAACCCAGCGGACTCCGTTGCCGCAAGCCCGGCCGCGGTCGTCCCACGATAGCTGCGGTAGGTCTCGATCATTGCGGACGCCTTTCCGATCCGGCCTGCGAGCGTCGCTGCGCCGTCAAGGACTACCGCGGCGACGACGCGCTCGGAAACCTGCTCGCTCGCGCGATGGCCGCTTACATCGCCCAGCAAGGATCGGGCTGACCGGCGCATTCGGTGCCCTGGGGCCGAAGGCCTGCCCCATCGGGTGCGTCCCGCTGCGCAGATCGAGGCCGCGGTCATCGATCAGCCGCGCGGCATCTTCCGCCAGTCAGAGGTCATCGTGGGGGAATGGCGGGGTGAGGCCGGGGCAAGCAACGGTTTCCACTGTGGAAGCTGATTTGGCACTCTCTTTAATGATCTGGCTACTTCAGTATCAGCTCGGGGCCCATGAATGTGGTTGGGAGCCAGGTCGAGATGATCGGCACATAGGTGACGATGATCAGGAACAGGAAGAGAATGCCGAGCCAGGGCAGCGAGGCGCGGACAACGTCCATGAGCGGCATTCGGGCGACACTGGACGTCACGAAGAGGTTGAGGCCCACCGGCGGGGTGATCATGCCGATCTCCATGTTCACCACCATGATGATGCCGAGATGGATCGGGTCGATGCCGAGCTCGATGGCGATGGGAAAGACCAGCGGAGCGACGATGACCACGAGGCCGGACGGCTCCATGAACTGGCCGCCGATCAGGAGGATCACGTTGACGATGATCAGGAACATGATCGGGCCGAAGCCGGCACTGAGAAGCGCCCGGGTGATGGCCTGAGGGATCTGCTCGTCGGTCAGCACGTGCTTGAGGATGAGCGCGTTGGCGATGATGAACATCAGCATCACCGTGACCTTGCCGGATTCGAAGAGCGCCTTCTTGGTGTCCGGGTGGAACCAGACCGTAAGGAGCGCCCATGGCCGGCGAAGGAGCGAGAGGTTGCCGCCCTCGCGGTGCAGCGGGCCCATGTCGCGGTAGACGAAGTTGGCGATCAGGAAGGAATAGACCGCGGCGACGGCGGCGGCCTCGGTCGGGGTGAAGATGCCGCCGTAGATGCCGCCGAGGATGATGACGATGAGAAAGAGGCCCCAGCCGGCGTCGCGCGCGGAGGTCAGGACCTCACCCCAGCCGGCCCAGTCCTGGCGGGGCAGGTCCTTCCAGCGCGCGGCGATGTAGATGCCCACCATCAGCATGAAACCGGCGAGAAGGCCGGGCAGGACGCCCGCAAGAAAGAGCCGGCCGACCGAGACGTCGACGGCGGCGGCGTAGACCACCATGACGATCGACGGCGGGATCAGGATGCCGAGGGTGCCGGCGTTGCAGATCACGCCGGCGGCGAAGTCCTTGGTGTAGCCGACCTGGGTCATCCCGGCGATGCAGATCGAGCCGATCGCCACCACGGTCGCCGGCGAGGACCCGGAGAGGGCGGCGAAGAGCATGCAGGCGAAGACCGCCGCGATGGCGAGGCCGCCGCGGAAATGGCCGACGACGGAGATGGCGAAGCGGATGATGCGCCGCGCGACGCCGCCGGTCGACATGAAGGTCGAGGCGAGGATGAAGAACGGGATCGCGAGGAGCGTGTAGTGGCCGGCCAGCGCGTCGAAGAGCTGCTGCGCCACCGCCCCGAGCGAGGTGGTGGAGAAGAGCAGCATGAAGATGATCGAGGCGAGGCCGAGGCTGACGGCGATGGGCACGCCGATCAGCATGAAGCCGATCACCATCACGAAGAGGAAGACGATGTCCATGGCTCAGTCCCCCTGTGCCCGCGCCGCATCGGCGGCGACGAGATCCTCGGCCTCGTGGCTGGCGATCATCAGCTCGGTCTTGCCCGTCCAGATGTTCCAGGCCGCCTGGATGAAGCGGAAGAGGAGGAGCGCCATGCCGAGCGGCAGGGCGAAGTAGGGGATGAAGCGCGGCAGCTTCTCGTAGGGCTCGTTCTCGTTGAGGAGCGGCTCGATGAAGCGCAGCCAGTTCGGCATGCGGATGTCGTTGACCTCGTACCAGACCTGCTCGCCGATGAAGGGCGACCAGTACTGCCAGGCGCCGTAGAGGAGCAGACCGGCGTAGACGATGCAGCAGGCGGCGGCGACGAGCGTCACCCAGCGGCGCGGGCCGGGCGGAAGCAGGCGGACCACGGCGTCGACGCCGAGCTGGCCCGAGACCTTGACGAGGTAGGAGGCGCCGAGGAGCACCAGCCAGGCGAAGAGGAACACTGTGGCTTCGAGCGCCCAGAGGATGTTGGAATTGAAGACGTAGCGGGCGACGACGTTGGCGAAGGTGATGATGGTCATCAGCCCGAGGATGACCGCGATCAGCGTCTCCTCGATCTCGTTGACCACCCGGCCGAGGGGCGTGCGCGGCTGGACGGACATTTGGCGGCTCCTTGCCCGGGCGGACTACCGGACCGCCGGGGCGGCGGTCCGGCCGGCGGTCAGGTCACGAGCCTTCGTTGTAGGTGACGGCCTTGTCGATCACGTCCTGGCCGATGTCGCCGGAGAACTGTTCCCAGACCGGCTTCATGGCCTCGACCCAGAGGGCGCGCTGCTCGGGGGTGAGCTGGCGAACCTCCGAGCCCTGCGCGATGATCGCCTGCTTGGACTCCTCCTCGATCTGGGTGACGGCGGCGTTCCGCTCGACGGTAACCTCGTCCATGATCTTCTTGAGGTCGGTGCGGACGTCCTCGGGCAGGCCGTCCCACCATTTGGTCGAGACCACCACCATGTAGTCGAGCACGCCGTGGTTGGTCTCGGTGACGCCGTCCTGCACCTCGAAGTACTTCTGGCCGTAGATGTTCGACCAGGTGTTCTCCTGGCCGTCGACGACGCCGGTCTGCAGCGCGCCGTAGACTTCGGCGAAGGCCATCTTCTGCGGGTTGGCGCCGATCGCCACGAACTGCGCCTCGAGGACGTCCGACGGCTGGATGCGGAACTTCAGGCCCTTGGCGTCGTCCGGCACCAGCAGCGGCTTGTTGGCGGAGAGCTGCTTCATGCCGGAGTGCCAGTAGGCGAGGCCGAGGAGACCCTTGCGCTTCATGGAAGCCAGAAGCTCCTGGCCGTCGGGCGAGTTCTGGTA
Source organism: uncultured Alphaproteobacteria bacterium (assembly GCA_963798235.1). Lineage (GTDB taxonomy): Bacteria > Pseudomonadota > Alphaproteobacteria > Rhodobacterales > Rhodobacteraceae > Amaricoccus. The sequence goes on along the minus strand of CAWCSN010000002.1, from coordinate 289,617 downwards.
GCGGTCGACCGCGTCGATGTCGACGAAGACGAAGGGCAGGTCGTAGAGCCGCAGCTTCTTGGTGAAGGTCTCGAACTTGGAGAGCGAGGGGGCAGCCATCTGCACGTCGCCGGCGAGCATGGCCTCGAGGACCTTGTCGTCGTCGTACAGGGTCGAATTGGGGTAGACGTCAACGCAGGCCCTGCCCTTCATCTCCTCGTTGACCCGGTCGGCGAAGAGCTGGGCAGCGATGCCCTTCGGGTGCTTGTCGGCATTGGTGACGTGCGCGAACTTGATCAGTTCACCGCCGCCGTCGCAGGCGGCGAAGACCGGCGGCGCGCCGAGCGCGATCAGGCCTACGGCGGTGGCTAGAAGATGGCGCAGTCGCATGAGTATTTCCTCCCGTTTTTGAAAGGCCCTTTGGGGCTTCTTGATGCTGATAAGACCATGAACGCTGCCGCCTGCGCAATCCGCGGCGCGCAGGCCAATGGCAGATGATCGGGGCGGAAGGGTTTCTGTTCGAGCCTCAACCCAGGAAAGAGCGCCGACACCCGTCCGATCCGATCCTTCCGTTCGACAGCGTCTCGCAGTTTGGCAGACTTCACTTCGGTGAAGGAGAGGTCGCGCATCAAGATCTCCATGATGTCTGCGCCGTCCATCGGAAGGATGCGCTTTGCGGTGAATGCCGTGGATGTCGATGCCGACCTCGACGGCGAAAACTCTCCGAATGCATTGTCGCCGAAGTTTGCATGCCGGTAAGCCCCTCAAGGAGCCCCACCTCGATCGGCCGGAGCTCAGGCACATGCCTAACGCGGCGTGCCCGGTCATGTTCGTTCCGACAATGCTCCCGAGTTCATTGCCAGGGCCGTGCGAGAGTGGATCGCCGCAGTGGGGGCAAGGACCGCCTTCATCGAGCCCGGCATCCCCTGGGAGAACGGCTACCGCGAGAGCTCCCATTCCAGGCTCCGTGATGAGCTGCTGAACGGAGCAGCGTTCTATGGCCTCGGCGAGGCGAAGATCGTCATCGAGAGCTGGCGGCAACACTACAATACACTGCGCCCGCACTCGAGCCTCGGCTACAAGCCGCCCGCACCAAACGCTGTTCTGTGGCCGGCTGCTTCGCCCTCAACGATAGCCGCCAAGCCCACGATGCATTGGATTTGAACCGGGCCACCCAATGGGCAGACCATTCCTGCCGTTGTGGGTGCGGTCCTCGACGAAGTCGCAGACCAGACATCGGCGACCACTGCGCGCGATGCACGCAAGTGCTTGATGATTGACAGAAGTGTGGTGCACCCGACAGGATTCGAACCTGTGGCCTCTGCCTTCGGAGGGCAGCGCTCTATCCAGCTGAGCTACGGGTGCCTGCACGTCTCTATAGGCCGGCGCCGGACGCTGCGCAATCGCGCAGCCCGAGCCAGGCGTTGGAGGCGACGACCGGAATCGAACCGGTGTGGACGGATTTGCAATCCGCTGCGTCACCACTCCGCCACGTCGCCGAACGCAGCGCTCCTCTATCAACGGGAGCCGCGTCAGGCAAGGGCGAAGGCGGGGCGGGAGGGCAGGGTCGCACAGCGGCGAAACCTGCGGCGAGAGAGGCGATGCTGCGGCGCGGCGGGCGCGTTGCCGGCGGCCGGGAAATGTGGCATTCCCTCCGGAAATGGCCGGGACGAGGAGAGGCGGCATGACCGACTACGCGGCGCTGCGCGAGATCATGGTGGACCGGCAGGTCCGAACCGCCGACGTCACGCTCTATCCCATTATCGCGGCGATGCTCGATGTGCCGCGCGAAGCCTTCGTGCCCGAGGCGCTGCGCCCGGTCGCCTACCTTGGCGAGCATGTGCCGCTGGCGCCGGGCCGGGTGCTGCTCGACCCGCGGGTCTTCGCCAAGCTCCTCGACGCGCTCAACGTCGGGCCGGGCGACCTCGTGCTCGACGTCGGCTGTGGCTACGGTTACTCGACCGCGGTGCTGGCACGGATGGCCGAGGCGGTGGTCGCGGTCGAATCCGAGGCGGCGATGGCCGCCGAGGCCGAGGCGCTGCTCTCGGCGCAGGGCGTCGATACCGTCGTGGTCCACTGCGGCCCCCTCGCCGAGGGCGTCGCCGCCCACGGGCCCTTCGACGTCATCCTCATCGAGGGCGCGATCGAGGTGCTGCCGCCGGCGCTCGAGGCGCAGTTGAAGCCCGGCGGCCGTATCGCCGCGGTCTTCGTGGACGGCGCCCGCGGTCAGGCCCGGCTCGGTCTCCGGACCGAAACCGGCATCGCCTGGCGGCGTATCTTCGATGCAACGGCTCCGGTTCTTCCGGGCTTCGCCGCGGCGAAAGAGTTTGAGTTCTGACAAAAGGCCGCCATAGTCCATGACAGAGCCCGGCAAAAAACGGGCCAGAGGCGTGGGCAGCCGCCGGGGATAACGATGAACAGGCAAGGTTTCAGGACACTACTTCTCGCGGGGACGTTGCTCTCCGCCGGCTTCGCGGGCTCGGGCGCCTTCGCCGACAGCCTCGCCGACGCGATGGTCAAGGCTTACCAGACCAGCCCGCTGCTGGATGCCAACCGCGCCGCGCTGCGCAGCCTAGATGAAGGCGTGCCCCAGGCGCGCGCCGCGCGTCGGCCGCAGGTCAGCGTCAGCGTCGGCGCCTCGACGTCTACCACCTCCGAGGACTTCCAGGAGGATCAGCTCAACACGATCCAGGCGCAGCTGCAGGCCAGCCTCGTGCTCTTCGACAGCGGCGCCACCAAGGCGGCGATCGAGTCGGCCCGCAACCAGATCGCCGCCGGCCGTGCCGACCTCAAGGACGTCGAGCAACTGGTTCTCTACAATGCTGTTACGGCCTACGTCGACGTGCGCCGCGACGAGGAATTCGTCCGCCTCGCCGGCAACGACGTCGATCGCCTCAACGAGACCCTGCGTGCCACGCAGAACCGCTTCGACGTCGGCGAGGTCACCCGCACCGACGTCAGCCAGAGCGAATCGCGCCTCGCCGAGTCGCGCGCCCAGTACTCCTCGGCCCAGGGCGCCCTCGCGGTGTCCCGGCAGACCTATCTCCAGGCCGTCGGCGTCGCGCCGGGCAACCTCGAGCCCCTGCCGCCGCTGCCGAAGCTGCCCGCCTCCCTCGCCGACGCGACCTCGATCGGGATGCAGCGCAACCCGGCGATCGTGTCGGCTCAGTTTGCCGAGCGTGCCGCGGTCTACGACTTCGATCGCGCCCGCGCCGCCAAGGGGCCGTCGCTCGGGGTCAGCGCCGGCGTCGGCCCGGAGCGCCAGAACCAGGCCGGCTGGGACACCAACCTGGGTGTCAGCGCCAGCATCCAGGGCAGCATGCCGCTCTACACCGGCGGGCAGAACGACAGCCTGATCCGCCAGGCGCAAGCCCTGCTCGAGCAGCGCCAGTTCCAGCTTCAGGACCAGGGCCGCACCGTTACCCAGTCGGTCGGCGCGGCGTGGTCGAACTTCGACGTCGCCAAGTCCAACATCGTCGCCCGCCGCGAGCAGGCCGACGCGGCCCGCATCGCCGCCGAAGGTGTTGCCGAGGAGGCACGCCTCGGCGCCCGCTCGACCCTCGACGTCCTCGACGCCGACCAGGAGCGCCTGCAGGCCGAGGCCCAGATCGTCCAGGCGGTTCGCGACGAGTACGTCGCCGCCTACAGCCTGCTCCGCGCGATGGGCCTGCTCACCGTCGAGCACCTCAAGCTCGGCATCCAGAGCTACAACCCCGACGTCTACTTCACCAAGGTCCAGTCCGGCCCTTCCGGCGGCTACGACACCAGTGCTGTCGACCGCATCCGCGCCCGCTGGGAGCGCAAGTGAGCGACAAGCCCGTTGAGCCTGAATCCCTGGCCGAGGTGCTCGCCTCGATCCGCGCTTTGGTCTCCGCCGAGACCGAGTCGCGGGCGGGTGAGCCCGGCGAGGGACCGGTCCTCGTCCTGACCCAGGACATGCGCGTCCGTCGCGGCGCCGCGGGCGGGCTCGCCGAGGGCATCGATGTTCCGGCCGACGGCAGCAGCGCCCCGATTCTCGACGAGGAATCGCTCCGCGCGGTCATCAATGCCATTGTCCGCGAAGAATTGCAGGGCGAGCTGGGCGAGCGCATCAACCGCAACCTGCGCAAGCTGGTCCGCCAGGAGATCGCCCAGATCCTCGAAGAGCAGCCCAAGGACTGAGTGCCAGCCAGCCGGCGCCTGTGGCCGCGAGCGCAACCTGTGCCGCCGCGCGCCGTTTCCACCGAAGCGAAGCAAGGCGCCGGAGCGGTCGGTCCGCGATCCGGCAACGAGGGGGTAACGGCGCTTGGATGATCTTCCGGACAGCGCGGTGCCCCGCCGGGCCCTGCTCCTCGTCAATCCCGGAGCCCGCCGCGGCGGCGAGGCGATGGACGCAGCGACCGATCGGCTCGAGGCCGCCGGCGTCGCCCTGACCACCGAGAAGCTCGGCAGCGAGGAGGAAATCCTGCGCTGCCTCCGCGCCCACGACGGCAAGGTCGACGCCGCCATCGTCTGCGGCGGGGACGGCAGCCTGTGCCGGGCCGCCGCGGGGTTCATGGCCACCGGCACGACGCTCGGCATCCTGCCGATGGGCACCGCGAACGACCTCGCCCGCACCCTCGGCATCCCCGACGACCTCGGCGCCGCGGCCGACGTCATCCTCGCCGGCCACCGTCGCCCCATCGACGTCGGCACCGTCAACGACCACCCCTTCTTCAACGTCGCCTCGATCGGCCTCAGCGTCGATCTCGCCCGTTCCCTCGACGCCGGGCTCAAGCGCCGCTTCGGCCGCCTCGGCTACGCCATCGCCGCGATGCGGGCGCTCGCCCGCGCCCGGCGTTTCTCGGCCTGGATCAGCGATGAGGGGCGGGAGTGGCGCACCTCGACGATGCAGATCGCCGTCGGCAACGGCCGTTTCTACGGCGGCGGCACCGTCGTCGCCGCCCACGCCGCGATCGACGACGGCCACCTCGACCTCTACAGCCTCGAACTGCATACCGTCTGGTCATTGGCATTGATGCTGCGCAGCTTCCGCTCCGGCGAGCACGGCGCCTGGAAGGAAGTCGCCACCGCCCGCGGCACCGAGTTCGAGGTCCGCACCCGCAAGCCGCAGCCGGTCAACGCAGACGGCGAGTTGATCGCCGAGACCCCCGCCACCTTTCGCGTGCACCCCGCCGCCATCACGGTCCTCGCCCCGCCCGCGGCGTGACGCGGCCGCGCAGCGGCCTAGATCATGGCGCCCGCGAAAGGACAGACGATGAAGTACCGCACCCTCGGCCGCACCGGCCTCTTCGTTTCCGAGCTCTGCCTCGGCACCATGACTTTCGGCGGCAAGGGCGAGATGTGGAGCAAGATCGCCAAGCTCGGCCAGTCCGACGCCGAAGCCCTGATCCGCGCCGCCGTCGAGGCTGGCATCAATTTCATCGACACCGCCGACGTCTATTCCGAGGGCGATTCGGAAGTGATAACCGGGGCCGCCCTCCGCAACCTGCGCATCCCGCGCGAGGAGGTGGTTATCGCGACCAAGGCGTTCGGGCGCACCGGTCCGGGACCGAACGGCGCCGGCGCCTCGCGCGGCCATATCCTCGACGCGGTCAAGGCCAGCCTCCGCCGTCTCCAGCTCGATCACATCGACCTCTACCAGATCCACGGCTACGATCCGCTGACGCCGGTCGAGGAGACTCTCGCGGCGCTCGACCAGCTCGTGACACAGGGTCTCGTCCGCTACGTCGGCGTCTCGAACTGGCCCGCCTGGATGGTGGCCAAGGCCCAAGGGGTCGCCGAGCGCCGCGACCTTGCGCGGGTGAGTTCGCTGCAAGCCTACTACACCGTCGTCGGCCGTGACCTCGAGCGCGACATCGTCCCGATGCTTCAGTCCGAAGGCGTCGGCCTCATGGTGTGGAGCCCGCTCGCCGGGGGCCTGCTCTCGGGCAAATACGACGGGGAGGGCGCGGCCGCCGACGGACGCCGGGCGAACTTCGACTTCCCGCCCGTCGACCGTGCCCGCCTGCCCGGCGTCCTCGATACACTGCGCACGGTCGCCGAGGCGCGGGGGGCAACGGTGGCCCGGGTGGCGCTGGCGTGGCTCCTGCACCAGCCTGCGGTGACCAGCGTCATCATCGGCGCGAGCCGGCCCGACCAGCTTGCCGATAACCTCCAGGCGACCGACCTCACCCTCGACGCCGACGACCTCGCCGCGATCGACGCTGCCAGCGCGCTCCCGCCCGAATATCCGGGCTGGATGCTCGCCCGACAGTCGGCGAACCGCCCGGCGCCCCCGAAGCGCTGACAAAAATGCGGCCGCCGAAAGGCGGCCGCACCATCATCTCGCCGGAAAAGGCGTGCGCGTCGAAAGCTACTCCGCCGCCTGCGCCGGGGCTTGCGCCGCCTGCAGCCAGGTCCACACCCGCACCGCGGTCAGCGGCATGTCGACGTGGCGGACGCCTGCATCCCATACCGCGTCGAGAGCGGCGTTGGTGACCGCGGCAAGTGCCCCGACGGTACCCGCTTCGCCGCAGCCCTTCATCCCGATCGCGTTCGCCGTCGACGGCACCAGCTCGGCGAAGAAGGCCATCGGCGGCACGTCCCCGGCCCGCGGCAACCCGTAGTCCATGAACGAGCCCGTCAGCAGCTGCCCTTGCGCATCATAGGCGACCTCCTCGGTGATCGCCTGCCCGATGCCCTGCGCCACGCCGCCGTGGACCTGCCCCTCGGCGAGCATCGGGTTGATCAGATAGCCGAAGTCGTCGACGACGGTGTATTTCACCACGTCGACCCGCCCGGTATCCGTCTCGATCTCGACCTCGCAGAAATGCGCGCCGTTGGGATAGGAGCGCCCCGGCACCCTGAATTTCTCCGTCGTCGACAGCAGCTCGACCTTGCCGGCCTTGCGCGCCACCTCGGCCAGCGCCATCAGCCCGACGGTCCGGTCGGTGCCGGTGACACGGAAAACCCCATCCTCGAACACGAGGTCCGCGCCCGACACCTCGAGCTCGTCCTCCGCCAGCGGCCGGAAGCGCGCCACCACCGTATCGGCGCAATTGTTGATCGAGTTGCCCTGCATCGTCGTCGACCGCGACCCGCCGGTCCCGCCGCCGCTGGCGATCCGGTCGCTGTCGCCCTGGACGTAGCGGATCTGATCGAACGGAATACCGCTCCGCTCGGTCAGGATCTGTGCGAAGGCAGTCTCGTGCCCCTGGCCGTTCGACTGGGTTCCGGCGCAGAGTTCGACCATACCGTCGTCGGCAAAGGCGATCGTCGTGGTCTCGTTCTGGTCGCCGAGAATCGACTCGATGTAGTAGCTGAGCCCGAGCCCGCGCAGCTTGCCGGCGGCCGCGCTCGCCGCCTTGCGCGCCGCGAAGCCGGCGATGTCGGCCTCCTCGATCGCCCGGTCCAGCACCCGCTCGAAATCCCCGACGTCGTAGGTCTCGCCCGAGACGCTGCGATAGGGAAACTTCTCCTTCGCGATGAAATTCAGCCGCCGGAACGCCACCGGGTCCTGTCCCAGATCGCGCGCCGACCAGTCCATCAGGCGCTCGATGACATAGATTGCCTCCGGCCGCCCCGCCCCGCGATAGGCGTCCATCGGCGTGGTGTTGGTGAACACCCCCTTCACCGAGAAATACGCCTTCTGCACGTCGTAGACGCCCGGCATCACCTTCAGCGCCAGTTCCGAGGCGATATGCTGCCCGTAGGGCGAATTGTGCGCGCCGAGGTTCGACACGCAGTCGATGCGGATCGCCTGCAGCTTGTAGTCCGCGTCGAACGCGCCTTCGGCGATGGTGACATGATCCCGCCCGCCGTGGTCGGTCAGCATCGCCTCGCCGCGCCCGCTGATCCAGTGCACCGGCCGCCCGAGCGCCCGCGCCGCGAAGGCGACGACGAAATACTCCGGGTAAGGGCACCCCTTGATCCCGAAGCCGCCGCCGACGTCGGGCGTCGTCACCCGCACCGCGTCCTTGTCGAGCCCGAGCTTGTCGATCAGCTCGTCCTTCAACCCCCACACGCCCTGCCCGGAGAAGCGCACGTGCAGCCGCGTGCCGTCCCACTCCGCCGTGCACCCGCGCTCTTCCAGGGGCATCGCCATCACGCGGTTGTCGATCATCTCGAGCCGGGTGGTGTGCGCGGCCGCCGCGAAGATGCGGTCGACCTCGTTCTTGTCGCCGAAGTCCCAGTGATAGCCGAGGTTGTCCGGCGCCTCCGGATGGATCGTCGGTCCGCCGACCGCCGTCGCGACATGGACCGGCAGGTCCTCCGTCTCGAAGCCCACCGCCTCGGCCGCGTCGAGGGCCGCGGCGCGGGTCTCGGCAACGACCATCGCGACCTGCTCGCCGACGTAGCGCACCGCCGTGCTCGCCAGCATCGGCCGCACTGGCGCCGCCCCACGGGTGCCGTCGTCGTTCTTGAGGATGGAATAGTCCATCTCGTTGACCAGATGCCCCGCGAGGTCGGCCGCCGTATAGACCGCGACCACCCCGGGCATCCCCGCCGCCACGCTTGTGTCGATGGGCCCGAGCGTCGCATGGGCGACGGTGCTGCGCACGAAGACCGCGTGCAGCGTCCCCTCTGGCTGGAGGTCGTCCATGTAGCGGCCTTCGCCCTTGAGGAAGCGAACGTCCTCCTTGCGCGGCACACTCTGGCTGGTTCCGAACTTCTGCATTGATCTCGCCCTGCTGGATTGCGTCCGAACCTAGCTGAAAACGCCGGGGCGTCCAGCCACTCGGGCGCCCGGTCACGCCGGAAGCCGAACCCCGTAGACGCGCTCGGCCGTCCCGTGCGCCATCGCCGCCTGTTCCGCGGCCGAATAGCCGTCGAGGATCGCCCGAAACGCCGCGATCCACCCCGGCAGATCCCCGCCCTTGACGTTCACCACCGGCCAGTCGCTGCCCCACAGGCACCGTTCCGGCCCGAAGGTCTCGATGACGTGCTCGACATAGGGCCGCACGGTCTCGAGCGTGGCCGAGCCCGGTGCGACGTTGGCGTAAACGCCGGAGAGCTTGACGACGACGTTCGGCAGTGCGGCAAGCGGCGCAAGACCGGCGCGCCAGACCTCGACCGCCCCGGCGGCGATGTCGGGGTTGCCGCAGTGGTCGAGCACCAGCTGCGTCCCCTCGCAGGCCACGGCCAGATCGCGCGCGATCCCGAGCTGCCGCGCCTTGAAGCACATGTCGAAGGTCAGCCCGCGCGCCCCGATCTTCGCGACGTTGGCGCGAAAGGTCTCGCTCTGCGATACATCGTCGGTGGTCTCGTGCAGGATGCGCCGGTATCCGACGACCCCGAGTTCCGCCCCCTCGTCGAGCCAGGCGTCGAACCCGTCGTCGGTCTCCGGGCGGCAGGCCGCAATCGTCCCGAGGATGCCGCTGCCCTCCTCGCCCGACAGGGCGGCGATCATCGCCGCCTCGTCGCGCCAGTCGTCGGCATCGACCTCCATGAACAGCGACCCCGCCACGCCCGCCCCGGCGGTCAGCGCCTGGTAGTCCTCGACCGAGAAGCGCCTGCCGTTCAGCGCCGGCGCCCCCGCCATCCAGCCGTAGCGCTGGCGGTCCGGATAGACGAGGTGCTGGTGGGTATCGAGCAGCGGGACCATCTCGACCATCTCAGGCCGGATCGTCCATGCACACCTGGCGCTGTTCCCCGAGCCCCTCGATCCCGAGCTCGATCACGTCACCGGGCTTCAGGTACGTCGGCGGCTTCATCCCCATCCCGACGCCCGGAGGCGTGCCGGTGGAGATGATGTCGCCGGGGTTCAGGCTCATGAACTGGCTGAGATAGCTGACGAGGTACTGCACCCCGTAGACCATCGTCGCCGTCGTCCCGTCCTGCCGGGTCTCGCCGTTGACCTTCAGCCACATCTTCAGCGCCTGCGGATCGGCGACCTCGTCGCGCGTCACCAGCCACGGCCCGGTCGGCCCGAAGTGGTCGGCCGACTTGCCCTTGGTCCACTGGCCGCTGCGCTCCGCCTGGAAGGCGCGCTCGGAGACGTCGTTCGACACCGCATATCCCGCGACGTAGGACATAGCGTCCGCCTCGGAGACGTACTTCGCCCGCTTGCCGATGATGAAGGCGAGCTCGACCTCCCAGTCGGTCTTCTCCGATCCGCGCGGGATGAACACCGGATCGTCCGGCCCGCAGATCGCGCTGGTCGCCTTCATGAAGATGATCGGCTCCGGCGGCACGGTCATCCCCGACTCGGCTGCATGGTCGGAATAGTTGAGGCCGATGCAGATGAACTTTCCCGTCCCCGCCACGCAGGCCCCGAGCCGCACCGACGGATCGACCTCGGGCAGCTGGCCCGGATCGATCGACCGCAGCCGCGCGATCCCCTCGTCCGACAGCGTCGTCCCGGCGATGTCGCCGACCACGCCCGAGAGATCGCGGATCGTGCCGCCCGCGTCGAGCATCCCCGGCTTCTCGTAGCCCTCGGGGCCAAAGCGCAACAGTTTCATCCCGTTTTCCTCCCGCTAGTGCGATCCCCGGCCGAACGCCTCGTGCGGCGCCCCATAGATCGCGGCAATTCCAGTCTCCCGAGCGCGGCGTCCGCCCCTAGACGTTGGCCCAGCCGCCGTCGATCACGTGCGCAACGCCGGTGGTGAAGCTGCTCTCGTCCGAGGCGAGATAGACGACCAGTGCCGCCACTTCCTCGGGCTTTCCCATCCGCCCCATCGGCTGCCGCGCCGCAAAGATCGCGTGCATCTCGTCGTAGTTGCCCTGCGCCTTCAGCCGCTCGTCGAGCGACGGGCTCTCGATCGTCCCCGGGCAGATGCAGTTGCAGCGGATGCCCTTGGTCACGAAGTCCGCCGCCACCGACTTGGTCATCCCGATCACCGCCGCCTTGGTGGCGCCATAGGTGAAGCGGTTCGCCGCCGCGATGACCGACGAGGCGACCGAGGCGATGTTGACGATCGACCCGCCGCCATTGTCGATCATCCCCGGCAGGAAGGCCCGCATCATCCGGTACATCGCCAGGATGTTGAGGTCGATCGAGAAGGCGAACTTGGCGTCGTCGGTGTCGAGGATGGTCCCGTGCTCGACGTAGCCCGCGCAGTTGAAGAGCACGTCCACCGGCCCGACCTTGTCGCGGAGCAGCTGGATCGCATCGGGATCGAGGACGTTCAGCGCCGCGGTTTCGATCCCCTCGGCCTCGAGCCCGGCGAGCTTGCCCGCGTCGAGGTCGGTCGCGATCACCCGCGCGCCTTCGCGGGCCATGTGGAGCACCGTCGCGCGCCCGATCCCTTGTCCCGCGGCGGTCGCGAGACAAACCTTGCCCTTCAGTCGGTCCATGACCTCCCCCGTCCGGTTTTGTCTCGTTCATCCGACACTTCCCCGGCCTTGTCCACCCCGGCCCCGCCTCGTCCCCCGCCCTCGCCCGCGGCGCCCCCGCCTTGGCCCGAGGCGCCCCTGTGCCCTCCTGCGTCAGCCGCCGCTTGCCCGCGCCGCCGCCCGCCTCTACCACTGCCCCGCAACCCCGGAGGAGCCCGCCATGACCGACAAGAAGCGCGCCGTGATCTTCGACGTCGGCAATGTCCTCCTGCGCTGGGACGCGCGTCTGCTCTTTCGCCAACTCCTGCCCGACGATGCCGCCGTCGACGCCTTCATCGACGAGGTCGGCTTCGACGAATGGAACCTCGCCCTCGACGCCGGACTGTCCTGGGAGGAGGGCGTCGCCCAGCTCTCCGAGCGCCACCCCCACCACGCCGTGCCGATCCGCGCCTTCCACGAGCGCTGGCACGAGACCGTATCCGGCACCATCGACGGCAGCGTCACCATCCTCCGCGAACTCGCCGCCGCCGGCGTGCCGCTTTATGCCATCACCAACTTTTCCGCGGAGAAGTGGGACGAGACCCTGCCGCGGTTCCCCTTCCTCGCCAACAGCTTCCGCGACGTCGTCGTCTCCGGCCGTCTCGGCGTCACCAAGCCCGACCCGGCGATCTACCACGCCCTCCTCGACCCGAACGATCTGGAGCCGGAAGCCTGCATCTTCATCGACGACAGCCAGAAGAACATCGCCGGCGCCGCCGCCCTCGGCATCGACGCGATTCTCTTCACCACGCCCGAGTCCCTGCGGGACGAGCTCGTCACCCGCGGCCTGCTCACCCCCCCAGCGGAAACCGCCTGACCAGCCGAAAGCGCCCGTCCGGCGCTTCCGAGAACCGGCAGATCGCATCGATGGCGACCGGCGCCGCCAGCATCGGCGCAAGCACGCCGGCGAGCGCCGCCGCCACCGCGTCGCGCTCGTCGCCCAGCGCCCCGGTCAGCGTCATGTGAAAGCGGAACCGGTTCATGACCCAGGGGTAGCCCCAGGAGGCCAGATGGGACTCGGCATCGGCATCGAGTCCAGCCCCCCGCCGCCGTGCCATCTCCGCCTCGGTCAGCGGCGCACGAAAGCGGTCGAAGCGGGTGACGCAAAGCGCCGCGAGATCCTCGATGTCAAACGTGTCTCCATCCGGCACCAGCGCGAGAAACTGTCCGATTGCCGAGACGCGGAGCGGCAAGTCGAAGGGCTCGAATACCCTTGCCAAGACGACCGCCGCCCTGTCCAGCTTGGCGACGGTCGCCCCTTTGGCCAGACGGAAGGGCGCCTTCAGCGTGGCGTGAAATCCGTATTTCCGCGGCTCGGCCGCAACCGCCTCCCGACGCGCGGCAAGCTCCGGTGGCAGCCCGTCGGGCGGCCCCGCCTCGACCCCGGCCTCCGCATCCCACCCAAGCCATTCCGCCCCGAACCGCGCCAGCGCGCTCCCGCCCGCCGGCGCGAAATAGATTGCATGTCGCTGCCACTCGCTCATCTTGTCGCAATGCCACACGACTTCCGCCCCATGCAATCGCGCGAGCTCATCCTCGCCAACGCCAGCCTCGTCCTCGAGACCGAAACGGTCGCGGGCAGCCTCGTCATCCGCGACGGCCGCATCGCCGCCATCGACACCGGCCCCGGCGTCCCCCGCGGCGCCGAGGACATGGGCGGCGACCTCCTCGCCCCCGGCCTGATCGAGCTCCACACCGACAACCTCGAGCGCCACCTCGAACCCCGCCCCGGGAGTCGTGTGGCCGCAAGCCGCCGCGATCCTCGCCCATGACGCCGAACTGGCGGGCTGCGGCATCACCACCGTCTTCGACGCCCTGCGCGTCGGTTCGCTCATCGACGCGGGCAAGGTCGGCTACGGCAAGTACGCCCGCCCCATCGCCACCGCGATCACCGCACTCCGCGACGCCGGCGCCCTTCGCCTCCGCCACGCCATCCACCTCCGCGCCGAGGTCTGCTCCGAAACCGTCGTCGAGGAACTCGCCGAGTTCGACGACCACGACGGCGTCGGCATCGTCAGCCTGATGGACCACACCCCCGGCCAGCGCCAGTTCACCGACGTCAACCAGCAACGCATCTACGCCATCGGCCGACGCGGCCTCACCGACGCCGAGTTCGAGGCCCACATCGACCGGATGCTCGCCCTCTCCGCCCGCGTCGGCCCCCGCCACGAGGCCGCCATCGTCGCCGCCTCCCGCCGCCTCGGGGCCACCCTCGCCAGCCACGACGACACCACCGAGGGCCACGTCGCCGCCTCCGCTTCCCACGGTGCGCGCATCGCCGAGTTCCCGACCACCCTCGCCGCCGCCCGTGCCTGCCACGCCACCGGCATCGCCGTCATCGCCGGCGCCCCCAACCTGCTCCGCGGCGGCTCCCACTCCGGCAACGTCGCCGCCCGCACCCTGGCCGACGCCGGCCTGCTCGATATCCTCTCCTCCGACTACGTCCCCGCCAGCCTGCTCGCCGCGGCCATCGCCCTCGGCCGCATCAGCGGAAACCTCGCCACCGGCCTCCACACCGTCACCGCCGCCCCCGCCGCCGCCGCCGGCCTCACCGACCGCGGCCGTCTCGCCCCCGGCCTCGCCGCCGACCTCCTCCGCATCCGCGTGACCCGGTCGGATGGCGCCGACCTCGCCATCCCCACGGCCACCTGGGTCGCCGGCCGACGCATCGCCTGACCGCCGCCTGCCGCTCCCCAAGGCGCCGCGTCAGCCGCCCGCCAACGTCACCGCTCCGCCCGCGGCGCGCTTCACCGCTGTGCCGGCTTCACCGTCTCTTCGTCGGCGACACAGATCTCACCCGAACGCCGCCGATGCTTCGAGGTGCACGGCGAATGCCGGCTTGCGCGGGAGAGAGGCCGCCAGGCCGGCGCTCCCACCCCCCGGACCGCGCCGAAGCACCCGCACCGCCGGATTGACCCCGCCACCCCCGCCGCGTATCAGCCCCTCGCCGGCCGCGGCGAGGACCAAGAGACGATGCCTGCGATCCAGTTCCCGGACTTCATGGCCGTGACCATCGGCCTCGTCACCTTCCTGCTCGGCGAGGCGATCAACAAGCACGTCGCCCTGCTCCGCCGCTTCAGCATCCCCGACCCGGTCACCGGCGGCCTCCTCGTCGCGCTCCTGCTCTTCGCCCTCCACAAGGCCGGCATCGCGACGATCACCTTCGACACCCACGCCCGCGACCTCCTGCTCCTGATCTTCTTCACCGGCATCGGCCTCAACGCCCGCATCGCCGACCTCGTCCAGGGCGGCAAGCCGCTCGCCATCCTCGTCGCCATCACCGCCGGCCTCCTCCTCGTCCAGAACCTGATCGGCGGCCTCGGCGCCCTCATCGCCGGCCTGCCCCCCGCGATGGGCGTCGTCCTCGGCTCGACCTCGCTCCTCGGCGGCCACGGAACGATCATCGCCTGGACCCCCGAGCTCAACGCCCGCGGCCTCACCGGCGCCCCCGAGATCGGCGTCGCCATGGCCACCCTCGGCCTCGTCGTCGCCAGCATCATCGGCGGCCCGGTCGCCAGGCTGCTGATCGAGCCGCGCAACCTGCGCTCCGACGAACCCGAGGAGATCAACAGCGTCGGCCTCTCCGAGACCGCCCCCGCGCCCGAGGAGATCACCCGCAACGCCTTCATGCGCACGCTGCTGACCGTGTTCATCTGCATCATCTTCGGCTACCTGCTCCAGCGCGTGATCGTCGACTTCGGCGTGATGCTGCCGCTCTTCGTCCCCTGCCTCTTCGTCGGCATCGCCGTCGGCAACCTGATGCCGCTCGTCCCCTTCCTGAAGCCCGTCGCCCACACCGCCGCGCTCTCCCTCGTCTCGGAATTCGCCCTCGGCGTCTTCCTCGCCGTCTCGCTGATGGCGCTCCAGCTCTGGGCCCTCGCCGGCATGGCCGGCACGCTTTTCGCCGTCCTCCTCGTCCAGACCGTCGTCGCCGTCGCCGCCTCCGTCCTCGTCGCCTTCCGCTTCCTCGGCCGCGACTACCAGGCCGCGGTGATGTCGGCCGGCTACGCCTCCTTCGTCCTCGGCGCCACGCCCACCGCCATCGCGACGATGACCGCGGTCACCAAGCGCTACGGCCCCTGCCAGACCGCCTTCATCGTCCTGCCGCTGGTCTCCGCCGTCTTCGTCGACATCGCCAACGCCCTCGTCACCCAGGGCTTCCTCGACCTGTGGACGCCATGACCCGCCCCGCTCCCTTTCCCGGCGCTGCGCCCCTGCGCCCTTCTTCCTTGCCGTGCGCCAGCACGGCGTGCGCCTGCCTGCCCCCCGGCAGGCGCACACCGACGGTCCCGCCCGAACTGCCGCGTCAGGACAGGTGCGCCAGCCCAGGCAGGCGCCCGCCGTGCCTCCCCCAGCGTCGCGATGCGCGCGCCACCCTCTCCGCCCGGAGCTGACCCCGATGCCCGACCTCCTCCTCGAACTCTTCTCCGAGGAAATCCCCGCGCGGATGCAGCCCAAGGCCGCCGACGACCTCCGCCGCCTCGTCACCGACGGCCTCGTCGAGCGCGGCCTGACCTACGCCCACGCCGCCGCCTTCGCCACGCCCCGCCGCCTTACCCTCGCCATCGAGGGCCTTGCCGACGCCTCCCCGCGTCTCACCGAGGAGCGCAAAGGCCCCCGCGCCGACGCCCCCGAAAAGGCCATCGAAGGCTTCCTCCGCGCCACCGGCCTCCCCCGCGACGCCCTCGAGACCCGCGCCGACAAGAAGGGCGACATCCTCGTCGCCGTCATCGACCGCCCCGGCCGCCCCGCCGCCGAGATCGTCGCCGAGACCGTCGAGGCCACCGTCCGCGCCTTCCCCTGGCCGAAATCCATGCGCTGGGGCACCGGCTCTCTGCGCTGGGTCCGCCCCCTCCACTCGATCCTCTGCATCCTGACCACCGAGGCCGGCGCCGAGATCGTCCCCTTCGCCATCGACGGCATCGCCGCCGGCGACACCACCCGCGGCCACCGCTTCCACGCCCCCGCGCCCTTCGCCGTCACCTCCTTCGACGACTACCGCGCCAAACTCGCCCGCGCCTTCGTCCTCCTCGACCCCGCCGAGCGCGCCGCCAAGATCGCCCACGACGCCGCCCAGCTCGCCTTCGCCAACGGCCTGACGCTGGTCGAGGACCCCGGCCTCCTCGCCGAGAACGCCGGCCTCACCGAATGGCCGGTCACCCTCCTCGGCCGCATCGAGCCCCGCTTCCTCGACCTCCCCCCCGAGGTCGCCCAGACGACGATGCGCGAGAACCAGAAGTTCTTCTCCCTCGCGCGACGCCGCAGGGCCGCATCACCGCCTACCTCATCGTCGCCAACCGCGAGACCGCCGACGACGGCGCCACCATCGCCGCCGGCAACGCCCGCGTCCTCACCGCCCGCCTCGCCGACGCCGAGTTCTTCTGGCACAACGACCTCCGCACCATCGAAACCGGCGGCCTCGCCGAGATGGCCTCGAAGCTCGACACCGTCACCTTCCACAACAAGCTCGGCACCCAAGGCGCACGCATCGCCCGCATCGCCGCCCTCGCCGCGCGAGCTCGCCCCGCACGTCAACGCCGACCCCGCGCTCGCGAAGCGCGCCGCCGAGCTCGCCAAGGCCGACCTCGCCAGCCAGATGGTCTACGAGTTCCCCGAGCTCCAGGGCACCATGGGCCGCTACTACGCCCTGCGCGCCGGCGAGCCCGACGCCGTCGCCAACGCCGCCCCCGAGCACTACGCCCCCCTCGGCCCCACCGACGCCGTTCCCACCGCTCCCGTCTCCATCGCCGTCGCCCTCGCCGACAAGCTCGACACCCTCACCGGCTTCTGGGCCATCGACGAGAAGCCGACCGGCTCCAAGGACCCCTTCGCCCTCCGCCGCGCCGGCCTAGGGGTTATTCGGATGCTATTGACACGAAGTCAGGATCGGTCTGCGCGGCAATCTTGAACGGCATCATGCTCGGTACTCGCTGAGATGATCTCGCTTGGCGCAATTACGCTGATGAGTATGCAGGCTCAAGCGAGACGCTAGGGAAATCCTGGCTCAACGCCTGCAGACGCAGGAAAGCTGTATTCGCGAGAAGCGTACCGAACGTCGCGGAGCTTGACTTGGCCATCGATGAGCGAAGCGCGAGATCAACTCAGGCAGGCTGAGCAGCTTCGATCGGGAAACGCGCTTCGTCACTGGCGCAGAGCGTATCGCGACCGACCTCCTCGCCTTCCTCCACGACCGCCTCAAGGTCCACCTCCGCGGCGAGGGCATCCGCCACGACGTCATCGACGCCGCCCTCCCGATGCCCGGCAACGACGACCTCGTCCTCCTCGTCGCCCGCGTCCGCGCGCTGCAGGCCTTCCTCGCCACCGAGGACGGCGCCAACCTCGTCGCCGGCTACAAGCGCGCCGCCAACATCCTCGCGCAGGAGGAGAAGAAGGACGGCGTCGAATACTCCCTCGACCCCGACCCGCGCTACGCCGAGACGCTGGAGGAAGGCGCCCTCTTCGCCGCCCTCGACGCTACCGAAAAGTCCCTCGCCCCCGCCCTCGCCGCCGAGGACTTCGCCGCCGCGATGACCGCCCTCGCCCGCCTCCGCGAGCCCATCGACGCCTTCTTCGAGACCACCGTCGTCAACGCCGACAGCCCGACGATCCGCCGCAACCGCCTCTGCCTCCTCAACCGCATCCGCAAGGTGATGAACCGCGTCGCGATCTTCTCCGCGCTCGAGGGCTGACGGCCTTTCGGGCACGTCTTGCACCATCGTCCCGCCGGACTTCCTCGCCCCGCGAAAGGAGGCAGGCGCCCTTGCAGATCCTGCGTTCACTCGGCCCCGCCGTCGCCCACACCTCGCCCGTCGAGTCGCTCCGGGCCGGTGTCGGCCCGACACACCGCTGATCGACGTCGCGGACCTGTTCCGGCGCCACAAGTTCACCTCGCTGCCGGTCGTCGCGCCGGACGGCCGGTATCTCGGCGTCATCTTCCAGATGCACCTGATCGCCCGGGCGCGCGAAGACGCCCTGCGCCTCGATCGCCGTTTCGTGCCCGCCCTGCGGCAGCTCCTCGATCGCCAGAAGGACCGGCCGGTCCGGGCCGAGGAGATCATGAGCGTCGCCGGTCCCCGGGCGACCCTCGCCACCCCCGTCGGCGCGCTTCTCCCGCTGCTGGCAGAGGGAGACGTGGACGCAGTCCCCGTCCTTGAACACGGAAGGATCGCCGGCATCGTCACCCGGACCGATCTGATCGCCGCACTCGCCCGCCGAAGCGCGCGGTCCGACTGATCGAAGAGCCGGCGCGGCGTCACCCGGTAAACATTTCCTGACCGCCCCGGGCTGTCGATGGCCCCAACCCGCAACGATTGGAGGCCCGGGGGCCGCAGCGCCGTAAAACCCGTGCATAGGTTGTGCATGGCTTGTGCATGGGTTGTGCATGCCCGAAACCGCAAAAACTGGTCTTGCGCCCCCCCGAGTCGGACGCTAGATAGCGGCCCGGGACGTGCGCCCTTCGTCTATCGGTTAGGACTCCAGATTTTCAATCTGGCAAGACGGGTTCGACTCCCGTAGGGCGTACCACCGGTTACGAGGCACATGACTCAAGCGGAACGGCACCTGGCCCCTTCGTCTATCGGTTAGGACATCAGATTCTCAATCTGGAAAGACGGGTTCGACTCCCGTAGGGGCTGCCAAAACTGAGCGGGTCGATTGGCACCGGTGGTGCTGTGAAGTCTAACAGTCGGTGTTCGCCGGCGGTGTTTGGTGCTTCAAGATGGCGGCGTCCGCCTATGCCGGCCGCAGGAAATGCCGTCCACCACCACACATCGCGACCCGAGCCGCTCCCAACCCATAATTGTTGTGCCCGCTTCGTCACGTCTGTAGGCTCGCGAAAACTGGATTTCCCGAGCCTCATCCCATGCCCATCGGCGTCTTCGACAGCGGTCTCGGTGGCCTGACCATCCTTGAAGCCCTCGTCCGCAAGCTCCCGGAGCAGGATTTCGTCTACCTCGGCGACAACGCCAACGCTCCCTACGGGCTGAAGTCCCCGGCCGAGGTCTACAACCTCACCCTCGCCGGCATCGAGCGCCTCTTCGCGGCCGATTGCAGCCTCGTCGTCCTCGCCTGCAACACCGCCTCGGCGGTCGCCCTGCACGACCTCCAGATGAATTGGCTGAACCCCCTGACCCACCGGGTCCTCGGGGTTTTCGTCCCCGTCATCGAGCACCTGACCCGCCGTGACTGGGGCGACAACACGCCGCCCACCCACACCGGTCTCCGCGACGTTGCGCTCTTCGCCACCCCTGCCACCGTCCGCTCCGGCGCCTTCCCGCGCGAACTCCGCTTCCGCGCCCGCGACGTCAAGGTGGTGCCCCAGGCCTGCACCGGACTCGTCGAGGCGATCGAGGCCGGCGACCTCGACCGTGCCGCCGCCGTCGCCTCCGAGCACGTCGCCGCCCTCCTCGCCCGCCTGCCCGCACCGCAGTCCGCCGTCCTCGGCTGCACCCACTATCCGCTGGTCGAATCCGCCTTCCGCAGCGCTCTCCCGGAGGCGACCACCGTCGTCTCCCAGCCGGCGCTGATCGCCGCCAGTCTCGCCGACTACCTCGTCCGCCACCCGCGCTTCCGCGGCGGCGACGGCAGCATCCGCTACCTGACCACCGGCGACCCCGCCGCCGTCGGCAGCCGAGCCGCAGTCTTCACCGGCCATCCGCTGCCGTTCGAGGCCGCCTGACGCTTCCCGCTCCTCCGGCTCTACCCGGTCGGCGCGTCGGCGCGCAGGAGGCCCGCGTCCTTGAGATCGGCCCACAGGGCGGGCGGGACCTCCGTCTGGAGCGAGGCAGCGTTGGCCATGACTTCCTCGGGGCGCTGGCCGCCGGGGATCACCGAGACCACGCTCGGGTGGTGCAGCGGGAACTGGAGCGCGGCTGTGGCGAGCGGGACTCCGTGAGCGGCGCAGACTCGCTCGATGCTGGCAACCCGGTCGAGGATCGGCTGCGGGGCCGGTTCGTAGTTGTAGAAGGCGCCGGGCTTCGCGCCGGTGGCGAGGATCCCTGAGTTGTAGGGGCCGCCGAGAACGATGCCGATGTTGCGCTCCGTGCAGAGCGGCAGGAACGACCCGAGGGCCTCCTGCTCGAGCAGCGTGTAGCGACCGGCGAGCAGGAAGAGGTCGAAGTCGCCCTGGCGGGCGAGCGTTTCGCAGACCTCCCACTCGTTGACGCCGGCGCCGAAGGCCCGGATCACGCCCTCGTCGCGCAACCGGACCAGGGCGTCGTAGCCCGAGGTCATGAACTGGGCGATACGCCGATCGGATTCCGCCCGTGAGCCGTGGACCCAACCGTCGATGTCGTGGACGTAGAGGATCTCGACGGAGTCGACGCCGAGGCGCTCGAGCGAAATCTCGAGCGAGCGCAGGATGGCGTCGTAGGAATAGTCGTAGACCTCACGCCGGGACGGCACATCGAAGAACTTGCCGATCCCGGTTCGCTTCTCGGGCGGGACGACCTCGAGCAGGCGGCCGACCTTGGTCGAGATCGTCACCTCGCTGCGCGGATGGGCGCGAAGGAAGGGATTGAGCCGCGTTTCGGACAGGCCGAGACCGTAGAGCGGCGCGGTATCGACGTAACGCATGCCGGCGTCCCAAGCTGCCTCGAGCGTCGCCCGGGCGGCCTCGTCGGTGATGGCGCGGTAGAGGTTGCCGAGGGGCGCGGCACCGAAGCCGAGCTCCGTGAAGGTGACACCGCCGTCACCGCGGCGGTCGAGGGTTCGCGTTTTCATTTTACGGCTCCGGCGGCCATGCCGCGGATGATGAAGCGTTCGAGCACGACGCCGATGACGACGAGCGGGGCAATGGCGGCCGTGGAGAGCGCGGCCATCGACCACCAGTTGATGCCTTGGGATCCGGTCTGGCTGGCGACCATGACAGGAAGCGTGTTGGCGTTGGTTGCGGTGAGCAGCGAGGCGAAGAAGTACTCGTTCCAGCAGAGGACAAGGGAGAGGATGAAGGCCGCGACCATCCCGGGCAGGGCAATTGGCAGGATGATCTGGAGGAAGGCGCCCCAGAGGCCGAGGCCGTCGACGAGGGCCGCCTCCTCAAGCTCGATCGGGATCGCCGAGAACTGGTCGCGCATGATCCAGACGACGATGGGGAGCACCATGAGCGTGTAGACCATGATGATGCCGATACGGGTGTCGAGGAGCGCGAGCTGCTTGTAGAGGACGAGGAAGGGCAAGGCGAGGACGACGGGGGGCAGGATGAGCTGGGAGAGGAAGAAGAAGGAGATGTCCTTGTTGCGCATCCAGGCGAAGCGGTAGCTGAAGCGGCTGAGGCCGTAGGCGGCGAGCGAGCCGAGGACGACGGCGAAGAACGAGGCACTGATCGAGACGATCACGCTGTTCATGAATCGCTTCATGAACTCCGTCCGGGGCGTCGAGATCTCGCCGATGGTGTCGGGCGAGAGGCCGAGGGAGCGCCAGCCGCGCCAGTCGGGCTCGAACTGGACGAAGGGCAGGATGCGGCCCTGCGTGACGTCCGGGGCGGTCTTGAACGAGGTCGAGATCGCCCAGAAGATCGGGAAGAGGCAGATGAAGGCCCAGAGCGCCAGCGCGCCGTAGACCGCGAAGCGCGAGACCCCGAAGCCGGCGCGGTGGGGGGCTTCGTCGAGGGACGTGGCGGTCATTGCGTGAGCCCGTGGGTCTTGCGCAGGAGGCGGTTGAAGAGGGCGATGATGGCCGTCACCGCGACGATGATCAGCACGAGATAGACCATCGCGAGCAGGGTGCCGTAGCCGACGTTCGAGCGGTCGCGGTACTCGCGGTAGATGAAGCTCGTCACCGAGTCCGTCGCCCCGCCGGGCCCACCAGAAGTTACGGTGATGATGATGTCGGCGAGCTTCAGCTTGAAGATGATGCGGATGACGATCACCGTCACCGAGACCGGCAGCATGAGCGGGAAGATCACCCCCCAGAACTGCTGCCAGCGGTTGGCGCCGTCGACGCGGCTGGCCTCGATCACCTCTCGGTCGAGGCTCTGCAGACCGGCGAGGAGCATGATCATCATGAAGGGAATGAAGGTCCAGGCGTCGAGCATCATGATCGTCGCGCGGGCCATGCCGGGGGTGCCGAAGAAAGACGGGTTCTCCCAGCCGAGGTGGCGGAGAAGGCGCGCGACCGGGCCGAAGCGCGGCTCGAGCATCGACTTGCCGACCATCCAGCTCAGCGCGACCGGCGAGAGCATCAGCGGCATCAGGAAGGCGACGCGCCAGAACTTGCGGGCGACGATCTCGGCGGAGAGGAGAAGCGCGAGTCCGAAGGCGAGGGCGTACTCGACGAGGATCGCGAGGACATACCAGACCATGTTGCGCAGCGCGCTCCAGTAGAAGGGATCGTGCCACATCTGGACGACGTTGGCCAAGCCGTTGAACCGAGGTCCGGTCGCGCCGGAGAGGTTCCAGTCGGAGAAGGCGATCCACAGGCCGAAGAGCAACGGGAAAACCACCATCGCCACCACGAAGAGCACGGCGGGGAGGACGAAGAGCGTGCGCTTGCCCCGCTCGCCGTGGATCATCACCTGGGCGGCGCAAAGGGCCGCGGACCAGAGGACGTAGGCGTAGAGTACCGGCCGCCAGGTGGCGAAACCGGGGATGCCGGTGCCGGCGGCGTGGAGGCTCTGGACGAGGAAGGCGGCGACGAGGAGGAGGCCGGCGCCGCGCACGAGCCAGCGGCCGGCGCGGATCCGGGCCTCGGGGATGGCGTCTTCGGCGGGGGTGTGGAGGCGGTCGGGAATCTCGGCGGCGACGTCCGTCATGCCGCCCCCGCAGTCTCGTCGGCGACCCAAGCGGCGTAGTTGGGCAGTGCGGTCACCGGGCGGATGAGGATCGACGGCGTGACGTAGGGGTGGAGGGCCCGGGCAGCCTCGGCGAGCGCCAGGGCGAGGTCGGCGCGGGTCTTTAGGACGAGGGGCACTTCCGCGGCGCGCTCAATGCGGCCCTGCCAGTGATAGAGGCTCTCGATCGGCGCGTGCACGTTCGCGGCAGCGGCGAGGCGGCGGGAAACCAGTGCCTCGGCTATCGCGGTGGCGACAGCCTCGTCGGGGCAGTTGATCTCGACGGCGACGAGGTCGTTCACGGATTACCTCCCCACCCGCTCATGCCGGCGGGCTTGTCGCCCTTGGTAGCAGGCGGGGAAGCGGAAGCAACGGAATTGGCGGGTCAGCGCTGCATCCGTTCGACGAGGGCTCCACCATCCGGTTTTCCGGATCACGTATCCTCGTCCGGGAGGGCGGCGCCGGTCCGGCGCCACCCCTAGGGTCAGGCGATGCCGAGGCTCGCCTTGTAGAGGGCGATCTGCTGGTCGCGGCCGATCTGGTCGGTGATCTTTTCCCAGGCGGCGGCGATGGCGTCGGCGCCTTCCTGGGCCGACTTGTACTGGCCGGCGTAGATCTTCGAGAGCTCGTCCTCGGCGATGGAGTAGTACTGGAAGATGCCCGGGATGCGGGGCTCGATCGCGGCGTTCGGGTGGTTGTAGCTGTCGAGGTTGGCCCCGAGGTAGTTCTCGATGAAGTCGCGGTCGTAGCCGGCCGCCTCCCACTCGTCGTAGTCGAACTGGGACTGGCGGTAGGGCTGGAAACCCGAGGGGTAGGCCGAGGTCCAGAGCGCGAGGTCCTTGCCGCCGAGGTGGGCGGCGGCGGACCAGGCGGCCTTCTTCCTCTTCTCGTCGCCGTCGACCGTCGCCATGACGTAGACGCCCCAGCCGAGGTAGGCCATGTTCGGGGCGACATTCGGGCCGTCGGGGAGCTTTTCCCAGGCGCTGGTCTTGTTGTTGTAGACCTCGTCGGCGCCGGGCAGCACCGAGAAGCCGACGACGTCGCCGACGACCGAGGTGTCGGAGGTGCGGGCGTTGGAGCCGACGTCGCCCCACCATGTGAGGGCGGAGCCGGTGCCGGCGAGGAACTGCTGGAAGGCGGTGGTGCCGGGGTCGGCGTTGATCTGGTCGGCGGGCTGGGTGTCCATGATGTCGAGGACGTCCTGGATCGCCTTGACGAAGGCCGGGTTGTTGACCCGCGGCTTCATCGTGTCGGGGTCGAAGAGCCAGGCCGGGTCGCCCGGGTACTTAGCGTAGCCGGTGGCGCGGTCCTCGAGGAAGTAGAAGCCGAAGCCGCCCCAGCCCTTGAGCGGGTCCAGGAAGCCATTGAGTTGCGTGCCGAAGGTCGGGTCGGTCTTGCCGTGCAGGAACTTCGACGCCGCCTGAACCTGCGCCCAGGTGGTGGGGACGCCCCATTCGGTGTCGTTGCCGGCCGCCTTCCATTCCTCGGCGAAGCCGGGGTCGGAGAAGACGTCGGTGCGGAAGTTGAAGGTGTGGCAGTCGCCGTCGATCGAGATGCGGTAGGTCTTGCCGTCCCAGGTGCCGACCGGCGCCTTGAGGTAGTTGACGTAGTCGTCCATGTCGATGAGCTTCGCCACCCAGTCGGGCATCTCGGAGGCGAGACCCTTGCCGCAGACGTCGCCCTCGAAGGGGGCGCCCATCTCGATGATGTCGAAGTCGACGGTGCCGGTGGCGATCGACTGCTGGAGGCGGGCGTTGTAGTCGGCCTGCGCGAGGTCGATCCAGTTGAGCTTGGCGCCGGTGTAGGTCTCCCACGGCTTGAGGAAGCCGCGGAACAGGAAGTTGTGCTGGTTCTGGTTGTTGAGCCCCATGAAGGTCAGCTCGACGCCGGCGAACTCGCCTTCCTTGACGGTCTCCTTGGTGCCGCCGAGGCACATCTCGCCGACCTTCTGCCAGTCGGCATCGGTGGGCGAGCCGGCGCCGACGCCGGGGATCTTGAGGAGCTCGGCGCGGAGGTTGTCCTGCGCGTGGGCGGCGCGGGTGAGGGTGCCGAGTACGCCGCCCGAGGCGAGCGCGAGGCCGGCGGTGCCGGTGGCGCCGCGCAAGATCGCGCGCCGGCTGGCCTGCATGGCCATCAGGCGATGGTAGTCGTGGATTCGCATGGTTTACCTCCCTGGGGCGCCCGGCTCCGGCCCTCGGGGGCAAGCGGCGAGGCCCGCCGGATTTTCCGGCCGGTGTCCCCGGACGCCGGTCACTATGAAGCAGGCGGGAAGGCTGTCAACTCTGCCGGAACCATGCCGGCTCCGGCGACCGGGGACGCCGCATCACATATGCGGCGGCGGCAGTGTTCGGTCGCTCTTGCACTGGGAAAGCGGCACGATGCGGCCGTCCAGGACCTCGGTGATCTGCCGCCTGGCGGCGTCGACGGTAACGTTCAGGCAGGCGCAGCCGTATCCGTAGCCGTTCGGCTGGGTCTGTACGTACTGCTTGTCGTCGAAATTAGGCGCGTTGTCGTCGGCGCCGATCGCGTCGGGGCCGTTCGCCTGCATCTGCGAGGTGATCCACCACTGGCCGTCGCGGTCGATCAGCAGGAGGTTGCCGGGCGTCGGGTTCATGTACCATCCGCAGCGCTGCTCGGCGGCCACGGCACCCACCGCGCTCGCGCCGAGACCGGCGGCGAAGATCATACCCGTCAGCATTCCGCGCATCGACCGACCCCGCTCGCCTTGTCGGCTCAAGGGTGCCCGTCCTCCGATCGGAAGGCAAGCGGCCCGGCTCCCGGGCCGCCGCTGCGCCAGCGCTCGGCGTAGCGGCCGATGACGATGCGGAAGGGGGCGAGGGCGAAGAGCGCGATCGCGAGCTTCACGGCGCAGTCGGCGACGGCGAGGCTCATCCACAGCGGCGCCACCGGGCCGCGGCCGAGCAGCGGCACGGGCTCGTTCGCCCAGGCGACGTCGACGTGGGGGGCGATGAAGGCGAAGGTGCCCGAGAAGGCGATCGAGAAGAAGATCACGGTGTCGAGGACGCTGCCGGTGGCGCTGGAGACGAACGGCGCCTTCCACCAGCTGCCGGCGCGCAGGCGATTGAAGACCGCGACGTCGAGGAGCTGGCCGACGAGGTAGGCGGTGCCGGAGGCGATCGCGACGCGGAGGGAAACGAGGGGGCCGAAGGGTCCCTCGATCTGGCTGCCGACGAAGGAACAGGCGATGCCGACGAGGAAGCCCGCGGCAATGACGCGCCGGGCGGCGGCGGGGCCGTAGAGGCGGTTCATCAGGTCGGTGACGAGGAAGGCGAAGGGATAGGTGAAGGCGCCCCAGGTCAGCCAGTCGCCGACGAGGAACTGCACGAGGATGTTCGAGGCGATGACGATGACCGCCATGGCGAGGACGCCGGGGAGGAGGGCGCGGGGGAGGAGGGCGCGGGACATGGGCTTCCGTTTTGGCAAGGTTGCGGAGACTTGGCCGCAGCGCGGCGCCCGGCCTTAGCCGAGGCGGAGCGGCCGCGCAAGCGGCAGGGAAGAACAGGTGCTGCGGGAGGCGCAGGGTCGGGCACGCTTGCGCACGCGTGCGCAGGGTATCAAGTATCTGAAATGTTTGATTTTCCGCAAGAAGATTCACTTCTCGTTAACCCGCCCGCGCACGCCGGCGCGGGTCTGTGCCACGGGGGGCAGCCCCCTCTCACGAGTGATCGTTCAGAAGCGGAAGCGCAGGCCCACGGTGGCGTACTGGGCCCCGCCGAGGGCCTCGCTGACGAGGCCGTAGGCGCCGGAGCGGTGGTGGACGCGGAACAACAGCTCGGTGTTCGGATGGCTCGGCAGGGCGAAGGTGATCTCCGGGGCGAGGAAGTGCATCCACTGGCTGCCCTTGCCGTCGTTGGCGCGGTCCTGCTCGACGTCGGTGATCTCGCTGGCCCAGTTCAGGCCGGTGGAGGCGGCGACGGTCATCACCAGGTATTTGTCCCACGGGATATGGTAGCGGAAGAACAGGGCGCCCCAGACCTCGGTGGCGTTCTGGCGGCCGTAGCGCTCGCCGACGCCGAACTCGGGCTCCATCGTCCAGTGCCTCCAGAACTCCCAGGTGACGCGGGAGACGGTGGTGGCGATGATGTGGTCGTCGGTGGCGTAGTTCCAGCTCCACGGCGGGCTCGGCGACGACCAGAGGTCGGTCAGCGAATCCTGGATGTAGACGCCGGAATAGATCGCGACGGCGCAGTCGCCGGTGCAGGGCTTGAACAGGTCGCCGGGCGACCAAGCCGCTACGGGACTGCCGGGAAGGCACGCAGCCACGATCACCGCGGCCAGACTACTCGTCCGCCCGTACAACGCCTTCACCGTAGTTCTATTCGACCTGCGAGCGTCGTAGCACGACCCGTCCCGGCGCGGAAGCGGCGAGAGGTCTCAGGTAAGTCCGACCACGTGCTTCTGATACGACGCTTGCGGCCGCAGCCGCCATTGCGGCTCGGGCTGGCGCTCGGCCATGGCGTCGGGGATTTCGACCTCGTCGAAGCCGCAGCGGCGGGCCATGCGGTACTGGTCGGCGATCAGCGGTCCGGCGGCGCGGAGGCGGCCCTCGTAGCCCATCTCGCGGAGCGCCCGGCCGATCGAGAAGCCGCGGCCGTCGCCGGTCGCGGGGAAGGCGACGCGGATCAGCGCAATCCGGTCGAGCCGGGGGGCAAGCTCGGCCGGATCGCGGTCGTTGGGCATGTCGAGGGCGAGACCCTCGGGCACCACGTCCAACGCTTCGAAGTCGTCGAGGGAGACGAAGCCGCCCGTCCAGTCGTCGGACGCGAAGCCCGCATCGGTCACGATCACGCTCATCAGCTTGCCGCCCTCAGGATGCGCCCGTCGGCGCCGAAGTGAATGCCGCACTCGACCTTCTCGATGCCGCGCCAGCGTCCGGCGCGGTCGTCCTCGCCCTCGCGGACCGCGGTGGTGCAGGGGGCGCAGCCGATCGAGCGGAAGCCCCGCGCGACCAGCGGGTGCCGCGGCAGTTCGTGGACGTCCATGTAGGCGCGCAGATCCGTGGCGCTCCACTGGGCGAGCGGGTTGACCTTGAGCCGCTCGCCGTCGCGCTCGAAGATCTCGAGCGCTTTCCGGGTCGACGCCTGGAAGCGCTTGCGCCCGGTGATCGAGACCGGCCAGCGCCGCAGCGCCCGGTCAAGAGGCAGCACCTTGCGGATTTCGCAGCAGGCGTCGGGCTCGCGGAGGTGCAGCGTGTCGTCGGGGTCGCCGCGCTCCAGATCCTCGGGCTGGGGCCGGATGATCTGGACGTTGCGGAGGCCGAGGTGCTCGGAGAGCGTCCGCTGGTAGGCGAGCGTCTCCTCGAAGAGCAGCAGCGAGTCGATCATCAGCACCGGCAGGTCGCGGTCGATGTCCGCGATCATCTTGAGCAGGACGGCGGCCTCCGCCCCGAAGGAGGAGACCATGGCCACCTGGCCGGGGAAGGCGGCGAGGGCGGCTTCGAGGGCCACCTCCGCCGGCGCGTCGCGGTAGGCGATGCGCAGCGCGTCGATCTGGTCGAGCGGCTGGGCGTCGAGGGCCGAGGCAGGATCAAGCCGCATCGGACCGGGCCTCCTCGGAATAGAGCGCCGACTTGAACGGCTCGATGCCGACGCGACGGTAGGCCTCGAGGAAGCTCTCGCCGGGCTCGGTCCGCAGGTCGAGGTAAGCCTCGATCAGGCGTTCCACCGCCGGCACGACCTCGTCGTAGGCGAAGCCGGGGCCGGTCTTCTCGCCGATGGCCGCGGTCTCGGTGCCGTCGCCGCCGAGGGTGATCTGGTAGTTCTCCACCCCGGCGCGATCGAGGCCGAGGATGCCGATGTGGCCGACGTGGTGGTGGCCGCAGGCGTTGATGCAGCCCGAGATCTTGATCTTGAGCGCCCCGATGTCGCGCTGGCGGTCGAGGTCGGCGAAGGCCGTCGAGATGCCCTGGGCGATCGGGATCGCCCGCGCCGTCGCCAGCGCGCAGTAGTCCATGCCCGGGCAGGCGATGATGTCGGAAACGAGGCCGACGTTCGCCGTGGCCAGACCGGCCGCCTTGAGCCGTGCGTAGATCTCGGGCAGGTGGCGGCGCGGGATGTGCGGCAGGATCAGGTTCTGCTCGTGGCTGACGCGGATCTCGTCGTGGCCGTACTGCTCGGCGAGGTCGGCGACGAGGCGCATCTGCTCCGAGGTCGCGTCACCCGGCGTGCCGCCGATCGCCTTCAGCGAGATCGTGACGATGCCGTAGTGGTCGAGGCGGTGGGCGGTGACGTTGGTGTCGACGAAGGCGCGCAGCCCGGCGCCGAGCAGCGGCGCGAGCGGCACCGGCGCCTCGAAGAGCGGCGGGACGAAGGCGGCGTCGATCGCGGCGACCAGCGCCGGATCGAACGGGCGCATCTGCGCGCGGTTCTCGAGGAAGGTGGCCTCGACGCGCTCGCGGATCGACTCGAGCCCTTCCTCGTGGACGAGGATCTTGAGGCGGGCCTTGTACTTGTTGTCGCGGCGGCCGCTGCGGTTGTAGACGTGCAGGATCGCCTCGAGATAGGCGAGCAGGTCGCCCTTCGGCAGGAAGTCGCGGATGACCTTGCCGATCATCGGGGTGCGGCCGAGGCCGCCGCCGACGCTGATCTCGTAGCCGACCTCGCCCGCGTCGTTGCGGTGCAGGCGGATGCCGATGTCGTGCGACTTGGTCACCGCCCGGTCGTTGGGCGAGCCGGTGATGCCGATCTTGAACTTGCGCGGCAGGTAGGAGAACTCCGGGTGGTCGGTGGACCACTGGCGGAGCAGCTCGGCCGTCGGGCGCGGGTCCTCGATCTCGTCCCCGGCGGCGCCGGCGAAATGGTCGGCGGTGACGTTGCGGATGCAGTTGCCGCTGGTCTGGATCGCGTGCATCTCGACGTCGGCGAGGGCGTCGAGGATGTCCGGGACGTCGCGCAGCTTCGGCCAGTTGAACTGGATGTTCTGCCGGGTGGTGAAGTGGCCGTAGCCCTTGTCCCAGCGGTCGGCGATCATCGCCAGCTGGCGCATCTTGCCGCTGTCGAGCGTGCCGTAGGGGATGGCGATCCGCAGCATGTAGGCGTGGAGCTGGAGGTAGAGGCCGTTGCGCAGGCGCAGCGGCAGGAACTCGGCCTCGCTCAGCGAGCCATCGATCCGCCGCTCGACCTGGTCCCGGAACTCCGCCACCCGCTGCCGCACGAAGGTCCGGTCGAAATCGGTATAATCATACATCGGAGGACTCCACCTGGCGGCCATGCTCGGGGTAGTTCGAGGGCCCGCGGGTGCGGAACTCCTCGCGGAAATGGGCGGGGGCGGCGTGTCCGCGGTCGTCGATCCTGACATCGACGAGGTAGACGCCGACGATCTGGTTCGGGAAGGCGGACGCCTGCTTGAGCAGCGTCTCCGCCGCCTCCGGGTTCAACGCCAGCGCGGCGTCGCCGATCGCCCGTGACCAGGTGCCGGCCGCGGTGAAGTAGACGACGTCGCCTTCGAAGAGATCGTTGCCCGTCGCCATCTGCGGCTGGAACTTGCGTGCGGCCATCACAGAGCCTCCCGGATATCGTCGAGCAGGGCCGCTGCGCGCGGGGCCAGCCCATAAAGGATCACCACCGGCCCGCGGTTCGTCGCGTCGGAGGGCGTGGCATCGGCGAGCGCCGCCGGCAGGTCGATCAGCGTCGTCGCGATCATCCGCTGCCCGGGGCGCCCGGCATTCTCGACCGCCGTCACGGCGGTCTCGGCGGCGGCGCCGTGCATCAGCAGCCGGCCGCGGACGAAGGTCGCGGCCTTGACGCCCATGTAGATCGCCGCGGTCGCGCCCGGCCGCGCCAGCGCGCGCCAGTCCTGCTCGGCGAAGCCGTCGACGTCGTGACCGGTCAGGATGCGGAAGCTGGAGTTGCGCCCGCGCTTGGTCAGCGACTGGCCGATGGCCGCCGCCGCAGCACTCGCCGCCGTGACGCCGGGCACGATCGCGAAGGGGATGGCTTCGGCCTCCAGCGTCTCGACCTCCTCGTCGAGCCGCCCGAAGACCGCCGGGTCGCCGCCCTTGAGGCGGACGACGCTGGAGCCTTCACGGGCGTGCTTCACGATGAGGGCGTTGATGTCGGCCTGGCGACCAGGACGGGCCGTAGGCCAGTTTGCCGACTTCGATGATCGTCGCTTCGCGGCGGGCGAGTTCGAGGATCGCCTGCGGCACCAGCCGGTCGTGGATGACGACGTCGGCCTCGTGGAGCAGCCGCCGTGCCTTGAGGGTCAGGAGTTCGGGATCGCCCGGGCCGGCGCCGACGAAATGGACGAAGCCGCGGCGCGGCGCCTCGCCCTCGTCGAGCATCCGCTCGAGCTCGTCGCGCGCCGCCTCGGCGCCGGAGGCGAGGGCGCGGGGGCCGCGCTCGAAGTAGAAGCGCGTCCAGAACGACCGGCGGGTCGCGGAATCGAGGGCCTCGACGCGGGCGCGGAAGCCCTGGCCGATGCGGGTGAGGAGACCGAGGGAGGCGGGGAGCATCGCCTCGACCTCGGCCTTGATCTTGCGGGCGAGTACCGGGGCGGCGCCTTCGGTACCGATCGCGACGGTGACGGGGTCGCGGTCGACGATCGCCGGGGTGATGAAGTCGCTGTCGGAGAGGTTGTCGACGATGTTGACGAGCACCCCGGCGGTCCGGGCGATCGCCGCGGCGCGGGCGTCCTCGACCGCTTCGCCGTTGGCGCCGTAGACGAGCGCCGCGCCGTCCGCGTCGCCGTCGGCGATCGGGCGGTCGACGAGGTGGAGGCGACCCTCGGCCGCCCAGCCGCGAATTTCGGTGACGGGATCGGTGCCGTAGACCGTGATCCGCGCCTCGGTCTTCATCAGCAGGCGCAGCTTTGCCACGGCCACCAGGCCCGCCCCGGAGATGACGACGCTTCGATCACGGAGATCGAGGAAAACGGGGTAATGACGCATCACGGCCTCGACACACTTTACGTCTCCAAAAATAGGACATTTTCCCCCAAACTGGCAATCCACAGCTTCAAATAAGGAAAGTGTCCTGATAGGCTGGTCCCGATCCGAAAGGAATTCACCCCAACGGGAGAGTCATGGAATGGCTGTCGCCCTCGACGATCTGGACCGGAACATCCTCGTCTTGCTGCAGGAGGATGCGAGCCTTCCGCTGGACGAGATCGCCCGAAAGGTGGGCGCTTCGAAGACCCCGGTGTGGAACCGAATCCGCAAGATGAAGGCCTCGGGGCTGATAAAGGCCGAGGTCGCGATCGTCGATCCCGACAAGCTCGGGCTGGAGAGCTGCTTCTTCGTGCTGATCCGAACGTCCCAGCACGACGCCGCCTGGCTCGACCGCTTCCTGAAGGCGGTCCAGTCGCGGCCGGAGGTCATCGAGGCCCACCGCCTTGCCGGGGAGATCGACTATATCCTCAAGGTCCGCGTACCCAACGCCCGCGCCTACGACGTCTTCTACCGGGCGCTGATCGCGGAGGTTTCGATCTTCAACGTCACCTCCGTCCTGTCGATGGAAGAGATCAAGAACGCGACCGCGCTGCCGGTCGGCCTGCCAGCGGGGGCGTGAGCGATGAAGAAAAAGTTCCTCGACACCAGCCACCCGATGTACCGCCCGCTCTGGGTCCGCCTGCTGATCGTCGCGGTCTGCCTCGGCTGGGCGGTCTTCGAGTTCACCAGCGGCGGCCCCGGCTGGGGCGTGGCCTTCCTCGCCCTCGGCGTCTATGCCGGCTGGCATTTCTTCATCGGCTTCGATCCCGATCCCGACCGCAGGGCGAGGGCGAGGGCGAGGGCTGACTTCAGCTGTAGCCTTCGGGTCCGATCCACTGCGACGGCGCGTAGCGGTCGCCGTGGGCCCAGCCGACCGGCAGCACCGCCTCGATCCGCGCCATGTCGGCGCCGTCGAGTTCCAGCGCCGCACCCTCTGCCAGCGCCTTCAGGTGCGCGGGCGAGCGGGTGCCCGGGATCGGGATCACTGACGGGCTTCGTGCGAGCAGCCAGGCGATGGCCAGCCCCGCGGCGCTGGTCCCCATATCGGCGGCAAGCCGGCGGAAATCCTCGGTCGCCGCGATGTTGGCGGCGCGGTTGCGCGCCTCGAAGCGCGGGTTCGAGCGCAGGAAGTCGCTCGCGGCGACCCGGTCCGCATCCGGCGGCGTGTCGGTCAGCAGCCCGCGTCCGACCGGGGAGAAGGCGACGAGCGCCACGTCGAGCGCCTCGCAGGTCTGGACCAGCCCGAGTTCCGGCGAGCGCGTCGACAGCGAATATTCCGACTGGACCGCCGCGACGGGGTAAACCGCGTGGGCGCGCCGCAGCGAGGAGGGCGCGATCTCCGAGAAGCCGATCGCCCGGGTCTTGCCGGCGGCGACGAGGCGGCCGAGCGCCCCCGCGACCTCCTCGATCGGCACCGCGGGATCGCGGCGGTGGACGTAGAAGAGATCGACCGCGTCGAGCCCGAGCCGCTTGAGGCTGCCGTCGAGTTCCGCGGCGAGGTGCTCGGGGGAGTTGTCGATCCAGCGCTTGCCGGCCTCGCGGTCGATGCGGATCGCGGCCTTGGTGGCGACGTGGAAGAGCTTGCCCTTCGCCTTGCCCTGCTTCGCGAGGAAGCTGCCGATCACCTGCTCCGACACGCCCATGCCGTAGATGTTCGAGGTGTCGACGTGGTCGAGCCCGAGGTCGAGCATCGCCTTCAGCGTGGCGTGCGACGTTTCTTCCGTCGTCGCGCCGTAGACCCCGGCGAAGGACATCGCCCCCAGTCCGACGGCCGCGACCGCGTCGCGCCCGAGCTTGCGCTTTTCCATCTTCCGCTCCCGCTAATCCGGCGCCCCGTCCGGTGGCACGCGCACCCCGTTAGCGGCGGCGCCGGCGAGCCGCAAGCGCCGGTGTGCCTGCCGTAGGGCCGGGGACGCCATCAAGGCGAAACGAGGTCATTCCCGAGGCGGGCAAGCTTGCCCGCCTCGTTTCATGCCCGCCCCAGAACCGCCGCGACTTCCGCCGCCGTCGGCATCGACGGCGCCGTGCCCGGGCGGGTCACCGAGATGCCGGCGACGGCGCAGCCGAGGCGGACGGCGGCGACCGGGTCCATGCCGCGGGCGAGGCCGGAGGCAAAGCCGCCGTTGAAGGCGTCGCCCGCTCCCGTGGTCTCGACCACCGGCCCGACGCTCACCACCGGTACGAGTTCGGAGCGGCCGTGTCCGTGAAAGAGGGCGCCCTGCGCGCCGAGGGTGATCACGGCGGCGCCGGCGCCGCGGGCGATCAGGCGGTCGGCGGCGAGGCGGGCCTCGTCGATGGTGCCGACCGGCAGGCCGGTGAGCTCGGCCGCCTCGGTCTCGTTCGGGGTGACGTAGTCGCAGAGCGCGAGGAGGTCGTCGGGAAGGGCCGCGGCCGGGGCGGGGTTCAGGATCGTCGTGACCCCGGCAGCGCGGGCGATCTCGAGGCCGCGGCGGGCGGCGGGGAGCGGCTGTTCGAGCTGGGTGATGAAGACCGCCGCGCGTCCGATCACGCCGGCCTGGGCGTCGAGGTCGGCGGGGGCGATCGTCGCGGCGGCGCCGGGGCTGATGATGATCGCGTTGTCCCCGGAGGTGGAGTCGATGAAGATGAAGGCGGCGCCGGTGTAGCTCTCCGGTATCCGCGTCACCGCGGGCGTCACGCCGGCCTCCTGCCAGGTGCGCATCGCCATGTCGGCGAAGGCGTCCTCGCCGAGGCGGGTGATCAGGGTCACGCGCTCGCCGAGCCGGCCGATCGCGACGGCCTGGTTCGAGCCCTTGCCGCCGGGCCCGAGGGCGAAGCTCTCGCCGAGGATGGTCTCGCCCATCCGCGGCATCCGGCTCGCGCGATAGGCGGTGTCGGCGACGAAGACGCCGAGGATGACGACGCCGCTGCGCATCACGCCCGGGCTTCGTCGAGATCGGGCGGGATCACGCCCTTGCGGAAGGCGAAACAGCCGTAGAAGCGGCGCTCGCCGGTCTGGATCACCGCGTAGGCCTTTTTTGCGCGCTCGTAGAAGGCGTAGCGTTCGATCGAGATCATCGGCCAGGGCTTGCCCTCGGCGGCGTCGATCGCCGCCTGCACGCCGCGCTGGACCTCGGGGATCTCGTCTGGCGCGCCGACGATTTCCATCCGGGCCGCGGCGTCGTCGACGAAGGTGTCGAGCGGATAGACCGACAGCACCGCCTGCGCCACCCGCTCGGCCGGCGCGTCGATGCGGAGCAGGCGCCCGTAGGCGGTCTGGCGCGCCACCGA
Source organism: uncultured Alphaproteobacteria bacterium (assembly GCA_963798235.1). Lineage (GTDB taxonomy): Bacteria > Pseudomonadota > Alphaproteobacteria > Rhodobacterales > Rhodobacteraceae > Amaricoccus. The sequence continues at coordinate 254,398 of CAWCSN010000002.1, read as the reverse complement.
GTCGGCGGGGAAGTTTGTGTCGCACAGGATCAGGTCGTCGCCGTGGCCCATGGCGCGCAGCGCGCCGAGGACCTCCGCGTTCAGCAGCGGATCGATACCCTTCAGCATTCAGTCCTCCATTGTCTTCAGCGCCGCGGCGACCGCCCGGCCGAGCTTGCCGTGTTCCGCGGCTTCGAGATGCACGCCGTCGAGCGGACTCGAGGCGACGATGGTTCCGGCGTCGAGAAAGGCGCAGCCGTGGCGCCGGGCGATGTCGGCGTAGATCGCGGCCAGCCGCTGCGATTTTTCGGCGCCGCCGCTGAAGACCTCGGCGAGGCAGCCGGCCTCGTGGACCGGCGGCGGGGCGATGAGCAGGATCTTGGGCTGGGCGGCGTCCGGGCCGGTGTAGCTGTGGCGGGTGTAGTGCACGAGCGACGAGACCGACTCGCCGATCTCGACGGCCGGGACGGCGAACCGCTGCTTGAGGTCGTTGGTGCCGAGCAGGAAGACGACGTAGTCGAGCGGGCGGTGGCTTTCGAGGGCGGCCGGCAGGAGGGCGAGGCCGTTCTTGTGAACGCCGGACACCGGATCGGGGTAGACCGTCGTCCGCCCGGGCAGCCCCTCGGCGATCACCTGCCAGCCGGTGCCGAGCTCCGCCGCCAGCACGCCGGGCCAGCGCACGGCCGGGCCGTGGCGCCCGCGCGACTCGAGCGTCGCCATCGGCATGGTGCCGTGGGTGTTGGAATCGCCGTAGACGAGCACGACCCGTTCGCTCACGTCGCTCACAGCCTCTTGCCGGTTTCGGGATCGAAGAGCAGGGCCTTGTCGGCGCGGGGTCTGAGCCGCACCTCCTGGCCCGGCGACAGGTCGGGGCGCTCGCGGAAGACCGCCGCGATCTCCTGCCCGCCGCATTCGAGATAGGCCATGGTCTCGGAGCCGGTCGGCTCGACGACGCGGACCTTGGCCGGCAGGCCGTCGTCGGCGAGGGCCAGATGCTCGGGGCGGATGCCGTAGACCACCGCGCGGCCGTCGGCCGGGCCGTCGGCGGCAAGCAGCCCGGCGGCGGTCTCGATCCCGCCGGCGGCGCGGACGCCGCGGATCAGGTTCATTGCCGGGGAGCCGATGAACTCGGCGACGAAGAGGTTCGCCGGCCGGTCGTAGAGCTCGAGCGGGGCGCCGACCTGCTCGATGTTGCCGGCGTTCATCACCACGATCTTGTCGGCCATGGTCATCGCCTCGATCTGGTCGTGGGTGACGAAGACCGTGGTGGTGCGCAGGCGCTGGTGCAGCTCCTTGATCTCGGCGCGCATCCGCACGCGGAGCTTGGCGTCGAGGTTGGAGAGGGGCTCGTCGAAGAGGAAGACCTGCGGGTCACGGACGATCGCGCGGCCCATGGCGACGCGCTGGCGCTGGCCGCCGGAGAGCTGGCGCGGGTAGCGGTCGAGGAGGGGGGTGAGGCCGAGGATCTCCGCGGCGCGGTCGACCCGGCTCGCCACCTCGCTCTTGTCGGTGCGGCGGAGTTTCAGCGCGAAGCCCATGTTCTGGCGTACGGTCTTGTGCGGGTAGAGCGCGTAGGACTGGAAGACCATGGCGATGTCGCGCTCGCCGGGGGCGAGGTTGTTCACCACCCGCTCGCCGATGCGGATCTCGCCGGCGGTGATGCTCTCGAGGCCGGCGAGCATGCGGAGCAGGGTCGATTTTCCGCATCCCGACGGGCCGACGAGCACGGCGAATTCGCCGTCCTCGATGTCGAGGTCGAGACCGTGGATGATCTCGGTCGCGCCGTAGGCCTTGCGCAGGCCGCGTCCGGTGACCCGGGCCAAATCGGAGATCCTCCCTGCCGCGCGCTTGCCGGCGCGTCGTTGTCCCATGCCTAGCGCACCCCCGCGGCGGCTGTCCACGGGCAAGCGCGCCGGCGCGTCCCGGCCGACATTGCCCCGGCGGCGTGCGGCGAATTGGCTGAAATTTGCGCTTGCGTTTCAGCGGGACCGAGGCATCATCGAGGGGTAACCGAAACCAGCGAAAGGAGGTGGTCCAATGTCGAATGAGGCCTTGGAGCGTGCGGCCGGGTTCATGTGGGGAGGGTCCGCCTAGGGGCAGCCCCCCGGGTGTGACACCCTGCGTCGGGCCTGGTCCTGCCGGCCGACCTCCAAGCTCATGACCGAAACGAGGGGTCGCGGTGTTCCGCGGCCCCTCACGCTTTGTCAGGGTGCTTCCATGCTGCGGATCAACGATGCCATCGCCCTCCACGACTGGGAGATCACCGAGTCTTTCCACCGCGCCTCCGGGCCGGGCGGGCAGAACGTCAACAAGGTCTCGACCGCGGTCGAGCTTCGTTTCGAGGCGGAGCGCTCGCCGTCGTTGCCGGCCGACGCCAAGCTGCGGCTGAAGCGGCTCGCCGGCTGGCGGTGGACGTCGGAGGGGGCGCTGATCGTGACCTCCGACCGCCACCGCAGCCAGGCGATGAACCGCGAGGACGCCCGCGACAAGCTCCGCGCCCTGATCCTTGCCGCGCTCGAACGGCCGAAGCCGCGCCGGCCGACCCGCCCGACCCTCGGCTCCGTCCGCCGGCGGCTCGACGCCAAGACCCGTCGGGGGGCGATCAAGGCCGACCGCGGCGCCCCCGGCGACCAGGAATGACGGGCGACCAAGGAATGACGGGCGGGCGGCGAGCGGTGGCAAGCGCCGGGCGGGCCGCCCGGGGTCCGGCGTCGGGGGGCATCGAGCCCCCCTCCGCCGGGAGGCGGCCTTTAGGCCGCCTCGGCGCCCGCTTCGAGAGGGTGTGCGGGGTGAGGGTGCGGGACGCGGCGGTTGCCGCGAAGGGGAGCGCGCAGGTGCGCGCCTTGTTCTTTCCGGTTTTCGGCCTGTGGGCCGAAAACGACTGCTCTCCAGGTTTCAAGGCCGTATGAAACCCCGGGGATCGCGCGCCGAAGTCTAGTAGGGGCAGCCCTGGGCGTTGACGTAGACCGAGAACAGCGAGGTCGTCGCGCAGATGAACAGGCGGTTGCGCTTGCGGCCGCCGAAGCAGACGTTGGCGACGACCTCGGGCACGAGGATCTTGCCGATCAGCGTGCCGTCGGGCGCGAAACAGTGGACGCCGTCGCCGGCCGAGCTCCAGACGTTGCCGGCGGTGTCGATGCGGAAGCCGTCGAAGAGGCCGGTGTCGCAGGTGGCGAAGAGGCTGCCGGCCTTGACGCTCTTGCCGTCTGCGGAGACCGGGTAGGCGTGGATCACCGGCTCGCGGGTCTTGTCGTGGGTGCGGCCGGTGTCGGCGACGTAGAGGATGCTCTCGTCGGGGGAGAAGCCGATGCCGTTCGGCTTCACGAGGTCGTCGACGAGCAGCGTCACCGCGCCGCTGTCGGGGTCGATGCGGTAGACGTTGGAGGCGCCGAGTTCGGAGGGCGAGGCGTCGCCCTCGTATTCGCTGTCGATGCCGTAGGTCGGGTCGGTGAACCAGATCGAGCCGTCGGATTTCACCACGACGTCGTTGGGGGAGTTCAGGCGCTTGCCGTCGAAGCGGTCGGCGAGGATGGTGCGGCTGCCGTCGTGCTCGACGCGGCTGACGCAGCGGCCGCGGTGCTCGCAGGCGATCAGGCGGCCCTGGCGGTCGACGGTGTGGCCGTTCTGGTTGCGGCAGGGCTCCTCGAAGGTCGAGACCGAGCCGTCGGTCTCGTCCCAGCGCAGCAGGCGGTCGTTGGGGATGTCGGACCAGACGAGGTAGCGGCCGGCGGCGAGGTAGGCCGGGCCCTCGCACCAGCGGCCGCCGGTCCAGAGCTTTTCCAGCCGGGCGTTGCCGTGGACGAGCTTGCCGAAGCGGTCGTCGCGGATGTCGGCGTAGTCGGAGATCATCGGGCTTTCCTTCTCAGAGACCCCTGCGAGCGGCGGTGAGGGGCGCGGGAGACTTGGCCGTCGCCCGGAGTCGCACGCGTGCGACTCCCGTTAAGCGACTGATATTGCAGTGTTACCGCTGCTACGCTAACCGCCTGTTCATGGAGGTTAACGCGCGGGAGCGCGGCAGCGGCCGGAGGTGCGGGGCCCCCCTCACGACGTTATCCTGGTGCCGCGGCCGTAGACCAGCAGCATCCCGACGATCATGGCGCCGTAGATGATCTGCCGCCCGGCCTCGGGCATCTGCATGATCGAGAGCACCGAGTTGAGGAGCACGATCAGGATGACCCCGACGACGGTGCCCATGTAGCGGCCGCTGCCGCCGAGGATGCGGGTGCCGCCGAGGACCACGGCGGCGATCGCCGGCAGGAGGTAGGCGTTGCCCATGCCCTGGTAGGCGCGCGTCGAGTAGCCGGCGAGGAGGACGCCGGCGCCGGCGGCGCAGAGGCCGGAGGCGACGAAGGCGCCGGTGATGACGAGGCGGGTGCGGATGCCGGAGAGGTAGGCCGCGCCCTCGCGGGTGCCGGTCGCGTAGATCGAGCGGCCGAAGGCGGTGCGGGTGAGCAGCGTCGCGATGATGACCGAGACCGCGATCCAGACGAAGATCGCGACGGGGATGCCGGCGAGCTTGCCCGAGGCGAGGGTGCGCATCAGCGGCGTCGCCTCGGTACGCGGGGCGAAGCCGCCGGTGTGGGCGACCATCAGGCCGCGCATGACGCTGTCGACGCCGAGGGTGAAGATCATCGACGGGATGCGCAGGACCGAGACGCCGAAGCCGTTGACGAGGCCGACGACGAGGCCGACGGCGAGGCCGGCGGGGATCGCCCACGGGCCGCCGACGGTGGTCGCCATCATCGCGGCGGCGGTGAGCGTCCATGGCACCGAGAGGTCGATGTGGCCGAGGAGGATGACCATCATCATGCCGGCAGCGACGAGGCCGAGGAAGGCGCCGATCTGGAGCTGCTGGAGCAGGTAGTTCGGCGAGAGCAGCGGTGCGGTGCCCTGCGACTGCAGGGTGTAGGCGGTGCCGAGGGCGAGGATCACCAGGATGAAGCCGGCGGCGATGGCGATCGGCTTGTTCTCGGCGGAGAGGCGGGCGGCGGGTCTCGGGGTGGCTGTCGTCATCGGAAGAGCTCCAGACGGTTCTTGACGCGGAGCGTGCGGATGGCGCCGAGGCTGACCGCGGCGAGGAGGACGACGCCCTCGATGAGGGGCTGGAGCAGCGGGTCGATCGAGAGGATGCGGAAGTAGAAGGAGATGACGCGCAGGATCAGCGCGCCGACGAGGCTGGCGATGGCGCCGCCGATGCCGCCGAGCAGCGAGGTGCCGCCGAGGACGACGGCGGCGATCGAGTTCAGCGTGTAGGCGCCGGCCTGGGTGACGTCGGCGTTGCCCGACGAGGTCTGGATCGCGAGGTAGAGCCCGCCGCAGGCGGCGAAGAAGCCGGCGAGGGTGAAGGCGGCGATCTTGGCGCGGGCGATCGGCAGGCCCGACATGTAGGCGGCGCCCTCGGCCGAGCCGATGGCGTAGATGGTGCGGCCGGTCACCGAGCGGCGGAAGGGCAGCCAGACGAGGACCGCGACGAGGATGAGGAGCAAGAGCGGCACCGGGATCCAGGCGAAGGGCCGGAACCACCAGGCGTTGCCGCCGTCGGCGAGGCCGTAGGTGTCGGCGAAGTCGGAGAGCTGGTTGGTCATCGCCCACGACAGGTCGTCGTCGATGGTGCCGCCGGGCGAGGGCCGGACGATCAGCGCGAGGCCGATGGCGATGGCGCCGGTGGCGAGGGTGGTGATGATCGGCTGGATGCGCCCGTAGACGACGATCAGGCCGTTGAGCAGGCCGAAGGCCGAGCCGGCGGCGAGGGTCAGCACCATGCCGAGGACGATCTGTGCCGGCGAGCCGTTGACCAGTTCGGAGGCGATGCAGTTGGTGAGCGTCATCACCGCCCCGACCGAGAGGTCGAGGCCGCCCATCAGCACCGGCACGGTCTGGGCCATGGCGACGAAGGCGATGGCAACGGATTCGTTGGCGTTCTGGACGAGGACGGCCGAGGAAAAGCCCTTCGGGTGCAGGACGTTGTAGAGAACGTAGAGCGCCACGAAGAGCACGACGGCGCCGGTGAAGCCGCGGTTCTGGGCGATGGTCAGGCGCCAGTTGAAGCGAGGGGTCACGCGGCAGTCCCGAGGTTGAGCGAGGCGGCGACGATCGCCTCCTCGGTGATGGCGTCGCCTTCGAGTTCGGTCAGGATGGCGCCGTCGTACATCACCGAGACGCGGTCGCAGCAGCCGATGAGCTCGGCGTAGTCGGTCGAGTAGAGCAGGATCGCCTTGCCCTCGTCGGCGAGGGCCCGCATCAGGCGATAGATTTCCTGCTTGGTGCCGACGTCGATGCCGCGGGTCGGGTCGTTGAGCAGGATGAGGTCGGGTTTCACCATCAGCCACTTGGCGATGACGACCTTCTGCTGGTTGCCGCCGGAGAGGGTCGAGACCGGATCGGTCGGGCTGCCGATCTTGATCTGGAGCTGGCGGAGCGCCCCCTCGATCGCGGTGTCGGCGCGGCTCTCGTCGATGAACGGACCGCGCGAGATCTCGCCGTAGGAGCTGGCGAGCAGGTTGTCGGCGATCGACCGGGCCAGCATCAGGCCCTCGGTCTTGCGGTCCTCGGGGACGAGGGCGATGCGGTCCTGGCCGGACTTGGCCGCGGCCGGCGAGGCGGGGATGCCGCGCGAGGCGCCGACCGCGACTTCGCCGGTGACGCCGCGGAGGACGCCGAAGAGCGCGAGGAGCAGTTCCTTCTGGCCCTGGCCGTCGAGGCCGCCGAGGCCGACGATCTCGCCCTTGCCGACCGAGAGGTCGACCCCCTTGAGGCGGTCCTCCCAGGCGAGGTCGCGGACGAGCAGGAAGGGGGCGGGCCGCGGGCGTTCGGGCTTCGGCGGGAACTGGGCCTCGACGTCGCGGCCGATCATCAGGCGGACGATCTCGTTCGGGCCCCTGGCGCCCTTGGCGAAGGTCTCGATGTGGCGGCCGTTGCGGAAGACCGAGAGCGTGTCGCAGAGCGCCTCGACCTCGTGCATGCGGTGCGAGATGAAGATCGAGGCGACGCCTTCGGCCTTGAGGTCGGCGAGGAGCGCATAGACCGTCTCGACGTCGCGGGCGGTCAGCGCGGAGGTCGCTTCGTCGAGGATCAGCACCGAGGGCTTGCGGCCGATCGCCTTGGCGATCTCGACCATCTGGCGGCGCGACAGCGACAGGTCGCGGACCAGCGCGCGCGGGTTCACGTCGGCACAGTCGATGCGGGCGAGCAATTCCTCCGCGCGTCGGCGCTGGGCGGCGCTGTCGATCAGGCCGAAGCGGCGCGGCGGGTCGGAAATGGCGATGTTGTCGGCGACCGTCAGGTCGGGGACCAGCGACAGCTCCTGGAAGATGCAGACGATCCCGGCGCGGTTGGCCTCTGACGGGTTGGCGAAGGAGACCGGCTTGCCCCGGAGGCGCATCTCGCCCGAGTCCGGGCGCAGGACGCCGGACATGATCTTGATCAGGGTCGACTTGCCCGCCCCGTTCTCGCCGAGAACAGCGTGGATGGTGCCGCTGCGGCAGGCGAAATCGACGCCTTCCAGGGCACGGATGCCCGAGAAATGCTTCGAGACGCCGGTCAGCTGTACGTGCGGTACGCCGGGGGGAACTTCACTCGCCATGGGAATGATCCGGCGGCCGGCGCGGGCTGTCGCCCTGCCGGCCGCCGGACGCCGATCACATGTCGGACTCGGACTGCGCCATGATGGCGGGGCCGGAGAGGTTGACGCCGCAGGGCGCGAACTCGTTGGTGGTGAAGAAGTTGTCGGGCAGGTCGGACCAGAAGTTAACCCCGTCCTCGAGCTCGGCGTCGGTGGCCATCGGCAGCGGCACCGAGATCAGCTGGGGCATCGGATTGCCTTCGAGTGCGGAGACCGCGGCCTTCATCGAGATCGCGACGAGGCCCGGCGACTGGCCGATCGAGATCGCCTTCAGGCCCTCGTCGGCGTGCTTGGAGACGAGCTTGCGGAAGCCGTTCTCGGTTTCGCCGGCGACGGGGACGAAGGGGTGGCCGGCGTCCATCATCGCCTGGACGACGCCGGTGGTGCCGCCCTGGACGATGAAGCCGTCGAACGGCCCCTGGACGGCGATCGCGTCGGCGGTCACCTTCTGCGCGGTGCCGTCGTCCCAGTTGCCGACGACCTGCACGATGTCCCACTTGCCGCCGGTGGCGTCGAAGACCTCGTGGATGCCGATCGAGCGGTCGCGGTCGACGGAGTTGCCGGGCACGCCGCGGACCTCGAGGATCTTGCCGCCGGTCTTGCCCTGCGCCTTGAGCTGTTCGACGATGAAGTTGGCGTAGGTCTCGCCCATCATCTTCTGGTCCTCGTTGACCTGCATGACCTTGTCGGTGTCGAGGACGTTGTCGAAGGGTACGAGGACGACGTTGTTCTTGTCGGCGAGGCGGATCACCCGGTCGAAGCCGTCAGGCGAGACGGCGATGGTGATGATCGCGTCGAAGCCCTGGTTGATGAAGTCCTCGATGGCGCCGAGCTGGGCGGGGGCGTCGGTGCCGGTCGAGACGACCTTGAATTCCTTGATCTTGTCCTTGATCGAGGGATCCTCGGCGAAGGTCTTGGCCATCTTGATCATCTGGATGCGCCAGGTGTTCCCGACGAAGCCGTTGACCAGCGCGATGCGGTAGGGACCTTCCTTCTTCGGCCACTGCATGTACTTGGTGTCGGCGCTCCACGGCTTGAAGCAGGCCGGATCGGCGCCCGGACCGCTGACGATCTCGGGGCCGGCGTAGGCGGTGGTCGCAGCAAAGAGTACGGCGAGCGCAGTCAGTCCACGGATGGCTTTCATGGTGCTAGTCTCCTCCCTAGAGACGATCGCAGGGGAGCGTTTGCCGCTCCTCGATCCGGGGATCATGGTGGCGCGCCCGGCTTCTGTCAACAGACCCGTTGGGCGTGCCCGTCGTCAGCCAAGGTCCTGAAAGGCGGTCGTTAATAGGCGTCAGTCTCTCCTGAAGCCGGACGGCGGGGCAACATGGGCGCGGCAGGCTGTCGCCGGTGCGATCCGGGGGCGGCGTGGCTGACGGAACCGTCGGTCGGATTGCCGGGCCACCGGGGACACGGGCCCGCCAGGAAAATTCGCGCACGGCGCGCTTGTCGTTACGCGAGCGGCCCCCATATGCGGGCATTGTTGCTCTGCGCCGTCTTTTCCGCCGGCGCCCTCTTCATTGCCCCGTGTGCCTGAGCCTCCATCATTTCAGTCGGAGTCGTGCATGCAGTTTCTCGATCCAGCCTACTACCACAAGCTCCTCGCCCCGACGCGCGTCGGGCCGGGGCTCGCTGCCGACGTGTTCAGCGGTGGCGACAAGGCCGATGTGCTCTTCATGGGGCCGATCGGCGGCTATACCGGCCAGCTCTGGCGCTTCACTCCGACCGGCGACGGGGCCTTCGTGCTCAGCACGCTGTTCCGTGGGCCGGCCTATTGCGCGACGGCGCTCGACGACGGCCGGGAGGCGGGCGGCGTGCGGCTGTCGCGCGGCGGGGCGCGGGCGCAGGCCTGGGTGGTCGAGCCGATCGAGGGCCCGGAGAGCTTCGCGGTGTTTCCGGGCACCGAGGCTCCCTTCGCGCGGGCCGGCTTCGTCCGGCTGACGACGCGGCTCCGCGGCGAGGACTGGAGCCTCGACCTCTCGGTCGGCGGCGAAGCCTTCATGCCGACCCTCGCCGCGCGGGGCCGCGGCCAGGCGTGGCTCCTCGCCCGGACGGAGGCGCGGGTGGCGTGACGTTGCAAGGCGGGGTTGCTGGCGTGAAGCCTGCCGGCCCGCCTTGTGGACGCGGAAACTCATTTTCTGAGGGAGAAGCCTGGGCGGCACTCGACCGGTAGCGGCGACGTTCGCCCCGGCGTGCCGAGCGGCGTCACCGGATCGCGTCGATCTCTGCCCGATGCCGCTCCATCGCCTCGAAGGCCCGCCGGTCGCGGTCGAGGCGGGCGGCGGCGGTCGGGTCGGGGGGGCGGGTCGTGCCGCCCTGGGCCATGGCGCGGCCGGCCGCTGCCAGCGACGGGTGGAGGGCGGCGGCGGTGGCGGCGGCCATGGCGGTGCCGAGGAGGACGGCGTCGGGGGCGGCGGGCTCGACGACCGGGCAGCCGGTGGCGTCGGCGTAGAGTTCGAGGAGCAGCGGGTGGCGGGCGTGGCCGCCGGCGACGTGGAGGCTGTCGACCGGGCCGCCGTGGGCGAGGCGGTCGACGACCGCGCGGAGGCCGAGGGCGAGGGCGACGCAGGTGCGCCAGTAGAGGCGGCAGAGCGCGTCGAAGGAGGCGTCGAGCGGCAGGCCGGAGATGGCGCCGAGCGCGTGCGGATCGGCGCGTGGCGAGCGGTTGCCGTGGAAGTCGGGGAGGACGTGGAGGCGGGGGGCGAGGTCGGGGGTCTCGGCGCGGAGGGCCTTGATGCGGGCGATGACGCGGGCGTGGGCCTCGCGGGTCGGGGCCTGGCCGTGGAGCGCGAGGAGGTGGTCGAGGAGGGCGCCGGAGGCGGACTGGCCGCCCTCGCTTATCCAGAGGCCGGGGAGGACGGCGCCGAAGTAGGGGCCCCAGATGCCCGGGGTCGGGCGCGGGGTGGTGGAGAAGGCCATGACGCAGGAGGAGGTGCCGCCGATCAGCGCGAGGTGGCGCTCGATCTCCGGCGGGGCGAGGTGGCCGAGGACGCCGAGGGCGCCGGCGTGGGCGTCGATCAGGCCGGCGGCGACGCGGGTGGCGGGCGTGAGGCCGAGGGTGGCGGCTGCGGCGGCCGTCAGCGGGCCGAGGTCGGTGCCGACCGGGGTGGCGCGGGCGGGCTGGCCGGTGCGGGCGACGAGGTCGGGGAGGCCGATGCGGTCGAGGAAGTCCTGGGGCCAGCCGGGGGTGGCGCCGGATCGCGCGGGGGTCTCGTGGCTGAGGTAGCCCCACTTGCAGGCCAGCGTGCAGACCGAGCGGGCGGGATTGCCGGTGGCGGCCCAGGTCAGGAAGTCGGTCAGGTCGAAGGCGAGGGCTGTGCGCGCCCAGCTCGCGGGCAGGTGGCGGCGGAGCCAGGCGAGCTTCGGGAGCTGCATCTCGGGGGAGAGGGCGCCGCCGGAATGGTCGAGGACCGGGTGGGGGCCGGTGGCGTTGATCGCCTCGGTCTCCGGGGTGGCGCGGTGGTCGAGCCAGAGGATGGTGTCGCGGTCGTCGTCGCCCGTGGTCGAGACGGTGACCGGCCGGCCGGCGGCGTCGCGGAGGACGAGCGAGCAGGTGGCGTCGAAGGAGAGGCCGGCGACCTGCTCCGGGCGGGCGGCGGCTTGCGTGCGGGCTGCGCGGAGGGCGGTGGCGGCGGCCTGCCAGATCTGGGTCGAGGACTGTTCGGCGTGGCCGTCAGCGTCGGCGTGGGTGACGAGGGGCGCCTCGGCGCGGCCGAGGAGGCGGCCGGCGGAGTCGAAGAGGCCGGCCCGGGCGCTGGCTGTGCCGATGTCGACGGCGGCGACGAGCATGTCAGCGGCGGTGGGCTGGAGGGGAGGCCGGGGCGCGGGGCCCTTGGTCGGGGTGGGCCTGGTCCGGGGGCGGGCGGCGCAGATGGGCCCGCCCGATCTGGCGCGTGATGCCGCCGACCTTCTTCGATGGCCGTCCGTCTTCCTTTCGACCGAAGCGGGCTTTGCCCGCGAGTTGCGGCCCGACAAGCCGAAGCCCTGCTTCGGCCGGGCCGTTCGCTGGAGCGCGTGAGCGCGGAGGCGAAGGGGGGTGCCACCCACGCGTCGGTTTCAATCCGGGTGCGGCCGCCCCGGTGGACGCGTTTCGCGTCCACCCACCCGGCGCGGAGACGGAGGGGCGGACGCGGCCGGATTTTGTCGACGGCCAAAATCCGGCGGCTGCAGCGTTGCAACCGGCGATCGGGCCGGGGTGAGGGCGGAACCGCGGCAAGGAGTCGGAGGAGGCGGCGTGCGGCTCAGGCCCGGACGAGCGCGGGGAGGGCGCGCATGTCGTGGATGATCGCGTCGGGGTCGAGGGTGGCGATGTGGGCGCGGTGTTCTTCGGTCGCGGCATGGCTTCCCCCCGTGAAGGCGATGACCTTCATGCCGGCGGCTTTTGCCGCCTGGATGCCTGCCGGGCTGTCCTCGACGACGAGGCAGGCGGCGGGAGGATAGCCGAGGGTTTCGGCGGCGAAAAGGAAGAGGTCGGGGGCGGGCTTGCCCTTGGCCACCATCGTTGCGGAGAAGGCGCGGCCGGCGAAGCGCGGCCAGAGGCCGGTGACGGTGAGCGAAAGCTGGACGCGCTCGGGCTGCGAGGAAGAGGCGACGCAGAACGGACAGGGCAGGGCGTCGATGGCCGCGGCGACGTGGGGGATCGGGCGGAGTTCGGCGCGAAAGGCGGCGTAGAGGGCGCGGCGCATGGTGTCGAGCGCCGTGTCGGTGACGTCGATGCCATAGGTGCGGGCGACGATCTCGCGGGTCGAGGCGAGGGAACGGCCGAGGAAGAGGGCGTCGGCCTCGGCGGGGGTGAGGTGCAGGCCGGCGTTGGCGAGGGTCTCGAGGAGCAGGCGGAGGGCGATGGGCTCGCTGTCGACGAGGACGCCGTCGCAGTCGAAGATCACGAGGGCGGCGGGCGGACGGTCGAGGGGCTTGGACATCGGGAAGCTGGCCGTGCCGCGGTGGTCGGTGCCTCTGGGGTCGCCGGGCGGGCCGGTGTCGCGGTAGCCGCGGGCGCGGTAGAAGGCGCGGGCGGTGGTGGTGCTGTCGAGACGGACGGCGGCGGCGCCGGTGTCGCGGAGCCAGGCTTCGAGGGTGGCGAGGAGCGCGGTCCCGCAGCCGTGGCCGGTGGCGTCGGGGGCGGCGTAGAGCAGCAGGATCTCGCCCGAGGGCCGGGCGGCGGCGGTGGCGGCGAGGCGGCCGGCGCGGGTGGCGACGAGCAGGCGCTGGCCGGGGTCGGCGATCCAGGCGGCGACGGTCTCGGGGGTCTTGTTGGCGGTCCAGGCGGCGATGGCGGTGGGGTCGTCGTGGTGGTCGGGGGCGCAGAGCTCGGTGATCGAGGCGCGGAGGAGGGCGGCGATCTCCGCCGCCTCCTCCGGCCGCGCGTCGCGAACGGCGACGGTCATCCGATGTAGCGCTTGAGGGTTGCCTCCGTGCCGTCGGACCACAGGGCGCGGAGCCATCCGGCAAAGGCGTCGCGGAAGGTGGGGTCGTCGGCGGTGCTGCCGTAGAGGTCGCGCATCTCGAGCCAGGCCATCGGGTCCTCGCGGGCGGCAGCGGCTTGCGCGGTGAGGCGGTCCCAGTTGGGATCGTTGGGCTCGATCACCGCGCCGCTGTCGGTGGTGCCGGCGCAGTAGCGGGCCCAGAGAGCGGACTCGAGGGCGAGGCCGTCGACGGGAAGGCCCTTGGCGAGACGGTCGGCGATCGAGGGGATGATGAACTTCGGCTGGCGGTTGGAGCCGTCGAGGCAGAGGCGGCGGATGGTGTCGCCGATCTTGGGGTTGAGGCAGCGCTCCTCGACCTTGCGGAAGTAGGTTTCGGGGTCGATGCTCGGGACAGCCTCGACGATCGGGATGATCTCGTCGCGCTCGACCTTCTGGAAGAAGGCGCGGACGAGGGGGTTTTCCAAGCCCTCGTGGACGAAGTGGATGTCGAGAAGCCCCGCGGGGTAGGCCATGATCGCGTGGCCGGCGTTGAGAATGCGCAGCTTCATCATCTCGTAGGGGGTGACGTCGGCGACGAACTCGGCGCCGACTTCCTCGAAGGCGGGGCGGCCGGCGGGGAAGTGTGTCCTCGACGACCCACTGGATGAAGTCCTCGCAGAACACCGGCCAGGCGTCGTCGATGCCGAAGTCGTCGCGCGTCATGCCTGCGCTCGCGGTCCGAGGTGGCGGGGGCGATGCGGTCGACCATGGCGTTGGGGAAGGCGACGGTGTCGCGGACCCACGACGGCGAAGGCGGCGTCCTGCGCTTCGGCGAGGCCGGCGACGGCGTCGCGGCAGACGCGGCCGTTGTGGGGGACGTTGTCGCAGGACATGACGGTGAAGGGGGCGACGCCGGCGGCGCGGCGGGCCTTGAGGCCGGCGAGGATGAGGCCGAAGACGGTCTTCGGGTCATCCGGGTTCTGCGCGTCGGCGCGGATGGCGGGGTTCTCGGGGTCGAACTTGCCGGTGGCGGGGTTCACGAAGTAGCCGCCCTCGGTGACGGTCAGCGAGACGATGCGGATCGCCGGGTCGGCGAGGGCGGCGGTGATCGCCTTGCCGTCCATCGGCGGCAGGAAGTCGGTCATCACGCCGGTGACGCGGGCGGAGGAGGTGGCGGCGGACTGTTCGACGACGGTCGAGAGCAGGTCCTGTCCGACGAGGGCGTCGCGCATCTTGACGTCGTAGGGGGTGACGCCGGCGCCGACGATCGCCCAGTCGCGGTCGCGGCCGGCGTTCATCAGCCGGTCGAGATAGACCTGGAGATGGGCGCGGTGGAAGTTGCCGACGCCGAAGTGGAGGATGCCGGGCGAGAGGTCGCCGCGGGCATACTTCGGCCGGGCGACGCCCTTTTGAAGCTGGTCCAGGGTCGCGAGAGAGAGCGGGGTGGCCATCGGGAGCCTCCTCAGATTGTGCGGAGCATGCCGCCGTCGACGTAATAGGTGCCGCCTACCGCGTAGGACGCGCGGTCGGAGCAGAGGAAGACGAAGAAGTCGGCGAGTTCCTCGACCGTGCCGAAGCGCTTGATCGGCGCGTGCTCGTCGGCGACGGACTGGAGGTAGCCCTCCCAGTCGCCGTCCCAGTCGCTGCCGGGCTCGGCGGAGAGCTGCTTGGCGGTCTTCACCCAGTCGGGGGTGAGGATCAGGCCGGGGTTGACCGTGTTTACCCGGATGTTCATCGGGATGAATTCGTTGGCCATGTTCTTGGAGAGCATGAGCAGGGCCGCCTTGGTGACGTTGTAGATCGGCTCGTACCAGAGGGGCTGGGTGGCGCAGATCGAGGCGTTGTTGAGGATCGCGCCGCCGCCGCGCTCGGCCATCATCGGCACGAGGCCGCGGGCGAGGCGGACGGCGGCCATGACGTGCAGGTTCCAGTAGTCGAGCCACTTGTCGTCGCCGGCGTCGAGGATGGTCTCGTTGGACCCGGTGCCGGCGTTGTTGATCAGGATGTCGCAGCCGCCGAAGGCGTGGCGGGTCGCGTCGATCAGGCTGGCGCAGCCCTCGGCGGTGGCGACGTCGCAGGCATGGGCGACGACGGGGTGGCCGAAGTCCTCGGTTATCTGCGCGGCGGCGTCCTCGGCGCGCTCGCGGTCGCGGGCGGCGATGAGCACCAGCGCGCCCTCGCGGGCGAAGGCCCGGGCGACGCCGAGGCCGATGCCGACGCTGCCGCCGGTGACGACGGCGACCTTGCCGGAGAGTCCTAGGTCCATGGGGTGGACGGTCCTTTTGGGTGTCGGTGAAGGCGGGTGCAGGGATCCACCCCGCGGCGTGGGTCGGGATGGGTGCGCGCCGCTACCGCCCGCCAGCGGCGCGAGGACGGCCCTTCGGACCAGCGGGGAGACCGCCTCCGCGGGCCGGTCGCGCCGGCGGCGCCGATGACGCGCGCGGAATTGCCCTGCCGTCGCATGCCCGGACCGTCGGTCAATAAAGCGCGTTGCCGTCGGCGCCGAAGCGATGGATCTTCGACGGATCGGGGGTGAGCCAGACCTCGTCGCCGTGGTGAGACCGGCACTTCGCCCGAGGCACGGACGTTGAGGGTGCCCTGCCCGTCGGTGTGGACGTGGACGAAGGTGTCGGCGCCGAGATGCTCGGCGACCCCGACCTTGCCGTGCCAGACTCCCTCGACCGGCTGGGATGACACGGCGATGTGCTCGGGGCGGACGCCGATGGTCTTGCAGGCGTAGCGCGTGCGCGCCTCGTCGGTCTCGACGAAGTTCATCGTCGGGCTGCCGATGAAGCCGGCGACGAAGCGGTTCTTCGGGCGGCGGTAGAGCTCGAGCGGGCTGCCCACCTGCTCGATGTTGCCGGCGTTGAGGACGACGATCTTGTCGGCCATGGTCATCGCCTCGACCTGGTCGTGGGTGACGTAGATCATCGTCTTGCCGAGGGTCTGGTGAAGCTCGGAGATTTCCAGCCGCATCGAGCCGCGGAGCGCGGCGTCGAGGTTGGAGAGCGGCTCGTCGAAGAGGAAGGCCGAGGGGTTGCGGACGATGGCGCGGCCGATGGCGACGCGCTGGCGCTGGCCGCCGGAGAGCTGTCCGGGGCGGCGGTCGAGGTAGTTGGTCAGGTTGAGGATGCGGGCGGCGTTCGAAACCTTCTTGTCGATGTCGGCCTGGCTCTCGCCCGCCATCTTGAGCGGGAAGGCGATGTTCTTGCCGACGGTCATGTGCGGGTAGAGCGCATACGACTGGAAGACCATGGCGAGCTTGCGCTTCGCCGGGCACTCATCGGTGACGTCGCGGCCGTCGATGATGATCTTGCCGGACGTGGTGTCCTCGAGCCCGGCGATCAGCCGGAGCAGCGTGGACTTGCCGCAGCCCGAGGGACCGACGAAGACCACGAACTCGCCGTCCTCGATGTCGAGATCGAGGTTCGGGATGATGTTGGTCGCGCCGAAGGCCTTGTGGACGTTGCGGAGCTGGAAGGTGCCCATTTTTGTTTCCCCTCGGGTTTCTTATTTCACGGCGCCGAAGGTCAGGCCGCGGACGAGTTGCTTCTGGCTGAACCAGCCCATGATCAGGATCGGCGCGATCGCCATCACCGAGGCCGCCGACAGCTTGGCCCAGAACAGGCCCTGCGGCGACGAGAAGCTGGCGATGAAGGCGGTGAGCGGCGCCGCGTTGGTGGTGGTCAGGAGCAGCGTCCAGAAGGACTCGTTCCAGGCCAGGATGATGTTGAGGAGCAGCGTCGAGGCGATGCCCGGCACCGCCATCGGCGTCAGCACGTTCCAGATCTCGCCCCAGAGGTTGGCGCCGTCCATGCGGGCGGCCTCGAGGATCTCGCCGGGGATTTCGCGGAAGTAGGTGTAGAGCATCCAGATGATGATCGGCAGGTTGATCAGCATCAGCACGATCGTGATGCCGAGGTGGGTGTCGAGCAGCCCCATCCAGATGAAGAGCAGGTAGATCGGCACGAGCACCGCGGCGGCGGGCATCATCTTTGTGGAGAGCATCCACATCAGGATGTCCTTGGTGCGCTTGGTCGGCGAGAAGGCCATCGCCCAGGCGGCGGGGATGCCGACGATGAGCCCGAGGACGGTGGAGCCGACGGCGAGGATCACCGAGTTCATGAAGAACTTGAGGTAATTCTGCTGGCCCTGGACGGCGTGATACGCCTCCAGCGTGAAGGACGGCCAGAGGGTGAAGCCGCTGATCGCCTCCTGCTCGGTGCGGAGCGAGGTGATGATCGTGTAGAGGATCGGGAAGAAGATCAGGAGGGCGACCACCCAGGCGGCGATCGAGTAGCTGACCTTGGTGCGGGTCGAGACGGCGCGGGCCATTTTTTGCTCCTCAATCCAGGTTCTTGCCGACGGCGCGCATCAGGAAGATCGCGACGATGTTGGCGAGGACGACGGCGACGATGCCACCGGCAGCGGCGCCGCCGACGTCGTTCGAGAGCCGGGCGGCCCGGTAGATCAGGAACGGCAGGTTGGTCGAGGCATAGCCCGGGCCGCCGTTGGTGGTGACGAGGATTTCGGCGTAGACCCCGAGCAGGAAGATCGTCTGGATCAGGATGACGATGGTGATGGCGCGCGCCATGTGCGGCAGCGTCAGGTACCAGAAGCGGCTGATGAAGCTGGCGCCGTCCATCTCGGCCGCCTCCTTCTGCTCGCTGTCGAGCGATTGCAGCGAGGTCAGCAGGATGAGGGCGGAAAAGGGCAACCACTGCCAGGCGACGATGACGATGATCGAGAACAGCGGGTAGCTCGAGAACCAGTCGACGGGTTGCAAGCCGAAGAACTTGGCGATGCCGGCGGCGACGCCGTAGCCGGGGTGGAGGATCATGTTCTTCCACACCAGGGCGGCGACCGGCGGCATGACGAAAAAGGGCGAGATCACCAGGATGCGCACGATGCCCTGGCCGAAGATCGGCTGGTCGATCAGGAGGGCGACGCCGATGCCGCCGACGATGGTGATGCAGAGCACCCCGATGACGATCATCAGCGTGTTGCGGATCGCCTGCCAGAAGGCCGGGTCGCTGAGGAAATACTGGTAGTTCTCGAACCCGGCCCAGCCGCCGGCGGCGGGGTTGAGCAGGTTGTAGTAGCGGAACGAGAAGTAGATCGTCATCGACAGCGGCACGATCATCCAGATCAGCAGCAGGCCAATGGCGGGCATCCGCATCCAGCGCGCGATGCCTTGGGTCTGTCTGGTGGCCATGACGTTTCCCCTGGCCGCTCGAAACGGCGGCCCTTTTTCGTTGTCGGATCGGTTGAGCCGCCCGGCCCCTGGACGCTTGTCCGGGGCCGGGCGACTCGGGGGCCGGAAGCGCCTTAGTAGCCGGCGCGCCGCATCTCGCGCTCGGTAGCCGACTGGGCCTGGGCGAGCGCGTCATCGACGCTCGACTGGCCGGCGAGGATCGCCGAGAACAGCTGGCCGACCGTGGTGCCGATCGACTGGAACTCCGGGATCGCGACGAACTGGCCGCCGGTATAGGGCACCGGCTGGACCGTCGGCTTGGTGATGTCGGCGGCGTCCATCGCGGCCTTGGCCTCGTCGGCGAAGGCGGCGGCGTCGAGGTACTGCTGGTTCTCGTAGAGCGAGGTGCGGGTGCCCGGCGGCACGTTGGCCCAGCCCTCCTTGCCGGCGACGAGCTCGGTATACGCCTTGTCGGTCGCCCAGGTGATGAAGGTCTTGGCGTCGTCGGCGTTCTTCGACGAGGTCGGGATGGCGAGGTTCCACGACCACAGCCAGTTGCCGTGGTTGTCGACGCCTTCCTTGTTCGGGAAGATCGTGTAGGCGACCTTGTCGGCGACGGTCGACTGCTTCGGGTCGGAGACGAAGGATCCGGCCGAGGTCGCGTCGATCCACATCGCGCACTTGCCCTGCTGGAACAGGGTCAGGTTCTCGTTGAAGCCGTTCGACGAGGCGCCCGACGGCCCGGCGTCCTTCATCAGGTCGGCGTAGAACTGCAGCGCGGCCTTCCACTCGGGCTGGTCGAACTGCGGCGCCCACTTCTCGTCGAACCAGCGCGCGCCGAAGCTGTTGGCCATCGAGCCGATCAGCGCCATGTTCTCGCCCCAGCCGGCCTTGCCGCGCAGGCAGATGCCGTTGATGTCGGCCGAGCGGTCGGTCATCTTGCGCGCCGCTTCGCCGATGAACTCCCAGGTCGGCTCGGCGGGCATGGTCAGCCCGGCCTTCTCCATCAGGTCGGTGCGGTACATGAGGAAGGCGCTCTCGCCGTAGAAGGGCGCGGCGTAGAGCTTGCCGTCGACGGTCAGGCCGCCGCGGATCGCCGGGAGCAGGTCGTCGACGTCATAGGAGGCGTCGAACTCGAGCGGCGTGAGCCAGCCCTGCTTGCCCCAGATCGGCACTTCGTAGTTGCCGATGGTCAGGATGTCGTACTGGCCGCCGCCGGTGGCGATGTCGGTGGTGACGCGCTCGCGGAGGATGTTCTCCTCGAGCGTCACCCAGTTCACGGTGATGTCGGGATGGGCCTTGTTGAACTCGGACGTGAGGCCCTGCATGCGGATCATGTCACCGTTGTTCACGGTGGCGATGGTGATCGCAGCGGCGTTCGCCGCGGCGGCGAAGGCAAGCGCGGACGCCGCCCCGAGCAAGAGGGTGAGTGGTCGCATGATTCCTCCGGTTGGATGCCGATTTCAGGGCAAATGTTGTTCTTGCGGGCAAAAGATCGCAATAAAGCTGCGCGCTGTCAAGCGGGAGACTGGGCGGATGCCCGAGCAGTGGGCAAACGCTGATTTGTCAAGGGCTTCGCGCCGCGGTCTCACGCGCCCGCGAGCAGCGCCTCGGCGGTTGCCTCGTCGGTGAAGAGGCCGTTGACGAGGCGACCGGCGAGGGCGGCGCGGATCGCGGGCAGCTTGCGGCGGCCCTTGGCGAGGGCGATCACCGTCGATCGGCTGCGGTCGGGAATCGGCGCGCTGGCGGTGCGCAGGTTGGCGCCTTCGCTGCGCAGGCGGCCGTCGCGGTCGAAGATCCAGCCGCAGATCTCGCCCGCGGCGCCGGCGGCGAGTTCGGCGGCGAGTTCGGCGGCGGTGAGGAAGCGGTCGATGTAGAGCGGCGCCGCCGCGTCCATCTCGCCGATGCCGACGAAGGTCACGTCGGCATTGGCGGCGAGGGCGAGGGTCGAGCGGATCAGGCCCTGGCCGTGCATCAGCGCCCGCTCCTCGGGGGAGGCGACGAAGACCGGCAGCGGCATCGGGAAGTGGCGGGCCTTCACCGCCTCGGCCATCGAGAAGATGACGTTGTAGTAGGCGGCCGAGCCGTCGGGACCGATGTTGCCGGTCAGCGACACGACGCAGTGCTGGGGGCAGTCGATCGGCGGCAGGTGCTCCACGGCGGCCTTGAGGCTGCGCCCGGTGCCGATCGCCATCACGATCGGGGCCTCGCGGCGGAGCCAGCGGGCGATCTCGGCGGCGCCGGCCTCGCCGAGGCCGGTGGTGCCGCCGTCGGCGTCGGGGTCGGAGGGGACGACCTCGGCACGGACGAGGCCGTAGCGCTCGGACAGCGCCGCGGCGAGGTCGAGGCAGCGGGCGATCGGGTGCTCCATCCACACCCGCACCAGCCCCTCGGACATGGCGAGGGAGACGAGGCGCTGGGCGGCCTGGCGCGAGATGCCCATCGCCGCGGCGACGTCGTCCTGGGTCTTGCCGGCGATGTAGTAGAGCCAGCCCGCCCGGGCAGCATCGTCCAGGCGACCGGAAGGCGAGCGCGCGCGGGCCATCCCTACTCCCCGGATCAAGCTTTTGCCCGGAGGATAAGCAAATGCGCACCCACTGCGCAAGCTTGCCAGACGCGTCGGTCAACCGACGCCCTGCGTTTTCCGCCCGCGTCAGTGGCGCCGCGTCAGCCGCCCGCACGCCTGACCGTCCCGCCCGCGGCGCGCTGCATCGGTGCGGTGGGCCGCACCGTCTCTTCTTCTTCGGCGACACGCTTTTCCGCCGGGGTGCCGCCGAAGAAGAGAGCGTGCACGGCTGCCCCGCCTCTCTTCGGATTTCATACTGGCAGGAAGCCTATCGGGCAGGACGAGGGGCCCCGCCAACAGGCGGGGAGAAAAAACAACTCAGCCGGCGAATGCCGGCTTCCTTCGAAGGGAGGCCGCAAAGGCGGCCGACCGACCAGCGTCGGCCGAGTGGGGGGCGCGCTCTTCGCGCGCGCCTCCCCGAGGTCGGCGCTTCCCCCGGCCGGGGCAGTGCGCACTCGGATCGTTCGGGCGGCACTCCCGGGGGGGCCGCTGCGGCGACCTGCCCTGCGCACGACCACGGCTCCGGGGCTGGCGTGCTGCGGGGGCGGTGGATAACGTCGGCGCAAAGCAGGGAGGATCGCATGGAATTCGCGGGACGTTTCGCCGGGCGCAGGGCCGTGGTCACCGGGGGCGGATCAGGTATCGGCAAGGCGGTGGCGCTGCGGCTTGCGGCCGAGGGGGCGCGGGTGGCGGTCTGGGACCGCGACGGTGCCGCGGCCGAGGCGGTAGCGGGGGAGACCGGCGGGATCGGGGTGGCGCTCGACGTCAGCGACTGGGCGGCGGTCGAGGCGGCAGCGCAGCGGACGGTTGCGGACCTCGGCGGCATCGACGTGCTGGTGTGCAGCGCCGGGATCACCGGGCCGACGGTGCCGGTGGTCGACTTTCCCGTCGACGGCTTTCGCGACGTCTTCGCGGTCAACGTCTTCGGGGTGTTCCACTGCAACAAGGCGGTGGTGCCGGGGATGGTCGAGGCCGGCTACGGGCGGATCGTCAACATCGCCTCGATCGCCGGCAAGGAGGGCAATGCCAACGCCTCGGGCTATTCGGCGTCGAAGGCGGCGGTGATCGGCTTCACCAAGTCGCTCGGCAAGGAGATGGCAGGCAAGGGCGTTTCCGTCAACGCGGTGACGCCGGCGGCGGTCAGGACGGCGATCTTCGACCAGATGCCGCAGACCCACATCGACTTCATGCTCTCGAAGATTCCGGTCGGCCGCTTCGGCAGCGTCGACGAGATCGCGGCGCTGGTCTGCTGGGCGGCAAGCGAGGAGTGCAGCTTCACCACGGCGTCGGTCTTCGACGCCTCGGGCGGGCGCGCGACCTACTGACGCGGGCCTGCAGGGACAGGGCATTGACGTGACGGGGCATTGAAGCCGCCGGGCGCAGGGAGCAAGGTCGGGCGAGCGTGAACAGGGTCGGCCGGGGAGGGTGGCGTGAGGGATCTGAATGACGGCGATCCGGTTGCGGCCCTGCGCGAGACCGTCTCGCACCCCTTCGAGCAGGCGCGGGCGATGCCGCCGGAGGTCTATACCTCGGAGGTCTTTCTCAAGGCCGAGCTCGAGGGCATCTTCGGCAGGGAATGGCTCTGCCTCGGGCGGGCGAGCGCGCTGGCCGAGCCCGGGGACTATGCGGCCTGGGAGATCGCCGGGCAGCCGGTGGCGGTGGTGCGCGACCGGGACGGGACGCTCCGCGCCTTCTCCAACGTCTGCCTGCACCGGATGTCGACGCTGCTCCACGGACGCGGCCGGGTGCGGGCGATCGTCTGTCCCTACCACGCCTGGACCTACAACCTCGACGGCAGCCTGCGCGGCGCGCCGGCGATGACGAAGAACGCGGGCTTCGACCGCAGCGACTACCGCCTGCCGGCGCTGCGCTGCGAGGAGTGGCTGGGGTGGGTGTTCGTGACGCTGAACCCCGACGCGGCGCCGGTGGCCGAGCGGCTCGCCGAGGCGGAAGAGCTGGTCGCGGACTTCGCCATGGAGACCTACGTCGAGACCTTCTTCGAGAGCCACGTCTGGGACACCAACTGGAAGGTGCTCGCCGAGAACTTCATGGAGAGCTACCACCTGCCGGTCTGCCATGCGGCGACGATCGGGGGGCTGTCGAAGCTCGACGAGATGGTCTGCCCGCCGGGGCTGGAGGCGTTCAACTACCATACCATCCTCAAGGACGACAAACTGAAGATCGCGCTGGCGCATCCGTCGAACACCCGGCTCGAAGGCGACCGGCGGCGGACGACCTTCCTGCTCGCGATCTATCCGAGCCTGCTGATCACCCTGACGCCGGGGTATTTCTGGTACCTGACGCTGCATCCGCAGGGGCCGGGGCAGGTCCGCATCGGCTTCGGCGGCGGCATGTCGCCGGACTTCGTCAACGACCCCGACGCGCAGGCGCACTTCGCGGCGCTGAAGACGCTGCTCGACGAGGTCAACGTCGAGGACCGCGGCTGCACCGAGAAGGTCTATCGCGGGTTGCTGTCGCGGCTGGCGCGGCCCGGGCATCTCAGCCACCTCGAGCGGCCGAACTACGACTTCGCGACGTATCTTGCGAGCCGGGTGGCGGGGGGGCCCGACCGGTGATGGCGGCGGAGGAGAGCGCGGCGGGGACGAAGGCCGCTGCGGCTGGAATTGCCGCGGCGCGGACGCCGGCCGACTTCGTGGCGGCGGCGGGGCTGTTCCGGGCCTATGCCGCAACGCTGCCGGTCGATCTCGCCTACCAGGGCTTCGAGGCCGAAGTCGCGGCGCTCCCCGGGCGCTACGCGCCGCCGGAGGGGGCGCTGTTCCTTGCCCGCACGGCGGACGGCAGGGCGGTGGGCTGCGTGGCGATGCGGCCGCTGGGTGACGGGGCGTGCGAGATGAAGCGGCTCTACGTTGCGCCGGAAGGGCGCGGGCGCGGCCTCGGGCGGGCGCTGGCCGAGGCGGCGATCGCCGCGGCTGCGCGGGCCGGGCACCGCGAGATCCGGCTCGATACGCTGCCGTCGATGGCGGCGGCGCTGGGGCTTTACCGCGCGCTCGGTTTCGCGCCGGTGGCCGCCTACTACGAGACGCCGGTGGCGGGGACGGTGTTCCTCGCCCGCCGGCTCGACGGAGGGCGGGGATGACCTATTCGATGGTGGTGCGCTGCCGGCGGACGGGGATGTTCGGCGCCGCGGTGCTGTCCTCCTCGCCGGCACCGGCGGCGCGCTGCCTCTTCGCCGAGCAGGGGATCGGGGCGGTGGCGACGCAGAACCTGACCGATCCGGCGCTCGGCACCCGGACGCTCGACCTGATGCGCGGCGGGGCGGGGGCGATCGAGGCGATCTCGATCCTCAAGGAGACCCATCGCGCACATGGCGTGGCGCCAGCTCCTCGCCGTCGACCGCGAGGGCCGGAGCGCGGTGCATTCGGGGGCGCGGGTGCAGGCATCTGACGGGGGAGGCGCGGGCGATCGACGTCGCCTGTGCCGGCAACCTGCTCGCCGATCCGGCGGTGGTCGAGGTGGTGGCCGCGGCGTTTCTTGCGGCGACCGGGCATGTCGGCGACCGGATCATCGCGGGCCTGCGGGCGGGACGCGACGCCGGCGGGACGCGGTCGCGGATGCATGCGTCGGGGATGAAGCTGGTGCGCGACATGCCGTGGCCGGTGGCGGACCTCCGCGTCGACTGGACCGATGGCGACCCGGTCGAGGAACTCGCGGCCCTGTGGGCGCGCTACAAGCCGCAGCTCGACGATTTCGTCGCCCGGGCGCTGGACCCGGAACATGCGCCGGGGCATCCGCCGGAGGGCTGACGGAGCACGGGAGCGCCCGCGTCCGGCGGTGCAGCGCGGCGGCGCGCTACCAGATTTCGGCGGGCGGCTGGCCGGCGAGGACTTCCGACAGGCGGTCGCGGGTGGCGCGGGTGGTGTCCTCGGGGGGCGCGTCGGCGGGATGGAAGCCGGCGGCGACGATCTCGAGCGAGCGCGGCCGCGGGCGGTCCTGAACGGCGCCGCGGGTGACGTAGAGGACGACGTGGTCGTGCCGGCCGCCGGCCGGGTTGCGGTAGACCTGGAACAGGACCGGCGCTTCGGCGAGGGCGAGGCCGCCCTCCTCGGCGGCTTCGCGGACCGCGGCGGCGCGGCAGCTCTCGCCGGGATCGACGGCGCCGCCGGGGAGGTGAAGGCCGGGCAGATAGCTGTGGCGGACGAGAAAGACCCGGCCGGCGGCGTCGAGGGCGAGCAGGCGGACGCCGAGGGTCAGGCGCGGGCCGAAGCCGTGGCGGAGGCGGATCAGCGTCTCGCCGGCGCGCTGGTGGAGGTCGCCGAGGAGGCCGCGGCCTCCGCGGCCGCGATCAGTCATGCGGATCCTGGACGCAGAAGCGGTTGCCCTCGGGGTCGAGCATGACGGTGTGGTGGTCGTGGGCCTCGCGGACGCTGGCGCCGAGCGCCTCCAGGCGGGCGACCTCGGCCGGGCGGGGGCCGCCGGCGATGTCGAGGTGCAGGCGGCCCGTGGCGCCGGGGCGCTCCCCGCGCTGGAAGAGCATCGAGGGGCCGGGGCCGTCGACGGCGACGCCGTCCGGGTCGGCCGCCTCGCCGGGGTCGGCGCGCAGGGCGTAGCCGGTCAGCGCGCCGGCCCAGAAGCGGGCGAGCCGGAGCGGACGGCGCGAATCGACGACGATGAGGGTGAGGTGGGCCATGGGTCAGCGCCTCCGGCTGGCTGGAGCCGGCGCGCTGCGGCCGGTCAGGAGAAGAAGGGCGGCGCCGGCGAAGATCGCGGCGTCGGCGACGTTGAAGGCGAAGGGATTGGAGATGCCGCAGCAGCTCATGTTGATGAAGTCGGCGACGGCGCCGAAGCGCAGGCGATCGACGACATTGCCGAGCGCGCCGCCGACGATGGCGCCGGTGCCGAGCGCCGGAATCCAGCCGTGGGTGCGGCGAACCCAGACGAGCAGGCCGACCGCGATCGCGACGGCGAGGCCGACGAGCACCCAGCGGCCGGCGGCGCCGAAGTCGAAGAGGCCGAAGTTGATGCCCTCGTTCCATGCCATCGTCAGGTTCAGCCACGGGTCGGCGACCGGGACGACGAGACGGGTGCGCAGGTCGAGGACCTCGACGACGAGGAACTTCGTCGCCTGGTCGATGACGAGGACGACGAGCGCGACGACGAGGGCGCGGGAAAGATTCGAGGGGCGGGCTTTCGCGGCGGGCATGGCGTTTCCCTAGCGGCGGGGGGGTCCGACGGCAAGCGGTCGCGGCTGCCGGGGGAGGCGGCACCGGGCGGTCGAGACGCGGGGCTGCGGCGAACGCCAGTCTTGACAGGCGCCGCGGCGGTTGTAGATCCGCGAGACCCAATGAACCGGGCGTGCCGTAGGCGCCGAACCCAAAGGAGACCGCGATGAGCGACCTTGCCTCGAGTCTGGACGAATCCGCCGTCCGCGAAGTGGCGGTCACGCTGCCCGACGGCGCGGTGCGCCGCTATCCGGCCGGGACCACCCCCGGCGCCATCGCCACCGACATCTCGAAATCGCTCGGCAAGGCGGCGCTCGCGGCGCGCGTCGACGGCCGGCTCGCGGACCTGTCGCTGCCGATCGAGAAGGATTCGGCCCTCGCCATCGTCACCGCGAAGGACGCGGAGGCGGTGGAGCTGATCCGCCACGACTGCGCCCACATCATGGCGCGCGCGGTGCAGGAGCTCTGGCCCGACGTGAAGGTCACCATCGGCCCGGTGATCGACAACGGCTGGTACTACGACTTCGACCGCGCCGAGCCGTTCACCCCCGAGGATCTCGGCGTGATCGAGGCGCGGATGCGCGCGATCATCGCCAAGCGCGACCCCGTCACGCACCGAGGTCTGGGAGCGCGACCGCGCCATCCGCCACTACGAGGCGTCCGGCGAGCCCTACAAGGTCGAGCTGATCGAGGGAATCCCCGGGCGCCGACCCGATCCGCATGTACTGGCACGGGCCGTGGCAGGACCTCTGCCGCGGGCCGCATCTTGCCAACACCGGGCAGGTGCCGCCCGACGCCTTCAAGCTCATGTCGATCGCCGGCGCCTATTGGCGCGGCGATTCGCGCCGCCCGATGCTCCAGCGCATCTACGGCGTCGCCTTCCGCTCCAAGGCCGACCTCGACGCCTACCTCCACCAGCTCGAGGAGGCCGCACGCCGCGACCACCGCAAGCTCGCCCGCGAGATGGACCTCTTCCACCTGCAGGAAGAGGCGCCCGGCATGGTGTTCTGGCACCCCGACGGCTGGACGATCTGGCGCGCGGTCGAGGACTACATGCGCCGCCGCCTCCGCACCGCCGGCTACCGCGAGATCCGCACCCCGCAGGTGGTGGACCGCGTGCTCTGGGAACGCTCCGGTCACTGGGAGGCCTACCAGCACAACATGTTCATCGCCGAGGTCGAGGAGGAGCACGCCAAGGAAAAGCGCGTCAACGCGCTGAAGCCGATGAACTGCCCCTGCCACGTCCAGGTCTACAATCAGGGGATGAAGTCCTACCGCGACCTGCCGCTGCGGCTGGCCGAGTTCGGCGCCTGCCACCGCTACGAGCCCTCGGGCTCGATGCACGGGCTGATGCGCGTCCGCGGCTTCACCCAGGACGACGCCCACATCTTCTGCACCGAGGACCAGATCGAGACGGAGTGCGCGGCCTTCATCGAACTGCTGACCTCGGTCTATGCCGACCTCGGCTTCGACAGCTACGACATCAAGCTCTCCACCCGGCCCGAGGTGCGGATCGGCTCGGACGAGGCGTGGGACAAGGTCGAGACCGCGCTCGAGAACGCCATCCGCAAGGTCGGCCGCTCCTACGTCGTCGACCCCGGCGAGGGTGCCTTCTACGGACCGAAGCTCGACTTCAAGCTGACCGACGCGATCGGCCGCGAGTGGCAGTGCGGCACCTTCCAGGTCGACCCGAACATGCCCGAGCGCCTCGACGCCGAGTATGTCGGCGAGGACGGCGCGCGGCACCGGCCCTACATGCTCCACCGGGCGATCCTCGGCTCGTTCGAGCGGTTCATCGGCGTGCTGATCGAGCACTACGCCGGTCGCCTGCCGCTGTGGCTGGCGCCGCGGCAGGTGGTGGTCGCGCCGATCGTCTCGGAGGCGAACGCCTATGCCGAAGAGGTGGTCGCGGCACTGGTGGCGAAGGGCGTGCGGGCCGAGGCGGATCTTCGCAACGAGAAGATCAACTACAAGGTCCGCGAGCATTCGCTCGCCAAGGTGCCGGTGATCCTCGCCGTCGGGATGCGCGAGGTCGAGGATCGGTCGGTGTCGGTGCGCCGCCTCGGCGATCCGGGCAGCAAAGTGACGGGGCTCGACGCGGTGGTTGCAGAGTTGACGGCGGAAGGGACGCCGCCGGACCTCCGCTGAGGGTTTTGCCGCAAGCCATGCTCCTGGCGCATGGCGGAACTGTGGCAGTGCGCCTTGCTCCCGGGGCTAAGTGGGCGCATTTCCTACTCATGGGGCAGGTTGGAGCCTGCCCATGAGGAGATTCAGGTATGATCAGTGTGCGTGGTACTTTCACCCGGGTTCGCTCGGCCCTCGAACTTTTCGGCAGCGCGGCCCGCGTTGCGACCGCGGTGGAGCAGCACGTCGCGCCCGATCCGCGCGACCTGCGCCGGATGGGATTTGACCCGAAGGCCTTCACGTCGATCGGCCACGGCTGACAGCGACGGCTTCGCCTGGCTGAAATCAGGCAGCGCGCGGGAGCGCGCCGCCTGCCGGATACCTCCGTGGACGAGCAGCCTCAGTTGACGAGGCCGATGTCCTTGAGGATGGCCCCCGTCGCCTCGATGTCGACGGCGAGCTGCTGGCGGAAGGTGTCGCCGTCGGAGAAGCGGTCGATCCAGCCGTGGTCCGCAAGCGCCTTCTGCCACGCGGCGGACTTGGCGAGTTTCTCGATGTCGGCGGTGATCGCCGCTTCCTGCTCCGGGGTGATGCCCGGCGCTGCGGCCACCATCCGCCAGTTCTCGAGCGTGACGTCGATGCCCGCCTCGGTGAGGGTCGGGGCGTCGAAGCCTTCGATGCGCTGCTCGCCGGAGACCGCGAGCAGGCGGAGGCCGCCCGACTTGATCTGGCTGTCGAACTCGCCGAGGCCCGAGACGCCGACGGTGACCTGGTTGCCGAGGATGGCGGCCAGCGCCTCGCCGCCGCCCGAGAAGGCGATGTAGTTGATCATCGTCGGATCGACGCCGGCCGCCTTGGCGATCAGCCCGGCGGCGATGTGATCGGTGCCGCCGGCCGAGCCGCCGGCCCACGACACCGCGCCCGGATCGGCCTTCAGCTTGGCGATGAGGTCGTCCATCGTCATGATATCGCTCGCCGCGGGCACGACGATCGCCTCGGACTCACCGGTCAGGCGCGCGATCGGCGTCACCATGCTCAGGTCGACGGGCGAGGCGTTGGTCAGGATCGCACCGACCATCACGTAGCCGCCGACGATCAGCGCCTCGGGATCGCCCTTCGACTGGTTGACGAACTGGGCGAGACCGATGGTGCCGCCGGCGCCGGGGACGTTGAGCACCTGGACGTTGCCGGAGATGCCCTCCTCCTGCATCACGCTCTGCATGGTGCGGGCGGTCTGGTCCCAGCCGCCGCCCGGCGACGCCGGCGCCATGATCTTGTAATCGGCCGCGAGCGCCGGTGCGGCGAGCGCGCCCGCCGCGAGCGCGGCGATGACGAAGTGTTTCATGAAATGCTCCTCCCTGAAGGCGACGGGAACCTCGCGCTCCCTTTCGTTCGCCGGAGTTTAGCGGCGGGTCCGCCCCGGCGCCAGTGTTGCGCCCGCTGGCGCGCCGGTGACGCCCTTGGTAGAATGCGGCACATGGAAAACGCCTTCCTCGACCTTCCCGACGGCCGCCGCATCGCCTACCGGCGCGTGCCCGGCGCGGCGCCGGGGGTGGTGTTCCTCGGCGGCTTCCGCTCGGACATGAGCGGCACCAAGGCCAACTTTCTCGACGCCTGGGCGCGGGCGCGCGGGCAGGCGTTCCTGCGCTTCGACTACACCGGGCACGGCGCCTCGTCGGGGGCGTTCCGCGACGGGGCGATCGGCGACTGGGCGCGGGATGCCCACGACGCGCTGCTGGCACTGAGCGAGGGGCCGCAGGTGCTGGTCGGGTCGAGCATGGGCGGGTGGATCGCGCTGCTCCTCGCCCAGCGGATGCCCGGGCGCGTCGCCGGCCTCGTCGGGATCTCGGCGGCGCCGGACTTCACCGAGGACGGGATGTGGGCGACCATGGATGCCGAGGCCCGCGAGCGATTCGCCCGCGACGGCGAGGTGCTGGTGCCGAGCGCCTACGGGGAGGATCCTTATCCGATCACGCGGCGCCTGATCGAGGACGGGCGGCAGAACCTCGTGTTGCGCAGTCCGCTCGACCTGCCGTTTCCGGTGCGGCTGCTGCACGGGTCCGACGATGCCGAGGTGCCCTTCGCGGTGGCCCTGCGGCTGCTCGCCCATGCCCGGTCGGAGGATTTGCGCCTGACCATCGTCAAGGGCGGCGACCACCGTTTCAACACGCCCGAGAGCCTCGAGCTGGTGGCGCGGTCGGTGGAGGACATCCTCTAGCGGGTCGTGGCCAGCCGCGGCGGCCGTGCGGAGAATCTACGCGCAATACGACACGTTCGGCGGGGCGGGCGGGAATCGGGCTGGGGTAGATTCGGGCAGCGGCATCATCGTTCCGACGATGGCCCCCCCGGTCGGGCTGGCGAGTCGCTGACGTCGCCGGGGAGGCGGAAGGCGGTACGCGGGGGGCCTCAGGCCTGGTGAGCCAGTCGCTCTATCTCTTCCTTTATATAGAGCTTTCGGAGCTTGAGCGACTTGATTTCCAGGTCGTCGCTGGACAGCTTGCGCTGCTCCAGTTCGATGTCGTCCGAAAGGGCCTGGTGCTTCTTGCGGAGTTCGCTCAGGTGGGAACTCAGGCTCATGCGGTGCCTCCTTGGGTTGCAACAACCGGAGAAGTTAAGCACGGATCGTCGGACCTGTCACGCGGAGCGGGCGGGGCGCTCCCGGAAACGGGAGCGCCCGTCAAGGGTCAGTTCGAAGCCTGGCCTTTGGCCGTCGGCAGGCCGAAGGCCGGAGCGACCCCGGCCGGGGCGGCGGCATCCTGCAGGATCGGCGCTGCGCCGGTGCCCGACAGCTCGGCGACGGCCTGGTGGAGCAGGGCCGCATGGGCCGCGGCGCCGTTGGCGACAAGCGGGCTCGCGCCAGCGGCGAGGGCGTCGGAGGCGGCGCCGAGCCATTCGAGACCACGGTCGGGGCGCTTCGGTGTGGCGAAGCCGTTCATCAGGTGATCGCCGAGGAGCTCGCCATAAGCCTCCTCGCCGAGCCCGACGAGGACCATCGCCGCCGCGAGCGCCACCTCGGCGTTATCCTTGCGGTAGCCGATGCTGAGGCAGATCCGGGCGCTGGCGCTCATCTGCGCAGCGGGGGCGCCGGTCGAGACGACGAACTCCTGAAGCGCGGCGCGGACTTCGGCCGGGTCCTGGGTGGCGAGGCGGGACTGGTAGCTCGCCATCGACGGCGCGAAGGCGTCGCACTGGGTCTCCATCTCGGCCATCGAGAAGCCCTGGACGGTGCCCGCGAGGCTGTCGCCCTGCTCGACGGCGTAGGTGCGGGCGAGGCAGAACTGCTCGCCGAGCGCCTGGGTCGGGTCGGTCATGGCCGCGACGTTGACGAAGCCGCCGTTGGCGCCGGTCGCGAGGCTGACCCGGTTGCAGTAGCTGTCGATCGAGGCCGAGCTGGCTCCGGGCAGGAAGCTCGGCAGGCCGCCGGCCTGCGGCGCGGCGGCCTCGGCCGGCGCGAAATCGGCGGAGACGATCGGCGCCGCAGGGGCGGCGGGCGCGGGAGCCGCGACCTCGGGCGCCGGGGCCGGCTCGGGCGGCGCAACGGCAACCGGGACGGCTGCGGGCGCGGCGGCGACCATCGGCATCGCGGGGGTGGTCGCGATCGGGATGCCGAGCTGCTCCTGGCGGTAGGCCGTCAGCAGGCCGCGGGTGCCCTGGCCGCTCGAGGCCATGATCTGCGCCGCCTGCGGCCCGCCGACCATGGCGCGGTCGTAGGAGGAGGTGAGGAGCATGCGCTCGTAGTCGCTGAGCACGCCGGTGGGGGCATAGCCGACGAAGGCCTGGTACTGGCCGATCGCGGACCGCGAGTTGGCGCCGAAGACGCCGTCAGGCACCCCGGCGGGGAAGCCGAAGTAGTTGAGCGCGGTCTGGACCTGGCGGTTCTGCTCGCGCTGGTAGGTGTTCACCACCGGCGCCGGTGCCCGCCGGGTGACGTAGCGGCGCTCGACCACGACCGGCCGGCGCTGCTGCTGCTGGTTGACGATGGCGGTGCCGATGGCGCTGCCGAGCAGGCCGCCGACGAAGGCGTCCGCGCCGTCGGCGGCCGCTCGGTCTGCCGTGCCGGCGGCGAGGGCCAGCGCGACGAGCGATGCGACGAAGGAACGGCGAACTGTTCGGCTGGTCATGGTCAATCCCCTTGATTATCTATCGGCGGCGACTGCTCTAAATTTTTTCGCTTTGGGCCGACCCTACCCGATTCGCGGCGAACGACGAAGAGGCAACAATGGACGAGTCGGCTCCAGACACCCTAATTCGTCCGGTCGAATGGCGTATTTCCTCTGGCCGCGTCGGTTATCCCGAGGCGGTGGCGGCGATGGAGGCCCGGGTCGAGGCGATCATCGCCGGGCAGGCGCCGGAGCTGGTCTGGCTGCTCGAGCATCCGCCGCTCTATACGGCCGGGACCTCCGCCAACCCGGCCGACCTGCTCGCGCCCGACCGGTTTCCGGTCTACGAGAGCCGGCGGGGCGGCGAGTATACCTATCACGGGCCGGGGCAGCGGGTGGCCTATGCGATGCTCGACCTCAACCGCCGCGGCCGCGACGTGCGGGCCTTCGTGCGGTCGCTCGAAGAGTGGGTGATCCGCACCCTCGCCGCCTTCAACGTCACCGGCGAGCGGCGGCCGGGGCGGGTCGGCGTCTGGGTGGTGCGGCCGGACCGCCCGCCGCAGCCCGACGGCAGCCCCGCCGAGGACAAGATCGCGGCGATCGGCGTGCGGTTGCGGCGCTGGGTCAGCTTCCACGGCATCGCGATCAACGTCGAACCGGATCTCGCCCATTTCGACGGGATCGTGCCCTGCGGCATCCGTGGGCACGGGGTCACGAGCCTCGTCGATCTCGGTCTGCCGGTGACGATGGACGACCTCGACCTCGCGCTGCGCGCGGCCTTCGACGAAGTCTTCGAGGGGTCCGCCGAGGGGTGAGCGCCGGCTCGCTTCAGTCGGCGTAGCGCTCGTTCAGCTGGCGCCAGAGGTAGCCGCGGCCGTCGGGGTAGACGGCGAGCATCAGGTCGAAGCCCTCGGGCTGGTCGCGGCCGATGTCGTAGGCGAGGGCGGCGCCGGAGGCGAGGTCGTCGGTCAGGGCGCCGGCATCGAAGCAGCGGAACCAGAACGGCGGGTTGAGCGGCGTCGCCTGCGGGGCGGCCGGCGGGGCGAGGCGCGCGACCTGCGCCGGGTCGATCTTCAGGCAGCCACGGAGCTTGAGCGCCGACGAGGTCGAATCGATGCCGTCGTAGTCGGCGACCGGAACCACCGCGCCGGCGATGGTCAGGGCGTCGACGCCCTTCTGGCGCTCGTAGTAGGCGAAGAACTGCGTCCAGATCAGACCGGCGGCAAAGACCGCGACGAAGACCAGAAAGCCGATGACGAGGGTGCGGCCGCGCATATCAGGACCGGTCGCGCGCGGGTGCCGGAGCGGGCGACCCGAGGAGGAAGGCGGAGGCTTCGTGGCCCTGCCGATCTTTCTGTCGCTGACCGCGGCGGGGATGCTCGCCGCCGGCCCGAAGGTGCTGCTGCCGGGGCGCGGCTGAGGGGGGCCGGGTCACGCCGCCGCAGTCTCGGGGGCGGTCTCGCCGGCGCGGACGAAGGCGTCGGCGCACATCTTCGCCAGCGCGCGGACGCGGCCGATGTAGGCCTGGCGCTCGGTGACCGAGATCACCCCGCGGGCGTCGAGCAGGTTGAAGAGGTGGCTGGCCTTGATGCACTGGTCATAGGCGGGCAGCGCCATGACGATGCGGCGGCCGGTCTTCGGGTCGATGTCGGGCTCCGCGAGGATGCGCCCGCATTCGGCCTCGGCGTCGGCGAAGTGCTGGAGCAGCATCGCGGTATCGGCGACGTCGAAGTTCCAGCGGGCATACTCGGCCTCGGCCTCGCGGAAGATGTCGCCGTAGGTGAGCGGGATCGGGGACGCGGGGTCGTTGAACGGCATCAGGTTGCCGTCGTCATGGCCGAGCACGTACATCGCGAGGCGTTCGAGGCCGTAGGTCAGCTCGCCCGAGACCGGGCGGCAGTCATGGCCGCCGACCTGCTGGAAGTAGGTGAACTGCGACACCTCCATCCCGTCGCACCACACCTCCCAGCCGAGGCCCCAGGCGCCGAGGGTCGGGCTCTCCCAGTCGTCCTCGACGAAGCGGATGTCGTGGAGGTCCATGTCGATGCCGATGGCGCGCAGCGACCCGAGGTAGATGTCCTGGAAGTCCGGCGGCGAGGGTTTGATGATGACCTGGTACTGATAGTAATGCTGCCAGCGGTTCGGGCTGTCGCCGTAGCGCCCGTCGGTCGGGCGGCGCGAGGGCTGGACATAGGCGGCCGACCACGGCCTCGGGCCGAGCGAGCGCAGCGTCGTCGCCGGGTGGAAGGTGCCGGCGCCGACCTCCATGTCGTAGGGCTGCAGGATGGCGCAGCCCTGGGCGGCCCAGTAGGCCTGCAGGCGCAGGATGATCTCCTGGAAGCTGCGCGGCGCGTCGGCGGTCATGGGCAGGGTCCTTCTCGCGGTCCGGGCGCGTGTAGCGCGGGCGCTGCGCGGCGGTCAATGCGGCGAAGCGCGTGGGAGCCCGGGGAACGGAGGCCCCGGCGCCCGGACGGTCTCCCTGCCGCCGCGAGGCCCGCGTCGCGGCAGTCAGACGCGCCAGAAGCCGGGGGTGAAGAGGACGAAGGCGGTCATCAGCTCGAGCCGGCCGGTCAGCATCAGGAACGAGCACACCCATTTGGCCGGGTCGGGGAGCGAGGCGTAGTTGCCGACCGGACCGATCAGCGGGCCGAGGCCGGGACCGACGTTGGAGAGACTCGCGGCCGAGCCGGAGATTGCGCTGATCGGGTCGAGGCCGAGCAGCACGAGGGCGATGGCCCCGATGGCGAGCGTCAGGAAGAACAGCATGAAGAAGGCGATCACCGAGTTCGAGCACCGAGTCGGACACCCGCGCCCCCTGGAAGCGGGCGATGTGGACGACGTTCGGCGAATGCAGCCGGCGGACCTCGCCGGAGATGGCGCCGAGCAGCAGCTGGTAGCGGAAGACCTTCGGGCCGCCGGCCGTGGAGCCCGAGCAGCCGCAGATCATCATCGCGCAGAAGAAGATCACGTTCGCGGCCGGTCCCCACTGCGAATAGTCGGTCGAGCTGAAGCCGGTGGTGGTGATGATCGAGGCGAGGTTGAAGAGGATCTCGCGCACCATCGTCTCGTCGGGGCGCGCGCCCGACCCGACGCGGACGGCGAGGAGGCCGAGGGCGAGGACCGCGTAGATCATCAGGAAGGCGCGGATCTGGGAGTCGCGGAACAGCGCGCCGGGGTCGCCGCGGGCGAATTGCACGTAGCGGATGAAGCTGAGGCCGCCGAGCAGCATGAAGACGGTGCCGATGTACTGCGCCGCCGGCGTGAAGCCGGCGAAGGAGCTGTCGTAGTTGCCCATGCCGCCGGTGGCGATGGTGGAGAAGGAATGGACGATCCCGTCGAAGGGCGTCATCCCGGCCCACATGTAGCCGAGCGCGCAGGCCACGGTCAGCACGAAGTAGGCGCCGCCGATCGAGAAGGCGATGGCCTTGGCCCGCGGCAGCACCTTGTCGATGGTGTTGAAGTCGGCGTTGCGCAGCATCTGCATCCCGCCGATGTTGAGCAGCGGCAGCATGATCATCGCGAGCAGGATGACGCCGGTACCGCCGAACCAGGAGACGATGCCGCGCCAGAGCAGGACGCCGCGCGGCATCCCCTCGAGGCCGACGATGATGGTCGCGCCGGTCGTCGTCATCGCCGAGGTGAACTCGAAATAGGCGTCGGTGAAGCTCAGCTGCGGCTTGCCGAGCATCAGCGGCAGGCCGCTGAACGCCGGGTAGATCGCCCAGGCGGCCGTGGTCAGCAGGAAGCCCTGGCGGAGCGAGAGGTGGGTCTTGCGATCCTCGGCGCAGGCGACCGCGGTCGCCCCGCCGCAGACGATGGTCAGCACCGCCGAGAGGGCGAAGGCCCGGGCGTTCGGGTTGCCGTCGTTAAGGTCGAGGGCCATCGGGATCGCCATCAGCGCACCGAGCAGGGCCGTCAGCCATCCGAGGATGTAGCCGACGGGACGGATGTCGATCATGAGGCGTCGGTCCCGCGGTTGGCCGGGAACGAGCCTTCGACGCGGCAGCGGCCGGAGTCAAGGCAGGGCGTCTGGACGGCCGAGGGGTGGCCAGGGGCTGGCATTGACGGGGCAAGGGGGCGGGCGTCTATTCGGGGGCGCCGGAGGAGGAGGACCCAATGCCCGTCATCAATCGCGTCGCCGAGTTCGAGCCGGACATGCGCGGATGGCGCCGGCACCTCCACAGCATCCCCGAACTCGACTTCGACCTCTTCGAGACCGCGGGCTTCGTCGCCGAGCGCCTCGCCGAGATCGGCGTCGACGCCGTCCACACCGGCATCGCCCGCACCGGGATCGTCGCGCTCATCCACGGGCGCGCGCCCGGCCCGACCATCGGGCTGCGCGCCGACATGGACGCGCTGCCGATCCTCGAGACGCCCGACCATCCGTGGAAGTCGCAGCGCCCCGGCCGGATGCACGCCTGCGGCCACGACGGCCATACCGCGATCCTGCTCGGGGCCGCCCGCTACCTCGCCGAGTCGCGCGCCTTCGCCGGCACCGTCGCGCTGATCTTCCAGCCGTCGGAGGAGATGTCGGGCGGCGGGCGGGTGATGGTCGAGGAGGGGATCATGGACCGCTTCGACATCACGCGCGTCTTCGGCCTGCACAACGAGCCCAACCGGCCGCTCGGCGAGATTTCCACGCGGCCCGGTCCCTTCCTCGCGGCGGTCGACGACTTCACCCTGACGCTGACCGGCCGCGGCGGGCACGCGGCCTACCCGCACGCCTGCGTCGATCCGGTGCCGCCCCTGCTCCAGATCGGACAGGGGCTGCTGGCGATCGCGGCGCGGCAGATCGACCCGATCGCCCGGGCGGTGGTGTCGCTGACCGTGCTGTCGGCCGGCGAGGCGGAGAACGTCATTCCCGAGACGGCGCGGCTCGGCGGCACGGTGCGCACGCTCGACGAGGACGTCCGCCGGACGCTGGCACTGGCGATCGAGCGGCTGGTGGCGGAGACCGCGCGGGCCTACGGGGTGACGGCGGACCTCGACTACCGCGTCGGCTATCCGGTTCTGGTCAACGATGCGGCCGAGGCCGCCTTCTGCGCCGCGGTCGCGGCCGAGGTGGTCGGCCCGGCACAGGTCGTCGCCGACCGCAACCCGGAGCTCGGGGCGGAGGACTTCGCCTACATGCTGAACGCCCGGCCCGGCGCCTATGTCTTCCTCGGGACCGGGCCGGGGGCGGGGCTGCACCGGCCCGATTTCGACTACAACGACGAGGCGAGCCCGATCGGGGTTTCCTACTTCGTCCGGCTGGTCGAGCGCGCCCTGCCGCTGGCCGAGGCTTAACCAACGGTGAACGCCGGACCGGCGGGAAATGGCTTGCCGGCATTTTCCCCCTATCCATGGCCGGCCGGCGGCCCTACCAGTTGCGGGTCGCACCCGGATCGGCGCCGAGATGCCCGAACCGGGACGCTGGACTGACCGAGGCTCCTGGGACCGACCATGTATCTTCCCGAGAATCACGCCCAGATGTTCGACATCCTGTCGGAACTGCGGACGTACGCGGCGATGAACGGCCTGCCCCGGCTCGCCGAGGAGCTCGACGACGCGCTGATGCTGCTCGCCGCAGAGGGCGGCGTGCGCGCCGAGGCCAACCGGCGCGCGGCCGCGGCGACCGAGACGGTCTGACCCCTCGTCGGGACCCCGGCTCTCCGGCGATCGGCCGGCCGTTAATCGAAATGAATCTGGGGTTAACGCACGGGAGTTTCCTGGGCGATATCAATATCTTGATCGGAGTCGCACGCGTGCGACGCCCGTGCGACGTCACGGCCTCCCGTCGAACCGCGGACCCCTTGCCGGCGTCGCTCAGAGCCAGCCGCGGATCTTGAAGACCCAGTAGGAGACGACGGCCGAGGCGATCATCAGCAGGATCGCGGCGGGGTAGCCGAAGGCCCAGTGCAGCTCCGGCATCACGTCGAAATTCATCCCGTAGATCGACGCGACCAGGGTCGGGGGCAGGAAGATCACCGCCGCCACCGAGAAGATCTTGATGATGGCGTTCTGCTGGATCGAGATCATCCCGAGCGTCGCGTCGAGCAGGAAGTTCACCTTCTGCGACAGGAAGCTCGTGTGCTCGGTGAGAAAGCGGGTGTCCCGGACGAGAATCTTCAGGCGGGCGCGCGCCTCCTTGCCGCCGCGGGCGGCGCTCAGGAAGGCGACGAGGCGCTCGAGGGTCACCAGGCTGACGAGGACGTGGGAGATCACGTCGGCCTGGACGCCCACCCCTTCGAGGACGCCGCGGAAATCCTGCTTCGCGCTCGTCGCATCGCGGCTGAAGACCTGACGCGACAGCCCCTCGATCTTCTTGCCCACCGACTCGAGAATGTCGGCGAGCCGCTCGATGATCGCATCGAGCAAGGCCAGCAGGACCGACTCGCCGTCGCTGCAACCGAGGTCGAGCCGTTCGGCCCGCTGCGGGAAGGTCTCGAAGGCGCGGGGCGCGTCGTAGCGCACGGTCACGAGCCGCGGGCCGGCGAGGATGAAGGTGATCGGCGCCGAGGCGGGATGGTCCGACTCCGCGTGGGTCGGCAGGGTCGCGGTCAGGAAGACGGCGCCGCCGTCGACGTAGAGGCGGGAGGAATCCTCGATCTCGACCATCTCGTCGAGAGTCGGGACGTCGATGCCGACCAGCCCCTCCACCCAGGCCTCCTCCGCCGGATCGGGGGAGAGCAGGTCGACCCAGACGACCGCCTCGGGATGGGCGGCGGGCTCGGGCAGCGGTCGCAGGCGACCGCCGTCGATGGCAAAGGCGCGAATCACCAAGGGGTCTCCTCAGGCCGGAGTCGGGCGATCCTGCCATCGCCACGGCACCGCGAACAGCCCGAGCGCGTCCGGCGCCGCCGGGTCGTCGCTGCCGTCCGGGCCGGGCGCCACCACCGCGACGAGCCCGCGGCGGCGGTCCTCCTCGACCAGCGCGACGCGCGCGCCGCTGCCCGCCGCCGCGAGGGCTGCGTCGAGGACGCGGGCGATCGCCCGGCGGCGAAGGTCGGGCTTGAAGACCTTGCCGACCGCGGTCTTGGGCAGCTCGTCCAGGATTTCGAGGTGCTTCGGCACCGCGGCCGCCTCGGACAGATGGCTGCGGGCATGGGCAAGCAGCGCCTCGGTCGTCACCTCGGCGCCGGCGACGAGTTCGACGTAGGCGCAGGGCAGTTCGCCGGAGTGGGCGTCGGGCTGGCCGATCGCCCCGGCGAAGGCGACCGCCGGGTGCTGCATCAGCGCCTCCTCGATCATCCCCGGGTCGATGTTGTGGCCGCCGCGGATGATGAGATCCTTGGCGCGGCCGGTGATCCACAGGTAGCCGTCGGCATCGAGCCGCCCGAGGTCGCCGGTGCGGAGATAGCCCTCGACGAGGAGCCCGCGGTTGCGGGCGGGGTCGGTGTAGACGTCGGCGTGGACGCCGGGGTTCTTCACGCAGAATCTCGCCGACCTCGTCGGTCGCGCAGTCCTTCGTCACCGTGCCGTCGCCGGCGCAGTGGAGGATGCGCACGTCAGTATAGGCGAAGGGCAAGCCGACGCTGCCGACGCGGCGCTCGCCGAAGGGCGGGTTGACGGCGACGAGGCAGGTCGCCTCGGTCAGGCCGTAGCCTTCCATCACCGTGACGCCCGTCGCCTGCTCGAAGCGGTGGAACAGTTCGACCGGCATCGCCGCCGAGCCCGAGAGCGCGAAGGTCAGCGTCGAGACGTCGGCGTCGACCTTGCGCTGCATGAGGGCAGCGACCGCGGTCGGGACGGCGATGAGGAAGGTGACCTTGTGGCGCTCGATCAGCTTCCAGAAGTTGTCCATCACGCCGTCGCCGCGATAGCCCTGCGGCGTCGGCATCACCATCGCCGCCCCCGACATCAGGCAGGACATCAGGATCGGATAGGCCGCGAAAACGTGGAAGAGCGGCAGCGGGCACATCAGCACGTCACGCTCGGTGAAGATGGCGGAGTGCCCGCACCAGCCGTTGTAGAGGATGCCGCTCGCCCGATGCTGGGCGACCTTGGGCATCCCGGTGGTGCCGCCGGTGTGGAAGTAGGCGCAGATGCGGTCGTCGAGCGGCTCGGCGAAGGTGAGGGCATCGCCGGGCTCCGCCGCCAGCGCCGCGTCGAAGTCGAGGACGCGGGCGCGGATCGGCGGGCGCTTCGGGCGGATCAGCGGGACGATCCACTTCAGGGGTGGGGCGAGGTAGCGGGCGAGGTCGACGGTCAGCACGGTCTCGACGCCCGGCGCGAGGGCGAGGGCGGCGGCGACGCGCTCGGCGAGGTCGGACTTGGGGAAGGGGGCGAGGGTGACGACGATCTTCGCGCCGGTATCGCGGAGGATCGCGGCGATATGCTCGGGGGACAGCAGCGGGTTGATCGGATTGACGATGCCGGCGGTGGCGCCGGCAAGCAGGACGACCGCCGCCTCGACGCCGTTCGGCAGAAGGAAGGCCACCGTGTCCCCGTCGCCCGCTCCAAGGCGGCGGAAGAGGTTGGCCGCCCGGGTCACCCGGGTCTGGAGCGCGCTCCACGTCAGGGTCACGACCTTGTCCGACGGACCGGAGCGCAGCTGGAAGCTTACCGCCGGGCGGTCGGGAAAGCGGCCGGCGGTCTCGACGAGTTGCTGGTAGAGCGAGCGGGCCTGCCAGCGCGCGGTCACCGGCATCTCGGCCTCGACGGCGCGCTTGTCGGCGAGGGTCGCGATCCTCGTCATGCGGTCCTCCCCTGCGGTGGGCACTGCGGCTCCCTTGAGCGCGATATTGGGTGGCGGCCCCGTGGGGCACAAGTCCTCGCGCGACGTCAACCGGCGGTAGATGCCGCGTTAATCCGGCGCGAAGGTTTTCGGGCGAGGAACGGCTTTCACCATCGTTCGTTACTGGCACGCCATGGACCCCGCCCTCGCCCTGTCTCCCCTTCCCGAGCCGACCGAGGCACCGCCCCGGCGGGTCCTGTTCCTCGACATCGAGGCGTCGTCGCTGGGGCCGGAGTCGTGGCCGGTGGAGATCGGCTGGGCGTGGATCGTCGACGGCCGGGTCGAGAGCCGCGAGGCGGTGGTGGCACCGCGGGAGTCGTGGCCGGTATCGGCGTGGTGCGCGGCGGCGGAGCGGTGCCACGGGCTGACGCTCGACCGGGTGCGGCGGGGGTGGCCGGCGGATGCGGTGGCGGCGATGACCGACGCCTTCGCCGACTT
This sequence comes from uncultured Alphaproteobacteria bacterium, assembly GCA_963798235.1. Classification (GTDB taxonomy): domain Bacteria; phylum Pseudomonadota; class Alphaproteobacteria; order Rhodobacterales; family Rhodobacteraceae; genus Amaricoccus. The sequence goes on along the minus strand of CAWCSN010000002.1, from coordinate 213,075 downwards.
CGAGGTGGTATCGGACAATCCGGGCTGGGATCAGATGTGGCTCGACCTGCTGCGTGAGGGTCGGCCGGTGGTGAAGGTCAATGCCCTGAGGTCGGCGGCCCGGCGCCACCTCTCCGCCGATGCGGCGAGTGTCCTCGCGCTCGAGCTCTTCCGGGACCGCGCGCCCCATCGCGCCGGGGGCGACGCGGAGCGGCTGGCACGGGCCTGGGCGGCCGCGGCGAGACGGTAAAGGCGCGTCAGGCGGGCGCGTCCTGCAGGATATCGCGCGCTGCGGCCAGTCGGGCGGCGACGACGGCCCAGGTTTCGGCGTCAAGCGGGACGAAGCCGCGGATGCCGAGCGCCGCGCGGGTTTCGGTGTCGAGGCCGGTGATCGCCGCGGCAAGAGCGCGGCGGTGGGCGGCGAGATCGGTGCCGAGGGCGGCGATCAGCGGCAGACCCGGCGTCGGGTCGGTGAGGAACAGGGTCTTCAGCCGTGCCGCCTCCGGGCGGAAGCGTTGCGCCAGCCGCAGGCTCACCGCGTCGATGGCGGCGATGTCGGCGGTGCCGGTGGCCACGGCGCTGATCGATGCGGCGTGGGCGCCGGTGACGTGGACCGCCCCGAAGAAGCGACCGGCTTCGGCGAGCGGGGCGGCGTGGTGGCGGATGGAGCCCCAGCCCGACTGCGAGTCGCTGCCGTTGATCGCCAGCGCCGCGCCACGGAAGTCGGCGAGCGTGGTGCGCGGATCGTCGGCGCGGGCGACGACGGCGCTCCGGTACCAGCCCGGCGGGCAGTCCGGCAGTCCGTAGTCGAGCGCGCCGACGACCACGACGCGGCCCCCGAGGATTTCGACGAGCGGGAGCCCGCAGGTCTGGCCGAGGGTGAGGTCGGGGGACGTCCACGTCTCGACGAGGCCGCGGTCGCGGGTCAGGACCTCGGGCGCCGGGACGCCCTCGGCGCGCAGGCGGTCACGGATCGCGGCCCACAGGGCGTCGGTGGCGGCGGCCACCTCGGGCCAGTCGTACATCGGCAGGGCGGCGATGGTCATGCCGGGGTCATAGCCCGGAGCGGCCGCGAGGTCATCCCCGGAGCGGGCTGCCCGCCACCGGATGCCGGCCGCGGTCATCGGCAGGCGGGGTCCAGATCGGGTGGGCGACCGGGTCCTTCCGGCGCAGCAGGTGCCGGGCGAAGACCTCGCCGTAGGAGCGGTAGCGATAGCCGCCGTTGCGGCGCAGGAACTCGTCGCGCCGCCGCGCGTACTCCGCAGGCAGCCGGTACCACGGCAGCCGGGGATGGGCGTGGTGAACGGCATGGAAGTTGTTGTTGAGAAAGAGCAGGGCGAGCGGGCCGCGGTCCTCGATGATGACGCTGCGCGCCGGCGCGCGCTCGTGGGCCTGATGCTCGAGGAAGGTGCGGATGCGCAGGATCGCGAGGCCGCCCCAGCAGCCGAGCAGGTAGGCGGGCAGGGGCATCGTACCGGCGAGCAGAAGCCAGGCGGCGACCGGCAGCAATGCGAGCCCGTGCCACGTCCAGGCGCGCAGCACCGCACGGTCACCGTCGGCTATGGCACGGAGGTCGTCGCGCCACAGGACCCAGGTGCCGATGAACGGGCCGATCACCATGCGGCCGAGCAGGGTGTTGTTGACGGCGAGAAAGGCGCGGGCCGGGCGGGGAAGGCGCGACCACACGGTCGGGTCGAGGTAGTTCGTCTCCGGGTCGTCGTAGGGATCGGTCAGCAGCGGATCGTAATGGTGGGCGAGGTGCATGTCGCGGAACCGCCGTAAGGCACCAGCAGGCCGACGGCCGGGAAGACGAGGGCGTCGTTCAGGCGCTGGCTTGGGGTCGGATGGCCGTGGAGGATCTCGTGCTGGAGCGAGGAATGGAGCGCGAGAAGCAGCGCGAGCAGCGGGACGGCCAGCCAGACCCCGATCTGGGCGGCGAAAGCGGTGACCGCCAGCCAGCCGGCGGTGACACCGAGTATCAGGACAAGGGTAGGCCATTCGACACGCGCAGAACCGCGCGCCGCCACTCGGCAACCGTTCATCATTTACCATTTTTTCAAGACGTTGACCTGCGGATGAGGGTAGAAGCATGGCCTCTCTCCCGCAATCCCGTGAATTCGTCACGGAAAGACACGGATGATGCGTTTCCGCGGCAATTAGCGTAGATTCGCAATGAAGTTTCGAATCCGTGGTGAAATCCCGATGGACAAGCGCGCCCTTGCGGCGGCCTTTCGCGAACGGCTGAAGTCGCTCCTCGGCGACGAGCGCGGCGGGGTGGCGGCGTTTCTGCGTGACACCGGCGTCGATCGATCGGCGCTGAGCCAGTTCCTCGACCCCAGCGTCGACCGCCTGCCGCGCGCTGAAACGCTGCGGCGTATTGCGGAGGGGCGGGGGGTGACGGCGGACTGGCTGCTCAGCCTGTCGAACGCGCCCGAGGGGCGGCAGGAGGTGGCGCCCTCGGTGCAGATCGAGTTGGCCGAGACCCCGGGCGGCGGCTCGCCGATCGACCAGTGGCGGCGCGAGGCGGCGGGGATGAAGCTGCGCTATGTGCCCTCGGGCCTGCCCGACATGCTCGGCCTCGCCGACGAGGGGCCAGGGGAGGCGCTCGCCGGTCAGCCGGAGAAGGTGCTCGGGGGCTTCCGGCTCGGCGACATGGACGTCGAGATCGCCATGCCGGTGCAGACGCTCGAGGACGTCGCCGGTGGCCACGGCCTGTGGCGGGGCACGGAGCCGGAGCTTCGGCGCCGCCAGCTCGCGCACATGGCCGCGACCTGCGCCGAGATCTATCCGACGCTGCGCCTGCATCTCTTCGACGGGCGCGAGACCTTCGCGGCACCCTTCACCGTCTTCGGCCGCATCCGCGCGGCGCTCTATCTCGGCGACGCCTACCTGGTGGTGACGTCCGCCGAGCAGGTGTCAGCGCTGACCCGGCTCTTCGACGGGCTGGTGCGCCGCGCCGTCGTCGGGCCGGAGCGGGTGCACGAGACGCTGCACGCCTTTGCGGATGCCGTACGCTGAGGCGGTCGCGCGGAGGCGATCCGCACGCATGCTTTTGTTGTGGGATTGTCGAAATTAGCCGCTAACATCGCGTCCTGCCCGGAAGCGGGACAAGGGCGCTCGCGGAGCGCCTCAAAACAACGGGGAGTCTGATGAGGAAACTGACATCCGCCACCGCCCTCGGCGGTCTGGTGCTTGCCGCTGCGGCCGCCTTGCCGGCATCGGCGCAGGACCAGTCGCTGATCGACGCGGCCAAGACCGAAGGCACGGTCACCACGATAGCCCTGCCCCACGACTGGTGCAACTACGGGGGCGTCATCGAGGGCTTCAAGGCCAAGTACGGTCTCGAGGTCAACGAATTGAACCCCGACGCGGGCTCCGCCGACGAGATCGAGGCGATCCGCGCCAACAAGGACAACAAGGGCCCGCAGGCGCCCGACGTCATCGACGTCGGCTTCTCCTTCGGCCCGGCCGCCAAGACCGACGGGCTGACCCAGCCCTACAAGGTCTCGACCTGGGACGACATCCCCGACAACGTCAAGGACGCCGAGGGCCACTGGTACGGCGACTACTACGGCGTGCTGTCGTTCGAGGTGAACGAGGACATCGTCTCGACGCCACCGGCCGACTGGGCGGACCTGCTCAAGCCCGAGTACGCCAACTCGGTCGCCCTCGCCGGCGATCCGCGCGCCTCGAACCAGGCGATCCTCGGCGTCTATGCCGCGGGCCTCGCCGCCGGCGGCGCGGCGGGCGCAGACGCGGGGACGAAGGGCCTCGAGTACTTCGCCAAGATGAACGAGGTGAAGAACTTCGTGCCCGTCATCGGCAAGTCCGGCACGCTGGCGCAGGGCGCGACGCCGATCGTCATCACCTGGGACTACAACGCCCTCGCGGGCCGGGACACGCTCAACGGGAACCCGCCGGTCAACGTCGTCGTCCCGCAGACGGGCGTCGTCGCCGGTGTCTACGTCCAGGCGATCTCGGCCTTCGCGCCGCATCCGAACGCCGCGAAGCTGTGGATGGAGTACCTCTACTCCGACGAGGGGCAGCTGAAGTGGCTCGAGGGCTACTGCCACCCGATCCGCTTCAACGCGATGGTCAAGGCCGGCACGATCCCGCAGGACCTGCTCGACAAGCTGCCGCCGGCCGCGTCCTACGAGGCCGCCGTCTTCCCGACGCTCGAGGAGCAGGAGGCGATGAAGGCCGTCGTTACCGGCGGTTGGGACAAGAGCGTGGGCGCCAACGTCCAGTGAGCCTTCGCGCGCGCCCCGGTTCGGGGCGCGCGCCTTCCTCCTGACCGGAGCAGTCCTTGGCCGACGCCGCCCCCTCGCAAGCCGCCGCGGCGCCCCCGCGCGCCCGCCTCTCGTGGGCGTGGGTGGGTCTCATGCCGTTCCTGCTCTTCGCGCTGCTCTTCCTGATCCTGCCGACGATGCACGTCGTCGTCGGCGCCTTCCGCAATCCGGCGGGCGAGTTCACCTTCCAGAACGTCCGCAACCTCTTCACGCCGGCGATCCTCGGCGCCTTCTGGATCTCGATCCGGATCAGCTTCGCCTCGGCCTTCCTCGGCTGCGTCATCGGCTTCGCCGTCGCCTGGGCGGTGACGCTCGGCGACCTGCCGCGCTGGCTGCGCGGGCCGGTGATGACCTTTTCGGGGGTCGCCTCGAACTTCGCCGGGGTGCCGCTCGCCTTCGCCTTCCTCGCGACACTGGGCCGGCTCGGACTGGTGACGGTGGTGCTGCGCGACTGGTTCGGGGTGAACCTCTACGCCCTCGGCTTCAACCTGCTGTCGTTCTGGGGGCTGACGCTCACCTATCTCTTCTTCCAGATCCCGCTGATGATCCTGATCGTCACGCCCGCCCTCGACGGGCTCAAGCGCGAGTGGCGGGAGGCGGCCGAGATCCTCGGGGCCTCGGCCTTCCAGTACTGGCGGCTGGTCGCCTTCCCGATCCTGTGGCCGACGCTGCTCGGCACGCTGGCCCTGCTCTTCGCCAATGCCTTCGGCGCCGTCGCCACCGCCTATGCGCTGACCGGCTCGTCGCTGTCGATCGTGCCGATCCTGCTCTTCGCGCAGATCCGCGGCGACGTGCTCGGCGACCCGCACCTCGGCTATGCGCTGGCCTTCGGGATGATCGTCGTCACCGGCATCGGCAACGCCCTCTACATCTGGATGCGCGCCCGGGCCGAGCGGTGGGTCAAATGACCCGGATCATCCAGACGCTTTCCGCACGCCCTCCAGACGCCGTCCATGCCCTGAAAGTGTCGCGACTTCAGCCGCTTGCCACCGGATCGGCGCGATGAGCCGCGTCTGGGCGTGGATCGCCTTCGCGATCGGGATGATCTATTTCTTCGTGCCCTTGATCGGCACGATCGAGTTCTCGCTCCGCATGCGCCGCGGGGTCTACAGCCTCGACGCCTACCGGACCGTCCTCGCCGACCCGCGCTTCCAGGCGACCTTCACCTATTCGGTCGTGCTCGCGCTGCTGACCATCGTCGTCGGCGTCTTCATCGTCGTGCCGACCGCCTACTGGGTGCGGCTGCGCCTGCCGCGATGGCGGCCGTTCGTCGAGTTCGTCACCCTGCTGCCGCTGGTCATCCCGGCGATCGTCATCGTCTTCGGCTACATCCGCCTCTACAACACCTCGTCGCTGCTGCCGCTGACCGGCACCGCGACCGGGACCAACGTGCTGCTCCTCGCCGGCTACACGGTGCTGGCGCTGCCCTACATGTACCGGGCCGTCGACACCGGGTTGCGGGCCATCGACATCGCGACGCTGACCGAGGCGGCGCAGAGCCTCGGGGCCGGGTGGGTGACGATCATGGCGCGGGTCATCCTGCCCAACGTCCTCGTCGCCGTGCTCTCCGGCGCCTTCCTGACCTTCGCCATCGTCATCGGCGAATTCACCATGGCGGCCCTGCTCAACCGCCCGGCCTTCGGCCCCTATCTCCAGGTGCTCGGCGCCAACCGGGCCTACGAGCCGGCGGCGCTGGCGGTGATCGCCTTCGCGATCACCTGGGCCTGCATGGGGTTGATCCAGCTGGTGACCCGCCTCCAGAAACACACCTCCGCCCGACGGTAACGGTAACCCATGGCCTTTCTCGAGATCGCGAACCTCGACAAGCATTACGGCATCAACCACGTCGTCCGCGACTTCAACCTCGCGGTCGACAAGGGCGAGTTCGTGTCCTTCCTCGGCCCCTCGGGCTGCGGCAAGACCACGACGCTGCGCATGGTCGCGGGGTTCGAGATCCCCGATACCGGGGTGATCCGCATCGACGGCAAGGACGTGGTGGCGCTGAAGCCCAACCAGCGCAACATCGGCATGGTCTTCCAGTCCTACGCGCTCTTCCCGAACATGACGGTCGCCCAGAACGTCGCCTTCGGCCTGCGGATCGCCGGGATGGCGCGGGCCGACAGCGAGCGGCGCGTCGTCGAGATGCTGACGATGATCGGCCTCCCCGACCTCGGCGGCCGCTTCCCGTTCCAGCTGTCCGGCGGCCAGCAGCAGCGCGTCGCCCTCGCCCGGGCGCTCGCCCCCCGTCCGAAGGTGCTGCTGCTCGACGAGCCGCTGTCGGCGCTCGACGCCAAGATCCGCGTCTCGCTCCGCGACGAGATCCGCGCGATCCAGAAGGAGCTTGGCATCACCACGATCTACGTCACCCACGATCAGGAAGAGGCCCTGTCGATGTCCGACCGGATCGTGGTGATGAACCAGGGCGTCGCCGAGCAGATCGGCGACCCCGCGTCGATCTATACCCGCCCGGCGACGCCCTTCGTCGCGTCGTTCGTCGGCACGCTCAACGGCCTCAGCGCCCGCGTGGTCGATCCCGCCACCGGCACCCTGGAGATCGAGGGCCAGCCGGTGTCGCTCGGCCGTTCGCTCGCCGCGATCGCCGGGGCCGAGATTGGCGTTGCGATCCGTCCCGAGGCGCTGTCGCTCGGGGCGGGGCCGCTGTCACTGAGCGGGCGCGTCGAGGCCGTTGCCTTCCACGGCCCCGTCGTCCGGCTGAAGCTTTCGATCGGCGGGCAGCGGCTGGCCCTCGACAGCTTCAACACCGCCGCCTTCCGCGCCCCCGCGGTCGGCGACACCGTCGTCGTCGGCTTCCACCCTGCCGACGCCCTGGTCGCCTGAGGCGGCCTTCCATAGCCCGAGTCGACGCGCGTTGTAGGCGAAGGTCGCCGCCGGCGCCGTTTCCGGATGCCTGCGCCGGAGGTCGCCGATGAGGACGCCGTCCGGGTGGGCGGCGAGCCAGGGGTCGGCCTCGTCGGCGGTGAGGGTGGTCACCGGCTGGTGGAGGCGGGCAGCGAAGCTGTACTCGGCCTCGTAGTCGCCGATGATCGCGATGGCGCCGTCGTGGGGGGCGATCGCCGATGCGATCGGGCGGGCGTCATAGAGACTGCCGAGGCCGCCGACGACAAAAGCGAGGTTGATGGCGAGGACCAGCGCGGGTGAGAGTGCGGCGAGGTCGGCGCCGCGGAGGCGGAAGGCGGCGGCGCCGAGGGCGACGAGCAGCAGGCCGACGGCGGCGAGGCCCAAGGTCGGCGGCACCTGCTGGGCGAGGTCCGCAGGACCGAAGCCGAGCCAGAGGGCAATGAGGGCGACGCCGAGGAGGGCGGGGATCAGGCCGGCCGCCGGGGCGCGGGCGCCGGTGGGCAGGGTCCGGGCGATGGCGAGGGCGGCGGCGGGGAGGGCGGGGATCAGGTAGTGCACCTGCTTGCCGCTGATCAGGCTGAAGAGCAGCAGGGTCGCGCCGCCCCAGACGGCGCAGAGGCGCAGGCCGCGGTCGGCGCGGAAGCTGGTGGCGGCGAGGCCGCGCCACAGGCCGGCGGACCAGATCCATGGCCAGAGCAGGATCGGGAGCAGCGGCAGGAAGAACCAAACGGCGCGCTCGTGTGCAAAGGAGGAGGCCATGCGTCCGGCGCTCTGGGTCCAGAGGACGGCGTGGGCGTATTCGTCGCCGCCGAGGACGATGGCGGGCACCAGCCAGACCGCGACGAGGACCAGGCCGAGGCCGATCGCCTGGAGCAGCCGAAGGGCGGCGGCGGACCAGCGCTCGCCGGTCCACAACGGCGCGAGGAGGGCGGCGGGCAGGAGGTGGATGAGGATGACCGGGCCCTTGGCGAAGGCGCCGAAGGCGAGGGCGGCGCCGAGCCACGCCCAGGCGCGGGGGCCGGGGCGGGCGAGGACGGTCATGCCGAGGAGGGTGGCGAGGGTCAGCATCGTGTCGAACATCGTCAGCCCGGCGTAGAGCGTGAAGGGCAGCAGGCCGGCGAGAACGAGGGCCGCGCGGCCGGCGACGCGGGCGTCGTCCGGCCACAGGCGGCGGGCGAGGGCGGCGGTGGCGACGATCGAGGCGGCGCCGAAGGCCGGGCCGACGAGGCGGGCGGCCGTCTCGGAAACGCCGGTGAAGGTCCAGACGAGGTTGATCAGCCAGAAGAGCAGCGGCGGCTTGTGGGCGTAGATCGCGCCGTTCATCCGGGGCACCAGCCAGTGGCCGCCCTCGCGCATCTCCCAGGCGACAGCGAGGTAGCGGGTCTCGTCGACCGGGAGCAGCGGCCGGGCGAGGATGCCGGCGACCGCGACGATCAGAAAGGCGGCGACCGCGATCGCGGTGCCGTGCCGCTCGACGGTGCTCATGGTTCCGGCTCCCCGGTTGCTTCGGGCGGAGCGTGGCGCATGGCGCGGTCGGCGGCAATCGCTTCGGCAGCGGCGCGCCCGGCATGGAGGCCGGTGGCGAGGCAGGCGGTGAGGAGGTAACCGCCGGTCGGGGCGTCCCAGTCGAGCATTTCTCCGGCGCACCAGACGCCGGGGCGGGCGCGGAGCATCAGGCCGTCGTCGAGGCCGGCCCGGCGGACGCCGCCGGCGGTGGAGATCGCCTCGTCGAGGGGGAAGGGGCCGGTGAGGGGCAGGGTCAGGGCCTTGAGCGCGGCGGCGGTGGTGGCGGGGTCGGCGAGGGCCTCTGGCGCGGCCTCGCGGAGGAGGGCGATCTTGACCGGGGAGAGCCCGAGGCTCTTGCGGAGGTGGTTGGCGAGCGAGGCGCTGCCGCGGGGCCGGGCGAGGCGGGCGGCGATGTCGTCGGTGGAGCGGTCGGGCAGCAGGTCGAGGACGAGGGGGGCGCCGTCGCGCAGGTGGTCGGCGAGGGCATAGATGCCGCCGCCCTCGACGCCGCGGCTGGTGACGACGAACTCGGCGGCAAGGCTGCGGCCGCCGGCGGAGAGGCGCACGGGTTTGACCGGGGCGCCGTGGTGGCGGGCCATTGCCGCGGACCATGGCACGGCGAAGCCGACGTTGGACGGACGAAAGGGAGCAAGGGGCACGCCTTCGGCGGCCAGGGTCGCGGCCCAGGCGCCATCGGAGCCGAGGCGCGACCACGAGGCGCCGCCCAGGGCGAGGACGGTCGCGGGCGCGACGACGGTGCGTGGGCCGTCGGGGGTGTCGAAGCGGGCGCCGCGGGCAGGGGGGCTTTCCCAGCCCGTCCAGCGCCAGCGGGTGCGGAAGGCGACGCCACTGGCTTCGAGGCGGCGGAGCCAGGCGCGCAGCAGCGGGGAGCCCTTCATGCCGACCGGGAAGACCCGGCCCGAACTGCCGGCGAAGGTCGCGATGCCGAGGCTTTCCGCCCAGGCGGCGACCTCCGCCGGGCCGAAGGGTGCGAGGATCGGGCGGAGCCAGTCGTCGCCCCCGGTGAAGGCGGCGGCGAAGCGGTCGGCGGGCTCGGCCTTGGTGAGGTTCAGACCGGATTTGCCCGCCATCAGCAGCTTGCGGCCGAGGGTCGGCTTCGCTTCGGCGACGAGCACGCGGGCGCCGGCTGCGGCGAGCGCCTCGGCGGCCATCAGGCCGGCGGGGCCGCCGCCGACGACGAGGGCATCGGGGGTTTCGGGCGCGGCCATGGGCGGTTCATAGGCGCAGGCGCCCGCGTGCCGCAACCCGGGTCAGATCGCGCGGATCAGCTTCTTCTCGAGGACGCGGAGCACCTGGGCGAGGTCGGGGCCGCGCTTGAGGACCTGGCCGTCCATGCCGATCACCGCGTACTGGCCCTGGCGGCCGGCGAGGCGCGGGCGCTTCTCGATGCGATAGAGCGGGTGCTCGGCGGTGTGGCGGAAGACGGCGAAGACGGCGACGTCGCGGAGCATCGAGATGCCGTAGTCCCGCCACAGGCCGGCGGCGACCATCCGTCCGTAAAGTCCGAGGATCACCGAAAGCTCGGTGCGGTGGAAGGCCACCGTGTCCTGACCTCCCGGGAACTGCGTGATCTCGGCACCACCGTCCATGCGCCAACGATGGCGGTGTGCGGCGGCTTTGGCAAGCGTGGCGAAACGGGGTTGCCTAACGCACGCGGTTCACCGACGTGCGCCGCTCGCCCCTTGAGTGCCCGTGGGTGCGCGGATAGCGTGGCGTCCATGCCCGACCTTTCCAGCCTCTCCACGCCCTGCCTGCTGCTCGACGAGCCGCGCATGGCGGCGAACATCGCGCGCATCCACGGCCGGCTCGCCGGGACCGGCGTTGCCTACCGCGCCCATCTCAAGACGGCGAAGTCGGTCGAGGTGGCACGGCGGCAGATGGCCGGGCCGCAGGGACCGGCGATGGTCTCGACGCTGAAGGAGGCGGAGATCTTCGCCGATGCGGGCGTCACCGACCTGACCTACGGCGTCGGGATCGCGCCGGACAAGCTCGACCGGGTCAAGGCGCTGCGGGCGCGGGGCGTCGATATCGCGGTGATCCTCGACAGCGTGGCGCAGGCCGAGGCGGTGGCCGCAGCCTCGACGCCGGACCTGCCGCTGGCGGCGCTGATCGAGGTGGATTGCGACGGGCACCGCTCCGGGGTGCGGCCGGGGGATGCCGGCCTGCTCCTCGCCATCGCCGCGGCGCTGGCGCCACGGGCCGAGGTGCGCGGCGTGCTGACGCATGCCGGCGAGAGCTACGGCGCCAAGGGGCCGGCGGCGCTCGAGGCGGCGGCGGAGGGCGAGCGGCTGGCGGTGGTCGAAGCGGCCGGGATCCTGCGGGCGGCCGGGCACGCCTGCCCGGTGGTCAGCGTCGGCTCGACGCCGACGTTCATGAGCGCGCGGCGCTTCGACGGGCTGACCGAGTTCCGCGCCGGGGTCTGCGTGTTCTTCGACCTGTTCCAGGCGGGTGTCGGGGTCTGCGGGACCGAGGACGTTGCGCTGTCGGTGCTGACCGAGGTGATCGGCCACCAGCCGGCGAAGGGGTGGGCGATCACCGACGCCGGCTGGATGGCGATGTCCCGCGACCGGGGGACGGCGGCGCAGGCGGTGGACCAGGGCTACGGGCTGGTCTGCGATCTTGCGGGGCGACCGATCCCCGACCTGATCGTCGTCGGCGCCAACCAGGAGCACGGCATCGTCGCCCAGCGGCCGGGGTCGCCGCATCCGGCGCCGGACCTGCCGATCGGGACGCGGCTTCGGGTGCTGCCGAACCACGCCTGCGCCACGGCGGCCCAGTACGATCGCTACGAGGTGGTCGGGCCGGAGGGGTGGCGGGCGACCTGGCCGCGGTTCTCGGGCTGGTAGGCGGCCTGTCGCCTCGACTGTTCCCGCCGAACCGCTCCGGATAAGGTCAGGATTTTCCGCAGCACGACGTGCTGCGCCCGGACTTCAGTGCAAATGCCCGTCCAGATCGTAGCGGCCGCCTTCGCGGAGGGCTCCGAACATCTCGGCGACCTCGGGGTGGTCGACCGGCTCGCCCGAGTCGTCGCTGACGAGGTTCTGCTCCGAGACGTAGGCGACGTAGTAGGAGGTCTCGTTCTCGGCAAGCAGGTGGTAGAAGGGCTGGTCCTTGCGCGGCCGGCTCTCCTCGGGGATCGATTCCCACCATTCGTTGGTGTTGTTGAACGTCGGATCGACGTCGAAGATCACGCCACGGAACGGATGGACCCGGTGACGGACCACCTGGCCCAAAGCGAATTTTGCGGATGCCTGCAACATGGCGCGACCATACTCTCCCCAGTGTGCAAGAATATAGGGCGGTTGACATCCTGTCCACACGGCAGGAAACGCACGCTTTGTGCACTGCGGCAAAAGTGTCGCACGGGACCATCGCCAGCCGCCGGAGACCCCCATGGAGTTGCTTCAGCACGTCACGAGCGCGGTCGCTCCGGTCTTCCTGCTGGCGCTGATCGGCTACGTCTGGACCCGCGGCGGCTGGGCCTACGACGTCGCGTTCGTCACCCGCCTGTCGATGACGATCTCGATCCCCTGCCTGATCTTCATGGCGCTGGTGCGCTCCGACGTCGATCCGCGACTGCTGCGCGATACGGTGCTGGCCTCGACGGTGACCTATGTCGCGGTCGGGCTGGTGATCTGGGGGCTGGTGCGGGCGCTCGACCTCGATCTCGCGACCTACTGGGCGCCGCTGACCTTCGGCAACACCGGCAACCTCGGGCTGCCGATCGCGCTCTTCGCCTTCGGGCAGGCGGGGTTCGACTTCGCCGTCGTGATCTTCGCGGTCATGGCGATCATCTCCTTCACCTTCGGCGTCTGGGTCGTCGCCGGCGGCGGCAGTCCGCTCAACGCGATCCGCGAGCCGCTGGTCTGGGGCACGGTGCTCGGCGGGCTGTTCCTGTTCCTTGGCTTGCCGGTGCCGGAATGGGCCGGGGCGACGCTCGACCTCGTCGGGCAGATGGCGATCCCGCTGATGCTGATCACCCTCGGCGTCGCCATCGCCCGGCTGCAGCCGCGCTCGCTCGGGCGGGCGTTCTGGCTCTGCCTCGTCAAGATGGCGGTCTGCGTCGCCGTGCCGCTCGCCGTCGGCTTCGCCTTCGGCCTGCCGCGACTCGCCCTCGGCGTGCTGGCGCTGCAGGTGGCGACGCCGGTCGCGGTCACCTCCTACATGCTGGCGGCGAAGTACGACGCGCGGCCGGACGAGGTCGCCGGCCTCGTCGTCGTGTCGACGCTGCTGTCCATTCCGGCGATCCCGGTGCTTTTAGCCTTCTTTGTGTGAGCTTTCCCTTGGCTTTGCGGCCCGTCTTTGGCATGCTGATGCAGATCACGTGCAGCAAGACACGGACGAGCAGTCGAGATGAAGGCAGGTTGCGGACGCGAGCGCCGGCTCGCACTCTTTGCAATGTTGGGTTTGATCCTGACGGGCTGCGGCCATGACAAGCCGCCGAGCACGACCGTCGACGCGTGTCGGATGCAGACCGAGCGCCCGAAGTGGTTCGACGCCATGCGACGAACCGAGCAGAAGTACGGCGTGCCCGTCGCGGTCCAGCTCGCGACCATCGCGCGCGAGTCGAGCTTCGTCGCCGACGCCAAGCCGACGAAGCGCGTCGGCAGCAGCATTTTCGCGCGCGATGTGCCGCGATCGAGCGCCTACGGCTATGCGCAGGCCCTCGACGGGACCTGGGATGACTACCGCGCCGCGACGGGCCGCCATGGCGCCGACCGCGACGACTTCGCCGACTCCTCGGATTTCATCGGCTGGTACATGAACGAGGCGGTCCGCGTGAACGGCCTCGAGCCGCACGACGCCTACAACCAGTATCTCGCCTACCACGAGGGCAAGGCCGGCTACGCCCGCGGCAGCTATCGCGGCAAACCCTGGCTGCCCGGCGTCGCGCGCGACGTCCAGTCGTGGTCGGTGGTCTACCAGACCCAGCTCCAGAACTGCCCGGTGCGCTGACCGGGTTCTGCCGGGGAGGTTTGCCCCCGGCCGCTTGCCCGCCTATCGTTGCCGGATTGGCAACGATCGTGGCGGGCGGGGATGGATCGGCTGACGGAGATGGACGCCTTCGTGCAGGTGGTCGATCATGGCGGCTTCACCGACGCCGCGCGCAAGATGAACCTGTCGAAATCGGCGGTGTCCAAGCACGTCTCGGCGCTGGAGGTCCGGCTCGGGGTCCGGCTGCTCAACCGCACCACCCGCCGGGTCAGCCCGACCGAGGTCGGGCTCGCCTACTACGACCGGGCCCGCTCGGTGCTCGCCGAGGCCGAGGAGGCCGACAGCATGGTCACCGCCATGCAGGCGACGCCGAAGGGGTCGCTGCGCATCTCGGCGCCGGTGACCTTCGGGGTGCGCCAGCTCGCCTCGGTGGTCGCGGATTTCCTCGCCGCCTATCCGGAGGTCGACCTCAACCTCGTGCTCGACGACCGTTTCGTCGAGGTGGTCGCCGAGGGCTATGACCTCGCCATCCGCATCGGGGCGCTCGCCGACAGCTCGCTCAAGGCGCGCAAGCTCGCCGAGGCCCGGGCGGTGATCGTCGCGTCGCCGGCCTATCTCGCCGAGGCCGGGACGCCGCGGACGATCGACGATCTCAATGACCACCGGTTGCTGCACTACTCGCAGCTCTCGACCGGCAATTTCTGGCGGCTGCGCACGCCCGTCCGGCGAGGAGCGGCAGGTGCGGGTCGGCGGGCGGCTGACGGTCAACAACGGCGAGGCGCTGATGCGCGCGGCCGAGGCGGGCATCGGGATCGCGCAGGTGCCGTCCTTCATGCTCGGCGACGCCGTCGCCGCCGGGCGGCTGGTCGAGCTGCTGGCCAACCGTCCGCCGGAGATCCTCGGGATCTACGCGCTCTATCCGCAGGGGCGCTTTCCGCAGCCGAAGCTGCGGGCGTTCATCGACCATCTCGCGGATCGCTTCCGCGGGATGGGGCCGGATGCCTGGCCGTAGGGGCGATCTGCCGCCTGTAGCGGCGGCGGTGAGCTGCCCGCGCGTCCCTCAGCCGCCGGCGAAGGGGCGGCGGCCGGGCTCCGGGGGGGCTTCGCTCATTTCGAGGTGGAGGCGGTCGCCGGTCCACGGGTGGGCGCGGGCGACGGCCTCGTCGATCTCGACCCCGAGGCCGGGGGCGTCGGGGGGCAGGACGTAGCCGCCTTCCCAGGCGATCGGGCGGGTGAGGAGCGCCGCATGGAAGCCGCCGCCGGTGCCGATCGACTCGAGCAGGAGGAAGTTCGGGATCGAGAGCGCCAGCTGGATCGAGGCGGCCCAGGCGATCGGGCCGGCGTAGAGGTGGGGCGCGACCTGCGCGCCGAAGGCCTCGCCGAGGATCGCGACCTTGCGGGCCTGGAGCAGGCCGCCGACCCGGCCGAGGCTCGGCTGGAGGATGCCGGCCCCGCCGGCGCGGAGCAGCGTGGCGAAGTCGGCGACGGTGGTCAGCCGCTCGCCCGCCGCGATGGGCACCGGCGACTGGGCGGCGACGCGGGCGAGGTCCAGGGGGGCGTCGGGCGGGACGGGTTCCTCGAACCACAGCGGGTCGTAGGGGGCGATGCGCCGGGCAAGGCGGATGGCGCCGGAGGGCGAGAACTGGCCGTGGGTGCCGACGAGGAGGTCGGCGCGGTCGCCGACCGCCTCGCGCAGGCGGCGGCAGAAGGTCTCGGTGCGGTCGAGGTCGGGCAGCGTCGGCTGGTGGCCGCCGAAGATGGTGTAGGCGCCGGCAGGGTCGAACTTGACGGCGGTGAAGCCGGCGGCGACGAGGCGGGCGGCGGTCGAGGCGGCGGCGTCGGGGTCGTTGTAGAAGGTCGCCGGATCCTCGCCGGGGCCGGGGTAGAGGTAGGTATAGGCGCGCAGGCGGTCGCGGGTCCGGCCGCCCCAGAGGGCGTGGACCGGGCGGTCGCGGGCCTTGCCGAGGATGTCCCAGCAGGCGATCTCGAGGCCGGAGAAGGCGCCCATGACGGTGGGGTCCGGGCGCTGGCTGAAGCCGGCCGAGTAGGCGCGGCGGAACATCAGCTCGATCGCCTCGGGGCTTTCGCCGGCCATGTGGCGCTCGAAGACGTCCTCGATGACGGCGCGCATCGCGGCGGGGCCGACGGTGGCGGCGTAGACCTCGCCCCAGCCGGTGATGCCGTCGTCGGTGGTGACCTTGACGAAGAGGAAGTAGCGGCCGCCGAAACCGGGGGGCGGGTTGCCGACGACGAGGACGTCGAGGTCGCGAAGCTTCACGAGGCGCCTCCCTTGCAGCGCTGCGGCGGCGCGGGCAGCGCCCGCCGCGCCCCGCCCACCCACCCGCGCGGCGGGCGCTGCCCCCGGCCCGGTGGCGCGGGGCGCGCGGCGGTCATCGGGTGTCGCCGAAGACGATGACGGTGCGGCGGGCGACGCCGGAGCGGGTGGCGGCGAGGGCGTCGTTGATGCGGTCGAGGGGATAGCGGCCGGAGACGAGTTCGGCGAGCTTGAGGCGGCCGGCGCGCCAGTGGTCGATCAGCCAGGGGATGTCGCGGGCGAGCACGGTCTCGCCCATGCGCGAGCCGAGGATGCGCTGGTTCATCGCGGCGAGGGTCGTCGGGTCGTAGCCGACGACGGTGCCCGAGGGCGGCAGGCCGACGACGACGACGGCGCCGCCGGCGGCGAGGGCCTCGGCGGCGCTGCCGATGGCGGCGGGGGCGCCGACGGTGACGAAGGCGTAGTCGACGCCGCGGCCGCCGGTCAGGGCGCGGACGGCGGCCATGGCGTCGGGTCCGGCGACGACGCCGTCCGTGGCGCCGAAGGCGCGGGCGTCGTCGAGCTTGGCGGGAGCGAGGTCGACGGCGACGATGCGGGCGGCACCGGCGAGGGCGGCGCCCTGGATGGCGTTGAGGCCGACGCCGCCGGCGCCGATCACCGCGACGGTGGCGCCGGGGCGGACGCGGGCGGTGTTGACCACGGCCCCGACCCCGGTGACGACCCCGCAGGCGAGCAGGCAGGCGAGCTCGGCGGGGAGGTCGTCGGGCAGGGGCACGAGCTGGCTCGCGTCGACGACGACGGCTTCGGCGAAGGCGGCGGTATTCATGCCGCGGGCGACGGTCGCGCCGGTCGCGTCGGCGAGCGGCGACGGCGGGTTGTCCCAGGCGTGGGCGCAGGAGGTCGGCGCGCCGCCGGCGCAGGCCGGGCAGGTGCCGCAGGCGCGGATCAGGGTGACCAGGACACGGTCGCCGGGCGCAAGGCCGCGCACGCCCGTGCCGATGGCGGTGACGCGGCCGGCGGCCTCGTGGCCGTAGACGGCGGGGAGGGCGCCGCCCCAGGCGCCGGCGGCATAGGCGATGTCGGAGTGGCAGACGGCGCAGGCCTCGACGGCCACCGCCACTTCGCCGGGACCGGGAGCGGCGAGCGTGATGTCCTCGACGACGAGGGGCTCCCCAAAGGTCCGGCAGACGGCGGCGCGCATGGAAAGCCTCTTGTTGCGACAAGCTGACGCCCTTGAGGCGTAAGGGCTTTTCGGCGGTCGCACAAGCGCGGGCGCAGGTGTAGAAGAGGGGCGAGGATCAGGAGGAGGCCCGGGCGATGAGGGCGATGGTGATGGCGGCGGTGGTCGCGAGCGGTGGGGCTCGGCGCGGTGCTGCCGGCTTTCGCGCAGGCGGCGGGGCTGACCTACGACGAGGTGGCGCGGAAGTATCGGAAGATGAGCCCGGTCTTCATCCACAAATGCGACCGCAACGGCGACGACATCTATACGAACGCCGAGATGCAATGCGTGGCGGGCATCTACAACGCGATGTACATCAGCAAGTGAGAGCGGCGAGGAGCCAGCCCGCTGAGCGCGTGAGACCGGGCGGGGTGGCCGGCCCCGCGTCACGCGGCCGTCGCCGGGCCTGCCCGGACCGTCGACCTGATCGACCCGCGCGTCCGCGACTGGGTGCGCGGGCAGTCTCCACCCTCGTGTTCTATCGCATCCCTGGCTGAGCGCGCTGCGCTGATGCGCTGTTGCGCCACCCCTCTCGCCCCCCGTCGCGCGCGCACGCGGAATTTTCTTTCACCGGGCGGCGATCCCCCCTAGACCGCGAGGGATGAACGCCCCGGCCCCCCGCCTCACCCCTGCCGCCGCCTCCACAGTCGGCAGCGTTGCGACCGAGGACCTGATCGCCTGCCCGACCTGCGACATGCTCCACCGGGAGATCGCGGTTCCTGTCGGCGGGCGGCTGCGCTGCCTGCGTTGCCGCGCGGTGTTGCTGACCAACCGCGCCAACGCCATCGACCGCGCCCTCGCCGGGGCGTTCGCGAGCGTGATCCTGATGCTGGCGGCAATCTTCTTTCCGTTCCTCGAGCTGTCGATCGCCGGGTTCCGGCGCAATGCGTCGCTGCTCGACGCCGCGATGGCCTTCTCCTCCGGGCTCGTCGTGCCGCTGTCGGCGGCGACGGCGCTGCTCATCGTCGTGATCCCGCTCGTGCGGGCGACGGCGCTCGGCTACACGCTGCTGCCGCTGCGCCTCTCGGGACGGGCCGCGCCGTGGGCCTGGCCGGCCTTCCGCACCGCCTGCCGCCTCCGGCCCTGGGCCATGGCGGAGGTCTTCCTGATCGGCGTCATCGTTGCGCTGGTCAAGATCGGCGGCATGGCCGAGGTCCACCTCGGGCCGGCCTTCTGGGCGATGGCCGGTCTCGTGCTTCTCGTGGTCTACGAGGCGTCGAGCCTCGATGAACGGTCGATATGGCAACGCCTCGATCGCAGCCGCCCTACCTGACCGCGCGCGACGCCGGGCTCGCCGGCTGCCGCGACTGCGGCCGGGTGGCGCCGCTGGGCACGCCCGCCTGCCCGCGGTGCGGGGCGGCGCTGCACAGCCGGATTCCGAACAGCCTGCAGCGGGTGCTCGCCTGGCTGATCGTCGGCTTCATGTGCTACATCCCGGCCAACCTCCTGCCGATGCTCAAGACCCGCACCCTCGGGCGCGAGTCCGACAACACCATCGTCGGGGGCGCGATCGAGCTCGCCCATCACGGCGCCTGGGACATCGCCTTCGTGGTGTTCTTCGCGAGCGTGGTCATCCCGATCTCGAAGTTCGTGCTGATCCTCTACCTCGTCGCCTCGATCCGCTTCCGCACGCGGCTTTCGGTGCACGCCCGCATCCACCTCTACGAGATCGTCGAGTTCGTCGGGCGCTGGTCGATGATCGACGTCTTCGTCGTCGCGATCCTGACCGCGCTGGTCCAGCTCGGTTTCCTCGCCTCGATCAATCCGGGCACGGCCGCGGTCTTTTTCGCGCTGTCCGTTGCCTTTACCATGCTGTCGGCGCAGGCTCTCGACCCGCGCCTGATCTGGGACAGCGCCGAGCCGGAGACGCCTACGCATGCCTGAGACCGACCCGCCGGCCCCCGAGGTCGAGACGCCGGGGGGCGCCGCTTCGGAAGCGGAAGCTCGCGGGATCGACTCGCCGCGCGAGGAGTCGAGCTGGCGGATCTCGGCGGTCTGGCTGGTGCCGCTCATCGCGCTGGTGATCGCGCTCGGCGTCGCGTGGAAGAGCTACTCCGACCGCGGTCCGACGATCGAGATCGTCTTCGACAATGCCGCCGGCATCGAGGCCGGCCAGACGACGATCCGCTTCCGCGACGTTACCGTCGGCACGGTCGAGCGCATCGATCTGACACCGGACCTCAAGCGGGTGGTGGTGACGGCGCGAATGCGCAAGGACGTGGCACAGTACGTCGACGACAGCGCCCAGTTCTGGGCGGTTCGCCCGAGCGTGACCGCGCAGGGAGTCTCCGGGATCGAGACGGTGATCTCCGGCGTCTACATCGCCGCCTATTGGGACTCGACGCCCGGGTCGTTGGTGCACCGCTTCGACGCCCTGCCGCGGCAGCCGCTGACGCCGGCCGATCAGCCGGGCCTGCGCGTGCGGCTGCGGGCCCCCGACGGTGGGTCGATGACGATCGGGGCGCCGGTGCTGTTCAAGCGCATCCAGGTCGGGCAGGTCGAGGACATCAACCTGACCGACGCCGGCGACGTCATCATCGACATCTTCGTCAGGGCGCCGAACAGCGCCCGCCTGACCGCGAGCACGCGCTTCTGGAACGCGAGCGGCTTCTCGATCAACCTCGGGGGCGGCGGGGCGTCGCTGAACGTCGACAGCCTGATCTCGCTGCTCCAGGGCGGCATGTCCTTCGACACGGTCGGCTCCGACGTCACCCCGGTCGAGGACGGCCACGTCTACGAGCTCTATCCGTCCGAAGCGGCGGCG
This sequence comes from uncultured Alphaproteobacteria bacterium, assembly GCA_963798235.1. Taxonomy (GTDB): domain Bacteria; phylum Pseudomonadota; class Alphaproteobacteria; order Rhodobacterales; family Rhodobacteraceae; genus Amaricoccus. The sequence goes on along the minus strand of CAWCSN010000002.1, from coordinate 193,228 downwards.
CGGCAGAACCTGATCGCCGCCGAGCCCGGGGCGCGGGTGATGCTGACCGCGAACTTCGACGGCAGCGTCCGTGGACTGCAGCCCGGGGCTGCGGTCGAGTACCGCGGTATCCCGGTCGGCGAGGTGACCGCAATCCAGGCGGCGATCGTCCCGCGTGACGGCCGCCAGGAGATCGTCCTTCAGGCGACCCTCTCCATCGTCCCGGCGCGGTTCGGGGTGGGGGCCGACGACGACGCCGCCAAGGTGGCGCAGGAGACGCTCGACCTGATCGGGCGCGAGGTCGACGGCGGCCTCCGGGCGCAGCTCGCGACGAGCGGGCTGCTCAGCCAGACGCTCTACGTCGATCTGGTGCGGGTGCCGGACGCGCCGGCCGCGACCCTCGACCGCGACGGGGAACCCTATCCGCTGCTGCCGACGGCGCCCTCCGACGTGAGCGGGATCGCCTCCTCGGCGGAGGGGCTGATGAAGCGGGTCAGCGGCCTGCCGCTCGAGCAGGTGGTCCAGAGCGTGGTGACGCTGCTCGCCAACGTCAACGCGCTGGTGACCTCGGACGAGATCAAGGCGGCGCCGGAAAACCTCGGGCTGCTGCTCGCCGACGCGCGCAAGCTCGTCAATGCGCCCGGCGTGCAGGGCGCGCCGGACGAGCTCGCAGCGATCCTCGCCTCGGTGCGCGGGGTGATCGACCAGGCGACCCAGGCGCAGCTGGTCGAGAACCTGTCGGGCGTGCTGTCGGAGACCAAGACCGCGGTGGCGAGCATCGGCGCGGCGGCGAACGGGGTGCCGGCGCTCATCGACCAGATCGAGGGCGTCGCGACCCAGGTCCGCGCCCTTCCCGCCGACCAGCTCGTCGCCTCGGCCACGCGCCTCGTCGACACGCTCGACGGCTTCGTGAAGAGCGAGGGCGTGGCGAACGTCCCGGTCTCGGTCAACCAATCGCTCGCCGACCTCCGCAGCCTCGTCGCCGACCTGCGCTCGGGCGGGGCGGTCGACAACGTCAACGCCAGCCTCGCCTCGGTGCGCAAGATCACCGACGACCTGGCGCGGGCCGAACTGGTGGGCGACATCCAGTCGGTGATCGCCGAGGCGAAGACCGCCGCCGGCAACGTCTCGACGGCTTCGGCCCAGGCGCCGGCGCTGATGGACAGCCTGACGGCGCTGTCCAGCCGCGTCGAGGCGCTGCCGCTCGACCAGCTGGTGACCTCGGCGAATGGCGTGCTGACCACGGCCGACGGCTTCCTCGCCTCGCCCGGCGTCAACGACGTGCCGCCGAAGCTCGCCGCGGCGCTGGAAGAGCTGCGCGCAACGCTCGCGGAGCTGCGGGCCGGCGGCGCGGTGGCGAGCGTGAACACGACGCTGACCTCGGCGAGCAAGGCGGCGGACGCGGTCACCGCGGCCTCTGCCGACCTGCCCGCGCTGGTCGCCCAGCTCAACGAGGTCGCAGGCCGGGCCGACTCCGTGCTGGCGACCGTCGGGCCGAACTCGGACATCAACCGCGAGACGCTGCGGCTGCTCACCGAGGTGCGCGACGCGGTGCGGTCGGTCAACGCGCTGGTGCAGGCGCTGGAGCGCCGGCCGAACTCGGTCATCTTCGGGAGGTGAGAATGCGCTATTCGCCCGCGCTCGCGCTAGCGGCGCTCGTCCTCGCCGCCTGCGGGGCGCCGTCCTACTACCTGCTGCCGCCGCCGACACCGGCGGCGTCGCTGCCCTCGCCGGTCAGCAGCGTCGTCGTCGCCGACATCGCGGTGCCGACCTACGTCGATGCGCTGGAGATCGCCAGCCTGACCGGGCCGGAGACCCTCGACCTCAACAAGGGCGCGCTCTGGGCCGACTCCCCGCGCCGGGCGCTGACGCGGCACCTCGCGGCGGCGCTCGACGACCGGCTGACGGCGCGGGTCGGGACGGAGCCCTGGCCGGCATTCGATGCCCCCGGCCTTCGCGTCGAGATCACCATCGACCGGATGATCGGGGCGCCGGGCGGGACGCTGGTGCTGACCGGGCAATACGCGATCGTCTCGCCGACGAGCGGCAGCCTCCGCGCCCTCGACCGCTTCGCGATCAGCGTCCCGGTGCCGGACGGCGGCTATCCCGCGCTGCTGGCGGCGCATGGCCGCGCGATGGACACGCTCGCCGACCGCATTGCCGCAAGCATAACCGGACGGGCGCTCGCAAGTTGATCCAGAACGGGATGTGATCCGCCGCAACATCGTCAAGGCCGCGGCGGCATCCTGACCTCCATCGTCGGGACCTTCATGAAGAAGTCCTGAAGCAGGGAACCGGGGCGGAGGCGCCGTGGCGCGTTCTCTGCCCGCATCGGCTACCAGTGCGGCGGAGGCCGGTCGGCCGGCGGCGGGGCGCTCGCGCCATCCTCGAGGGCGTCGGTGCGCGCGGCCAGCGCCGCGAGTTGCCGCTCCAGCCGGGAGATGCGGTCGGCCTGCTCGCGGGCGATGTCGCTCAGCTCCTCGGCCATGCGCTCGGCGTGGGCGAGGGCGATCTCCAGCTCCGTCAGGCGGTCGGCGGCGAGGTCGGGTGGGGGCGTGCGGTCGGACATGGCGGCAGTCTAGCATCGACAGCACCGGTGGCGCGAGCTAGGTCCGGTCCATCCGTTGCCGCAGGGGTGGGCCTTGGCCGAGTTCAGCAAGAGAGACCTGCGCGACGCGCTGGGCCGCTTCGCGACCGGCGTGACCGTCGTGACCACGATGACGGCGCAGGGGCCTCTCGGCATCACCGCCAACAGCTTCGCCAGCGTCTCGCTCGCGCCGCCCCTGGTGCTGTGGTCGCCGGCGCGGCATTCAAGGCGGTTTCCGGCCTTTGAATCCGCGTCGCATTTCGCCGTCCACGTGCTCAGCGTCGACCAGAGGCCGCTGGCGGAGGCCTTCGCCCGCCCCGGCGACGGCTGGCCCGGTCCCGAGCACGCGCAGGGCATCGGCGACGTACCCTTGCTCGGCGGCTGCACGGCGCGCTTCGAGTGCCGGCACGAGTCCGCCCACGACGGCGGCGACCACCTGATCGTCGTCGGCGAGGTGCTGCGGCTGACCGAGGCCGACCTGCCGCCCCTCGTCTTCCACCGCGGGCGCTACTACGGCCTCGCCTGACCGCACCGCCCCATCGGCCCTCGCCTTCTTGCCCTCGGACCCCGCTGCGCGTAGGAGGGCGCCCGAACGCGATCCGCCGAACGGGATTGCCGAACACCCGCCTCCGAACACCCGTCAACGAACGCGACCCCGGGACCGCCATGGCCAAGGACAAGCAGAAAAAGCCCCGCCGTCCGCGGGCGGAGACGCCCAAGGGCTTCCGCGACACCTTCGGCGCCGAGGTCCGCGCCCGCTCGGCCATGCTCGCGCGCATCACCGAGGTCTACCACGCCTGGGGCTTCGACCCGCTGGAGACGAGCGCGGTCGAGACCGTCGAGGCGCTTGGCAAGTTCCTCCCCGACGTCGACCGCCCGAACGAGGGCGTCTTCGCCTGGCAGGACGAGGACGAGCAGTGGCTGGCGCTGCGCTACGACCTGACCGCGCCGCTCGCCCGCTTCTACGCCCAGCACCGGATGGCGCTGCCGACGCCCTACCGCCGCTATGCGGTCGGGCCGGTGTGGCGCAACGAGAAGCCCGGGCCGGGGCGCTTCCGTCAGTTCTACCAGTGCGACGCCGACACCGTCGGGGCCGCATCCGTCGCCGCCGACGCCGAGATGTGCGCGATGCTCGGCGAGGCGCTGGAGGCGGCGGGGATCGCCCGCGGCGACTACCTGATCCGCGTCAACAACCGGAAGGTGCTGAACGGCGTGATGGAGGCGGCCGGCATCCTCGATCCCGCCGACCCGGACAAGGACGCCCACCGCCGCGGCATCGTGCTCCGCGCCATCGACAAGCTCGACCGTCTTGGCGAGGGCGGCGTCCGCGCCCTGCTCGGCGCGGGCCGCCGCGACGAGAGCGGCGACTTCACGCCGGGCGCGGGCCTCGGCGACGAGCAGGCGGCGGTGGTCCTCGGCTTCGTCGCCGCGCGCGGCGAGACCGGTGCTGCCACCTGCGCCAATCTCCGCGCCCTAGTCGGCAGCTCCGAGACCGGTGTCGCCGGCGTGCAGGAACTCGAGACCATCGCCGCGATGCTCGACCGCCGCGGTTCCGGCGCCGTCATCGACCCGTCGGTGGTCCGCGGCCTCGGCTACTACACCGGCCCGGTCTTCGAGGCCGAGCTGACCTTCGAGGTGCTCGGCGACGACGGCAAGCCGCGGCAGTTCGGCTCGGTCGCAGGCGGCGGGCGCTATGACGACCTCGTCCGGCGCTTCACCGGCGAGGCGGTGCCGGCGACGGGCGTGTCGATCGGCGTCGACCGCTTGCTCGCGGCGCTCTCGGCGAAGGGGCGGCTCGCTGCCGAAGAGCCGGGTCCGGTGGTGGTCACGGTCATGGACCGCGACAACATGGCCGCCTACCAGGCGATGGCGGCGGAGTTGCGCGCCGGCGGGATCCGCGCCGAGGTCTTCCTCGGCGGCGGCAACATGGCGCGGCAGCTCAAGTACGCCGACCAGCGCCGCTCCGCCGTGGCGATCATCGAGGGCGGGGACGAACGCGCCCGCGGCGTCGTCCAGCTCAAGGACCTCGCCCTCGGCGCACGGCTCGCCGCCGAGATCGAGACCAACGAGGACTGGAAGGCGCAGCCCGCCCAGGTCGAGGTTTCCCGCGACTCCCTCGTCGAGTCCGTCCGCGCCATGCTCGTCCGCGGCCTCTGAGAGGCACGTTAAGATGTATGACCGGACAGTTAACAGGAATGCCGGAATCAAGCAAAATCAGTCACTTGACCTCTGTCGCACGCGTGCGACAAGACGGCGATCTGACACCGCTCCGATGGTAACCGACCGCGCCTACCTCAAGGGCGCCCGCATGGGTTTGCCCCTCACCCGCCTCGAGGCCGAGGTGGCCTCGGTCCTCGCCGTCCTCTCCTCGACCGGCGCCATGCGCGTCGAGCCCGCCGCCCTCCAGCCTGCCGACGTGCTCCTCGACCTCTACGGCGAAGACATCCGCGCCCGCGCCTTCGTCACCCGCGACGAGGGCGCCGAGATGATGCTCCGCCCCGACTTCACCGTCCCCATCGTCCGCCTCCACATGGAAGCGGGCGCCGAACCCGCGCGCTACGCCTATTGCGGGCCGGTCTGGCGCCGGCAGGAATTCGGCTCCGACCGCCCGCGCGAGTACCTGCAGGCCGGCCTCGAGATCTTCGCCGCCGGCGACCCGGGCGCGGCCGACGCCGAGGTGATGGCGCTGGTCGTCGAGGCGCTCGGCGACGCGCCGGTCGATCTCGTCACCGGCGACCTCGGGCTGCTCCTCGCGGTGATCGACGCGCTCGACACCACCGCGGCGCGCAAGGCCGCGCTCCGCCGCCACGTCTGGCGGCCGGCCCGCTTCCGGGCGCTGCTCGCCCGCTACGGCGAGGGCCATGCCGCCGCCACGGCCGGGCGCGCCGACCTCCTCGCCGCCGAGGCCGCCGGGCGAACGCCCGCGCTGGTCGCCGCCGCGGGCACGGCCGTGGGCCTCCGCGACGCCCGGGACGTGGCCGGTCGGGTCGCCCGCCTCGCGACCGAGGCCGGGACGCCGCCGCTGGCGCCGGAGGCCGTCGCCGGGATCGAGGCGGTCCTCGCCGTCGAGGGCAGCGCCCCCGCGGCGCTCGACAGGCTCGAGGACCTCGCCCGCAGCCTCCCCGGACTGGACGCCGCGGTCGGCCGCTATGCCGCCCGGCTCGACGCGCTGGCCGCGCGCGGGATCGCGCCGGAGCGACTGCGCTTCGAGGCGGGCTTCGGGCGAACCTCGCTCGAATATTACGACGGCTTCGTCTTCGGCGCTCTGCCGCGCGGTCGCCCGGACCTTCCGCCGATCGCCAGCGGCGGGCGCTACGACGCCCTGACCCGGGCGCTCGGGGCAGGGCAGGGCATCCCCGCGGTCGGCGGGATGATCCGCCCGGAGGCGCTGGTGGCGCTGCGGGGGGAACGGTCGTGGTGAGGCTTGGGCATTCCGTCCAAGGGACGCCTGCAGGAGGCGACGATTGACTGGTTCGGCGCCCGCGGCGTCACCGTGGCGCGGACCGGCGGCGACCGCGAGTACCGCGGCGCGGTGCGCGGCATCGAGGGGATCGAGCTGGTGCTCCTCTCGGCCGCCGAGATCCCGCGCGAGCTGGCCGCCGGCCGTCTGCACCTCGGCGTGACCGGCCAGGACCTCGTGCGCGAGGAGATCCCGCGGTGGAGCGAGCGGGTGGCCGAGGTCGCGCCGATGGGCTTCGGCTTCGCCGACCTCGTCGTCGCGGTGCCGGCCTTCTGGATCGACGTCGCCGACATGGCCGACCTCGACGCGGCAGCCGCCGAGTTCCGCGCCCGCCACGGCCAGCGGCTGCGGGTGGCGACGAAGTACCTCCACCTCGTCCGCGCCTTCTTCGAGGCGCACGGCATCGCCAACTACCAGCTCGTCGAGAGCCAAGGCGCGACCGAGGGAACCGTCAAGAACCTGACCGCCGAGGCCGTCGCCGACATCACCACCACCGGCTCGACGCTCCGCGACAATCACCTCCGCATCCTCGAAGACGGCGTGATCCTGCGCAGCCAGGCGACGCTGTTCCTCTCGCGTGAGGCGCCATGGGACGCGGCGTCGGACAAGGCGCTCGCCGCCCTTCGCGACCGCCTTGCCACCGAGGCGCCCCCCCTTACCTGAGCGCGCGCCCCCGCCGTTCCGGATCTGCCGGAGGCACCGCTGCCTCCGCAGGTTTCAGTAGGCGGCCACCGGCACCGACTCGAGGAACTTCGCCAGTGGTTCGGCATAGAGCTTGGCCTGGCTCCCCGTCGTCCCGTGTCCGCTCGTCTCCGGGCTCCCCGGGATGATGTAGGTCTCGCCATGGGCAATCTGCGGCATCGCCTTCTCGAGGATGCCGAGCTCCGGCGGATTGCGCTCGTCATCGGCCGCGTTGATCACGAGGACATGCGCCTTGATCTTCCCGAGATCACCCGAAGGGTCGAAGTCCCGCGACGAGTCCCACTGGTACATCACGTCGTTGGCGTCTCCGACCTTGGCCGCCGCCATCTTCTCGTTCAACCAGGCGTCGGCCTCGGCGTTGGTCGGCCCCTTGGCGTAGAGGCCCTGGTTGCCCCCCGCGGTGGCGATCCCGAACCAGAAGTTGGCAAGCCGCACGTTGGGCGGCTGCTCGGTGTAGTTGCCATTGTTCCATGCCGGGTCGTTGCGGACGGAGTCGACGATCATCCGCCGCATCATCCAGTTGCGTCCCGCCATCGGCGCCGGCAGCGAGGCCATCGGCACGACCGCGTCGATGTAGTCGGGATACTCCGTCGCCCAAAGCCAGGCGTGCATCCCGCCCATCGAGTTGCCGATGACGAGGCGCACGTGCTCGATCCCGAGCCCCTCCTTCACCAGCTGGACCTGCGCCGCGACCATGTCGTCGTAATTGTAGCGCGGGAACTCCGCCCGCAGCCCGTCCGACGGCTTCGTCGTACCGCCAGTCCCGATCGCGTCGGGAATGATCAGGTAGTAGCGGCTCGCGTCGAGTGGCTGGCCCGGTCCAAAGAGCGCCCCGGCGAAGCCGTCGCCGAGCATGCTGGCGCCGTTGCCGGCCGTCCCGTGCAGCACCACCACCGGCTCACCCTTGGGATCGCCGACGGTGGTGTAGTGCACCTTCAGCTCCGGCATCACCGTCCCGTCGTGAAAGGTGAAGTCCTTGATGACGTAGTCGCCCTCGACCGGCGCCGGATAGTCGGCCGCATGGCCCGCCGCGCCGAGCGCAACAAATGCCGCGCAAGCCGCTCCGATGACGAAGTGTCGCATTCCATTCCTCCCTTTTGGTTTGGGGGAATCCTAGACGCGACCGCGCGAGAGGGACAACCGTTTTTCGCGCATCAGGCGATCAGCGTGCGAAGGCGGCCAGCCGCGCCCGCAGCGTGTCGCTCTTTCTCGTGGCGAAGAGCACGTCGTCGATGCGGCTTCCGCCGTCCATCTCCGGGACGATGACGAGGTATTCCGACCAGGCCAGCTCCTTCCGGGACGGATCGCTGCGCCTGATCTCCACGAGCGCGGCGTTGCGGGTCTGCACCTCGCAGACGGGCACCTCGGTGGTGTAGGTCTGGAACAGCACGCTGGGCGGCGGCATGTTCGGGTTGCCGGCGGCGACGGCGAAATCGACGTCACGGGCAAGCTGCCCGGTCAGCAGGGGCCGGATCGCCGCCATGTCACCGGTCAGTGTCGCCTTGCAGAACTCGACCCCGATCGCGTCCCAATTGTATTTCGACGCCGCCGAGGCCGGGAGGCACCCTCCCGCAATGAGCGTCAGCAGCGTGGCGAAGCACAGCGCCTGGCGCGCCGCCCGCCGGGTCCAGTGGGTCATTTCGTCCAGACGCTGCCCAGACGCTGTCCAGACGCCTTCCAGGCGCCACGTCCCTGCATGAACCTTTGACATCTCGTCCTCAGATCACCCCGAGCTCGGCCAGCCCCGCCGCCAGCGCCGGCGGCAGACTCACCACCCCCGACCCGGCCGAACCGAGGTCCGCCGGCGCATCCGACGGCCGCAGGTACCGCCACCCCTGGAACGCCCGCCGCGGCTGCGGCGTCGTCCGCACCACCTCGGCGTCGAGTCGCAGCCGACACCGCCCGATCCCGTCCTCACCCTGATGGGTCTCGAACGCGACGATCCGCTGGCGGCAGAGCACCAGCCCCTTGATCACCCAGTACAGCGACCCGCCGTCGAGGACCTCGGCCTGGCGTTTCGGCCACATGCGCGTGACATGGAAGGGCCGCGGGTCCGCCCCGGTCGCCCGTCGCTCGGCGGCGCGCGCCTCCTGCCAGCCGAGGAGATCCTCGATGCTTTCACAGCCAACGCAGAGCTTCAGGATGTGGATTCCGGCCATAACCAGCACTAGATATGTTGCGACAGCCGACCGCAAGATATTAGGCTTTCTGCGCGCCGTCCAGTCGGCGGACGATCAGCGCCGAGAGGCCCCGCGATGAACAAGCCCGATCTGCACATCAGCCCGGAGGAGAGCCTTTCGTGGCAGGAGGTTAGCCTCGACGTCCTGCGCGAGAAGTACGCCAAGGGCGCCGAGCGCGACCTCGACGGCCCGGACATGGCGCGGGCGGTGCGGCTGCGTGTCGCGCGGGCGCTGGCGGCAGTCGAGGCGGATCCGGCGCGCTGGGAGCCGGTGTTCCTGAAGGCGCTGGAGGACGGGTTCATCCCCGGCGGCCGGATCAACTCGGCGGCGGGGACGGGGATCCGCGACGTCACCCTGATCAACTGCTTCGTCCAGCCGGTCGGCGACTCGGTCTCCGAGACGGTCGACGGCAAGCCCGGGATCTACATCGCGCTCCGCCAGGCGGCCGAGACGATGCGGCGCGGCGGCGGCGTCGGCTACGACTTCTCGGCGATCCGGCCGCGCGGGGCGAAGGTGCATGGCACCGACAGCGCCGCCTCGGGGCCGATCAGCTACATGCACGTCTTCGACCAGTCCTGCGCCACGGTCGAGAGCGCCGGGGCGCGGCGCGGGGCCCAGATGGGGGTGCTGCGCTGCGACCATCCCGACATCGTCGAGTTCGTCTCGGCCAAGCGCCAGGCCGGGCGGCTCAACAACTTCAACATCTCCGTCGGGGTCAGTGACGCGCTGATGCGCGCGGTCGAGACCGACGGCGACTTCGAACTCGTGCACAAGGCCGAGCCGGGGACCGCCCAGGTCGCGGACGGCGTGCACCGGCGCGAGGACGGGCTCTGGGTCTACGCAACGATCCGGGCGCGGGACCTGTGGTCGGCGATCATGCGAAACACCTACGAGGCGGCCGAGCCCGGGGTGCTGTTCCTCGACCGCATCAACGCCGAGAACAACCTCCACTACATCGAGCGCATCGAGGCGACCAACCCCTGCGGCGAAATCCCGATCCCCGACCACGGCTGCTGCTGCCTCGGCTCGATCGACCTCACCCGCTTCGTCCGCAATGCCTTCACCGCGGAGGCGACCTTCGACGCCGCGGCCTTTGCCGAGACGGTCGCGGTGGCGGTGCGGATGCTCGACAACGTGCTCACCGCGACGGTGTGGCCGCTTCCCGAGCAGGCGGCGGAGGCGACGGCGAAGCGCCGGATCGGCCTCGGCTTCACCGGCCTCGGCGACGCGCTGATCGAACTCGGCCTGCGCTATGACGGCGCCGAGGCCCGCGCCTTCGCCGCCGGCCTGGCCGAAGCGATGCGCGACGCCGCCTACCGGGCGAGCGTTGCCCTCGCGGCGGAGAAGGGTGCCTTCCCGGTCTTCGACGCGGAGAAGTACCTCGCCTCGGGCATGGCGCAGCGCCTGCCGGAGGCGCTGCGCACCGCGATCCGCTCGGGGGGCATGCGCAACAGCCACCTGCTTTCGATTGCGCCGACCGGCACGATCAGCCTCGCCTTTGCCGACAACGCCTCGAACGGCATCGAGCCGGCCTATTCGTGGTTCTACACCCGCCGGAAGCGCGAGGCCGACGGCTCGATGCGCGAGTACCGCGTCGAGGATCACGCCTGGCGGTTGTGGAAGGCGCGCGGCGGCAATGCCGAGGCGCTGCCTCCGGCCTTCGTCAGCGCGCTCGATATCGCGGCGCTGGACCACATGCGGATGCAGGCGGCGATCCAGCCCTTCGTCGACGCAGCGATCTCCAAGACGGTGAACGTGCCCGAGGACTACCCCTTCGCCGACTTCGAGACGCTCTACCTCGAGGCGTGGCGGGCCGGGCTCAAGGGCATCACCACCTACCGGCCGAACAGCGTCCTCGGGTCGGTGCTCTCGTTGGAAAAGGAGGCGCCGCAGGATCTCGACCAGTCCGAGCCCGACCGCCGCATCCGCATCTCGGACGCCCCTCAGGTTGCGCTGGCGGCGCTGCGCTGGCCGCACCGGCCGAAGCTGGCCGCGGGATCGCCGTCGTGGACCTACATGGTCGAGGCGCCGCAGAACCGCTTCGCGGTCTTCGTGGGCCACGTCGACAACGGCACCCCGCAGCCCTTCGAGGTCTGGGTCAACGGCGAGCAGACCCCGCGCGGGCTGGCGGCGCTCGCCAAGAACCTGTCGATGGACCTGCGCGCCCAGGACCGCGCCTGGCTGAAGCTGAAGCTCGACAGTCTGGCCAAGACCCCCGGCGCGCCCTTCTCCGTGCCGATGCCGCCCGACGGCCGGACGGTGCCGCTTCCCGGTGCGGTCTCGGCCTTCGCCAAGGTGGTCGAGTATCGCTGCGAGGCCCTCGGGGTCTTCGATGGTCCCGAAGGCGAGACCCCGCTCGTCGACGCGATGTTCTCGCGCAAGGAGCCGAAGTCGGGCGTCGACGGCACGCTGTCGTGGACGGTCGACATCCTCAACCCCAACACCGGCGACGACTTCGCGATGTTCGTGAAGGAGTGCGTGCTGCCCGACGGCAGCAAGCGTCCCTTCTCGGTCTGGCTCTCGGGCGCCTATCCGCTCGAATTCAACGGCCTGACCAAGTCGCTGTCCCTCGACATGCGGGTGATCGACCCGGCGTGGATCGGCAAGAAGCTCCGCGGCCTCAAGGACCTGCCCGAGGCCCAGGGAGACTTCTTCGCGCGCCAGCCCGGCACCGAGAAGCAGGCGGTCCAGCCCTCGACGATCGCCTATGTCGCGCGACTGCTGATCCACCGCTACGCGATGCTCGGGGTCCTCGACGCGAGTGGCTACCCGACCGCCGGCTCGACCGTCCTGTGGTCCGACGCTCCCGCCCCCGGCTCAACCGCGCCAACGGCCGGCCGCCCCTGCCCCGAGTGCGGCCACCCGACCCTGGTCCGCCGCGACGGCTGCGACTTCTGCACCAGCTGCGGCCACATCGGGGCCTGCGGGTGAGCGGCTCAGCGCTCGCTCTCTCTGATGTTGGGTCCTGCAACGACAGCCCTCGCTAGGGTTCGGCCCCCCGGTCCGGGGCAAACCTCCTGAGGCCCAGTAGCGCACCGGTAGTGTCTCAGTTGAGAAAAAACTGAGACACTACCTAACGCCTTGGTTACTGGTAACGGCGGCGTTGATGATCTACTGGTCTCAGTTGCTTGGGCTGGAACGACGATTGATCCGTCGGGGTCCAAGCTGGAGAAGCGAATGACAACCAGACGTACACTTCTGCTCGCAGCCCCCGCCCTCGTCGCGGCTGCGAGCCTGACCAAGGCGAACAGCGTCAGCGCCGCCGACGACAAGGCCGATTTTCTCTTCGTGCAGACCGCCGATGGGATGGCTTACGACAAGGCGGCCGGCAAGCTGGCGCTGACCGGCGTCGACAAGACGACGCTTTTCTTCGCCGACCGGCCGGAAAGGCTCGCCGGCAACATGACGACGGAAGCCTTCATCCCCTTCTGGAGCCATGGTCACGACAGCTTCCTCAGCGATCCGCCGAACGCCGACCTGTCCATCCTGGAGAACGGCGTGCTGAAGCAGGTCGTGCTGGTGCTGAAGGATCCCGAACTTGCCGGCGACACCCTGACCTATTCGGTTGACGTGGTCAGCGGCGACGTGCCGGAGACTGGCAAGGACGTGTCGGTCTTCATCGACATCATCGGCATGCCGTTGACGCCGGTGTCCTACGCCGGCGTTGCCCGCCGGTCCTACCGCCGCGCCGTGATGTACTGACTCCGAGAACCCGGAGCATACAGACCAAGGAAACGGGACGGCCTCTTGAGGCCGTCCCGAAGAGTCAACGGAGTTCGAATTCCTCGACGTCCAGAGCGGCGCCCGCTCCGACAATACCCGAGGCACTGAGCGGTTGCAGGGTGAAGGAGTCCTTGCCGCCGCCGACAAGGATGTTCGCCGCCGCGCCGGCGCCTAGCGAAAGTGCCGCGGTTCCGCCGACGTACTTGCCAGCCAGGGAGCTGGCCTTGGTCGGGTCACCGGATGGCGCCAGCACCGCCCAGACCATCGTCATGTCCTTCGTAACCGAAAGATCGACGCCGAGGCTCTTTATCTGCCCGGTGTAGGTCTGGACGTCGCCGACGTTCGGCTTGAATTCACAAGCGAATTCCTCGCTGGTATAGACGATGTCGTTATGGACATCCTTCAGCTTGCAGGTCAGCACACCGATATCAGCGCGTGCGAATACCATGGTGGAGGACGCAATCAGCGCGGCTCCGACGGCCAGGCTGAGGTTGATTTTCTTCACTCAGAAGCTCCTTGGTTGGCGAGAACCGCGCTTGGCCTGGACGGCCAGTTGTAGATTTGCCGCGGCGGCTTCCTCGTATCCGGCTGGTCGCCGGGCCACCAGTGGTCAATAGGCGCCGCAGCGGAGAACAGCGCCGCCCGATTGTCATTGCGCGAAACCGTCGCGCTGATCTGGACACCGCTATCGAGCGCTGCTTACTTTGGCTTGTCTTCGAAGGAGAAGATGCGGTTCCAGTCGTCCTTCATGCTGATGACGACCCATCCGTCCTTTTGCGCTTCGTCGTAGAGGTCCTGCGAGAACGCGCCCACCTTGGTGTCGGGCAGGCCCTGCGCCGGTCCATAGGCATACTCGCCCTTGGCGTCGTCATGCAGCACCAGCATCGCCAGTCGCGCGCCATCGCCCGCCTTGGTGTACTCCAGCATCTGCTGGTCGCCCGAGGTGTTGCCGAAGGCCGCCAGCGGCCGCCGCCCGATCATCAGGTGGATGCCTTCGGGCTTGCCCGCGTCGTTGTCGTTCAGGAGCATCTTGGGCTCCTTGGTCAGGATCGGCGCGCCGTCCGGGCCATAGCTGTAGGTGACCTCGCCCGCCGTGCCGACGACCTGCTCCGGTGGAACGCCGTAGATCGGCTCGCTGTAGGTCCGGACGAAATCCTGGCCGCCGCCGGTGACGATATAGGTCTTGAACTCGTGGGCCCGCAGGAATTCCATCACCTCCTGCATGGGCTGGTAGGTGAGCTCGGTGTAGTGCCGCCCCCAGCGCTTGTCCTTGGCCTCTGCGATCCACGGGTCGACCTGGGCCTGGAACTCGTCGGTGGTCATGCCGGTGAGCGCGACCACGGCGAGCTTTTCGAGATCGGCCATCGGCAGTTTGGCGATCGCGGCGAAGTCACCGGTCAGCACGGTCTTGAACGGCTCGACGTCGGCGAGTTCCGGCTTTGCCTTCACGATCGCCGGAACGCGGTCAAGGATGTAGACGAGCTGGCTGTAGACCGGATGCTCCACCCAGAGAGTGCCATCCTGGTCGAAGGTCGCAATCCGCTCGGCAGGCGGCACGAAATCAGGGTCGCCCGCGGTGGTCGTCTCGGCAACGAAATCGAGAATCGCCTGCTTGGCCGGACCCGCATTCCACGACGGCAACGGATCGACCTGAGCCAGAGCGGGAAACGCATGTCCCACAAGAAACGCCAGAGCGGCAAGGTGCAGGCCTAGTTTACGATAGTGGCGTTCCATCTTGATCCCTTCTCTCAACGTCGATGACCCGCGCGCAGGCTGCAGGAGCGGCGCGGCTACCGCGGCGTGCAACGCCACCGCCGCCAAAAGCAGGATGCCACCAAGCGCTCCGAGGCGCAGAGACCAAAGACAGGGCGATCATGGCGTTGTAGATCAGCATTGCGATGGTGGGCGCCGAGGATGCCGCGACGGGCGTTTGGCCCGGCCAACATGCTGCTCCGAGGCAAAGCAGTGCAATCCCAAAGAACCGTCCCGACGCCGCGGAGCCCGGGTATCCGGGACGTCCCGGCGCATGGCCGGCAACAGTGACCTCTGGAACGACCCGGCCGAGCCGGATCGCCCCAGAGTGGAGTGCAGACTGGGAGCCTTATTTGGCCTTGATGACGTCGATGATGAGCATGTCCACCTGGTCCTTGCAGCCAGCGGCCAGCTTCTCGTGCATGGCGTCAGCGGTCAGCTGTTCGCCGCCTGACATTCCCGAGGTTTCTGACTCCAGCGCCGCGATCGTCTCCATCTGCTTGGCGTTGTCCATGATGCTGTAGTCGCCGCAGGTGACCTCCATCTGCGCGAAGGCCGGAGCCCCCAGCAGACAAGCGAGCCCGGCGGCCATGAGGATGCGCTTCATCTTCGTCTTCCTTCTGAATGACCGGATCCCCGGTCGGGGTTTGGGTGTCAATGGCACAGGCAGTCAGAATTGGTAATCCCGCCTACGGGCCGCCGCAAGAATGTTTACTTGCCAGCTCTCAACGGTGCCTATCGGCCGGAAGGCATCGGGATCAACGCCGAGTGCTCCAGCGCTCGGTCATCTCGCCGGCAAGACGCTCGATCCAGCCGTCGCATTCGGCCCTTACCCGCAATCCCGTCCGATGACGCGGCCTCGTGCTTCAAAGGGCGACAATCGGGGGTGCAGGAAAGGGCGTTTCTGGCCGATCCATGATCGTCACCCGAGTGAAATCAATGGGTAGATATTCCCGACGGCCATGGAAGGCGTCCGCGACATCCGGGCCGCGCCCGTCGCGGCTAGCGACGAGGCGCGGGGGGCGCGTCGCGCCAGCGCGGGAACGATGAAGAATGCGCGTTCGGACCGGGCACGTTGCCGCCCACCGGACCCGAAGCGCTGCAGCCAAAAGCGGCGGAAGGAGACCCGCCAGCACACAACTCCAGATACCAGGCTGTCATCCGGCCTCCCGCGGCCAACGCGACGCAGGACCAAGGTCGCCTCCAAAACTTAAAGCCGCGTTACCCTCAGCGGACGAGCGCCGTTTCCGATCGGCGAACAATGCGTACGCGGCGGACGGGTTTGTTGATCGCCGGACAGGGCCTATCTTCCCGGTCAATCAGAACCGGAGGACTCTCCAATGCTGAACCAGATCCAGGGCCTGCACCACGTCACCTCGATGGCCGGTGACGCCCGCGTCAACAACGCCTTCTTCACCGACACCCTCGGCCTCAGGCGGGTCAAGAAGACCGTCAACTTCGACGCTCCCGACGTCTACCACCTCTACTACGGCGACGAGCTCGGCACGCCGGGCTCGGTGATGACCTATTTCCCCTTCCCGCACATGGCCGAGCGCCAGCGCGGCGCCGGCGAGGTCGGGCTGACCGCCTTCGCGGTGCCGGTGGGGGCACTCCCCTACTGGCGCGACCGCCTGCTCGAGCGCGGCGTCACCTCGCTCTCCGAGGACGAGCGCTTCGGCGAGCGCCGCCTGCTCTTCACCGGCCCCGACGGCGACGAGTTCGCCCTCGTCGAGGTCGAGGACGCCCGCGCCCCGTGGACCGGCGGCGGCGTACCCGAGCACTTCGCGATTCGCGGCTTCCGCGGCGCGTCGCTGCGCCTGCGGGACGGGGGCGCCACCGACGAGCTGCTGCGCTTCATGGGCTATGCCCCGGTCGAATCCCGCGACGGGGTCGCCCGGCTCATCCGCGAGGGCGGCAACGGCGCCGATGTCATCGACATCGAGACGCTGCCCGACAGCCCGCGCGCCGACCTCGGCGCCGGCTCGGTCCATCACATCGCCTTCGCGGTGCCGGACCGCGCGGCACAGCTCGACGTGCGCAAGGCGCTGCTCGACACCGGCTATCAGGTCACGCCGGTCATCGACCGCGACTACTTCTGGGCCATCTACTTCCGTACACCCGGCGGCGTGCTGTTCGAGGTGGCGACCAACGAGCCCGGGTTCGACCGGGACGAGGACACAGCCCATCTCGGCGAGGCGCTGAAGCTGCCGCAACGGCACGCGCATCTCCGCACGTGGCTTGAGGAAAATCTGGAGCCGATCGCATGACCCTCGCGCCCGATACCTACGCCTATCACGCGGAGAACCAGGCCGTCGGCCGGAAGCTGGTCTTCGCCTTCCACGGCACCGGCGGCACCGAGAACCAGTTCGTGCCGCTGGTCCGCGAACTCATGCCCGGCGCCGCCATCGTGGCGCCGCGCGGCGACGTCTCCGAGCACGGGGCGCTGCGCTTCTTCCGGCGGAGCGGCGAGGGCGTCTACGACATGGACGACCTCGCGCGGCGCACCGCGGCGATGGTGGCCTTCGTCGAGGGCCAGGTCGCGGCGGGCAAGCCGAGCGAGGTCATCGGCCTCGGCTACTCGAACGGCGCGAACATCCTCGCGAGCGTGATCTTCGCCCGGCCCGACCTCTTCGGCCGCGCCGTGCTCCTGCATCCGCTGATCCCGTGGGAGCCGAATCCCGCACCGGTGACGACGAAGGTGCTGATCACCGCCGGCGAGCGCGACCCGATCTGCCCGCCGGAGGAGACCCGCGCCCTCGACGCCTGGTTCCGGGCGCAGGGGGCGGAGGTCGAGACACACTGGAGCCGCGGCGGTCACGAGATCGCCCGGTCCGAGATCGCCGCGATCGCGGCGTTCCTGCGCTGAAGCCAAGGGAGAGAGCCATGACGATCGAGCCGAATGAAATCACCCTCGAGGAAAGCGCCGGCGGCGGCCGCTACGTCTACCGCGTCGGCGACGACGAGGCGGAGCTGACCTATGCTCGCGCCGGCGAGGGCGTCCTCGTCATCGACCACACCGGCGTCCCCGACGCCTTCCGCGGCCAGGGCGTCGGCCAGGCGCTCGTCACCCGCGCGGTGACGGACGCCCGGGCGGCGGGCCGGAAGAATCCGACCGCTCTGCTCCTTCGCCGTGGCGCAGTTCCGCCGCCACCCCGACTGGGCCGACGTTCTCGAAGGAGCCAAGTCATGAGCTGGAACCCGACCCTCGACCCGACCTGCCCCGACACCGCCGGCGTCGACTCCATCGAGACTCTGATCATCCCGCGCGCCCGCGACTTCGGCGGCTTCTCGGTCAAGCGCGCCCTGCCGGCGCCGAAGCGGCAGATGGTCGGCCCCTTCATCTTCTTCGACGAGATGGGGCCGGTCGAGTTCCTCACCGGCCAGGGCATCGACGTGCGCCCGCACCCGCATATCGGGCTCGCGACCGTCACCTATCTCTTCAAGGGCGAGTTCCAGCACCGCGACAGCATCGGCTCGAACCAGATGATCTATCCGGGCGAGGTCAACTGGATGATCGCGGGCGAGGGCGTCACCCACTCCGAGCGCACCAGCGCCGAGACGCGGGCCAACCCCTCGTCGCTCTTCGGCATCCAGACCTGGGTGGCGCTGCCCGAGTCGGCCGAGGACACCGGCGCGGCCTTCGAGCACCAGGGCAAGGAGGCGCTGCCCTTCTTCGAGGACGGCGGGATCAAGGCCCGGCTGATCCTCGGCAACGCCTGGGGCGCGCGGGCGCCGGTGAAGGTCTTCTCCGAGACCTTCTACATCGACGCCGAACTCGCCCCCGGCGCGCGGCTGCCGCTGCCGGACGAGCACGAGGACCGCGGCATCTATGTCGTCTCCGGCGCGGTCGAGATTGCCGGCGAGCGGTTCGAGGCCGGGCGGATGATGGTCTTCCGCCCCGGCGACCGGCTGGCGGTGAAGGCCGGCGAGCAGGGTGCCCGGCTGATGCTCCTCGGCGGCGAGACCCTCGGCGGCCCGCGCTACATCTGGTGGAATTTCGTCGCATCGTCGAACGAGCGCATCGAGGCGGCCAAGGACGCGTGGCGCGCCGGCGACTGGGAGCACGGCCGCTTCAAGCTGCCGCCCGGCGACGACGCCGAGTTCATCCCCGCGCCGCAGTAGGCGCGGGGGCTGTCCGCAGGACGGCCGCGAAACCCGCGCCACGGGCCAGCCCTTGGTCCGGGTTGCGGCCAGCCGGGACCGCGCGCATGCTCCCGCCGCGACGGCCCGCCCAAGGGCCGCGCCGCAGCCCTCGGGCGGCGAAGCATCCGGGAGGAAATGCCTTGACCAAGCTGCTGGTGATCTACCGCACACCCAAGGACGCCGCGGCGTTCGATGCCTACTACGCCGCGACGCATATCCCTCTGGCGAAGAAAATCCCCGGTTTGACGAAGTACGAGGTCAGCAGGGGCGCCGTCGTGTCGCCCGCCGGCGACTGCGATGCGCACCTGGTCGCGACGCTGCATTTCGCCTCGATGGCGGACCTCCAGGCGGGACTGGGCTGCGCCGAGGGTGCTGCCGCTGCCGGCGATCTCGCCAACTTCGCGGACGGCGGCGCCGAGCTGCTGATCATCGAGGATGAGCCGGTCTGAAACGGACCGCTCTCCTGAACGATCCCCTGCCTTTCGACCGAAGCGGGCTTCGCCGACGCGTCGGTCCGCCGACCACCGTCAGTCCGGCGCCAGCATGTAGCCCGAGCCGCGCACGGTCTGGAGATAGCGCGGCGCCCGCGGGTCGTCCTCGATCTTGCGGCGAAGGCGGGTGATCTGGACGTCGATCGCCCGCTCCTGCGCCTCGGCGATCCCGCCGCCGAGGTCTTCCACCAGTTCCGCCCGCGTCACCGCCTCGTTGGGACGCCCGGCGAAGATCCGCATCAGCATCGCCTCCGTCGCGGTCAGGCGAATCAGCTCGCGGCCGCGCCAGAGTTCTCCCCTTCCCATGTCGTAGCGGACCTCGCCGAGATGCAGCGTCTTGGGCGGCGCGCTCTTCGGCAGGGGCTTCGGCACCCGCCGCAGGATGGCGTTGATCCGCAGCAGCAGCTCGCGCGGCTCGAAGGGCTTGGCCAGGTAGTCGTCGGCGCCCGCCTCCAGCCCGCGGATGCGGTCGTCGGCATCGCCGCGGGCGGTGAGCAGCAGGATCGGCGTCGTCATCGTCTCGCGCAGCGACTCGGTCAGCGCCAGCCCCGTCTCGCCGGGCATCATCACGTCGAGGACGATCAGGTCGAAATCGAGACCGTCGAGCAGCGCCCGCGCATGGCGCGAATCGCGGGCCGGCGTCACCCAGAAGCCGCTGCGTGACAGGAACTTCTGCAGCAGCGTGCGCAGGCGTGCGTCATCGTCGACGACGAGGATATGGGCCTGCGGCTCCCCGGCCGTGGCCGCCCCGCCCGGCCCGGTCGCGCTTGTCCCCCGGGCCGTGGCAACGGTGCTTCCAGTCGTTGTCCCGGTCATGGCCGCGGGGACTCCAGCCAGTTGAGGACGCGCTCGCGCACCTCCGGGTCGATCATCTGCTCCAGCACCTTGCGGAAACCGTGGACCGCCTCGGGTCCGGCGGAGGAAAAGGCCGCCCGCATCCGCTTGCGCTGGGCGGCGGACAGCTCCTGCTCGAAGAGGTGGCCGGCGGCGGTCAGGCGCAGGTTGCGGTGGCGGCGGTCGCTGACCCCGACTCGGCTCTCGACCAGCCCGTCGTCGACGAGCTGGCGCAGGACGCGGTTCAGGCTCTGCTTGGTCACCCCGAGAAACTCCAGCAGTTCGTTCACGGTGAGGTTGGGCCGGCGGTTGATGAAGTGGATCGCGCGGTGGTGCGCCCGGCCGTATTCGCGTTCCGCCAGGATGCGGTCGGGGTCGGCGGTGAAGCCCCGATAGGCGAAATACATCAACTCGATACCCTGCCGAAGCTGATCGTCGGTGAGGAACAGGAGCTTCTCGCTGCGGGTCGGCTTGGTCGCGAAGCTGCCTTGGCTCATGTCCGGTCCTGTCCCTGTCGGCGCCGAGTTTATGTCAGGGATGTTGACATTCCAAGACGCAAATGGTAGCCCCACCGGACTTCGGCGCAAGAAACTGTCGCCCGAGGCGATAGCGGCGCAATATCACGAAAGCGAGAAATACCATGGCTGGCGCATACGACGACCGCGACGGCGTCATCTGGATGAACGGGCAGCTCGTCCCGTGGCGCGAGGCCAAGGTGCACGTCCTGACCCACGCCCTGCACTACGCAAGCTCGGTCTTCGAGGGCGAGCGCTGCTACGGCGGCACGATCTTCAAGGGCCGCGAGCACAGCGAGCGGCTGCTGAACTCGGCCTCCCTCCTCGACATGCCGCAGCCCTACACGGCTGACGAGATCGACGCGGCCAAGTGCGCCGTCCTGAAGGCCAACGGCTTCGAGGATGCCTACGTCCGCGCGATCATGTGGCGCGGCTCGGGCGAGGACATGGGCGTCTCCAGCTCGCGCAATCCCGTGCACATGGCGGTCGCGACCTGGGAGTGGGGCGCCTACTACGGCGACGCCAAGATGAAGGGCGCCAAGCTCGACATCTCCAAGTGGAAGCGCCCGAGCCCGGAGACCATCCCGAGCCAGGCCAAGGCCGCCGGCCTCTACATGATCTGCACGATGTCCAAGCACGCCGCCGAGGCCAAGGGCTGCTCCGACGCGATCATGATGGACTACCGCGGCTTCGTCGCCGAGGCGACCGGGGCGAACGTCTTCTTCGTCAAGGACGGCGAGGTCCACACCCCCGATCCCGACTGCTTCCTCAACGGCATCACCCGGCAGACCGTCCTGCAGATGCTGAAGGAAAAGGGCATCCGCGTGAACGAGCGCCACATCGAGCCGAGCGAGATGGCCGACTTCCAGCAGTGCTGGCTGACCGGCACCGCCGCCGAAGTGACGCCCGTCGGCGAAATCGGCCCCTACAGCTTCGAGGTCGGCGAGCTCACCCGCGAGATCGCCCAGGACTACGAGAAGCTCGTCCGCGGCCAGCTCGTCACCGCCTGACGCTGAAACGCGCTTATCCCCGCCGCCGAGTGCGGCGGGTTTCGCCCACCTCGCTTCGCAATCCTCCGGGGAGGCGTTGTCACGGCGCCGCGATGACCTAGAATCGTCGGGAGCCAATGGCGCGCGTCCCCCCGCGTGCTCAGCAGGAGGAAGTGGGCATGGTCAGTTTCACCCTGAACGGTCAGGAGACGCGCTTCGACGGCGACCCTGACACGCCGCTCCTCTGGGTGATCCGCGACGAGGCCCGCCTCACCGGCACCAAGTACGGCTGCGGCGTCGCCCAGTGCGGCGCCTGCACCGTCCACCTCGACGGCATGCCGCGCCGCTCGTGCGTCACGCCGGTCTCGATGGTCGACGGCTCCGAGGTCGTGACGATCGAGGGTATCGATGGCGCCGAGGCCAAGGCGGTGCAGGCCGCCTGGGTGGCGATCGACGTGCCCCAGTGCGGCTACTGCCAGTCCGGCCAGATCATGTCGGCCGTCGCGCTGCTCCAGCTCGTCCCGAAGCCGACCGACGAGGACATCGACGACGCCATGGCGGGGAACATCTGCCGCTGCGCGACCTACGTTCGTATCCGGCGGCGATCCACGACGCCGCCGCGACGCTGGAGGGCTGAGCCATGACACTGCAAGCCAGCCGCCGCGCCTTCCTCGCCGGGATGGGCCTCGTGATCGGCGTCGCCCTCGCCCCGCGCGGCTACGCCGCCGATGCGCTCCTCCGCGGCACCCCCGCCGACGTGACCGGCGCGCGCCCGTTCAACGCCTTCGTGCGCGTGGCACCCGACGGCACGGTGACCGTGCTCTCGAAGCACATCGAGTTCGGACAGGGCCCCTACACCGGCCTCGCTACCATTGTCGCCGAGGAGATGGACGCCGACTGGAGCCAGATGCGCGCCGCCGCCGCCCCGGCCGACGACGCGCTCTATGCGAATCTCATGTTCGGCCTGCAGGGCACCGGCGGTTCCACCGCCATCGCCAACTCCTTTGACCAGATGCGCACGGCCGGCGCGACCGCCCGGGCGATGCTCGTCGCCGCCGCGGCCGAGACCTGGGGCGTGCCGGCGGGAGAAATCACCGTCGCCAAGGGCCGCGTCCGCCATGAGGGCTCGGGCAACGAGACCGGCTTCGGCGAGCTCGCGGACCTCGCCGCGACGATGCCGGTTCCCGAGAAGCCGACGCTGAAGGACCCCGCCGACTTCGTGCTGATCGGCACGGAGCTCCCGAAGCTCGACACGCTGGCGAAATCGACCGGCCAGGCGATCTTCACCCTCGACGTGCTGGCGGAGAACATGGTCGTCGCCATGGTCGCTCACCCCGAGCATTTCGGCGCGGCGGTGAAGAGCTTCGACGACAGCGCCGCCCGCGCGGTGCCCGGCGTCGTCGACGTGAAGGCGGTCCCGCAGGGGGTCGCGGTCTATGGCGAGAACACCTGGGCAGCCCTCAAGGGCCGGGCGGCGCTGAAGGTCGAGTGGGACCTCGCCGCTGCCGAGACGCGCTCGAGCCAGCAGATCGAGGACGACTACCGCGCCCTCTTCCGCCAGTCGGGCACGGAGGCCGCGAAGACCGGCGACGTTGAGGCCGCTTTCGCGGGCGAGGGCCTGACCGTCCTCGAGCGCGAGATCATCTTCCCCTACCTCGCCCATGCCCCGATGGAGCCGCTCGACGCCGTGCTGATGCGCAACGCCGACGGCTCGATCGACTGCCTGAACGGCGCGCAGTTCCCCGGCCAGGACAAGGCGGCGATCGCCGAGGTCTGCGGCGTCGACCCGGCGATGGTCCGGGTCCACACCCAGCTCGCCGGCGGAAGCTTCGGCCGGCGGGCGCAGTTCGGCTCGCCCTACATGCGCGAGGCCGCGGCGGTCTTCGCGGCGTCCGGCATGGAGCGGCCGGTGAAGCACATGTGGACGCGCGAGGACGATATCCGCGGCGGCTACTACCGCCCGGTCTACCTCCACAACCTGAAGGGCGCGATCGACAAGGACGGCACCATCGTCGCCTGGCAGCAGCACATCGTCGGCCAGTCGCTGATGAAGAAGGGCGAGTTCGACGAGACGACGGTCGAGGGCGCCTCCGACCTGCCCTATGCAATCCCGAACCTCCACGTCACCGCGACGGCGACGGATCTCCCCGTCCCCGTGCTGTGGTGGCGGTCGGTCGGCCATACCCATACCGGCTTCGCCGTGGAAAGCTTCGTCGACGAACTGCTCGAGGCCGGCGGCAAGGACCCGGTGCAGGGCCGCCTCGCGCTCCTCGGCGACAAGAACCCGCGCCACGCCGGTGTGCTGACGCGGGTGGCCGAGCTCGCCGACTGGGGCGGCACGGTCCCGGAAGGACGCCAGCGTGGCGTAGCACTCCACAAGAGCTTCAACACCTACGTCGCCGAGATCGCCGAGGTCTCCGTCGAGAACGGTATGCCGCGTGTCCACAAGGTTTGGGTGGCCGTCGATTGCGGCATCGCCGTCAACCCCAACGTCATCCGGGCGCAGATGGAGGGCGGCGTCGGCTACGGCCTCGGCGCCGTGCTCTTCGACGCGGTGAGCCTCGGCGCGGGCGGGCGGATCGTCGAGTCGAACTTCCACGACTACCGCTCGCTCCGCATCAACGAGATGCCTGCCGTCGAGGTGGCGGTGATCGCCTCCAGCGAAGCCCCGACCGGCGTCGGCGAGCCGGGGGTGCCGCCGATCGGCCCGGCCGTCGGCAACGCCTGGCGCCGCCTCACCGGCCAGCCGGTGCGAAGGCTGCCGCTGGCGAGGGCGGAGCTGTCGTGATGGCCCGCGCGCTACGCACTGGCGGCCTTGCTGGCCGCCGGCCTCGCCTTGCCGGCCGCGGCCGAGGATCTGAAGCCGGTGTCGGACTTCGACGGCATCTCCGACGAGGCGGCACGCTCGGCCGCGCTCTTCGAGGAGGCGGGGAAGGTCATCGAGCATCCGCGCTGCCTGAACTGCCACCCGGTCGGCGACGTGCCGACGCAGGGGATGGACATGCATCCCCACCAGCCGCCGGTGGTGCGCGGCGAGGCCGACATGGGCGCTCCGGGGATGATGTGCACGACCTGCCACGGCCCGGAGAACGTCACCCTGGTGGCGCAGTCCGATACGCTGCGCTCGCTCCCCGGCAACCCGGCCTGGCACTTCGCACCCCTGTCCATGGCCTGGGTCGGCAAGCCGCTCGGCGACATCTGCGTCCAGCTCAAGGACCCGGAGCGCAACGGCGGGCGGAGCCTCGCGGAAATCGTCGAGCACATGGCCCACGACGACCTCGTCGGCTGGGGCTGGGACCCGGGCGAAGGCCGCGAGCCCGCGCCGGGCACCCAGGAGAGCTTCGGCGCGCTCATCTCCGCCTGGGTCGAGACCGGGGCGCATTGCCCCGGCTGATACCGCGTCCGACGCGTGTTGGCGGCCGTCGAGTCCCCTAATTGCGGGGGGCCACTGCCTCTTCCCGCCTCTTTCAATTCCGCCCGCGGCGTGAAATTGTCGCGCCGCGGGCAGGGGCCCGTCCCGCACCGGGTCGGCGATGTCGCTTCGCGGGGAATGCCCGAACGAGCGACCGAGAACAGCAGAGATGACCCACCGCATAATCATCGACACCGACCCCGGCCAGGACGACGCCATCGCGATCCTGACCGCCCTCGGCAGCCCGGAGATCGAGGTGCTCGGCATCTGCACGGTCGCCGGCAACGTCCCCCTGCCGTTGACCACCCGCAACGCCCTGAAGATCTGCGAGCTCGCCGGACGCACCGACGTGCCCGTCCACGCCGGGGCGGCGACGCCGCTGAAGCGGACGCTCGTCACCGCCGAGGAGGTCCACGGCGAAACCGGCCTCAACGGCCCCGAACTCCCCGCCCCGACCATGCAGCCCGGCGCCCAGAGCGCGGTCGACTTCATCGTCGAGACCCTGCGCCGCGAGCCCGCTGGCACGGTGACCCTCTGCCTGCTCGGCCCGATGACCAACATTGCCACCGCCTTCGCGAGCGCCCCCGACATCGTCGGCCGCGTCGCGCAGATCGTCGCGATGGCCGGTGGCCGGTCGGAGGGCGGCAACATCACCCCGGTGGCCGAATTCAACGTCTTCGCCGATCCCCACGCCGCCAAGGCGGTCCTCGCCTCGGGGGCGCCGATCGTCCTCCACCCGCTCGACGTCACCCACCGCGCGGTGACGAGCAGCGACCGGATCGGCGCCTTCCGCGCCGTCGGCACCCGCGCCGGCAACGCCGTCGCCGAGATGCTCGCCTTCGCCCAGGCCTTCGACATGGAACGCTACGGCTCCGATGGCGGCCCGCTCCACGACCCGAACGTCATCGCCTTCCTGATCCGGCCAGAGATTTACCGCGGCCGCCTCGTCAACGTCGAGGTCGAGACCGTCTCCGAGCTCACCATGGGCCAGACCGTCGTCGACTGGTGGGGCGCCACCGACCGGCCGCGCAACGTCCACTACGTCACCGAGGTCGACGACGCCGCCTTCTTCGCGCTCCTCGTCGAGCGGATCGGCAGGCTCTGAAACCGGCCGCTCCGGCCGCTTTCCGGGCGGACTTTAACCGCAGTGACGGGACGCCTTGAGAAAAGGCCCGGTCTGGACTACATTGAGAAAGCCGGCGCCGGGCAACATCGGCGTGCCAGACCGGAGGAGTCACCGCTGACTCAACAGACCCCGGCGGCCCAGGCCGCCACCCCCGCAGGCACTTTCGTGCCGCTACGGGGGGACAAGGACAGCAGCGCGCTGCTGTCGGACATCCTCGCCTCGCTCGAAGACGACAAGGCCGAGGAAATCGTCACGATCCCGCTCGCAGGCAAGTCGGAGATGGCCGATCACATGGTGATCGCCAGCGGCCGCTCGTCGCGCCAGGTCTCGGCGATCGCCGAGCACCTCGCCGACCGCCTCAAGCAGGACCGCGGCCTCGTCGTGAGGACCGAGGGCAAGGAGCTCGGCGACTGGGTGCTGATCGACGCAGGCGACGTGATCGTCCACGTCTTCCGGCCCGAGGTGCGCGACTTCTACCAGCTCGAGAAGATGTGGCAGCCACAACCCACCGTGCGGCCCCAGGCGGTCGACCCGGTCTGACCTGGCCCGACTTCGGGTGCAATGCGGCCGTACGGTCTCCCGTGCGGTCGATCCCGGCTGGTTCCGATCGTCGGTAGCGTCACTGGTGCGCATGGCGCTCGAGCCCCGCCTAGTCTCAAGCTGACGCGAATCGACCACGGGGAGCCTGCCCGATCAGGCCGCGGAGTCCTCGATCAGCCGGTCGAGCCCTGCTAGCGGAGTCGAAGGGTGGCCCGCGGCGGGCCGTCCGGAACCGGGGCTGGCCTCATGCGCATCCACATCCTGGCCGTCGGCCGCCTGCGCGCCGGACCCGAGGCGTCGCTCGTCGCCGACTACCTGACGCGCTTCGACCGCAGCGGACGCCCGCTCGGCCTCGGACCGGCTCGCGTCGTCGAGGTCGAGGACCGCCGCGGCGGCGGCCCGGCGGCCGAGGCGGCGCTCCTCGCCGCCGCCCTGCCCGACGGTGCTGTCCTTGCGGTGCTCGACGAGCGCGGCGACCGGCTCGACTCTCCCGGCTTCGCCGCCCTGCTGCGCCGCACTGCCGATTCCGGCCAGCGCGATCTCGCCTTCGCGATCGGCGGCGCCGATGGCCTCGATCCGGCGCTCCGGGACAAGGCCCGTATCCGCCTCTCCTTCGGGGCAATGGTCTGGCCCCACATGCTCGCCCGGGTGATGCTCGCCGAGCAGCTCTACCGCGCCGCCTCGATCCTCGCAGGCTCCCCCTATCACCGCGGCGGGTAGGCGCGCCATGATGACGCGTACGCGTCATCATGGCGCAGAGACCGCTGGACGAAATCCCGTGAATTGTCTAACCCCGGACTAACCGGCCGCCGGGCCGGACCCCAGTCGCAGCGCCCGGCAACGGAGTGCAGAGCAAGGAGCGAAGCGCGTGGCCCATGTGGAACATCCGTCGGGAACCCGCAGGGATTTCCTCTTCGTGGCGACAGGCGCAGCCGGGGGCATCGCGACGGCAGCGGTCGTCTGGCCGCTGATCAACCAGATGAACCCCTCCGCCGACGTCCAGGCCCTCGCCTCGATCCAGGTCGACGTCTCGACGGTCGAGGAGGGCGCCCAGCTCACCGTGAAGTTCCTCGGCAAGCCGGTCTTCGTCCGCCACCGCACCGCCGACGAGATCGCCGCAGCCAAGGACGTCGACGTCAGCACCCTGCCGGACTCCAGCGCGCGCAACCCGAACCTTGCCCCCGATGCCCTCGCCACCGACGACAACCGGGCGATGGCCGGCAAGGAAGAGTGGCTGGTCATGATCGGCGTCTGCACCCACCTCGGCTGCGTGCCTCTGGGCGAAGCCGGAGCCTACAATGGCTGGTTCTGCCCGTGCCACGGCTCGACCTACGACACCGCCGGCCGGATCCGCAGCGGCCCCGCGCCGGAAAACCTGCACATCCCCATCGTGACCTTCACGTCCGACACGGTCCTGCAGCTGGGAGCTTCGGCATGAGCGGCATCCCCCACGAGCCCTACGTCCCGAAGACCGGCTTCGAGAAGTGGGTCGAGAGCCGGCTTCCGATCATCGGCGTCCTTCACTCGACGCTGTTCATCCCGACGCCCAAGAACCTCAACTGGATGTGGATCTGGGGCATCGTCCTGACCTTCTGCCTCGCGATGCAGATCGCGACGGGCGTGGTGCTGGTGATGCACTACACCCCCCATACCTCCCTCGCCTTCGCCTCCGTCGAGCACATCATGCGCGACGTGAACGGCGGCTGGGCGCTGCGCTACGTCCACGCCAACGGGGCGTCGCTGTTCTTCTTCGCCGTCTATTTCCACATCTTCCGCGGCATCTACTACGGCTCGTACAAGGCCCCGCGCGAGATCACCTGGATCGTCGGCATGCTCATCTACCTCCTGATGATGGCGACGGCCTTCATGGGCTACGTCCTGCCCTGGGGCCAGATGTCGTTCTGGGGCGCCACCGTCATCACCGGCCTGTTCTCGGCGATCCCGCTCATCGGCGGGGACATCCAGACCTGGCTGCTCGGCGGGCCGGCGGTCGACAACCCGACGCTCAACCGCTTCTTCTCGCTGCACTACCTGCTGCCGTTCGTGATCGCCGGCCTCGTGATCGTCCACATCTGGGCGTTCCACACCACCGGCAACAACAACCCGACCGGCGTTCCGGTGCGCACGGGCTCCAAGAAGGAAGTCGACGCCGACACGCTGCCCTTCTGGCCCTATTTCGTCATCAAGGACCTCTTCGCCCTCGTCTTCATCCTGGTGATCTTCGCCGCGATCGTCGGCTTCATGCCGAACTTCCTCGGTCACCCAGATAATTACGTCGAGGCCAACCCGCTGAAGACGCCGGCGCATATCGTGCCGGAATGGTACTTCCTGCCCTTCTACGCGATGCTCCGCGCCATCACCTTCGACATCCTCTTCATCAACTCGAAGCTCGCCGGCGTGCTGACCATGTTCGGCTCGATCGCGGTCCTGCTGTTCCTGCCGTGGCTCGACACCAGCCGCGTCCGGTCGGGCCGCTACCGCCCGATGTTCAAGGTCTGGTTCTGGATCCTCGCCGTCGATTTCGTGATGCTGATGTGGTGCGGCTCGCAGCCGCCCGCGCAGCCCTTCGTCATCATGAGCCAGCTCGGCACGCTCTACTGGTTCGCCTTCTTCCTGGTGATCATGCCGATCCTCGGCATCGTCGAGAAGCCGCTGCCTCAGGCCGCGTCGATCGAAGCCGACTTCCGCGAGCACTATGGCACCGGCGAGGAAGGCATGGCCAACGCCGCCATCAGCAAGCCCGCCGAATGAAGACCCCGCGCAGGAGCCAGGCCATGTTCAAGACCACGATCCTCGCGGCTGTCGCGGCGCTCAGCCTCGGCGGGGGCGCCGCCCTCGCCCAGGAGCATGGCGGAGGCCACGTCACCGACTACGCCTTCTCCTTCGAAGGCCCCTTCGGTCGCTTCGACCAGGCCCAGCTCCAGCGCGGCCTGCAGGTCTACACCGAGGTCTGCTCGGCCTGCCACGGCCTGAAGTTCCTGCCCTACCGCGAGCTCTCCGAGCCCGGCGGCCCGTCGATGACGGACGAACAGATGCGCGCCTACGCGGCGATGCACGACGTCACCGACGCCGAGACCGGCGAGGACCGTCCGGCGATCCCGTCCGACCACTTCCAGACCTCGCCCTACCCGACGGCGCCCGACCTGACGCTGATGGCCAAGGCCCGTGCCGGTTTCAGTGGCCCGGTCGGCCTCGGCTTCAACCAGCTCATGCATGGCATCGGTGGCCCCGAGTACATCGCCAGCCTCCTCCACGGCTTCACCGGCGAGGAGAAGACCGAGGCCGGCGCCACGCTCTACGAGAACCCGGTCTTCTCCGCCGGCTGGATCTCGATGCCGCCGCCGCTCAGCGACGACGCCGTCACCTACGCCGACGGCACGCCGGCGACGGTCGAGCAGATGGCGCAGGATGTCGCGGCTTTCCTGATGTGGACCGCCGAGCCAAAGATGATGGCGCGCAAGGCCGTTGGCCTCACCGCCGTCCTCTTCCTCATCGGCCTGACCGTGCTCCTCTACCTGACCAACAAGAAGATCTGGGCGCCGCACAAGGGCTCCCGCAAGCACGCCTGATCCGGGTCGCGCCGATGCCCGGGCCGATGCGATGACGACAGAACAGGGCGGGACCCCGGTCCCGCCCGCCCGCGTCCCGGTGCCCAGCCGAGACCGTCGCCCGCATCCTCGCCGTCCTCCCCCACGCCAGCACCAGCCCCGCCGTCGCCGAGACCGCCGACGGCACGCCTTGGGTCCTCAAGTTCTCGGGCGCCGGCCCCGGCCCCTTCGGCCTCCTCACCGAATACCTCGCCCTCGGCATCGCCGCCGCCTTCGGCGCGCCGGTCCCCGCCGCCCGCCCGCTCTTCCTCGCCGACGCCTTCCCGTGGATGGTCGGCACCGACGAGTTCGACGGCCTCGTCCAGCGCAGCGGCGGCTGGAACCTCGGCATCGCCTTCATCCCCGACGCACGCCCGGCCACCCCCGCCGATCTCGTGCCCGACCTCGCCCGCGGCCCGGCCCTCGCCGCCATCGCCGCCGCCGACCGCTTCCTCCACAACGTCGACCGCACCGCCCGCAACCCCAACCTCCTCGTCGCCGACGGCGTGCTCCGCGCCATCGACTACGACGCCTGCCTCTACCTCTCCCGCGCCCTCGGCCCGGACCGCCCGGCCGTCACCGCACTCCCGCGCAGCCACCTCCTCGCCGACCTCGCCCTTCCGCCCGTCGACCTGCCGACCATCGACTTCCACGCCCTCGTCGCCCCCGTCCCGCCGGCCTGGATCGAAGCCTCCGGCACGGGTGCAGCCGCCCTCGCCACCCGCCTCTCCGCCCGCTATGCCGAATGGGTCGCGGCGATGACCGCCTGACGGCCATTGCGCCGGAGCCCGCGCGGAGGCAATGTCGCGGCAAGAGACGTGGGGGCGTCGTGCGGAACCGCCGAACCGCTCCCGCGTTGAGCGGAGCAGACGGCCGGGGCCTTCGCCCCGCTCCGAACTCCAGGTCAACACAAGGAACACGCATCATGGCGATCAACCCGAAAGCCGATATCGAAGCCGCGGCCGAGCCGCTGATGGAGCAGGTCACCGCCCTCCGCAGCGATCTCGCCGAACTCGCCGGTGTCGTCGGCCGCATCGGCAAGGAACGCGCCGTCGGTCTCAAGAATGCCGCGGGCAGCGCCGCGAACGAGGGCTATGCCCGCGGAGAGGCTGCCGTCGACGTGATGATGTCCGAACTCCACTCGCTCGAGGAAGAGCTCGCCGACGCCACCCGTCGCCGTCCCTTCGCCTCTCTCGGCATCGCCGCGGTCTTCGGCTTCCTGGTCGGCGTCCTCTTCCGGCGCTGACAGGGTGGTCTTCGGCCAGATAAGCCGGCTCGCGGAAGCCCGGGTCAAGCAGACCGGTCGCCGGCTCGGCTTCCGCATCGCGCTCGCCGCCATCGCGGCGCTCGCCTTCATCGTCTTCCTGTTCTTCGGCCTCGCCGCCGTGGTCGTGTGGATGGCCCACTACATGCGGCTGCAGGACGCCCTCGCCATCGTCGCGGGGGCGCCCTCGTGATCATCCTCGTCATCCTCGGCATTCTTGCTCTGGAAGCGCGCAAGCACCGCCGCCTTGCCTCGCGGCGCCAGGCGTTCGACCAGCAGCTCGTGCGCACCGCCGCCTTGGCCGCGATGCCGAGCAAGATGCCCTCGCGCTCGGTGACCGGCCTCGGCCTCGTCGCGGTCGGCGCGCTTCTCGTCCTCCTCGGCAAGCGCCGTGACGACTGAGGCCGCTGCGGCTAAGGTCGCGCACGTCCGGCACGCGGAGGGGAAACCGACATGCTACGCATCACCGAGGACGATGCCCGAAACTGCCTGATCCTCGAGCCGAGCGGCGCACTCAGCCGCAAGGATCTCGAGGCGCTCACCGGCCGCTTCGACGCCTGGGTCAACGCGCACGACCGGATTCCGAACCTCGTCATCCGGGCCGTGAGCTTCCCGACCTGGACCGACTTCGCGGCACTGCTCAAGCACCTGCGCTTCATCCGTGACCACCACCGCATGGTCCGCCGCGTCGCGCTGGTCTCCGACGCCCGCGCCCTCGACATCGCGCCGCGCATCGCCGGCCATTTCGTCTCCGCCGAGATCCGCCACTTTCCCGGCAAGGACATGGAGGCAGCACTCGCCTGGGCCGGCGAGGCCGAGGAGGAGATGCCGCGCATCACGCTGATCCCCGACCTACCCGACGATGTCGTCGGCTTTTCGGCCGAAGGCGTCGTCGAGGCGCGCGACTACGACGAAGTCATCGTTCCGCTGATCGAGGAAAAGCTGCGCACCCACGAGCGCATCAAGCTCCTCTACCGCGTCGGCCGGCGCTTCGAGGGCTACACCCCCGGCGCCGTCTGGAGCGATACCCGCGTCGGCATCAAGCACCTGACCCGCTTCTCGAAGGTCGCCGTCGTCTCCGACGTCCCGTGGCTCCGCCACGCCGTCCGCCTGTTCGCCCCGATGATCCCGGCCGAGGTTCACGTCTTCGCCGACGCCGACTTCGATGCTGCGAAGGTCTGGATCAGCGACGCGTAACCGCGCGCCGGCCTGCAACCGCGAACACCCCGCAAGGGGCCGCCTGAGTCCGTCAGCCGCGCTCGCGCATCAGCCGCGCCTTCTGGCGCTGCCAGTCGCGCTTGGCCTCGGTCGCCCGCTTGTCGTGAAGCTTCTTGCCCTTGGCGATCCCGATCTGGATCTTCGCCATGCCGCGCTCGTTGAAATAGATCCGGAGGGGCACCAGCGTCATCCCCTCGCGCGCCGTCCCCTGCCACAGCTTCGCGAGCTCGCGCCGGTTGACGAGCAGCTTCCGCCGCCGCCGCTCGTCGTGGGAAAAGGTCTTCGCCTGGGCATAGGCCGGGATGTAGCCGTTGATCAGCCACAGTTCCCCGCCCTCGACCGACGCATAGCTCTCGGCGATGTTCGCCTTGCCGGTGCGCAGGCTCTTCACCTCGGAGCCTTCCAGCATGATCCCGGCCTCGAGATCGCTCTCGATGAAATAGTCGTGCCGGGCGCGGCGGTTCTCCGCGACGATCTTCTGGGGCTTCGGGTCCGTGGTTGCCATGATCGCGCCCGACTAGCGGAGTGCGTGCCGGCTGTCCAGCACCGCCTCAGGGATCGCGCTGGCTCCAGAGCTCGCTGAGAGACAGGCCCTTGCGGCCCCAGTTGTCGGTGTCCACCTCGTCGATCACGACGAAAACGAACTCCGGGTCGCGCCCCAACTCCTCGACCAGCACATCGGTCATGCGGCGGATCACCGCCTTTTTCTGTTCGACGGAGGCAATGCCCCTGGCGATCTCGACCCTCACAATCGGCACATGACCCTCCCTTGGTTTGAGCCAAGCATAAAGGATCGTCCGGCCTGAGGCGACCGCCGCTCTACGCATGGCCAATCCGCCTGGAGGGGTGCCGTGCCGGCGCGACGGCCTTGGCCGGCGGGGGTCCGGGGCTATCTTCCGAAGCGAAGTCCAGGAGGATCAGCCATGCCGACCGTGCTCGTCACCAGTTCCAGCCGCGGCATCGGCCGCGAATTCGTCCGTCAGTATGCCGCCGACGGCTGGCGGGTCATCGCGGCGTGCCGGTCGCCGGAGGCCCTCGACGCCGAATTGCGGGCGATGGGCGACGGGGTGCGGCCGATCGCGATGGACGTCACCGACCTCGCTTCGGTCGAGGCGGTGGCGCGCGAGGAGGATGCGCCGCTCGACCTGCTGCTCAACACCGCGGGCGTGATCGGCGAGGGCGACGAGGGTCCGGGCGAGATCGATTATGCCGAATGGGCGCGGGTGCTCGACATCAACACGATGGGGCCGGTGCGGGTGCTGGACGCGCTGGCGGACCGGCTGGCCGCCGCGCCGGGCGCCAAGGCGATCACGCTGACCAGCGGCATGGGCTCGATCGCCGATGTCGGGTCGGGCGGGTCGCTGGTCTATCGCACCTCGAAGGCGGCGGTGAACATGGCGATGCGGTCGCGCGCCTTTGCGCTGAAGCCGCGCGGCGTCACGGTCGCGGTGATCAATCCCGGCTGGGTGCGCACCGACATGGGCGGCCCGGGCGGGTCGATCTCGGTGGAGCAGAGCGTCACCGCGATGCGCAAGGTGATCGATGCGCTGACGCCGGAGGCGACGGGGACGTTCCTGAACTGGAAGGGCGGCGGCTATCCCTGGTGAGGTCGCCCCTCTCGGCCTCCGCCTGGGCTTCGGCCGAGCGGACCGCGCGGCGCCCCGCTCAGTGCGGTCCGCGGCGCAGCCGTTCGTCCGTTATCAGTTGAGCAGCCCGGCGTGCCGCATGGCCGCCCGGACACGCTCCTTGGTCGGCTCCTCGAGCGTGACCATCGGCAAGCGCACCTCCTCGGTGCACTTGCCGAGCAGCGACAGGGCGAACTTTGTCGGCGCCGGGTTCGGCTCGGCAAAGGCCGCGCGGTGCAGCGGCATCAGCCGGTCCTGGTACTCGAGCGCCCGGGCGAAATCCCCGGCCAGCATCGCCTCCTGGAACGCCGACGACAGCCGCGGCGCGATATTGGCGACCACCGAGATACACCCCGACCCGCCATGGGCGTTGAACCCGAGCGCAATGTCGTCGTTCCCCGACAGCTGCACGAAGTCCGCCCCGCAGGCGATCCGCTGGTCCGACACCCGCCCGACATCGCCGGTCGCGTCCTTGACCCCGACGATCCGCGGCAGCTTCGCCAGCTCGCCCATCGTCGCCGGCAGCATGTCGATCACCGAGCGGCTCGGGATGTTGTAGATGATGATCGGCAGGTCCACGGCGTCGTGGAGCGCCTTGAAGTGCTGGTAGAGCCCGCGCTGGCTCGGCTTGTTGTAGTAGGGCGTGACCACCAGCGCCGCATCCGCCCCGACGCTCTTGGCGTGGCGCATCAGCCCGATCGCTTCCTCGGTATTGTTCGACCCGGCCCCGGCGATGACCGGAATCCGCCCGGCCGCGGCCGAGACCACGATCTCGACGCAGCGCCGGTGCTCGTCATGGCTCAGCGTCGGCGTCTCGCCGGTGGTGCCCACCGGAACCACGCCGTGGCTGCCCTCGGCGACGTGCCACTCGACCAGCTCGGCCAGCGCCTTCTCGTCCACCTTGCCGTCGCGGAAGGGGGTGATCAGCGCGGGAATGGAGCCTCTGAACATGGCCGTGTCTCCGGGGGCAACGCGTGGAAAAGTCGCGGGGCGACCTATAATCGGCCCCGCCCCGCCCCGCAAGCCGCGCCTATTGCCGAGGGCAGGGCAGGGACGTGAGGCGGAGCAGCGATCTCTCCCCCCGCGCCCGAAACCCGCCGACGCAAAGTCACCGCAAGCCGCCCGGCGGTCAACCGCGGCATTAACCATGCGTTAGCAGACGAAGCTGACCTTGCCGTGATGACGATCCGCAAGACGGCGCCGGTTGGCCGTGCTAGTCTCGCGACCAACAACCAGAACCGGTCTTGAGGCACGGGCATGTTTCTACGGTCGATCTCGCTGCTCGCGCTTGCGGCAGCCATCGGATGGGGCGACCCCGCCGCCGCCCAGAGCGCCGCGCAGGGCGCGCTCCTCGCCCGTGCCCTCGACGCCGCCGGCTCCGGCGACTGGCCCGATGCCAAATCCTTCGCCGCTCAGGCGAACGACCCCGTCGCCGACGACCTCGTCCTCTGGATTCCGCCTCCGCGACGGCGCCGGCAACTGGGACGAATACGGCCGCTTCCTCGCCCGCCACCCCGACTGGCCCGGCCTCGCCGCCCTCCGCCGCGCCGGCGAGCGCCAGATGCCCTCGGGCCAGCCCCCCGAGACCGTCCTCGCCTTCTTCGACGGCCGCCCGCCCGAGACCGGCACCGGCTCGCTCCGTCTCGCCGAGGCCCTCTCGACCGCCGGCCGCGAGGACGAGGCCGAGGCCGAGATCGTCCGCGCCTGGACGACCTTCTCGATGACCGCCGCCGAGCGCCAATCGATGATCGGCCGCTGGAAGGACGCCCTCGCCGGCCACCACGACGCGCGCATCGACATGCTGCTCTGGCGCGGCCTCACCACCGAGGCCGAGGGCATGATGACCCTCGTCTCCCCCGACCGGCAGAAGCTCGCCCAGGCCCGCATCGCCACCCGCCGCGACGCCGAGGGCCTCCAGTACGCCATCAACCAGGTCCCCTCCGCCCTCCGCGCCGACCCCGGCCTCGCCTACGAGCGCTACCTCTACCGGGTCAAGAAGGGCCGCTGGCAGGAGGCCGAGGACTTCCTCCTCGAACAGTCGCGCTCGGCCGACAGCCTCGGCCAGCCCGACGCCTGGATGGAGCGCCGCGCCAACCTCGCCCGTCAGGCCCTCGCCGACGGCCAGGTCGACGAGGCCTACGCCATCGCCGCCCAGAGCTTCGGCACCACCGGCAGCGACTACGCCGACGCCGAGTGGGTCGCGGGCTTCATCGCCCTCACCCGCCTCAACCAGCCGGAAAAGGCCGTCGCCCACTTCCGCCGCTTCCAGTCGGTCGTCGCCACCCCGATCAGCCTCGGCCGCGCCGGCTACTGGGTCGGCGTCGCCTGCGAGGCCGCCGGCGACACGCCCGGGCGCCGAAGCCGCCTTCCGCGACGGGGCCCGCTACCAGACCAGCTTCTACGGCCAGCTCGCCGCCGAGCGCGCCGGCCTGCCCGCCGATCCCGCCCTCGCCGGCAGCATCGCGCCGCCCGACTGGCACGACGATCCGGTGATCGCCTCCTCGCTCGTCGACGCCGCCTATTTCCTCCACGTCGCCGGCGACGATGCCCGCGCCGGCCAGTTCTTCCGCCAGGCCGCCGCCGGCCGCCCCGCCGCCGATCGCGCCGCCATCGCCCAGATGGCGATCGACCTCGGCCGCCCGGAGATCGGCATCCGCATCGGCAAGGATGCCGCCGCCGACGGGATCATCATCGCCGACCAGTACTACCCGCTCCACGCCGTCGCCAAGCGCGACTGGCACGTGCCGACCGAGTACGCCATGGCGATCGCCCGCCAGGAGTCCGAGCTCAACGCCAAGGCCGCCAGCGACGCCGGCGCCCGCGGCCTGATGCAGCTGATGCCCGCCACCGCCCGCGGCATGGCCGATGCCGTCGGCATCGAGTTCAGCGCCGACCGCCTGACCGAGCCGCTCTACAACGCCCGCCTCGGCACCGAATACCTGTCGCGGATGCTCGCCCGCTACGACGGCTCCTACGTCCTCGCCACCGCCGCCTACAACGCCGGCCCGGGCCGCGTCGACCAGTGGCTCGCCACCCTCGGCGACCCCCGCGACGGCACCGTCGACCCGGTGATCTGGATCGAGTCGATCCCCTTCACCGAAACCCGCAACTACGTGATGCGCGTCCTCGAGTCGCTCCACGTCTACCGCGCCCGCCTCCTCGGCCGCCCCGAGGCCCTGCGCCTCGTCGCCGACATCGGCGCCGCGCCGGTCGTCCAGGTCTCTACCCGCAACCTCGACGGCGCCGCCGCCGAGGCTATCGGCGTCGAGACGGCGGAGGAGGGCGGCTCGGCGGACCCCGCCGCCGGCCTCAGCCCCGCACTCGCCGACGCGCCACCTGCGCCTCCCGGATGACGGTGTAGAGCCCCGCCGCCAGGATCAGGCCGGCCCCGGCGATCGTGAAGACGTCGGGCCGCTCGTTGAACAGCGTCGTGCCGAGGATGCTGACGAAGACCAGCTGGAAGTAGGCGAAGGGCTGCACGGTCCCCGGCCTCGGCGACCTCGTAGACCTTGATGAGCAGGAAATGCCCGGCCACTCCGGTCAGGCAGAGCAGGCCCATCCACGTCCAGTCCGCCCAGCCCTCGCATCGGCGTCCACCAGAAGGGCGCGATCAGCGGTGATCGCCACGGCCCCGGCGATGCCGGTCCAGAAGAAGCTCGTCTCGGCGCTGTCGACGCGCGCCACCAGCCGGGTCAGCAGGCCGTAGAGCGCGAACATGAAGGCGCCGAGCAGCGGCATCAGCGCCACCGGGCTGAAGACGTGAAAGCCCGGCCGCAGGATGACGAGAACGCCGAGCGAGGCCGACGCCGATCGCGGCCCTACGCCGCCAGCCGACATGTTCGCCGAGCAGCGGCCCGGCGAGGGCGGCGATGATCAGCGGGCAGGTCGCGAAGATCGCATGGCTCGGGATCAGGCCGAGCAGCACGAAGGAGAGCACCGTCACGCAGATCTCGAAGACGAGGAGCACGCCGCGGAAGATCTGCAGGCCGAGGGCGCCGGCTCCGCGCCACCTTGGCGATGCCGCCGTCGCGCGTAGCCGACAGCGCGACGACGAAGGCCGCGAAGAACCAGAAGCGGAGCATGACCACGGTCATCACGCTGTAGTGCCCGCCGAGGTGGCGCGAGATGCCGTCCTGCACCGCGAAGATCATCGTGGTCAGGATCATCAGCGCGATCCCGAGCCGCGGGTTGTTCCGCTGCGGGTGCGCCGGGACCTCGGTCGCGTCGGCGATGCGTCAGGACAGCCCCTCCGCCGCGAACAGCGCCCGGAGGTCCGCCTCCGGTCGCGCGCCGATATGGCTGATGATCTCGCCCGCCGCGACGTTGCCCATCCGCGCGCAGGTCGTCCAGTCGCGCCCCGACGAGCATCCCGTGGAAGAACCCCGCCGCGAAGAGATCGCCCGCGCCGGTCGCGTCGACCACCGTCGTCGGCGCTTCGCCGCGCGCATGGAACCGCTCGCCCCCGGTCAGCACGTGCGCGCCGCCGGCCCCGAC
Source organism: uncultured Alphaproteobacteria bacterium (assembly GCA_963798235.1). GTDB lineage: Bacteria > Pseudomonadota > Alphaproteobacteria > Rhodobacterales > Rhodobacteraceae > Amaricoccus. The sequence goes on along the minus strand of CAWCSN010000002.1, from coordinate 154,607 downwards.
CGTGCAGACGGTGATCGGGATTTCGCCGAGCGCCCGCAGCCATCGCGCCGTCGAGATCGTCGGTCAGGTACAGCGACTTCAGCTCGTGCTCGTTGGCGAGCAGCAGGTCGACGTCCGCGCGGATCATCCGCAGGAACTCGTCGCGGTGCCGCTCGACGCAGAAGGGATCGGACAGGGTGATGCCGACCCGGCCCCCCGCCCGCTTCGTCGCCCGCACCGCCTTCTCGAAGGCCGCGATCGAGTCCGGCCCGTCGTAGCGATAACCTTCGAGGAAGACCCACTCGGTCTCCGCCATCTCTGCTTCGTCGATGTCATCGGGCGACAGGAACTCCGAGACCCCGAGATAGGTGTTCATCGACCGCTCGCCGTCGCCGGTGACCAGCACCATGCAGCGCCCGGTCTCGTGCGGATGGTCCTTGGGCGCGAGCGGCGTCGCATACCCCGCCCCCTGTGCCCGCAGGTCGTGGGCAAAGATCGACCCGAGCTGGTCGTCCTTGACCTTGCCCACGTAGGTCGTCCGCGTCCCCAGCGCCGCCAGCCCGGCGATGGTATTCGCCGCCGACCCGCCCGACACCTCCCGCGCCGGCCCCATGTGCCCGTAGAGCTCGATGGCACGCGGCCGGTCGATCAGTTGCATGATGCCCTTCTCGACGCCGTTGCCGTTCAGAAAGGCGTCGTCGGTGTGGGCGATCACGTCGACGAGGGCGTTGCCGATGCCGACGACCTGGGTGCGCTTCATTCTCTCGGATTCTCCGCCTGCGGACTGCGCCGGCCTTGTAGGCCGCTTTGGCGCGCGAGGAAAAGCCTCGCCGCCGACGAAACGCCACGGTTGCGCCCCGGCAGCCGCGAATTGCCCGGATCTTCGCCCGGCCCCGAAGTCCTGCCGCGTGCAGGAGGCGAGCCCTTCGGTCGGCTACCCCCGTGAACCGCCCATGCCCACCCCCGTGCCGCCGCACATTTACCTTCCTGAACCAGAGGTTAATTCCAGACGGAGTATCGAGCAATTTCAAGTGTTTGACCCCTTGCGCACGCGTGCGCAAGCCGTGCGCCGGCACGGCCTCCGGGGCATCGGCGACCGCTTGCGGGGGTCTCTCAGACGGTCTTGTCCTCGTAAGGGCAGAGGTCGCGGATCAGGCAGGTCGGGCAGGCCGGCTTCCGCGCCGTGCAGACATACCGTCCGTGCAGGATCAGCCAGTGGTGGGCGTGGCGCTGGTAAGCCGCCGGCACGTGGTCCTCGAGCGCCCGCTCGACCGCAACCACGTCCTTCCCCGGCGCGATCCCGATCCGGTTCGAGATCCGGAAGATATGCGTGTCCACCGCCATCGCCGGCAGCCCGAACCAGGTGTTGAGCACCACGTTCGCCGTCTTGCGCCCCACCCCCGGCAGCGACTGCAGCGCCGCCCGCGACGAAGGCACCACACCGTCGAACCGCTCGACGAGGAGCGCCGACAGCTTCATCACGTGCCGGGCCTTGCTGTTGAAGAGCCCGATCGTCTTGATGTGCTGGATCAGCCCCGCCTCGCCGACCTCCAGCATCTTCTCCGGGCTGTCCGCGACCGCAAACAGCGCCTCCGTCGCCCGGTTCACCCCCTTGTCCGTCGCCTGCGCCGACAGCGCCACCGCGACGAGCAAGGTATAGGCATTGCCATGCACCAGCTCGCCCCGCGGCTCCGGCTCGCGGGCATGGAACCGCCGGAAAATCTCGCTGATCGTGGCATAGTCGAGCTGCGCGGCCATGCTTCCCCTTGGCATGCGCCCCGGTCGCCCGGCAAGGCCAGTTTCCGCAGGATCCGGGTGGGGTCCGTCCCGCCGCCGCGCTATTGTCGGCCATGAACAGAGGCGAGACTCCGATGCCCGCAATCGCGACCGACACCATGACCGAGACTCACACCGCAGCCCCCTACCACTACGCCGTCATCGGCCGCGCCATCGACCACATCGTCGCCCGCGCCCCCGAGCAGGCGTCCCTCGACGAGATCGCCGAGGCGGTCGGCCTCAGCCCCGCCCACTTCCAGCGCGTCTTCAGCCAGTGGGTCGGCGTCAGCCCCAAGCGGTACCAGCAGTACCTCGCCCTCGACCACGCCCGCCGCCTGCTCGCCGAGCGCCACACGGTCCTCGATACCGCCCACGCCACCGGCCTCTCCGGCTCCGGCCGGCTCCACGACCTCTTCCTGCGCTGGGAGGCGATGAGCCCCGGCGAGTACGCCCGCGCCGGCGCGGGCCTCGCCATCGACTTCGGCTGGTTCGACACCCCCTTCGGCCCCGCCCTCGCCATGGGGACCGACCGCGGCCTCTGCGGCCTCGCCTTCTCCGCCGAGACCGGCGCCGACGCCGCGATGGCCGACCTCCGCGGCCGCTGGCCGAAGGCCGCCTTCACCGAAGCGCCCGACCGCATCGCCCCCTGGGTCACCGCCGCCTTCGCCGGACAGGGCGAGACCCGCCTCCACCTCGTCGGCCGCCCGCTGCAGATCAAGGTCTGGGAGGCGCTCCTGCGCATCCCGAGCGGCCACGTCACCACCTACTCCGACATCGCCACCGCCATCGGCCACCCCACAGCGATCCGCGCCGTCGGCACCGCGGTCGGCCGCAACCCGGTCAGCTGGATCATTCCCTGCCACCGGGCGCTGCGGAAAGCCGGCGGTCTCGGCGGCTACCACTGGGGCCTCGACGTCAAGCGCGCCATGCTCGCCTGGGAGGCCGCCCGCCTCGACGGGGCCGCCTGAGCCGGGCGCCTTGCCCTTCACAGGCGTGTTTTCGGAGTTGCGACGCAGCTTCCCTCGGCATCCGGTTGCGGGTATCAGAACGCCCGCAAGAAGAGACGAGCAAGAGGCAGCAAGATGACCAGTAGCAGCAGGACCCTCGTCCTGGCGCTTTCAGCCGTGGCCCTCGCGGGCTGCACCAATCTCGACGGCAGCTCGAACCGGACCGGCACCGGGGCGCTGTTCGGTGCCGGCGCCGGCGCGCTGATCGGCAACGCGATCGACGGCGGCAGCACCACCGGCCGCATCGTCGGCGGCGCGGTCGGTGCGATCGCCGGCGGCACGGTCGGGGCGATGCTCGACCAGCAGCACCGCCAGCTCCAGCAGGATCTCGGGCGGCACCGGCGCGACCGTCGTCAACACCGGCAGCCAGCTGGTCGTGACCCTGCCCGAGTCGATCACCTTCGATACCGGCAGCGCCATCGTCCACGCCGACTACGTCGACGAGATCGCCCTGGTCGCCCGCAGCCTGCGGGAGAATCCGAACTCGACCATCCTCGTCGTCGGCCACACCGACAACGTCGGGGCCACCGCCTACAATCAGGCGCTCTCCGAGCGCCGCGCCGCCTCGGTCGCCTCGATCCTGACCTCGAACGGCGTCTCCCCCGGCCGCGTGCAGACGGTCGGCCGCGGCTACAGCCAGCCGGTCGCCAGCAACGAGACCCCCGGCGGCCGCGCGCAGAACCGCCGCGTCGAGATCATCATCACGCCGACCTCCGGCGCCTGAAGACTGCAGGGGAGCCGCGCCCGCGGCTCCCCGCCCGGACCCGTCCCGACGGGCCCGAAGGGCGGGCCGTCGCACGGCGTCGCACGCGTGCGACTCCAGGCAAAGTTCTGATATTTAGACATTTTCCGCCCGGCGTTAACCGCTCGTTCATAATCGTTAACGTGCGACAGCACGGGTGTGGAAGGCTTTGCAGAGGCGCCGCTGGTCCGCCGCTGCGAGGCGTGGGGCGTAATGTCGGTCACGGTTAACTGGTTAACCCGTTCAGCCCCCCGATTTAAAGGATAGCGGGCGCAGGGCTCGCCCAGAATGGGGTTTGATCTTCGAGGGTTAAGGGCCGACGCCGGCGCTGTTGCGGGGGGGCCGCCGCGGCGAGCCACGATCGCACCGGCCAGAGGCGGCGTTGGGTCTCCGCGGAGGTAGAACAACACGAGGCCCGATCCGGGGGGCCGTCTCCAAAGGCCCGGATCGTGGCGCGGCAAGGCCGCGGAGCCGGAGGCGGGGCGCGTGCCGCCGTGTTCGACGCTTCGCGGCGGCCCTTGCAGCGGCCCGCCGCACGGGGTGCGGAGACTCAGGTAATGCAGAGCCCGGGGCAACGGCTGTATCAACGGGAGGGCGCGCGCCCGAATCCCCGACGGAGGAAGCCGATGACCCATGCGATGACGCCCGAGGTGGCCCGCTCCAAGCCTGCCGCCTTCGTCTGGGACGACCCGTTCCTGCTCGACGAGCAGCTGACGGAGGAGGAGCGGATGATCCGCGACACCGCGCGCGACTATTGCCAGGACGGGCTGGCGCGGCGGGTGCTGGAGGCGAACCGGCACGAGACCTTCGACCGGGCGATCATGACCGAGATGGGTGCGCTCGGCCTGCTCGGGCCGACGATCCCGGAGGCGTTCGGCGGGGCGGGCATCAACTATGTCGCCTACGGGCTGATCGCGCGGGAGGTGGAGCGGGTCGACTCGGGCTATCGCAGCGCGATGAGCGTGCAGTCCTCGCTGGTGATGCATCCGATCTTTGCCTACGGCACCGATGCGCAGCGGGAGAAGTACCTGCCGAAGCTCGCCAGTGGCGAATGGGTCGGCTGTTTCGGGCTGACCGAGCCGGACCATGGCTCCGATCCGGGGGCGATGATCACGCGGGCGAAGGGGGTGGAGGGCGGCTATTCGCTCTCGGGGGCGAAGACCTGGATCACCAACGCGCCGATCGCCGACGTCTTCGTGGTCTGGGCGAAATCGGATGCGCATGGCGGAAAGATCAAGGGTTTCGTGCTCGAGAAGGGGATGAAGGGGCTGGCGGCGCCGAAGATCGAGGGCAAGTTCTCGCTCCGGGCCTCGGTGACCGGCATGATCCAGATGGACGAGGTCTTCGTGCCGGAGGAGAACCTGCTGCCGCATGTCGAGGGGCTGGCCGGGCCGTTCGGCTGCCTCAACCGGGCGCGCTTCGGGATCGCCTGGGGGACGATGGGGGCGGCGGAGTTCTGCTGGCACGCGGCGCGCAGCTACACGATGGAGCGCAAGCAGTTCGGGCGGCCGCTGGCGCAGACCCAGCTGATCCAGAAGAAGCTCGCCGACATGATGACCGAGATCGGTCTCGGGCTGCAGGGCGTGCTGCGCCTCGGGCGGCTCTTCGACGAGGGGCGGGCGCCGGCGGAACTGATCAGCCTGATGAAGCGCAACAACTGCGGCAAGGCGCTGGAGATCGCCCGCGTGGCGCGCGACATGCACGGCGGCAACGGCGTGTCGGACGAGTACGGGGTGATCCGCCACGTGATGAACCTCGAGGCGGTGAATACCTACGAGGGAACCCACGACGTCCACGCGCTGATCCTCGGGCGGGCGCAGACCGGGCTGCAGGCGTTTTTCTGATGACGGCGGCGCGCGCCGGCTGACGGTCGCAGGCAGGGCGGCTTCCGCGGAAGGCGGCGCTGTCAGCGCGACGGCTTGCGGACGGAAACCAGACGGCTGCCGCGGGCGGTCATCTCCCAGGTGTGCTCGGGCGCCATGCGGGCGCGCAGGCGGGTCAGGCGCCAGTGCGGCTGGCCGTCGGTCGCCCAGCCCGGGGCGGGGGCGAGGCGCCAGCGGGTCTCGATCCCCGGCACGCCGCCGGGCTCGGGCGTCAGCAGCAGGCCGAGCGGGGCGACTTCGGCGACCGCCGATCCGGCCTCGGCGGCGAGATGGAGCCGCCGGGTCTGGGTGAGGCTGGGCAGGGCGGGGACATCCGCCACCACCAGCGGCACGACCCCGGCCCGCAGCGCCTCCTCGGCGGTCCACAGGATGTCGATGAGGCTGCGGGCGCGGGCGACGATCAGCCGGCCGGGCTCGATGAAGCCCGAGACGCCGTCGCCCATCAGCCGCTCGGGCGTCCACGACGGCTGAATCCACAGGACCGGGCCGTCGAGGCGGGCGGCGGCGGCCAGCGCGAAGACGATCCGCGCCGCGCCGGTGACCTCGTGGACACGGGCGCGGGCGAGGTGGACGTCGGGCGCGACGACCAGCGTGTCGGCGGCGAGGGGAGGGCGAGTTTGGAGCATGTTCCCGCTACGTTCTCAGGAAATGCGCCCGGACTCAAGCCTCCGATGGGGGTTGCCGGTCAGGCGAGAAGGCGGGCCTTCTGCTCGGCGAACTCGGCCTCGGTCAGCACCCCGGCGGTGTGGAGCTCGGCGAGCTTCTGGAGGCGGGCGATGGCGTCGTCGCTGAGGCCGCTGGCCGGGGCCGGGGCCGCAGGCACCACGGCCGCGGCGGCGACGGCCGGGGCAGAGCCGGCGCCCTGGCGGGCGGCGACCTTGTTCGAGACCGCGGTCGCGGTCCCGGCGATCACCGCGGTGCGGGCGGCGGTATGGGCGGCGCGGCCGATCAGGCTCGGGCGGCCCCGGCGGGATCCGAACATCGTCTCTCTCCTACTGGTCGGCGGCGGCGAGGAGCGTGGAGCGCGCCTCGGCGATGACGTCATGGGGAATGCGCTCGGCGAGGAGCAGCTCGCCCCCGGCGGCGCGGACGGCCCCGGCGAAACGGGTCGCCCAGACGTGCTCGACGAGGAGGGCGGCGGCGGTGGACTGGAGCGGCAGGTCCCCGGCGATCTCGGCGAGGTCGGCCTCGGAGAGCAGGCCGCGGACCCGGCCCTCGAGCTTGACGAAGGCGGCGGCGACCTCGGGCGACAGCTCCTGCATCTCGAGGATGGTGACGGTGCCGTCGGCGTCCTTGCTGACCACCGCGAGGTCGATCACCCGGATCAGCCCGCTGTCGATCAGCTCGGCCAGCGCCGGGGCGATGTCGCCGGTGAAGTGGTTGCCCGCGAAGCCGATGAGGATGAACTCGGTCGGGCCGAGCGCGTCGGTGCCTTCGAAACTGCCGGTCATGGTGCTTGTCCTCTGAACCCGCCCGTCTTGTAGGAGCCGCCGGTGACTGCGGCAAGTCAGACTGCACGTGAAGTCAGACTGCGGTGAGGTCGAGGTCGAAGGCGGCGGCGAGGAGGGTGCGGGTGTAGTCGGTCTGCGGCGCGTCGAAGAGCGCGGTTGCGTCGCCGCTCTCGACCACGTCGCCGTTCTGCATGACGACGACCTTGTGGGCGAGGGCGCGGACGACGCGGAGGTCGTGGGAGATGAAGAGGTAGGCGAGGCCGTATTTCTTCTGGAGGCGGCGGAGGAGCTCGACGATCTGGACCTGCACGGTCATGTCGAGGGCCGAGGTCGGCTCGTCGAGGACGACGAGCTTGGGCTGGAGGATCATCGCGCGGGCGATGGCGATGCGCTGGCGCTGGCCGCCGGAGAACTCGTGCGGGTAGCGGTCGGCGGTGGCGGGGTCGAGGCCGACTTCGCGCAGGATGGCGGTGACGCGGCCCTCCTCGCCGTCGAGGGCGTGGACGCCGAGGCCCTCGGCGACGATCTGCTCGACCGACATGCGCGGCGAGAGCGAGCCGTAGGGGTCCTGGAAGACCATCTGCATGTCGCGGCGGACGCGGCGGAGCTGGCCGTGCTTCCAGCCCTGGATGTCCTTGCCGAGAAAGACGATCGGCCCTTCGGAGGAGATCAGCCGCATGACCGCGAGGGCGAGGGTGGTTTTTCCCGAGCCCGACTCGCCGACGATGCCGAGGGTTTCGCCGGCGCGGATCGCGAGGCTCGCGTCGTTGACCGCCTTGACGTGGCCGACGGTCTTGCGAAGGAAGCCGCGGCGGATCGGGAACCAGACGCGGAGGCCCCTGGTCTCGACGATGGTCGGGGCGTCGGCCGGGGCGGGGTCCGGGCGGCCGGTCGGCTCGGCGGCGAGGAGCATCCGGGTGTAGGGGTGCTCGGGGTTGGCGAAGATGCGGGCGGTCGGGCCGGTCTCGACGATCTCTCCGTGCTGCATCACCGCCACCCGGTCGGCGATGCGGCGGACGATGCCGAGGTTGTGGGTGATGAAGAGCATCCCCATGCCCTCGGCCTTCTGCACCGCGGCGAGGAGGTCGAGGATGCGGGCCTGCACGGTGACGTCGAGGGCGGTGGTCGGCTCGTCGGCGATGAGGATGTCGGGGCCGTTGGCGAGGGCCATGGCGATCATCACCCGCTGGCGCTGGCCGCCGGAAAGCTGGTGCGGATAGGCGCCGAGGCGGTCCTCGGCGTCGCGGATGCCGACCTGGGCCAGGAGTTCCAGGATGCGGGCGCGGGCCTTCGCGCCGGTCAGGCCCTGGTGGAGGGCGAGGCTCTCGGCGATCTGCTTCTCGATGGTGTGGAGCGGGTTCAGCGAGGTCATCGGCTCCTGGAAGATGAAGCTGATGTCGTTGCCGCGGGTCCGGCGCAGGGTGCGGTCGTCGGCGGTGGTCATCTCGGTGCCGCGGTAGCGGACCGAGCCGGTGATGTCGGCGCTGTCGGGCAGCAGGCGGACGGTGGAGAGGGCGGTGATCGACTTGCCCGAGCCCGACTCGCCGACGAGGGCGAGGGTCTCGCCGGGGTAGAGGTCGAAGGACACGCCGTGGACGGCCTCGGTGCGGATGCCGTTCTGAACGAAGCCGATCGAGAGGTCGCGGACGGCGAGGAGCGGGTCGGGGAGAGGGAGCAATCCGGTGTCCTTCATGCCCGCCGCCCGGCTCTGCGCACGCGTGCGCAGAGGGTCATGCCCTTGATTTTGTATCGATATTCGCTTCCGGCGTTAACTTTCCGGAAACCCGTGCGCACGAGGTCCGCGACCGGGTCACCGGAAGGTCTTTCGCGGGTCGAAGGCGTCGCGGACGCCTTCGAAGATGAAGACGAGCAGGGAGAGCATGATGGCGAAGGTGAAGAAGGCGGTGAAGCCGAGCCAGGGCGCGTTGAGGCGGTTCTTGCCCTGAAGGGCCAGTTCGCCGAGCGAGGGGTAGGAGGGCGGCAGGCCGAGGCCGAGGAAGTCGAGGGCGGCGAGGCCGCCGATGGCGCCGGTGATGATGAAGGGGAGCAGCGTCAGGGTGGCGACCATGGCGTTGGGCATCATGTGGCGGAACATGATGGTGACGTTGCCGACGCCCGAGGGCGCGGGCGGCGCGGACGTACTCGAAGTTGCGGGCGCGCAGGAACTCGGCGCGGACGACGCCGACGAGCGAGGTCCACGAGAAGAAGGCGATGAGCAGGGTCAGCAGCCAGAAGTTCATCGTGAAGATCGCCGAGAGGATGATGATGATGTAGAGGCTCGGCATGTTGGTCCAGATCTCGACGATCCGCTGGAAGAAGAGGTCGACCCAGCCGCCGAAAAAGCCCTGGCAGGCGCCGGCGACGATGCCGATCACGCTCGAGATCGCCGCGACGACGAGGGCGAAGAGCACCGAGATGCGGAAGCCGTAGATCACCCGGGCGAGGACGTCGCGGGTCTGGTCGTCGGTGCCGAGCCAGTGCAGGCGGTCGGGAGCCGAGGGCGCGCTGACCACGTCGTAGTTGATGGTGTTGAAGCTGAAGCGGATCGGCGGCCAGATCGCCCAGCCCGGGTTCTCGATCGGCGTGCCGTCGACGGCGCCCGTCGCCACCGCCTGATCGTAGATGCCCTCCGGGTCGTCGAGACAGGCTTCGAGGCCGCCGGTCCTGATCAGGCAGCGGACCTCGGGGGCGGCGTATTCGGCCTCGGAGGCGAATTCGCCGCCGAAGTCGGCCTCGGAGTAGAAGGTGAAGACCGGGAAGCGCCACGCGCCCTGAAAGCGGACGACGAGGGGGCGGTCGTTGGCGACGAACTCGGCGAAGAGCGTGATCAGGAAGATCGCGAGGAACACCCACAGCGACCAGAAGGCCCGGCGGTTCGCCTTGAAGTTGGCGAGGCGGCGGCGCTGGAGGGGGTTCAGGCGCATCGGGGGTTCCTGGCGGCAGGCCGGGCGGGAGACTGCTGGCGGGGCGCACTTACCCCGAACGGCTCGTGCCCAGTCGTTCACGCAGCACGGCTGTCGGAACGCTGGGGCGCCGGATTTCGGCCGTCGACGAAATCCGGCTGCGTCCGCCCGCCCCAGGGCGGACGCAAACGCGTCCGCGGGGCGGCCACATCCGGATTTGGAAGCCGACGGTGATGCGTTACCCCCCTTCGTCTCCGCGCTCGCGCGCTCCGACGAACGGCCCGGCCGAGGCAGTGCCTCGGCTTTGTCGGGCCGGGACTTGCGGGCCAGAGGCCCGCCTCGATCAGAAGAGGGAGGATCGATCCTGCGCCGGCGGTGACGGACCGCTCATGTTTCGCGGCTCTCGAAGTCGATGCGGGGATCGACCCAGACGTAGGTCAGATCCGACAGCAGCCCGACGACCAGCCCCATCAGCCCGAAGACGTAGAGGGTGCCGAACACCACCGGATAATCGCGCTGGATCGCGCTCTCGTAGGCGAGGCGGCCGAGACCGTCGAGGGAGAAGATCGTCTCGATGATCAGCGACCCGCCGAAGAACACAGCGATGAAGATCGCCGGGAATCCGGCGATGACGATCAGCATGGCGTTGCGGAAGACGTGGCCGTAGAGGACCCGCCTCTCGGCCAACCCCTTGGCGCGCGCGGTGACCACATACTGCTTCTTGATCTCGTCGAGGAAGGAATTCTTGGTGAGCAGCGTCAGCGTCGCGAAGGCGCCGATGGTCGAGGCGATCACCGGCAGGGTGATGTGCCAGAGGTAGTCGATCGCCTTGCCGACCAGCGACAGCTCCTCCCAGTTGTCGGAGGTCAGGCCGCGCAGCGGGAAGATCCGCCAGTAGCTGCCACCGGCGAAGAGCACGAGCAGCATCACCGCAAAGAGGAAGGACGGGATCGCGAAGGCGACGATGATCGCGCCGCTGGTCGCGGTGTCGAAGCGGCTGCCGTCCTTGACGGCCTTGCGGATGCCGAGCGGGATCGAGATCAGGTAGGCGAGCAGCGTCGACCACAGGCCGAGGGTGATCGAGACCGGCATCTTCTCCAGCACGAGGTCGACGACGGAGATCGAGCGGAAATAGCTCTCGCCGAAGTCGAAGGTCAGGTAGTTGCGGATCATGATCAGGAAGCGTTGCCACGCGGGCTTGTCGAAGCCGAACTGCTTCTCGAGCTGGGCGATGAACTCCGGCGGCAGCCCCTGGGCGCCGCGATACTCGCTGCTCCCGCCGGTCTCGCCGCCCCCGCCCCCGGTGATGCGGCTGGTCGAGTCCTGCGACTGGTCCTCGACGCGGGCGATGATCTGCTCGATCGGCCCGCCGGGCATGAACTGCACGAGCAGGAAGTTGATGAGCAGGATCCCGAGCAGCGTCGGGACGATCAGCAGCAGGCGGCGGAGGATATAGGCTGCCATCAGGCCGGTCTCCGGCCCGCGGGACGGTGCTGCCCCGTCAAGGAGGCGAGGAGGGGGGCGCCGCTTTTCCTGACCATGCTCGGATTACCGCAGCGCGCCCTCAGCCTTGAGCTTGTCGTACTTCGCCTGGTCGAACCACCAGTAGCTGTCGCCGCGGGAATAGGCCGGCGGCGCTTCCGGGCGGCCGAAGACGTCCCAGTAGGCGATCCAGTAGGACGCCTTGGACCAGTTCGGCACCCAGATCTGCTTGGTGCGCATCACCCGGTCGAGGGCGCGGACGCGGGATTCCATCTCGTCGCGGGTCTTGGCGGCGATCACGTCCTCGATCAGGCCGTCGACGACCGGATCGGCGAGCCCGGACCAGTTCAGCGTGCCCGGGCTGCTCGCGCCGGCGGAGCCGAAGAGGGTGCGGAGCTCGATCGACGGGCTCAGCGACATGACCATGCGGCCGGGGATGATGTCGTAGTCGAAGTTCTTCTGGCGCTCCTGCATCTGCGCCGAGTCGATCGGGCGGTACTGGGCGTCGATGCCGATCTGGCGGAGGTTCTGCACGAAGGGATTGACGATGCGCTCGAAGGACGGGTTGTCGTCGACGAACTCGAGGGTCAGCGTCTCGCCCTTCGCGTTCTTGCGGAGGCCCCCGGGGCCGACCGTCCAGCCGGCGTCGTCGAGCAGCTTGGAGGCGCGGCGGATCGCGGCGCGGTCGGTCTTCTCCACCTTGTTGACCGGCGGCACGTAGGCGGGCTCGGTGAAGATCTCGGGCGGGAGCTGGTCGCGGTACTTGTCGAGGGTCGCGAGTTCCTCGCCCTCGGGCAGGCCGGAGGCGGCCATCGGCGAGTTCTGGAAGAAGCTGGTCGTGCGGTCGTAGAGCCCGCCGAAGAGCGTGGCGTTGGACCATTCGAAGTTGAACATCAGCGCCACCGCCTCGCGGACGCGCGGGTCCTGCAGCTTCTCGCGGCGGAGGTTCATCCAGAAGCCCTGGGTGCCCGAGGGCCGGCCGTCCGGGATGGTCTCGCGCTTGACCCAGCCGTTCTTGAGCGCCGGGAAGTCGTAGGCGGTGGCCCAGAGGCTGGAGAAGAACTCCTCGTGGAAGAAGTAGTTGCCGATCTTCAGGGCTTCGAAGGCGGCGGTGTTGTCGGCGAAATACTGGTAGACGATGCAGTCGAAGTTGCTGGTGCCGACATTGACCGCAAGGGTCTTGCCCCAGTAGTCGGGGTTCTTGCAGTACTTGATCGATTTTCCCGGCTGGACATCGGCGACGACGAAGCCGCCGGAGCCGACCGGCGGCACGAGCGTCGAGGCGGAGAAGTCGACGGTGTCGTAGTAGTGCTTCGGCAGGATCGAGAGGCCGCCGGCGAGATCGGGGAGGTCGCGCTTGGGCGAGGCGGCCTTGAAGGTGAACTTGACGCGGTGGGGGTCGAGCGCCTCCACCTTGTCGATGTCCTGCAGCATGATCTGGTAGAAGGGCGCGCCCTTGTCCAGCAGCACCTGGTAGGTGAAGACGACGTCCTCGGCGGTGATCGGCACGCCGTCGGAGAAGGTCGCCTCGGGGCGCATGTTGAAGATCACCCAGGAGCGGTCGGGGGGATATTCGAGGCTTTCGGCGATCAGGCCGTAGCTCGAGTCCGGCTCGTCGGCGGAGCGGGCGAGCAGGCTGTCGTAAAGCAGGCCGAGGCCCTGGGCGGGCTCGCCCTTGAGGATGAAGCTGTTGAGGCTGTCGAAGGTCTGGCTGCCGCCGGTGCCGCGAAAGCTCATCGTGCCGCCCTGCGGCGCGTCGGGGTTGACGTAGTCGAAGTGCGCGAAGTCCTTGGGGTACTTGAGGTCGCCGAAAGCGGAGATGCCGTGGCTGACGGTGGTCGCGGCGGCGTCGGTGGGGCTGGCCGTGTCGGCGGCGGCAGGCTGGTCCTGCGCGCGGGCTGCGGGCGCGGGGGCGAAGGCGAGGAGGGCGGTCAGTCCGAGAGCGCAAAGCCCGGCGAGAACGGGCGTCCGGGCGGGTCCGGTCTTGGTCATGGGCGCTTCCCGTTTGGCCGCGGCTCCCGGCACTCTACCGGCGCGGCGCGGCCGGTAAAGCGCGAAAGGCCGGCGCGCGGACGTGGCTGAAGCCTTCGTGAACGCCGTGCCGACGGTCAACCGCCGTGCTGTTCGAGGAAGGCGATGACGTTGGCGCGATCCTCGGGCTTCGGCAGGCCGGCGAAGGACATCTTGGTGCCGGGCACGTAGGCCTTCGGGGAGGCGAGGAAGTGGAAGAGGTTGTCCGGCGTCCAGTCGCCGCCGTGCGCCTTCATCGCATCGGAGTAGCCGCCGAAGTCGGCAACCGAGCCGACCGGGCGGCCGACGACGCCGTTGAGGTGCGGGCCGACGGCGTTGGCGCCGTCGAGCTTGTGGCAGGCGGCGCATTTCTTGAAGATCGCCTCGCCGGCGGCCGGATCGGCGGCCGCGACCAGCGCGGCAACATCGACGTTATCGGCCGGGGCGGCATCGCCGCCACCGCCGCCACCGCCGGCGCTCTCGGGCACCTCGACGGAGAAGGCGACCACGTCGCTCGACGTGTCGAATAGCCCGTGGGCCACCGTCTGGATCAGCAGAAAGACCAGCAGGCTACCGCAGAGGGCCCCGACGAACTTGGTGATCTCCATCGTGTTCATCGGCGCACTACCTTCGCTGGCATGACAGGCTAGGGCGGTTCTAGCCGCTTCGTGCCGCAGTGCGCAAGGCCGTGCCGGGCGTCGGCGGGGCGGCAGTTCGTCCCGGTGGACCTCATGCCGCGGCATCTGCGATTGCCGCTCCAGCCGCTTTGCGGCAAGGTCGCCGCGAAACGGGCAGGGCCAGACGGGCAGGCCAGACGGGCAGGACAAGAATGCGCGACGCAGAGGCGGTCACCTTCGCGGGCGGGACGATCGACAGGGCTTCGGCGCGGCGGACCGATCCCGCGGCGATCGCCGCCTTCGCCGCCGACCCGCGGGCGCGGACGCTGGCGCTGTGGCGCGGGCGGCCGCTGCTCGAGGAGGCGCCGCACGGGCTCCGGCTCGGCTGGCAGCCGGTCGGGGGCGGCCTCTTCGCCGGAGCCGCGGACGAGGCGGTCTTTCTCGGGCTCGACGACGGCGCCCCGCGCTTTGCCTGCGCGCTTCCCGACTGGCCGGGGCTCGCGGATGGCGACGGGCCGGCGCCTTTCGTCGATCAGGGGCGCACGCCGCACCCCGACCTGCCGGCGGCCTTCGGCTTCGGCGACCTGCGCTCGCTGATGGCCGAGCTTTCGCCGGAGGAGGCGGGGACCGGCGCCGCGGCCAAGGGCATCCTCGGCTGGCACGCCACGCACCGCTTCTGCGCCAACTGCGGCACGGCGTCGCAACCGGCCGACGGCGGCTGGCGGCGGACCTGCCCGGCCTGCGGCACCCAGCATTTCCCGCGGACCGATCCGGTGGTCATCATGCTGATCGTCCACGGCAACGACGTGCTGCTCGGCCGCTCGCCGGCCTGGCCGGAAGGCATGTACTCGCTCCTCGCCGGCTTCATGGAGCCGGGCGAATCGATCGAGGCGGCGGTGCGGCGCGAGGTCCTTGAGGAGACCGCGGTCGAGGTCGGACCGGTCGGCTATCTCGCGAGCCAGCCCTGGCCCTTCCCGTCGAGCCTGATGATCGGCTGCATCGGCGAGGCCCGGACCCGCGCGATCACCCTCGATCCCGTCGAACTCGAGGACGCCCGCTGGGTCAGCCGCGAGGACGTTCTCGCCGGCCTCGCCGGGCTCGACCCGGCCATGCGGCCCGCCCGCAAGGGCTCGATCGCACGCTTCCTGATCGAGCGCTGGCTCGCCGACAGCCTCGACTGACCGACCGGAGGAGACATCCCATGCGACCGACCCGCCTCGCCGCCCTCGTCCCGGCCCTCGCCCTCATTGCCGGGGCGGCGACGCTGCCCGCCGCAGCCGAGGACATCCCGGAGGGGATGGTGATCGCCTACGCCTGCGACGGCGGCGGCGAACTGTCGGTCACCTACATCAATCCGGCCGAGGGGCAGGAGTCCTTCGCCGTCGTCCTCCACGAGGGCGGCATGGTCCCGATGAAGGCGGGCCCGACCGGCTCCGGCGTGCGCTACGTCTCGACCGGCGAGCCCAAACTCGTCTGGCACACCAAGGGCAACGTGGGCTTCCTCGCCCACGACGACGCCGACGAGACGATCATCCTCAAGGATTGCAACGAGGTCGACTGATACTGATGGCCCTCTTGGATGACGACCGCTCGCCCTACTCGCGACCGAAGCGGGCTTTGCCCGCGAGTTCACGGCCCGAGAAAGCCGAAGCACTGCTTCGGCCGGGCCGTTCGCTGGAGCGCGTGAGCGCGGAAGCGAAGGGGTTTGCCACCCGCGCGTCGGTTTCAATCCGGGTGCGGCCGCCCCGGTGGACGCGTTTCGCGTCCACCCCCGCGAGGGGCGGACGCGGCCGGATTTTGTCGACGGCCAAAATCCGGCGGCTGCACCGTTGCAACCGGCGATCGGGCCGGGTGAGGGCGGAACCGAGGGTAAGGAGCCGACGGCGTCGGCCGTCGGCATGAGCCGCCGGGCCCGTCCCTCCGGTCAGGCTGGCTTGGACGATCACTGCGCCAGAAGGGAATTCCCCACCTCCGCCAGAGCAATTAGGCCGAGGAAGGAATTCCGAGGTCCTCCGGGCGAGCCCCCTGCCGGCCCCGGCGCCCGTCAGGCGGTCGGCGCCTCGGCTTCGAGCGGCACCGCGTTGCGCGGCGCGCGGAAGCCCGAGCGCGGGTAGACCCCGAGGATCTGCAGGTGGCTGGTGAAGAAGTCGAGTTCGTCGAGCGCGCGCTTTACCGGCGCCTCGTCGGGATGGCCCTCGATGTCGGCGTAGAACTGGGTCGCGGTGAAGGCGCCGCCGAGCATGTAGCTTTCGAGCTTGGTCATGTTGACGCCGTTGGTCGCGAAGCCGCCCATCGCCTTGTAGAGCGCCGCCGGAATGTTGCGGACGCGGAAGACGAAGGTGGTCAGGGCATTGCCCGGCGCCGCCCGCTCGACCTCCGGCGACATGACGAGAAAGCGCGTGGTGTTGGTGTCGTTGTCCTCGATATGCCGGGCGAGGACGGTCAGGCCGTGGATCTCGGCGGCCAGTTCGGAGGCGAGGGCGGCGAGCGCCTTGTCGCCTTCCTTCGCCACCGCCTCGGCCGAGCCGGCGGTGTCGGCGCCGGCGACGGTCTCGATGCCGTAGCGGCGGAGGAAGGTCCGGCACTGGCCGAGCAGCGGCGGCTGGCTCATCGCCCGGCGCACGTCCTCGATCCGGGCGCCGGGGACGCCGAGGAGGTTGGCGTGGACGCGGACGAAATGCTCGCCGACGATGTGCAGCCCGGAGTCGGGGAGCAGGTGGTGGATGTCGGCGATCCGCCCGTAGGTCGAATTCTCGATCGGCAGCATCGCCCGGTCGGCCTCGCCGTCGCGGACGGCGGCGATGGCGGCCTCGAAGGTCCGGCAGGGCAGGGCCTCCAGGAACGGAAACGCCTCGACGCACGCCTGATGCGAATAGGCGCCCGCGGCCCCCTGGAATGCAATCCTGCCGGTCAATGCGCGCATGGCAACTCCCACCTCCCGCCGGGCGCCGCTATCGCAGAAAGCCGGTGCGAAGGAAAGTCGCACGCATCCCCCTTCACAGACGCCCCGGAATCGCCTATTCGGACCCCGGGCGCGTTCCCGGACCAGGGCGAGCGGGGCGCACTCAGGAATATCGCCCTGACGACGGAGCCGGTTCATGACCGATGCCCCTGCAGCCGCGACTCTCGCGGCCCCCAAACCCACCGTGAAACCTGCGCGCCCCGAGTTTTCGTCGGGCCCCTGCGCCAAGCGCCCGGGCTGGACCGCCGAGGCGGTGGTGTCGCGCGCGTTTCTCGGCCGCTCGCACCGCGCCGCGAAGCCGAAGGCGCAGCTCAAGGACGCGATCGAGCGGACCGCCCGGGTCCTCGGCGTCCCCGCCGGCTACCGCGTCGGCATCGTGCCCGCCTCCGATACCGGCGCCTTCGAGATGGCGATGTGGTCGATGCTCGGCGCGCGCCCGGTCGACATGCTGGTCTGGGAGAGCTTCGGACAGGGCTGGGCGACCGACGCCACCAAGCAGCTGAAGCTCGCCGACTGCCGCGTCCTGACCGCCGGATACGGCGCGCTCCCCGATCTCACCGAGGTCCGCCCGGACGCCGACGTCTGCTTCACCTGGAACGGCACCACCAGCGGCGCCCGCGTCCCCGACGGCGACTGGATCGCCGACGCGCGCGAGGGGCTGACGCTCTGCGACGCGACCTCGGCGGCCTTCGCGCAAGACCTGCCGTGGGCGAAGCTCGACGTCACCACCTTCTCCTGGCAGAAGGCGATGGGCGGCGAGGGCGGCCATGGCGTGATCATCCTCTCGCCCCGCGCCGTCGAGCGGCTGGAGACCTTCACCCCGCCGCGGCCGCTGCCGAAGATCTTCCGGCTGACCAAGGGCGGCAAGCTGATCGAGGGCGTCTTCGCCGGCGAGACCATCAACACCCCGTCGATGCTCTGCGTCGCCGATGCCGTCGATGCGCTCGACTGGATGGAGGGGCTCGGCGGGCTGGCGGCGACGCGGGCGCGGGCCGATGCCAACGCTGGCGCGCTGCAGGCTTGGGTCGATCGGACCGACTGGGTCGAGAACCTCGTCGCCGAGCCGGCGGCGCGGTCGAACACGTCCGTCTGCCTGCGGATCGTCGATCCGGCGATCGCCGGGCGCGACGAGGCGGCGCAGCGCGATTTCGTCAAGGCGATGACCAAGCTCCTCGAGAGCGAGGGCGTCGCCTATGACATCGCCGGCTACCGCGACGCCCCGCCGGGCCTGCGCATCTGGTGCGGCACGACGGTCGACACCGCCGACGTGACGGCGCTGACGCCGTGGCTCGACTGGGCCTTCGCCACCACCCGCGGCTGATCCTTTCCCCTTTCCTGACCGTGACGGGCCGCTCCCGAGGGGGGCGCCCGCCGGCACCCGGAGTCCAGTCCATGCCCAAGGTTCTCATTTCCGACGAGCTTTCCGATGCCGCCGTGCAGATCTTCAAGGATCGCGGCGTCGAGGTCGACTTCCAGCCGAAGCTCGGCAAGGATCCGGCGAAGCTCGCCGCGATCATCGGCGACTACGACGGGCTCGCCATCCGTTCGGCGACCAAGGTGACGGCCGAGATCATCGCCAAGGCCACCAACCTCCGCGTCATCGGCCGCGCCGGCATCGGCGTCGACAACGTCGACATCCCGGCGGCGAGCGCCAAGGGCATCGTGGTGATGAACACGCCCTTCGGCAACTCGATCACCACCGCCGAGCACGCCATCGCGATGATGTTCGCCTGCGCCCGCCAGATCCCCGCCGCCGACGCCTCGACCCAGGCCGGCAAGTGGGAGAAGTCGCGCTTCATGGGCACCGAGCTCACCGGCAAGACCCTCGGCCTGATCGGTGCCGGCAACATCGGCTCGGTGGTCGCGGCCCGCGCGATCGGGCTGAAGATGAAGGTGATCGCCTATGATCCCTTCCTGTCGGCGGACCGGGCCCAGGCGCTCGGGATCGAGCGCATCGAGGAGGTCGACGACCTGCTCGCCCGCGCCGATATCGTCACCCTGCACGTGCCCAAGACCGAGAAGACCGCGAACATCATCTCGGCCGAGCGGGTCGCGAAGATGAAGCCGGGCGCGCGGCTGATCAACTGCGCCCGCGGCGGGCTGGTCGACGAGGCGGCGGTGGCGGAGGCGCTGCGATCCGGGCATCTCGCCGGGGCGGCCTTCGACGTCTTTTCCGAGGAGCCGGCGAAGGAGAACCCGCTCTTCGGGGCGCCGAACGTCGTCTGCACGCCGCACCTCGGCGCGGCGACGACCGAGGCGCAGGAGAACGTCGCGCTGCAGGTGGCCGAGCAGATGTCGGACTATCTGATGGCCGGTGCGATCTCCAACGCGCTCAATGCGCCGAGCGTCACGGCCGAGGAGGCGCCGATCCTGAAGCCGTGGATCGACCTCGCGGGGATGCTCGGCAGCTTCGCCGGACAGGTGACCGAGAGCCCGATCACCGAGATCGAGATCGAGTATGTCGGCGAGGTCGGCCAGCTCAACCTGAAGCCGCTGACCGCGGCGCTGACCGCCGGGTTGCTGAAGCCGCTGGTCGGCGAGGGGGGCGTCAACATGGTCTCGGCGCCGGTGGTGGCGCGCGAGCGTGGCGTGCTGATCACCGAGAGCCGCAAGGACGCGCAGGGCGCCTTCGGGTCCTACGTGCGGCTGATCATCACCACCGAGGCGATGACGCGCTCGGTCGCCGGCACGATCTACTCCGACGGGCGGCCGCGGTTCATCCAGATCAAGGGGATCAACCTCGAGGCCGAGCCGATGCGGTTCATGCTCTACACCACCAACACCGACACGCCGGGCTACATCGGCGCGCTCGGCTCGAAGCTCGGCGACCTCGGCATCAACATCGCGACCTTTGCCCTCGGGCGCGAGCAGAAGAGCGGCGAGGCGATCGCGCTCCTCGGCGTCGACGAGGCGGTGGCGGACATCGCCCTCGCCGAGATCGCCACGCTGCCGCAGATCCGCCAGGCCAAGGCGCTGCGGTTCTGACGGGGAAGCGCCGACCTCGGGGAGGCGCGCGCGAAGAGCGCGCCCCCCACTCGGCCGGCGCTTGTCGGTCGGCCGCCTTTGCGGCCTCCCTTCGAAGGAAGCCGGCATTCGCCGGCTGAGTTGTTTTTTCTCCCCGCCTGTTGGCGGGGCCCCTCGTCCTGCCCGATAGGCTTCCTGCCAGTATGAAATCCGAAGAGAGGCGGGGCAGCCGTGCCGCCTCTCTTCTTCGGCGGCACCCCGGCGGAAAAGCGTGTCGCCGAAGAAGAAGAGACGGTGCGGCCCACCGCGCCGATGCAGCGCGCCGCGGGCGGAACGGTTGGGCGTGCGGGCGGCTGACGCGGCGCTTGGGGGGCAAGGGGGCAAGCGCGGATTGTCTCGGGCGCCGGGCTGGGGTAGTCGGCAAGGGAATGCGGCCCGTGCGGCGGGCCGGGCCATTTCAGGGGGATGCCCCATGACCGAGATCGACCGACCCGTCCTCGTCCCGCCCGGCGGCGAGAAGAAGGTCTTGCTGCACTCGTGCTGCGCGCCGTGCTCGGGCGAGGTGATGGAGGCGATGCTGGCGTCGGGGATCGACTACACGATCTTCTTCTACAATCCCAACATCCACCCCGAGAAGGAATACCTGCTCCGCAAGGACGAGAACGTCCGCTTCGCCGAGAAGCACGGCGTCGGTTTCGTCGATGCGGACTACGACACCGAAAACTGGTTCGCCCGGGCGAAGGGGATGGAGTGGGAGCCCGAGCGCGGGCTGCGCTGCACGATGTGCTTCGACATGCGCTTCGAGCGGACCGCGCTCCATGCCCACGAGCACGGCTTTCCGGTGATGACCTCGTCGCTCGGCATCTCGCGCTGGAAGAACATGGCGCAGATCAACGACTCCGGGAAGCGGGCCGCGGCGCCCTACGACGGCCTGAGCTACTGGGACTTCAACTGGCGCAAGGGCGGCGGCTCCACCCGGATGATCGAGATCTCGAAGCGCGAGGAATTCTACCAGCAGGAATACTGCGGCTGCGTCTATTCGCTCCGCGATACCAACCGCCACCGCCGCGATACCGGGCGCGGGGCGATCGAGCTCGGCAAAGTCTTCTACGGCAAGGACGGGGCGTAGGGCGTCAGCCGTCCCGGCGTCTCAGGCGGCGTTCGAGGGCGCGCAGCGCGAGGGAGAGGCCGAGGGTCATCGTCAGGTAGAGGAAGGCGACGACGTTGTAGGTCTCGAAGAAGCGGAAGGACGAGGCGGCGTAGACCTTGCCGAGCTGGGTGATGTCGGCGACGCCGAGGACCGAGACCAGCGAGCTGTCCTTGACCAGCGCCACGAAGTCGTTGCCGAGCGGCGGCAGGATGGTGCGGATCGCCTGCGGCATCACCACGAGCCGGAACCGCTGCCAGCCGGTCAGGCCGAGGGCCTGCGCGGCCTCGATCTGGCCCTTGTCGACGGAGAGCAGGCCGGCGCGGAACACTTCGGCGATGAAGGCGGCATAGGCGAGGGCAAGGGCGATGATCGCCCGCCACAGCAGCGGGAAGTCGCGGGTCTGGACCTTGCCGAGGCCGAGGGCTTCGGTCAGGGCGCTGACGCCGGCGACGAGGGCCGGGGCGGCGACGAAGGCGACGTAGAGCAGAAGGACGAGGATCGGGATGCCGCGCATCACCTCGACGTAGAAGCGCGCCCCGTGGCGCAGCACCGCGTGGCGCGACAGGGCGCCGACGGCGAGGAGGAGGCCGAAACCCGCGGCGAGGGTGAAGGCGACGAGGGTGACGAAGATCGTCACCTGGATGCCCTGCGCGAGCATCCTGAGGATGCTGCGATAGGTCGGGTCGGCGACGATCAGCGCGAGGAGGACGGCGCCGATCGCGCCGATGGCGGCGAGCCACCAGGGGAAGGAACGGGGCTCGGGCGGCGGCATCGCGGGCGCGGTCTACTCGCCCATCTTGTAGTCGAGGAACCACTTCTTGTTGAGGGCATCGAAACTGCCGTCGGCCTTCAGCGCGGCGATGGCGGCGTTGATCGGCGCGACGAGGTCCGAGCCCTTGGGGAAGATGAAGCCGAAGTCCTCGGCGCCCATCGCCTCGCCGGTCAGCTTGAAGACGCCGGGGTTGGCGGTGGCATAGCCCTGGCCGGCGGTGCCGTCGGTCAGCACCACGTCGACGTCGCCGGCGCGAAGCGCCTGGATCGAGGCGCCGAAGGTCTCGAACAGCTTCACCCGCGGGTTGGCCTCGTCGCCGTCGAGGAGGTCGTAGACCGCGACGTAGAAGGGCGTGGTGCCGGCCTGGGCGCCGATCAGCAGGTCGTCGGGACCGGCGATGAAGCTCGCCTCGTCGGTGAAGCGGTCCTCGTCGGCGCGGACCAGCATGAAGGTCTCGGAGCGCATGTAGGGGGCGGAGAAATCGACCTGCTCTGCGCGGTCGTCGCGGATGGTGATGCCGGTCATCCCGATGTCGTACTGGCCCTCGTGGATGGCGGGGATCATCGCGTCCCAGCTCGAGTGCTCGTAGACCGGCTTGAAGTTCAGGCGTTTGCCGATCTCGGCCATCGCGTCGTACTCCCAGCCGATGGCCTCGCCGGTCTTGGGATCGACGAACTGCAGCGGCGGGTAGGCGTTCTCGGTCACGACGACGACCTCGCGACCGCCGAGGTCGGGCAGCTCGGCGCGGGCGGGGCCGGTCAGGGCGCCGGGGAGGGCGAGGGCGGCGAGCAGGCTCGCGGCGAGGAGGCGGGCGGGCAGGCGCATCGGATCGGACCTCGCGGGCTGGGCGGCGACGGCGGAACCATGCGGGAGGCGCGGGCGCTGGGCAAGGGCGCGCGGGCCGGGACCTGCCCGGCGGCGGAGCAGACACCGGGGGGCCGTCGCGGCGCGGCTACTTGAGCGACCAGCAGTCGTCGTAGAAGGAGCAGTAGGTGCCTCTGGCGGCAAGGCGGAGGTAGGTCTCCGGTGACATCGCCGGGGCGGTGGCCGTGGAGCCGGGCGCCTTGAGGCTGGCGTAGATGAGGACCGAATTGCCGGCGGGGATCACGTACTCGTCCTCCATGTCGAAGCAGGAGGTCAGCCAGCCGGGGGCGCCGCGGCCGAGGGCCGTGTCGATCGCTGCACAGGTCGCCGGGCCGTCGGGGCCGACCGGCTTGCCGTCGACGGTCAGCGTCAGGGATTTGAGGACGGCGGGGCCGAAGCCGACGTTGGCGAGGGCGTAGGTCGCCTCGCCGTCGCGGGTGACGTCCACCTTCCAGTCGAGGCGGGGCTGGACGCTGAGGCGCTGGTGGCGCCGCGTCGCCATCGCCTGCGACACGGTCATGGTGATGGCACAGAGCGAGACGATGATCGGCACCCAGAGGCGGACCGCCTCGAGATAAAGCTTCCAGCGCGTTGGATCCATCCGACCCGCCCCCGTTAACCGGGACGAGGGTGGCATGGGGTCAGGCCGCCATCAAGCGCCGCGATCGCGCCTCATCCGGGGTTTCGCTCACGGCGCTTTGGCCGTATTCGGAGGGGATGAAAACCAAGCCGCTGGCTTTCTCGGTGCACTTGCTGACGGCCTCCGGCGCGGCGCTGGCCTTGATGGCGCTCGTCGCCGCGACCCATGCCGACTGGCGGCTGATGTTCGGCTGGCTCGGCATCGCGCTGATCGTCGACGGCATCGACGGGCCCCTGGCCCGGCAGGTCGACACCAAGCGCAACGCGTCGAACTGGGACGGGGTGATCCTCGATCTCGT
This sequence comes from uncultured Alphaproteobacteria bacterium, assembly GCA_963798235.1. Lineage (GTDB taxonomy): Bacteria > Pseudomonadota > Alphaproteobacteria > Rhodobacterales > Rhodobacteraceae > Amaricoccus. The sequence goes on along the minus strand of CAWCSN010000002.1, from coordinate 131,107 downwards.
CATCGACTACCTCACCTACGTCTTCATCCCGGCCTATGCGCTGATCTACTCGGGGATCGTCCCCTCGCCCTGGGGCAGCATCGCCGCGCTCTTCATCGCGCTGACCGGGGCGATGTACTTCGCCGACGTGCGGATGAAGGCGGAGGACAACTGCTTCGTCGGCTTTCCGGCGGTGTGGCAGATGCCGCTGGTCGTGTTCCTGACCTTCGATCCGCCGCCGTGGGTCACGCTCGGGACGATCCTCCTGCTCGGGCTCGGGCAGTTTACCTGGCTGAAGTTCATCCATCCGGTGCGCACGGCGCGGTGGCGGCGGGTCAACCTCCCGATCTGCCTGGTGTGGGTGGTGCTGGCCGGCTGGTCGGTGGCGGACCATTTCGATCCGCCCGAACTCGTGCGGCTCGGACTCGGGCTGACCAGCGTCTGGCTGGTGATCTGCGGTATCCTGATGCAGGCCTTTCCGGCGAAGCGGGTGGCGCGGGCCTGATCCTTCAGCGGCGGACGATGCGCGCGGCGATGCGGGCGCGGATCTCCGGGTGCTCGGCGGCGACGGCCTCGCCGAGGCGGCGGAGCTCGTGGCGGAGGCCGTGGATCTGGTCGACGAGCGAGACCACCATCGCGGCGGCGTCGGGGTCGAGTTCGAAGCCGTCGGCGAGATCCTCGAGCAGGCGGACGCGGGCGAGGTCGGCCTCGGCGAAGGCGAGCCGGCCCTCGGCCTCGGTCGGCCGCACGCAATCGGCGGCAACGAAGGCGCGGAGGCGCGTGACGGTCAGGCCGTGGACGCGGGCGACGATCTCGGTCTCCGTATAGGTCATGCGGGTCACGGCAGAACCCCCTTGCGCGGATCGTAGGCGTGGCTGGTGCGCCAGGTCTCGAAGAAACTCTCAAGGTCGGGGTCGATCGTCGGCGGGGCGACGATCCGAAGGGTGACGCGCTGGTCCCCGCGCTTGCCGCCGTGCTTCACGCCCTTGCCGCGCAGGCGGAGGACGCGGCCGGTGCTGGCGCCCTTGGGGATGGTCAGGTTGACCGGCCCGTCGATGGTCGGGGTCTCGACCTTGCCGCCGAGGACCGCCTCGTCGAAGGTGATCGGCAGCTCGCAGAGGATGTCGTCGCCCTCGCGCCGGAAGAAGGCGTGGTCGGCGACGGTGACGGTGACGAGGGCGTCGCCGGCGGCGCCGCTGCCGTAGCCGGGTCCGCCCTTGCCGCGCAGGCGGATGGTCTGGCCGTCGGCGAGGCCCTCGGGGATCTTGACGTCGAGCACGCTGTTGTCGGGCATGGTGATGCGGCGGGTCGCGCCCTTCGCCGCTTCGAGGAAGCCGACCTCGAGGGTGTAGTGGGCGTCCTGGCCGCGCATCGACATGCCTTCGCCGCCCGGGCCGCGGGCGCCGCGGCCCTGGGCGCGCTGGCCGAAGAGGTCGGAGAAGGCGTCGGAGAAGCCGCCGAAATCCTGGTAGCCGCGGCTGGTGTGGTAGGTCGCCTCCGGGCCTTCGGCGTACTCGCGGTAGAACTTGCGCTCGGGGCGTTCCTGACCGCTGGCGTCGATCTCGCCGGCATCGAAGCGGGCGCGCTTCTCGGGGTCCTTGAGCAGGTCGTTGGCGGCGGCGGCGGCCTTGAAGCGCGAGGCGGCGTCGGGGTCGCCGGGATTGAGGTCCGGGTGGCTCGTCTTGGCGATCTTCTTGTACGCCTTGCGGATCTCGTCCTGGGTGGCGGTCTTCGCGACGCCGAGGGCTGCGTAGGGGTCGTCGCTCATGCTCGCCGTCCGATGCGCCTTCGCGGCGCGGGAGACGACAGTTCCGTGGCGGGGCGGGCTTGTCAACGGGCGGCGGGCGCTTACCTTCGTCGACCGTCAGTGGTAGAGGCGGGCGCCGACTCGCCAGAGTTGAGAGCGGAGAGCAAAGACCGATGGCCATCACCGAGATCACCCCGACCTACAGCGTCTCGCCGCAGATCGAGGCCGGCGACGTCGCCGGCATCGCGGCGCTGGGCTTCAAGTCGATCCTGTGCAACCGGCCCGACGGCGAGGGCGCCGACCAGACGCCGGTCGCCGAGGTCCGCGCCGAGGCGGAACGGCTCGGGCTCGGCTTCGCCTACGTGCCGGTGGTCTCCGGGCAGATCGACGAGGCCAACGTCGCCGACTTCCGCGCCGCGATCGAGAGCCTGCCGCGGCCGGTGCTCGCCTATTGCCGGTCGGGGGCACGCTGCCAGAACCTCTGGCTCCTCGCCGGGCGTTGACCGAGGTCATGGTCAAGGCGCGCGGACGCGCTACCTCCTGCGACTGGATGCGGTGGAGCGGGAAATGAGCGGCGGGAAAGACAGCTTCGAGGGGACGGTGCGGCGCGCCTTCGCCCGCTTGACCCGCGACGACCTGCCTCGTGCCGCCGTCGCCCGTGGCTGGCCGGTGCGCACTCCCGAGGACTTCGAGCGCCTGCTGCTCGACCACCTCAAGGACGATGGCGCGGGCGGCGGGCTGCCGACGCCCGGCCTCGTCGATCTGGTGCTCGCGGTCGAACTCGGTGAGGGGTTGCTCGCGGGCAAGCTCTGCTGCGTCCGGATGAGCGGGCGGCTGCAAGGCGCGTGCGGCGAGCAGGCCACGGCGGCGGGCGAGGATCCGATCCGGGCGCTGCTGGCGGCCTTTGCGCGCAAGAAGAAGAAACAGCTGCCGATGTAGGGGCCGCGCCCCCGGGCGCGGTGGTCCGATCGGCGTCGTCGTCTACCGCTCAGGCAAAGGCTTCCGGCCTGGCCGCGCGGGCCATGTGGTCGAGGACGGCGTTGACGAACTTCGTCTCCTTGCCTTCCGCATAGAACGCCTTGGCGATGTCGACGTATTCGTTGATCGTCACCTTCGGCGGCGTGTCGGTGGCGACGAGCTCCGCCCCGGCGGCGCGGAAGAGGGCGCGCAGGGTCGGGTCGATGCGGTCGATCGGCCAGCGTGCCACCAGCGCCTTGTGGGTCAGCTGGTCGATGCGCGCCTGGTCGGTGACCGCCGAGGCGACCAGCCAGCGGAAATGCTCGAGGTCGGGCTCGGCCATGGTCTCGCCGTCGATCTCGGCGCCGTGGCGGTGGGTCTCGAATTCCTCCGTGACCGCCTCCACCCCGACGTCGGCGGCCTCCATCTGGAAGAGCGCCTGCACGGCGTAGAAGCGCGCGGCGGAGCGCATGCGCCGGGCCTGGGCGGCGGTGGGCTTCTTCGGCTCCATCGTCATGCCGCTCCGGTCGCGTCGGCGACGCGGACGCTGCCCTCGGGCAGCGGTCGCGCCGGCCTGGCGAAGCGGCGGGCGAGGGCGATCAGGTGGAGCGCGGCGTCGGCGGCCCCCCCGCCCTTGTTCTGCCCGGCCGGATCGGCGCGCACCGCGGCCTGGCCGTGGTTCTCGACGGTCAGGATGCCGTTGCCGATGCAGAGGCCGTCGAGCCCGAGCAGCGTCAGCCCGCGCGACGAGTTGGCGCAGACCGTCTCGTAGTGGGTGGTCTCGCCGCGGATCACGCAGCCGAGGGCGACGAAGCCGTCGAAGTCGCCCGAGCGGGCGGCGAGGCGGATCGCGGTCGGGATTTCGAGCGCGCCCGGCACCTCGATCGTCTCGTGGTGGACGCGGGCGTCGTCGAGCGCGGCCCGGGCGCCGGCGAGCAGGCCGTCGGCGATGTCGCGGTAGAAGGGCGCCAGCACGACGAGGACGCGGGTCGGGCGTTCGAAGCGCGGGCGGGGGAGGGTGCCGTGGGTTTCCATCACGTCTCCGGGGCCGGGATCGGGCGGGTGCCGGCGATGGTCAGGCCGTAGCCGTCGAGCGCCACCGGCCGCGGGCTCGGCGAGTTGGTGAGCAGGATCAGGCTGTGCAGGCCGAGGGCGTTGAGGATCTGCGCCCCGATGCCGTACTGGCGCAGGCGGTTGGGCGAGACCCGGTCGCCGATATCGAGCTTCATCGAGGTGTCGCGGAGCAGGACGACGACGCCCCGGCCCTCGGCGGCGATGGCGAGCATCGCGTCGCGGAGCTGGTGGCTGCGGCCGGGATGGATGCCGAGCATGTCCTCGAGCGGGTTCATCGCGTGCATGCGAACCAGCACCGGCTCCTTCGACGACAGGTCGCCCCGGGTGAGCACGATGTGCTCGCCGCCGGCGGCGGTGTCGGTGAAGATCCGCATCTGCCAGGTGCCGCCGTAGTCCGAGGTGACGGTCTCGACGGCGGTCTCGCGGACGAGGTTGTCGTAGCGGCGGCGGTAGGCGATCAGGTCGGAGATCGTGCCGATGCGGAGGGCGTGGCGCTGGGCGAAGGCGACGAGGTCGGGGAGGCGGGCCATCGTCCCGTCCTCGTTCATCACCTCGCAGATCACCCCCGCGGGGTTGAGCCCGGCGAGGCGGGCGATGTCGACCGCCGCTTCGGTATGGCCGGCGCGGACGAGGACGCCGCCGTCGCGGGCGCGGAGCGGGAAGACGTGGCCGGGCGTCGCGATGTCCTGCGGGCCGGAGCGCGGGTCGATGGCGACGGCGACGGTGCGGGCGCGGTCGTGGGCGGAGATGCCGGTGGTGACCCCCTCGCGCGCCTCGATCGAGACGGTGAAGGCGGTCTCGTGGCGCGAGGAGTTGGAGGCGGCCATCAGCGGCAGGCCGAGGGCGTCGAGGCGGTCGCCGGGCATCGCCAGGCAGATCAGCCCGCGGCCGTAGGTCGCCATGAAGTTGATCGCGTCGGGCGTCGCCATCTGGGCCGGGATGACGAGGTCGCCCTCGTTCTCGCGGTCCTCGTGATCGACGAGGAGGAACATCCGCCCGTTGCGCGCGTCGTCGATGATCTCCTCGACCGAGGAGATCGCGTCTTTATAGTTGGGACTGAGGTCGGCCATCCATCGGGCTCCCGTGCTTGCCGCGCAGATAGCGCAGCGCCGCCCGGAAGGCCAGAGGCGAGCCGGTCGGGGGCGCCGGCCGGGGGCGGGACGCGGTCGGAGAGACCTGAGCGAAGGCTCCCGGGGCGCCGGGAGTCCGTGCTGACGCACGCTCTGCGCACGCGTGCGCAGAGGGTTAAGCTTGATGAAAGGATATTCCTGATCGCGTCAACCTCTTGTTCATACACGCGACAGCGGTGGGAAGGGTGCAGCGGTGTTCTCCGGGACTTCGTCCACTTCAGTTGGAAACGGGCACCTTGGCTCGCGAGGCCGCGGCCCGACGAGCCGAGGCATTGCCTCGGCCGGGCCGTTCGTCGGAGCGCGCGAGCGCGGAGACGAAGGGGGGTGCGGCAGTCCCGTCGGCTCCAAATCCGGGTGTGGCCGCCCCGCGGACGCGAATGCGTCCGCCCTCGGGGGCGGACGCATCCGGATTTCGTCGACGGCCGAAATCCGGAGCCCCACCGTTCGGCGAGACCTGCGGCCTGGCGATAGGCAGGCCGTTCGCAGGCCGAGACGCTTGGGCCCGAGTGCTGGTGTGCGTGGCGTGGCGTCAGTTCTATTAACGTTAACGTGCGGCGGAAAAGGTCCGGGCGGTCTTGCAGGGACTTCAGAAGCTGAAGCCGATGCGGAGGCGGGCGCTGAGGGCGTGGTTGTCGGCGAAGCGCGCCGAGGCGCCGGTGGGCAGGGTCGCGGTGGCGTCGCCGAGCCAGCTGTAGCCGAGGCCGCCGCCGATCTCGAGGCCGGAGGGCAGGGCGTAGCTGCCGCCGAGACCCAGCGTGGTGAAGCCGTCGTAGGGGTCGAGGGCGGTGGTGGTCTGGTTGCGCGCGGTCTCGTGGGTGACCTCGATGGCGGCGCCGAACGCGTCGGTGAGCTGGCGGGCGAGGCCGAGGCGGTAGGTATAGGCGTCGGAGCTGAAGGCGATCAGCGGCAGGCCGGTGGCGGCGAAGAGGCCGGCGGGCTCGACCTTCCAGCCGGCCCAGTTGACCCAGCGAACGAGGCCGTAGGCCAGCGTCCGCGGGGCGATCCCGGTCTGGAAGTCGAGGTTGACGGACTGCGGCATCGTCACCGCGGTCGTCGTCGGGCCGAAGAAGTTCTCGGTCGCGTCGAGTTCGTGGTCGATCTCGGAGCCATAGGTGAGGGCCACGCGGAGGGCGATCTCGGGGATCTCGAAGGCGCCGCCGACGACGTAGCCGAGGCCCCAGTCCGGGTCGCCCGTCCACGCGTAGCCCGAGAGCGGCCCGTAGCCCCAGCCCGCCAGCGTCGCTTCGCCGCCGAAGCGCTGGGCGCGGAGGCCGCCATGCAGGCTCCAGCGTTCGTCGAAGCGGTAGCGGAGGAGGCCGGTCACCCCGAGCGACTCGGGCTCGGCGTGGGTGCCGGCGAAGGGAAAGGCGCCGGCGGGATGACCGTCGCCGTAATCGACGATCACGCCGTAGGGCCGGTCGACGATCACCGCCGCCGACCACCCGCCGCCGAGCTGCGCGAGGAGGCCGGCGCCGACGCCCGAGACCAGACCGAAGACGTCGCCGCTGGTGGCGCCGGCGGGATCGGTGCCGCTGACGCGGGGGTCGGTCGCGCCGAGGGTCAGCTCGGCATAGTTGCCGTCGTGGAAGAGCAGGGTGACCGGTTGCCCGGAGAGGTCGAGCCCGCCGGCATGGGCGCCGGTCGCGGCTGCGGCGACGGTGGCGAGGAGCAGATGGCGCACGGCCCGGCTTCCCTGTTGCATGTGTCCGTCTATCCTGGACGACCGCGCCGAAACGAACGCCTCGCAGCCGCCCGGAGCCACCGGCCTGCCACCCCCCTTGCCGGGGCGGCGAGTCGACGGCAGTTATAACGTTAAAGTTGTATGTCCGGTCGAGAAGTTTTTCTCAGGTTGTGCGCAAGCCCGACGATTGCCGCGACCGCCGGCCTTGCCAGCGGGTCGTGTCCCGGGGTATCACGCCCCCCGCGGGCCGGTAGCTCAGCGGTAGAGCAGCGGCTTTACACGCCGTCTGTCGGGGGTTCGATCCCCTCCCGGCCCACCATGCGCCACGGACGGCGACGGCCGCTCCCTGCGCGGGAGGCGCTGCGTCGCGGGGCTGGTCCCTGAGCGCTTTCCGCGGGAATTCCTCATTGACTTGAACGCCCTGCACGGGCCACGTTTTCCACAGGCGACGGAAGATCGTCCGGGACGGGCTCACAGGGAGGAAGAACAATGCGAAACACGAGCATGGGTCGTCGTGCGATTCTGGCTGCCGGCGCGGCGCTCGCCGTCGTCGGATCGCTGGCCGGGGCGGCTTCGGCGGAGGGTTACCCCGACCGTCCGATCACGCTGATCGTGCCGTGGGGCGCCGGCGGCGGCACGGATTCGACGGCGCGCATCATCGGATCGCTGCTCGAGCAGGAACTCGGCCAGCCGATCAACGTCGTCAACCGCACCGGCGGCTCGGGCGTGGTCGGGCATTCCGCCATCGCTGCGGCGGAGCCGGACGGCTACACCCTCGGCATCGCCACCGTCGAGATCGGCATGATGCACTGGCAGGGCCTGACCGACCTGACCTGGGAGAACTACACGCCCCTCGCCCTCGTCAACTTCGACCCGGCGTCGGTCAACGTCGCCGAGGACGCGCCCTGGGCCGACCTGCCCGCGCTCATCGCCGACGCGAAGGCCAATCCCGGCAAGCTGACCGCTTCGGGCACCGGGCAGGGCGGGATCTGGCATCTCGCGATCGCCGGCCTGCTCGCCAAGCTCGACCTCGACCCGGCCGCGATCCGCTGGGTGCCGAGCGAGGGGGCGGCGCCGGGGCTGCAGGAACTCGTCGCCGGCGGCGTCGACGTGGTGCCCTGCTCGATCCCCGAGGCGCGCGCGCTGATCGACGCCGGCCGCGTCCGCCCGCTCGCGGTGATGTCGAGCGAGCGCAACGCCGCCTTCCCCGACGTGCCGAGCACCGAGGAGGTCGTCGGCGCGAGCTGGGAGATCGGCGCGTGGCGCGGCATCGTCGGGCCGAAGGGGCTGCCCGAAGACGTGGTGGCGAAGCTCGTTCCGGCGCTGGAGAAGGTCTACAACAGCGAGGAATACGCCACCTTCATGTCGAAGCAGGGTTTCGGTCGCCAGTGGGCGTCCGGCGACGAATTCGCGACCTTCATGAAGGACAGCAACGAGAGCCTCGGGGCGACGATGAAGGAAGTCGGTCTCGCCAAGTAGCGCCGCGGCGCCGCTGCCAAGCCCCGGGTGGCCGCGATCGCGCGGCCGCCCTTCGACCGAAGCGAGGATATGCGCGATGCGCCTGAACGACGCGCTGCTCGGCTCCCTTCTCCTCGTCCTCGCCGCGGTCGTCGCCTTCGTGGCGCACGGCTTCCCGGCGGTGCCGGGGCAGGACTACGGGGCGAGCACCTTCCCGACGCTGATCGCCGCCGGCTTCGCCGGGTGCGGGCTGGTGCTGATCCGCTCCGGCCTGCGCGAGCGGGGACCGATGGTGGTCTTCCGCGACTGGACCCGCGACCCGCGGCTGGCGATCAACGTCGTGCTGATCGCCGTGGCGGTGGTCTTCTATATCCTCGTCTCGGCGCGGCTCGGCTTCATCGTGACGATGGCGCTGATCCTGCTGGCGCTGCTCCGCCGCTTCGCGGTCGGGTGGGGGTTGTCGATCGCGCTGGCGATCGCGGCGCCGATCGTCATGCAATACCTCTTCGGCAACCTCCTGCTGGTTCCACTGCCCTGGGGCCTCCTCGCCCCGATCCGCTGGGGTTGATCGAGATGAGCCCAATCGCCCAGGCCTTCGAACTGGTCTTTCGCGTCGACGTCCTCACCACGATCGTCCTGTCGGCCTGCTTCGGCCTCGTCGTCGGCGCGATCCCCGGACTGACCGCGACGATGGCGATGGCGCTGCTGGTGCCGCTCACCTTCTTCATGGACCCGATCCCGGCGGTCGGGGCGATGGTGACGGCCTCGGCGATGGCGATCTTCGCCGGCGACATTCCCTCGACGCTGCTGCGCATCCCCGGCACGCCCGCCTCGGCCGCCTATACCGACGAAGCCTACCAGATGACGCTGAAGGGCGAGGCCGAGACGGCGATGGCGGCGAACCTGCTGTTCTCGGCCTTCGGCGGGCTGGTCGGGACCGCGGTGCTGATCTTCGCCGCGCCGTCGCTGGCCGAGATCGCGCTGAAGTTCTCGGCGCCGGAATACTTCTGGATGGCGACGCTCGGCCTGACCTGCGCCGCCTTCATCGGTGCGGGCCGGCCGGTGAAGGGCCTCCTGAGCCTGCTCGTCGGGCTGCTGGTCTCGACCGTCGGGCTCGACAACCCGGCCGCGGTGCCGCGGTTCTCCTTCGGCAACATCGAGCTTCTCGGCGGGATCGACTTCATCGCGGCGATGATCGGGCTCTTCGCGATCTCGGAGATCTTCCGCAACGCCTCGGAGGGGATGGCCAGCCTGCCGGTGCCGCAGGTGAAGGTCGGCAATCCGTTCAAGGGGTGGGGGAAGATGTTCCGCACCTACTGGCCGCCAGCAGGTGCAGGGCAACGTCATCGGCATCGCCGTCGGGGCGCTGCCCGGCGCCGGGGCCGACCTCGCGGCGTGGATCGCCTATGCGGTCAGCCGCAAGCTGTCGAAACACCCGGAGAAGTACGGGACGGGCTATCTCGAGGGCATCGTCGCGGCGGGGTCGGCCAACAACTCCGCCCTCGGCTCGGCCTGGGTGCCGGCGCTGGTCTTCGGCATTCCCGGCGACACGATCACCGCGATCGTCATCGGCGTGCTCTTCATCCACGGGCTCAACCCCGGGCCGACGCTGTTCATCAACGAGCCGCAGAACATCTACGCGGTCTTCGTGATCTTCATCATCGCCAACCTGCTGATGGTGCCGCTCGGCTATGCCGCGATCATGCTGAGCCGGCCGATCCTCAAGATGCCGCGGCGCATCCTGATGCCGCTGATCCTCGGCTTCTGCGTCGTCGGCGCCTTCGCCAGCAACAACGCGGTGTTCAACGTCGGGGTGATGCTTGCCTTCGGCATCCTCGGGTTCTTCTTCGACGAGAACGACATTCCGCTGGCGCCCTGCATCCTCGGCATCGTGCTCGGGGGGATGGTCGAGCGCAACTTCATCACCACGATGATCCGCAACGACGGCGACCTGCTCGCCTTCTTCTCGCGGCCGATCGCGGCGGGGCTCGGGGTGGTGACGCTGCTGATCTGGGGGGCGCCGCTGCTCATCTGGCTGTGGCGGCGGACGCGGGCGCGGGCCTGAACCCGCCGGAACGACCGTCGCCTCAGCGGTCGCGGGCGGCCCAGACCATGCCGCGGCGCAGGATGATCGAGACCTGCGGGCGGGTCAGCTCCTCGGCCTTGTGGCCGAGCGCGGAGTAGAAGACCCGGGCCTGGCCGTAGCGGCGCTTCCACACCACCGGCATGACGGTGCCGTCGATCCACGCGGCGTGCGCGCCGGTGAAGGTCGTGGTGGCGAGGACCTCGTTCGAGGGGTCGACGTGCATGTAGTACTGCTCGGAGTGGTAGGGGAAGCTGGCGACGCCGCGGGTGATCGGGTCGTCGCCGACGATGTCGACGCGGTAGTCGATGATGTTGCCGGGGTGGGCGACCCACTGGCCGCCGACCATGAACTGGTACTCGACGGCGTTGCGGAAGCTGTCGCCCATGCCGCCGTGAAAGCCGGCGAGGCCGACGCCGGACGCGACCGCGGCGGTCAGGCCGTCGAGCTCGTCCTTGCCGATCGTCGACATGGTGATGATCGGCACGATCAGGTCGAAGTCGCCGAGGGCGGGATCGGCGAAGGGCGCGGTGCCGTGCTCGACGTCGACGCTGAAGCCTTCCTCGCGCAGCATCTCGGCAACGACGGCGGCGCAGGGCTCGGGCTCGTGGCCGTCCCAGCCGCCCCAGGCGACGAGGGCGCGGGGCTTCACAGCGGGTCCTCGAGCAGGGCCGGGCGCTCGGGGCGGGTCTGGATCTCGACGACGCGGTGGGCGTCGGAGGACGTGCCGATGGCTTCCATCACCTCGAGGACGTGCAGGGCCAGCGCGCCGCTGGCGCGGTGCGGGCGGTTCTGGCGGATGGCTTGGGCCATGTCGGCGACTCCGATGATGCGGTAGTTGGCGTCGGCGTAGCGGCGGTGGTGCTCGATTTCCTGCCAGTCGCCGTTGGCCTGAAAGAGCCGGACCTCGCCGCCGAAGAAGTTGGGATCGGGGACGATCAGCGAGCCCGTCGTGCCGTAGATCTCGAGCGGGATGTGGCGGTGGGCCCAGACGTCGAAGCTGAGCGAGACCTGGACCACCGGGCCGGAGACGAAGCGCAGGGTCGCGGCGGTGTGGGTGGCGACCTGCACCGGGATCGTCGTGCCCTTGAGCGGCTCGCTGGTGATCGTGCGCTCGGCGCGCGGCATCGAGACCATCGCGGCGACCTCGGCGACCGGGCCGAGCAGGTTGACGAGGTCGGTGATGTAGTAGGGGCCCATGTCGAGGACCGGGCCGCCGCCGGGCTGGTAGTAGAAGGCCGGGGCGGGGTGCCAGCGTTCGTGGCCCGGGCAGAGGAAGAAGGCGGTGCCGCCGATCGGGGTGCCGATGGCGCCGTCGTCGATCAGCTTGCGCGCCGCCTGATGGGCGCCGCCGAGAAAGGTGTCGGGCGCGCAGCCGACCCGGAGGTTCCGGGCCTCGGCGGCCTCGACGATCCGGCGGCCTTCGGCGTAGGTGATGCCGAGCGGCTTCTCGGAGTGGACGTGCTTGCCGGCCTCGAAGGCGCGCAGGCCGACTTCCATGTGGGCCTTGGGGATCGTCAGGTTGAGGACGATCTCGATCGTCGGGTCGGCGAGCAGCGCCTCGATGGAGACGGCCGGGATCCCGAACTCGGCGCCGCGCGCCTCGGCCGCCGCCGGATTGAGGTCGGCGACGGCGCGGATGTCGAGGATCGGGAAGTGCCGCGCCGCCGTGAGGTAGGCGCCGCTGATGACGCCACAGCCGATGACCCCGACGCCGACGCGGTCCACTTCGGGATCAGGCGTCGGAGTCGACGGTGACGGGCATGTCGGTCGAGTCCTCGTCGAGGGCCTCGATCGCCTTCTGGAGCTCGTCCTTGGTGACCGGCTTCTCGGTGACGGTGGCGTTGTCGAGGATGTAGTCGACGACGCGGTCCTCGAAGAGCGGCGCGCGGAGCTGCTGGAGCGCCTGCGGGTTCTTCTGGACGAACTCGAGGAACTGCCGCTCCTGGCCCGGATACTGGCGGGCCTGCTGGAAGAGCACGCGCTGCACGTCCTGCTCGGGCACGGTGATCTCGTTCTTGTTGCCGACTTCGGCGAGCAGCAGGCCGAGCTTCACCCGGCGCTCGGCGAGCTTCTTGTGCTCGTCGGTCGGGGCGATGGGCTCGTGGTCGTGCCCCTGATGGTCGTGATGTTCCTCGTGCCAGAGCTGGTGGGCGATCTGGCCGGCCTCGACGTCGACCAGCGACGGCGGAAGCTCGAAGCTGACGTGCGCGTCGAGGGCGTCCATCAGGCGGCGCTTGAGGATGGCGCGGCTGGCCTGGGCGTATTCGTCGCCGAGGCGGCCGCGGATGTTCTCCTTCAGCGCGTCGAGCGTGTCGACACCGAAGCGGGTGGCGAGCGCGTCGTCGATCTCGGCCGGCTTCGGCGACTTCACGCCCTTGATGGTGACGGCGAAGGTCGCCGGCTTGCCGGCGAGATTCGGGGCGCCGTAGCTCTCGGGGAAGGTGACCTCGACGTCGCGGCTGTCGCCGACCTTCGCGCCGACCAGCTGCTCCTCGAAGCCGGGGATGAAGTTGCCCGAGCCGAGCACCAGCGGGAAGTCCTCCGCCGAGCCGCCCTCGAAGGCTTCGCCATCGACCTTGCCGAGGAAGTCGATGACCACCTGGTCGCCGTCCTCCGCGGCCGCGCCCTCGGCGCGGTCGTCGAAGCTCTGGGCCGAGGAAGCGAGGTTGGCGAGCGCCTCGTCGACGGCCCCGTCCTCGATCTCGGCGACGAGCTTCTCCAGCGAAATGTCGCCGAAGCTGACCTCGGGGACCTGCGGCAGCGCCTCGTAGGTCATCTGGACCTCGACGTCCTGGCCTTCCTGCCAGTCGTCGTTGGTCACCTTGACCTCGGGCTGCAGCGCCGGACGGTCGCCGGTCGTCTCGAAGTGCGAGCGCATCGCGTCGTCGATCGACTCCTGCATCGCCTCGCCGAGCACCGACTTGCCGAACATCTTCTTCATGAGAGCCGCGGGGGCCTTGCCCTTGCGGAAGCCCTTCATCTGGAAGTCCTTGCGGGCCTCTTCCAGCTTCTCGGCGACCTTGGCCTCGAGCTCGGTGGCGGGCACCGTGATCGAATATCCGCGCTTCAGGCCCTCGTTCAGGGTCTCGGTGACCTGCATCGTCATCGTTCCTCGTCTCTTCCCTCTGGTGCGGGCGGAGGGACTTGAACCCCCACGCCTCACGGCGCCAGAACCTAAATCTGGTGCGTCTGCCAATTCCGCCACGCCCGCGCCGGGCCAGATCGCGGCCCGGTTCCTAACAGACCGGCCCGGGGGGCGCGAGGGGAAAATACGCAAGCGCCCCGCGCCGAATGCCCTTGCCAGACTGCCCACGAAACGGGCAGCCTGCGCAAATGCCGGGCAGCAGGGCAGGATTCTCCGACTGCGTCCGGCCGGGTCGGAACGCGCCACATTGAAACCCCCCGGGCAAGCTGTTTTGTCGGGCCTCGATCTGGCGCTGGGACCGCCACCAAGAACAACGGGAGCCCCGGGGACATGAAGAAGATCGAGGCCATCATCAAGCCGTTCAAGCTCGATGAAGTGAAGGAGGCCTTGCAGGAAGTCGGCATCCAGGGGCTGAGCGTGACCGAAGCCAAGGGCTTCGGGCGCCAGAAGGGTCACACCGAGCTCTACCGCGGCGCCGAGTACGTCGTGGACTTCCTGCCCAAGGTGAAGATCGAGGTCGTCCTGTCAGACGACCAGGTCGAGGGGGCGATCGAGGCAATCGTCAACGCGGCCAAGACCGGCAAGATCGGCGACGGCAAGATTTTCGTCATGCCGGTCGAGCAGGCGATCCGCATCCGCACCGGAGAAGAAGGCGACGAGGCCCTCTGACCTCGGTCCGCCGCCGGCCGGGCGCGGCGCACGCCCGGCGCGACAGACTTTGCGCACTGGTCAAATGCCAAGGGAACCCAGATGGCTGACAAGAAATCGGTTCTGAAATCGCTGAAGGACGACGAGATCGCCTATGTCGATCTGCGCTTCTGCGATCCGAAGGGCAAGCTGCAGCACGTCACGATCGATGCCGACCTCGTCGACGAGGATTTCCTCGACGAGGGCATGATGTTCGACGGCTCCTCGATCGCCGGCTGGAAGGGCATCGAGAAGTCCGACATGAAGCTCATGACGGACCCGACCTCGGCCTACATCGACCCGTTCTACGCCGAGAAGACGCTCTGCCTGCACTGCACGGTGCTCGAGCCCGACACCAACGAGCCCTATGACCGCGACCCGCGCGGCACGGCGCAGAAGGCCGAGGCCTACCTCAAGTCCTCCGGCATCGGCGACGCGGCCTACATGGGCCCCGAGGCCGAGTTCTTCATCTTCGACGACGTGCGCTTCTCGAACGTGCCGAACAAGGTGAGCTTCCAGATCGACGCCCTCGACGCCGCCTGGAACAGCGACACCGCCTACGAGATGGGCAACATGGGCCATCGGCCCGGCGTCAAGGGCGGCTACTTCCCGGTGCCCCCGGTCGACCACATGCAGGACATCCGCGGCGAGATGCTCTCGACGATGAAGCGGATGGGCATGAAGACCGACAAGCACCACCACGAGGTGGCGTCTGCCCAGCACGAGCTCGGCATCATCTTCGGCAAGCTGACCGAGCAGGCCGACAACATCCTGAAATACAAGTACGTCGTGCAGAACGTCGCCGCCGCCTACGGCAAGACCGCGACCTTCATGCCGAAGCCCTACTACGGCGACAACGGCTCGGGCATGCACGTCAACATGTCGATCTTCAAGGGCGGCAAGCCGCTCTTCGCCGGCGACAAGTACGCCGATCTCTCGTCCGAGGCGCTGTGGTACATCGGCGGCATCCTGAAGCACGCCAAGGCGATCAACGCCTTCACCAACCCGACGACCAACAGCTACAAGCGGCTGATCCCGGGCTTCGAGGCGCCGGTCCTGCTGGCCTACTCCGCCCGCAACCGCTCCGCTTCCGTCCGCATCCCGTGGTCCGAGAACCCCAAGGCCAAGCGCGTCGAGGCCCGCTTCCCGGACCCCTGCGCCAACCCCTACTACGCCTTCTCGGCGCTGCTGATGGCCGGCATCGACGGCATCCGGAACAAGATCGAGCCCGGCGAGCCGGCCGACAAGGACCTCTACGACCTTCCGCCGGAAGAGCTCGCCGAGATCCCGACCGTCTGCGGCTCGCTCCGCGAGGCGCTCACCACCCTCGAGGCGGATCACGAGTTCCTGCTGCAGGGCGACGTGTTCACCGAGGACCAGATCGCGAGCTTCATCGCGCTGAAGTGGCCGGAAGTCTACATGATGGAGCACACGCCCCATCCGGTCGAATACCAGATGTACTACTCGCTCTGAGCGATGTTTCCGGGGGGCAGTCGGCCCCCCGGCTTCGTCTATCCCGGGGCCATTCGGCCCCTCGGCTTCGTCTGTCCCGGGGACCATTCGGCCCCCCAGCTTCGTCTCCCCTACCGTTACCGGCGCCGGCGCCCTATGTTCGGCCACCGAAACACAGGGGGAAACACCGTGCTTCATATCGACCATCCGACCCGTGCCGACATCGAGGCGCTCGCGACCTGGCGCGGTGCGCCCGCCGTCTCGATCTACCTGGCAACGACACCGCTGACCCAGGAAACCGACGTCGACCGGATCGAACTCAAGAACCTCCTCAAGTCCGCCGTGGCGGAGCTCGAAGCCGCCGACACGCCGAAGCGGCAGATTGGCCGATCGAGCAGGCCGTCGAGGCGCTGATCGCCGACGACGACTTCTGGGCGGTGCAGGCCCGCAGCCTCGCGATCTTCGTGACGCCGGAGCGCATCCGCACGTTTCGCCTGCCGAACCGGCTGGTCAACAGCCTCGAGGTCGCCGACCGCTTCCGGATCAAGCCGCTGCTGCGTGCCGTAACCTTCCCGCAGGACGCCTTCGTCCTCGCGGTCTCGATGGGTGGCGTCCGCCTCGTCGAGGTCGATTCCGACCTGCCGCCGCACGAGGTAAAGGTGCCGGGGCTGCCGAAGGACATGGCGAGCGCCCTCGGTCGCTCCAGCCATACCGAGCGCACCGGCGCCGGCACCTCGGGCCAGCAGCAGAGCGAGCACGCGCTGCTCTCGCGCTATGCCCGCGCCATCGACCACGCACTCCGGCCGGTCCTTGCCGGGCACAGCCGGCCGCTGATCGTTGCGGCGGCCGAGCCGCTCGCCTCGGTCTATCGGGCGGTGTCGACCTATTCGAACACTGCGGCAGCGGCGCTTGGCGGCAGTGCCGACCGCACCCCGGACCATGACCTCGCCGCCGAGGCGCGAACGGTGCTCGACGGCATCTACGCGAGCGACATCGGCGCCGTGAAGGAGCTGTTCGCGACGCGCGAGGCGCAGGGCCGTGCGACCAATGACATCGCCCAGGCGGCCCGTGCCGCGACCTTTGGCGCGGTCGACACCCTCGTCGTCGACATGGACGAGGTCGTTGCCGGTACGGTCGACGACGAGACCGGCGCGGTGACTTTCGGCGAAGCGGGCCGGGCCGATACCTACGGCGTCGTCGACGAGATCGCCCGCCGCACCCTGCTTGCCGGCGGGCGCGTGGTCTCGGCCCGCCGTGCCGACGTTCCGGGCGGCGGCGACGTCGCGGCGATCCTGCGCTACGCGATCTGAGGCGCGATCCGAGGCAGCTTCGGGCTCCCTTGGGGGCCCGAAGCTGAATGGTTCTGCCGGCGCCGCTTGCGGCTGGACCGCATCGGGCGTCATCGAAGGCGGATGCGTTGTCGGACGGCTCGAGGGTGAGCTCGACGTCGGGTGCCGAGCGTCGCGCCGTCGCGACTGCCGCGCGCCGATCAGACCGGCGCGCGGTGCCAGAGTTCGACGACGAGGGCCGCGTAGAGGACGAAACTCGCGGTCAGCACGAAGCCGTGCCAGATCGTGTTGTGAAACGGCAGCCGCTCCCACAGGTAGAAGATCACCCCGAGGGTGTAGACGCTGCCCGCGGCGAGCAGCAGCGCGAAGCCCGGCGGGCTCAGCCCGGCGATCAGCGACTGGCCGGCGAAGAGACCGGCCCAGCCGATCCCGAGGTAGAGCGCCAGCGCCGGCCGGCGCATCCGCTCCGACCCGAACAGGATCAGCGACGCCCCGAGCAGCGCCGCCCCCCAGATGCCGGTGAGGAAAAAACCGACGTTGCTGCCGGTCAGCACGGCGAAGGGCGTGTAGCTGCCGGCGATCTTCATGTAGATCGCCGACTGGTCGATGCGCCGGAAGAAATCGCGGGAGGCCGGCTGGGCGCCGTGATTGTACATCGCCGAGCAGGCGAACATCATGATCAGCGTCAGGCCGTAGACGCTCGCGGCAACCAGAACCCGGGTCTCCCCGGACCAGTGCGCGACGAGAAACAGCAGCACGCCCACCCCGACGAGGGCGGCGAACAGCCCCACCGCGTGCACCGCCGCGTCCGAGATCACCTCGGCGCGGCTGTAGACGCCAGGCTCGCGCGGACGCACGACCATCGCGACACTCTCCACCCCGGAGTACGGACCGATTCGCCGCGCCCCCCACCATCGAACCAGAAAACCCCGCGCATCGGAACGCGGCCCTTCGAAGATGGTTACGGGCAGGGCTGGTCGTCCAGTCCGGCGTCAGCGATTGGCGCCGGGAACCCAAAGAATGTCGCTGCTGCCCAGATCGTTGGCGATCCGTGCCGAAACGAACAGCCAATCCGACAGCCGGTTGAGGTAGCGCACCGCGTCCGGGTTGATCGCCTCGGCCGCCGCGAGC
Organism: uncultured Alphaproteobacteria bacterium; assembly: GCA_963798235.1. Lineage (GTDB taxonomy): Bacteria > Pseudomonadota > Alphaproteobacteria > Rhodobacterales > Rhodobacteraceae > Amaricoccus. The sequence goes on along the minus strand of CAWCSN010000002.1, from coordinate 113,291 downwards.
GTCACCGCGGCACGCTCGGCGCGGCGACAGACGGTGCGGGCGAGATGGAGATACGCCGCGAGCGCACTGCCGCCGGGCAGCACGAAGCTGCGCAGCGGCGCGAGATCGACGTTCATCGCGTCGATCTCCGCCTCGAGCCGGTCGGTCTGCGCGGCGACGACGCGCAGCGGCGGCCGCTTTGCCGTGGCATCGTCGGCGTAGCCCGGCGTCGCGAGGTCGGCCCCGAGGTCGAAGAGATCGTTCTGCACCCGCCCGATCGCGCCGCCCATCGGCTCGCCCGCATGGAGCCGGGCCAGCCCCAGCGTGGCGTTGAGCTCGTCGACGGTGCCGTAGGCGACGACGCGCGGCGCATCCTTGCGCAGGCGGCTGCCGTCGACCAGGCCGGTGTCGCCCTTGTCCCCGGTGCGCGTGTAGATGCGGTTGAGGACGACCACCTCAGCCTCCGTTCTTGGAGAAATAGACGAAGACGACGATCAGGATCACCGCGATGAACTGGGCGAGCAGCCGCAGCCGCATGATCTTGTTCGCGTTCTTGCGGTTGAACTCGCCGCCGCGGGCGAAGCTGCCGACGCCGATGAGCAGGACGACGACGACCGCGAGACAGGCGATTGCCGCGACGAGGAACAGGGGATCGTGGGCCATTGGCACCTCCGCCGGGGGCTGAAGGTGCAGTTAGCGGGTTTCGCGCCGGATGCAAGCCGCCCGGCTTCGCGGACGGGGCCGCGCGTCGCGCACGGTGCGCTCGGCGATCTCCCGGCTGGAGTCCCCCGGCGTGGCATAGACCTCGTGGGTCTGCGGGTTCCAGAGCCGGAAGACCTGTAGTGTCGTCGTGACGGGCGGAACTGTCATCCTCTAAGGCTCCGGCTTCTCGCCATTCGAATCCGTATGCACTTCCCGGCAAGCCAACCCGCAACGGGCAAGCCTGCCGCCCCCAAATTCGCGGGCGACGGAACGGTCCCGGCACAAAGCCGGTCGCTCAAGAAACAAAGCCGCCCGCTAGCCCAGGGGCCGACACGGAGTCAGTACTCGCGCACCGTTCCCGCCCTAGTTGTAAAGCGCTGCCCATCTACGCAGCAGCGCCTGCTCCTGCCCGCGCGCGCGCCGGGCCCAGGCCGCGCCACCCGGCGGATCGTCGCGCTGATCGGGCCGTATCTGCGCCCGCAGGTCGGCATCCGCGGCGAAGATCGCGAAGGCCAGCCGCCGCCGCCCGACCATGTAGCCCGCCAGTCCGCAGGCGAAATTCAGCGTCCCGGTCTTCGACAGCACCCGCACCCCGCCGACGTCGACCGGCTTGCGCTCCGCGTCGAGGATCGGCCGCTCGGGCAGCAGTCCGTCCAGCGCCCCCGCCCCCGGCGCGGTCAGGATCGCGATCATGTCGCGGGCCGTGGTCCGCGACAGGTCGCTCAGCCCCGAGTGGTTGGCGAGCACCGTCGCCCCGATGCCGCACCGCGCCTGCGCCCAGCCGGTCATCGCCGCCGCGGAGGCCGCGAGATCGCCCGCCGCCACCCCCCGCGCCTGCGACGCCCGCAGCCCGACGCACTCGGCGGTGATGTTGGTCGAGAAGCGCAGCATCTCCCGCAGCATCCGCGCGAGATCCGGGCTCCCGTGCACCGCCACCCCGGCCCCCGCGGCCGCCCCGACGACCTCCGGCGGCGGCAGCGCCAGCCCGGCCTCCGCCGCCAGCGCCGCGAAGACCGCCCCGGCATAGGGCGACGGCGCCCGCACCGGCAGCCAGATGCTCCCGCGCCCGCGCAGGGAGGCGCGCGGCAGCGACCAGATCTCGCGGTCTCCCGCCAGCCGGTGGCCGATGGGGCCGCCGTCCGTCAGTTCGGCGCCGAAGCCCGCCGCCGGCACCGTGAAGGGCTCCCCCGGCGCGCTGAACGCGAGCGTCAGCCCCTTCGCCCCCGGCGCCCAGGCGAGAAACACCCGGTTGAAGTTCAGATTGATGCCGCCGAGCGTGGCGTTGTAGCTCGCCGTCACCGGCTGGCCCGGGATCGATCGCCGCCACCGCCGGCAGCGCCCCGTCCGCGACCAGAAAGCGCCCCTCGACCTTGCGCAGCCCACCGGCCCTGAGTGCGGCCACCAGCCGCCCGAGGTCGTCGGTGTCGAGCACCGGGTCGCCGCTGCCGACCAGCGCGAGGTCGCCCTTCAACACCCCGTCGACGATCGGCCCTTCGGCACGCACCACCGTGGTGAAGCGGTGGTCCGCCCCGAGCGCATCCAGCGCATAGAGCGTGGTCAGCACCTTGGTCACCGACGCCGGCGGCAGCGCCACGTCTTCGCGGGCCGCCTCCAGCGTCTCGCCGGTGTCCGCATCGACGACGGCGAGCCCGGTGACGCCGGACAGCCCCGCCGCGGCGAGCACCCCGTCGAGCGGCGGCGTCGCCGCCCCGGCCCGGCGCACCCAGGGCGCCGCCAGCCAGGCTGCCCCGCCGGCGAGCAGCGTCCGCCGGCCGAGGCGCGGCCCGCGTGGAAGCCCGGTCATCGCCGCCAGGCCCCCGAGGCGCGGAGCGCGGTCGAGGACAGGTCGAGCATCCGCCCGCTGAGCAGCGTCCACGCCGGCGGCTTGCAGAAGGGCAGGGCGGCCGCCTCGGCCTGCGGCAGCCGCCAGCGCGCGAAGCGGCGCGCGGCCGGCGACAGCCCGGCGGCGAGCTGCTCCCCCGGGCGGGCGAGGACGGCGATCGGCACCATCGCCATGATCTCCTCCCAGCGGTCCCAGCGGTGGAACGACCGCAGGTTGTCCGCCCCCATCAGCCAGACGAAGCGCACCCCCGGATAGCGCCGCTGGAGCAGCGCCAGTGTCGCGGCGGTGTAGCGCGTGCCGGCGCGGGCCTCGATGTCGGTGACGGTGACCCGCGGATGGCGCATCACCGCCCGCGCCGCCTGCAACCGGCGTGACAGGTCGGCGGGGGCGTCGGGCTTGAGCGGGTTGCCCGGCGACACCAGCCACCACACCCGGTCGAGCCCCAGCGCCTTCAGCGCCCAGCGCGTGACGTGGACGTGGCCGGCGTGGGCCGGATCGAAGGAGCCGCCGAGCAGGCCGACGCGCTGGCCGGGCATCGCCACCGGCCCGAAGCGCCCGACCAGGCGGCCGACCCGCAGCGGGACAAGCTCGGCCGCGCCGGGAGAGGCGGGCGTTGTCGGCGGAATTTCGCCGATCGCGCGGTCAGCTTCGCCAAGGTGTGACATTTCAGGAACAGGCCAAGTTGCGACGTAAGCCGGTGTCGTTGCTTGGGGGTCAGTCTCGTTGCGTGAAGGTTCGAGGTCAACTTATACTTACCACAAAGAAAAACGAGCAGGCTAATCGCGGGGCAGGGGCATGAAACGGTCTTACGGGTATCTTGCCGGGGCTTCGGCCGTGGCCATTGTGGCGTTCGCCGCAGTCCAGATGCGGCCCGACCCACCGAGTACCGACGCGCCGGCCGTTGTGGCCGCGTCGCCGGTCTTCGTCGCCGATGCCGCGCCGATGCCGCAGCCCGCGGCGGGGATGACGGCGGCGCCGACTGTCGAGGCCACTGCCGGGCCCACTGTCGCACCCCCTGTCGCAACCGCCGAGATCGTCGCCCGCATCGACGACCTCACCGGCCGCCTCGCCCAGCGCGAGGCCGACGTCGCGGCGATGACCGCCTCCCTTGCCGAGCGTGACGCCAGCCTCGACACGCTGACCGCGACGCTGACCGAGCGCGAGGCCGAGATCCAGGCGCTCCGCGACGAACTCGTCACCTTGCGCGAGCGCTACGCCTTCGACATCGAACTCGAGGCGATGAAGGGGCGGGGCGCTGCGTCGGCAGAGGCGTCCATCGAGACCGAGGGGGCGCCCGCCGCCGCCGCTCTCCTCGTCTCCGCCGAGGCGACCGACAGCCAGCCCGACGCGCCGGGCATCGTCGCGCTCACCCAGATCCACTTCGAATCCGGCAGCAGCAGCCTGACCCCCGGCGGCCAGGTCCACGCCGCCGCCGCGGCGGTGATGCTGACCGAGATGGGCGTGGTTCGCGTCCGCCTCGTCGGCCATTCCGACCGGGTCGGCCGCGCCGACCGCAACCGCGCCCTCGCCACCGCCCGCGCCCAGGCGGTGGCCGACTTCCTCGTGCACTCGGGCGTGGCCGCCACCCTGCTCGAGACCGCCGGCATGGGCGAGGACGACCTTCCCGTCGCCACCGGCGACGGCGTCTCCGAGCCGCTCAACCGCACCGTCGCCATCGTCGCCGTGCCGCGCCCGACCAGCTGACCGGCGGCGTTCCGCCCAGCGGCCCGGGGCCCCGGAACCCGGACTGCCCTCGCCGCGTAGATCCGCTGCGGCAATGGGTAGCGACGGAAGTACGCGCCTGGCCCGTTTGATCTTACGCGGCCGGGGGGCCGCCGGGGAAATGTCATGGCTTGGTTCAGAAGTACGGTCGCTGTCGCGGCCATTGTCGCCGTAGCAGCCGGCCCGGTGTCGCCGATCGTGGCGACGCGGGCCATTGCCCAACAGTCGGACGCCGAAGCCCTCGCCGATCGGCTCGCCGGTCAAGACACCACCGAGGTCGCCGCGCTCCCCGAGGAGCAACTCCTCGACGAGACCGCGCTCGATACCCTCGTCGCCCCGGTGGCGCTCTATCCCGACGCCCTGCTCGCGCAGGTGCTTGTCGCCGCGACCTATCCCTTGCAGATCGTCAAGGCCGACCGCCTGCTCGACGAGAGCGAGGGCCTGTCGGACGACGAGATGGCCGCGAAGATCGCCGAGCAGGACTGGGACCCGAGCGTCATGGTCCTGCTCTCGGGCTTCCCGACCGTGATCCAGCGCATGGCCGACGACCTCGACTGGACCGAGCAGCTCGGCACCGCGATGGTCGGGCAGGACGCCGACGTTCTCGCCGCCGTCCAGCGCAAGCGCAGCGAGGCCCTCGACACCGGCTGGCTGCAGAGCAACGACGCCCAGGTTGTCGAGCGCAGCAACGACACGATCGCCATCCGCCCCGCCAACCCCGAGGTCGTCTACGTCCCGACCTACGATTCCTCGCTGGCCTACACCACGCCGGCGACCCAGCAGCCCTATATCGCGCCCGCGAACTCCAACCCGATCGCCAACCCGCTGGTCGCCGGCGCCGTGGCCTTCGGCGCCGCGCTTCTCGTCACCCAGCTCTTCAAGAAGGACGACAACAACAACGACAACCACGGCGGCGGCTGGAACAACTACTGGCGCCGCCCGGCGCCGATCGACTGGCGCGACCGCCAGTTCTACCCGCGCCCCGACCGCGGCTGGCAGCACAACGGCGACGACTACGCCTGGAGCCGCGAGCGCAACGACCACTGGGACCGCAACCACCGCACCTGGGCCTACGACGCCCCCGCCCGCGCCGCCCGCGAGCGCGAGCGCCGCGCTGCCGTCGCCTGGACCGCCCGCCCGGGCAACGACAACCGCGACCGCATCGGCCAGCTCCGCACCGTCGCCGAACAGCGCCCGCCCCGCCAGCCGATGGCCAAGCCCCCGGCACCGCCCCGGGCGAAGCCCGCCGCTCGCCGGTCCGAACCAGCCGCCGAAGCCCGTCCGCCGCCCGCCGCCGCCCGCAAAGCCCGGCGCCGCCAAGCCGCCGGCGGCCCAGAGCCCCGCCAAGCCCGGCCAAGCCCAGCGAAGCCCGCCGCCAAGCCCGGCGCCAAACCGGCCGTCGCAGCGAAGCCCGCCCCCAAGCCGGCGGCGAAGAAGCCCGATCCCAAGCCCGCGGTGGCCGCGAAGCCGGCCCCCAAGCCCGCCGTCGCGGCCAAGCCTGACCCGAAGCCGGCTCCCAAGCCGGCCGTAGCGAAAAAGCCCGACCCGAAGCCCGCCGCCAAGCCCGCCCCAAAACCGGCGGCCAAGCCTGCCCCCAAACCGGCCGCCAAGCCGGCGCCCAAACCCGCCGCCAAGCCGGCAGTCGCGGCGAAGCCTGCCGCCAAGCCGGCCCCCAAGCCCGCGGCGGCGCACAAGCCCGCCGCCAAGCCCGCCCCGAAGCCCCAGGCCAAGCCGCCCGCAAAGGCCCAGGCGAAACCGGCCCCGGCCAAGCAGGCCCCGCCCAAGCAGGCCCAGAAGAAGAAGCCCGCCTGCAAGCCCGGCGACGATAACTGCAAGCCGAACGGCTGAACCGCTCCCGACCCCCGCACCGGCCGGAACGCCGGTTGCGGGGGCCCGTGCTCCCCGCTAGAACCGCGCCCTACAGCGGATTACCCGAGGACACGCCATGGCCACCCCCCAGTACGTCTTCCACATGGACGGCCTCACCAAGGCCTATGATGGCGGCAAGAAGGTCTTCGAGAACATCCGCCTGTCCTTCCTGCCCGGCGTGAAGATCGGCGTCGTCGGCGTCAACGGCTCGGGCAAGTCCTCGCTCCTCCGCATCATGGCCGGCACCGACAAGGACTTCCAGGGCGAGGCCAAGGCCGCCAAGGACGTCACCGTCGGCTACCTCGAGCAGGAACCCGAGCTCGACCCCGCCCTCGACGTCCGCGGCAACGTCATGGAAGGCGTCGCCGCCAAGACCGCGCTCCTCACCCGCTACAACGAAGTCGCGATGAAGGTCGCCGAGGACTACTCCGACGAGCTCATGGAGGAGATGACCACCCTCCAGGACCAGATCGACGCCCAGAACCTCTGGGACCTCGACAGCCAGGTCGACGTCGCCATGGAGGCCCTGCGCTGCCCCGCCGACGACGCCTCCGTCGACACCCTCTCCGGTGGCGAGCGCCGCCGCGTCGCCCTCTGCAAGCTCCTCCTCCAGGCCCCCGACATCCTCCTCCTCGACGAGCCGACCAACCACCTCGACGCCGAGACCATCTCCTGGCTCCAGAAGCACCTCATCGCCTACAAGGGCACCATCCTCCTCGTCACCCACGACCGCTACTTCCTCGACGACATCACCTCGTGGATCCTCGAACTCGACCGCGGCCGCGGCATCCCGTGGGAAGGCAACTACTCGTCCTGGCTCGAACAGAAGGCCAAGCGCCTCCTCCAGGAAGCCCGCGAGGACAAGTCCCGCCAGCAGACCCTCACCCGCGAGCTCGAATGGATCCGCCAGGGCGCCAAGGCCCGCCAGGCCAAGCAGAAGGCCCGCATCAACGCCTACAACGAGCTCGCCGGCAAATCCGAGCGCGACAAGATCACCACCGCCCAGATCGTCATCCCGAACGGCCCCCGCCTCGGCCAGAACGTCATCACCGTCGAGAACCTCGAGAAGCACTACGCCGACCGCGAGCTCATCGACGACCTGACCTTCTCCCTCCCCCCCGGCGGCATCGTCGGCGTCATCGGCCCGAACGGCGCCGGCAAGACCACGCTCTTCCGCATGCTCACCGGCCAGGAGCAGCCCGACAGCGGCACCGTCACCTTCGGCGAGACGGTCAAGCTCTCCTACGTCGACCAGTCCCGCGACAGCCTCGACCCGGCCAAGACCGTCTGGGAGGAAATCTCCGACGGCCTCGACGTCATCAAGCTCGGCGACGCCGAGATGATGAGCCGCGCCTACTGCGGCGCCTTCAACTTCAAGGGCTCCGACCAGCAGAAGAAGGTCGGCCTCCTGTCAGGCGGCGAGCGCAACCGCGTCCACCTCGCCAAGCTCCTCCGCGCCGGCGGCAACGTCCTCCTCCTCGACGAGCCCACCAACGACCTCGACGTCGAGACCCTGCGCGCGCTGGAAGACGCCCTCGACAGCTTCGCCGGCTGCGCCGTGGTCATCAGCCATGACCGCTTCTTCCTCGACCGCATCTGCACCCACATGCTCGCCTTCGAGGGCGACGCCCACGTCGAGTGGTTCGAGGGCAACTTCGAGGACTACGAAGCCGACAAGATCCGCCGGCTGGGGCCGGACGCGGTGGAGCCGAAGCGGATCAAGTATAAGAAGTTCGCGCGATAACGGTATAGAAACGGTATTGCGCCGACCCCGTCCGCATACCATATTGCCCACTGTTCGAGTTCGACCCGGCCAAGAGCGTCGCCAACCTCGAGAAGCACGGGATCGACTTCGAGGAGGCGCAGGCCCTCTGGGTCGACCCGCGCTGTCTCGAGTTCCCGGCCCAGAGCCGGGGCGAGGCGCGCTGGGCGCTGATCGGCCGGATCGGCGCCCGGCACTGGACGGTCATCTTCACCCGGCGCGGTGACCGTCTTCGGATCATCTCCGCGCGCCGGGCCCGGAAGGAGGAGGTGGCACTCTATGAAGAAGGTATCCACTGAGGAGTTCGACCGCGCCTTCGACGCCGGCGAGGACATCACCCCCCACCTCGACCTCGACCCAGGCCACGCCGCCCCAGCCTCGACGCCCGCCGCGTCAACGTCGACTTCCCCACCTGGATGGTCGAAGGCCTCGACGCCCGCGCCGCCCACCTCGGCATCACCCGCCAGGCCCTGATCAAGATGTGGATCGCGGAGCGGCTGGAGTGACCGACCTCGCCTGCTGCGCCGTGGTGGTCAGCCACGACCGCTTCTTCCTCGACCGCATCTGCACCCACATGCTCGCCTTCGAGGGCGACGCCCACGTCGAGTGGTTCGAGGGCAACTTCGAGGACTACGAGGCCGACAAGATCCGCCGGCTGGGGCCGGACGCGGTGGAGCCGAAGCGGATCAAGTATAAGAAGTTCGCGCGTTAACTTTCGCCTTGCATAGGTCTAGCGTTGCCATAGCATTCCTCCCGCGGCAGCAGATTTCGCGCTGCTTCGGGCGGCCGTCGAGAATTTTGGGACGTGAAAATGAATACAAAAACACCAATATCCATGTTAAGCAAAATAGATCTTGCTGTATTGCTTTCTGAATACTTTACTCCATCGATGCCGGTCCGCTCTTATTGAGCATCTCGTCGGACGTGAGAAAGTCCTTTCTCCTGCGCAGAATGGCTGCTTTCGCCCGGGTAGGCATCTGTTTATATTCGGTGACCGCGGCGTCGGAAAAACCTCACTTGCGCAGACCGCCGCCCTTATGGTGTGTTCTTCAAGATTTGATCCCGTCCTCCTAGCGTGTAACGAGAGAGTAACCTTCTTCCAAATCATCAAAGACCTCTATGATCAGGCCGTTTCAAGACTGCCGGCGAGCCGGGTCAAGGAAGTCAAGATGGGCATGACGCTCGGGCCGCTCACAGTAAAACTTAAACAAATGATCGAGGGTGGTGTTGATACCCAATCGGATCAGTAAATGGCGCGGTAGAAATACTTCGATATGTCGCTGAACTTGGGGATAGAAGCGTTATAGGCATTGTGGACGAATTCGATAGAATAGCTCCGGATGAGCGGCGACTATTTTCAGATCTGGTTAAACAAGTTTCTGATCAGCGGATTGGGCTGAAGTTTGTCTTCTGTGGTGTCGCTCATTCGCTCGGGAATTTGTGGATTTCATGAGTCGGCGGGACGATACTATACTCTCTGGAGCTCGAGCGGTTGGATATAAGCTCTCGAATGGAGATTGTTCGTCAGCTTATAGCAAACTTGGAATTCAGATCTCAGATGATATGCTTAAGCGATATAGCGAGATTAGTGATGGATTTCCATACTTTGTTCATTTAAGCGGCGAACAAATCGTTCATGCGCTTCACGAAGATGCAGAATATAAACGAGCGACCGTCGGAATGGTTATACCGGATACGGTGACCTCTGAGCACTTTAAACGTGGGTTGTCGGCTTCATTGAAGCAAGCGAAGGGTTCCTAAGGGACCTTTACCACAAGGCGATCCACGGCGGCAATAATGGCGATATCGAGATTGTGCTGTGGCGGTCGCAGATAGTCCTAATCTTGTCCGGTAAGCAAATCAAATCTATGATAAGTCGTACGTTTTTATTTGTGAGCAACTTGACGAAGTACCTCTCGATCCAGAGAAATTTCGCTCAAGGCTGGGTTCTCTGCCGAAAAAATCACGGTGGAATTCTCCGAACCGCGGTCAGGTCAGGTTTTTATCAGTTCTCGGAGAATATGTTCCGGGGGTATGTGCGGATGCGCGCAATGAGTGCCGGCGTTAATTTGTCGCCAGACCATCATTTTGGCTCTCGGGCCAACCGAAAATCGACAGCTGAGGCACGTCACATGGCCTTCGCTCGGGCGCGCACCATCAGGTTATTCCCACCGAAGAGTCCGCATGTACCCCCGGCGACGTTACCACGATCGATTTCTGTCTCCGTCTTCGGCTTCAGTTACACGATTTTGCTCTAACCGAAGCCGGGCTGCCGCATCTGGCGGGCAGCACCCCAGAGCTAGGAGATCTCACGATGGCCAGTGGCACCGTGAAATGGTTCAACGCCACCAAGGGCTTCGGCTTCATCCCGCCGGAAAAGGTCTCGAAGGCGTCTTCCTGCACAACTCGGCGTTCGAGCGCGCCGGTCTCACCCACGTCGATGACGACGCGAAGGTCACCTTCGACATCATAGTCCGGCCGTGCGGCCGCGAGGCGGCGGCAAACCTCACCCTCGTCACTGACGAAGCCAGCGCTGGCGGTATCCCCGCCCGCCGGAGCGCAGGCGCGCGACATCGGCCGTCCATCACTCCGCTTCCATCACACGTATTCGCCACCCCCTCCGCCCCCATGAACACCGCCAGCAGCCGCGCCGGCTCGGTCCCGAGGTTCTGCCCGTTGTGCCGCGACCGGAACGCCTCGAGCAGCGCGGCGCCCTTGTCGTAGACCTTCGTCCCGTCCGGGCCGTAGTCGACGGTCAGCGTGCCGTCGAGCATCCAGGCGAAGAGCGGCGCCTCGTGCTCGTGCCAGCCGGTCTCGCCGCCCGGGGCGACGGTGACGATCGCCGCCGTCACCACCGGCTTGCCCGCCGGATAGGCGATCTCCTGGCCGAGCACCGTCTCCGAGCCCTGCAGCAGCACCTCGAGCGGCGGATAGCCCGTCCGCCCGACCGCCACCCCGGCGGCGAGCCCGAGCGCGCCGGCGAGCGCCGCGGCGAGGAGCGGCGTGGAAACCATCGGTGACATCGCGGCGCTCCGACCCAAGGACTGATCGTATCACGATAGCGGAGCCGGAGCCTGCCCGCCATCCTCGGCTGCAGAAAGCGGTCGCCCTTCGCGCCCGCAGGTTGTCCGGCCGACGCCCCCTGCGGGCCCTGAGCCTCAGTATGCCTTGAACGTGCCGCCCCCGGCGCCGACGCCGGCGCCGATGCCGATGCCGCCGGTGCTGCAGTTGCCGATGAAGCCGCTGCCGGTGATCTGCACGTGCGCCGTGCCGCCGAGCACGCCGACGACCTCGACCACGAACGGCCCGGACTTGCCGATCAGCAACTCGACCGGCGTGTCGAACCACGCCTTGCCCCAGCCGGTATAGGCGCCGACGCCGCCGCCGAACCCGCCCGAGAACTGCGCGAAGGTCGAGCCGTTCTTCTTGAAATCGACGTTGAGAAAGCCCCCTCCCACCGCCCCGATGCTGACCATGCAGTCGTAGGTATAGGTCGTCGAGGCCAGCTTCTCCGGCCCGGCGCCGAGATGCGCGCGCGCCGCCGCGTTCGCCGCCTCGACCTGCTCCTGCACGTCCAGTTCCATGACATCGCTGCCCATTGCTCTCTCCATTGCCAGGTTCCGAGCGCGCCATCGGGCCGCTCGCAATACGACTGGTACACTCGGAGCGCCGCCCGTTCTGTGAAGTGCGTCACACGCCACGGACGCAAGCCGGAAAAGGCGCGACCGGGCTCGCCCCATCCCGCCTCCGCCGGCCGGTGGGCGGCTGCGCCTCCGGCGGCGCGGCAGGGGCCAGACCTCCGCCAGCCGCCCGCGGACCCGCTCCGCCCGGGTTAACCCTTAAGCGGGCGTGAAAGAATGGCTTGCCGCTTTCCAGCCACTTTCCAGTCCGTTTCCAGCCTCGGGGCCGTCGCGTTAACCCCTGATCCCGCTCACCTTTCCCGCGCCCTGGCCGCGCGCCCCCGCCGAGGCTGGCGTGGGATGGTTCGAGGGCGAAATTCACACGCAACGGGAGGAAAACCAGTCCCCGTGAAAGCTCGGACGACCTCGGCCCTTGCTATTCTCGCCGAAATGTCCCATCTACCCCCGGCGACGTTACCACGATCGACTTCTGTCTCCGTCTTCGGCTTCAGTCATACGATTTTGCTCTGACCGAAGCCGGGCTGCCGCATCTTGCGGGCAGCATCCAGACTTAGGAGATCTCACGATGGCCAATGGCACCGTGAAATGGTTCAACGCCACCAAGGGCTTCGGCTTCATTCAGCCGGAAAAGGGCTCGAAGGACGTCTTCCTGCACATCTCGGCGCTCGAGCGCGCCGGCCTCACCCACGTCGACGACGGCCAGAAGGTCACCTTCGACATCGAGTCCGGCCGTGACGGCCGCGAGTCGGCGGCGAACCTCGCCCTCGTCAACTGACGAAGCCAGCGCCGGGCGGTATCCCCGCCCGGCGTGAGCCTGCCCGCACCAGGGCAGGGCGTGCCTCGGGCCCGCCCCAGCGCCCCGCGGACCTACCGCGCCACCTCGATCATGATCTCGTTGCGGCGCAGGAATGGCAGCGTCCACGGCGGATTGTAGAAGGCGTAGACCGGCTCGCCCCTCGGCTCGAGCTTCCCCTCCTTCATGAACGCCCGCAGCGCCTGCAACCGCCGCTCCAGTTCCGGCGGCGTGGCCCGGCCCGAGAAGCGGATCACCGCGAAGCGTTTCGCCGGCACCGCTTCCAGCGACACCGCCGGATCGTTCGGCACCGGCAGCGTCTCGAGCGTATAGCCCGCCGGCATGACGAACCGGACCCGCCAGTGCTCCCCGTCCGGCTGCTGCGTCACCGGCGCCGTCATCGCCACCTTCTCGCTCCGCTCCTGCGTCACCGGCGCGGTCATCGCGACCTTGTCCCTCGCCGTGTTCCCGCCGAAGATATACCCGGCCAGCAGCCGAAACCCGTCATTGATCGCCTGCTTCCGGTCCCCGTCCGTCTCGACCTCGGCAACGATCATCGCCGGATAATCCCGGACCTCGATCGGATCGGCCGACGCCACCACCGTATAGCGCGCCTCCTCGACAGCCCCCGCCGCCGACCCCCAAACCGCAGCCCCGATCGCAGCGGCCGCCACTCCAACCCAAAGCATCACGCCTCCACGATTCGTCATCGCCACTCACATAGATCGGCCCCGTCGCCCGGCGAGCCATTCCATCGGCTCGGAACCGTGCTGCGCGCCGCTAACCCCTCCCCCGGCATGGCGATGGCGCACCCCGTCCCCTTCAGGCTACTCTCCCGCCCTTAACCCCGGAGCCCGCCCCATGCGCACCCTCGCCGTCCTCGCCCTGTGCAGCACCCTCTCGGCCTGCGCCGGCGGTTCCTACCGCGACACCGCCGTCCCCATCGCCGCGCAGCGAGATTTCCAGCCTGAGCGCTACCTCGGCCGCTGGCACGAGATCGCCCGCTTCCCGGTGATCTTCGAGCGAGGCTGCACCGCCACCACTGCGGATTACGGCGCGATCGACGCAAAGACCGTCAGCGTGCTCAACACCTGCCGCAAGGGCGACCCGGACGGCCCGGCCGACCAGATCGCCGGCACGGCGACCATTGTTGCCCCGGGCGAGCTGAAGGTGAAGTTCGACAGCGTGCCCTTCGTCGCCGCCGACTACTGGGTGCTCTGGGTCGACGCGGACTACCAGACCGCCGTCGTCGGCGTCCCCTCCGGCAACGCCGGCTGGATCCTCGCCCGCACGCCGACCATAGACCCCGCCCGCCGCGCCGAGGCCGAGGCGGTCTTTGCCCGCAACGGCTACGACCCGACCCGCCTCTACGACGTGCCGCAGCCCGCGCCGTGATCGGGTAATCCCCGGCCCTGTGCTCGCTTGCTCCGCGACCGGTTAGGGCGGAGAATGACCGCGACAACCGGAGCGGGGGGAACGCCATGTCGCGCATCAAATCCGAGGTCGAGGCCGCCAACGCCGCCTATGCGAAGGACTTCGACAAGGGCGACCTCGCCCTGCCGCCGGCACGCGGCTTCCTGATCCTCACCTGCATGGACGCCCGCCTCGACCCGGCCAAGTACGCCGGCCTTGCCGAGGGCGACGCCCACGTCGTGCGCAACGCCGGCGGCCGCGCCACCGACGACGCCATCCGCAGCCTCGTCATCAGCCACAAGCTGCTCGGCACCGCCGAGTGGTTCGTCGTCCAGCACACCGACTGCGGCATGCTCTACTTCGACGACACCGTCATGGGCGACCTCCTCGCCGACAGCCTCGAAACCGCCGCCCTGACCGCCGATGGCTTCCACAACACCACCGACCCCGGGCGGGTCTCCCGAGGGCCGCTACATCAAGTGGCACACCATCCCCGACCAGCAGCGCGCCGTCGTCGAGGACGTCACCCGCATCCGCAACCACCCGCTGGTCGATCCCAAGGTGCCGATCTACGGCTACGTCTACGACGTCAAGACCGGCCGCCTGAACGAGGTCGCCGCCGCCACCGCCGCGGGCCGCCCGCGCGCCTGACCCGGCGAGGCCATCGAGCGCTTGGGCCCGGCGCGCTGGAGACGCGCCGGGTCGTACCGCCAAGCGATCGTCACATCACCGGCATCACGGTGAAGTCGATCAGGTCCCCGTCGACGCCCTCGACCTTCCCGGCCCCGGTCGCCTTGCCGGTCTCCAGATCGACCGTGTAGATCATCCCCGACGCAATCAGCCACGCCGTGTTGGTGCCGTCCGCGGTGGTGTGGATGTCGAAGACCGGCGTCGTATCCCCCATCTCCACCCCGAACTTGCCGATGGCCGCGAGCGTGCCATCGTTCGGCGAGGTCTGGCGGATCAGCGCCCCGATCGTCGTGTCGATGTCGTACATCGCCGTCGCCTCCGGCTTGCCGTACGAATTGGCATAGGCCGCCGCGGCGATCATCGGCGCCTCGCCGGCGTGCATGTCGCCCGTATCGTAGGCGAGGCTGCCGTCGATGGTCACCTCGCCGGTATCGACATTGACGCGGTGGTTGGTCGTCCCGGTCATCAGCCGCAGCCGGTCGGCCATCGGATTGAAATCGACGATGACCGGCATCCCGGCCATCGGCAGGGCCACGTTCATCGTCGACAGCGCCGTCGCCGCGCCGGTCGCGGGGTCGATCGTCACGATCATGCCCTCGCCGGTGACGCCGACCAGCGTCCCGTTGCCCGGGCGAAAGTCGATCCCGACCAGCTGCCCCGCGCCGGTGACCGTCATCGTCGTCACCTCCGAGGGCGTCTCGGTGTCGAAGGCGACCAGCGTGCCATCGGCGAGAAGCCCGACGACAGGGGCCGCCGCGGCGGGGGCGACGGCAAACGGGGCGAGCACGAGCGCGGTGCCGGTAAACAGGGCGCTGCGGAACAGTGTCATGGGACTTTCCTTTCGGCCTTCCGGAGCAGCATCACGCCGCTCCTTGCCGTCCGGGTACACCGCCGACCGCAATCCGGATGCGCGGGGTCGGAAAATCCCCCCGCCGGGCCGCGCCCGACCCGTCCCCAAGCGCGGTCTCGCCGGATCGTGACCGCCCCCGCCGCGCCGCCACGTTGCAATCGCGAACAAAACCCGCACTCTTGCCGCAACGCAGCAAAACGGGAAGGCGACCGATGGCCGAGGCAACGCGCATCTCCGACAGTCCGGCCGGTTACGGCATCGTCACCCGCACGCTCCATTGGGGCATGGCGGCGCTCTTCGCCTGGCAGTTCCTCAGCGCGATCCTCCACCTCCTCGCCGACGACACCCCCATCGAGAGCTTCTTCTTCTCCACCCACTACTCCGTCGGCTTCACCCTCTGGGTCCTCGTCCTGTTCCGCGGCGCCTGGGGCCTCGCCAACTTCCGCCGCCGCCCGCGGACCGAGGGCTCGGCGGTGATGGCGCTGGCGGCCCGGCTCGGCCACCTCGCGCTCTACGTCCTGATGATCGTGGTCCCGACCCTCGCGATCCTCCGCGCGATCGGCAGCGGGCGCGGCTTCTCGGTCTACGGCATCCAGCTCGTCGCCGGCGGTGGCGTGCGCAACCCGGCGCTGATGGCCCCGGCAAACGCCCTCCACGGCCTCCTCGGCTGGACCCTGCTGGCGCTGGTCGTCGGCCACGTCGCCATGGCGCTCTACCACGGCCGCGTCCGCCGCGACCCGACCCTCGACCGCATGACCCGTGGCCGCAGCGACAAGCCGGCGGCCGCCTGAGCCTCGCGTTAACGCTTCGGAAAGCCTGACGTCCGGTAAAGGTCAACCCTCTGGCAAGGAACCATGCCGGCGTTCCGGCCGTTCGAGGACGAGCACCCAAGCCAGAGGAGAAGGCGATGATCGACGATCCGACCGACGCCACGCCGAGCAAGACCGGGGACCCCGATCCGGCCGAGTATTCCAACACCTCGAAGGACCCGAAGGACTGGGTCACCGGCGACGAGCCGATGACCGGGGCGCAGGCGTCCTACCTGAAGACGCTCTGCGAAGAGGCGGGCGTCGACTTCGATCCCGCCCTCACCAAGGCCGGCGCCTCGGAGCTGATCGACCAGCTCCGCGCCGAGATCCCGCGGCTTTCCGGGACAGAAGGCGCCCCGGACGCGTAGCCCGGGAGCGACCCGAAGCGGCTGGCCGTCAGATTGACGCCCAGTCGCTGAATTTCACGCCGCTCGGCACTGGCGCGGGGGCCGGCTTCGGCTGGCGCGGAGCCGGCGGCTCCTTTTCCTTCGATCGGGTCGTCATTGGTCTGCTCCGTGCTCTACCCCGTCCGCGGGTAAGGCCCGCGGTTCGGCCACCACCATAACGCCGCGGGTGACCCGATTCAGCGGACCTTGGTCCGCCGGAATGCAGATCCATCCTACGGTGTTGCAAACCAGTCTCGGGGGTGAAGATTGCCAGCTGGTTAACGGATGTTCGTTAACCACCTGTTGTCCGCAAAAGCAGCGAAGCCGTCAGTCTGCCTTCCAGGCGTCAATCCGCTCCCAGGCTTCCTCGGCACTGCCGACATAGGTCAGCAACGCCAGGTCGCTCGCCCCGATCGTGCCGGCTTCGACCAGCAACTCCCAGTTGACGACGTTGCGCCAGAACGATTCGCCGAAGAGCAGGATCGGCAGGCGGCGCATCCGGCCGGTCTGGATCAGCGTCAGCACCTCGAAAAGCTCGTCGAGGGTGCCGAAGCCGCCGGGGAAGACCGCGATCGCCCGGGCGCGCATGAGGAAGTGCATCTTGCGCACGGCGAAATAATGGAAGTTGAAGCTGAGGTCGGGCGTCCCCCACAGGTTCGGCCGCTGCTCGTGGGGAAGCACGATGTTGAGGCTGATCGACAGCCCGCCGGCCTCGGCCGCGCCACGGTTGCCGGCCTCCATGATCCCCGGGCCGCCGCCGGTGCAGACCACGTCCTCGTGGTTGCCGCTCGCCAGCGCCCGCTCGGCCGAAAGACGGGCGAAGTCCCGCGCCTGCTCGTAGTAGGGCGCCAGCGCCGCCAGCCCCGGGCTCGCGACCTCCGCCGCCCGCGCCGGATCGGGGATGCGGGCGCTGCCGAGCATCACGATCGTCGAGACGATGCCGTGCTCGTTCAGCGCCATCTCGGTCTTGAGCAACTCGAGCTGGAGCCGCACCGGGCGCAACTCGTCGCGGGTGAGAAAGTCGCCGTCGGCGAAGGCGAGGCGGTAGCTCGGGCTCCGCGTCTGCGGCGTGTCGGGGGCGCGGTCCCAGCGGATGACGTCCTCGCGGGCGTCGGGAAAGGCGCGGTGGGGTTCTTCCGTGTCGTTCATGTCCTCGACCTCTAGAGACTCGCTGGCCCGGGCGCCAGTCCCCCGGCCGGGACGCGGTCGGCGCCCGATGTCGCGGCGTGCCGGCCTCGCGTCGCCTTGAGGTCGAAGCCTATTTGTGCAACGGTGTTACGATTACATGACGGCTTGGTCACCGTGGGGACTTTCATTTGCAAGTTATTGCGGCACTTCATGAGCGGTTGCCATCGCGGAGCGGTGAACCTATAGGGGTCGCCGTATCTCCGACGACTGGCAAGCGAGAGGTGGCCATGACCGACCACGCCGAGCTGGAGCGCGCGATCGAGTCCGCCTGGGACGCGCGCGACGGCATCACCCCCGCGACCGGTGGCGCGACCCGCGCCGCCATCGAGACGACGCTGGAAGCGCTCGACAAGGGCGCGCTCCGCGTCGCCGAGCGCCAGGACGACGGCGCCTGGCGGGTGAACCAGTGGGCGAAAAAGGCCGTGCTGCTCGGCTTCCGCCTCCAGGACATGGGCGCCCAGTCCGGCGGGCCGCAGGACGGCGGCTGGTGGGACAAGGTCGACTCGAAGTTCAAGGGCTGGACCGAGCACGACTGGCGCGCCGCGGGCTTCCGGGCCGTGCCTTCGGCGGTGGTGCGGCGCTCCGCCTACATCGCGCCGGGCGTCGTGCTGATGCCGTCCTTCGTCAACCTCGGCGCCTATGTCGACAGCGGCACGATGGTCGACACCTGGGCGACGGTCGGCTCCTGCGCCCAGATCGGCAAGAACGTCCACCTTTCGGGCGGCGTCGGCATCGGCGGCGTGCTCGAACCGATGCAGGCCGGCCCGACGATCATCGAGGACGACTGCTTCATCGGCGCCCGCTCCGAGGTGGTCGAGGGCTGCATCGTCCGCCAGGGCTCGGTGCTCGGCATGGGCGTCTTCATCGGCAAGTCGACCAAGATCGTCGACCGGGCGACCGGGTCGATCACCTACGGCGAGGTGCCGTCCTATTCGGTCGTCGTCGCCGGAACGCTGCCCGGCAAGCCGTTCCCGGACGGGACCCCCGGGCCGGGCCTCTACTGCGCCGTCATCGTCAAGCGGGTCGACGCCGGCACGCGCTCGAAGACGGCGATCAACGAGCTGCTGCGGGACTAGGATCATGGCGGAGGTCCACACGCTGGTCATCGAGTGCGGCCGGCGGGTGGGCGACGACCTGCCGCCGGGGTCCACCGGCGCGCGGATCATCTGCTACGCGCCCGGCGTCGATCTCGACGACGCCATCGCAGCCGCCTCCGCCGTCATCGGCGAGGCGGGTCTCGCCCTCGTCAAGGTGACCG
Organism: uncultured Alphaproteobacteria bacterium; assembly: GCA_963798235.1. Taxonomy (GTDB): domain Bacteria; phylum Pseudomonadota; class Alphaproteobacteria; order Rhodobacterales; family Rhodobacteraceae; genus Amaricoccus. The sequence goes on along the minus strand of CAWCSN010000002.1, from coordinate 94,386 downwards.
GCCACGGCGCGCTCTCGGAGCGCAGCGCGCGCGGTGAGATCACCGCGAGCGAGCGCCTGCTGATCGACCGCGCCCTGCGCACCGGCCGTGTGGTCATCGCCGAGATCGTGCCAACCTACGACGAGACCTGACGCCAGACGGCGCGGCGGCGAGACCGGAAAGCCTTGGCTCGGACCCGCCCCCTGCCGCCAGGATCGCACCCCCGGCCCGAACCGGCGCCCTCACCCTGCCTCGGGCTCCACCGGATCGGGGTTGAAGCCCCGCAGGATCGCCATCAGCTCCGGCTCGGCGATGCGCTTCGCTGCCTTCCCCGGCGAGAACCAGCGGGCGCGGCGCTGGCCGGTCTCGGGGTACTTGGTCAGCATCTCGCGGACCTCGAGCGGGAAGACCTTGACCGCGCAGAGGATGGCGCGGCCGTTGCCGAGGGCCTTGACGTAGGTATAGAGCCCGACGCTGCGATCGGAGATCGCCCCGCGCAGACCCGCCTCCTCGTAGGCCTCGCGCGCCGCTGCCTCGGCCTCGGTGCGGTTGCGCATCGGCCAGCCCTTGGGAATGACCCAGCGCCCGCTGTCGCGACTGGTGATGAGCAGGATGCGCACCCCCTTGCGCGAGCGGCGCCAGCACAGCGCACCGACCTGCAGCTTCGGCGGCCCGAGACCGGTCGCGGCAGACGGGGAATGGCGCGCGTTGGACGACTTGGCCATGGGCTTGGTGGACGGCTCCTGCCAGGAGGCGGCCCCGGGGCAAAGGGCCGGGGCGTGTCAGGGCGTCCACTTACCGGCCTCGCCTCCGGCGGGTCAAGGGCGCGGCTCGTCTCATCCGAGTGCATCGCCGTGACCCTGAACAACCAAAAGGCGATCCCGCTGAAGGAGCGGCGGATGCGCCAGCCCGACTAACTCGTGCGGCGCGTGCCCCACGGCAGCGGTGCGACGGGAATTCCGTCCTCGATCAGGGCGCGGGCCTCGGCGGGCTTGGCCTCGCCGATGATCGGGCGCTCCGGCGCCGACCCCTCGTGGATGCGCCGTGCCTCGGTGGCGAAGCGGCGCCCGACGTCCTCGGACTGGGCCTCGATCCGGCGGCGGAGCTCGGTCAACGCCTGCTCGGCCGGCGAGGCCGGTGCCGACAGGGAAGGGGCCTCCGCAGCCGCATCTCCCCCGCCAGCGACGGAGGGAGCGGCGGCCGGGGCGCCGGCGATGGCGGGAGCCATCAGGTCCTTCGCCACGTCGGTGCTGCCGCAGACCGCGCAGGACACGAGGCCCGAGCCGCTCAGCCGGTCGAAATCCGCGCCCGACCCGAACCAGGAGTCGAACCGGTGCGCCTGGTCGCAGCGCAGCGCATAGCGGATCATTCGTCGAACCTCGTCATCGAGCTGTTACGCAACAGATATAGGGCGGAAGCGTGAAGACGAAACTCCTTCTGCGCATGGCACCGTCCTGCTAGACAGCTCCGACATGGATCGCAATCCCGCACCCTGGCCCTGCGCCCTGGCTGAGCGTGGTCGCGGCCGGCGCCCTCGCTGCCGCCGTCGCGGCGCTGGCGCTGACCCCGGGAGCGGCCTTCGTCGTCGGCGTGGTCCTCGCCCTCCTCGCCGTCGCGGCGCTCCGCCGCTGGCCGGTCGGCGCGCAGCCCCCCGCGCCCGCCGCCCTGTCGCCTGCACCCTTCGCGGTGGTGCCGGTTCCCTCCGAGCCGATGCCCTCGGGCTTCGGGCGCGCCCTGATCGAGAAGCTGCCGACGCCGCTCCTCGTCGTCACCCGCACCGGGCGCATCTCCTACGCCAATCCCGCCGCGCAGGCGACACTGCCCCGGCTCCAGCCCGACGCCCATTTCGCCAGCGTCATCCGCGCTCCCGCCTTCGTCGAGGCGCTGACCGCCACCCTCGCCGACGGCGAGGAACGCTGGGTCCGCTTCGACACGCACCAGGGCCGCGAGCGCTTCCTCGAGGCGCGGCTCGGGATGCTGCCCCCCGACGGCGCCTTCGGCCCCGAGGCGCTCGCCATCGTCCAGATCGAGGACCGCACCGAGACCCGCCGCACCGAGCAGCTGCGCTCCGACTTCATCGCCAACGCCAGCCACGAGCTGCGCACCCCGCTCGCCTCGGTCATCGGCTATATCGAGACCCTGCAGAACCACGCCCGCAACGACCCCGAGGCGCGCGAACGCTTCCTCGCCATCATGGCGCGCGAGGCGGGGCGGATGCAGCGGCTCGTCGACGACCTGATGTCGCTCTCCCGCATCGAGATGACCGAGCACGTCCGCCCGGTCGAGGAGGTCTCGCTCAACCAGATCGCCGCCGAGAGCGCCGCGGCCCTGCTCCCCGTCGCCACCCGGCTCGGGGTGAACCTCGAGATCGCGGTGCCCCCGACCGGCGGCCCGGTGGTCGGCGACCACGACCAGCTGTCCCAGGTCTTCACCAACCTCATCGACAACGCGATGAAATACGCCGGCAGCGGCGCCACCGTGCGCGTCCTCGCCGCGCCGCCGAGCAAGGCCAACCCCAGCCGCCAGGGCGTCACCATCGCCGACGACGGCCCCGGCATCCCGCGCGAGCACCTCCAGCGCCTGACCGAGCGTTTCTACCGGGTCAACGTCGCGACCAGCCGCAACAAGGGCGGCACCGGGCTCGGCCTCGCCATCGTCAAGCACATCCTCAACCGCCACGAGGGCCGCCTCGAGATCGCCTCGACCCTCGGCAAGGGCAGCACCTTCACCGTCTGGCTGCCCCCGAGCGGCGCCGCCGCCATCCCGCCGGCCTCCCTCCCCAACGCCGTCCGAGACCGCCGCGCAACAGGCCCCGGAAGCGACCCCGCTGCCCACCGAGCCGGATCGCCGTTCCGCCTGAGGGACTTGCGCCGTCACGATTCTGTCGCAAAACTGTCACATGGCTGGCGCGGTCGCCCCCTAGGGTGCGCCTCGCGCCGGCGGGGCGAATCCGCCCGGACGGCGTGCAGGAGCGACTCCCATGGCGCATATCGTGTCAGCCTTCGACGACGACCTCGTGCAGGTCCAGGCCCGCATCTCCGAGATGGGCGGCATCTGCGAGGAGCTGCTCGCCAAGGCGCTGCAATCGGTCCAGGACCGCAACCCGGTCCTCGCCCGCGAGGTGATCGACCGCGACCGCGTCCTCGACGGCATGGAGATCGCGCTCGAGGAGACGGTGGTCCGCCTGATCGCCCTCCGCCAGCCGGTCGCCGCCGACCTCCGCGTGCTGATCGCCGCGATGAAGATCGCCTCGACCCTCGAGCGCATCGGCGACCTCGCCAAGAACATCGCCAAGCGCGCGATCCCGCTCTCCTCGGCGCGGCCGGTCAAGCTCACCACCTCGATCGTGCGGATGGGCCGCCAGACCCTCACCCAGCTCTCCGACGTGCTCAACGCCCACGCCTCGCGCGACGTCGACCTCGCCGTGCAGATCTGGAACCAGGACTACGAGATCGACGAGCTCTACAACGCGATCTTCCGCGAAGTCGTCACCTACATGATGGAAGACGCCCGCCTGATCTCCGTCGGCGCGCAGCTGATGTTCATCGCCAAGAACCTCGAGCGCATCGGCGACCACACCACCCACATCTCCGAGATGGTCTACTACATCGTCACCGGCGACAGCCTCGGCGACGATCGCCCCAAGGGCGAGCCCACGGGCATCGATCTTGCCCAAGAGTAGCCACGGAACAGCGAAGCGACAGGAAACGCCATGTGCGCCAAGGTATTGCTGATCGAGGACGAGGAGCCGATCAGCCAGCTCCTCGCCTACAACCTCCAGAAGGAGGGGTTCACCGTCGCGGTCAGCGCCGACGGCGACGAGGCGCTGATCGCCCTCGACGAGACCCAGCCCGACATCGTCCTGCTCGACTGGATGCTGCCCAACGTCTCCGGCATCGAGCTTTGCCGCCAGATGCGCGCGCGGCCGAACACCCGCGACATTCCGGTCATCATGCTCACCGCCCGCGGGGAGGAGGAGGACCGCGTCCGCGGCCTCAGCGTCGGCGCCGACGACTACGTGACCAAGCCCTTCTCGATGTCCGAGCTCGTCGCCCGGATGCGCGCCGTCCTCCGCCGCGCCGCCCCGGCCCTCGCCGGCGACGTCGCCCGCTTCGCCGACCTGACGCTCGACCGCCAGCAGTTCCGGGTGAAGCGCGGCAAGCGCGACATCCACCTCGGCCCGACCGAGTTCCGCCTCCTCGACGCGCTGATCCAGCGCCCGGGCCGGGTCTTCAGCCGCGAGCAGCTCCTCGACCGCGTCTGGGGCCAGGACGTCTACGTCGAGATCCGCACCGTCGACGTCCACATCGGCCGCCTGCGCAAGGCCCTCAACCGCCGCGGCGACGCCGACCCGATCCGCACCGTCCGCTCCTCCGGCTACGCCCTCGACGAAACCTACACCGGCTGACTGCCCAACCAACCGGCGCTGCCGAACTCACCGGTGTCCTTTCGGAAAGCGACGTCGCCTTCATCTGAGCCGGCCCTCAGCCCCAGAGAGCCCCGCCGGTGGTGAGAATGCCACCGGCGGCGATGGCGATGCCGTAGGGCAGGGCGACCTTCGCCCGATCGCGGCTCACCAGCGCCCAGCCGAGAAAGGCCACCGCCAGCGCCCCCCCGGCCAGCGCCGTCGCCATCAGGAAGGGCAGCACCGCCCCCGCCCCGGTCCACAGCGCCGCCGCCGCGAGCAGCTTCACGTCGCCGCCGCCGACCAGCCCCGCCCGGAACCCCGCCGCCCCGAGCACGAACACCAGCGCCGCCGCCCCGAGGTCCGCCGCCACCGGCAACAGCGCCCCGCCCGTCGCCACCTCGAAGACCATCCGCCCGACCCCCACCACCGCGAGTCCGAGGCAGAGCGCATTCGGAATCCGCCGGTCGCGGGCATCGGTCGCCGCCGCCGCGACGAGAAGGGCGAGCGCCGCCAGCGAGAGGGCAAAGAGCATGGCCGGTCCTTGGCTTCGGAGCGGCAGCCCCGCTCCCGGCCCATCCTGCCAGCGCCAAGGTTTAGAGACCGTAACCGCCCCCCGCTTACCTCGCCTTAACCGTGCCGCGCGAAACATGCGCCCGGGCAGCGGAGTCCTGAAAGGCACGAGGCGACGGCGATGGCGAAACGACTTGGCTCAGTGGCGCGCCTTGCGGCCGGCGTCGCCACCCTCTCCCTCCTCGCCGCCTGCGCGGGCGGCGGCGGTCTCGGCAAGGCCAACCCCGGCTCCTCCGGCCGCCTCGCCGCCCGGTCCGCGGCCGCCGGCGACTACGCTTCGGCGGCGGCCTTCTACCAGCAGGAGTTCGAGAAGAACCCCAAGTCCGTCGACGCCCTCGTCGGCCTCGGCCGCAGCTACACCGGCCTCGGCCAGTATTCCCGCGCCCAGCAGGCCCTTCTCGCCGCCCGCGACCGCCGCCCGAACGACACCGACGTCCTCCTCGAACTCGCCCGCAGCCAGATCGCCGGCGGCAACCCCACCGGCGCCCTCGCCAACCTCGACGCCGCGGCCCGGCACCGCCCCAACGACATCGCCATCCTCACCGCCCGCGGCATCGCCCTCGACCGCCTCAGCCGCCACACCGAGGCGCAGGCGACCTACCGGCAGGCCCTCGCGAAATATCCCACCGACTTCGTCGTCCTCTCCAACCTCGGCCTCTCCCTCGGCCTCTCCGGCCACACCAGCGAGGGCATCGCCATCCTGAGCGAGCTTTCCCGCGACGGCGCCGCAACCGCCAAGACCCGCGGCAACCTCGCCCTCGTCTACGGCCTCGCCGGCCGCGACAAGGAAGCCGGGGCGGTCCTCTCCGCCGACCTCGGCTCCTCCCAAATCCAGAACAACCTCGCCTACTACCGCTCGCTCCGCGGCCTGCTTCTGCAAGGTCGCCCGATCGGCAACCTCGACCAGGCTCCCGGCGGCACCGTCCAGCGCGCCGCCAAGAAGCAGACCGAGGCCGCCGCCCAGACCCTCGCCTCCACCGAGTCCGCCGCGCCCGCAGGCGAAACCCTGACCACGGCGATCCTCTCCACCGCCGCCCCCCTCTCCGGCGGCGCCCCGGCCAAGCCCGCCCCCGCCCCGGTCAAGGCCTTCGCCGGCCCGCAATAGCCCCCGACGCGACCCCGAGACTCAAGCGAAAGGCCCGCCGGACAACCGGCGGGCCTCGACGTTTCCAGCCCGCAGGCGCGATCCGCCTACTGGTTCATGTGAATGAAGTTGTCGAGGATATCGAGCACCGCCGGCCCGATCAGCACGATGAACAGCGCCGGCAGGATGAAGATCATCATCGGCACCGTCATCGTCGCCGGCAGCCGCCCGGCCTTCTCCTCGGCCCTGAGCATCCGCTCGGTCCGCTGCTCCTGCGACAGCACCTTGAACGCCTTCGCCAGCGGCGTCCCGTACTTCTCCGCCTGGATCATCGTGTTGGCGAAGGCCGTCACCGACGGCAGCGGCGCCCGCTCGACCAGGTTCTCCAGCGCCTGCCGCCGCTGCGGCATGAACGACAGCTCGAGCGCCGTCTGGTTCAGCTCCTCGCCGAGCACCGACGACTTGCGGCTGGTCTCCGCCACCACCCGCTTCAAGGCCGCGTCCGACGACAGCCCGGCCTCGGCACAGATCACCAGCATGTCGAGCGCGTCGGGCAGCGCCTTGCGCATGCTGGTCAGCCGTTTCTGCCGGACGTTGTTGAGAAAGATGTCCGGCAGCTTGCTCCCGACCAGCGCCGCCGCGACCACCACCGCCGCATCGAACAGCGCCCCCTTGCCGATCGGGTTCAGCCCGTAGACGTAGAGCGCCGCCCCGGCGAGAAAGACCAGCGGCATCACCAGCTTGAAGAAGGTATAGACCACGATCGCATCCCGCGAGCGATACCCGGCGCTGACCAGCAGCCGCTTGATCTGCCCGAGCGCGCCGCCCTTGAGGATCGAGAGCCGCCCGGTCGAGGCGCGCATCATCGCCACCGCACTCCGCTGCATCTGGGCGTTCTTCGCCGGCTTGGCGGCCGCACCCGTCACCCGCCCGAGGCGCTTGCCCGTGGCCGCGCGCACCCGGCGCAGCCGCATCCGCCGCTCCACCGCCCAGTGCCCGGCACCGACGAGAAGCAGCCCGCCGGCGAGCGCCGACGACAGGCCGAGGATGACAAGCGGCGACACGGGCATCGGCGGGCTCCTCAGATCTCGAACTGGGTCATGCGCCACATCACGAAGGCGCCGAGCCCGATGCTGGTCAGCCCCGCCGCCAGCATCAGGTGGCCGCGCGGATCGGTGAACAGCTTCATCACGTAGTCCGGGCTCATCATCATCAGCAGGCCCATCATCAGGAAGGGCAGGGCGCCGATGATGAAGGCGCTGGCCTTGGCCTCCGACGAGATCGCCTTGATCTTGAGCTTCATCCGCTCGCGCGCCCGCAGCAGGTCGGCGAGATTGCCGAGCGCGTCGGCGAGACTGCCGCCGGTCTCGACCTGGATGGCGATCGAGATCGCGAAGAAATCCATCTCCGGCTTGTCGATCACCCGCGCCACCCGCCACAGCGCCCCGTCGAGCGTCTCGCCGAGCATCACCCGCTCGCTGATCGCCCGGAAGTGGCCGCCGACCGGATCGTCGTACTCCTGCCCGACCGTCCCGATGCACTCGATCACCGGCAGCCCCGAGCGGATGCCGCGGATGATCGTGTCGATGGCGTCGGGAAGCTGCTTCATGAAGTGGTTCGACCGCCGCCCGCCGCGGAACTTGACGAAGCGGTCGACCAGAAACATCGACGACACCAGGCTCCCCGGCAACGCCAGCGCCAGCGACTGCCCGAGCACGACGCTCGCCACCGTCAACACCACCGCCACCCCGAGGGACACGAAGACGAAGGTCGCCACCGACCACCCGAGCCCGGCCCGGCGAAAGTTGGCGCGCAGCCGCGTGGTATCGAGCAGCGGCACCACCCGCGCCAGCGCCTCGGTCAGCCCGACCAGGGCGTTGGTCTCCTTCTTCTGGCGCAGCATCAGCCGGGCGTCGTCGAGGTCGAGCCGCCCGGTCATGCGCTTGCGTCCGACGCGGGCGAGGCGCTTGCGATGCCGCGCCTGCATCTTCAGCACCATGGTCGTGACGAACAGCCCGAGCCCGATCACCACCGCCACGGCGGCGAGGAAGATCGCGGCGGCGACGATCAGGTCGACCGACATCCCATCGCCTCCAGAAGCCGGGTGCCGAGGCCGAAATATTCGGCCCGCGGGGTGAAGTGCGGACGCAGGAACGAGCACTCGTGCCGTCCGGCCAGCGTCCCGTCGGCGTTCTCGCCATCGTAGACGTACTTGAACAGATCCTGCGTGGTGACGATCTCGCCCTCCATCCCGGTGATCTCCGTCACCTGGGTGATCCGCCGCTTGCCGTCCCGCATCCGGCTGATCTGGATGATGAGGTGGATCGCGCTCTGGATCTGCTCGCGCACCGCCTCCGCCGGCAGCTTGAACCCCGACATCGCCACCATGTTCTCGAGGCGGGTCAGCGCGTCCCGCGGCGTGTTCGAGTGGATCGTGCCCATCGACCCGTCATGGCCGGTGTTCATCGCCTGCAGCATGTCGATGGCTTCCTCGCCACGGATCTCGCCGAGGATGATCCGGTCGGGCCGCATGCGCAGCGCGTTCTTGACGAGGTGGCGCATGGTGATCTCGCCCTCGCCCTCGATGTTCGAAGGCCGTGTCTCCAGCCGCACCACATGCGGCTGCTGCAACTGCAATTCCGCCGCGTCCTCGATCGTCACGGTCCGCTCGCCGTGGTCGATCATCCGGCTCATCGCGTTGAGCAGCGTCGTCTTTCCCGAGCCGGTACCGCCGGAGATCAGGATGTTCAGCCGGCACCGCCCGGCGATCTTCAGCACCGTCGCCATGTCGGCCGAGATGTTGTTCTGCCGCGCCATCACGTCGAGCGTGATTTCCTTCTTGGAGAACTTGCGGATCGAGATGGTCGGCCCGTCGATCGCCAGCGGCGGAATGATGATGTTGACGCGTGACCCGTCCTTCAGCCGCGCATCGACCAGCGGCGTCGACTCGTCCACCCGCCGCCCGATCTCCGTCACGATGCGCGTCGCGACATGCATGACGTGCGGATCGTCGCGGAACTGCACGTCGGTCAGCTCGACCTTGCCCCGGCGCTCCACATAAATCCGGTGCGGCCCGTTGACCATGATGTCGGTGACCGCGTCGTCCGCGAGCAGCGGCTCCAGCGGCCCGAGCCCGACCATGTCGTCGACCAGCAGCCGCACGATCGCCTTCAGCTCGGTGGCGTTGAGCTGGATCTTCAGGTCGACGATGATCTCCTCGACGATCTCCGCGATCTGCGTCCGCAACTCCTCCGGTCCCAGCGCCGAGGCCACCGAAATGTCGATGCGCTGCATCAGCATCGGCATCACCTGCGCCTTGACCTGAAGCTCGCGCTTGTTGCGCTGCTCCGGCGCGATCCGCGTCCCGCTCTCGGCCAGGGGATCGACCAGCGGGTCCTCCGCCGGCTCCGCCACCGCCTTCGGCGCCGCCGCCGCCCGCTCCGCCTTCAGCGCGTCCACCACGTCGCGGAGCAACTGGCGCTGCTCGACCAGCGTCGGCTTCGCCTCCATCCCCGCGACCAGCCCGTCCAGCACGTCGTTGGCGCCCTCGGCAATGCCGAGCGGGCTCGCCTTGGCCAGCCCCTCCACCCCGAGCCGCTGGCGCAGCCGTTCCGTCGCCGCCGCCCGCAGCATCGACAGCGCATCATGGGCGGCCGTCAGCCGGCTGTGGTCGATCCCGTCGTCCATCACCCGCTACTTTCTCTTCCGCCGGAAGAACCGGCCGCCGGCCTTGGCCTCCTCCGGCACCCCCGCCAGCTCGATGCACAGCCGGTGCAGATCGACCACCACCTTGTGCTTCGGCTCCGAGGTCGCCAGCGGCTGCCCCTTCAGCGTCGAGCGCGCCATCACCTTGGCATCGAGCGGAAAGACGCAGCGCAGCTTCGCCTCCATCCCCGCCTCGAACTCCTTCACCGTCACGTCGGGCTTGCCCGCCACCCGGTTGGCGATCACATGCACCTTCGCCTGCCGGTTGCGCACCGCCATCAGCTTCATCAGCCGGTTCACGTCGCGCAGCGACTGCAACGTCAGCTCGCCGACAATGACGATGTCGTCGAAGCGGGTGAACAGCGCCGGCTCGCGCATGATGAAATGCCGCGGCAGGTCCATGATCGCCATGTCGAAGTTGTTGCGGATCGTATCGACCAGCATCAGCACCTTGTCGTCGGTCAGCCGCACCGTGTCGTCGAACGCCTCTTCGGTCGCCAGCACGTGCAAGCTCTTGCCGAACTTCGCCATCGCGTTCTGCAGGAACGTCTCGTCCACCCGCTCCGGGTCGTCCAGCGCCTCGCGCAACCCCCGCGTCGGCTCGAGATCCAGCGCCAGGGCGATGTTCCCCGCATAGATGTCCATGTCGACCAGCGCCGTCCGCCGCGACAGCTTCTCCGCCATGATGAACGCCGCGTTGATCGCGATCGTCGTGACCCCGACCCCGCCCCGCGCCCCGACGATCCCGACCACGCGTCCCTTCGGCCCGACTCCGTCGCCCGGCTGCTCCAGCCGCACGAAGATCTCGCCCAGCTGCTGCGCATCGACCGGCTTCATCAGGTAGTCGCGCGCCCCGGTCCGCATGATCCGGCGGAAGTAGTTCACGTCGTTGATCGTGCCGAGCACCATCACCGCCGACCCGAGCCGCGTCAGCTCGGTCAGCCCGGCCTCGACCTCCTCGATCTCTTCGCCCTCGATGTCGACGATCATGAACCGCGCCGGAGGCGCCACGCCCGAGCAGCCGCCGCGCCGTCGCCAGCCCACCCTTGCGGATGTTCCCCGTCGACCACCCGCGCTGGGCGGCCACCGCCTGCGCCGCCGCCTGGCTCGCGTCGTCGGTCAGGTAGGCCGCGAACGGCTCCCGCTCGTCGTCCTCGTCGAAGACCATGCCGCCATGGGTCTGGGCCAGCGCCGCCTGTGCCATCTCAGCCCCCGACCACGCCGATCGGCAGGGTAATCACCTTGCCGTCGCGATACCGCTGCACCGCCGCCGCATCGACGCCGGCATCCGACGGCCCGAGCCGGCCGGTCGGCGCCACCACGTCGCGCTTGTTCGCCGCCATCGTCGCCCGGTTGACCGCGTTGGAGCAGCCGATCACCGGCATCGGCGTCGTCAGCTCGCCCGCCAGCGTCATCGACGGGCAGTCCACCACCAGCAGGTCATAATCCACCACCGTCAGCCGAACGGCGTTCGACAGCCCCGCGACCGGTTGCTGCCGCGGCACGATCACCCGCACCCGGGCGCGGCTCCCGGCAAAGGTCCGGTCCAGCGTCTGCAACCGCCGCGCATCGAGCACCGCCGAGCCGGAATTGCCGACCTCCAGCAGAATGTCCTCGTTCGGCCCGATCCGCAGCGTCCCGAGATAGGACGACAGCCGCTGCGCCTCGCCCCCGGCCAGCGCCTCGCTCTCCGGCGTGAAGTAGAGCGTATACGGCCCCGCCGTCCGCGACGCGGCCGTCACCGCCCGGTCCATCGTGCCGACGGGCATCTGCTCGCACCCGGCGAGGGTGAGCGCCGCGGCAGCCGCCGCAAGACTGATCCGGAAGGTCATCGCGCACCTCACTCGAAGACGAAGCCGGACTGGCCGATCAGGCGACGGTTGCCGATACTGTTCTTCACCTGGTTCTGCTTCGAGCCCTGGAAGCGCCCCATGATGATCCGCTCGAAATCGTTCGGCGGCACGAAGGTGTCGACCGGCGTGGCGATCCCGCGCCCGGTCGTCGGCTTCACCACCACCGGCGTCACGATGATGACGAGCTCGCTCTGCCCGCGCTTGAAGGCGCTCGACCGGAACAGCGCCCCGAGCACCGGCACGTTCCCCATCCCGGGCATCCGCGCCGCGCTCTGCGACGACGAATTCTGCATCAGCCCCGCGATCGCAAAGCTCTGCCCGCTGGCCAGATCCACCGTCGTCTCCGCCCGCCGCGTGTTCAGCGACGGCATGTTCGGGTTCTTGGCAAAGTCGAGTTCGCTGACCTCCGTCGCCACCTTCAGGCTGATCTGGTTGTTGTCCATCACCGTCGGCGTGAACGACAGCCCGATACCGAAGTCCTTGAACTCGATCGTATTCGCGTCGTTGTTGACCACGGCATAGGGATATTCCCCACCCGACAGGAACCGCGCCGGCTCGCCCGACCGCGCCGTCAGGTTCGGCTCGGCCATGATCGTGACCAGCCCCTCCTCCGACAGCGCCTGCAACAGCACGTCGATCGAGAACGACCCCCGCGTCAGCCCGAGCCCGACCGAGTAGGCCCCGTCGCCGGTGGTCCCGCCGCCGCCGATCACGCCGATCCGCCCGCCGTTGCCGAAGTTGCCGGACGCGCTCCAGCGGATGCCGAGCTGCCGGTCGATGTTGCGCGCGACCTCCGCGATGCGGACCGCGAGATTGACCTGGTTCGGCGCCGCGACGCTCAGCCGGTTCACCACCCGCGCCGGATCGTCGACGAACTGCCCTGCCACCTGCAGGACGTTGGCCGCCTCCTCCGCCGTCGCGACGCTGCCGGTCAGCACCAGCGACTGGTCGACGGTCGCGACATTGACCTTCTGCCCGGGCGCAACGCGCGCGATCCCGGCCTTCAGGGCACCGATATTGTGGGTGACGCGGATCTTCGTCGACATCAGCACCTTGTCGTTGTCGTCCACCGCGAAGAGCGTGGTCTCCCCGACCCCGACCCCGGTCAGGTACATCAGCCGCGGCGACTTCACCTCGATGTCGGCGACCTCGGGGTTTGCGACGAAGAGGCTGGAAAACTCCTGGTCGACGCGGATCAGCTGTCCGGTCCCGACCACGAGGTCGACGGACTTTTCCGACTGCGGCTGGACCAGCTCGAAGCTCTGCGAGCCCGCCGGCATCGCCGGAAGGCCCGCGGCCGCCGAGAACAGGGCGACGGCCAGAAGGCGGTGTGGGGTCATCGGTTCATTCCCCTTCGGGGCCTGCCGGTTCCGCGGCGTCGGTCGGTTCGTCGGTCCTGAGCGGACGGGTTTCGGAAAGGCTGTTGCGGCCGGGGCCACGGACCACCTGGATGCGCGAGACCTGCTCGGGCACCGCCTTCTGCACCTCCATGCGGAGGAGCGAGGTGACGTCCGAGTCGAGCGTCATGTCGAAGCCCTGCGCCGCCGCGCTCCGCCCGAGCGCCGGCCGGGTCAGTCCGACCTGCTCGACCGGCGAGGGCCGAACCGCGTCACCGGCGCTCTCGCCGCCGTCGCGCACCGAATTCAGCGCCAGCGACAGGTCGCCGAGGGTGGTCGCGAGGGTGATCTGCTCGGCCTCCCGCGGAGTCACCTCGAGCGTCGCGCTCTTCGGCGCCGGCGGCGCCACCGGCTTGCCCTCGTCGTCGGTGTTCTCGGCGTTCACCCGGTTGTCGAGGGCGAGCAGGCGAATGTTGTGGGCGACGGTCTCGCTCGCATGAACGTCGCGCGACTTCGATCCGGTGCTGTCGCTGTCATCCTCCTTGGCCGCGACCGAATAGGTGAGGATCAGGTCCACCCAGTCGCCGGGCAGCGCCAGCCCGTTCAGGCCGGCGGTCTCGGTGACGGCAATGGTGATCGCCCGCTTGCCCTTGGGCAGCACCGCGGCAAGAAATCCCCGGTCGCCGGGCTGCACCGTCGCCGACCGCGCGATCGGCACGCCTTCGGGCAGGGTCTGCCGCGCGACGCTGCCGACGAGGAAGGTGGCCCCCTCCTGGTCCGCGACGATCATCTGCGCGCTCACCGCCTCCGGGTTCATCTCCATCCGGGCGAGCTGGTCCGCCGCGAGGATCGACCCCGCCGGAATGTCACGCGCCGGGGCGTAGACCTTGGTGAGCGGCACGGGCGCGGCAACCGCCGCAACGGCCGTCGGCGCAGCGGGACGGAGCCCCTGCATGACGTAGAATCCCGCGCCACCCGCCACGATCAGGGCTGCGAGGATGACGAGGATCATACGCATACTGGGGCTCGCGCGTTCGGTTCAGTTTTGGCGAAGCCGATTCACTTGGCCTGCTCGGCCGCGATGTCGTCGTTCACCGACTGGAACGTGGTGTTCATCGTCCGGCCGAGAACGCCGACGGCGCCGATGATCACGACGGCGATGAGCGCGGCGAGGAGGCCGTACTCGATGGCGGTCGCGCCGGATTCGTCGGCCCACAGCTTCTTGAAGTCGAAGAATTTGGTCATGCTGGTTCTCCTGTACGCCTGCACACAGTGGCCTTCCCACTGTATTCCGTTACACTACGCACCGCCCAGTAAGTCAAACAAGTTATGCTTAGATTTGTTCTCATGTTGTTCACGAGGCGATAAGCATACCTGGCCGAAGCGGGCGATTACTTCAGCTATTCATCCGGCGCCGCCTGAATCTCTTCTGCGAACCGTGTATTGGTCTGGTCGAAGAACCCTCCGACCGCGGTGCCGAGCGCCCCGACGGCGGCGACGATCACCGCGGCAATGAAGCCGGCGAGCAGCGCATACTCGATCGCCGTCGCCCCGCATTCGTCTGCCAGCAGCCTTCTCGCGGTCATGCCCGTCCTCCGTTGCGCGCCGGTGAGCCCGAGCCTCCGGCCGAGGACTTAACAACCGATGACCGATCCGCCGCGCGCCGCCCGCCATTCCTTGCGGAATTGAGCAAGCGGCCCAGCAAAGTGCCCGAATGATTTCCCGACCATTAACGCCACCCCGCTTCGCGCCGGCCTGGGGCATCAAAACACCAGCGCCGCCTTCATCGCCCGGAACCCGAGGCCCGCGTCCGGGATCCCGACGCTCGCCTCCTGCGCCGGCACCTCGACGCGCTTCGGCACGGTGATGATCTTCGGCCCCTTGCTCAGCCGCGTCCGGCTCTTGCGCGGCGCCACCGGCGCCGTCTCCACCATCTCCGGCTCCGCCGAAGCCGTCACCGTCAGCGCCTTGCCCGACAGCCCGGCCAGGATCCGGTCGAAGCGCGCCCGGTAGACCCCCGCCCGCTCCGGCGTCTGCGAGTGATAGGCGCCCGCCGCCCGCGACCAGTCCCCGCGCTCGTCGTGCAGGCTGCGCAGGAACTGCGCCGCATAGGCCGCCCCCGCATCGGGATCGAACATCGCCTCCAGCGACGGAAAGTTGCGACCGTGCCAGCGATAGTTGATCTGGAAACACCCGACGTCGAAACTCGTCCGCCCCGCCGCGACGCTCTCCCGCGCAAAGGCCAGCGCCTCGTCCCGGCTCTTGAACCAGAAGCCCTTGCCCTCGCGATTGATCGCCCAGGGATAGGGCCGGAAGCGCCCGCCCTCGTTCCGCCCGGTCTCGGTCAGCGAGATCGCGTGCAGCACCTCCTGCGGCACCCCGGACCGCAGCGCCCCGCGCGCAATCGCGCCCTCGCAGATGTCCGCCGGTCCGGCCGACACCGGCGTCGCGACCGTGACGATCGACAACAGGAAAACGACGACCGGCCAGAGGCCGAACCGCATGAGCATGGGGCTTCTCCATCGAGGGGGTGGATTGCCGCCATGCCTAACACCGCCGGATTAGCATGGGGTTAGCCCATCCAATTCCGCTCAAATGCGCGGTACAAACCGGGACCGCCCGGTTAACGCCGCCCCGCCCCGACCGACCCCGGCGCCGCCCACCCGATCGCCCCTCGACAATCCCCCCGTTCGATGCACCCTTGGCCCGCGCCCCAAATGCCGACCGACCCCGAACGCCGACCCCGAAGGCCCCGCCCGCCCATGACCGCCCCCGCGCCCCGCCTCCGGGGAAGAGTCTCCCTGCCTCCGCTCGAGGACCGCGTCCTCCCCGCCATCGGCCTCCTCCTCGTGGCCCTCCTCTGCTTCACCGGCATCGACACCAGCGCCAAGTGGCTCGTCCTCCACGGCCTCCCCGCCACGGAGGTCGCCTTCGTCCGCTACGCCGTCCACCTCGCCATCGTCTGCGTCATCGGCCTCGCCTCCGCCGAGCGCCTCTGGCGGACCACCAACCTCGGCGCGGTCAGCATCCGCGCCATCGCCCTCCTCGGCAGCACCCTCCTCAACTTCGCCGCCCTCTCCTTTCTCCCCCTGACCATGACCGCCGCGATCATGTTCTCGGCCCCCCTCTGGATCTGCCTGCTCTCCATCCCCCTCCTCGGCGAGTCCGTCGGACCCCGCCGCTGGGCCGCCCTCTTCGTCGGCTTCTGCGGCATCCTCATCGTCGCCCGCCCGTGGAGCGGCCACCTCCACCCGGCGATCTTCCTCTCCGTCGCCGCCGCCCTCTGCGGCGCGCTCTACTCGATCCTCACCCGCATGCTCGCCGGCCGCGACTCGACCAACACCCAGCAGTTCTACGCCGGCCTCGTCGCCACCTGCGGCGTCGCCCCCTTCGCCTTCGGCGATTGGACCTGGCCCCACGAGCCCGCCAGCTGGTTCGCCCTCGCCGTCATCGGCGTCTTCGGCTGGACCGGCCACCAGCTCATCACCATCGCCCACCGCTTCGCCCCGGCCTCGACGCTCGCACCCTTCAACTATGCGCAGATCGTCTATATGACGGCGTCGAGCTGGCTGATCTTCGCCCAGCCCCCGGACGGCTGGGTGCTCCTCGGCGCCGGCGTGGTGGCGGCGAGCGGGCTCTACATCTGGTTGCGCGAAACGGCGCTGGCACGCGGAAAAGGAAGACCATGACCACCAAGGGCATCGCACTCGTCACCGGCGCCAGCCAGGGCATCGGCGCCGCCACCGCCAGCGCCTTCGCGCGCGCCGGCTGGAACGTCGTCCTCGCCGCCCGCAACGCCGAAAAGCTCGGCGCCACCGTCGACGCCCTCGGCCCCGACGGCAAGGCCTGCCTCCCGGTCTCCTGCGACGTCTCCGACCCCGCCGAGGTCGAGGCGCTCTTCACCCGCATCCGCGAGGTCCACGGCCGCCTCGACGCCGTCTTCAACAACGCCGGCACCAACATCCCCGCGGCCCTGACCGGCGACGTCACCTGGGAGGGCTGGCGCAAGGTCCTCTCCGTCAACCTCGACGGCGCCTTCCTCATCGCCTCCGCCGCCTTCCGCCTGATGCGCGACCAGACCCCCCAGGGCGGCCGCATCATCAACAACGGCTCGATCTCCGCCACGGCGCCGCGCTACGGCTCCGTCGCCTATACCGCCTCCAAGCACGCGATCACCGGCCTCACCAAGTCGATCTCCCTCGACGGCCGCGCCTTCGACATCGCCTGCGGCCAGATCGACATCGGCAACGCCGCCTCCGACATGACCGCCCGCATGACCGCCGGCGTCCCCCAGGCCGACGGCACCCTTGCCACCGAGCCGCGCATCGACGTCGCCCACGTCGCCAAGACCGTCGTCGACATGGCCTCGCTCCCCCTCGACGTGAACGTCCAGTTCATCACCATCATGGCCACCAAGATGCCCTTCGTCGGCCGCGGCTGAGGCCGGCACCCGGGCGGCGTTCTGCAAGAACCCGCCCGGGCGTCCCGTCCCGCGGCAGCATTGCGACAGGACGCGGGAAGTGACGGCCCGGGCCTGGCGCCGTAATTCCAGTTGGCGCCGGCGACTGGAAGCTTGCTACCGTCGCCCCTTGTCTCGGGGGTCGGGGCCGCTCGATGCTCAGTCTGGTCCTGTCGCTGCGGTACATCATGCTGATCGCGTCGCTCGGGGCGGGTGTCGGCGCGGCCCTGATGTTCTGGGAGGGCGCCGCGGAGGTCGCCGGGGCCGCGGCCGCAATGATCGCCGGCGAGCACAGAAAGACGGTCATCGCCTCGATCATGCATGGGACCGACGCCTTCCTGTTCGGGATCGTGCTCATCATCTTCGCCTACGCCATCACCTTCGGCTTCGTCTTCGACCGGAGCATCTCGCAGTCGGACCGCGTGCCGGCCTGGATGCGCGTGAGCAGCGTCAGCGAACTCAAGACCACGCTCGTCGAGGTGATCCTGCTCTACTCGTCGTCGACTTCGCGACGGACTGGCCGGAGGGCCAGGTCGAGATGTCCTGGGTCATGCTCACCAAGCCGCTCTCGATCCTCGCGATCGCGGTCGCCTTCGGAGTCTTCTCCGCCCTGCACACCCGAAAGGAAGAGTAGGCCGAAGCCCCTCCGGTCAGCCCCAGCTCGGCCGGAATCCGTCGAGGGCCTCAAGGGCTGCCCGTCCGGTCGGCCGCAGCTCGTGCGAAAGGTGCCGGGTAGATCAGCGACAGCAGCCAGCCGTTGTCCTCGCCGGCATATTGGCCGGGCGAACTCTTCGGCATCCGCGACGACATCGCACCGGTTGAAGGTCATGTCGTACTTCTCGAACGGGTCGATCGTCAGGTTGTCGAGCGAGCCGATCGGTCTCGTCGACGGCCAGGTCGGCGGGTCGCCGCGACCCGTTAACGAATGGACTTTCAGACCAAAGTCTGGTGCATGGTTTGTGCATGACTTGTGCATGCGTTGTGCAAGCCCCGAACGGTCTGGTTAACGCCCCGCCACCCCGTCTTGCGGCGCATCAATTCCGCCTCTACCGTCCGTCTTCAGACCGCAAAGCCCGGGGGACAACCATGCGCTTGCCGACCCTGCCGACCTTCTCTCGCCGCAGCCTGCTCAGGACCACCGGCGCCCTCGCCCTCGCCGGCGCCGCACCCTCCCGCCTCTTCGCGCAGGACCCGGTCAAGGTCGCCGCGATCTACACCGTCCCGGTCGAGCAGCAGTGGGTCAGCCGCATCCACAAGGCCGCCGAGGCCGCCGCCGCCCGCGGCGAGATCGCCTATACCTTCACCGAGAACACCTCGAACACCGACTACGAGCGCGTCATGCGCGAGTATGCCGAGGCCGGCAACCAGCTCATCGTCGGCGAGGCTTTCGGCGTCGAGCAGGCCGCCCGCGACGTCTCCCTCGACTACCCGAAGACCGCCTTCCTGATGGGCTCCAGCCTGCCGCCCGACCCGAACTATCCGACGTTCTCCGTCTTCGACAACTACATCCAGGACGCGAGCTATCTGACGGGGATCATTGCCGGTTCCATGACCCAGACCGACAAGATCGGCGTCGTCGGCGGCTTCCCGATCCCCGAGGTCAACCGCCTGATCCACGCCTTCATGGCCGGGGTGCGCGAGGTCAAGCCGAACGCCACCTTCCAGGTCGCCTTCATCGGCTCGTGGTTCGATCCGCCCAAGGCCAAGGAGACCGCCTTCGCCCAGATCGAGGCCGGCGCCGACGTGATGTACGCCGAGCGTTTCGGCGTCTCCGACGCGGCCAAGGAGAAGGGCGTCCTCGCCATCGGCAACGTCATCGACACCCAGGAGCAGTACCCCGACACCGTCGTCGCCTCCGCCCTCTGGCACTTCGAGCCGACCCTGACCGCCGCCGTCAACGCGGTGAAGGGCGGGCTCTTCGAGGCGCAGGACTACGGCGTCTACTCGCTGATGAAGAACGGCGGCGCCTCCGTCGCCCCCCTCGGGACCTTCGAGGACAAGGTTCCCGCAGACGCGAAGTCCATCGTCGCCGAGCGTCAGGCCGCGATCAAGGACGGCAGCTTCCTCGTCGAGATCAACGACGCGGAACCGGTCTCCGGCTGACCCCCTTGCCCCGCCCCGTCGTCCTCCGCCTCGACGGCATCACCAAGCGTTTCGGCAGTCAGATCGCCAACGATTCCATCAGCTTCGCCCTCCACCAGGGCGAGGTCGTCGCCCTGCTCGGCGAGAACGGCGCCGGCAAGACCACCCTGATGAACATCCTCTTCGGCCACTACGTCGCCGACGCCGGCACCGTCGAGGTCATGGGCCACCCCCTCCCCCCGGGCCAGCCCCGCGCCGCCCTCGCCGCCGGCGTCGGCATGGTCCACCAGCACTTCACCCTCGCCGACAACCTCACCGTCCTCGAGAACATCACCCTCGGCACCCGCCCCCTCTGGTCCCTCGGCCAGGGCTCCGCCCGCACCCGCATCGCCGACCTCTCCCGCCGCTTCGGCCTCGACGTCTCCCCCGACGCCCGCGTCGCCGACCTCGCCGTCGGCCAGGCGCAGCGCGTCGAGATCCTCAAGGCCCTCTACCGCGACGCCCGCATCCTCATCCTCGACGAGCCCACCGCCGTCCTCACCCCGCAGGAGACCCAGGCCCTCTTCCACACCCTCCGCCTCGCCATCGCCGAGGGCCTCTCCATCGTCTTCATCAGCCACAAGCTCCCCGAGGTCATGGCGATCTCCGACCGCGTCCTTGTCCTCCGCCACGGCCGCCTCGTCGGCGAACGCCGCACCGCCGACACCGACCGCGCCGAACTCGCCCGCCTCATGGTCGGCGCCGACATCCCCGCGACGGCCATCCCCGCCGTCCCCCAGGGCCCGCCGCTCCTCACCCTCACCGCCGTCTCCACCCCCGGCGCCCCCGGCCTCCGCGCCGCCACCCTCGCCCTCCCCGCCGGCCGCATCACCGGCCTCGCCGGGCGTCTCCGGCAACGGCCAGTCCGCCCTGGCCGGCCTCATCGCCGGCACCCTCGCCCCCACCGCCGGCACCCTCACCGCCTTCGACACCCCCATCGGCCCCCACTGGTCCCCCCGCGCCGCCCTCGCCAGGGGCATCGCCCGCATCCCCGAGGACCGCCACCGCACCGGCTCGATCGCCGCGATGACCCTCACCGAGAACGCCATCCTCGAAGGCTACCGCGCCGCCCCCTTCAGCCGCCACGGCCTGATCGACTGGCGCGCCGCCCGCGCCTTCACCGAGTCCCTGATCGCCGACTACGACGTCCGCTGCCCCGGCCCCGACGCCCGCATCGGCCTCCTCTCCGGCGGCAACATGCAGAAGCTCATCCTCGGCCGCGCCCTCTCCACCGCCCCCCGCATCATCCTCGCCAACCAGCCCACCCGCGGCCTCGACGTCGGCGCCGTCGCCACCATCCACGCCCGCCTCCTCGCCGCCCGCGCCGCCGGCGCCGCCATCCTCCTGATCTCCGAGGACCTCGACGAGGTCCAATCCCTCTCCGACACCATCCACGTCATCAGCGACGGCCGCCTCTCGCCGCCCTTCCCGCGCGGCACCATGTCCCAGGCCGACCTCGGCGCCTGGATGGCAGGGCAGGGGTTCGAAACCCATGCGGCTTGAGCCGATCCCCGCCCCCTCGACCGCGCGCCGCCTCGGCCTCCCCGCCGCCGCGCTCCTCCTCACCCTCGCCACCGGCATGGTCCTCGCCGCCATCGCCGGCGCCAACCCCTTCGCCGTCTTCGGCCTGATCCTGAAAGGCGCCGCCGGCTCGAAGTTCGCCCTCCTCGAAACCCTGAACCGCGCCACGCCCCTCATCTTCACCGGCCTCGCCGTCGCCGTCGCCTTCCGCGCCCGCCTGTGGAACATCGGCGCCGAGGCCCAGCTCTACGCCGGCGCCCTCGTCACCGTCCTCCTCGGCACCGGCGCCGTCCCCCTGCCGTCGCCGCTCCTCCTCCCCCTCATCGCCGTCGCCGCCATCGCCGCCGGCGGCGCTCGTCCTCCTCGGCCCCACCATCCTCAAGGTCCGCTTCGGCGTCGACGAGGTGGTGACGACGCTGCTCCTGAACTTCATCATGCTGCTCTTCGTCTCGATGCTGCTCGAAGGCCCGCTCAAGGACCCCCTTTCCCTCGGCTGGCCGCAGTCGCAGCGCCCTCATCCCCGACGCCCGCCTCCCGCGCCTCGTCACCGGCCTCCGCCTGCACTGGGGCTTCGTCCTCGGCCTCGCCTCGGCCCTCGTCACCTGGGCGGTGATGACCCGCTCCACCCTCGGCTTCGAGATGCGCGCGGTCGGCGAAAACCGCGCCGCCGCCGCCTTCGCCGGCATCCCCGTCAACACGGTCCTCCTCAAGACCGCGCTCTTCTCCGGCGGCCTCGCCGCCCTCGCCGGCTTCTCCGAGGTCGCGGGCGTCAAGGGCAACCTCACCACCGATCTCTCCCCGGGCTTCGGCTACACCGGCATCATCGTCGCGATGCTCGGCCTCCTGAACCCGCTCGGCGTCGTCGTCGCCGCGCTCTTCGTCGCCGGCGTCTTCGTCGGGGCGGACTCGATGAGCCGCGCCGCCGGCGTCCCCTCCTACATCGCCGACATCCTGCTCGCGACAGCACTGCTCACCATGGTCGCCGCCCTCAAGCTCACCCGTTTCCGCCTGAGGAGGGGATGACCCGGATGCCGCCTTTGCGCACCCCTGCCATCTTCGGTCCACAAATATCCCCGCCGGAGGCTCCCGCACCCGCCGCTGCGCCTCGGCCCGGCCCAAAGGGCCTCGGCCCCGCATGACCGCCCTCCTCGACATCCTCGCCTCGGTCAGCTTCTGGGCCGCCGTCATCCGCATCGCCTCGCCGCTGATCTTCGCCACCATGGGCGAGCTCATCTGCGAGCGCGCCGGCGTGCTCAACCTCGGCATCGAGGGCATCATGGTCATCGGCGCCTTCACCGGCTGGCTCGGCGTCTACCTCGGCCTGCCGCTCTGGGGTGGCGTCGCCACGGCCTTCGCCACCGGCATGGCCTTCGGCCTCCTCCACGGCGTCCTGACCGTGCCCCTCGGCCTCTCCCAGCACGTCGTCGGCCTCGGCATCACGCTGCTCGCCACCGCCAGCGCCTCCTACGCCTACCGCGTCGCGCTCCCCCGCGTCACCACGCCGCCGACGATCACGCCCTTCGCCCCGCTGCCGCTCCCCGGCATCCTCGCCCAGACCCCGCTCACCTACGCCGCCTTCGCCACCGTCGCGCTGACGGCCTTCGTCCTCTGGCGCACCCCCCTCGGCCTCGCGCTGCGCGCCGTCGGCGAGAACCCCGCCGCCGTCGAGGCGCAGGGCCTCTCCGTCACCGCGCTCCGCATCGGCGCCGTCATGGTCGGCAGCGGCCTGATGGCGGTCGGCGGCGCCTTCCTGACCCTCTCGGCCTTCTCGTCGTTCTTCTTCGAGATGGTCAACGGCCGCGGCTGGATCTGCATCGCCCTCGTCGTCTTCGGCGCCTGGCAGCCCGGCAAGGCCCTCCTCGGCGCCCTCCTTTTCGCCGCCTTCGACGCCTTCCAGATCCGCCTCCAGCAGGCGGTCGGCAGCGCCGTCCCCTACCAGCTCTTCCTGATGCTCCCCTACGCCCTCTCGATCCTCGCCCTCGTCGTCATGTCCCGCCGCGCCCGCGTCCCCGCCGCCCTGATGACCCCCTACAACCGCGGCGAGCGATAGCGCCGACGCCCGGCCCATTCCCGGCTCGGGCGGCGTCTTGACAGCCTCCCGACCGCATGGGCTATGGCCCCCGGAGGGGGCGTCAGCTCCTGCGCGAACGTCGGGGTGGAGCATGGGCACCTTGGGTGTCGGACTGATCGGCACGGGCTTCATGGGCAAGTGCCACGCGCTGGCCTTCGCCGCGGTCGGCCGCGTCTTCGGCGACGTCGCCGCCCCGCGCCTGGCGCTCCTCTGCGACACGCCGGCCGAGCGCGCCGTGGCGATGGCCGGCCAGTTCGGCTTCGAGCGCGCCACCGACGACTGGCAGGCCCTCGTCACCGACCCCGCCGTCGACATCGTCTCGATCACCACTCCGAACCGCCTGCACCGCGAGATCGCCCTCGCCGCGATCGCCGCGGGCAAGCACGTCTACTGCGAGAAGCCCCTCGCCCTCACCCTCGCCGAGGCCGAGGAGATGGCGGCGGCGGCCGAGCGCGCCGGCGTCCGCACCATGGTCGGCTACAACTACATCAAGAACCCTGCCTTCACCCACGCCGTCCGGCTGGTCGAGGACGGCACCATCGGCCGCCCGATCCACTTCCGCGGCTTCGTCGACGAGGACTACCAGGCCGATCCCGAGATCGCCTGGACCTGGCGCGCCCGCCTCGACGAGGCGGGGCTCGGCACCCTCGGCGACCTCGGCTGCCACCTCGTCAGCATGGCCTGTGGCCTCCTCGGCCCGATCGACAGCCTGATCGCCGACATGGCCACCGTCCACGAGACCCGCCCGCTCCCCGACGGCAGCGGCCGCGCCGCCGTCGAGAACGAGGACGTGGCGAGCGCCCTCGTCCGCTTCGCCAGCGGCGTCACCGGGCTGATCTCGACCTCACGGAGCGCCTGGGGCCGCAAGAACCGCCTCGGCTGGGAACTCCACGGCACCAGGGGGATGCTCGTCTTCGAGCAGGAGCGGATGAACGAGCTCCAGCTTTTCGTCAACGACGGCCCGGCGGCGACCCAAGGCTTCCGCACCATCCTCACCGGCCCGTCCCATCCGCCCTACGGCGCCTTCTGCCCGGCCCCCGGCCATCAGCTCGGCTTCAACGACCTCAAGGTGATCGAGGCCGCCGCCTTCCTGCGGGCACTGGCCAGCGGCGATCGCCCCTATCCCGACTTCGGCCACGCCCTCGCCTTCGAGCGGGTCATTCACGCCATCGCCCGCTCCGCCCGCAACGGCGGCGCCCGCGTCCCGGTCAACGGCTGACGCTTTCTCCACGCTGCCGAAACCACCCACCCTCGCCGCCCGGCGGCCCGGCGCGGCCCTCTCACAAACCCCTGATCCGACCGCAAAGCCGGCCGGTCCCGGCCTGCCGGCCCTTCGACGCGGATTGCCTGTGCGCGGTCGAATTTCCCGCGGCAGCGCGCCGGCTTCCCTGGCCGGGACCGCAATCTCCATCCGGGTGAAACCCCTCGCCGCGCTCGCGCGTTCGAGAGCGAGCAGGCAGGGAATATCCTTCAGAATGACAACACCGCAGTGGCTGTCGATCGGTGTCATCGCGGTGATGATGGCCGCCTTCGTGTGGGGAAAGCTGCGCTACGACCTCGTCGCGGCCTGCGCCCTGCTGCTCGCCCTCGCGACCGGCGTGGTCACCACGGAGAACGCCTTCAGCGGCTTCTCCGACGACATCGTCATCATCGTCGGCTCTGCGCTGCTCGTCAGCGCCGGGGTCGCGCGCTCCGGGATCATGGAGGCGCTGCTCCACCGCTACGTGCCGGCGGTGCGGAGCGTCCGCGTGCAGCTCATCATCCTCGTCACCGTCGTCACCGTGCTCTCGGCCTTCGTCAAGAACATCGGCGCGCTGGCGATCATGATCCCGATCGCCTTCCAGTTCGCCCGGCGCTCGAAGGTCTCGCCCTCGGTCTTCCTGATGCCGATGGCCTTCGGCTCGCTGCTCGGCGGCCTGATGACGCTGATCGGCACCTCGCCCAACATCGTCGTCTCCCGGGTCCGCGCCGAACTCACCGGCGAGAGCTTCTCGATGTTCGACTTCACCCCGGTCGGCGGCATCCTCGCCATCGTCGGCATCGTCTTTCTCGCCGGCTTCTACTGGCTCCTGCCCAGCCGCCAGCGCGAGACCGGGTCGATGGACGAGGCGCTCGACATCAAGAACTACGTCACCGAGGCCGAGGTGCTCGCCACCTCGCTCGTCGCCGACCGCCCGGTCTCCGAGTTGCTCGAGTTCGCCGGCGGCGAAGCCGTCGTCACCTCGATCCTCCGGGCGAAGAAGAGGCGGATCGCCCCGCTCCCCGACGTCACCCTCCGCGAAGGCGACATCCTCCTGATCGAGGGCGAGCACGCCGCCCTCGATCGCATGGTCTCGCGCGCGAAACTCAGCGTCACCGGCGGCCGCGAGTCCGACGCCGAAGCCGGCGCACCGGTCACGGTCGAGGCGGTCATCGCCGCGGACTCGAGCCTGATCGGCTGGTCGGCCGAGAGCCTCGCCCTCTTCGACCGCTTTCGCCTGAACCTCCTCGCGGTCAGCCGCCGCGGGGTCCACCTGCGCGAGCGTCCGTCCGAGGTCCGTCTCCGCCTCGGCGACGTCATCGTCATCCAGGCCGGCTCGGCGGGGCTCCCTGCGAACCTGCGCGACCTCGGCATCCTGCCGCTCGTCGAGCGCCCGGTGCTCCTCGGCAGCACCCGCAGCGCCGCGATCCCGGCGCTGATCCTTGCCGTGGCGATGGGCTCCACCGCCACCGGCCTGCTCCCCGTGGCCGTCGCCTTCTTCACCGCCGCCGTGGCGATGCTCCTCTTCCGCGTCGTCCCGCTCCGCGACGCCTATTCCGCCATGGACGGCCCGATCCTCGTCATGCTGGCGACCCTGATCCCGGTCAGCGACTCGCTGCGCACCACCGGAGCCAGCGACGTCCTCGCCGGCTTGCTCGCCGAAGTCGGCGCCGGCCTGCCCGCCTACGGCGCTCTCGGCCTGATCCTGATCGTGGCGATGGCGGTGACGCCCTTCCTCAACAACGCCGCCACCGTGCTCGTCGTCGCCCCGATCGCCGCGGGCTTCGCCCAGACCCTCGGCTACCGGCCCGAAGCCTTCCTGATGGCGGTGGCGATCGGCGCCGGCTGCGACTTCCTCACCCCGATCGGCCACCAGTGCAACACGCTGGTCATGAGCCCCGGCGGCTACCGCTTCAGCGACTACCCCCGCCTCGGCCTGCCCCTCTCGATCCTCGTGGTCCTCGTCGCCGTCCCGGCACTCCTCGTCGTCTGGCCCGTCCGGTGACGGTCCCGGAACCCCGCCACCCCGCCCGACGTTCCGAGTCCACATGCAACAGGCGGGGTCGCGCATGACGGAACAGCGAGCGATGGCCTGGGGCGCGGAACCGGGTCCCGAAGGCACCGCCTTCCGCCTGTGGTCTCCCTCCGCCGACACCCTCGCCCTCGCCATCGGCGACGACCGCCACCCGATGCGCCGCGACCCCGACGGCTGGTGGACCTGCACCGCACCCGCCCCCCCGGGCACGCCCTACGCCTTCGCCCTCGGCGACACGCTGCTCCCCGACCCCGCCGCCCGCGCCATGGACGGCGGCCTCGGCGGCACCGCCGTCGTCGTCGACGCCGCCGCCTACCGCTGGCGCACCCCCGACTGGCGCGGCCGCCCGTGGAGCGAGACCGTCATCACCGAAGTCCACCTCGGCACCTTCACCCCCGAGGGCACCTTCCGCGCCGCCATCGACCGCCTCCCCGCCCTCGTCGAGACCGGCATCACCGCCATCGAACTCATGCCCGTCGCCCAGTTCGAAGGCGCCCGCGGCTGGGGCTACGACGGCATCCTGCTCTACGCCCCCCACGCCGCCTACGGCACCCCGGACGACCTCCGCGCCCTCGTCGACGCCGCCCACGGCCTCGGCCTGATGGTCTTCCTCGACGTCGTCTACAACCACTTCGGCCCGCAGGGAAATCCGCTCGGCGAACTCGCCCCCGAGTTCTTCCACCCCGAGCGATCGACCCCCTGGGGCACCGCCATCGCCTACGAGAAGCCACCCGTCCGCCGCTTCTTCATCGACAACGCCCTCTACTGGCTCGACGACTTCCGCTTCGACGGCCTGCGCTTCGACGCCGCCGACCACATCCTCGACGCCCAACTCCGACGAGGAGATCCTCGTCGAGATGGCCCGCGAAATCCGCGCCCGCTTCCCTGACCGGCACATCCACCTCGCCACCGAGGACGCCCGCAACATCGTCGGCCTCCACCCCTACGCCGACGGCCGCCCGCTCCTCCACACCGTCGAGTGGAACGACGACTTCCACAACGTCGCCCACGTCGTCGCCACCGGCGAAAGTCGAGGGCTACTACCGTCGATTTCGCCGAAGACCACTCGGAGCAAGCTCGCCCGCGCCCTCGCCGAAGGCTTCGCCTTCCAGGGCGAGCCCTCGCGTCCGAGTGTCCGGCGAGCCCCGCGGCGAGCCGAGCGCCGGACAGCCGCCGCTCGCCTTCCTCGACTTCCTCCAGAACCACGACCAGATCGGCAACCGCCCCTTCGGAGAGCGCCTGACCGCGCTCGCTTCGGAGCCGATGGTCCGCGCCCTGACCACGATCCTCCTCCTCTCCCCCCACGTCCCGCTCCTGTTCATGGGCGAGGAATGGGGCGAGAAGCGCCCCTTCGTCTATTTCTGCGACTTCGAGGGCGACCTTGCCGCCTCCGTCTGCGAAGGTCGGCGCGCAGACTTCTCGCCACCTCCCCGCCTTCCAGGAGGACGCCATGCGCGCCCTGATCCCCGACCCGAACGACGCCTCCTCCTTCGAAGCCTCGAAACTCGACTGGAGCGAGCGCGACACGCCCGACGGCCGCGCCTGGCTCGACCTCACCCGCTCGCTGCTCGCGGTACGGCGGCAGGAGATCGTCCCGCTCCTCCCCGGCGCCACGCACGGCGGCGCCGTCGTGGCCGCCGACGATGGCGTGATTGCCGTCGACTGGCCGCTCGACGGCGCCACCCTGCGGCTCCGCGCCAACCTGACCGACCTTCCCCGACCGGCCCCACCCGCCGCGGGCCGGGCGATCTGGGGCGCCGCCGCCGACCCCCTCGCCGCCTTCGCCGTGCTCGGTGACGGTGGAGCCCGCATGACCCCGCGCGCCACCTACCGCCTGCAATTCGGCCCGGACTTCGGCTTCGCCGACGCCGCCCGCCTCGCCCCCTATCTCGCCGATCTCGGCGTCAGCCACGTCTACCTCGCCCCGGTCTTCGCCGCCCGCCCGGGCAGCACCCACGGCTACGACGTCACCGACCCCACCGTCCTCAACCCCGAGCTCGGCGGCGCCGAGGCTTTCGACGCCATGGCCGCCGCCTTCCGCGCCGCCGGCCTCGGCCTCCTGCTCGACATCGTGCCGAACCACATGGGCATCGGCGGCGCGGCCAACCGCTTCTGGCTCGACGTCCTGGCCTGGGGCCGCGAGAGCCGCTTCGCCGACTGGTTCGACATCGACCGGGACGCACCCGGCCTCGCCGGCAAGGTCCTCCTCCCCGTCCTCGGCGAGCCCCTCGGCACCGCGCTCCCCGCCGGCGCCCTCGACCTCCGCCGCGCCGCCGACGGCAGCCTCGCCGTCTGGGCCCACGACACACACAAACTGCCCCTCTCGCCGCGAACCTACGCCACCGTCCTGCGCGCCGCCGGGTGCGACGCCCTCGCCGCCACCGCCGAAGCCCTCGCGGAGGCCCCCGCCGACGATCCCGGCTGGGCGGCACTCCACGCCGCGATGGCCCGGGCCGGCGCCGAGATCGACAGCGGACTCGCCGCCTTCCGCGGCCGCCCCGGCGATGCTGCCTCGTGGTCCGCGCTCGCCGACCTGATCGGCCGCCAGAACTGGCGCGCGGCAAAATTCACCCTCGACCGCGACGCCCTCAACTACCGCCGCTTCTTCGCGATCAGCGACCTCGCCGGCCTGCGGATCGAGGACCCCGCCGTCTTCGACGCCACCCACGCCCTGATCCTCGACCTCGTCGCCCGCGGCGTCGCCGACGGCCTCCGCGTCGACCACATCGACGGGCTGCGCGACCCCGCCGCCTACCTCCGCCGCCTGCGCGACGGGGCAGGGGAGGCGGCCTGGCTCCTCGTCGAGAAGATCCTCGCCCCGGACGAGGCGCTCCCCCCGGCTGGCCCATCGACGGCACCACCGGCTACGAAGTCACCAACCTCCTCGCCGGTCTCCTCGTCGACCCCGCCGGCGAAGCCGCCCTCGACGCCGCCTGCCTCGCCTTCACCGGCCGCCGCGCGCCGCCCGCCGCCCTGGTGCGGACCGCCAAGCGCGAGGTCCTCGACCGGATGCTCAACTCCGAGCTCTCCGCCCTCGTCCGCCGCTTCCGCCGCCTCGCCGACGCCACCCCCCGCTTCGCCGACCTCGGCACCGGCGCGATCCGCACCGCGCTGGTCGAGACGATCGCCGCGATGGACGTCTACCGCACCTATGCCGACGCCGACGGCATCACCGAGTCCGACCGCGCCCGCGTCCGGGACGCCGTCGCCCGCGCCGCCGTCGCCGCGCCCTGGCTCGAGCCCGACGCCCTCGATCTCGTCGCGGCCGTCCTCACCCTCGACCGCGACGCCATCCCCGACGCCGACGCGCTCACCGAAGCCGCCCTCCGCGTCCAGCAACTCACCGGCCCGGCGATGGCCAAGGGCCTCGAGGACACCGCCCTCTACCGCTACGCCCGCCTGATCGCGCTCAACGAGGTCGGCAGCGAGCCCGGCAGCTTCGCCACCCCGGTCGCCGCCTTCCACCGCGCCAACGCCGAGCGCCTCGCCCGCTTCCCGCGCGCCATGCTCTCCACCTCCACCCACGACACCAAGCGCGGCGAGGACGCCCGCGCCCGCATCGCCACCCTCGCCCATCACGCCGGGCCCTGGGCCGAAGCCGTCGCCGCCTGGCACCCGCTCGTCGCCGATCCCGCCCAGCCCATCGACCCCAACGATGCCTGGTTCTTCTACCAGCTCCTCCTCGGCGCCTGGCCCGCCGAGTGGCGCCCGTCCACGGCCCCCGACCCCGCAGCCCTTGCCGCCTTCGCCGAGCGGGTCCGCGAAGCCATGCTCAAATCCGTCCGCGAGGCCGGCGAAAACACCCGCTGGGTCTTCGCCGACGCCGCCTACGAGGCCCGCCTCGCCGCCTTCATCGACCGCGCCCTGACGCCCGGCCCTTTCCTCGATGCCTTCCGCGCCTTCGAGGCGACCATCGCCGAGGAAGGCGCCGCCAACGGCCTGATCCAGGCCGCCCTCAAGCTGACCATGCCCGGCGTCCCCGACACCTACCGCGGCGCCGAGGTCTGGGAGCAGAGCCTCGTCGACCCCGACAACCGCCGCCCCCTCGACTTCCCCGCCCTCGCCACCCGCCTCTCCGGTCTCCCGAAAGGTGCCGCCGCCTTCGCCGACCTGACCGCGCCCGAGGCCAAGCTCGCCGTCACCACCCGCCTCCTCGCCCTCCGCCGCGCCGACCCGGCCCTCTTCGCCGAAGGCAGCTACACCCCCCTCGACCTCGGCACCGGGCTCTGCGCCTTCCTCCGCAGCACCGCCACGACCGAACTCCTCGTCGTCGCGGCGCTCCCCCGCACCGCGCCGGCCGACCCGCACTGGCCCGCCCTCGCCGGCCCGTGGCGCGAGGTCCTCACCGACGCGCCCGCCGCCGATCCTGCCGCATTCCACCGCGGCGCCCGCCTGCCCGTCTGCATCTTCCTGCGGGACCGCTGAAACAAAAGCGGCGGGCCACCAGGGCCCGCCGTAAATTCGAGGCTGCTTGAGCTGGACCTCGGCAAGACCACCAAAATCCGCCCTAACGAGAAGTTAACGCGCCAAGACATATCTTGTCTTATCAAGGACTTGATAGTCTGCGCACGCGTGCGCAGACTAGGCCGCCAAGCGGTTTCAGAGGTGATCGACCTTCCGGTTTTCCCCGAAATCGACCTTCGCCCCGGTGACCGCCGCCGTCAGCATCTTCGCCCCGGCCAGCAGCCGGTTCGGCCCCTTCCACAGCTCCGCGTCGTCGGGCTCCACGGTCAGCAGCCGGATCGACGGGTCCTCCGCCGAATCCCACCACGCCTCATCGGCGCTGCTCCACAGCTCCCCGATCTTCGCCCGGTCGTTGGTGACCGCCGCCGTCCCGGTGATCGACACGTAGTCGTGGGCCCGGATATCCGCGAAAGCCATCGTCACCTTGGGAAACTCGGCGATCTGGTCGTCCTTCTCCCCGGCCACGTCGACGAGAAAGTAAATCCGCCCCTCCTCCCGGTTCGGCCGCGCCGACAACGGCCGCGCCCGCTGCCGCTCGCCATCCCAGGTCACGAACATGCAGAAGTCGATCGACTTCGCGAGATCCCAGACCGTATCGACGGCCTCCGCCTCAGTCATTTCGGTATGTTCAGCCATGACATTTTCCTTTTCGCGTCGGTTGCGTCGCGAAGGGAACGCCCGCTTCTCGCCCGTGGTTCCCAAACCAGCCCGGCGACCCCGCCACCTCCGACAGCGTCCCTGCGGTCCGCAGCACCAGCCCCACCGGTCGCCAGCAGCGAGCGATGGCGCGGCAGCTTGACGGACCAGTGAAACCGATCGCTAAATACGAGGGAAGTGGCTCGCGGGGGAGCCCGGCGCAGCTTTCCCGGCCGACACTGGCCGCAGTTTCAGGGACACTCCATGGCCACGATCGAGCGTGTCGAGCTTCGCATGGTCGACCTCGTGCCAAAGGTGAAGCGCACCGACGCGATCCAGAGCTTCGTCAGCCAGGAGACGCCGATCGTCACGATCACCGACTCCGACGGCGCCACCGGCACCGGCTACAGCTACACCATCGGCACCGGCGGCTCGTCGGTGATGCGGCTGCTCGCCGACCACCTCGCGCCCCGCCTGATCGGCCGCGACGCCGACCGGATCGAGGCGATCTGGCACGAGCTCGAGTTCGCCACCCACGCCACCACCATCGGCGCGATCACCGCGATCGCGCTCGCCGCCATCGACACCGCGCTCTGGGATCTCCGCGCCCGCAAGCAGGGCCTGCCGCTGTGGAAGCTCGCCGGCGGCGCCAAGGACCGCTGCCCGCTCTACACCACCGAGGGCGGCTGGCTGCACATCCCGACCGAGGCCCTCGTCGAGGACGCCCTGCAGGCGCAGGCCAAGGGCTTTCGCGGCTCCAAGGTCAAGATCGGCCGCCCCCACGTCTCCGAGGATCTCGCCCGCCTGAGCGCCGTCCGCGCGGCGGTCGGCGACGGCTACGAAATCATGACCGACTGCAACCAGGGCTTCACCGTCGACGAGGCCATCCGCCGCGCCGGCCGTCTCGGCGGCCTCGACCTCGCATGGATCGAGGAGCCCCTCGCCGCCGACGACATCGACGGCCACGTCCGCCTGTCGAACGCCACCACCACGCCGATCGCCGTCGGCGAGTCGCTCTACTCGATCCGGCACTTCCGCGAGTACATGGCGCGGGGAGCCTGCTCGATCGTCCAGGTCGACGTCGGCCGCATCGGCGGCATTACCCCGTGGCTCAAGGTCGCCCACGCGGCCGAGGCCTTCGACATCCCGGTCTGCCCGCACTTCCTGATGGAGATCCACGTCAGCCTCGTCTGCGCGATCCAGAACGGCCGCTACGTCGAATACATCCCCCAGCTCGACCTCCTGACCGCGACGCGGATGACGGTCGAGGACGGCCAGGCCGTCGCCCCCTCGGCGCCCGGGCTCGGCATCGACTGGGACTGGGACGCCCTCGCCGGCCGGAGCCTGCCCGAATTCACCACCGAGATCAGGAGCTGACCGATGCAGCGGATGGGACATATCCTCGGCCTGAAGCCCGAGGCGATCGCCGAGTACAAGCGCGTTCACGCTGCGGTCTGGCCCGAGGTCCTCGCGACGATCTCGGCCTGCGGCATCCGCAACTACACGATCTTCCTGCGCGAACCCGAGAACCTGATCTTCGCCTACTGGGAATACCACGGCACCGACTTCGCCGCCGACGCCGCGAAGATGGCCGCCGATCCCAAGACGCAGGAATGGTGGGACGTCTGCATGCCGATGCAGGCACCCCTCGCCACCCGGCAGGAGGGCGAATGGTGGGCGTCGATGGAAGAAGTCTTCCACCACGACTGACACCGGGGTCCGCTGCGACCCGATCGCCCTGACGCGCCGCGCCGGGCCAGCCCGCGCCAAGGTCAGGCCGACCGCCGCGAGACCGCCAGATCAGGGGAGGCGGCGGCCCTCGGCGTCGAAGATGTGGAGGGCGGACGCCGGCAAGGCGAGACCGATGGCATCGGTGGCGGCGAGGTGGGCACGGTCGTTGGTCAGCGCCTTGAACGGCTGGCCCTGCACCGACAGGTGCAGGATGATGCCGTAGCCCGTCGGCTCCACCAGATCGACCGGCGCCCGCACCGGCCCCTCGGGGTCGAGGCGGACGTGCTCGGGGCGGATACCGACCGTGACGGCACTGCCCTCGGCGACCGGCAGCGTGCGGTCGACGGCGACGGCGGTGCCGTCGGCGAGGCGGACGGCGCGGGCCGCGGCGTCCCAACTGCCCGCGAGGAAGTTCATCCCCGGCGAGCCGATGAAGCCCGCGACGAAGAGGTTGGCCGGCCGGTCGTAGAGTTCGAGCGGTGCCCCGACCTGCTGGATGATCCCGCCGTGCATGGCGACGATGCGGTCGGCGAGGGTCATCGCCTCGACCTGGTCGTGGGTGACGTAGATCGAGGTCGCCCCGAGCCCGGCGTGGAGCTTGCGGATCTCGGCGCGCATCTGCTCGCGGAGCCGGGCGTCGAGATTGGACAGCGGCTCGTCGAAGAGAAACGCCTTCGGCTGGCGGACGATGGCGCGGCCCATGGCGACGCGCTGGCGCTGGCCGCCGGACAGGGCCTTGGGCTTGCGGGCGAGGAAGGCGTCGAGGCCGAGCTTGGCGGACGCGCCCGGCGAGTTTCTCGGCGATGGTCGCCTTCGGCGCCTTCTTCAGGCGCAGGCTGTAGGTCATGTTGTCGGCGACGGTCATGTGCGGGTAGAGCGCGTAGCTCTGGAACACCATGGCGATGTCGCGGGCCTTGGGCGCGAGGTCGTTGACCACCCGTCCGTCGATGGCGATCGAGCCGGCGGTGATCTCCTCCAGCCCGGCGATCATGCGGAGCAGGGTGGACTTGCCGCACCCCGAGGGGCCGACGAGGACGACGAACTCGCCGTCCCGGATCGAGAGGTCGATGTCGGTCAGCACCGGCGCATGGGTGCCGTAGGCCTTGGAGACGGCGCGGATGTCGATGGTGGCCATGGGGCTATCCCTTCACCGCGCCGGCCGTCAGGCCTTGCACGAGGTACTTCTGGATCATGAGGAAGAACAGGCAGGCCGGGATCAGCGCGAGCACGCCCGCCGCCATCATCTGCCCGAAGTCGACCGAGAACTTCGAGACGAAGGAGAGCAGGCCGACCGGGAAGGTCGATTTCTCGTTCGACGAGATCAGCATCAGCGCGAAGATCATCTCGCTCCACGCCGCGGTGAAGACGAAGCCGACGGTGGCCGCGATCCCGGGCAGGGTCAGCGGCAGCACGATCTGGCGAAAGGCGGTGAAGCGGCTGGCGCCGTCGATCAGCGCCGCCTCCTCGAGGTCGCGGGGGATGCCGTCGAAGAACGACTGCATCAGGAAGCAGGCGAAGGGCACGTTGAAGGCGACGTAGACGATGATCAGGCCGGTCAGGCTGTTGGTCAGCCCGAGCGGGGCGAGGATCTTGAAGATCGGGGCGATCAGCATGACCAGCGGGAACATCTGGGTGACGAGCAGCAGCCCCGACACCCAGAGCTTGCCGCGGAAGGCGAAGCGCGACAGCGCGTACCCGGCGAGCGCGGCGAGGACGGTGGCGATGACCGCGGTCAGCGTCGAGACGATCAGGCTGTTGCGAAAGAACAGCGGGAAGTCGCTGTGGGTCAGCACGAAGGTGAAATGCTCGAAGGTCATCCGCGACGGCCACATCCGGATGCCCTCGCTGTAGAGCAGGTCGTTCGGCGTGACCGAGACCTTGACCAGCCAGAACAGCGGGAAGAGCGCGAAGGCGACATAGGCGAGGACCGCGAGGCGGTGGGCGATGGTGGCGAGCAGGCGCATCACTTGTCCCGGTCGATGAGGCGCTGGCGGAGCAGCAGGATCAGCAGCGCGTAGGTGAGAAGAAGGACGAGCAGGACCAGCGAGATCGCCGAGGCATAGCCGAAGTCGAGCCGCTTGAACGCCTGGGTGAAGATGTAGCTCGCCACCGTCTGCGTGCGGTCGGCGGGACCGCCCCCGGTCATGACGATGATGAGGTCGGTGAAGTTCGCCACCCAGACGGTGCGCAGGAGGACGGTGATGGCGATCACCGGCGCGAGGAAGGGCAGGGTGATCGACCGGAAGCGTTGCCAGGGGTTGGCGCCGTCGATCGCGGCCGCCTCGTAGAGATCGCCGGGGATCGACTGCAGCGCGGCGAGAAGGGTGATCGCGAAGAACGGAATGCCCCACCAGACACTGCCGCGGTGATCGGTCCCCAGAGCGCGAGGTTGGGATCGGCGAGGATGTTGTCCGGGGCGTCGAGGATGCCGAGGGCGTAGAGCCAGTGCGGCAGCGGTCCGATCGTCGGGTTGAACAGCCACGCCCAGTTCAGCCCGGTGAGGAAGGTGGGAACGGCCCACGGCAGAAAGACGAGGGCCTGCGCGATGCCACGGCCGCGGAAGGGGACGTCGAGCAGGAGGGCGAGGATCAGGCCGAGGACGAGCTGGATCAGGACCGTCAGGCCCGTCCACCACAGGGTGTTGCGGAGCGCGCCGAGGAAGGCCTTGTCGTCGCGAAGCTCGCGGAAGTGGTCGAGACCGACGAAGCCGCCCGAGAACGGGTTGAGGATCTGGATGTCGCGGAAGGCGTAGGAGATGCCGATGACCAGCGGCACCAGCATGACGGCGGCGATGACGACGAGCGCCGGAGCGCTGTAGAGCCACGGCTCGGCGGCGTCGCCGAGGCGGCGAAGGAAGGGGCGGCGGACGACGGCGGTCATCGGCAGGCCCGGAACCGCGGCTTTCGGCCGGATTTCCGCTCAGGCTTCGGTGACGGCTCTTCCCGGACGTTCATCGTTGGTCATCTCTCGCGGCCGGCGGCAAGGGTTCGGCGCCCGGGCGGGCCGGGCGCCGGGCGGTTACTTGGAGAGGTACTTCTGCTGGGCCTTGGTCATGTAGTCGGCCCATTCGGTGGCCAGCTCGTCCGGGGTGATCTCGCCGAGGAGCGCCTTCTGGCCGCCGGAGATCGCGAGGCTGTCCTTGAAGAAGGCGAACTCCTCGAGCCAGGTCGGCATGATCGTCGGGACGACGTTCGGATCGGCCAGTTCCTCGAACCAGCCCTTGAAGGCGTCGGACTGGTAGAAGGGATCGCTCTCCGCCGACTTCAGCGCCGGCAGCGCGCCGGTCATCTTGTTCCACGGCACGTTGCCCTCGGGGCCTTCGAGGGTCGCGATCAGCTTCCAGGCGAGGTCCTTGTTCTCGCTCGGCTCCATCATCGACCAGCCGGCGTAGCCGATGGTCGGGAAGGCCTTGCCGTCCGGCCCCTTCGGGAAGGTGGTCACGCCGAACTGCTCGGGCTTCATCCGCTCGGCGATGGCGATGAGGGCGTCCGGGTCCTGGTCGAGGAAAGCGCACTGGCCGGTGTAGAAGCCGGCGACGATCTCGTTGAAGCCCCAGTTGACGCTGTCCTTCGGCGCCAGCCCGTCCTTGTAGAGGCTGATGTACCAGTCGAGGCCCTTCTTCCAGCCCTCGCTGTCGAAGGTCGACTTGCCGTCGGCATCGAAGAAGGCGTTGTCGCCGGCCATCGTCGCCGCGAACATCACCCAGCCGTTGAGGCCGCCGGGGCCGCCGCGCATGCAGTAGCCGGCCTTGCCGGGGAGGGCGGAGACCTTCGCGGCGGCGGCATGGAACTCGTCGAGCGTCGTCGGCACGGTCTCGACGCCGGCCTCCTTGAGCAGGTCCTTGTTGTAGAACATCGCGCGCAGATAGAAGCCGTAGGGCAGCATCACCGGCTTGTCGCCGACCTGGCCGAGGGCGATGGCGCGGTCGGAGAGGTCGCTCGTGCTCTCCCAGTCGGCGAGGTAGGGCGAGAGGTCGGCGAGCAGGTTGTTGTTGGCGTAGAGCGACACCCAGGTGTCGGGCATCTCGACGACGTCGGGAATGTCGCCGGCCGAGACCATGGTGGCGAACTTCTGGAAAGCCTCGCCCCACGGCAGCGAGATGATCTCGACCGTGGTGCCCGGGTTGGCCTTCTCGAAGCCGGCGACGATGCCCTTCAGGGTCTCGGTGCGCTGCGGGCTCGTGATCACCTCGACGAGCTTGAGCGTGGTGTCCGCCGAGGCGGTGCCGGCGAGCAGCGCGGCGAGGGCGGTAGCGCAGAGCAGGTGCTTCATTCTTCGTCTCCCTGGTGTTGTCGTTGTCAGGATGCGGCGGCGAGGCCGGCGGTAAGGTCGGCCCAGAGGGCTTCGGTGCCCTCGAGACCGACATGGAGGCGCACCGAGCGGGCGCTGATGCCGAATTCGTGCGCGGAGTTGGGCCGGGCGGTCTGTTCGAGCACGACCTCGCCCGGCACGACGAGGCTCTCGTGCCCACCCCAGCTGACCCCGAGCTTGAAGAGCCGCAGCGTGTCGCAGAAGGCGCGGAGGTTCACGCCCTCGCGCACCTCGAAGGAGAAAAGCCCGGACGTGCCCCGCAGCCCGGGCGGCAGGGTGCCGAGGCCGGGATGGTTGACCGCGACGACCTCCGGGCGCTCGACGAGGCGTCGGGCGATTTCGAGCGCCGACTCCTGATGGGCCAGCATCCGAAGCGGCAGCGTCCGCAGGCCGCGGATCAGCAGCCAGGCGTCGAAAGGCGCAAGCCGGCCGCCGACGTAGGGGTAGAGCTCCGCCCGCAGCCGTCCGACCAGCTCGGCAGAGCCGGCGGCAACGCCCGCGACCACGTCGCTGTGGCCGCCGATGTACTTCGAGGCCGAGTGCACGACGAGATCGACCCCGAGCGCGAGCGGGTTCTGGAAGATCGGCGTCGCCCAGCTGTTGTCGATGACGCTGAGCACGCCCGCCGCCTTGGCCAACGCGGCGAGGGCGGGCACGTCGAGCGCCTCCATCTGCCAGCTGGTCGGGCTTTCCAGATAGAGCAGCTTAGCGCCCGGCAACGCGGCGGCCACGGCGGCCGGGTCGCGGCCGTCGACATAGTCGACCGTCACGCCCATGCGCGGCAGCACGGTGCCGAACAGGCGGAAGGCGTCAGGATAGACGTTGCGGACCGCGACCATCCGGTCGCCCGGGCCGACGAAGGAGAGAACGGCGGCGGAGATCGCCGCCATGCCGCTGGCGAAGCCGATGGCGTCGGCCGCGCCTTCCAGGGCGGCGACCATCTCCTCGAACATCCGCACGGTCGGGTTGAGCCCGCGGCTGTAGATCGGCCGGGTGATCTCGCCGCGATAGGCCGCGACCATCTCGTCGTAGCTCGCGAAGGTGAAGAGCGAGGTCTGGGCGATCGGCGGCACGACGGCGGAAAAGGCATGGGGCGCGTCGTGGGTGACGATCAGGCGCGCGGCCTCGACCGGATCGGGGCGGGGCAGGGTGTCAGGCCAGGCCGTCATCGGCTCATCTCCCGGATGTCTTCCTCGACGATGTCGAGGATCGCCCGCGTATGGGCGGCGGCCGCGCCGGGGTTGCCGTCGCGGATCGCCTCGTAGAGCGGGCGGTGGAGGGGATAGGACCGTGCGCCGAAGTCCGGGCGGTCGAAGGGCTTGAGCCAGAAGCGCTCGAAAAGCTCGCGGAGCTGTTCGAGCACCTGGCGAAACAGCGGGTTGCCGCTGGCGTCGTAGATGGTGAGGTGAAAGGCGAAGTCGGCTTCGCCGGAAGTGCCCTCGCGCTCGTGGACCTGCTCCATCGCCTCCAGCGCCGCAGAAATGCGCGCGACGTCGGCGTCCGAGCGGCGGCGCGCCGCGGCGGCGGCGGCCTCGATCTCGATGCCGCGGCGGACTTCCAGCGTCAGCAACAGCCCGTCGGCGAGACCGCCGGCCTCGACCGAGAGCGGCAGGTGCACGGTGCGCGCCGATACCGGCTTCAGGAGGAAAGTCCCGCTGCCGATACGCGCATCGAGGACGCCGAGCGCCTGGAGCTGGCTCACCGCCTCGCGGACACTGGAGCGCCCGACGCCGAGCGCCGTCATCAGCGCCCGCTCGGGCGGCAGCCGGTCTCCGGGGGTGAGCGCCGCGGTCTCGATATAACCCGAAAGCGCCTCCGCGACCTGTCGCGCCCGCCCGAGGGGCGGGAGGGTGGCAATCACGGGACGGGCGGCGGCGATCTTGGGCATGGGGCTCCTGTCGCAAACATCAGACGTCAGACCGATTCAGATTGCAACGATTTTCCGCCGCCGCCCGACTTGAAGACCTCCGGCTGGCTCCCCATCAGCGGAGAATTTCCGTCGCAGGACTGTTGTTACAATCGGTCATAAACCTTGATTTGGCCGAAATGGGTCAGTTCCCTATGTTCTCATCGAACAGATGAAGGTGCCGATGTGTCCCGGGGTGGGGCACTCGGTGCGGAGACTTGGGGTTAGACATGCAGACGACCTTGAAACGCGCGATCACGCTTGTCGGAATGGGCCTCCATTCCGGCCGCCCCGCGCGGCTGGTCCTGCGGCCGGCCACCGAGGGCGGCATCCGCTTCCGGCGGGTGGACGTCACCGATCGCGACAACCTCATTCCCGCGCGCTTCGACAACGTCACCGAGACCACGCTCTGCACGCTGCTCTCGAACGAGGCCGGCGTCTCGGTCGGCACCGTCGAGCACCTGATGGCGGCGTTCGCCGGCACCGGCGTTACCCACGTCGAGGTCGAGATCGACGGGCCGGAAGTGCCGATCATGGACGGCAGCGCCCAGCGCTTCGTCGGTGCGATCCTGCGCACCGGCCTCGCCACGATCGACGCGCCGCTCACGGCGATCCGCATCCTGAAGCCGGTGCGCTGGGAGCAGGGAGCCGTCCTCGCCGAGCTGACGCCGGCCGAGTCGCTGTCGATCGACTTCGAGATCGACTTCCCCGACGCGGCGATCGGCCATCAGGCCCGGACGCTGTCGATGGTCAACGGCACCTTCGTCCACGAACTCGCCGACTGCCGGACCTTCTGCCGCCGATCCGACGTCGAGATGATGCAGGCCAACGGCCTCGCGCTCGGCGGCTCGCTCGACAACGCCGTCGTGGTCGAGGGCGAACGCGTGCTGAACCCGGGCGGCTTCCGCCGGACCGACGAGTGCGTGCGCCACAAGATGCTCGACGCGCTCGGCGACCTCGCGCTCGCCGGCGCACCGATCCTCGGCGCCTACCGCGGCGTCCGCGCCGGCCATGGCGCGACCAACAAGCTGCTCCGGGTTCTCTTCGCCAATCCGGACGCTTTCGAGGTCGTCACGCTCGACGCCGAGACGGCGGCGCAGCTGCCCGGTGCGGGCGTCGGCGCGGCAGACCTGCGCCGCGCCGGTTGAGGCAGGCCATCGCCGGCCCGGAGCGCAGCCCTCGCCGGCTGCGCTTTTCGTTTCAACCCCCCCGAAACCTGTGCTAACCCGATCGCGCCCGAGGAGCCGGAATGGCCGCGCCGGGCAAGGACGACTGAGGGAAGGCAGGGAGTGGGGCGTTTTGGCAAGTCGTGGTAAGGCGCTTGCCGTCATCCTCGTCCTGGCCCTCGCCCCCGGCGCTTGCAGCCGCATGCCCGATTGGGTGCCGTTCACCGGCCCACGGGCGACCCCGGTCGAGAATCAGTCGCCCCAGCAGATCTATCTCGGCGCCGAGCAGATGCTCAACGACGGCCGCCCGCGCGAGGCCGGCGAACAGTTCGCCGAGGTCGAGCGGCTCTATCCCTATTCGGAGTGGGCCAAGCGGGCGATGCTGATGTCCGCCTTCGCCTACCACGAGGGCGGCAAGTACGCCGAAAGCCGCGCCGCCGCCGAACGCTACCTCGAGTTCTTCCCCGCCGACGTCGACGCGCCCTATGCGCAGTTCCTGATCGCACTCTCCTACTACGACCAGATCGTCGACATCGGCCGCGACCAGTCGAACGCCTTCGACGCGCTGCAGGAGATGCGCGACATCATCGAGCGCTATCCGGACAGCCAGTACGCCAAGTCGGCGCAGATGAAGTTCGAGCTCGCCCTGGACCATCTCGCCGGCAAGGAGATGGAGATCGGGCGCTACTATCTGTCGCGCGGCTTCTACACCGCCGCGATCAACCGCTTCCGCGTCGTGGTCGAGGACTACCAGACC
Source organism: uncultured Alphaproteobacteria bacterium (assembly GCA_963798235.1). Classification (GTDB taxonomy): domain Bacteria; phylum Pseudomonadota; class Alphaproteobacteria; order Rhodobacterales; family Rhodobacteraceae; genus Amaricoccus. Next base: position 53,032 of record CAWCSN010000002.1, on the reverse strand, counting down.
ACGACCCAGACGCCCGAGGCCCTCTACCGCCTGGTCGAGAGCTACCTGTCGCTCGGCCTGACCCACGAGGCCCAGACCGCGGCGGCGATCCTCGGCTACAACTTCCAGGGAACCACCTGGTACGCCGACGCCTACGCGCTGCTGACCGGCCGCGGCCTCAAGCCCGCCAACGTCGGCGACAGCTGGCTGAACCAGACCTACCGCCAGGTGGTCCAGGGGAAATGGCGCTGACCGCCGAGCGGCGGGCCCGGTGCAGAGGCCGATGCTTCAGGCACTGACAATCCGCGACATGGCACTGATCGAAGCGGCGGAGCTCGATTTCCGCCCCGGCCTCAACGTGCTGACCGGCGAGACCGGCGCGGGCAAGTCGATCCTGCTCGATTGCCTCGGCTTCGTGCTCGGCTGGCGCGGGCGCGGCGGCGCGGTGCGTCCGGGGGCGGCGCAGGGCGAAGTGGTCGCGACCTTCGCGCTCGCCGAGGGCCATCCGGCCGGCGAGGTTCTCGACGCGGCCGGTTTGCCGGGGGGCGAGGAGCTGATCCTGCGGCGGACGGCCAACGCCGACGGGCGGCGGCAGGCGTGGGTCAACGACCGGCGGGTGACGGCGGAGACCGTGCGGGCGCTCTCCGACACGCTGGTCGAGCTGCACGGGCAACAGGACGATCGCGGACTGATGGACGCCCGCGGGCACCGCGCCCTGCTCGACGCCTTCGCCGGGACGGAAGCCGGGCTCGCGACGGTCCGTGTGGCCTGGGCCGCGCGCGCCGAAGCGGCGCGGGCGCTCGAAGCGGCGCGGGAGCGGCTGGAGACGGCCGGACGGGACCGGGACTATCTCGCGCACGCGGCCGCCGAGCTGGAGGCGCTGGCGCCCGAGCCCGAGGAAGAGCCGGCGCTCGACGCGCGGCGCCGGACGCTGCGGGCGGCAGAGAAGATCCGCGCCGACGTCGCCCGCGCCGGCGAGGCGCTTGGCGCTGCCGGAGCCGAAGGCACCCTGCTGCAGGCGCTCCGCTGGCTGGAAACGGCCGCCGGGCAGGCCGAGGCGGAAGCGACCGCGGTGATCGATGGCGCGGTCGAGGCGCTCGGCCGGGTGCTGACCGATCTCGGCGACGTTGCGGGGACGGTCGAGGGACTGCTCGCCGATCTCGGCGGCGATCCCGGCGAGCTGGAGCGGGTCGAGGAGCGGCTCTTCGCGCTGCGCGGGCTTGCGCGCAAGCATCAGGTGCCCGCCGAGGCGCTGCCCGCGCTTGCGGCCGACTTCGCCAACCGGCTGCGCGCCATCGACGACGGCGCGGCCGGGATCGCGCGGCTCGAGACCGAACTGGCGGCGGCGGAGGCCGCCTACGGCGCGGCGGCCGCCGGCCTGACGGCGGCCCGCACGGAGGCTGCGGGGCGGCTCGACGCGCGGATGGCGGAGGAGCTGCCACCGCTGAAGCTCGACCGGGCGCGCTTCGTGACCGAGGTCGCGCCGGGCGACGCCGGCCCGGAGGGTCAGGACCGGGTGCGGTTCACCGTCGCGACCAATCCGGGGATGCCGCCGGGACCGCTCGACCGCATCGCCTCGGGCGGGGAGCTGTCACGCTTCCTTCTGGCGCTCAAGGTCTGCCTGAGTGCGCGGGCCTCGGGCCTGACGCTGATCTTCGACGAGATCGACCGCGGCGTGGGCGGCGCCACCGCCGACGCGGTCGGACGCCGGCTACAGGCGCTGGGGCAGGGGACGCAGGTGCTGGTCGTCACCCACGCGCCACAGGTGGCGGCGCGGGGGGCGCACCACTGGCAGGTCGGCAAGGCGGTGATCGCCGGCGCCACGCGCACGGAGATCGCCAGCCTCGGGGCGGCGGCGCGGGTCGAGGAGATCGCTCGGATGCTGGCGGGCGACACGGTCACGGACGAGGCGCGGGCAGCGGCGCGGGCGTTGCTGGAGGGTTAGCGCCACACCCTGGCGGAGGTCAGCCCTGCTTCGCGCCATACCGCGCGAGGAAGGTCCGAACCGCCTCGTCGGCGACGCGGGCAAGTTCCGGGTCGTCGGCGGCGATGGGCTTGCCGAGCAGGGTCGCGAGGAAGACCCGGGCCTTGGCGAGGGCGGCGAACTGGTCGGCGGCGAGGCCGGTGTCGTCGATGGCGAGCTCGTCCCGGGCCACGGCTTCGTCCAGCAGCGCGACGAGCTGGCAGCGCGCCCGCGCCGGCCCGGCCTCGTAGAAGGCGCGGCCGAGCTCGGGAAAGCGCCCGGCCTCGGCGATGCAGGTGCGAAACATCTCGAGCGCGCCCGGCGACAGCACGAAGGCGCCGAACTCGCCGGCGATACGGCGGAGCGCCACCTCGATCGGCTCGTCGGGATCGAGACGGCTGAGAGCCATGCCACCACCCTGCCGGCGGCACCCGGCCTCGACGACGGCGGTGAAAAGCTGGCGCTTGTCGGGGAAATAACTGTAGAGCGTCGCCTTGGAAGCGCCCGCGGCGCGGGCGATCTCGTCGACACTTGCGCCCTCGAAGCCGCGCTCCATGAAGACCTTGCGCGCCCCCTGCATGAGCTGGTCGGCCTTGCGGCTGCGGACGGCGACCGGTTCACTGCTCATGTTTCTCTCCTGGGCTCGAACGGGACGGCCCTGCTCGTAAAGTACGGTTCAGTACCGCTTCGAACAAGTCCCCGCACACCGGAGAGAAATGTCTGGAAGAGGGAAGCGGTTCCGCCCCCCTCTTCCGCGATGCACCATCAGTTGGTGTTGTCGCGCTGGCTCTTGAGGAAAGCGACTTCCGACAGCGAGAGCGTGCCGCACTCGTCGGTGGCAACGCCGGCCGCGATTTCGAGCTGGGTGCAGGTCCCGGCGCGGGCGGTCTTGTCGAAGGTCGCATCGGCGCGGTCACCCGACTGGGCGAAGCTGGCGGCCGGGAGGAGGATGACGGCAACGATGGCCGCGGCGGCGGAACGAATGATGAGGTTGGACATGTGAGAAAGTCTCCAATGGGCTGTACTGAACCGTTCGGTTCGATTGCGAAATTAGACTGAACGGTTCAGTCGTCCAGAGCCAGGAAGCACTTTTTGCGGCGACAGCGCGCCGCAGGAAGGCATCACATTATAGAAATCAATATATTACAGTCGCTTATCAGCAGACAAAAAATGATCCAGCGGCCTTCACGGCTCACCACAGCATACGTCTGGGACCATCCCGGCGTGCCCGACCCGCCGCGCATGACCAAGGCGACGCTCGACGGCCGGCCTCCCGCCAGCGCCGCTTCGACCGACCTCGAGGAGAACCCCTACCCCCCGTGCCGGCGCGGCGCGACGGCGGCCCCGGTCTCCGCCGCGCGGTAGGCGGCATCGACGAGGGCAAAGCTGCGGAGGTTGTCGACGCCGCTGGTCTCGGCAGGAATGCCGGCGCGGTAGGCGGCGAGAAAGTGCCGGCAGGCGCCGTAGGCACCCTCCTGGCTGACATGCCACGGCCGGGTCGTCCACGGCAGCAGCGGCGCGCCGATGTCCTCCTCCCAGACGAGGTTCTCCGACGTCACGCGGGCGCGGCAGCCGGGCAGGGTGACGATCGAGCCGCGGTCGCCCTCCAGCTCGACCATGGTCTCGGGAAAGCTGTCGGGGCTGCGTCGCGCCTCGTAGGAACAGTCGACGACGCTGGTCGCCCCGCTCTCGTGCCGGAGCAGCATCGTCGCGGTATCCTCGCCGCGCACCTTCGGATTGCGGGTCTGGGTCTCGCAGGACAGGCGCTCGACCTCGCCGAGCAGGTAGCGGGCGACGTCGAGGACATGGATGCCGACGTCGGCAATGGCGAAGCGCGGCTCGTCGTAGAAATAGGGCTGCGTCCGGTAGACGTCGTAGTGGGTGCGGAAGGCGATGCGCCCCCAGCTCGGCGTCCCGATCGCGCCCGAGGCGACGATCCGCCGCAGGTTCCGCATCGGCGCGGCGAAGCGGAAATTCTCGTGCACCGCCAGCCACACGCCCGCCGCCTCGGCGGCCGCGACGATCGCGACGGCGTCCTCGAAGGTCGTGGCGAAGGGCTTCTGGACGATCGTCGCAACCCCGCGGGCGATGGTCAGCTCGGCGAGCGGGCGATGCGTCTCGTGGCGGGTGACGATATCGACAAGGTCGAGCCCCTCGGCGTCGAGCATCGCGGCCGCGTCGGTATAGGCGGGCACGCCGAAGGCAGCACCGGTGCGCTCCGCCGTGGCCGGGTCGCGGTCGCAGACCGCGGTGAGCGCGGCGCCCTCCGCTCCCAGCGCCGCCCAGGCGTTGAGATGGTTCGGCGCGTAAAAGCCGCAGCCGATCACCCCGATCCTCGTCGCCATCGCCGCCCCTCCCCTGTCGTTGCCGCCGGTATGGGAGGCCGGAACCCCGCGCGTCAAGCACCGCCTTGGCGGCAGCGGCGGCGCGCGCCTACAGTCGCCGCAAAAGGTCAGGACGGGGAGGCAGGCTCATGCGGATTGGCGTCGTCGCGGACGACTTCACCGGTGCGAGCGACATCGCGAACACGCTCGCGCGCGCCGGAGCGCGGACCACGCTGCACCTCGGCCTGCCGGCGGACCTCGATCCCGGAGACGACGCCGCGGTGATCGCGCTGAAGTCGCGCTCGATCGCAGCGGACGAAGCCGTGGCGCAGTCCCTGGCCGCGGCGGAGGCGCTCCGCGCCGCCGGGGCAGAGCAGGTGGTGTTCAAGTACTGCTCGACCTTCGACTCGACCCCGGAGGGCAACATCGGTCCCGTGGCGGCGGCGCTCCTCGACCGCCTCGGAGGCGACGTCGCCCTCGTCTGCCCGGCCTTCCCCGACGCGGGCCGGACGATCTTCCAGGGCCACCTCTTCGTCGGCGACCACCTGCTCAGCGAGAGCGGCATGGAGCGCCATCCCCTCAACCCGATGACCGATCCCGACCTCCGCCGCTGGCTCGCCCGCCAGACCGCGATGCCGGTCGGCCACCTGCCGCTCGCGGCCCTGCGCGCCGGCAAGGGCGCGGAGGCGCTGGCCGCAGCGGCCGCGCGCGGCGAGCGCCTGATCGTCGCCGACGCGGTGGCGAACGCCGACCTGCTGGCGCTGGGCAAGCTGGCGGCAGGCCATGCGCTCGTCACCGGCGGCTCGGGGATCGCCCTCGGCCTGCCGGCGAACTTCGGGCTGGCGGCGGGCTCGGCGGAGGCGCTTGCGCCAACCGAGGGCGACACGCTGGTGCTCGCCGGAAGCTGCTCCAACGCCACGCGCGGGCAGATCGCGGCCTACACCCCCGGCCATCCGGCGCTGAAGCTCGCGATCGTGCCCGGCCTCGATCCCGATGCGGAGGCCGGACGCGCCATCGCCTTCGCCCTCGCCAACCGCGGGGCGGCGCCGCTCATCTACGCCTCGGCCGATCCGGAGGAGACGGCCCGCAATCAGGCCGAGCACGGCTCCGAAGCCATCGCGCACTATTTCGAGGAGATCCTGACCCGGGTCGCCGTGAACGCCGCGGCGGAGGGCTTCCACCGGATCATCGTCGCCGGCGGCGAGACCTCGGGCGCCGTGGCGACCGGCCTCGCCACCGGGCCGCTGGTCATCGGCCCGGAAATCGCCACCGGCGTCCCGGCGATGCGCACGCGGGGGACGCCGGCGCTGGCGGTGGCGCTGAAGTCGGGCAACTTCGGCGGCCCGGACTTCTTCACCCGGGCCGGGGCGGTTCTCGCCGGGGAGCGTCCATGAGCGCCGACCTGCGCGAGCGGCTGTGCCGCTGGGGTCGGTCGCTCTTCGAGCGCGGCCTGACCGGCGGCTCGTCCGGCAACATCACCGTGCGCAGCGAAGGCGGCTTTCTCGCGACGCCGACCAACTCCTGCCTCGGCTTCCTCGATCCGGCGGCCTTGTCCGAACTCGACCCCGACGGCCACCACACCGGCGGCCCGGCGCCGACCAAGGAGGTGCCGCTGCACATGGCCTTCTACGCGGCGCGCCCCAAGGCGGGGGCGGTGGTCCACCTGCACTCGACCTACGCGACCCTGCTTTCCTGCCTCGCCGACACCGATCCGGAAGACGCGGTGCCCGCCGTGACGCCCTACGTGGTGATGCGCGTCGGGCGGGTGCCCTTGCTCCCCTACTACGCGCCCGGCGATGCGGCGATCGCGCCGCTGATCCGCGAGAAGGCGGCGGGCGCTTCGGCGGTCCTGCTCGGCAACCATGGCCCGGTGGTCTCGGGGGCGACGCTGGAGGCGGCCGTCTTCGCCTCGGAGGAGCTCGAGGAGACCGCAAAGCTCGCCATCCTCGGCAAGGGCCATCCGCTGCGGCTGCTCGACCCGGCAGAGATCGCCCGGCTGGCGGCACGGGCATAAAAAAGGCCGGCCCCGAGGGGCCGGCTCAGTAGGATGAGGGACAGTAAGATGTACGGGGAAAACGCCACCACCCCGTGCGGGTTCCGCGAGTAGGAGATTTTTTCTTGCGCGAGCCGGCGGACCTGACGCTGCCCGAGGCCGCGCGCCGGCTGCGAGACGGTTCCCTTTCTGTCGCGCGGCTCGTCGACAGCCACCGCGCCCGGATCGCCGACCGGGACCCGGCGATCGGCGCCTTTGCCACCCTTGCCGCGGACGCGCGGGCCGCCGTCGCTGCGGCCGAGGCGGCGCCGGAACGCGGGCCGCTCCATGGCGTCCCCGTGGCGATCAAGGACCTGATCGACACCGCGGGACTGGCCACCGGCTGCGGATCACGGCGATTCGACGGGCGCGTGCCCGACCGCGACGCCGCGGTCGTCGCCCGGCTGCGGGCGGCCGGGGCAATCGTGATCGGCAAGACCGTCACCGACGAGTTCGGCCTCGGCGGCCCCGCTTTCGACACACCGCACCCGCCGCCCCGCAATCCGCGCGCGCCGGGTCGGCTCACCGGGGGCTCCTCCTCGGGCAGCGCCGCGGCGGTGGCCGGCGGGCTGGTGCGGGTCGCCCTCGGCACCGACAGCGGCGGGTCGGTGCGGGTGCCCGCGGCCTGGTGCGGCGTGGTCGGCCTGAAGCCGGCGTTCGGCTGCCTGCCGCTCGACGGGGTCTTTCCGCTGGCGCCGTCCCTCGACCACGTCGGCATCCTCGCGGCCACCGTCCCGGAGGCGGCGCTGGTGCTCGACGCCCTCGCCGGGACCAGCGCGGCGGCGGGGCTCGGCGCGGGCATCGCCGGCCTGAGGCTCGGCTACGCCCGCGACTGGTTCGCCTTCGATCCCGCCGCGGAGGCCGCCACGACGCGGGCGATCGACGCAGCCGTCGCGACCCTCGCGGCTCTGGGCGCGCGGGTCGACGCGGTGGCGCTCCCCGACTGGGCCGACTTCGAGGAATGCGGCGCGATCCTCCTCTACACCGAGGCCGCCGCCATCCACCGCGCGGCGATGGCGACGCACCGGGATCACTACGGGCGCCTCGCCCGCCAGACGCTCGACGCGGCGCTGGCGCTGGGTCCGGGCACGCTCCCGCAGGCGCTGGTCGCCGCGGCGGCGCTGCGCGAGGCACTGGACGGCCGGGTCTTCACCCGCTTCGACGCGCTGGTGACCGCAACCGTGCTGACCGCGCCGCCGCTCGCGGCCGGCTTCGACGGGACGGCGCCGGTGCTGCCGGCAGCGCGGGCCATTGCCTTCAACGTGACCGGCCACCCGGCGGTGAGCGTGCCGGTTCCCCGCGAGGATGGCCTGCCGGCGGCCCTGCAGATCGTCGGGCCGGTGGCGGTGATCTGCCGAGTGGGGGCGGCGCTCGAGCGCGCGATGCTTGCGGGCGGGGCGGAAGGCGACTAACCCGCCAGCCCATGAGGCTTCTCTTTCTCGGCGATGTCATGGGACGCAGCGGTCGCACCGCGATCGCGGCCGAACTGCCGCGGCTCCGCCGCGAGTGGCGGCTCGACTTCGTCGTGGTCAACGGCGAGAACGCCACCGGCGGCGTCGGCCTCAGCGCCGCCCACGCCAGGCTGCTGCTCGAGGCCGGCGCCGACTGCCTGACCCTCGGCGACCACGCCTTCGACCAGCGCGAGATGCTGTCCTTCATCGAGCAGGAGCCGCGGGTCCTCCGCCCGCTCAACTTCGCCCGCAGCGCCCCGGGCCAGGGCGCGCGCTTCTTCGACGCGCCGGGCGGCCGGCGGGTCTTCGTGGCCCAGGTGCTCGGCCGGGTGTTCATGAAGCAGCCCTTCGACGACCCCTTCTCGGCAATCGACGCCGCGCTGAAGCCCGCGACCCTCGGCGGCACTGCGGCGGCGGTCCTCGTCGACGTCCACGCCGAGGCCACCTCGGAGAAGATGGCCCTCGGCCACTGGTGCGACGGGCGCGCCAGCCTCGTCGTCGGCACCCATACCCACGTGCCGACCGCCGACACCCAGATCCTCAGCCGCGGCACCGCCTACCAGAGCGATGCCGGCATGTGCGGCGACTACGACAGCGTCATCGGCATGGAGTCGCTGGAGCCGCTGACCCGCTTCGTGACCGGGATGCCCAAGGGCCGCTTCACCCCGGCCGAGGGGCCGGCCACGCTGAGCGGCGTCTTCGTCGAGACCGACGACACCACCGGCCGCGCCCGCCGCGCCGAGCCGGTCCGCGTCGGCGGCCGCCTCGCCCCGGCCGTCCCCGGCTGATCCCGTGCGCCTCGTCCTCGTCGCGGCGCTGCTCGCGATCGGCGCCGCCTGGGGCCTGTCGCTGCCCCTTCTCCGCATCGCGGTCTCGACCGGGCACGGTCCCTTCGGACTGCTCGCCTGGCAAGGCGTGATCATGCTCGCGCTGCTGGCGCCAATGCTCGCCGTCACCCGCCTGCCCCTGCCGCGGCTGCGCGGCAACGCCCTGCGCTTCGCCGTCGTCGGCGGCTTCGGCGCGGTGATCCCGGGGTTCTTCACCTTCCTGACCGCCGCGGCCCTGCCCGCCGGGGTGCGGGCGATCATCATCGCGATGGTGCCGATGTTCGTCCTGCCGATGGCGCTGGCGATGGGCTTCGAGCGCCCCGACCTGCGCCGCGCGCTCGGGGTGGCGCTCGGAGCGGTGGCGGTGGCGCTCCTGATCCTGCCACAGGCGGGCGTCACCGGCGCGATCGGGATCGGGATGGTGCTTCTCGCGCTGGTCTCGCCGGCGAGCTACGCCGTCGAGGCGACCTGGCTCGCGTGGCGGGGCTCCGCGGGCCTGCACCCCTTCCAGCTGCTCTTCGGGGCGACCGCCGTCGGACTGCTGGCGGTGGTGGCGCTCGCCGCCGCGACGGGCCAGCTCGTGGCGCCCTGGCCCCTCGGTCGGGCCGAGGCGGCGCTGGTCGGCTGCGCGGTGCTCAACGTCCTCGCCTATTCGGGCTACGTCTGGCTGATCGGCCGGGCCGGATCGGTCTTCGCCAGCCTGATCGCCTATCTCGTCACCGGCTTCGGGGTGCTCTTCTCCTGGCTCCTCCTCGGCGAGCGCTACTCGCCGCTGGTCTGGGCCGCGCTGGCGCTGATGATCGCAGCGGTGGCACTGGTTCAGCCTCTGGGTGCACCTGCGAAGAAGGCTTGAGCAAGGTCGCCGGTTGCGCCATGGTGGCGCCCGCCCCGAGGGACCGGCCGGTTGCCGCTCCCGCGTGCGTGAGGGGCAGGGGACAGAGTAAGAGGGTACCTCGTGATCGACATGATGGGGCAGCCGCATTTCGCGGCCTATCTGACGCTTGGCGTTCTGGTCATGATGTTCGTGCTGTTCGTCCTCGAGACCTACTCGGTCGAGGTCACCGCGATGCTCGGTGCCGCCATTCTGGTCGTCTTCGGGATCGTGTCGGCGAAGGAGGTCCTCGGGGTGTTCTCCAACCCGGCGCCCTGGACGATCGCGGCGATGTTCATGGTGTCCGGCGGGCTGGTCCGGACCGGGCTCATCAACGGCTTTGCCCGGGTCGTGGCCAGCCGGGCCGCGCGCCACCGCATCCTCGTGCTGGTCCTCGTCGGCCTCTTCGTCGCCTTCGCCTCGGCCTTCACCAACAATACGCCGCTCGTTGCCGTGATGATCCCGGTGACCATCCAGATTGCCCACTCGATGGGACTGTCGCCGTCCAAGCTGCTGATCCCGCTGTCGTATCAGACGGTTCTCGGCGGCATGATCACCATGATCGGCACCTCGACGAACATCCTCGTCGACGGTGTCGCCCGCGCGGCGGGCCTCGTGCCCTTCAGCCTGTTCGAGATCGCGCCGCTCGGCCTCGTCGTGATGACCGTCGGCTTCCTGACGATGTGGTTCCTCGTCCCGCGGTTCCTGCCCAACCGCGACTCGATGGCCGATCTCCTCGGCACCCGCAAGCGGATGAAGTACTTCACCGAGGTCGTCGTCCCGGACGGCTCGCCGCTGATCGGGCAGGGGGTGATGGCCGTCACGCTCTTCCGCCGCGAGGGGATGCGGGTGGTCGACGTCCTCCGCGGCGAGGAAAGCCTCCGGCGGCAGTTCCCCGAGGTCGTGCTCGCCGAGGGCGACCGGGTGGTGCTGCGCACCGACATGCAGGAGCTGCTCGGCCTGAAGGATTCGAACAAGGTCACCCTCGTCGACCGCGTCGGCTCCAAGTCCACCACGACGGTCGAGGCGCTGATCATGCCCGACTGCAAGCTGGTCGGCCGGTCGCTCGGCAGCCTGCGGCTCCGCCGGCGCTACGGCGTCTATCCGCTGGCGGTCCACCGCCGGAACAAGAACATCGGCCGGCAGCTCGACGAGGTCGTGGTCCGGGTCGGCGACACGCTGCTGCTCGAAGGCGCCCCCGAGGATATCCGCCGCCTGGCGTCGGACGTCGATCTGGTCGACATCAACGAGACCACCGACCGCGCCTACAAGCGCGAGCGCGCGCCCTTCGTGCTGGCGGTGCTGGCCACCATCGTGATCGGCTCGGCCTTCGAGATCGCGCCGATCCAGATCCTGGCGATGCTCGGCGTCGTCATCCTGCTGGTGACGCGGACGCTCGACCCCCAGGAAGCCTACAACACGGTCAGCTCCTCGCTGCTCGTGCTGATCCTCTCGATGCTGATCGTCGGGCAGGCCCTCGAAACCTCGGGCGCGGCCCAGCTCTTCGTCGACTCGGTCGCGCCGAGCCTGTCGACGATGTCACCGCTGACCGTGCTCTTCGTGCTCTATTTCATGACGCAGCTCCTGACCGAGATGGTCTCCAACAACGCCGTGGCAGTGATCGTCACCCCGGTCGCCATCGCGCTCGCCCACAGCCTCGGGCTCGACCCGCGGCCGCTGGTGGTGGCGGTGATGTTCGCCGCGACCCTCGCCTTTGCGACGCCGATCGGCTACCAGACCAACACGATGGTCTACGGCCCCGGTGGCTACAAGTTCTTCGACTTCACCCGCATCGGCCTGCCGCTCAACATCATCACCGGCGTGACCGCCTGCCTGACCATCCCGATCTTCTGGCCGCTGGTCCCGGGCTGATCCCACCCCTCCGCGCTCCCCTCGGCCGGCCGGGGGGAGCGCCGACCTCGGGGAGGCGCGCGCGAAGAGCGCGCCCCCCACTCGGCCGCCGCTTGGTCGGTCGGCCGCCTTTGCGGCCTCCCTTCGAAGGAAGCCGGCATTCGCCGGCTGAGTTGTTTTTTCTCCCCGCCTGTTGGCGGGGCCCCTGCGTCCTGCCCGATAGGCTTCCTGCCAGTATGAAATCCGAAGAGAGGCGGGGCAGCCGGGCACCCCTCTTCTTCGGCGGCACCCCGGCGGAAAAGCGTGTCGCCGAAGAAGAAGAGACGGTGCGGCCTGGTGCATCGGTGAAGCGCGCCGCGGGCGGAACGGTGCAGGCTATCGACGCGGCCGACGCGGCGCCTTCGGAGGGCGGGCGCCATCCGGGTTGCGGCCGGGACAACGCGGTTGTGGTTGAACGGGGGGGTTGAACGTTCCGGGCGTCGCGGGCTAATACGCCGCGACAGCCAGCACACCGACGGAGCGCCCCATGGCCGGCCATTCCAAATGGGCCAATATCCAGCATCGCAAGGGCCGGCAGGACGCCGCGCGCTCGAAGCAGTTCTCGAAGTTCTCCAAGGAGATCACCGTCGCCGCCAAGATGGGCGACCCCGATCCCGACAAGAACCCGCGCCTGCGCCTCGCCATCAAGGAGGCGAAGTCCAACTCGATGCCCAAGGACAACATCGAGCGGGCGATCAAGAAGGCTTCGGGCGGTGACGCGGAGAACTACGAGGAAATCCGCTACGAGGGCTACGGGCCGAACGGCATCGCCATCATCGTCGAGGCGATGACCGACAACCGCAACCGCACCGCCTCCAACATCCGCTCGACCTTCTCCAAGCGCGGCGGCAACCTCGGCGAGACCAACTCCGTCGCCTTCATGTTCGACCGTGTCGGCCAGATCGTCTATCCCGCGGCGGTCGGCTCCGAGGACAAGGTGATGGAGGCCGCCATCGAGGCCGGCGCCGAGGACGTCGAGAGCGACGACGAGACGCACGTGATCTGGACCGTCGACGGCGACCTCGCCGAGGTCGCGACGGCGCTGGAGGCCGCCCTCGGCGAGGCCGAGCACGCCAAGCTCGTCTGGCGGCCGCAGACCACGACCGAGCTCGATCTCGACGCCGCCCAGAGCCTGCTGCGCCTGATCGAGGCGCTCGAGGAGGACGACGACGTCCAGTCGGTGACCGCGAATTTCGAGGTCTCGGACGAGGTCATGGCGCAACTTTGACCGGGGGTGCCCGGCGCAGGGAGCGCTTGCGCGATTCACCCGTTTGGATAGGTCCGCCACACTTGGCGGCCCGGGTATTTCCTGCCAGATTGGCGCTCTTTCTTGTGTGGAGTTCGGCGGACGCATGCGCTGGCTGACGGGTCTGCTGATCTGGGCGCTCGCCGCCGGCCTGGCCTGGGGTGCCGATACCGCCCATGTCACCGGCACCGCGAGCTATCGCGAACGGATGGCGCTGCCCCCGGGGGCGGTCTTCGAGGCCGTGCTCGAGGACGTGAGCCTCGCCGACGCGCCCGCGGTCGAGCTTGGCCGTGCGTCGATGCCCGATCCCGGCAACCCGCCTTTCGCCTTCGAGATCGACTACGATCCGGCCGAGATCGATCCCACCCATACCTATTCGATCCGAACCCAGGTCTCGGTCGGGCGCAAGCTGCTCTTCGTCTCCGACGCGATGAACCCGGTGCTGACCCGCGACGCCCCGTCGGTGGTGGCGATCTGGATGATCAAGGTCGGCGACACCGCCGCCCGCGCCGACAAGGCGACCCCGGCGATCGGCGCCCATGGCCTCCGGCTGCCGGCGACCTTTGCCGGGCGGCTGCCCTGCGTCGACTGCGACGCCGAGCGCTTCCAGCTCAATCTCTGGCCTGACCAGGTCTTCCACCTGCGGCGGGCCTGGGTCGGCAAGGAGCGGCGCGAGGACGAGATCGGGCGCTGGTCGGTCGATGCCGACCGCCACGTCCTCGACCTCCGCGGCGCCAGCGGCCAGCTCCAGTTCCAGATCCTCGGCCCCGACCGCCTGCGCCTGCTCGCCCCCGACGAGAAGCGGACCGAGCGCGAGGGCGACTACGACCTCGTCGCCGCCGACGAGTTCCAGCCCTTCGATCCGCACCTGCCGCTGCGCGGCATGCTGACCTACGTCGGCGACGAGGCGCGGTTCACCGAATGCCTGACCGGCCGCGACTACCCGCTGGTCGACGACGGCGACTATGCGGCGCTGGAGCACGCCTACCTCGCCGCCGGCGCCGAGGTCGGCGGGCCGATCATGGCGAGCTTCGACGGCGCGATCCTGCGCGAGCCCCCGGGCGGGGGATCGGGCGCCGACGCCGGCCCGCAGGTGCTCGTCGAGCGCTTCGTCGGGGTCTGGCCGGGCGAGACCTGCGAGCGCACCGTGGACAAGGCAACGCTGACCAACACCTACTGGAAGATCCTCCGCCTCGGCGACACCGAGATCGCCCCCGGGGAAGGGCGGCGCGAGCCGAACCTGATCCTGCGCGAGGGCGAGCCGCGCTTCACCGCGACGGTCGGCTGCAACCAGATCTCCGGCGGCTATACCATCACCGGCGACAAGCTCGCCTTCGGCGCCGGGGCGATGACCCGGATGGCCTGCCCCGCGCCGCTCGACGCCTGGGAGACCCAGCTGGCCGGCGTCCTCCACGCGGCGGCGTCCTGGCGCATCGACGGCCAGACCCTCGAACTGCTCGACGCCGGCGGCGCGCCGCTGGCGCTCTTCCAGGCGGTCTATCTCTACTAGGCAACCGCGGGGGCAGGTCGGGCCCCGGACTCGCACATCCGAACAGCCGCTCCGCAAAAAAAATCCGTCCCGATGCATCCGGTCCCGGCCGTTGGCGGGTACACCCCTCAGTTGCCTGGATCGCGCCTGGGGTGGGTGCGCGATGCGGGTGACTCGCGGGGCAGCGGGCGGAGGCGGCGATGGAGGAGTTCGGGACCGAAGCGGATTTCGAGAACCCGCCATCGCCTGTGTTCGGGGGGGCGTCCCCCGCCCGCTGCCGCCGCTCGCGCCCGTCGACGCCGCCCTCGTCGGCGAGACCTGAGGCGATGGCCGGACCGCAAAGCCGCGATCGCCTGCACGAAGCCGTCACCGGCGTCGCCCCGCCGCGAACGCGCGAACGGGCGGCGGGCGAAAGGCGCGACGTCTCGGCGATCCGCATGGCGCTCGGCGTGCCGGTGCCGCGACAGCGGCCGGAGCCGACGTCCAGCGGTCGTGCCGATCCCCGAGGACGCCGCGGCGGCCAAGGCGCTGTCGCCCCCGGCGGCGGTCGAGCCGCCCGCGCGCGAGGCGCCGCCTTCCGCCGCGCCCGTCCACTGGCCAGCCGCCGAGCCTCACCCCGACGCCGAGCGCGCGGCGGTGCTGGTGGCCACGGCGCTGCCAGCCCCCATCCCGTCAGCGACCGGCTGGGCGCGCGAGACGGTGGTCCTGCCGGGAGGCCGCCGGGCCTACCGGCTCGGGGGCGCCCTCGCGGCCGCCGCCGCCTTTGCCCTGCTCTGGACCGGCGCGGAGCTCCGCCTGCCCGGATCGTGGGCCAGCGCCTTCCGCACGCCGCCCCCGCTCGAGGCGCCGCTGGTGGTGGCACGCCTGCCGTCGCTGCCGCCGCAGCCGCGGCTCGCCGTGTCGCCGCTGCCGCGCCGCGCGGAGCCGCAGCCGGTGCCAGCCGCCGCGCCCGCGCCGGCGCCCGGCGCGGAGAGGCCGCCCGCCCTCCGCGATCCGGCGACCAACGCCATCACCGCGCAGATCACCGTCGCGGCGCTCGCCGCGCCAACGGCCTCGGCGCCGCCGCCCTCCCCGCCGGCCACGCAGCCCCCGTCGCCGGTGGAGGTCGCCCTCCGCGAGCCCGCCCTCGGGCCCCGCGGACGCGCTGCCCGGCATCGCCGACGGTCCCGCGGACCTCCCGGCCATCCCGCGCGAACCGCACACCCTCGAAGCCAGCCTCGCGCCGCTCGCCCGTCCGCCAAGCGCGCCAACTTCGGCGTCGACCGCGGCGCCGGCCGTGGCCGTCGCCGCGGCCACGCGGGTCGTCGTGCACATCCACGACGCCGCCTCGCCGGCCTTCCGCGACTCGCTCACCGCGGGCCTCCGTCGCGCCGGGTTCGAGGACGTCGAGTGGCGGTCGGTGGGCGGCTCCGTCAGCCGCGCCCAGACCCGCTATTTCCACGGCGGCGACCAGCGCCTCTCCGACCAGGCCGTCGCCGTGCTGGCGGCGCTCGGTCGCCCGGCGTCGGCGCGCGACTTCAGCTTCTACGATCCGCCGGCGCGGGAGGGCACCGTGGAAATCTGGCTGCCCGACTGACCCCGAGCCTGACACCACCGCACCCCCCGACGCGCCGAAAAGCGGCCCTCCCTCCCCCAAATGAGATCCGGCAGGGCAAAGCGGCCGTAAAGACAGCATGTTGATGCACGCCCGCACTGCCGACCGATGGCTCTCGCCCCCGCGAGGGTTGCAACCGTCGCCCGTCGCGGGTCGTTTGAGGGCGATGGCAGCGACGGGCGATCTCTCGGAGCAGACACGGTGGATGCTGGCGGTGCGCGACGACGCCGACCGCGCGGCCTTCGTGCGGCTGTTCGACTTCTACGCCCCGCGAATCAAGGCGATGGCGATCCGCAGCGGCACGCCGGCCGCCGCGGCGGAGGATGTCGCACAGGAGGTGATGCTGCGGGTCTGGCGCTCGCGGGCGCGCTACGACCCGACCCGGGCGCAGGTATCGAGCTGGATCTACCAGATCGCCCGCAACAGCCGGATCGACCTCGCCCGCCGCGAGCCCCGCGCCCTGCCCGAGGACCTGACCGGTCCGCCCTACGCCGCGGAGGCCAGCGATGCGCTCGCCCTCGAGCAGGAGGTCGGCCGGCTTCGCGAAGCACTCGGCGTCCTGCCGCCGGCCCAGCGCGACCTTGTCGAGAAAGCCTACCTCGGCGAGTTGACGCACACGGAGATCAGTGCGCTGACCAGCGTGCCGCTCGGCACGGTGAAGTCGCGCCTGCGCCTCGCGATCGACCGCCTGCGCCACGAGCTGCGCGGATTGCGCAAATGAACGAGACCATGAACGAACCCCTGCACCACATCCCCGACGCGATGCTCGCCGCCGCGGCGGCCGACGCCCTGACCCATCCCTTCGCGCTGCTGGTGGCGGCGCACGTGACGCTCTGCGACCGCTGCCGTGCCCGGCTGGAGGCACACCACACCCTCGGCGGCCTCGTGCTCGAGGGTCTCGCCCCCGCCCCGGTCTCGCCCGACGCGCGCCGCCGCGCCCTCGCGGCCCTCGACGATGCCACGGACGCACCGCCGCTGCAGCACGACGCGACCTACCCGGCGCCGATCTCCGCGCTGGTCGGCCGGGCCGGGCCGCGGTGGCAGCCGATCGGACCCGGGGCCCGGCAGGCGATCCTCTGGTCGGGTGACACGGGCAGCGTCCGCCTGCTCTCCGTCCGGCCCGGGCGGGCGATTCCCGAGCACACCCACCGCGGCCTCGAGCTGACGCTGGTCCTCGCCGGAGCCTTCGCCGACGAAAGCGGCGTCTTCCGCGCCGGCGACTTCGAAGTGGCCGACGCCACGCTCCAGCACACGCCGCGCGCCACCGACGACGGGACTTGCCTCTGCGTGACCGCCACCGACGCTCGGCTGCGCTTCAGCGGCTTCCTCCCCCGGCTCCTGCAGCCGCTGTTCAGGGTCTGACCGGACCGCGAAGGCGGCACCGCGCCGCATTCAGAAAGCGCGGCGCCCAGGCAGAGTGGCCAACAGGCATCTTCCCATGCCGGCGAATTTCCCTAGGCTCGCGGACCAGCCGGCCCGTGCCGGCGACCCCCAGCCGTCCGAGGAATTGTACGCGTGCAGACCGTCCGCTTTGCCCCCGGTGACAGAATTCTCACGCAGGGCGAGGCCGGGGACGCCGCCTACATGATCCTCTCGGGCTCGGTCGAGGTCAGCGTCGGCTCCGGCGACAAGACCCGCAGCCTCGGGACCCTGACCGCCGGCGACGTCTTCGGCGAGATGAGCCTGATCGACCCGGGGCCGCGCTCCGCCACCATCACCGCGAGCCAAAGGCCGCCTCCGGCGTGACGAGTGGCCGCGAGACGCGTCCACCGGGGCAGCCGCGTCCGGATTTGGAGCCGCCGCGCGGGTGGCCGACCCCTTCACCTCCGCGCTCACGCGCTGCAGCGACTTCGGCCCGGCGAGCACGGTCGTCCTCCCGTTCCTCACCGACGAGGAAGCCGAGCGCACCTTCGCCGATCAGGGCGGCGTCCGCCGCCTCCGCTCCTACCTGCGCTTCGTGCGCGATCCGTCCCTGCGGATCTTCTGATCTGGGAGGTCTGCAAGACCGCCACACCCGCTCCGGCGCCCGTTAACGAGTATGAACCGTCTCCTAACGCGCCACCGAGACACAAGCGATATCAGTGCCTTAACTGGAGTCGCACGCGTGCGACGGCGCGGCCTCAGACCCCACCGAAGCCCCTTTCCGGTCGCTCCGGCCCTGCAACCGGACGACCACCCCTATCCCCCCACCTCGCGGAGCAGCGCCGTCGCCCGCGTCAGCCGCCGCGCGAGCAGGGCGGCGATCATCGCATGGAAGTCGCGGGCCAGTGCCGGGTCGCGCTCGGCCAGCCGGTCGAGGCTCTCGCGCGTCACCCGGCGAATGACGCTGTCGACGTCGGCCGCAACCGTCGCGGTCCGCGCCGTCCCGGCGTAGAGCCCGATCTCGCCGACCACCGCCCCCGGCAGGAAGGTCGCGACCCGCATCCGCCCCTCCCCCCGCGGTCCCGGGACGCTGGCATGGAGCCGGCCGCTCTCCAGCAGCGCCAGGCAGTCGGAGGGTGCGCCCTCGCGCAGGACCTCCTCCCCCGCCCGCACCGCCTCCGCCTCGAAGAGCGGCGCACCACCGGCGGAGGCCCGGGCGAGCAGCGCGGCAAACCCGGCCTCGCCCGCGTCGGTGCCCCCGGAACCACCCTCCGCCAGCGCCCGCTCCTCGATCTCGGTCAGCGCCTCGTCGAGCGTCGCCGCCAGCAGGGTCCCCTCGCCAAGCCCGGCGCGCTGCACCTGCCGCTCCAGCGCGGGACGCAGATCGCTGAACACCAGCCGAACCCCGTGCTGCCCGCAGACCTGCCCGAGCTTGCCGAGGTTGAACACCGCCGAAGCATCGAGCCCCTGCACCCGGCGGAAGTCGAGCACCACGCTGCGAACCGGCCCGTCCGGCTCCGACACCGCCCGCGTCAGCTCGGCGAGCAGCGCGTGCGCCGTCCCGAAGAACACGTAGCCCTGCAGCTCGAAGATCAGCGTCTCGCCACCGCGCTCGCTCAGCCGCCGCTGCGCCGCCTCGGCCCGCTCCGTCGTCGAGCGCCGCACCACCCCGGTCAGCCGCCCGCGGATCACCTCGAGCCGCGAGTAGGAGAGCACGAACAGCGCCGCCGCCGCCAGCACGCCGACCGCGATCGCCTGCAGGAAGCCGACCGTCACCGATACGACCAGCATCGCCACGATCAGCAGGAAGTCCTGCACGGGCAGCCGCCGCCGCTCGACCCACAGCCACCGGTAGAGGACGTCGAGCCCGAGAAAGACCAGCACCGCCGCGAAGACCCCGACCGGCAGCACCGACAGGATCGACGCGCCCGCGACCAGCGCCAGCCCCGAGGCAAGGCCGACGCCGACCCCGATCCACCGGGTCTCGAACCCGACGAGACGGCTGGCAAGCAGCGTCCCGCCGAGCACATGATAGCCGACGATCCCCCCGCCAAGCCCGGCGAGCAGGTTGGCGACGCCCGCGCCGCGCAGGTCGCGGTTGAGGTCGACCGGCCGGCCGGTCCCGAGCTCGATCGCCGAGGCGTTCAGCATCGCCGCGACGAAGCCGAGCCCGACCAGCGTCAGCAGGGCGGGCACCTCGGCCAGGATCGCGCCGTAGTCCGCTTGCGTCACGAGGCCGGGACGAAACGCGCCGACGAAGCCGCGATCGACGTCGAACGGACCGAGCAGCAGCCCGCGGCCGCTCGCCTCGGCAAGGCTGATCCCGGAGAGGAACAGCCCCAGATAGAAGGCGGCAAAGGCCACGACCAGCATCCCCGGCACGGCGATCGCCCGGCTGGACCGGTTGGCGACCACCAGCATCGCGATGCCGAGACCGGCCACCGGCAGCCACCGCCACAGCGCCGCCGGCTCCAGCAGCACCGCGAGCCCGGGCGTGCCCGTGACCATCCGCGCCGCCCCGGCCAGCAACTGGTAGCCGGCGCCGGCGAGGAAGCCGCCCATCACCGGATAGGGAATGAACCGCGCCAGCACCCCGAGGCGGAGCGCGCCCGCAGCGACGAAGGCAAGGCCGACGACGACGGAGGCCAGCGCGATCAGCACGGCAACGGTCGCATAGACCCGCTCGGGATCGCCGCCCCCGAGGCGCGCGGCGACGGTGGCCGCGCTCAGGGCCAGGACGACGCCGGTGACGTCCTGCGGATGGCAGATCGTGCCGCGGAACGAGCAGCCGAAGGCCCCGACGATGCCGAGGACCACGCCGCCGAACAGCGACAGGCCGATGCCCTGGCGCAGGAAGCCGGCAAGGTCGCCGGAAAAGATCATCCCGGCGACGGAGATCATCAGCACCAGCGACAGCAGGCAGATCATCGCCCCCGCCAGCACCGCGCCCGCCAGCGACAGCCCGGCCTCGCCCCGCGACCTGGTTGCGGCCACCGTATCCGCCATCGCCGACAGCCCCCTCCGCTTGCCCCAACCGAAACGACGCCGCCGCGGCCCGCCGATCCCGCCCCGGACCCGCGCGGCCAGACATCCCGATGCGGGCGCCCTGACAATTTGTCTCGCCCGGCGCGCGAGCGCAACGGCCGCGCGAGACCGGGCATCGACGGCCAGCGGGAACTTAGGCTACAGGGTCCGGAAAACCCCCGAGGAGCCGACCCCCGTGACCGCCCTCCCGAGACCCCGCCGACCGACCGCCGCGCCTCACGCCCGCGCCGCGCGGAGGCGCCCGATGCGCCTGACCCCGCTCGCCGCGAGCCTGCCCGCCAGCGTTCCCTTCGTCGGTCCCGAGGCCCAGGAGCGGGCGATGGGCCGGCCGTTCGTCGCCCGCATCGGCGCCAACGAGAGCGTCTTCGGCCCATCGCCGAGGGCCATCGCCGCGATGGCCGCCGCCGCGGCCGAGGCGTGGATGTACGGCGATCCCGAAATCCACGACCTCAAGGCCGCGATCGCCGCCCACCACGGCGTCAGCCCGGCGAACATCGTCGTCGGCGAAGGCATCGACGGCCTGCTCGGCCTTCTCGTCCGCCTGCTCGTCGCGCCCGGCACCCCGGTCGTCACCTCCGCCGGCGCCTATCCGACCTTCGCCTTCCATGTCGCGGGCTTCGGCGGCAAGCTCGTCACCGTCCCCTACCGCGACGACGCCGAGGACCCGGAGGCGCTGCTCCTCGCCGCGCGCAAGGCGGCGGCGCCGCTCGTCTACCTCGCCAATCCCGACAACCCGACCGGCAGCTGGCACTCCGGCGCCCGCATCGCCGAGACCATCGCCCGCCTGCCCGGCGGCACCGTCCTCTGCCTCGACGAGGCCTATGCCGATTTCGCCCCCGCCGACGCCATCCCGCCGCTCGACCCGCGCGACCCCCGGGTGATCCGCATGCGGACCTTCTCCAAGGCCCACGGCATGGCCGGCGTGCGCGTCGGCTACGCCATCGCCCATCCCGATCTCGCCGCGGCCTTCGACCGCGTGCGCAACCACTTCGGCGTCGGGCGCATCGCCCAGGCCGGCGCCCTCGCCGCCCTCGCCGACCGCGACTGGCTGGCCCACGTCGCCCGCGAGGTCGCGACCGGCCGCGCGCGGATCGCCGCGATCGCGGCGGGGCAGGGGCTGCGCACGCTCCCCTCCGCGACGAACTTCGTTGCCGTCGACTGCGGTCGCGACGGTATCTTCGCCCGCCGCGTCCTGAAGGCGCTGGCCGAAAGGGGCATCTTCGTGCGCATGCCCTTCGTCGCCCCGCAGGACCGCTGCATCCGCGTCACCGTCGGCCGCCCGGCCGACCTCGACGCCTTCGCGGCCGCCTTGCCCGAGGCATTGGCCGCGGCGGAGTGACGATGCGGGCCGCTGCGCCCGCTCGTCGTCGCCCTTGTCCTCTACGCCGCAACCGGCCTCGAATACCGCCCGCCGCGGTAGCCGCGGTAGCAGCCCCCGACTCCACGCAGAAAAACGCCCCGCCCGTCTCGCGACAGGCAGGGCGCCGACGTCTCGACAGATGGGATCAGGCGACCGGAGCGGCGGCGGCGGCGCCGGTCAGGGCCTTCTGCAGCGCGTCCTCGCGGGTGTGGTCGAGCGAGGTCTGCAGCACGCGGCCGCCGACGCCCTGGAGCTCGGTCAGCACCTTGTCGCCCGTCACCTTGCGGACCAGCACGAAGAGCACCGCCTCGCCGGGCTTCAGGTCCTCGGTGGCGAGGCCCTTCATGAACTTGTCCGAGATGCCGACGTCGGTCAGCGCCCCGGCGATCGCGCCGCTCGCCGCACCGGCAGCGACGCCGAGCAGCGGGTTCAGGAACAGCACGCCGACCAGCAGGCCCCAGAAGCTGCCGCCCGCGGCACCCGCGGCGGTGGTGTTCATCAGCTGGTTGAGCTTGACCTTGCCGCCATCGGACTTGGTGGCGATCACGGCGTCGCCAAGCTCGATCAGGTAGTCCTTCTGCATCCCGAGCAGCTTTTCCCGCACTTCCTCGGCCTTGGCCTCGGTCGGGAAGACGACTGCGATGAGATCGGCCATTGTGTTACCCCCTGGAATATTGTCGCGCCCCAACGGGCGCTGGCGCGATTAATCGTGCGCCCATGGTCTCTGTCAATCCGCCAGACGCGCGCAGCCGCCGCACGAAGCGGTGACGCCTCAGCCGCCGCCGAGATCGCTCCGGATCGCGCGGCAGGTGGCGACGACCTGCGGCCGCGCCGCCTCGACGAGCTTCGCCTCGATCGTCGGCTGGAGCGCCTGAAGGATCATCCCGAAGCTGCCGCCGAAGTCACTGAGCGAGACCCGCACGTCGGCGGCGGTGCAATCGGTCAGCGAGACCGCCGCCGTCGCAGTGACGTCGCTGGCGGCATCACCCTTCAACAACGCCCCCGCCGGAGTCCGGCAGGACAGGCGGCCGGCCAGCGTGAGCGTCACCGCATCGCCGGCAAGGCTGGCGTCGGCCGTGCGGATCTCGACATCGTCGAGTTCGTCGAGCCCGATCGCCTGCCCGCCGACCTCGGTGCGCAACGACGCGCAGGGATTGCTCGCCGCGACCATCGTCTCGATCACCGTCCGCTGCCGCGCGCCGGGCTCGGCGGCGCCCGCCAGCCCCGGGATGATACCGAGCCCGACCACCACCGCGGCAAGCCAGACCAGACCCTGCCCGTCCGAGCGGCGGACGGGCAGGGGCCGGATCACTTGCAGGCCGGGTTCTGGGTGCCGACTGCCGCGCCGGCGCCCGCGCCGACCGCGGTCGCGACCTGCTTGCCGGTGCCGCCACCGACCTGGTTGCCGAGGATGCCGCCGATCGCGGCCCCGCCGAGCACGCCGCCGGCGCACTGCAGTTCGCGGTTGGTCTGGGGGTTGCTGGTGCAGCCGGCGCCGGCGAAGGCGGCGAAGGCGAGAAGAAGGACGACCGGTTTCATTCTCTTTGTTCCGTTTCTCACGCTTCCGACCGATTTCGGAAGACGCCGATGCCTGTCTAGGGCGATCAGGACCGCCGGCACAATGGCATCATGGGTGCAGTTCTACGCATGTTGCAACGTCCGCCGACCCGCCGCGTTCCCGGCGTCGGGTCGCAAGCGGCGGCCGCCGGAGCGGCCGCCCTCGGGATCAGTTGAGCTTGCCGTCCTGGTCGAGGTCGGCCTTGGCGAAGTCGGCCTCCGCCGCGGCGATGAACTCCGCCTGGCTCAGGCCGTCGTCCCCGTTGGCATTCGCGGCTGCGAACTGCTCGGGCGTCATGTAGCCCGCCGACTCGACGAGGGTGATGTAGCCGTCGCCGTTCTTGTCGATCGTCGCGAAGGCCGCCGCCATGTAGGTGTCGAACTCGGTCGAATCGACCGCGCCGTCGCCGTTCTTGTCGATCGCGGCGAGATGGCCGGTGGTGATGTCCTGCGCCAGGGCAGCGCCCGACAGCGCCAGGACGCCGGCGCAGGCGATAAGAAGGGTCTTCATCCGCTCTCTCCTCAACCGCACGCCAGCCGCTCGCCGGCCGCGGTGCCGATACCGGCACCGGCCGTCGTCGCAAGCACGTTGCCGGTGCCCGCACCGATCGTGCTGCCGATCAGGCCGCCGATGACGGCACCGGTCAGCGTTCCGGCAACGCAGCCGACCTCGTGCTTCTGCTCAGGCGTCTCGTTGGCGCACGCGCTGATCGCGAGCACCGCCGCCCCCAGGAGAATTAATCCACGTCCCACCCGGACCTCCGTTTCATGGTTCCGCGCCCGCGACTTCCGGTCGCAGACAAGGAATCGCTAGCCCAATCCTGCGGTAACTTCCATGGGTTACGCGTGGCCGTCGGCGCAGGTCAGGCCGCATCGGCGACGATCCGCGCCGCCGCGGCCGCGCCGCCCTCGCCGTGGGCAATCCCGAGGCTGACCAGCCCGGCCTCGATCGTCGCCAGCGTGCCGAGGACCATCGGCGGGTTCAGGTGCCCCATGTGGCCGATGCGGAACACCCCGTCGGGGTCGATCCCCGGCACGTCGAGCCCGATGCCGAGGGTCAGCCCGGCGTTCTCCGCGCACCAGCGCCGAAGCCGCGTGCCGTCGCCGGGCTCGGTGCGGATCGTCGTCACCGCATGGCTGCGCAGCGCGGGCTCGCCGATGTTGAGCCGGAACGCGCCCCCCTTGCCCCAGGCATCGACCGCCGCCCAGATCGCCCGCGCAAACACCGAATGCCGCTCCCACACCGCCTCGATCCCCTCCTCGCCGAGGATCATGTCGAGCGCCGCCCTGAGCCCGAACAGATGATGGGTCGGCGCCGTCCCGCAGAAGAGATTGTAGTAGCGCACCGGCGCCGTCCGCGGCCCCCAGTCCCAGTAGGGGCTCGGGCAGCGCACCCGCGCCGCCTCCGCCCGCGGCCCGTGGAAGGTCATCGCCACGCCCCGGCGGGGTCATCAGCCCCTTCTGGCAACCCGCGACCATCACGTCGACGCCCCAGGCGTCCATCTCGAAGCGGTCGCAGGCGAGGCTCGCGATGCAGTCGATGGCGAGGAGCGCCGGATGCCCGGCCGCGTCGAGCGCCGCCCGCAGGGCGGCCACGTCGTTCAGCACCGACGAGGCTGTATCGGTCTGCACCGCCATCACCGCCTTGATCGCATGGCCGGTGTCCGCCGCCAGCCGCTCGGTGACGCGGGCGCCGTCGACCGTGTCGGTGAAGCCGAAGTCGATGATCTCGACGTCCACCCCCATCTGCCGCGCCGTCTGCGCCCAGCCGATCCCGAAGCGCCCGGTGGCAAGGACCAGCGCCTTGTCGCCGGGCGCGAACATGTTGGCGATCGCCGCTTCCCACGCCGCGTGGCCGTTGCCGATGTAGATCGCCACCTTGCCTTCGGTGCGCGCCACCCGCTTCAGGTCGGCGAGGACGGTCTCGGTCATCGCGACGAGGTCGCCCTCGTAGATGTTCGGCGCCGCCCGGTGCATGGCGTTGAGCACCCGGTCGGGAATGATCGAAGGCCCGGGAATGGCGAGAATGTCCCGCCCGCGCGACAGTGTCATGGCAAAGCTCCAACGGATCGCCGGCACCATAGAGCCGCGCCCGGCCGGGCGAAAGCCGTCCCGGAAGCGCGCGGGCAACGCCGCGCACCGCTCCCGCCGGAGCCGGCCCTGCGGCCCGCCCACGCCCCGCGTTTTCCACTTTGTCGCCCCGGAGCCCGCATGCTACGCCCGGCCACCACGCCTGCCGCCGGCCCGCTGGAGACCGATGTTCGACGCGCCCTCCGATGATCCGTCCCTGAAGCTCTGGACGCGCCTCTGGCGTGACTGGCTCGCGCCCCATTGGGGCCTCCTCGCCGTCTCGCTGGTGATGACCGCCGTCGTCGCCTTCGCCTCGGCCGGCTATTCCAAGCTGATCCAGCTGGTGATGGCCGCCTTCCAGAACCACAGCGAGTCGGTGCTGTGGTGGGGCCCCGCCGGCGTCATCGCCCTGAGCGGCGCCAATGCCGTCGGCCAGTACTACCGCGAGGTGTCGAGCAACCAGCTCACCAACCGCATGGAGACCGAGCTTCGCAAGACGATGTTCGCCAAGCTCGTCGGCACCGACCTCGCCCGCCTGCAGACCGAGGCGCCGGCCGGCCTCGCCTCGCGCTTCTCCTCCGACATCGTGCTGATCGGCACCGCCGTCCGCTCGCTCCTCGGCGGCATCACCGGCTTGCTGACGATCATCGTCACCTTCGTCGTCCTCCTCGGCATCGACTGGCCGCTGACCCTCGGCATCGCGCTGGTCTTCGCCATCGCCCTCGTGCCGGTGAACCGCATCGGCCGCCGCCTCCGCGTCTTGTCCAAGCGCACCCAGGCCGAAGTCGCCGCGATGACCTCCGAGGTCACCGAGGGCCTCTCCGGCATCCGCATGGCCCGCGCCTACCGCCTCGAGGAGCCGCTCTCCCACAACGCCGAGGGCGTCTTCGAGCGCCTCTTCGGCCTCCGCCGCCGCCAGAACCGCTGGCAGGCGCGCGTCGCCCCGCTGATGGAGATCCTCGTCGGCCTCGCCGTGGCGCTGCTCCTCTTCGTCGTCGGCCTGCGCATCCGCGCCGACACCATCACCATCGCCGACTTCACCGGCCTGCTCACCGGCCTCGGCGTCATCGCCGGCCCGGCGCGGCGCCTCGGCGGCAACTTCGCCACCGTCCAGCAGGGCGTCGCCGCCCTCGACCGCCTGTTCCTGCTCTTCGATGCCCAGAACACCATCACCGACGGCCCCGACCGCATCGAGCGCGCCATCGGCCAGATCCGGTTCGAGGACGTCGACTTCGCCTATCCCGACGGCCACGTCGCCCTGACCGGCTTCGCCCTCACCATCGAGCCGGGCAGGCGCATCGCCTTCGTCGGCCGCTCCGGCGCCGGCAAGTCCACCGTCTTCAACCTCCTGCCCCGGCTCTACGACCCGACCGGCGGCCGCATCCTGCTCGACGGCCACGACCTCCGCGCGCTGACCCTCGCCTCGCTCCGCGACCAGATCGCCGTCGTCAGCCAGGAGTCCGTGCTGCTCTCCGGCACCGTCGCCGCCAACATCGGCTTCGGCCGCCGCACCGCGACCCGCCCCGAGATCGAGGCGGCCGCCCGCGACGCCGCCGCCGACGGCTTCATCCGCGCGCTCCCCAATGGCTACGACACCCTGATCTCGCCGAGCGCCGGCCAGTTCTCCGGCGGCGAGCGCCAGCGCCTGTCGATCGCCCGCGCCATTCTCCGCGACGCGCCGATCCTGCTCCTCGACGAGCCGACCTCCGCCCTCGACGCCGAGTCCGAGTCGCTGATCCGCGGCGCCCTCGACCGCCTCTCCCGCGGCCGCACCACCCTCGTCATCGCCCACCGCCTGTCGACGATCCTCGACTCCGACCTGATCGTCGTCATGGACCGCGGCCGCATCGTCGAGCAGGGCACCCACGCCGAGCTTCTCGCCCGGCAGGGCCTCTATTCCGACCTCTACCAGCTCCAGTTCGCCGGAGCGACGGACTGAAAAAGACCCGGTGGAACTCGGCGTTGGCCTGCGTCACCCCGGATTCAGGAATGGCGCGCCGCCGTTACGGCGAGACCGGACAGGACAGATCGCCTTCCTCGCAACTGAGGTACTCCTTGAACTGCGCCGACCGCGCCTCGGTCAGCCCCGCGAGGCAATCCGAGACGATCATCGGATAGACGCTCCCCCCGTCGACGCCCGAAGCCGCGAAGGCGCATTCGTTGTCGCGAAAGGCGATCCACGCCCGCTGCGCCGCCACCAGCAGCTTCTTCGCGTCCGGACTGTCCGAAAGCCGCCCCTCGATCTCCTTGAACTGCTTGTTCAGCGTCGCGTCGGCCGCCTTGTAAGCCTCGTCGGCGCACTGGTCGAGACTGGCCTGGTCGTCGCCGGTGCAGTCCGCCGCCCGGACGGAAGCCATCGGCGCCGCGGCGGCAAAGGCGAGCGCAAGGGCTGCGGCTCGAAGGGAAGGTGCTGCCAGCATGGGTCGCTCTTACCTTGGCTTGTGAAGGTTCAGATAGTCGACGATGAAGATCTGCTCGTAGTCATGACCGGGATAGGTCATGTCGACCCAGACGAAGAAATCCACGTCCTTGATCTTGCCGCGATAGAGGTTGTGCAGCTTCACCACGAATTCGTTCGCCTGCGCGTCGGTGTCGAGCGGGATGCGCTTGTACTTCTTGTTGCCCTCGATCGCCTTCCCCAGCCCGCTGAACCAGTCGAGAAACGCCTGGTCGCTGGTCACCGAGACCGGCAGACCCGCCGCCCGGACCTCTGTCGGACCGAAACCGGCCAGCCCGGCCATCATCACCGCACAAAGAAGCAGGACACGCATCGCATTCACCTCCGGTTTCGGCAAAGCCTACCCTCTCGTCGCGAAAGCTCAAGCACAAGCGGGACCCCCACAGCCCCGCCCGCGCTCCCGCGGCACGTAAACGTCCATGAAGGGTCCGTTAACGCGCGTTTACATATCCTTCAATATCAAAGGTTTAAGTGCTTGCGCACGCGTGCGCAAACCGTGCGCCGGCACGGCCTCCGGCCGCATCGCGGTCCCTCTTCAGAGCCACCCGAAGCGCCAGCCGAGTTGCCTCGGCGCATCGACACGCCTATGTCGTGCGACCGAGAGAGAAAACCCCCGATGACCGCCACGCCCGAGACCGCCCTCCACGCCACCGACCGCGCCGTCCTGCGCGTCGCCGGCCCCGACGCCCGCGAGTTCCTCCAGGGCCTCGTCACCAACGACGTCCGCCGCCTCGACACCGGCCCGGTCTACGCCGCCCTGCTCTCGCCGCAGGGCAAGTACCTCTTCGACTTCCTCCTCTTCCCCGACCCCGACCCCGACGCCGCCAGCGAAACCGCCACCCCCGACCCCGACGCCATCCTCATCGACGTCAAGGCCGACCGCGCCGCCGCCCTCGCCCAGCGCCTGACCCTCTACCGCCTCCGCGCGAAGGTGACGATCGCCCCGGACCCCCGCGTCGTCGTCGTCGGCACCGGCCCGATCCCGCCGGACGCCTTCCCCGACCCCCGCGACCCCGCCCTCGGCTGGCGCGCCCTCCGCGCCCCCTCCGCCGCCCCCACCGCCGCCGGCCCCGCCGACACCGCCCTCGGCCCCGCCCGCGTCGCCCGCACCGTTCCCGAGAGCGGCGTCGAACTCGTCCCCGACGACAGCTACATCCTCGAGCACGGCTTCGAGCGCCTCCACGGCGTCGACTTCCGCAAGGGTTGCTACGTCGGCCAGGAGGTCACCGCCCGGATGAAGCACAAGACCGAGCTCCGCAAGGGCCTCGCCCGCGTCCGCATCGACGGCCCGGCGCCGCCCCCCGGCACCGCGATAATCGCCGGCGACCGCCCGGCCGGCACCCTCTACACGACCGCCGGCGACGAGGGCCTCGCCTACCTGCGCTTCGACCGCGCCGACGGCCCCCTCACCGCCGCCACCGCCCGCCTCACCCGCCTGCCCGATCCGTCGTAGGCGCCCTCCGCCGACGCTCCCGCTCCGGGCGCGCTCGCCGAGGTCGCCGCAGCCGTGCAGGTCGAACGCATCCGGCTCCACAGCGTCGGCAAGATCAGCGCGCTGCGCTGCAACGCCCAACACTTCGGCTCTGCTCGCGTACTCACTTTATACAGTCAACGAATGCGTCATCTGGCGGCGGCGCACCCGCATCTCCCCCGCGATTTTCTTGTCAACGCAGCGGGCCGAAGGTACTCTCTTGGCCGATGAGCACGTCGTTCCCGGCCGCACACCTGCCCGCCCCCGGCCCGGCACACAGTCCGGTCGAGACTGCCGAGGACACCCAGCGGCGGCCGATGGGGGAACTCGCCTACAGCGAGCTCAAGCGCGAGATCATCGACGGCGACCTCGTCCCCGCCAGCCAGTGGCTGGAGGAGGAACTGGCCGGCCGCCTCGGCATGAGCCGCACCCCCGTCCGCGAGGCCCTCGTCCGCCTCGAGCAGGAGGGCTTCGTCCAGATCACCCCGCGCCGCGGCATCCGCGTCCGCGAACTGACCCGCCGCGACGTGCTCGAGGTCAACGAGGTCCTCGAATGCCTCGAGCTGCAGGCCGTCGAGCGCCTTGCCGCCCGCGGTGTCGGTGCCGACGAGATGGCCCGCCTCGACGCCACCATCGCCGGCATGGACGACGCCCTCGCCCGGGAGGACGTCCACGGCTGGGCCCGCGCCGACTACGCCTTCCACCGCCTGATCATCGACC
Source organism: uncultured Alphaproteobacteria bacterium (assembly GCA_963798235.1). GTDB lineage: Bacteria > Pseudomonadota > Alphaproteobacteria > Rhodobacterales > Rhodobacteraceae > Amaricoccus. The sequence goes on along the minus strand of CAWCSN010000002.1, from coordinate 23,323 downwards.
TCGCCGGCAACCGCCACCTCGAGTCCGTCGCCACCACCTTCCTCGACAAGGCCCACCGCTTCCGCGTCAAGACCCTCGAGCTTCGCGCCCGGCCGCTCAAGTCGACCTCGAGCCATGCCGCCACCGTCGAGGCCATCCGCCGGATGGACGTCGAGATGGCGCTCGACATCCACCGTCTCCACAAGCGCCGCTGGGCCCGCGAGGTCGAGGCCCTGATCCTCCGCCTCGGCCTGCCGAATGGCGACTGACGCCGCTGCCGGCCAGGATCACGGTCGCGTGACCCAAGCGCCGCGGCGTAACTTTCCACCGCCGTCGGACGTACACTGAACGAACCGAGCAGGGAGTTGCCCAGATGACCATGACGCGACGGTCTATCCTTCTCGCGGGTGGCGTCCTCGCCCTCGCCGCCGGCTTTCGCCTGAGCCCTGCCGGGCCGGCGTCGGCTGGCGAGAGCTTCGCCGTGACCCACACCGAGGCTGAATGGCGGGCGATGCTGACCCCCGCCCAGTTCGACGTCCTCCGCAAGGCCGGCACCGAGCGGCCCTTCACGAGCCCGCTCCTCGAGGAGCACCGCAAGGGAATCTTCGCCTGCGCCGGCTGCGCCAACCCGCTCTTCGCCTCGGACACCAAGTTCGACAGCGGCACCGGCTGGCCGAGCTTCTGGCAGCCGCTGGACAATGGCGTCGGCGAGCAGCGCGACAACTCCTTCGGCATGATCCGCACCGCGATCGATTGCGCCCGCTGCGGCGGCCACCTCGGACACGTCTTCAACGACGGCCCCAAGCCCACCGGCCTGCGCTACTGCATGAACGGCGTCGCCATGACGTTCACCCCGACGACTGCCTGAAGCTGCCTCTCCGGCTTGGGGGCCGGCCGTCGCGGGTCCCCAAGTCGAGGCGTCAGCGATCCATCGCGCACGCCCGGATACCGCCTCATATCATACCGACGGCCTGGGCGCCCGACTCGTGCCAACCCTTCCCGAATCCTGAAAAGTGGCAAGCCATTTTCCAGCCGCTTTTCAGCCGGGTTCCACCCAAAGAAAATTGCGCCCTTTCAGGCTCTTGCCTCATCTCCAACCATGCCCGCGGTTTTCGCGTCATTTCGCCCTGACCCGCGCGCCATGGGTCAGGGTCGAAGCCGCCGGTATCAGTCCACCGGCCCGAATTCGGCGCGCTGGATGCCGTGGCGCTTGAGCTTGTCGTAGAAGGTCTTCTTCGGCAGCCCCAGCGCCGCCATCGCCGCCGCGGCGTTCCCCTGGTGCGCCCGAAGCGCAGCCCGGATCTGCCCCGCCTCGAAGCGGTCCACCCGTTCGGGCAGCGTCCCCTCCTCAGGCTCCCCTGCGCCGCCCCCACGGTCCGCCTCCTCGACCAGACCGAGGGCCACCCGGTCGGCGAAGTGCAGGAGTTCACGAACGTTTCCCGGCCAGTCATGCCCGGCGAGCCGGTCGCGCACCCCGGCGCCGATCTCCGGCACAGGCCGCCCGAACCGCTCCGCCGCCCCGCGCAGGAAGCGCGCAAACAGCAGGGGCACGTCGTCCCGCCGCTCGCGCAGCGGTGGTATGCGCAGCGTCACCACGTTCAGCCTGTAGTACAGATCCTCGCGGAAAGCGCCCCGCGCCGCCGGATCTCCGAGGTCGACCTTGGTCGCCGCCACCACCCGCAGATCGAGCTTGCGCCGCTCGTTGGTGCCGAGCGGCTCGACCTCCCGGGTCTCGAGCACGCGCAGCAGCTTCACCTGGATCGCCGGCGGACAGGACTCGATCTCGTCGAGAAACAGCGTCCCGCCACTCGCATGTTCGATGCGCCCGACCCGCTTGCGGTCGGCCCCGGTGAAGGCCCCGGCCTCGTGCCCGAAGAGCTCGCTCTCGAGCACCGTCTCCGGCAGCGCCCCGCAATTCAGCGCCACGAAGGGCTTCGCCCGCCGCCGGCTGCCGTCGTGGAGCAGCCGCGCCACCACCTCCTTGCCCGAGCCGGTCTCGCCGAGGATCAGCACGTCCACATCGGCTTCGGCCACCTGGGCGATCGTCTCGCGCAGCCGCCGGATCGCCACCGCATCCCCGACCAGCGTCGAGTCCGCCGGCCCCGCCGCCGCCGCCCGCAGCCGCCGGTTCTCCAGCACCAGCCGCCGCGTCTCGGCCGCATGCGTGACGGCGGTGACGAGGCGCTCGCCGTCGAAAGGCTTGGAAATGAAGTCATAAGCGCCGTCTTTCATGGCCGCGACCGCCAGTTCCACGTCGCCGTGGCCGGTGACCAGCAGCACGGGCAGCTGGGGGTCGATCGCCTTCACCCGCTCGAAAAGCTGGAGCCCGGTCATCCGCGGCATGCGAATGTCGGTGACCACCGGCCCCTGGAAGTCGGCGGCGATCGCACCGAGCGCCGCCTCGGCCCCCTCGAAGGCCCGCACCTCGAAGCCGGCGAGCTTCAGCATCTGCGCCGTCGCCCGCCGCAGGTCCGGGTCGTCGTCGACGAAGATCACCGGCCCGCTCATGCCGCCCTCGGCAGCGTCAGAGTGAACGCCGTCCCAACCCCGCCATCCGGCTCCAGGGTCAGCGCCCCGCCGAACTCCCGGGAGATATCGGCGCAAATCACCAGCCCGAGCCCGAGCCCGGTCTCCTTCGTGGTGTTGAACGGCATGAAGAGCTGCTCCCGCGCCGCCGCGGCCACCCCCGGGCCATTGTCCGTCACCGTGATCGCCACCGTCTCCCCCTCGGGCCGCACCGCGATCGCCACCGCCGGATCGCCCATGCCCTGAACTGCATCGAGCGCGTTCTGGAGAAGGTTCACCAGCACCTGCTCCAGCCGGATGCGTCCGGCCATCACCGCAACCCCCGGCGCGCTCGGCTCGCGGAGGACACGCACGCCGGCATCGCGGATGCGGCCGGAAAGCAGCCCGAGCGCGCCGTCGACCGCGTCCTCGACAACGATCGGGCGGATATCCCCGGCCCCGCGGCGCGCGAAGCCGCGCAGGGTCTGGGTGATGGTCGCGATGCGCTCGGTCACCGAAACGATCTCGCTCAGGTTCTCGCGCGCCTCCCGGGCCTGCCCGGCATCGAGCAGCCGTCCGCCGGACTCGGCGTAGGTGCGGATTGCTGCGAGCGGCTGGTTGATCTCGTGCGCAACCCCGGCGGAAACCTGTCCGAGGATCGATAGCCGGTTGGCCTGTGCCAGCTCCTCGCGCAGCACCCGCGCCCGGGTCTCCGCGGCGGTGCGTTCGGTGATCTCGGAGGCAAGCGCGGTGTTGGTGCGGTTCAGCTCCTCGGTGCGTAGCCCGACGCGACGCTCGAGGTCGGCGTTCAGCGCCGCCAGCCCCGCCTGCCGGGTGAGCGCCCACCGGCGCCGCCGGAGGGCCACGTAGCCGGCGCCCGCCACCAGCAGGCCCGCGAGGAGGGCGGTGAGCTGGGCCGAACGAACCGCCGTCCCGAGGGCGGGTTCCGCGGGGAGAAAGGTGGTCAGCGTCCAGCCCGGCGCCGATGGTCCTACCTGGGCGTCGGCGAACACGAAGGGCTCGCCTGCGATCCGGGCACGTCCGTCGCCCTCGATCGTCACCGGCGCCGGGACGAGCGGCGTGTCGAGCTGGTGGGCCCGTCGCGTTGCGGGCTCGTCGGCAAGCGGCCGCGTCGTGGTGAAGCGCCACGCCGGATCGGTGGTCGCGAGGATCACGCCGTCGTCGTCGGTAACCTGGACCGCCAGCCCGCTCTCGCGCCAGCGGGCCTCGAGGTCGTCGAACTCGACCTTGACCACCACCACCCCGAGCGGGCCGACCGTGCTGTCGACGCGGCGCGACAGGTAGAGGCCGGGCCGCCCGCTGACGGTGCCGAGCCCGAACTGCTGCGCCGTGCCGTCGGCCATCGCGCCGAGGAAGTAGGTACGGAAGCCGTAGTCGCTGCCGACGAAGCTCTGCTCCGTCCCGGCGTTGCTGGCCGAGAGGGCGATCCCGTCCTGTCCGACGAGGTAGATCACCGCCGACTGGGCCTCGTCGGCGATGTGGGCGAGCTTCTCGTCGAGCCGGTTGCGGGCCGGCGCATCGGGGGCGAAGAGCGCGGAAATCACCTCCGGGTCGCGGGCCAGAACGGTCGGGATCAGCCGCTGCTTCTCGATCACCGCTGCGAGCGAGGCAGTCGCGAGCGGCAGCGCCGCGGCGGCACGATCAGCGAGTTCGACGGCCGCGCGCTGGTGCGCGAGGCGCCCGGCCATCAGGACCGACGCCGCCAGCAAGCCCGCCACTACGAGGGCGAGCAACGCCGGTGCCAACCGGCGCGCCGCCGCGTTCCTGTCCGCCATCCCGCAACCTCCGCGGCCGATCATAGGGCGGATGCCCGCCCGGGAACAGCGACCGAGTGCGGAAAACCGCCCGCGAGCCGCAGCATGGCTCGTGCGCAAGCTACTGATATTGCTATGAATTTTGTAGTGCGGTCGCTGGCACGCTCCTTGCTTTATGGAAAATGCGTCCGCGGCACTCGGGCGTCGACGCAAGACAACGGGCCGCGCCCGAAAGAAATCAGGAGGAATCGACATGCATATCGCCAGCCACCCTTCCGCCGCTGCACCGCACGAGAAGAGGCCCTTCTACCGGCAGCTCTACTTTCAGGTCGTGTTCGCCATCCTGCTCGGCATCACGATCGGTCACTTCTGGCCGGACTTCGGCGCCAGCCTGAAGCCTCTCGGCGACGCCTTCGTGAAGCTCGTGAAGATGATCATCGCGCCGGTGATCTTCCTGACCGTGACCACTGGCATCGCAGGCATGTCGGACCTCAAGAAGGTCGGCCGCGTCGCCGGCAAGGCCTTCGCCTACTTCTTCACCTTTTCGACGCTCGCGCTCGTCGTCGGCCTCATCGTCGGCAACTTCATCCAGCCCGGCGCCGGCCTCAACATCGACCCCGCCACGCTTGATGGCGCCGCCGTAGCCGACTATGCCGCCAAGGCGCATGACACGACCGTCGTCGGCTTCCTCTCCGGGATCATCCCGAACACCGTGGTCAGTGCCTTCGCCGACGGCAACATCCTTCAGGTGCTGTTCTTCTCGGTGCTCTTCGGCATCTCCCTCGCCGCTGTCGGCGAGCGCGGCAAGCCGGTCCTCGACTTCCTGCAGTCGATGACCAACCCGATGTTCAAGCTCGTCGAGATCCTGATGAAGGCGGCCCCGATCGGTGCCTTCGGTGCGATGGCCTTCACCATCGGCAAGTACGGCATCGCCTCGGTCCTGAACCTCGCGATGCTGGTCGGCACCTTCTACCTGACCGCGCTGATCTTCGTGGTCGTCGTGCTCGGCACCGTCGCCTGGTGGAACGGCTTCTCGATCTTCAAGCTGATCCGCTACCTCAAGGAAGAGCTGCTCCTCGTCCTCGGCACCTCGTCCTCGGAAGCCGCCCTCCCGTCGCTGATGGAGAAGATGGAGCGGGCCGGTGCCAAGCGTTCGGTGGTCGGCCTGGTCGTCCCGACCGGCTACTCGTTCAACCTCGACGGCACCAACATCTACATGACGCTGGCCGCCCTCTTCATCGCCCAGGCCTGCAACATCGACCTCTCGCTCGGTGACCAGATCACCCTGCTCCTCGTCGCCATGCTCTCCTCGAAGGGCGCGGCGGGCATCACCGGCGCCGGCTTCATCACCCTCGCCGCGACGCTCTCGGTCGTCCCCTCGGTCCCGGTCGCCGGCATGGCGCTGATCCTCGGTGTCGACCGCTTCATGTCGGAAGTCCGGGCGCTGACCAACTTCGTCGGCAACGCCGTCGCCACGATCGTCGTCGCCCGCTGGGAAGGTGAACTCGACGCGGAGCGCCTGACGGCGGTGCTCAACGGCGACGTCGACACCGACGAGGAAGGCATGCCGATCCTGGCTGCTGCCTGACCTCCCAAGCACGGATCGCCAGGACGGGGCCGCCTTCGGGCGGCCCCGTTTCCGTTTTGCGAGCCGGTTGACGCTCCACGCGGCGCCATGCCACTGCCGAGGTGCCAGCAGACCTGAAGGTTCCGTGCCGATGCCCGACAAGCGCCTGATCCGCTACGATGTCGCCGACCCGCAGGCGGGCGGCCAGCGCCGGCCGTTCTCGCGCGCGGTGCGGGCGGGAGATTTCGTCTTCGTGTCCGGGCAGGTTCCCACAGTCGGCGGTGAGGTCGTCAGCGGCGGGATCGTCGCGCAGACCGAGCAGGTCGTCTCGAACCTGAAGGCGGTGCTGGACCTTGCGGGCTGCACGCTCGCCGACGTCGTTCAGGTCACCTGCTTCCTCGACGACCCGCGCGACTTCTCCTCGTTCAACGCCGTGTTCGAGAAGCACTTCATCGACGCGCCACCGGCGCGCTCGACGGTGCAGGCGGCGCTGATGGTCGACGCCAAGGTCGAGATCGACGCCGTCGCCTACAAGCCGCTGGCCTAAGGGTCAGCTGATCCCAGCAGGGCCGCACGACAGCGGCGTGTCGCTGACCGCCGTCATCGCCTGGGAAGTAACGCCGGGCTGACCCGCTTGAGCCTCGATCACCAGGATTTCGTCGCCGAGCCGGGCATGGCGGAAGCACGAGGTTCCCTGCCCGTCCCAATGGAAGCAGTAGAGCGGCGCCGCATAGTCCCAGGTGCCGCTCATGCAGGTGCCGTCGTAGAGCTCGATCTGCACGCGGTTGGTGCCGGGCGTATAGTGCTCGAGCGCCCAGAGATCGCCGTTGATCCGGTAGGTGAGCGTCCGGCCCGCGGACATCGCTGTCCATTCCTCGACCGGAATGTCGACGGCGCGGTCGACAGGCTCGACCGGGGTTTGCGAGGCAGCCGGCAGCACGAGCAGAACCGCGACGACGGCAGCGGCGGGTAGGCGGGGCATCGGTTCTCCTCGCTCTCGGACGCGTGGAAGGATAGACCTTCGCACGCGGCAGGGCCAGACGGATGGCACGGGGTTAACCGAATGTTGGCGTTCCGGCGCCGGAATGGGCGCATGACGGGCAAGGCGGGCAGGCTGCTGGCAGCGGGGCTGGTCGGCGTCGGCGTCCTCGCCGTGGTCGTGCCGCGCGAGTCCGTGCGCCTCGGGGCGGTCTCGGCGGTGCGCGTGGCGGCCGATGGCGCCGAGTCCTGGCTCGAGGACAAGCCGCTCCATGGCAGCGCGGTGGTCAGCGACGGAGACACCCTGCGGATCGGAACGACGAAGGTCCGGCTCTTCGGGGTCGATGCGCCGGAGTTCACCCAGACCTGCGAGGTCGGCACCGAAGGCGGCGGCACCTGGGCCTGCGGCGCTGCGGCGGCGGCGCGGCTGGCCGAACTGGTGGCGACGGGGCCGGTGACCTGCATCCCGCGCGACCGCGACCGCTACGGCCGGACCGTCGCGACGTGCACCGTCGGGGGGGCCGACCTCGGGGCGCAACTCGTCGCCGAGGGGCTGGCGCGCGCCTACGTCCGCTATGGCGACGACTATGCCGAGACCGAAGCCAAGGCGAAAACCGAGCGCATCGGGCTGTGGCGTGGCGCCTCCGAGGCACCTTGGGACTACCGCGCCGACAAGGCGGCAGCGCGGGCGACGGCGCGGCCCCCGGCGGTCCCGGGCCCCGCGGCCGTCGAGGGAGAGGGCGGCTGCCAGATCAAGGGCAACATCTCGTCGGGCGGCAAGCGCATCTACCACCTGCCCGGCACGCGCGCCTATGCGCGCACCCGCATCGACACCACCCGCGGCGAGGCGTGGTTCTGCGACGAGGCGGCGGCGCAGGCGGCGGGGTTCCGGCCCCCCGGCGGCTGAGCAACTGAGCCCGCCCCCGGCTCTTGACCCGCCGGGTGGGACGAGTGACTGTTATGCTCAACGGAACATATCGGAGGAGCGGCGGCATGGCGACGATGTGGAGGCGGGCGGCGGCCGCTGCCATGATGGCGCTGGTACTGACCGCGACGGCACCGGTGGCCCGCGCCGAGGCGATCACCGTCTTCGCCGCGGCGAGCCTCAAGAACGCCCTCGACGCTGTCAGCGCCGCCTGGACGACGGCAAGCGGCAACACGGCGACGATCTCCTACGCTGCGAGTTCCGCCCTCGCCAAGCAGATCGAGGCAGGCGCCCCGGCGGAAGTCTTCGTCTCCGCCGACCTCGACTGGATGGCCTATCTCACCGAGCGCAAGCTGATCCGCGACGGCAGCGAGGTCCGCCTCCTCGGCAACGAGATCGTGCTCGTCACCCCGGCCGAGTCGCCGCTCGCCGACGCGGGCAGCGCCATACCGGACATCGTCGGCCGGCTCGGCGACGGCCACCTCGCAATGGCCAACGTCGATGCGGTGCCGGCCGGAAAGTACGGCAAGGCGGCGCTCGAGTCGCTCGGCCTGTGGTCGTCGGTCGAGGGCCGCGTCGCCCAGGCGGATAACGTGCGTGCTGCGCTGGCGCTCGTCTCGACCGGCGAGGCGCCGCTCGGGGTCGTCTACGCTACGGACGCGGTCGCCGACCCGAAGGTCAAGGTCCTCGCCACCTTCCCCGCGGACAGCCACCCGCCGATCGTCTATCCGGCCGCGCTGACCAAGGACGCGAGCCCGGCGGCGGCGGACTTCCTCGCCTTCCTCCAGACCCGGACCGCGGCCGATCTCTACGAGGCGCAGGGCTTCACGGTTCTCGCCCCGGTCGCGGGCGACTGAGGCGGGGCCCGGCGTGACCACGTTCGGGCTCGGTCCGGAAGAGTGGACGGCCGTGCGGCTGTCCCTCCGCGTCGCGACCTGGGCGACGGTCGTCAGCCTGCCCTTCGGCCTTCTCGTCGCGCACGTGCTGGCGCGGCGCGAGTTTCCGGGGAAGGCGCTGCTCAACGGCCTCGTCCACCTGCCGCTGATCCTGCCGCCGGTCGTCACCGGCTACCTCCTGCTCCTCACCTTCGGGCGGCGCGGGCCGGTCGGCGCCTTCCTCGACGAACACTTCGGCATCGTCTTCGCCTTCCGCTGGACCGGCGCCGCCCTCGCCTGCGGGATCATGGCCTTCCCGCTGCTGGTGCGCTCGATCCGCCTCTCGATCGAGGCCGTCGACCGCCGGCTCGAAGCGGCGGGCGCGACGCTCGGGGCCGGCCCCCTCGCCGTCTTCGCGACGGTGACGCTGCCCCTGATCCTGCCCGGGGTGATCGCCGGGATGATCCTGACCTTTGCCAAGGCGATGGGCGAGTTCGGCGCGACGATCACTTTCGTCTCCAACATCCCCGGCGAGACCCAGACCCTGCCCTCGGCGATCTACACCCTGACCCAGGTCCCCGGCGGCGAGACCGGAGCGCTTCGCCTGACCGCGGTTTCGGTCGCGATCGCCATGGCCGCGCTCATCGCCTCCGAGGTGCTGGCGCGGCGGGTGCGGCTGCGCATGGACCCGGCGTGACGCTGTCCGTCGACGTCCGTCAGCGCCTCGGCGGCTTCGAACTCGCGGCGCGGTTCGAGGCGGCCGGGCGGCTGACGGCGCTGTTCGGGGCTTCGGGCAGCGGCAAGACTTCGCTCGTCAACCTCATCTCCGGCCTGGCGCGGCCCGATGCCGGGCGGATTGCCGTCGATGGCCGGGTGCTGGTCGACACCGCGACGCGGACCTTCGTTGCCGCGCACCGCCGGCGGATCGGCTACGTCTTTCAGGACGCCCGGCTCTTCCCGCACCTCACGGTGGCGCAGAACCTCGCCTTTGGGCGGCTCTTTACGCCGAAGTCTGAACGCTACGCCGACCGCGATGCGGTGATCGAGTTGCTCGGGATCGGTCCCTTGCTGGCGCGGCGGCCGGCGCTGCTCTCGGGCGGCGAGAAGCAGCGGGTGGCGATCGGGCGGGCGCTGCTCGCCAGTCCGCGGCTCATGCTGATGGACGAGCCCCTCGCGGCCCTCGACGACGCCCGCAAGGCGGAGATCCTGCCTTATGTCGAGCGGCTCCGCGACGAGGTCGGCATCCCGATCGTCTACGTCAGCCATGCCATCGCCGAGGTTGCGCGCCTTGCGACCGACATCGTTGTCCTCTCGCAGGGCAAGGTGGTCGCCGCGGGGCCGGCGGCGGCGGTGCTCGGCCGGCTCGACCTGCTGCCCGAGGGCGACGGCGGCGAGACCGGGGTGCTGGTCGATCTGGTGGTCGAGGCGGTGGACGATGGCTTCGGCCTCAGCCTGCTGCGCTCGCCGGCCGGCCTGTGGCGGGCGCCGCGGGTCGAGGCGCCGGCAGGGGCGCGGGTGCGTGCCCGGGTCCGGGCCCGCGACGTGATGCTGGCGACGGTTCCGCCCGACGGGATCAGCGCGTTGAATGTTCTGGCCGGGGTCGTCGTCGACGTGGCGGCGGGCGAGGGATCGCAGGCGCTGGTCGCGGTCGATTGCGCCGGGGACCGGCTGCTCGCGCGGGTTACCCGGCGCTCGGTGGCGGGCCTCGGCCTCGCGCCGGGGCGGGCGGTCTTCGCGATCATCAAGGCGGTGAGCTTCGATGCCCGCAATCGTCCGGGCCGCAACCCTGACGCTACCCCTGAAACCGATGTAGCCTCGCTTCCACCAACCTGACGGAGAATCTGCCCATGCCGTCCCTGAGCCTCCGCGTCGATCTCGATCCCGACGGCCGCATCGGCCCCGGCAAGGTCACGCTGCTGGAGGAGATCGCCGCCCATGGCTCGATCTCGGCCGGCGCGCGGCGGATGAACATGTCGTACCGCCATGCCTGGACGCTGGTCGAGGCGATGAACCGCCTGTTCGGCAAGCCTGTCGTCGCGGCGCAGAAGGGGGGGCCGCGCGGCGGCGGCACCCGGCTGACGCCTGTCGGGGAGGCGATCGTCAGCCGCTACCGCGCCATCGAGCGCGCCGCGGCAGAGGCGGCCGCGGCCGACATGCGCGCCCTTCAGGCCGAGATCGCCGCCGCCTGAGAGGCCGCGGCAGAGGTCCCGGAAGTGCCCGGAATCCATGCTGTCGCACGCTCGTCGCACGCGTGCGACTCAGATCAAGTCTCTGATATCATTATATATTCGCGTTTTCGTTTACCGCGTGTTCATACTCGTTAACGTGCGACGGTTTGGGTGGTTTGGCGGCGGTCTTGTCTCGGCCTCAGCGCCGGGCGAGGCGGGGCGCGGTGCCGATGGGGATCGGTCCGAGGCGGGCGACGCCGCCGGAGAAGTCGAGCGGAACGGCAAGGGCGTTCTTGTCCCCGGAGAAGCGGGCGAGCAGCCCGAGGCCGCCGCGCAATGCCCCGGCCAGGGTGGGGTTGAGCGCGCCGGAGGCTTCGGCGACCTGCAGCATCTCGTCCCAGTTTCGCGCACGGAGGTCGATCCGGCCCTCGGCGAAACCCTCCAAATCGACGCCGAGGGTGCCGCGGCCGCGCAGGTCGAGCTCGCCCCAGGTCAGCGCGATGTCGCGGATCTCGACGCCTTCGAGCACGGGGTTGTCCCCCTCGACGCTGGCCCGGTCCCAGGGCCGGTCGAAGCGCAGGGTCGCGTCGAGGACGACGGTGTCGATCGCCGGGGGCAGCACGCCGTCGGCGGAGGCGGCAAGGGTCGGCACGGCGAGGTTCTGGGCGTTGAAGGAAAGGTCGTGGGCGAAGGGCGTGCCGGCCGTTTGACGGGTGGCGAAGACGGCCTTGCCGATCTTCGACGTCCAGCCGGCGTCGCTCCGGATCGCCATGTTGGCGACCTCGAAGGTCATGTGGTCGAGTTCGAGCCGGGTGTTCGGGCGGAAGAGCAGCGAGCCGCGCAGGGTGTCGCTGGTCGCGCGGAAGGTGTCGTAGGGTGTCGCCACCACCTGCTCGCCGGGCAGGATCGCGATGATGTGCTGGGGCTTGTAGGCAAGCTGGAGGATATCGAGCGCCTCGGCCCGCCACGACCAGCCCTCGCGCGGATCGGCGAGCTGGAGGCCGGTGATCGTCGAGTCGACGCGGCTCGGAAAGCCGGAAACGGAAATGTCGCCGGCCTCTGCGACCCAGCCGGCGGCGCGGCGACCCTCGAGCCAGACGGTCAGCGCGTTGTCGCGGGCGGTGGCGAGGACATACCACCAGACGCTCCAGCCGACGAGGGCGAGCACGATGAGCGCCGCCAAGATTGCAACCCGTTTCCGCATGGCCTAACCCCCGGTGTCCGGGGGGCTTAGCGCAGCCGCCGGACTTGGGAAAGCGGGCATGACCACGGATCTCTGGGTCTTCGGGTACGGATCACTGATCTGGCATCCCGGCTTCGACTTCGACGACCGCCGGCTCGCGGTGCTGTCCGGCTATCGCCGGGCCTTTTGCATGACCTCGATCGCCTACCGCGGCACGCCCGAGGCGCCCGGCCTCGTCCTCGCGCTCGACGCGGACGCGGACGGACACTGCGCCGGCGTCGCCTACCACGTGCCCGCGGCGACGGCGGCGGCAACGTATGACTACCTGAGCGCGCGCGAACTCATCTCCTATGCCTACGACGAGGCAAGGGTGGACGTCGCCCTCGACGACGGCCGGACCGTCGAGGCGCTTGCCTACGTCTCGAACCCCGCGCATCCGCAGTATGCCGGTGGCCTCAGCCTCGAAGCACAGGCCGAGGTGATCGCCCGGGCGCGGGGGCCGCGGGGGCCGAACGCCGACTATCTGCTTCAACACCGTCGAGAGCCTCGAGGCGCTCGGCCTGCATGACGCCGAGCTGGTCGAGCTCGCCGCCCTCGTCCGGGCCCGCCTCGCGGAAAAGGCGGCGGTTCCGGCGCCGCCGGCTTGGCGTGATCCGGGCTGACCGAAGGTCAGCGGGTGCGCCGCAGGGGCTCACCATTTCGTGTGGGGCCGTAACTTCGAGGGGCTTCCGGCCGTAACGCTCTTCACGATCAACACCGATCGACAAGGGAGTTCTTCCGATGAATCGTTTCCTTCTTGCGCTCGCCCTGACCGCAGGCGCGGCTTTTCCGGCTTTTTCGATGACGGCCGAGACCATGTCCTGCCACGACTTCTCGATGATGGACGAGGCCGGCCAGATGGCAGCGATGGCGCCGGCCGAGGGCGCGATGGCGGCGCCCGCCGAAGGTGCGATGGCGGCGCCGGCCGAAGGGGCGATGGCGACCACCGGCGACGACGCGGGCGGGATGATGGCTTCCGACGACGACGGGATGATGGCCGCCGCCACGGACGGCTGCAAGGCGCACCCGGACATGACCGTCGGCGACGCGATGAAGGCGATGAAGTAGCAGGCGGGCGCCGGGATCGCGCCAGCTTCGGGTGCGCGCGATCCCGCGGTCTGCTATCACAGCGCGAGGCATGAAGGAGGATCGCCATGAAGATCGCCCCATTCGTCGTCGCGCTCGCTTTCGGCTTCGCGGCCGGCGCGTCGGTTGCACAGGAAGACCCCGCGGCGATGACCTGCGCGCACTACTCGGCCCTGCCGGTCGATGAGCAGGTCGTCGCGCTGTCGACGCTGGAGCCACTCGGCGACGAGATGAATACCAGCGACATCGAGGCGTCCAAGCAATGGGCGGCGCAGGTGACGGCGGCCTGTCGGGATCGTCCGGACGCGCTGCTTTCCGTGGCCGCCGAGGACGCGCTCGGCGAATGATGCAAGGGTAGGGGAGGCGGCAATGGCGGACATGGCGGAGCGGACGATCGTCGGGGCGGAGGGGCAGGGTGGCTTCATCCGGCGCCACCGGCTTTCGACGCGGATCTGGCACTGGATCAATGCAGTGACCTTCTTCGTCATGCTGATGAGCGGTCTGATGATCTTCAATGCCCATCCCCGTCTCTACTGGGGGCAGTACGGGGCGAACCCGGACTTCTCCTGGCTCCAGATCGGCAGTGCCGACGGCGCCGGCTATCTCCGCGTCGGCGAGACCAGCTTCGACACCAGCGGCGTGCTCGGGACGCAGAATATCGACGGACAGGTCCAGCGGCGGGCCTTCCCGGGCTGGGCGACGATCCCGAGCACCTACGACCTCGCGCTGTCGCGGCGCTGGCACCTGACCTTCGCCTGGGTCTTCGCCGGGGGGCTGGTGCTCTACGGGCTGTGGAGCCTCGCCAACGGGCACCTCGTCCGCGACCTGCTGCCGCGCTGGCGCGAGCTCGGGGTGCGGCACCTGCTCTCGGAGGTGAAGGGCCACCTGACGCTGAAGTTCGGGGGGCATGGCGGTTACAACACCTTGCAGAAGCTCGCCTATGTCGGGGTGCTCTGCGGGCTGGTGCCGCTGATGATCCTGACCGGGCTGACCATGTCGCCGGGGATGGACGCGACCTGGCCGTGGCTGCTCGACCTCTTCGGGGGGCGGCAGAGCGCGCGGTCGATCCACTTCATCGCCGCGGGGCTGCTGGTGCTCTTCCTGATCGTCCATCTGCTGATGGTGGTCCTTGCCGGACCGTGGAACGAAATTCGCTCGATGATCACCGGGCGCTACCGGCTGCCGAAGGAGTAGGGGCGATGGGCGGGATCTCGCGACGGGGACTGATCCGGGGGGCCGCGGCGGCGGCGCCGGCGCTGCTGCTGCCGGGGTGCGACTGGCTGGGGGCGAGCCCGAGCTTTCGCGACCTGGTGCTGGGGACGGGCGAGTGGCTGTCCTACCGGGTTCATCGGCTGATCGGGTCGCAGGCGCTGGCGCGGGAGTTCGATCCGTCGGAGATGTCGCCGGACTTCCGGACCAACGGCAACACGCAAGCGAGTTCGGAGGACTGGGTCCGGCACGCGGCGAACGGCTTTGCGGACTGGCGGCTTGCGGTGGGCGGGCTGGTCGAGACGCCGGGGAGCTTTTCGCTCGCCGACCTGCAGGGGATGCCGGCGCGGAGCCAGATCACCCGGCACGACTGCGTCGAGGGGTGGAGCGCGATCGGCAAGTGGACCGGGGTGCCGCTCGGCCATGTGCTGGGGCTGGTGAAGCTGAAGCCGGAGGCGCGGTATGTGGTGTTTCGCTGCGCGGACACGTTCCGGGGGGAGCCCTATTACGAGAGCATCGATCTCGTGGACGCGCTGCATCCGCAGACGATCCTCGCCTACGGGATGAACGACGGGACGCTGCCGGTGGGGCATGGGGCGCCGCTGCGGCTGCGGGTCGAGCGGCAGCTCGGCTACAAGCAGGCGAAGTTCATCATGCAGGTCGAGGCGGTCTCGAGCCTCGCGGCGATCGGGGCGGGGAAGGGCGGGTTCTGGGAGGACCTGATCGGGTACGACTGGTACGCGGGGATTTGACGGGGCGCCGAGGCGTCTCGCGGTGAAGGTGGCGGCGTCGGGGCGGTGATTTCGACGTCTGGTGGGGGGCGGGGGTGGGGAGCGGCCCTTGGCCGCTGGCCGCAGTTGCGGCCATAAGGAGCGCGCAGGTGCGCGCATTTTTCTTTCCGGTTTTCGGCCTGTGGGCCGAAAACGACTGCTCTCCAGGTTTCAAGGCCGTATGAAAGCCGGGGGGAGCGCCCGGATTTGGCCGGTGGCGCGACCGGCAGGGCAGGGGGCCTGCGGCCGATCGCCCGGGTGCGGTCAGTAGGTGCGGATGAGGCCGACGAGCTTGCCTTGGACGCGGACCTGGTGGTCCTGGTAGAGGCGGGTTTCGTAGGCGGGGTTGGCGGCCTCGAGCGCGATGGTGGTGCCGCGGCGGCGGAAGGTCTTCAGCGTCGCCTCCTCGCCCTCGATGAGGGCGACGACGATGTCGCCGTTCTGGGCGGTGACCTGCTCCTGGATCACGACGATGTCGCCGGAGTTGATCCCGGCCTCGATCATCGAGTCGCCCTTGACCTCGAGCGCGTAGTGGCGGCCGGCGGCGGCGAGCATGGCGGCGGGGACGGCGATGTTGTGGGAGACCTGCTGGATCGCCTCGATCGGGGTGCCGGCGGCGATGCGGCCCATGACCGGCAGCTCGATCGAGGCGGCCTCGATCGGGTAGGGGGCGGGACGCTCGGGGCGGTTGCCCGAGACGGTTCCGGGCGTGCCGGTGCCGGAGACCGGGCGGACGGCGGCGCCGTTGGCGGCCTCCAGCGATTCGGGCAGGCGGATGATCTCGATGGCGCGGGCGCGGTGGGCGAGGCGGCGGATGAAGCCGCGCTCCTCGAGCGCGGTGATCAGGCGGTGGATGCCCGACTTGGAGCGCAGGTCGAGCGCCTCCTTCATCTCGTCGAAGGAGGGCGGGATTCCGTCCTTTTGCAGCCGCGTATGGATGAAGTGCAGAAGGTCGTATTGCTTGCGCGTCAGCATTTCCGCCCTAAACGGTTAGCGATCCAACACGCATGTTCTATTTCCGTTCATGCTTTGTGTCAAGCGGGATAAGCTGAATACAATCAGAGGTTTATTTGAACCATATAAATTCAACCATTTCGCCTTCTGCCCGCGCGCTGTCGCCCGGGGTGCGGACCAGGAGGGCGTTGGCGTCGGCAAGGATCGAGACCAGCGAGCTGTCCTGCCGGGAAAAGGGCGTGCAGCGCCAGCCGCCGTTGCCGTCGTCGGTGACGCGGGCGCGCATGTAGTGCTCGCGCGGGCCGTTGGCGGCGAGGGCGGTGCCGAGACGGGCGGGATGGCGCCGGGGCGGATCGTCGGGGAGGCCGAGCATCCGGGCGATCGCCGGGCGGATGAAGAGGTGGGCGCAGACCAGCGCCGAGACCGGATTGCCGGGCAGGCCGATCATCGGCACTCCGCCGAGCGCGGCCGGAAGGCGGCCGGCGAGCAGCGGTTTGCCCGGGCGCATGGCGATGCGGTGGAATTCGAGCGCGAGGCCGCGGGCGACGGCGGTGCCGCGCACGAGGTCGAGGTCGCCGACCGAGGCGCCGCCGAGGGTGACGACGAGGTCGCAGCCGGCGGCGAGGTCGAGCGCCGCGGCGAGGGCCTCGGGCGTGTCGCGGGCGATGGGAAGGAGACGGCCCTCGCCGCCGGCTTCCTCGACCATCGCCTTGAGGCCGAAGTTGTTCGACGCGAAGATCTGGTCCGGTCCGGCTTCGTCGCCGGGGGTGACGAGCTCGTCGCCGGTCGGGATCAGCGCCACGGCCGGGCGGCGGGCGACGGTGACGCGGCCGGCGCCCATGGCGGCGAGGAGGGTGAGGTCGGCGACCCCGAGTCGGCGCGGCGCGGCGACGCGGGCGCCGGGCAGGAAGTCGCCGCCGGCGGGGCGGATGTAGGGATCGCGGTCGCGGCCCTCGCGGATGCGCACGACCCGGCCGCTGTCGTCGCGGTCGACGTCCTCCTGGATGACGATGTAGTCGGCGCCGTCGGGGACCGGGGCGCCGGTGAAGATCCGCACGGCCTCGCCCTCGCCGACGGTGCCGACGAAACGGCCACCGGCGGCGGCGGTGCCGACGACGCGGAGGCGGCGGCCGGCGACGGCATCGGCGGTTTGCACGGCATAGCCGTCCATCGCCGAGGCGGCGAAGGGCGGCTGGGCGCGGGTGGCGACGACGTCGGCGGCGAGAACGCGGCCGGCAGCCTCGGCGAGGGGCACGGTCTCGTGGCCGAGCGGCGCGAAGAGCGCCATCAGCCGGGCGTGGGCCTCGGCGACCGGGATGAGCCCGCTCATGGTGCCTGTACTCCTTGCGGCGCCGTCAGGGCGCCTCGTAGCGCCCGGACTTGCCGCCCTCCTTGAGGGCGAGGCGGATGTCGCCGATGACCATGCCACGGTCGACGGCCTTGAGCATATCGTAGACGGTGAGGGCGGCGACGGAGACGGCGGTCAGCGCCTCCATCTCGACGCCGGTCGGGCCGGTGGTCGCGACCGTGGCCTCGATGGTGACGCGGGAGGTGGCGGCGTCGGCGACGAGATCGACGGTCACCTTGGAGAGAGCGAGCGGGTGGCAGAGCGGGATCAGCTCGGCGGTGCGCTTCGCCGCCATGATCCCGGCGATGCGGGCGACCCCGAGGACGTCGCCCTTTGCGGCCCCGCCGACCGCGAGGGCGAGGGTCGCCGGCGCCATCGCCACGGCGCCGCGCGCGACGGCGATGCGCGCGGTCGCGGGCTTGTCCGACACGTCGACCATCCGGGCGGCGCCGGCGGCGTCGAAGTGGGTCAGGCCGCCGCTCACCCCGCCTCCGGAGTCCATGGGCCGCGCAGGAGTTCGCGCGTCGCGAGCTCGACGTTGTCCTCGCGCATCAGGGTCTCGCCGATCAGGAAGCAGCGCACGCCGAAGGCCGCCATCTGGGCGAGATCCTGACGACTGGAGAGGCCCGACTCCGACACGGCGATGCGGTCGACGGGAATGCCGCGGATCAGGCGCTTGGTGGTGGCGAGGTCGGTCTTGAAGGTGGCGAGGTCGCGGTTGTTGATGCCGACGAGCGGCGACTTGAGCACCCGGCTGCGGTCGAGTTCCTCGGCGGTGTGCACCTCGATGAGCGCGGCCATCCCCCAGGCGCTGGCTGCGTCCTCCAGCTCGATCGCCTGGTCGTCGGAGACGCTGGCGAGGATGATGAGGATGCAGTCGGCGCCGAGGGCGCGCGACTCCGCAACCTGCCACGGGTCGTAGAGGAAGTCCTTGCGCAGCACCGGCAGCGTGCAGGCGTCCCGGGCGAGGCCGAGGTAGCTGTCGTCGCCCTGAAAGGAGGGCGCGTCGGTCAGGACGCTGAGGCAGGCGGCGCCGCCCTTCTCGTAGGCGACGGCGAGGGCGGCGGGGTCGAAGTCGGGGCGGATCAGGCCCTTCGACGGGCTCGCCTTCTTGATCTCGGCAATCAGGCCGTAGCCGCGGCTCGAGGTGCGGCGGAGGGCGTCGACGAAGCCGCGGACCGGCGCTGCGGCCCGGGCGGCATCCTCGATGGCGGCGAGGGGGCGGGCCTCCTTGCGGGCGGCGACGTCGGCGAGCTTGTAGGCGCGGATCTCGTCGAGGATGCTCATCGCGTCACTCCTTCGGTGGCGGTGACGCGGGCGAGCGCTTCGGCGCGGCCGCGGGCGGCGCCGGAGTCGATGCTCTCGCGGGCGAGGGCGACGCCGGCGGGCAGGTCGGCGGCCCGGTCGGCGATGACGAGGGCGGCGGCGGCATTGAGCAGCACCGCGTCGCGGTAGGGCGAGGCCACGCCGTCGAGCAGGGCGCGGAGCGCGCGGCCGTTTTCGGCCGGCGAGCCGCCGAGAATTGCTTCGATCGGGTGGCGCGGCAGGCCGGCGTCCTCCGGATGGACGGAGAATTCGCGGATCGCGCCGTCGTTGAGCTCGGCGACGAAGGTCTCGCCGACGATCGATATCTCGTCGGTGCCGTCGGCGCCGTGGACCACCCAGGCGCGGTCGGAGCCGAGTTCGAGCAGGGTCTCGGCCATCGGGCGGATGACGGCCCGGCTGTAGGCGCCGGTGAGCTGGCGGCGGACCGAGGCGGGGTTGGTCAGCGGGCCGAGGATGTTGAAGATCGTCCGGGTGCCGAGCTCCTGCCGCGCCGGCATGACGTGGCGGACCGCCGGGTGGTGCATCGGCGCCATCATGAAGCCGATGCCGGCCTCGGCGATGGCGCGTTCGACGACCTCCGGGCCGACCATGACGTTGATGCCGAGTTCGGCGAGGGCGTCGGCGGCGCCGGATTTCGACGACAGGTTGCGGTTGCCGTGCTTGGCCACGGGGACGCCGGCGCCTGCGACGACGAAGGCCGCGGCGGTGGAGATGTTGAGCGTGCCCTTGCCGTCGCCGCCGGTGCCGACGATGTCGATGGCGCCCTCGGGGGCGCGGACCGGCAGGCACTTGGCGCGCATGACGGCGGCGGCGGCGGCGTATTCGGCGACGGTCTCGCCGCGGGTGCGCAGCGCCATCAGGAAGCCGCCGATCTGGGCGGGGGTGGCGTCGCCCTCCATGATCGCGGTGAAGGCGGTCTCGGCCTGGAGGCGCGAGAGCGGGCCCTCGGCGGCCTTGCCGATCAGGGGGCGCAGGCGCTCGCTCATGCGCCGGCCGGGACGCGGGTGCCGGCGAGGAAGTTGCGCAGGAGGGCGCGGCCGTGCTCGGAGGCGATGGACTCCGGGTGGAACTGCACCCCCTCGATCGGGCGCTCGCGGTGGCGGAGGCCCATGATCGTGCCGTCCTCGAGGGAGGCGGTGACCTCGAGCGCGGCCGGCAGCGTGGCGCGCTCGACGATGAGGCTGTGGTAGCGGGTGGCGTGGAAGGGCGAGGGCAGGCCGGCGAAGACGCCCTTTCCCTCGTGGTGGATCGTGCCGAGCTTGCCGTGGACGATCTCGGGCGCGCGCACGACGCGGCCGCCGAAGGCCTGGCCGATGGTCTGGTGACCGAGGCAGACGCCGAGGAGCGGCGTACCGGTTTCGGCGGCGGCGAGGGTGAGGGCGAGGCAGATGCCGGCCTGGTCGGGATCGCAGGGGCCGGGGGAGAGCAGGATGGCGGAGGGGTTCAGCGCCATCGCGGCCTGGACGTCGATCTCGTCGTTGCGGACGACGCGCGTTTCGGCCCCGAGCTCGCCGAGATAGTGGAAGAGATTGTAGGTGAAGCTGTCGTAATTGTCGATCAACAGCAGCATTTCGGGGCCTTTCCGAGGGGGCTTTTCGGCTGGCGCCGCGTGGCCACCACGCTATAGATGCCCTCGGCGCCGGGACGGGGTCAAGGGGATGCGCGCGGCCGGAGGGGCCCGCGGGACGGAAAGCGGAGCGGTGATGCAGCGCGGCACGTACGGTTTCTGGCGGGGGGTCCTGACCGGGCTGGTGGTCGCGCTGGCGGCGGCGCTGGCGCTGGCCTGGTGGTTCCCGCCGCTGCGCGCGCCGGAGGTCGGCGACGAGCTGCAGGTGGCGCCACCGCCGCCCGGAGCACCCTCGGGCGGTGCCGCCCCCGGGCCGCTGCTGGCGCCGGCGCCGGGACCGCTGATCGACGGCATGCCGGCGGCGCACCCGCAGGACCAGGCGCCGGAGCCGCCGGCGGGGTCGCCGGGGCCGTCGCCCGGGCCCTCGCTGGTGCCGCTGCGCTAGGAACCGCAGCCCGCCGGCCGGCGTTGGCTCGGGAGTAACCCGAGGGAAGCGACATGAGCGAAGATCATCCCGTCCGCCTGCATTTCGAGGACTCCGGCGGCACCGGTCGGCCGGTTGTGCTGATCCATGGCTGGCCGCTCTCCGCCGCGGCGTGGGAGCATCAGGTCGAGCCGTTGCGCGAGGCGGGCTTCCGGGTGGTGGTCTATGACCGGCGCGGCTTCGGGCGATCCGACAAGCCCGAGGACGGCTACGACTACGACACGCTGGCGGCCGATCTCGAGGCGCTGCTCGCCGACCGCGACCTTTCCGACGTGACGCTGGTCGGCTTCTCGATGGGGGGTGGCGAGGTGGCGCGCTACATCGCCAACCACGGCGAGGACCGGCTGCACAGCGTGGTTTTCGCCGCGGCCGTGCCGCCCTTCCTGATGAAGACCGCCGACAACCCCGCCGGACCGCTGACCGAAGCGGCTGCCGGGGAAATGGAGGCGGGCCTGCGGGCCGACCGCGCGACGTTCTTCGACGGTTTCGCGCGTGGCTTCTTCTCGGTCGATGGCGCGTTGAAGGTGTCGGAGGACGAACTCGCGAAGGCGGTCGCCCTCTGCCACGAGTCGAGCCAGGCTGCGGCGCTCGGCTGCATGAAGGCCTTCGGCACCACCGACTTCCGCGCCGACCTGACCAAGGTGACGGTGCCGACCCTCGTGCTGCACGGCGATTCCGACGCGATCGTGCCGCTCGCCGGCTCCGGCGCCCTGACCCACGAGGCGATCCCTGCGAGCGAGCTCGTCATCCTCGAAGGCGCGCCGCACGGCTGCAACGTCAGCCACGCTGACGCCTTCAACACGGCGCTGCTGGCGTTCCTGAGGCGGTAGGACGCGGTGGCGGAAGGAACCCTGTTCACTGTAATGACAGCTTCCATGCTTACGGCCGGGTCCGTAGCCGGGTGACCGCCTATCGCCACGTTGTTTGCTTGCGCTCGCCGAGGCGCTCTCTTGATAGTGGCAGTATTTGGAGGCTACCGATTTGGGCGGATGGCGATTTGTCGTTCAGCGCGCAATCCTCCCTTAGCGCCTGACCCAAAAGTCGCTCTTTGCGGGATTGTCGGGTCCATCTGCCGCCCGAGGTGGTGGTAGCTCCCGCGATTTTCGCGGGAATTCAGTTCCAAGCAGCCCCCGCCGATCCGGAAACAGCGCCAGCCTGTACGCCGCTGCCGACTTTTGAGTCGAGCGAGTTGGGCGCTGAGAGCCGGACCCGAAACGAGTTGAGCGATATCATAGGGTTGTGATCCACGTCGGTTTGGAAAGAACTGACGGAGACCCGATGCCCTTGAATGATACGGCTCGGCGCGATTATGCGCGGCGAGGATGCCGATACTCAAGTGATCTGACGGACCGGGAATGGACGCTGGTGGCACCCTTCCTGCCGCGTGCGCGACCTTGGGTCGGCCGCGGACGACGGGCCTGGGGGAAGTCATGAACGCGATCCTCTACATGGCCTCGGCGGGCTGCCAGTGGCCCATGCTGCCGAAGGATTTGCCGCCGCCGGGCCGTCGATCCCGCTCTCCCGCGAGCGCTGCGCGGCTGTGGCCTTGGCCGCTTGTGCGCGATCTTCTTTGCGTATCCTCGGGCTCCAAGCTCGTGTTTTCGAACATTTCCGCCTGAACTTGATTGCATCAAACCTGTTTTCGCAAGACCTTGGCAGCGCCGCCCCGCGCATCGCGCCGGAGGACGGTGACAAAAGGGGGAGGATGCCGAATGCGGAAGCTCATGATCTCTACCGGTGCGCTGGCGCTGCTCGCCAGCCTCGGTCAGGCGCCGGCGATGGCCGACAGCCTGACGCTCTACTGCGCCGCCGACGAAGCCTGGTGCCAGCTGATGGCCAAGGACTTCGAGGCGGAGACCGGAATCACGGTCGACATGACCCGCAAGAGTTCCGGCGAGATCTATGCGCAGGTGAAGGCGAAGTCGCAGAACCCCAAGGGCGACATCTGGTGGGCCGGCACCGGCGATCCGCACCTGCAGGCCGCGCAGGAGGAACTGACCGAACAGTACCAGTCGCCGATGATGAGCGAGTTGCACGACTGGGCGATCGGCAGGCCGAAGCCGGCGATCACCGCACCGTCGGCGTCTATTCCGGCGCGCTCGGCTTCGGCTACAACAAGGATCTGCTCGCCAAGAACAACCTGCCCGAGCCGAAATGCTGGGCCGATCTCATCAAGCCCGAGTACAAGGGCCACATCCAGATCGCCAATCCGAACTCCTCCGGCACCGCCTACACGACGCTCGCCACGATCGTTCAGCTGATGGGCGAGGAGGACGGCTTCGAGTACATGAAGGCGCTCCACAAGAACATCAACCAGTACACCAAGTCCGGCTCCGCCCCGATCAAGGCCGCCGGCCTCGGGGAGACCACGATCGGCATCGTCTTCCTGCACGACGCCGTCGCGCAGGCCGCGGCGGGCTTCCCGATCGTTCCGGTCGCGCCCTGCGAGGGGACCGGCTACGAGATCGGCTCGATGTCGATCATTGCCGGCGCCCGCAACGAGGAAGAGGCCAAGAAGTTCTACGACTGGGCGCTGACCGCCGATGTGCAGTCGCGGGCCCAGACGGTGAAATCCTTCCAGCTGC